>JAYQWA010000007.1:0-79182 GCA_038148755.1 Gammaproteobacteria bacterium
CTTGATCTATCTTTAGAATCAAGACATTTTTTTTCCCAAACTGCAGTACTTCTTGTCCGGGGCCGTGTCCTTTGACTTCTGCAGAAGGAGAATGTACCCGAAGAAACTCGGCATTTAAGTTATAAGTACCATCTTCATAGCTAAGCTCCAATATGCCGGATTTCCGATGAAGCTTTATTTCTACAGGTAGCATGGTGATGAATTACAGAATAAAACGGCTGAGATCTTCATTCTGGGAAAGTTCACTCAAGGTAAATTCGACGAATGCTGCATCCACGATAAAAGAATCTTTGCCACTTTCGACCAGTTCACTGGCACGAAAAGAGATGTCTTCCAGTAATTTTTCCAATACAGTATGCAAGCGTCTGGCGCCAATATTTTCGGTACGTTCATTGACTCCCCAGGCTATTTCAGAAATTTTCTGAATACCGTCTTCGGTAAATTCAAGTGAAAGATTTTCTGTAGCAAGCAGGGCTTGGTATTGCTTGCATAAAGAGGCATCCGGTTCAGTTAATATTCGGGTAAAGTCTTCTGCTGATAGCGCCTCCAACTCTACCCGAATGGGCAGGCGCCCCTGTAATTCAGGAATTAAATCCGAAGGCTTTGAAAGGTGAAAGGCACCAGAAGCAATAAAAAGTATATGGTCAGTTTTAACAGGGCCATATTTGGTTGTGACGGTTGAGCCTTCTATTAATGGTAGCAGGTCTCTTTGTACACCTTCTCTGGAAACACCCCCGGTGCTTGTTTCATTTTTACTCGCAACCTTATCGATTTCATCAATGAAAACAATTGCTGTCTGTTCCGTGCTGGTGACAGCCTGGGTTTTTAATTCCTCTTCGTTGACGAGTTTGGCAGCTTCTTCATCTTTAAGTAATTTGAGTGCAGATTTGACAGTGACACGTCGAGTCTTTTTCCTCTGAGTGCCAAGATTGGAAAACATGGAACTGAGCTGATTAGTCATATCTTCCATACCGGGGGGAGCCATGATTTCAATGCCTGCAATCATATCGCTCACTTTAATTTCGATCTCCTTATCATCCAACTCACCTTCTCGCAGTTTTTTGCGGAAAATCTGGCGGGTACTGGTATCGGCTTCGGTCACACTTAAAGGTTCAACCTGCTTTTGTGAAGCTGGCCCGGGTAACAGAATGTCGAGCACTTTATCTTCGGCAGCGTTAGCAGCCTGGACACTGACTTTTTCAATTTGCTGTTCTCGTAACATTTTATAGGCGACATCGACCAGGTCACGAATGATAGATTCCACATCACGGCCGACATAGCCAACTTCAGTAAATTTTGTTGCTTCAACTTTAATGAAAGGCGAGCCTGCAAGCCGTGCCAGTCTTCGGGCTATTTCTGTTTTACCGACACCGGTAGGGCCTATCATTAAAATATTCTTTGGTGTGACTTCGTTACGTAGTTCTTCAGGTAATTTCATCCTGCGCCATCGATTACGTAAAGCAATTGCAACGGCTCGCTTTGCAGCATCCTGTCCGACAATATGCTTATCAAGTTCTACGGCAATTTGTTTAGGGCTTAAATCCGCCATACATGTTTCCTGTAAGGTAATTCTTTTTAGCAGTCTAATTCTTCGATGGTAAGATTGTGATTAGTGTAGACACAGATATTTGCTGCGATATTAAGGCTGTTTTCGACGATGGTTCTGGCATCAAGTTCGGTATTCTCCAGTAACGCAATAGCTGCAGCTTGCGCATAGGAACCACCGGAACCGATGGCCATCAATGAATTTTCAGGTTCTATAACATCACCATTACCGGTGATAATTAAAGAGGCTTCCCTGTCTGCCACCACAAGTAAAGCTTCAAGGCGGCGCAAGGCGCGTTCTGTACGCCAAAGCTTGGCAAGCTCGACGGCGGCTCGGGTCAATTTCCCGGAGTGTTTTTCCAGCTGCTCTTCAAAGCATTCAAACAAAGTAAAGGCATCTGCAGTACCACCGGCAAAGCCAGCGATGACTTGATTATTGTACAGGCGACGAACCTTGCGGGCGTTGCCTTTCATGACCGTATTACCCTGGCTTACCTGGCCATCTCCACCGATAACGACTTTGTCGCCCCGGCGAACAGAAACGATGGTGGTGCCGCGATATTGTTCCATGGTGGTCTCACTATCAGGAATTAAGAACTTTACTATGTGGTGTTGCCTGTCGGTATTTCAAGGCTTTGGTGGTTATTAACGGACGACTATTTTTATCGTATCAGGCATGTTGTTGCGTGCCAGCAGATCAACTGCATCATTAGCACTGGCATTGCCTATGAATGGCCCGGCCTGTACCCGGAACATCGTCTGACCTAACACTTCAGCCTGGGAGATTGACGCATCCAGTCCCAAAAGAATGATTTCAGCCCGCAGTTTTTCAGCATCTTCCATGGAATTAAATGAGCCCGCCTGTACACGGTAAATAGTCGGGTTTTCTTCAATTTCGGGTAGGAGTTCAACCGCAACGACATCTACGACGACTTCTGCTTCACTGAGACGGTCATAAAAAGTAAAGTCAGTGCCTGCATCATTTACCTCTCCTGAAGCAGAATCCTGAACTACACTAGTATTATTAATTCCTTCTAATGGCGAAGTGCCAAAGAAGCCGACATAAGCGACCAGAGCAACAAAGAGTCCTGAAAGAAGGCCTGAAAAAAACCAGGGCCAATGACTTTTTGCTGGAGCCGTTCTGGTTGCAGATTTGGTGCTCGCGCGTTTTTTTCCGGTATTTTTGTCCGAAGAGCGCTGTTTAGCAAAATCATGAGCCATGGGGTTTAAATTCTTAAGCTGGTAAAGGGCATATTATCCTGAATTTGTTCACTTATTGGTAGTGAATGAATTGCGCCGGGACTTAACTGAAATCAAGCGGATCTATATCTATTGACCAACGCACCTTTCTACTTTGCGGCAAGGATTCATAGACCGGAATTAAATGATTCAAAAGTGTATGTAATTCAGCCCTGTTTGAAGATTGAAACAACAATTGAAACCGAAAACGTCCGGCCCTTTTTTCCATAGGCGCAGGGAAAGGCCCTAGGGTGAATGTGGTATTAGTCAATTTTTGTTTACTTGTGTCTTTTACGTTTTGAAGAAATGACATAGGAAGAGAGGCATTGCTGGCCTCTGCACGGATCAGTGCCTGATAGGAATAAGGCGGTAAATTAGCCATATTTCTTTGTTCCAGAAGTGTTCGTGAAAAATTCTTATAGCCATCATTGATCAGTGACCTCAAGGTAGGGTGAGTGCTGTTATGGGTTTGAATCAGAACTTCACCGGCGTCTTTACCACGTCCGGAGCGTCCAGCAACCTGTATCAGTAATTGCCCCATAAACTCCTGACCGCGAAAGTCTGAACTGAACAAGCCAGCGTCGGCCTCAAGGACTGCAACCAGGGTGACTTCAGGGAAGTGATGTCCCTTGGCAAGCATTTGTGTCCCAACCAGAATGGCGGCCTGACCCTTATTGATTTCGGCAATGGTATCCTCCAATTTACCCCGGTTGCGTGTGGTATCACGGTCGATTCGAAAGATGGGGGTGTCGGGAAAAGCTTCCTGAAGTTTTGCTTCTGTCCGCTCGGTTCCCAGGCCGATAGGTAATAAGTTGTTGTTCTGACAGGAAGGGCAGCTCAGAATAATTTTCCGCTGTGATTCACAACGATGGCAACGTAATTCCGGGCTGCTTCTGTGCAAGGTGTAACTGGTATCACAACGCGGGCAAGTTGCTGTCCAGCCACAATCATGGCACTGCAGTAATGGGGCATAACCCCTGCGGTTCAGAAAAATAAGTACCTGTTTGTTTTGTTGCAAGCGACTTTTTATTGCGCTGAGAAGCTGCTCAGAAAAACCTTCACTCAGCGGTTTCCCTTTTAAATCAATACAGGTAAATGTAGGTTTGTTGGCATCCGCCGCGCGCTGCTCAAGCGTCACCAAGGAGTAACGCTTGCTTAAAGCATTATGCAGACTTTCCAGACTGGGTGTCGCTGAGCCCAGAATAATCGGTATGTCAAATAACTGTGCTCTATAAATAGCAAGATCACGAGCCGAGTAACGAAAGCCTTCCTGCTGTTTGTATGAGGCATCATGTTCTTCATCAATAATAATCAAGCCGGGGCGAAGCAGTGGGGTAAAAATAGCTGAGCGGGTCCCAATAATAATATCTGCCTTACCAAGGCGGGCATCAGCCCATGCAATGAAGCGCTGTTTGTCAGTCAGCCCGGAATGGATAGCAAGAATTTTTTCAGTAAAACGATTCTGGAAGTTCTGAATAGTCTGAGGCGTCAGACTTATTTCGGGAACCAGCATGATGACCTGTAAGCCTGCTTGAATTTTTTCAGCAATCAGTTGTAGATAGACTTCTGTCTTACCGCTTCCGGTGACACCTTCGAGTAGAAAACAATGGAAGTTATTACCTTTCTTCAGGATGCTAGTTTTGACCTGTTCCTGTTCTTTGTTTAGGCGTAATTGAGGTTTTAGTTCTTTGGTAATTTTTTGTTGCTCGCCATCAGCATCATTATTTTTAAAAGTAAGCGCTTTGCCCTGTCGAATACGGGTAGGTAATGCATTGTATATAACTTGCCCTAAAGGATAGTGGTAATAAGCAGCTGCCCATTTAAAAAGTTTCATCATTGCAGGATCGAAAACAGGCTCCTGGTCGATGACTTCAATAATTCTTTTTAAGTCAGCTATGGCGAATTCACTTTCTGCAGAGGCATCAATGATCAAACCAACAAGTTCACGTTTGCCAAAAGGCACTTTTACCCTGGAACCTTCTGATAACTCACTCTTGAAATTTTCCGGGGGTAAATAGTCAAAGCTCCGCCGCAGGGGCGTGTTCACGACGACCCTGACAACAAAATTGGGGATAGGGGAATGGAGCGTATTACTGCCTTGGTTTATACTCACTGGAACTAATATAACTTTTTTAACTTTAAGTCACTAAATTGTTGGAAGATTACCATGCAAACGAACTCTATGCCTGATGAATTGCTAAGCTTACGTGATCAAATCGATAAGCTTGATGATGAGCTCTTATCGGTGTTGGCCAAGCGATTCGAAGTAACAGCCAGAGTTGGTAAATTCAAGGCAGATAACGGACTGGACTCTGTTGATGAGGAACGGGAGCAACAAAAGTTAATTGATTTAAAAATGCTGGCGGAAGAAAAAGCACTTAGCCCTGAATTTGTCTTGAATCTTTTTAAGATGATCTTCGCTGAAGTTGTGGAAAACCATCGCGCTTACCTTTCGTAATGCAACCCAGAAGCTTATGTAGTGATTCATTTCCTACTGAGCTTTCTGTTATCTCTTGCTAAATAGCACGACTCTGCTAGAATTCGCGCTCTTTTTTACAAGAATATGGTGCCTAGAACAAATATCAGGTGGCGATATTCAGTTTGAGGTCTTGCATGAAAGCAGAAATACATCCTAAATATGAAGATACGGTAGTAACCTGTGGCTGCGGTAATGTTATCAATACACGCTCTACATTAGGTGGCGAGTTGCGTATTGACGTTTGTTCTCAATGCCATCCTTTTTATACAGGAAAGCAGAAAATCGTTGATACTGGCGGTCGTGTTGATCGTTACAAGAAGCGTTTCAGCAGTCGTAAGCTATAAGAATTTTAGGTTTAGATTCGAATCAGCCAGATCAGGCAATTGCCTTTTAGTTACTGGCTTTTAAAATAGATCGTCTTCATCTTCCAGCTCAGTTGAGCCGTTTAATGTGGCATCATAGGCTCCAAGCGGCTGGGATTCTTCCCTGAACACTTCAAAGATGGCGTTTTCATCATTAGGTTGCGCTCTAAACCCTGTTTCCGGATTTATTCTGACAGTAACAATGCCATCAGGTTGTGCCATTGAATTTATGGGCATCCCGGCGAGCGCATCTTCCATGAAATCAATCCAGATTGGAACAGCAACAGTGGCAGCTTGTTCATCCCTGCCTAATGTCTGAGGGTTATCAAAACCGACATAAACCGTCGTTACCATATCGCCATTGAAACCGGAAAACCAGAGATCGAAATTATCATTTGTAGTGCCGGTTTTACCAGCAAGGTCAGGGCGGCCGATTTCACGGTTTATACGTCTGCCACTGCCGTTGGTGATGACAGAACGCAGCATGGTATTCATTATATAGGCGACATCCTCATCAATGACGCGAGGAGCGGGGTAAGAAGAGATAGATTGAGGACTCTCAGGGTCAAAATCCAAAGTACATGTCTGGCAAACTGCAGATGGCTGTGCCTGATACACAGTGCCATCGTTAAAATTTTCTATTCGCTCTATCAAATAGGGTTGTACCCGATATCCGCCGTTAGCGAAAACAGTATAGGCACTGGCGACTTCCATGGGTGTCAATGCATGTGAACCGATAGCTACAGTCAGGTCATTACGGGGAAACTCAGCTTCATTAAAACCAAATCTTGCAATATACGGCATAACGATATCTTCACCTAAAGCATCATAAAGTCTAAGTGAAACAAGGTTCTTTGAGTTAGTAAGTGCATACTTTAAAGAAATAGGGCCAAGGAATTCTCCACCAAAATTTTCTGGCCTGTAATCACTTCGGTCTAACGGTGCATCATTAATCAGAGTTGCGGCTGTATAGCCATTTTCCAGAGCAGCAGCATATAGAAAGGGCTTGAAATTGGAACCTGGCTGGCGTCTGGCCTGGGTCACGCGATTAAAATTACTTTGATAAAAATCATAGCCTCCGGTAAGTGCCAGGATCGCCCCGTTATTCGGGTTAATGGATACCAGCGCACCATTTGCGGCAGGAACCTGGCTAAGCATCCAGCGATTTTCCTCATTAAGGCTGACTCTGATCAGGTCGCCGACTTCTAATACTTCTATGGCAGTTCTTGGGCTGGAAGTCCAAGTGCTGTTGTTAATAAAGCGTTTAGCCCAACGAATGCCATCCCACTCGATAGTGATGGTTTCACTATTTTTAAGTAATGCGAGTATGGATCTTTCATTTATTTGTTGTACAAAAGCAGGTTCCTGGTCACCTATCGTTGGCGTTCTGCCTAAAATAGATAACCACATATCAACGTCATCACTTTCATTTGAAGGCCTCAGATGGTTCTCGGGCCCACGGTAACCGTGGTTCCTGTCATAGTTTTCCAGGCCATCGGTAAGGGCCTGGTTGGCTAGCGCCTGGGTTTCACTGTTAACAGTCGTATAGACTTCAAAACCATCAGTAATAGCTAAATCACCGTAGCGTGCTTCCATGTCCAGCCTGACCATCTCAGCAATGTAAGGAGCCTCCACTTCAATTTCCACACCATAGCGTTGAGCGGTCAAAGGTGCATTATCTGCTTCATTAAACTGAGTCTGAGAAATCATGTTGAGCTCTAGCATGCGGCGTAAAACCCGGCTTCGGTAAGTTAGGGCTCTTTGCTCCGAGCGCAATGGATTAATGGTATTTGGTGCTGGCAATAACGCGACCAGCATGGCCATTTCGGACAAGCTCAGTTCACTTGGTGCTTTGTTATAAAACTGACTGGAAGCCGCTGATATGCCATAGGCTGAAATCCCAAAAAAGATACGGTTCAGATAAAGCTCAAGAATTTCCTCTTTATTGAGTTCCCTCTCTATTTTCAAGGCCAGCAGTATTTCTTTAAATTTCCTTGAATAAGGGCTTTCTCCTTCAAATGAAATATTTTTCGCCAACTGCATGGTCAGGGTACTGCCACCACCACTGGGATTTCCGCTTAAAATCCCGAACACAGACCGTGCCAGCGCCTTTAAATCTACCCCATTGTGTTGATAGAAACGTGTGTCTTCACTGGCTATCAGGGCGTCCAAAAGGAGAGGGGGGATATCACTGTATTTAATCGGATCGCGCCGGACCTCTCCAAACTCAGCAATTAATTTGTTATCTGCAGTGTAGATGCGTAAGGGATTAACCAGCCGGACATTACGATAATCTTCCGCAGGCGGGAGTTTGGGAGATAGGTACAGGTAGGCACTGGTTGTGACCATAACCACTCCAAGACCACCAAACAGGCAGCACCAGAGCACTAGATTTAAACATTTGCGTACTATATTCATAGTACTACCATGATACCTGTACCAGAGTTAATGTCGTTAAACGTAACGACAGGACGAAAGCAGGGAAAACACCATAACTTTAGCACTTTTAATTTGCTATTACCTCGGAATAATGATGATTTTAAACGTTTTTTTACGACAATTGTGATTGTATGCGCATAATTCTATTCATCACTTGGTAGATTGAGCCGATATGATAACTGAAAAAAAATTTACTTGTGACTACAGTGGAGTGTGATGTAGCTAGCAATTTAAAGTAATTTGTTGGAAAAACACTTAATTATTTGAAATTAATAATTAAATTAAGTAATGTGCTGGGTTGTGAGAGTCTGCATTCTCTTAATGGAAGAGTATGTGTACGGAATTTTGGCTTCTTGCCAGAATGAACTGACTGGGAAATTGGTAGAGAGTTAGCTAAATAGTATCAGCCTGAAGAGGCAAAAAAGGGTTTTAAGGAGTATGGTTTGGTGAGTATTTTTAGCAGAAAAAATACAGCGCTGCATGGCGTGGATATCAGCTCCAGCTCTATTAAGCTTATTGAATTAAGCAAGTCGGGTAGTAAGTACAAAGTAGAAAATTATGTCAGTCGTCCGCTGCCTGAAAATGCTGTTGTGGAAAAAAATATAAATGAACTTGAAGCAGTTGGTGATGTGATTATCAAGATGTATAAGGCACAGATTTTGTGCTTGCCTGTTAAGCACACTGCTTAATGAAGAACTCTGTTGACAATATTTTCTTAATCGGGCCGATGGGTGCGGGTAAAACCACCATCGGCAAACTGCTCGCGCAAGAATTAAAACTTGAGTTTTATGATTCTGACCATGAGATTGAGGACCGCACGGGAGCCGATGTCGCCTGGATTTTTGATATGGAAGGTGAGGAAGGTTTTCGTAAACGTGAAGAAAAAGTCATAGAAGAACTTACTGCAAAAAATAAAATTATTCTGGCTACCGGGGGAGGAGCCGTACTTTCTGACCAAAACCGCCGGTTCTTGCAAAGTCGGGGAACAGTAATTTATTTGATGACGACAATTAATCAGCAATTGGAACGTACCCGTAATGATCAAAAACGACCTCTTTTACAAAATGTCGATGATCCTGAAAGCAAATTACGGGATTTAATGGATGAGCGTGAACCACTATACCGGGAAATTGCTGATCACATGGTAATGACAAGCCGCAGAAGTGCCAAGGCAGTGAGTACTGAGTTGACTCAGTATATTTTAGGCAGCTCGAATAAAAATTTTAATCAATATGCCTGAGCTGACAACTGTAACTGTAGATCTGGATGACAGATCTTATCCAATTTATGTTGGTTCTGATTTGCTGAATCAGCGTGAATTACTGGCGCCATATATTCAGGGAAGACAGGTTTGCATTATAACTAATGAAGTTGTCGCTCCTTTATATCTTAAGCAAGTCAAAGCGTCTCTCGCGAAGTTTGAACTCTGTGAATTTATCCTGCCTGATGGGGAATCTGAAAAAACACTTGATAACGTTGCCAGGATCTATGATTTTTTACTGTCCAAGCAGCTTGATCGTAAGGCGACATTGATAGCGCTTGGCGGTGGTGTTGTAGGAGATATGACTGGTTTTGCAGCGGCTACTTATTTGCGCGGCGTTAACTTTATTCAGATACCAACAACGCTGTTAGCCCAGGTTGATTCGTCAGTGGGCGGCAAAACAGGGGTAAACCGCCCCCTGGGTAAGAATATGGTTGGTGCTTTCTACCAGCCGCAATGTGTCCTTGCTGATACAGACACCTTAACGACCCTTGCCGACAGGGAGCTTTCAGCAGGTTTAGCTGAAGTTATTAAATATGGCTTGATTAATAACCTGGAGTTTTTCAACTGGCTTGAAGCCAATATCAATGACTTGCTTGCACGCGATAAAACCAGCCTGATGCATGCCATTAAAATCAGCTGCGAAGAAAAAGCTGCAATTGTTGCACAAGATGAAAAAGAATCCGGTGTAAGAGCAATTCTTAATCTGGGGCATACTTTTGGTCATGCTATTGAGACTGCCATGGGTTATGGTGCCTGGCTGCATGGTGAAGCCGTTGCGGCAGGAATGCTAATGGCAGCAGATTTGTCACAGCGAATGGGGATGTTGGCATTGGAAGATGTCGCCAGAATCAAGGCGCTTATTAAAGCGGCAGGCTTACCTGTTGTGCCGCCATCATCGATTAGCAATTCAGACTATCTATCATTAATGAGCCGGGACAAGAAAAATACCCAGGGTTCAATACGCTTTGTAGTACTTGAAGCGCTAGGTAAAGCCTTTCTGACCTCAGATGTCGACCCTTTGTTGCTGGACCAAACACTCCAGGCAGGCAGCAGTTTGGGTCAAAGTTCCGCTTAGCCGTTCTGGCAAGCTCCAAAGCCTAGAATTTCTGTTAAGCCATGTCATATCGGGCGCTTTATGGGATTAATCAAGATTGCTGAAAACCTACGCCTTGTGTAAAATGGCTGGCTCTTTGGCGTTTTAAAAGAGGCAGTTTCCCCGCCGGATGAGTTAGGGCTGAACCGCCCTAAACGTTTACACCTTGATTAACAATTGGTAGAGAATTTGGTTATGAGACCCGGGTTATACCACCCCAGTGAGTTCAGAGATAATTGTGGCTTTGGCCTGGTTGCGCATATTGAAGGGCAGGCCAGCCATGATCTGTTGCAGACAGCTATCAACTCGCTGACTTGTATGACGCATCGTGGCGGTATCGCAGCAGATGGCATGACGGGTGACGGTTGTGGTTTGCTGATGCAAAAACCGGATGCTTTTCTGCGCGCTGTGGCAAATGAGCAGTTTGACGTTGAATTAAGCGAAAATTACGGCGTTGGTATGGTTTTCTTTAGCCGGGAAGAAGCCAAGGCGGAATATGCCAGAAATATTCTTAATCAGGAAATTATTCAACAGGGGCTTGAAGTTGTAGGCTGGCGCAATGTTCCTTATGACGACAAATACTGTGGCAGCATGGCCCGTGAATGTATGCCTGCTATTGAGCAGATATTCGTTAATGCGGGAAATACTGACAAAGAGCAACTGGCTGTAAAATTATTTGTTGCCAGAAGAAAAGCAGAGAATCAGCTGGCTGAAGATGAGGACTTTTATATCTGCTCCTTATCCACAACTGTGCTTTCATACAAAGGCCTGATGATGCCTGTTGATTTGCCAAACTTTTACCTGGATTTGCAGGATCCACGTATGGAAGTGGCAATGTGCACCTACCACCAACGCTTTTCAACCAATACCTTACCAAAATGGCCTTTGGCTCAGCCCTTTCGGATGCTGGCGCATAATGGTGAAATCAATACGATTCGTGGTAACCGTAACTGGGCGAAAGCCAGAATTTCCAAATTCAGATCGGCTGCAATTCCCAATATTGAAGAAATAGCACCACTGGTTAATTCAACCGGTTCTGACTCTTCTTCCATGGATAATATGCTGGAGCTGCTTGTCACCAGTGGCATGGACCTATATCAGGCTATCCGTTTGATCATGCCGCCAAGCTGGCAGAATATGGAAGATCTAGATGAAGCCTTACGCGGCTTTTATACCTATAACTCTTTTCACATGGAGCCCTGGGACGGCCCGGCAGGTGTTGTTCTGACCGATGGTCGTTTTGCTGCTTGTGCGCTGGACAGTAATGGTTTGCGACCTTCGCGGTGGGTAATGACTAAAAACGGTTACCTCACTGCTGCTTCAGAGATTGGTGTTAATGACTATAAGCCTGAAGATGTTATTGCTAAAGGACGAGTAGGTCCGGGCCAGATTCTGGTTGTTGATACGCAGGAAGGTAAAATTTTACATACGGATGATGTTGGAAATTATTTAAAAGTCAGGCAGCCCTACGCTCAGTGGATCAAAGAAAAATCTTTCTACGTCGAGTCTACGCTGGCTGAACATATCCCTGAGCTGAAACCGCTGACAGCGGATGAGCGCGGGCAGCATATGAAAATGTTCCAGGTGACTTTTGAAGAAATAGACCAGGTTATGCGGCCTCTGGCTGAAAAAGGAGCCGAAGGTACAGGTTCCATGGGCGATGATACGCCCATAGCGGTTTTATCCCGCAAAGTTCGCCCGCTGTATGATTATTTCAGACAGCAGTTTGCTCAGGTGACTAACCCACCAATTGATTCATTGCGGGAAACTATCGTGATGTCTTTGGAAACGAGGATGGGGCGTGAGCTGAATGTCTTTGAAGAAACACCAGAGCATGCCAACCGGGTTATTCTGACATCGCCACTATTGTCACCGGCTAAATATTTTAATCTTTTGCATCTCGAAAGGCCTGACTATGAATCTTTCCATATCAGTCTGTCCTATGATCCCGATGTTGGTCTTAAGAAAGCGATAAAAGATGTTGTTGCAGCTACAGAAAATGCAGTACGTGCAGGAAAAGTATTGTTATTTATTTCTGAGCGCTTGCCACAAAAAGGCCAGCTGGTGATCAATGCTCTGATGGCAACAGCGGCTATACATCAAAACCTTAATGAGAAAGGCTTACGCTGTGAAAGTAATTTGATTGTTGAAACAGCCAGTGCTCGTGATGCACACCAGATCGCTTGCCTTATCGGTTATGGCGCAACTGCAGTTTATCCCTACATGAGTTATGACGTTATTGATCACATGGTTGATCATAATATTTTGAAGCTGCCGGCTTATAAAGCGCATAAGAATTATCGCAAGGGTATCAATAAAGGCCTGCTGAAAATTCTTTCAAAAATGGGTATCAGTACAATCAGTTCCTATCGCGGGGCCGAGCTGTTTGAAATTGTCGGGCTTGCTGATGAAGTCACCGAGTTATGTTTCCCGGATAGTTTAAGCCGAATTCAAGGTGCGACTTTCGAGCATATCGAGAATGATCAGAAAATTCTGGCTAAAGAAACGTGGTCAGCAAGGAAAGGTTTGCAGCCAGGTGGATTGCTTAAATATATCCATGGTGGCGAATATCACATGATTAATCCTGATGTTGTGAGAACCATTCAGGAAGCCGTCAGAACTGGCGATTTTGAAAAATACAGGGCTTTTGCCCAGCTTGTGGATAACCGTCCATTGTCGGCTTTGCGTGATATGCTGACTTTGCGTGAGGATGTTGATCCTGTTGATATTGATGAAGTTGAACCGCTTGAAAATATTTTAAAATGCTTTGATTCAGCAGGTATGTCTTTAGGCGCACTCTCCCCGGAAGCCCATGAAGCTCTGGCACAGGCTATGAACAGGCTTGGCGGGCGCTCTAATTCAGGAGAAGGTGGTGAAGATCCAGCCCGCTTTAACACCGATAAAGTATCAAAAATCAAACAGATTGCGTCCGGACGCTTCGGTGTAACACCGCATTATCTGGTTAATGCTGAAGTGCTGCAGATTAAAATCGCGCAAGGAGCAAAACCTGGAGAGGGCGGGCAGTTACCAGGGCGTAAAGTAAACGAGCTGATAGCCAAATTACGTTACTCTGTGCCGGGTGTAACACTTATTTCTCCTCCGCCACACCATGACATTTATTCGATCGAAGATCTGGCGCAGTTAATTTTTGACCTGAAGCAGGTAAACCCGGATGCCATGGTTTCAGTGAAACTGGTTGCTGGCCCGGGAGTTGGTACTATTGCTGCTGGTGTTGCAAAAGCTTATGCCGACTTTATTACTATTTCTGGCCATGATGGTGGAACAGGCGCCAGTCCCTTAACCTCTATTCGCTATGCCGGGACTCCCTGGGAATTAGGTTTAAGTGAAGTGCAGCAGGCATTGCGCTCCAATGATTTGCGTGGACGTATTCGTCTGCAAACAGACGGTGGCTTAAAAACCGGTTTGGATGTTGTTAAAGCGGCAATTCTGGGAGCAGAAAGTTTTGGTTTTGGCACCATCCCCATGGTCGCAATGGGGTGTAAGTATTTACGTATTTGTCATTTAAATAATTGTGCTACGGGAGTGGCCACACAGGATCATACCCTAAGGGAAAAACACTTTATTGGTGAAGCCGAGATGGTGATGAATTATTTTAAATTTGTCGCTCAGGATACAAGGCAGTGGATGGCTCGTCTCGGGGTGAAAAATCTGGTTGATTTAATAGGGCGAACAGATTTGTTTGAGTTATTAGAACCTCAAACCGAGAAACAGGCGAACATTGATTTATCCAGACTGCTGCATAACGATCACATTCCTGTTGATAAAGACCAGTATTGTAAGACAAGCAGAAATGAACCGCTGGATAAAGGTTTGCTTGCAGAACAGATGGTCAAAGATATGCTGCCAGCGATTGAAAATAAAAGTGGCGGTATTTTTAACTATGAAGTCCAAAACTTTAACCGTTCAATTGGCGCACGTATATCTGGTGAAATTGCAAAACGCCACGGCAATAATGGCATGACGGATGCGCCTATAAATATCAGATTGACAGGCTGTGTTGGTCAAAGCTTTGGTGTCTGGAATGCCGGCGGACTGAATATGACACTGGCTGGAGATGCTAACGATTATGTTGGTAAAGGAATGGCAGGAGGGAAACTGGTCATTGTTCCTCCTCCTGGCTCAAGTTTTAAAACTCAGGATACTTCTATTATTGGTAACACCTGTTTATATGGTGCCACCGGCGGTAAGTTATTTGTTTCAGGCAGAGCAGGTGAAAGATTTGCCGTCAGGAACTCTGGAGTACACGCTGTTGTGGAAGGTGTTGGTGATCATTGTTGCGAGTATATGACCGGCGGACTGATTACCGTGCTTGGAAGTACCGGGCATAATTTCGGTGCAGGAATGACCGGTGGTTTTGCCTATGTGCTGGATCTTGATAAAACCTTCGCTGATAAATATAACCATGAACTGATTGAGATATACCGTATCCGCCAGGAAGGTATGGAAGAATACCGTCACCATTTACGTGGAGTGATTGCAGAATTTGTCGCTGAAACCGGCAGTGCCTGGGGGCAGGAAATTCTTGATGACTATGTCGATTATTTACGTAAATTCTGGCTTGTCATTCCTAAAGAATCCAATATGAAAGGTCTGCTTGATAATGTTGAGACCTTAAACTAGCCCGAAGACTATAAATTCATGACTGAGACAGTTATTAAAGCAAAAAATGTTTTTCGCTTTCTGAATGAGGGTCGGCAAGACCCGCAAAAGAAAAATATTGATACGCGCAAAACTGAATTTGTAGAAATCTACGAACAATTTTCACAGCCAGAGGCAGCCGTGCAGTCTGAACGTTGTCTAGAGTGCGGCAATCCTTATTGTGAATGGAAATGCCCGGTTCATAATTATATTCCCAACTGGTTAAAACTGGTCAGCGAAGGCAACATTCTGGAAGCAGCAGAACTGTGTCATCAAACCAATAGTCTGCCTGAAGTTTGTGGCCGAATCTGTCCGCAGGACAGACTCTGTGAAGGAGCTTGTACGCTTAATGATGGTTTTGGCGCAGTGACTATCGGTAATGTTGAAAAATATATCGTCGACACTGCTTTTGCCATGGGTTGGCGTCCTGACATGAGCAAGGTCGTAGCGACGGATAAAAAAGTTGCGATTATCGGTGCCGGTCCCGCCGGTCTAGCCTGTGCTGATGTGCTGGTACGAGCAGGTGTTAAGCCCGTCGTGTTTGATCGTTATCCTGAAATTGGCGGCTTACTGACCTTTGGTATTCCCATGTTCAAAATGGAAAAACAGGTCATGATTCAGCGTCGGGAAATCTTTGAAGAAATGGGCATTGAGTTCAGACTTGGCATTGAGGTTGGGGTGGATATCAAATTTGAAGAATTGCTCAATGACTACGATGCTGTCTTTTTGGGAATGGGAACCTACACCTCAATGAAAGGAGGTTTTCCCGGCGAAGATATGGAAGGCGTTTATGAAGCTCTGCCCTTCCTGGTAGGTAATACAGCCCATCATGGCGGCTTTGATGTTAAAGGCGCCAGCTATACCAGCGTAGAAGGTAAACGTGTGATTGTCCTTGGTGGTGGTGATACAGCGATGGATTGCAACAGAACATCTGTCCGGCAGGGCGCCGAATCAGTTCACTGCGTTTATCGACGTGATAAAGAAAATATGCCTGGCTCAGCCCGCGAAGTCGAAAATGCCCGTCAGGAAGGTGTCAACTTTGTATTCAATAAACAACCAGTAGAGGTTGTTGGTGAAAATGGTCGAGCAACAGGTGTTAAATTTGTTTCTACCCGTATGGGAGAGCCGGATGAGTTTGGCCGTCAGCGTGCGGAAACCATTCCGGACAGTGAAGAAATCATGGAAGCAGATGTGGTGTTGATTGCCTTTGGTTTTCAGCCGAGCCCTGCTCCCTGGTTTGCCGATGTTGGTATTGAGCTTGATGAACGCGGACGTGTGCTTGCGCCTGAAGATGCAGCATGTTCCTTCCAGACTTCTAATCCGCGCATATTTGCCGGTGGCGATATGGTCCGTGGTGCCGACCTTGTGGTTACTGCTGTTTATGAAGGCCGCCAGGCTGCAGATGGCATTCTGAATTATCTTGAAGTCTGATGTCATCTTCTCTTAAAAATGATCGCTTCTTAAAAGCCCTGCTGCGTCAGGATGTTGATGTGACCCCGGTCTGGATGATGCGCCAGGCTGGACGCTACTTGCCGGAATACCGGGAAGTTCGGGCTAAAGCAGGTAATTTCATGAACCTGTGTCAAAACCCGGAACTGGCCTGTGAAGTAACCTTGCAGCCCTTGCGCCGTTATGAGCTGGATGCAGCCATTCTTTTTTCCGATATTCTAACCATCCCTGATGCCATGGGACTGGGTTTGTATTTTGAAACTGGTGAAGGACCAAAATTTCATAAACCGGTTCGTACGGAAGCTGATATCGAGGCACTACCAGTAACCAATGCTGAGCAGGACTTACCTTATGTGCTGGAAGCTGTCAGCCTTATTCGCAGAGAACTGAACGGAGCCGTCCCTTTAATCGGGTTTTCAGGCAGCCCCTGGACCGTTGCAACCTACATGGTGGAAGGTGGCAGCAGTAAAGATTTTGCGACCATAAAAAGCCTGATGATGAATACTCCTGAATTAATGCACCAGTTGTTGGAAAAAGTATCCTTGTCTGTTACTGATTATCTCAATGCACAGATTCGCGCTGGCGCTCAGGCTGTGCAAATTTTTGATACCTGGGGAGGAGCTTTAAGTCCTCACACCTATAAAGAATTTTCTCTGGCCTACATGGAGAAAATTGTTACAGGTCTGATTCGGGAAAATGAGGGGCGTGAGGTTCCTGTAATCGTTTTTACTAAAAATGGTGGTCTCTGGTTGGAAACAATCGCTGATTGTGGTGCTGACTGTGTCGGTCTGGACTGGACAATAAATATTGCCGATGCCCGAGCCAGAATAGGCAATAAGGTAGCCTTACAGGGGAATATGGACCCCGCAGTACTCTATGCCAGTCCTGATAAAATCCGGGCTGAAGTTGCGATGATTTTGCAGCAATTTGGTAAGGGTAATGGTCATGTTTTTAATCTTGGACACGGCATTCATCAACATGTAAACCCCGATCATGCCAAGATATTCATCGACGCTGTACACGAACTTTCAGCTAAGTATCATTAAGAGCGATTGCGCTCGTTATTACTTCGTTAAAATAATTAAATGGCTCAGTCATTTACTGTTTTGTAAACTCCTTCACCATTAAATTATTTTGCCTCGTCCTAACTTCGCTCATCAGCTCTTTGGGAATTTTAATTGGCTCGTAGCGCTTTTAAAGATATTTTTTAGGCATGGATATCAAAAAATTTCAAAATTATGCCTTTGTGGGTATCGGGTCAAACCTGAACTCAGAATTTGGTGCGCCGAAAGATAATGTACTGGAAGCCATTGAGCGCTTAAAAAATTTGAGTGTTGAGCCCCTGTTGGTTTCTGCTTTAATTGAAAGCAAGCCGCTGGATTGTCCGCCGGGTTCGCCGGATTTTGTTAATGCGGTTGTTGCTGTGATTCCTGAAAAAAACGCAGAGGCTCTCACCTTTTTACATGAACTACAGCGTATAGAAAATCAAATGGGCAGAGTGCGCAGTGGATTAAAAAATGAAGCCAGAGTAATAGACCTGGATTTGCTGACATTCAAAGCAGTTGTTTATCAAAGTGATGAGTTGAACCTGCCGCACCCGGAAATATTAAACAGGTCTTTCGTGCTGGAACCTTTGCAGGAGCTTTTGGCAAAAGCTGAGTTTGACCGTTTTATGGCGTTTATAAAAAAAACTCCGCTTTAAAAGGCGGAGTTAACAGTAGCGGATAACAAAAATCCCGCCTTTCCCTGCAATTTAATGATCAAGGCAGATCATTAACGCTTATGGGGGGGGGAGACCATAAAGAAACCATAAATATCAGGTGCCAATTTTAATAAGAGACTTGGAATAATCTGGGAGCTGGCTCACAAAAATTAGTTTTACTGGAGTTTCGTGAATTTCAGCATGGCATTTGTAAGGCTGCCGAGCTCCTCCTGCGAAATGATGTAGGGTGGCATGATGTAAAGCAATCTGCCGAAGGGACGAATCCAGACGCCTTCACTGACAAAAAACTCCTGGGCGATTTTCAGATCAATAGGTTCTTGCATTTCAATAACGCCAATTGCGCCAAGTGTTCTTACATCGTTAACCGATGGGGAGCTAAGACAGGTCAATAATTCTTCTGATAGTTGCTGCTCTATATTTTTTACGCTTTCCTGCCAGGGTGATTCCAATAATAAGTTGATACTGGCTAAGGCTGTGGCACAGGCCAGTGGGTTAGCCATAAATGTCGGGCCATGCATAAATACGCCACCATTTTTGGAAATACCATCGCTGACTTTGTTGTTGCACAAAGTAGCGGCCAGACTCATATAGCCGCCGGTGAGGGCTTTACCCAGACAGAGAATGTCAGGGGATATAGCTGCGTGTTCACAGGCAAAAAGTTTACCCGTTCTGCCAAAACCGGTGGCAATTTCATCGGCTATTAATAAAACGTCATACTTGTCGCATAAATCTCGGACTGCAGTCAGGTATTCGGCTGAATAAAACCACATCCCACCAGCACCCTGCACAATAGGTTCTAAGATAACAGCGGCAATCTCAGTATGATGAGTCTGCAGCTGGGAAGTGATGCTTGTAAGGTCCTGTTCGGAACAGGGCTTGCCAAAGCGGCAGGTGGGTTTTTCCGCAAAATAATTAAGCGGCATACTGTCTTTGAATAAATGGTGCATGCCGGTGACCGGATCACACACAGACATGGCAGCAAAGGTATCACCATGATAGGCACCGCGTAAGCTTAGCAGCTTACTCTTTTCTCCCTGGCCCTGATTAATCCAGTATTGCCTGGCCATTTTGATTGCGACTTCAACAGCAACCGAACCGGAATCTGAAATAAAAACTTTTTCTAAAGCGGGGGGTGTCAGTTCCACTAAAAGTCTGGCTAACTCTATGCCAGGCTCGTGAGTGAGTCCACCGAACATGACATGTGCCATTGCTTCAAGCTGTTCATGGATCGCTTTGTTGAGTATTGGGTGCTTATAGCCATGAATCATGCTCCACCAGGAGGCCATGCCATCTATAAGCCGGGTACCATTTTCAAGCTCTACATAAACCCCTTCTGCTCTGGATACAGGATAAACCGGCAAAGGGTTTTGCATCGATGTATAAGGGTGCCAGATATGTTTGCTGTCAAATTCTGTATCAATCATCGATAAGGATTTTAATCTAAATAGCAGTGGAATGCCTTAAGCGGATAAATTATAAAATTCCTAAAAAACAGCATTGAATCTTGGACTAATGGTGGAAGATTAGGTAGCCTTGGCCTGACAAAAATAATATCCACATAGCGGAGGGGGAGTATGAGTTCAATTATCAGAAAAATCAGTGTTGGAATAGCATTGTTTGCTATGACTTCTTCATTGGGTTTAGCACAGGATCGTCCGATTGCCGGTGCAAACTGCACAAATCCAGCTGTACCAACCATTCCTGATAATGCAGGGCAAGATATCGATACGTTATTAGATTCACAGGATGCAGTGCAAAGCTATATGGCAGCTTCAAACGAATTTATCGATTGCGTTGACAGAATTATGGACAGAAGAGCTGGCGCTATCAGCCAGGAAACCAGTGATGAATGGACAGCTTTGATCAATGCCAATATTGATGCACAGGAAGCAATTGCTGCTGCGTTTAATGAGCAGGTTCAAATATATCAGGCTAGTGAAAACTAGTTTTTAAGCATTAATTAAAAAAGGGCTCTTATGAGCCCTTTTTTATGCCTGGTAATATTAATTAGTTTAAACCACGGCGGATTAACAAGGGTTCAACATCAGGCTCACGGCCACGAAAATTTCTGAACAGCGTCATGGCTTCAGTGCTGCCGCCCTGTGAGAGCAGTGTGTCTCTGAAATGTTGTCCGTTTGCTCTGAGCATGCCACCATTTTCCTTAAACCATTCTTCAGTGTCAGCATCAAGGACTTCACTCCATATATAAGAATAGTAGCCTGCTGAATAACCTCCCATGATGTGAGAGAAATAACTTAATCTATATCTGGGAGGCACAGCTGCCAAATCAAATCCTGCCTCAGCCAAAGCATCTGCTTCAAATTGCATGATTTCATTCGCAGATGGTATGTCCTCCGGGGCTAACTGATGTAGGGCCATATCAGTATAGGAAGCAGCGAGTTGTTCGGTTGTAGCAAAACCCTGATTAAAAAGCTGGGCAGCCAGTACCCGTTCCAGCAGCTCGGCGGGCAAAGGCTCACCTGTTTCATAATGGACAGCATAATTTCCCAGAACTGCAGGCCAAGTGGCCCACATTTCATTGACCTGGGAAGGAAATTCAACAAAATCTCTCGGCACGCTGGTGCCGGAAAAAGAAGGGTAAGTGACATCTGAAAACATGCCATGCAATGCATGACCGAATTCGTGAAACATGGTAGTGACTTCATCAAAAGTCAGTAAGGTTGGTTCACCTTCAAGAGGCTCAGGAATGTTTAAATGATTGGCAACAACAGCTTTTTGTTCCAGCAGGCTTGACTGACTGACAAAGGCATTCATCCAGGCACCTCCTCTTTTACTTGAGCGGGCATAGAGGTCCATAATGAAAAAGGCCAGGGTACTGCCATCTTCCTCAAACACTTCAAAAACGCGGACATCATCCTGGTAAACAGGCAAATCGAAGCGTTCCTCAAAGCTGATGCCATAAAGCTGTTCTGCAGCGTAAAACACACCATTCAACATAACATTATTGACCTCAAAATAAGGTCGCAACTGATTTTCATCAAATTGATAACGGTCCTGCCTTACTTTCTCAGCGTAGTAGGCCCAGTCCCATGCAGCGAGCTCAAAATCGCCGCCTTCGGCCTCTATCATGGCTTGAAGGTCAGCAGCTTCCCGGTGTGCATTTGCAACAGCCGGAGGAATTAATTCAGCAAGGCTTTGGTTTACGGCATCTACGGTTTGTGCGGTCTGATTTTGTAGAATGTACTCAGCATGAGTTGAAAAGCCTAATAACTGCGCTCTTTCAGCACGAAGTCGCACGGTCTCACTGAGGATTTCGGGGGTATCATATTCACCACCTCGATTACCGCGTGAGAGAGAGGTCTCGTAAATACGCTGTCTTAGTTGTCGGTTTTCCAGTTTTGCCAGTAAAGGCTGTCCACTGGTATTCAGCAAAGGTATGACATATTTTCCGGGCAGGTCTCTGGCATTTGCCTCATCCGCAGCAGCCTGTATTTCAGCGTCATCCAAACCAGCCAGTTCAGCGCTGTCATCCACAACGATGGCAAGGGCATTCACTTCATTCAGAACATTCTGACCAAAACTGGTAGACAGCTCAGCCAGTTCAGTATTAATAGTTCGTAAACGCTGTTTATCTATTTCACTTAGTTCTGCACCAGCTCTTATAAAGGCTTTATGGGTTTCTTCCAGCAAGCGTAATGATTCAGGATCGAGCTCTAAGGAATTACGACTTTGGTAAAGCGTGTCTATACGTTCAAACAAAGCGCTGTTTAAATAAATTTGATCACTGTGCGCGGATAACAGGGGCGCGATTTCAACTTCAATCGCATTTAACGCTTCATTGGTATGTGCCGACCTCAGGGAATAAAAGATGGTTGCCACTCGGTTCAACAAACTACCGGATAATTCCAGCGGGATGATCGTGTCAGAAAAGGTAGGGGCTTCGGCCTGGCTGGTAATGGCGTCTATTTCTGCCAACTGCTCTATCATGCCCTGTTCGAATGCCGGTAAATAATGTTCCGGTGTGATTAAATCAAATCTTGGAAACTGGAAAGGCAAGGTGCTCGGTGCTAATAGCGGGTTTTCTGCTGGCATGTCGTTGGTGCTCGTTTCAGTTGCAATAGAAGTGGTCGAGGCAGTCGGCTCTTGACTATTTTCATCAGAGCAGGCGGTTAACATGGACATCACCAGTAGGGCTAGAAAAGCTTGTTTATAAGTCATAATTATTATTCTTGTTATTGGTCAGTTTGGTTTAATTTAACGGGGAAAGCATAAATTAACAACTCGGCAAGCAATAAACCGCAGAAAATCCCCAGACTGTTAGCCAGCATGTCCGCCCATTCACCATAACGGTTTACATAGGGCTGAATAATTTCAATCAGACCGCTGTAGAGCAGGAAAGCACAGATGATAAGCCCCCAGTATCTGGGCTTTTTTAGAACCAAAGGAATGGTAAGTGCTGCATAAGCAATCAGGTGATGCAGTTTATCGCTTCCAGGTGCAGGCGGTAATTCCTGCAGGGGTGTGAGTGACAGAATGGAAATGCTGACTAAAATTATCGCAGTAACAGCAAGCCAGTAGGTAGTTAAAAAATTAATAAAACTACGCATCAGGTTTATTTATCAGCATTCAGCCAAGCTTGAGCTTCATTTTGTTGATCCAGGTTAAACGCCTTTATCTTAAGTCCCGGGAATAATTTTCCTTCAATTTCTGCTGCTTGCTGTAGCCACAGCTTGTCAGAAAGTATGGTGATTCGATAAAAATTATTAATGAGCCCCAGCAAGGATGGTAAGAGGGAAAATTTGTGAACGATGGCGCCTAAACTTGGTAGATGTATATCAATGATCCGGTACAGCATCTTACCCTGATTAATCTGATCGGCTAATTCGATGAACTGATCCAAAGCCAGTTTCATTTCTTCTGTATCCAGTTTTCCACTTAGTTCTAAATTCAACTGCTGGTCGTCTACTTTCTTTATCGTAAACATGCTTAATTTTCCTGTGGTGATTACCGATGACTGTCATACTGACATCAAAGCCCAGTAAAAACTTTGACCTGCGATTGAATATAGTCTACAACAGTCAGGCCTTGGCAAAGATAAAAATAATGATTTTTTAAAACTGGAAGGGAAAGACTATGTCAACTGATGCTGGAAAACTGGTTTTGCGATTAACTTTAGGGTTGCTGTTGGTATTTCATGGCTGGGCCAAAATAACAGGGGGGGTAGACTTTATCTCGGGAATGCTTCAGAACAATGGCTTACCAGGCTTCCTGGCCTATCTGGTCTATCTGGGAGAGTTTTTAGCGCCCTTGTTTGTGATTGCCGGTGCCTATACCCGGGTGGCAGCCTATATCATTGTGGGTAATATGGTTGTTGCAATACTTCTCGTTCATATGGGCGATATCTTTACTCTAAACGGAACCGGAGGTTGGGCGATTGAACTGCAGGCGTTTTACCTGATGACGGCAGTCGCCATTATTTTACTGGGTCCGGGTAAACTCAGTTTTATGCCTGAAAGCCGTTTGAATTAGATTATCAAAGGGTATCAAGAAGTTGAGCTACTGACCGCTTAAAAAGCAAAAACAAGCTGCAGAAGCTGTTGCGACAGCACTTTTCCAAAAGCCAGTTTGCCCTGATATTTGAATCGACTGATTAGGTGATCAACGGGTTCTGCATAATTGAAAACTGCGACAATATGCTTAAAAGGCGGGGGATTGATGATACAGGCACCACAAAGCAAGCCGTCATAATTATTCGCCGGGAGGGGCAAACCACAGCATTCACAGGGGTCTTTTACTCGTGGCAGGCTGTCCTCGCAAGCCCTGCAAAGATCATAATTGCGTTCACTTGCCTGAGTGCATAGGATGCAGGTTCCCGGCAGCAAATAATAATGGTTATTTTTTAACCACAAGTAAACTTTTGAAATCAAATTGGTTGACATGTAAAATCCCTTTAGCTTTTTTAGTGTAGCCCTGAACGCAGAGCTTTCCACTTCGTCTTTATGAGTAAGCTTGTGCTGCTCACTTGATCAAGCAGGTAAAATTTATGTACGACGTTCGTCATGACTGGAGCACTGAAGAAATTCAGGCGCTATTTGATTTACCCTTTAATGAGCTTTTATTTCAGGCTCAGTCAGTTCACCGCCAAAACTTTGATCCCAATGAAGTCCAGGTTAGTACCTTGCTATCCATTAAGACCGGCGCCTGCCCGGAGGACTGCCAGTACTGCTCACAAAGTGGTCACTACAATACGGACCTGGAAAAAGAAAAACTCATGGAAGTTGAGAAAGTGTTGCACGAGGCACAGAAGGCCAAAGACAACGGAGCTTCACGCTTTTGTATGGGAGCAGCCTGGAAACATCCCTCCAAAAAAGATTTTCCACATGTACTGGCAATGGTCAAAGGGGTCAGAGCTCTTGGGCTGGAAACCTGTATGACGCTTGGTGCTTTGGATCAGGAACAGACTCAGGCCCTGGCAGAAGCAGGCCTGGATTATTACAACCATAATATTGATACCTCACGTGAGTATTATAAAAAGATTATCAGCACACGAAGTTTTGATGATCGCCTGGATACGCTGAGTCATGTCAGAGATGCCGGTATTAAAGTCTGTAGTGGTGGCATTGTCGGCATGGGTGAGCAGGCCGAAGATCGCATTGCTTTTCTCAGAGAACTGGCAAATTTGCCGCAGCATCCTGATTCGGTGCCGATCAACAATCTGGTAAAAATAAAAGGGACTCCGCTTGAACATGCTGATGATATCGAGCCTTTTGATTTCATCCGCATGATTGCTGTGGCACGCATTCTAATGCCCTATTCACATGTAAGATTATCTGCCGGTCGTGAAGCCATGAATGAACAAATGCAGGCCTTATGTTTTTTTGCCGGAGCCAATTCCATTTTTTATGGTGAGAAATTATTGACGACTTCAAATCCACTTGAAAATGAAGATATGGCTTTGTTTGCCAAGTTGGGGATACGACCTGAAGAAAAAGAACTGGAACATGTTCCACAGGAAAATTTGTTTGAACAGAGCCAGGCTTATTATGACGCTACAAGTCAGTGAAAACCTTTTCACAACAGTTACAGGAAAGTCTGGCTGACAGGAAATCACAAGGACTGTACCGTTCCCGTAAAACGCTGGCTTCAGCGCAAGGTACAGAAGTCAGAGTTAACGATAAAACACTCATCAATTTCTGCAGCAACGACTATCTGGGTCTGGCTAATCATCCTGAAGTCGTCGCAGCCTGTAAACGTGGACTTGATTACTATGGCGCCGGGAGTGGCGCGTCACATCTGGTAGTGGGTCATAGTCATGCCCATCATGCGCTTGAAGAAGAACTGGCTACTTTTACCGGACGCAGCCGAGCGCTGTTATTTTCATCGGGATATATGGCAAATCTTGGTGTGCTAACCAGTCTGGCCAGTAAAAAAGACTGTGTCTTTGAAGATAAATTAAATCATGCTTCATTGCTGGATGGCGGTTTATTTTCTGGTGCTGTCTTTAAACGTTTTCCACATTTAGATCTGGATCAACTTGCCAGCCTTTTAAACAAACAGCTTGCCTATGACAAACGCTTTATCGTTTCCGATGGTGTTTTCAGTATGGATGGTGATTTTGCCGATCTTCCGGGATTAGTGAGTGTGGCTGAGCGCTTTCAGTCTCAGTTGATGCTTGATGATGCGCATGGTTTTGGTGTGTTGGGGAAAAAAGGCGGTGGGCTTGTTGAGTATTATCGTGATCAGGGATACGACATTAATGAAAATAATTTACCCATCCTGGTCGGAACTCTGGGTAAGGCTTTTGGTACACAGGGTGCTTTTGTCGCCGGGAGTGAAGCCCTGATAGAGAATCTGATTCAATATTGCCGATCTTATATTTATACCACGGCAATCAGTCCGGCGCTTGCCGAAGCCACTCGCACAAGTTTACAGCTTATACAAAAGGAAAATTGGCGCAGAGAACATTTACAGGCACTGATAACTGCCTTCAGGTCACGCTGTCAGGTACTTGGTTATTTGCTCACAGACTCAATGACACCGATTCAGGGTTTGCTTCTGGGTGACACGGAAAAAAGTCTGCAGGCAAGTCGTTTACTTGAAAATGAAGGCATTTTTGTCACAGCCATCCGCCCTCCGACAGTGCCCCAGGGAACCGCCAGGCTCAGAATTACTTTCAGTGCCTCACATACGCCAGAGCAGTTGGATTTGTTGTTGGCTGCTTTAGAGAAAATACAGCCATTGCTTTATCAGGAACAAGAAAATGCGGCAGGCTGAATTTACTATTGAAAAAAAACGGATTGCGCAGTCATTCTCGCAGGCTGCCAGAACTTATGATTCTCATGCGGCGTTACAAAGAAAGGTTGCAGATACCTTGCTTGCAAAACTGTCGAGTAATCCTTCTGTTCAAAGAGTATTGGATCTGGGCAGTGGCACTGGCTATTGCAAAAAAGCCTTGCATGCGTGCTATCCCAATGCCGAGATTATTAGCCTAGATATTGCTGAAGCCATGTTGCTGTTCGCAGCAAACAGGCATCAAACTGATGGTTTTAAAGAAAAAGCAATCTGTGCAGATGCTGAAGCACTCCCGTTTATTGATAACAGTTTTGATGTAGTTTTCTCCAACCTGTCGATCCAGTGGTGTCAGAATTATTCAGTTTTATTTTCCGAACTTAATCGAATTTTAATGCCTCGGGGAATTTTTTATATTTCAACTTTTGGTCCTGATACCTTACAGGAGCTTAGTCGTGCCTGGCAGCAGGTGGACTCTTATGTGCATGTTAATCATTTTCAGCCAGCCTTATTTCTGAAACATCAGATAGATAAGCAAAACTTTTATGCACTCCAGATAGAACCTGAAAGCATATGTATGTATTACCAGAATTTTGAAATGTTGGCGCGTGAATTGAAATCACTGGGGGCTAATAATAAGAATTCTGGTCAGGGTAAAGGCTTAAATGGGCGAAAAAAAATCTTAAAATTAAAACAGGCTTTTGAACTGAATGCTGATCAAAAAGGTATCCCGGTGACCTACCAGATTTATTATTTGCAGGCGCAGGGTTTATAAGAGTTTGTTAAGGTTAAAGTGATGCCATCGAAAACATTTTTCATCACGGGAACAGATACGGATGCAGGGAAAACCTTTGCTGCCTGTGCATTGTTACAAGCAGCAAACAAAAGAGGTTTAACAACAGCCGCTGTTAAACCGATTGCTGCAGGTGGCATTCCTGTTGATGGGGATATGGAAAATTTACACAATGATGATGCTTTACTCTTGCAAAAGTTATGTACGGTGAGTTTGCGTTATGAAGAAGTTAACCCACTTTGTCTTGAGCAGGCCATTGCTCCGCACATTGCAGCACAGCAGCAAGGTGTAAAAATTCAGGCTCAGGCCCTCGCTAATCATTGTAAAACGATAATGGATAAAAATGCTGATCTCATGCTTATTGAAGGTGCCGGAGGCTGGGTGGTGCCGTTGAATCAAAGTGAGTTTGTCGGAGATATTGTTAAAATTCTGAAAATTCCCGTGATATTGGTTGTCGGGATGAAGCTGGGCTGTCTTAATCATGCCTTACTGACTGTCAAAGCTATACAGGAGGAAGGCTTGGTTTTACATGGCTGGATAGCCAATCAACTGGATCCGGAAATGCCGGTCTTTAAGGAAAACCTGGATACATTACAAAAAAAAATTACTGCTCCACTTATCGCTACCATTCCCTGGGCATACGACATTGAAAGTGGAAATTTGCCAATAGATGGAATTCTGTAGCTGCTTTGTGTTTCATCAAATTACCAGCAGACATAACTTTTCGCCTATTCTATTTTTGTTATAATTCCGCCCGAACTTTTTTGCTCCGGATTTACGCTCCGATTCGCAAAGGAAACTATCTATGACCAATTCACAAATTGTCGTCTGTGCGCTGTATCATTTTGTCAGGCTGGACGATTATCAATCTTTGCAGCAGCCCTTGTTGGATGTAATGCTGGAAAACCGCGTTAAAGGTACCCTGTTGTTAGCCAACGAAGGGATCAATGGCACTATTGCTGGAGAGCGAGCCGGTATTGATGCGGTACTCAAGTGGCTCAAATCTGATCCGAGATTAAAGGATTTGAATCACAAGGAATCCTATGATGACACTTACCCGTTTTATCGCAGCAAGGTAAAACTGAAAAAAGAAATTGTCACGATGGGGGTTGAAGGCATTGATCCTAACCGGAAGGTAGGCACGCATGTGCCGGCGTCAGAATGGAATGCGCTGATTGCCGACCCTGAGGTATTGTTAATTGATACCCGTAATGATTATGAAGTTGAAATAGGGTCTTTCCAGAATGCAGTGAATCCAAATACAAATTCTTTCCGCGAATTTCCTGAGTATGTCGAAAAGCATCTGGATCCTGAGAGGCATAAAAAAATTGCCATGTATTGCACAGGCGGTATCCGTTGTGAGAAATCAACAGCGTATTTAAAGGAAAAGGGTTTTGACGAGGTTTACCACCTGCAAGGCGGCATTCTTAAGTACCTTGAAGAAGTTCCACAGGAAGAATCCTTGTGGCAGGGTGAATGTTTTGTGTTTGATAACAGGGTCGCTGTAAACCATGCTTTAGAAAAGGGTGACTATGACCAATGTCATGCCTGCCGCTTGCCTATAACGGAAGAAGATAAGCAAAGTGAATATTATGAAAAGGGTGTGAGCTGTCCGCGTTGTTACGACAAGCTGAGTGAAGCACAAAAAACAGCGTTTAAAGAAAGGCAGAAACAAATTGAGTTGGCGGCATCCAGAGGAGAAGAGCATCTGGGTTCTGAGGTGGCAAAGACTATTCTAAAGCGCAAAGCATCAAAGCTGGAATTTAAGGAAAAACAAAAAGCCCTTAACTAGTGCAAATTAATTGCTTAATCTAATGTTAGAATCGCGGCAAATTATCTGATGCATAAAGATAAAGTAAAAAGCTAAACAGTCAGTAAAAGCAGGAAAATATAGGGAAAAACATGAATAAAAAATTTGTTTCATTGCTAGTTGTGTTGGTAATTGTAGTAGGTGGCCTGTATTGGGTTTTTGGTCTACCCCGAGTTGGTAATCCGGAGATTCCGACCTCCGCACAAGCAATTGCCAATGGTGAATATCTTTATAATGCTGCCGGTTGTGCGGCATGTCATCAGGTTGATGAGGCAGAAGGACCAATTGGCGGTTATGAAATTGAATCACCTTTTGGCGGCTCTTTTTTTACGCCTAATATTACGCCTGATGAAGAAACGGGTATCGGGGGCTGGACCGGACGCGATTTCCTTTTAGCCATCAAGCATGGTCGCAGTCCGGGCGGCGGATTTTATTGGCCGGCATTTCCATATCGCTCCTATCAGGGGATGACTGATGAAGACGTGCTTGATATTGCGGCATACATGGTGACTTTGCCGCCGATCAACAGCGAATCGCCCGAACATGAATTACCCGCCTGGCAGTTTAGCTGGATGATGAGCGGCTGGAATATCATGGCTGACTTTTTAGAGGGTGAGCCAGCAGCAGTAGATAATGACCCTCAGGTGCAACGTGGTGCTTATCTGGCCAGAAGTTTCAGTCATTGTGGCGAGTGTCATTCACCTAGAAATGCACTGGGTATTACAGATTATTCCAGAGAGTTTGAAGGGCAGGAAGGTGTTGTTTCAGCAGCCTTAACACCGGATGGACTGGGTGCCTATACTTATGAAGATTTTGTTTATTTTCTGGAAGACGGATTTACGGCAAATTTTGAACAAGTCGGTGGTGAAATGCTGGATGTGATTGATCATACCAGTAAGCTCACCCAGGAAGACAGAGAAGCTTTGGCCGCGTTCTTCTTTCGTGAACAGTAAGCAATTTGAGTAAAACGAAACAGACAGACAATAAAAAAGGCAGCCTTGGCTGCCTTTTTTATTTCTATCAGTAGAATATTTTATTCAGCGCGATAGGCATCGTGGCAAGCACCACAAGTTGGACCAACCTGCTGAATAGCATTACGAACACCACCAGCACCTTCTGAGTTGATGATATCCATTGCTGCATTGGCACCCATAACCAGGTTATTGGCAGCATCAGCAAATCCATCCATATCACCCCAGATACTGTCTAATGCACGTGTTTCAAAATCATAGTCAGTTGTGTCAGCAGCAAATAATTCAGGAATCATTGGTGCTAAAGTCTGAATGCGCTCCAGAGCTTGAACAGCAACAGCCTGATCAAAGTCACCGCCACGAGCCATGCCTTGCAAAGGCCCCATGCTGAAGGCCAGTAATTTAAAAACCGCCTGTCTGCTTTCAACAGCCGCCTGCGCCTGCTCCTCTGGAGACATACGTTGCGCAAAAGAATTGAAGGAAATTAGCGTGCTGATAATTGCAGCGCTGATTAGAATTACACGTTTCATAATGATATCCCCATATGTCAAACGTTAAAAAAATCGGATTTAATCATAACAGGCTTAACTTTCTTCACTTGCTTTGCGTTCTTAGTTTCCGCCTGTACCTAAGCCACTGAGAGTGCCAAGGGTGCAAGTTTAACAGCAGTTTGGAGAGAAAGTCACCAATACTGGAGCTTTCACTCGCAGGGGCATATCTATTTACTTTGCAACTTTCATTGTGCCACGTCAGAATGCTGAAATTGTGTAAATCTGATGAATTTTTAAATAATACCAGAATAGCTTTTCCGGTAAGCTGAGCGCTTGATTTAAAGGGGAGATTGCTCTCTAATTCCCTTTCGCAGAATATTTCCCGAAATATTGAGTTCATAACTAGTAAAACTGACTATGGCAACTAAAAAAACAGCATTTAATTTTGAAAATGCGATTGAACAACTGGAAGAACTTGTAGAAGCCCTGGAAGAAGGTGATTTAAGCCTGGAAGAGTCGCTTAAGGCTTTTGAAGATGGCATTAAGCTGACAAGAGAGTGCCAGGTAGCGCTTGAAAAGGCTGAACAGCGTATTCAGATTCTCACCAAAGAAAACGAATTGCCTGAGGCGGAACCTTTCGACCTGGAAACAGATGACGATTAAGCTGCTTATAGCATCGTTATAAAAGCCAGTCGCACAGCATTTCATGCAGATTCAAGAATTTTTAACAACACGAAAAAGTCAGGTAGAAAAATTACTTGCTGAATTACTGAACTCACAGAATAGTGCTCCCATTCTGCATGATGCGATGACTTATGCAGTTATGAATGGGGGTAAGCGTTTACGTCCGGTTCTTGCTTATGCCAGTGCCAAGGCAGTTGGAGCTGATGAATCGCAGGCAGATATAGCGGCTTGTGCTGTTGAGCTTATCCACGCCTATTCACTGATACATGATGATCTGCCGGCAATGGATGATGATGCACTAAGAAGAGGCGTAGCAACCTGTCATATCAAGTTTGATGAGGCAACGGCAATCCTGGCGGGTGATGCCTTGCAAAGTTATGCTTTTGAATTACTCGCAGGTTCTAGCCGGCTCAAGGTTTCTCAAGAAATACGTTTGCAAATGCTGACGATACTGGCAAAAGCAATAGGCGCTACCGGTATGGTGGCAGGTCAGAGTCTGGACCTGCAGGCTTCTTCAAGCGACAGTAATCTCGAGTCCCTGGCAACCCTGCATTCTCTTAAAACCGGCGCCCTGATAACAGCCAGCGTGCAGCTGGGTGCTTTGAGTGTAGGCGGCATTGAGCAGGCACAATTTGAATTGTTAACGCGTTATGCTAAGGCTATCGGACACGCTTTTCAGGTGCAGGATGATATCCTGGATATTGAAAGTGACACTGCAACACTCGGTAAGCAGCAGGGTAAGGATAGGGAGCTTGGTAAAGTAACATATCCGGTATTATTGGGGCTTGATGGAGCCAGGCAAAAAGCTCAGGATTTATATGAAGAAGCGAATGATGCCCTGAAAACTTTTGGTGAAAACGCCGAAGTGCTGCGTAAAATTGCGCTATATATTGTGCAAAGAAAACACTAGTCATTAGCTGTAATAGGTAGTTATGTTTGAAGAAATCCCCCAACAGCGTCCACAAACTGCATTATTGGATGCTATTGATTCCCCTGCTGATCTGCGTGAATTAGAGCCTGAACAGCTGGAAGAACTGGCGCAGGAATTAAGGGCATACCTTTTATATTGTGTTGGGAAAACCGGCGGTCATTTTGGTGCCGGGTTGGGCGTTGTTGAATTAACAATAGCTTTGCATTATGTCTTTAACACACCCGAAGATCGTCTGGTATGGGATGTTGGACATCAAAGTTATCCGCATAAAATTCTTACCGGCAGGCGCGAGCGTATGCTGAGTATGCGCCAGCAAGGTGGTCTGGCTGCGTTTAATAGCCGCCAGGAAAGTGAATACGATACCTTTGGCGTTGGCCATTCTAGTACTTCAATTTCCGCTGCCCTGGGCATGATGATGGCAGCGAAGAAAAACGACAGTGAACGTAAAGTTGTTGCGGTCATCGGCGATGGCGCCATGACTGCAGGCATGGCATTTGAAGCACTGAATCATGCTGGTGAACTGGATGAAGATATTCTGGTTATTTTGAACGATAACAATATGTCTATCTCTAAAAATGTCGGTGGTTTATCCAGTTACTTTGCAAGAATGTGGGCTAGTAAACCTTATAATTTTTTACGTTCGGGTTCCAAAAAAGTATTGTCAAAAGTTCCGCCAGCCTGGAAAGCCGCTCATCGTGCTGAAGAATACATGAAAGGTATGGTTTCCCCGGCAACCATTTTCGAAGAGCTGGGCTTTAATTATTTTGGCTTGATTGATGGCCATGATATCGATGGGCTGATTGATATTCTGAATAATATTAAAAAACTCAAAGGCCCATTATTGCTGCATGTGGTTACCCAAAAAGGTAAAGGCTATTTACCGGCTGAAGAAGATCCTTATGGCATGCATGCACTTAATAAAATGGCTTCTGCCGATGAACTTAATCAGCAACAAAGACAGGAAGAAAATACTGCGCCCAGCTATTCAAAAATTTTTGGAAACTGGCTTTGTGAAATGGCACCCACGGAACCTAAATTAATGGCTATCACGCCAGCCATGGGTGAGGGCTCAGGAATGCGTGAGTTTGAAGAAAAATTTCCTGACCAGTTTTTTGATGTTGCTATCGCCGAACAGCATGCAGTGACCTTTGCGGCCGGTATGGCCTGCGATGGCTTAAAACCCGTTGTTGCTATTTATTCCACTTTTTTACAACGTGCTTATGACCAGTTAATTCATGATGTTGCCTTGCAGAATCTGGACGTATTGTTTGCGATTGACCGGGCAGGTCTGGTTGGTGAGGATGGCCCTACTCATGCCGGCAGTTTTGATTTGAGTTATTTACGTTGCATTCCAAATATGCTGATCATGACACCAAGTGATGAGAACGAAACCAGGCATATGCTTTTTACGGGTTACCATTTTTCCGGGCCGGCAGCAGTCAGGTATCCACGAGGCAAGGCGACAGGGTGTGAACAGGATGCAAGTTTAAAACAGTTGGACATTGGTAAGGCTGTAGTTAAAAGACAGGGAGAAAAGGTTGCCATTCTGGTTTTCGGTACGCTATTGAAAGCGGCAGAAAAAAGTGGAGAAGCATTAAATGCAACCTTGGTTGATATGCGCTTTGTAAAACCACTGGATGAAGCTTTAATAAAAGAGCTGGCTGGAACACATCAACTATTGGTGACTGTTGAAGAGAATGTTATTAAAGGCGGCGCAGGTTCTGCCGTGAATGAATTCCTGGCTGCAATAAAAAGCGAAGTAAAAGTGATTAATCTGGGGTTACCGGATAAATTTCTTGATCATGGCAAGTCAGAGCAAATGCTGGCCGAATGTGGATTGGACAGTGTCGGCATTACAGCAGCGATAAAAACAGTAATTAGTTAATTTCCCAGGTATGGCCGCTTCTCAGCAAAGCATTCAGGTTGCCCTGGTCTTTGCCCTGACGTAACTGTTCACGCTGAATAAATAAATCATCCACATAATTGGGTTTTGGATTATGGTAGATCACACCAACTGCCACAGGGAAGTCGTCTCCACCCATTGCGCCGATTAATTGCGCCAGGGCAAGGTTGGTCTGGTCGTGTACCAGCACCTCGCCAAGCGGGCAGTTTTCACCGATAGTCACAACTTCCAGTGTCAGTGTTTCCCGGTTTAGGCGGATACCTTTGTTATTGTCTTTACCAAAAACCAAGGGTTGCCCATGCTCAATTTCAACCCGGAAATCGGCCGCCAGTTTTTTGTCTTTAACGTTTTCAAAAATACCATCGTTATAAATCGGGCAGTTTTGGAGTATCTCAATAAAGGACGCCCCTTCATGGTCATGTGCGGTTTTTATCACTGCACTCAGGTGTTTCATCTCCGTATCAATGGAACGGGCGACAAAAGCCGCACCGGAACCCAGGGCAACGGCACAGGGTGAAAGCGGTAAATCAATTGAACCCTGTGGTGTTGAAGGCGAACGTGTACCGACTTTTGACGTTGGTGAATACTGGCCTTTGGTCAGTCCATAAATTTCATTATTGAATAACAGAATATTCAGATTCACGTTGCGGCGTAAGGCATGCATGGTGTGGTTGCCACCGATACTTAAAGCATCACCATCACCGGTAATGACCCAGACATCCAGCTCCGGATTGGCCAGTTTAACGCCAGTTGCAATCGATGGTGCCCGCCCGTGAATGGTATGGAAACCATAGGTATTCATGTAATAAGGAAAACGTGATGAACAGCCAATACCGGAAACAAAAACCTGATTTTCTTTGGGGCGATCCAGTTCAGGCATCAGTTTCTGAATGGTTTTCAGGATGGCATAGTCACCACAGCCTGGGCACCATCGTACTTCCTGGTCAGAGGTGTAGTCTTTAATGGTAAGTTTGACTGCCTGATTCATAATGTCACCCGATGTCTCTTTCTAGGTGTCGGAGTCAAGACTCCGGCACCTTCGCTGTTTAGCCGATTTCGGCTTTGATCGCCTTTTCTATTTCACTGATTTTGAATGGCTGCCCAGAGACTTTGTTTAAAGCTTTGGCATCAATCAGATATTCTGAACGAATGATTTTAACCAACTGCCCGGTATTCATTTCCGGGATCAGAATGTTGTCATAGCCCGATAATAACTCCTGCAGATTGGCAGGCAAAGGCCACATATGCCGGATATGAATGTGTGCCACATCCAGTCCTATGCGAATACTTCTTTTAACCGCCTGATGAATAGCCCCATAAGTTGAACCCCATCCTACAACCGCCAGTCTGCCACTGCTTTTACCCAGGTGAACATCCTGCAAGGGAATATCAGCAGCAATATTATCAATCTTGGCTTTACGGGTATCCGTCATCTTCTGATGGTTATCCGGGTCGTAACTGATATCACCGGTTTCATAGCTTTTTTCTATCCCACCGATGCGATGTTCCAGGCCTTGTGTGCCGGGTTTAGCCCACACCCGCGCCAGTGTTTCAGCGTCACGCAATGAAGGTTTAAAGCCTTCGGGTTGATCATGGAAGGAGACCGGGAAAGGCTCATACTGGTCAAAGTCAGGAATCAGCCAAGGCTCGGAGGCATTGGCAATATAACCGTCAGACAGCAACATCACCGGAGTCATATATTTGGTGGCGAGGCGTACGGCTTCTATCGCCGTATCGAAGCAGTCACCGGGGTGACTGGAAGCAACCACCGGCAGGGGGGTATCGCCGTGACGGCCATAAATAGCCTGCAGCAAATCGGACTGTTCAGTCTTGGTTGGCAAACCGGTTGATGGTCCACCACGCTGCGTGTTCACTACAACCAGGGGCAGCTCGGCAGACACAGCCAGTGAAATGGCTTCCTGCTTTAATGCGATTCCGGGGCCCGCACTGGATGTGACACCTAAGGAACCGGCAAAGGATGCACCGATGGCCGCACAGACTGCAGCAATTTCATCTTCCGCCTGAAAGGTAATGACATCGAAATCCTTACGTGCTGCCAGGGTATGCAGCAGGTTGGAAGCTGGTGTAATCGGATAAGAGGCAAATAAGATGCCCAGGTTCGCCAACTGCCCACCGGCCAGTAAACCCCATGCCAGCGCAGTGGTGCCATTCATGTTTCTGTAAGTGCCAGGCTGCTGTTCTGCTTTCGGTACTTTATAGACAGCAATGCCGCTTGGCAGCTCTGCTGTTTCACCATAGGCATGCCCGGCATTGAGCGCCGCAATATTGGCATTTGCAATATCAGGCTTATTGGCAAACTTGGTTTGCAGGCCATCAATTGTGCTTTGTTTGTCACGTTCAAACAGCCAGAACACCAGACCCAGGGTCCACATATTTTTGCAGCGCAAGGCCATTTTATGGCTTAAACCGTATTGTTCGACAGCAGCAATCACCTGAGAATGAATATCGATGGGCAAGACCTTATAAGCATCCAGTGAGCCATCTTCCAATGGGTTAGTGGCATACTTGGCTTTGGCCAGATTCTTTTCGTTGAATGCGCCGGTATCAATAATCACCAGTCCACCTGGAATCAGATATTTCAGGTTGGTGATCAATGCCGCCGGGTTCATGGCTACCAGTACTTCGACTTCATCCCCGGCTGTGGTGACATCTTCCGAGCCGAAATAGATCTGAAAGGCTGACACACCAAAGGTGGCTCCCACCGGCGCACGAATTTCAGCCGGAAAATCCGGAAAGGTAGACAGGTTGTTGCCATACAAAGCTGTTGCCAGTGTAAAATTTGTGCCGGTCAACTGCATGCCATCACCGGAGTCTCCGGCGAAACGCACAACGATGTTCTGATGCTGTTCAGTTTCTACAGCCATATTTGTCAATCTCAATCGATACTCTTTCAGTTTAACTTCAGCTTACTTGGTCAAACCTGGGTTTCAGTCAGACTAAACATATCCGGGTAACACAGACTGCCAGCCTGAGGCATAGAAGGAGCTGGAAAATTAGGGGGCGCATTATAGCAACCTACAAGGAAATATTGCTATAGCAGATTTATTTTGGCATTGTTCTGCTGCAGGTTTAACTTTGGGTATCCAGGAATAAAAGGTTTATGACAAAGAGCTCAGAAAAGAAATTAAAACGCGAAGCAAAAAAACAAGAGGCCAAACGTCGGCAGCAAATACAAAAATCACTGGTTATGGCTTTTGTCATTGTGATGATCCCTATTGCACTGTATGTGTTTTACCAGGGGCTGTTTGGTGGAGCACCAGTTTATCCACCTGATCAGGTTTCGGCAACAGACCATGTACAGGGCATAGAGGAAGCCCCGCTTACCATTACTGTCTATGGTGATTTCCAGTGCCCGAACTGCGCCACAGAAGCCAATTTAATCAGTCAGGCCTGGCCACGAATTCAGGATCGGGTGCGTCTGGTTTTTCGCCATTATCCCTTGGATACCTATCCACATTCCTTTGAAGCGGCACGTTATGCTGAAGCGGCAGGCAGGCAGGATGCATTTTGGAAGCTGCATAGTCTGTTTTATGGCGACCAGGCTTCTTGGGCTGTTTTGCCTGATGCCACAGTAGCGTTTGAAGATTATGCTGCACAGCTTGGGCTGGATATCGAACAGTTGCGGGCTGATGCACAGTTGCCTGAGATAAGAGAGAAAATTCTGGCCGATCAGCGAGGTGGGAATAGGGCAGGAGTGCGGTCGACGCCGACGATGTTTTTTAATGGGGAGTTGATGTTGAGGAATCCTCAGACTGCGTCGGAATTAATCCAAATGATCAACGACTTTTTGTCGGAGTAGGCCTGCTGCACTCGTTCATGCTTTGTTAAAAAATGTTTTTAATCCGGTCATTTACTATTTGTAGACTCCCGTCTTAAAAACATTTTTTGCTGCGCCTGAACTTCGCTCGCGACGGCCTATTATAATGTTAGGTTTTAAATGAGCATTCAGTATGGACGAATACCTAAAAGATGAACTGGAAAGTCTAAGAGATTTATATATAACGGCTACTCCCAGGCAAAGAAGAAATATCATTGAACAGAGGATAAATAATCCAAAAGCTTTGCCTAATTTATTTGTGACTCGAATAGCGGCAATAGAAAGTCTTGCAAGAACCTTGGTTATGAATTCGCAGGCGAAAACTAAAACTGAGTTGCGTGAGATTTATCAAAATAAATATAGGTTTAGAAAAGTTGAGAATATGATTAGGGAGTATTTAAGGATTAATGGTTTTGGTGCAGCTCCGGATGTCTTTGGGGAAGAGAGCTGGAAAGTATTTAGGATTGCAGTTGAATATAGGAATCTATTGGTGCATGAATGCACTTATCTTGGCTCTCAAAAATTTGAACCAATGAACCAAGCTATAGAACATGTTTTAAATACATTGACTAAATTAGCTAAATTAAAAGTTAAGAAATGAAACCTGACAAGCTTTTTTATAATACCCTCGGGCTTGTGTGATATGGAAATTTCTGCTTATCAAAGTTTAAAGTTGCGAAAAGTTGATTTTCTTAGCTTATCCAAAGAAGCAATTCATATTCATGCTGGATAAATAGCGCACAATGATATTGTTAACACAACTATTTGGCTTATCTTGATTGTAGTGTTATTAAAAAAAATTTCAGAATGAATTGATAAGAAAGATTGTAGGTTAAATTAAATCTATAAAAAGCCGTCGCGAGCGCAGCTTAATCGAGGCAAAAAAATAATTTAAGGCAGGAGTTTACAGGGAGCGTAAATGACTGCCTTAAATTATTTTTCTAACGATGAGTAAGCAAGCGCAGCAGGCTTAGCTAATTATTCTGCTATAGCTAAGACGCGCATCATTTCAAGTAAATCGTAGGATGCATAGCCATCAGTGGGCAATCCACTCTCTTCCTGAAAAGTTCTGATCGCACCGCGTGTGCGCGAACCGAGTATGCCGTCGGGTGTGCCGACGTCGATGCCCATTGTGTTGAGGAGTTCCTGTAATTCGATGACTTCATCGCGGCTGAGTGCGCGTTCGTCGGTTTCAGGCCAGTGTTGGATTGGGCCGCCGCCAACAAAACGGTCAGCCAGGTGGCCGACTGAAATGGCATAGAAGGTTGAACGGTTCCAGACCATGGTAGTTCTGAAATTATTATAGGCCAGAAAAACCGGACCGGATGCGCCGGCAGGCAGAATGATTGAACCTTGCAGAGAAGCATTGCCAAGCGGGCTGCCATCGGCACGCATAACCCCTAAATTGTTCCATTCGGTGACTGTTTTGCGTACGCCGGTATCGGACTGGGTGAAATCAAAACCCTGCGGCAGAATGACTTCACGTCCCCAGCGTTCATCAGGACGCCAGCCTGATTCAGATAAAAAATTGGCGGCCGAAGCAAAGATGTCCGGCAGGCTGTTCCAGATATCAATGCGGCCATCGCCATCACCATCAACAGCATAGCGGTCAAAGGTTGATGGCATAAATTGGCACTGCCCCATTGCTCCGGCCCAGGAACCTGACATGTCTTCAACACTGATATGTCCGGCATCCAGAATTTTCAGCGCAGTTAATAGTTCATTACGGAAGAAACTACTGCGGCGCGGGTCATAGGCCAGTGTTGCCAGAGCGTTGAGTACAGAGAAGCCACCGGTAAAATCGCCAAAGTTACTTTCCAGTGCCCAGAAAGAAACCAGGTAATGGGGCTGTACGCCATATTCACGATAAATTCGATCAAACAGTTCACTGTGTTCCTGTAACAGTGCCTGTCCTCTTGCTATACGCGCCTCACTCAGGCGGTTATTCATATAATTTGAGAAAGTCTGAACAAATTCTGGCTGACTTTGGTCCAGTTCAATAACTCTGGGAATGGGTTCTTCAATAACACTCAACGCTTCATCCAACAAGCTTTCATTGATGCCTTCGGCAAGCGCTTCACTGCGTAAATCGGCTAACCACTCAGCAAAGGGTTGCTGTTCCTGAGCGTACGCAGCATTTAACAGGACGCCTGAAGCCAGACAGATAATCAGGATAAGGTGCCGTAAAGGTTTGGTCAGCAAAGCAGGCATATCAGTTCCACTCAAATTTATATCCTACCGCATAAAGGGAATGAATTAACTCAACATCGGGTAATTCGGCCGCAATTTTTTTACGCAATTTTTTAATATGGCTGTCGATGGTCCGGTCACTGACAATACGTCCGTCGGAATAAATTTTATCGACCATCACAGCCCGGGAAAATATACGTCCCGGATGATCTGACAAAACTTTTAATAACTGGAATTCTACGGCAGTCAGGCCAAGGTCATTACCATTAATACTGACTTTATAGGTATCGGTATCCAGTTTCAGACCTTTTTCTTCGAGCTTTTCTGAACCTTCACTTCGACGCAGCACCGCTTTGACACGGGCAACGACTTCGCGTGGACTGAAGGGTTTGCAGATGTAATCATCGGCACCAAGCTCCAGGCCAAGCAGGCGATCGATTTCTTCTACTTTGGCAGTCACCATAATGACTGGTAGCTGCGAATTGCGTCGAATCTCCTTGCAGATATCCATGCCATTCATTCCCGGCAGCATTAAATCCAGCAGAACCAGATCGGGCTTATGGTTTTCAAGCCAGGGCATGACTTCATCGCCGTTATGGAGCATGAAAGTTTTATAGCCATTGCGATCCAGGTAATCTTTCAGGAGGGTAGCCAGTTTTACTTCGTCTTCAACAATCAAGACATGCTGCATAATAAATCTTCCATTCTAATTTTTATTTGGAGGGGAGTTTAAGTCCTCATGGGCCGGGGGGCAACCTGCTTAAGATATCTGACGGGTAGGGAGCTCAATACTGAGCTTCAGGCCGCCAAGTTTGGAATGTTCTGCTGTAATCGTACCTTCGTGAGCATCGACGATATTTTTACATATGGCCAGACCCAGGCCGGACCCCCCCTTTTTGCGATTACGGGAAGAGTCCATGCGATAAAGCCGGTCGAATAATTTTTGCAGGGCTTCATCGCTGACACCCGGTTCCGAATCTACCCAGGTCAGCAGTACTTTATCAGGGTACTCTTTGAGGGTGATTTTGAGTTCACCACCTTCATCAGTATAGCGACAGGTATTTTGCAGAAGATTGTCGAATAGCTGCTTGAGACGTTTAGGATCACCAAAGACATTAATAGCTTTCTTGTTCTTAAGTCCGGGTATTTTAAGAGAGACTTTGATGCCGTGTTGGGCAATCAGACTCTGATGCAGCTCCAGGGTTTGCTCCAGCAGGGCTTTGATATCGGTTTTTTCCTTCTCGTAAACTAGGGCGCCATTGTCAGACATGGATAACTCATGCAGGTCATTGACCAGGTTATTTAAGTGCACTACTTCGTGATGCCAGGAATTAAGGCTTACGGGATCCAGCGGTCGGATGCCGTCCTGTGCGGCTTCAAGCTCACCTTGCAGTATGGCCAGCGGCGTTCTGAGTTCGTGAGAAATGTCGGCAATCCATTGCTGTCTGGCGACTTGATTCTGCTCCAGAGTATTAGCCAGGGTGTTAAAATCTTCTGACAATTGGCTCAGTTCATCCGAGCTGCGGATTTTTATGCGTGAGCTGTAATCACCGGCAGTCAAGGCGCGGGTACCAGCAACCAGATCACGGATGGGACGCACCATATAGCTTGCAGCTGGCAGAGCAATCAGGACAGAGATAACGACGAGTACAACTCCAAAAAGAAAGAAGGTATTTACCTGCCCTTCAACGAACAACTGATCAGCACGCTCGGATAGTTCCTGTCGGCTGGTTACCGCCAGATAGCCAACAATTTCATCCATGAACCTGAGAGGGTAAAGATTGGCCAGTGGCAGGGCTTCCGGGTCGCCGAACATGATTTCCTGGTTTTCATCCAGCAAGAGTAAATGTGGTCTGGCCGGGCTGTACTCAGATGAGAAATACCAGTCGTCATCGGCTAATAGGGCCGGGCGGCGGAAAGCGTCAATTGCACTGGGACCGGCACTGTTTGTCAGAATATTGCTGTCTTCTACGGCGGACTCAATAAGACGGAAGTTGGTGACCTGCCGGATTTCAAGTAACTGGCCGGGTTCGGCGGTACGCGCCACACTGTCTCTAATCAGAATATTCCAGAGACTGACATTGCCGCGTAATTTATCCCAGCGGTCACGGGCTGCATACCAAGCTTCCAGTCCATCAATCAGTGCGGGTACCTGCTGTTCTTCAATGCGGCTGATGTAGTCAATAAAGCCGGAATTAAACTGGGCCCGGCCAATACTGTACATCGAAATATAGACAATGATATGGGCTGAAAGTATCGCCAGCAGTAGTTTGTATTTAATGGTTAGCTTCATTATTTTCAGGTTTCTCGCCTTAATTGAGCTAACTATACTGGTGCTTAAGATAAAATCAGAGCTGCTTGGTGCGATGCGTAGCACATTTCATAATATTTGCACATTAAGCTCAGGCAGATATTCTGTTATTTCAACGTTATTGTGATACCAGTCTGCTATGCTAAGCTACGCGGATTAATAATGGTGGCAGGGCTGGAACATCAGGTGCTTAAATACCGTTATCAGCTATACCAGCCGTAAACCTGAAAATTCACCCAAACAAGTTGTTGAACAGCGTGAGTTTGGTTTGCGTAGAAGTGATGCTTCATAAATGAGAAAGCCGTGGCAATAAAAAAAGTAGACCAGCTGGTGGTATCAACGCAGCTTAAGCAGGGTATGGATTCCGAAACAAAAGATTCCCGTCCTTCCAACGCAAAAAATTCCAGGGATCATGTCGATGCCATCAATCAGATGTTTGCGGAATTTGAACTGGCTTATCATAACCAGTACCACAAAGCCTTTCCTGATGAAGGTGCATTGAGTCTGGCAAAAAAATACTGGTTGAGCAGTCTTACAGCTTTTTCACCTGAAGTGATTCTGGCTGCCACCCGCGAACTTGTTCTTAAGCAAACTTTTTTACCGACCCTGGCCAATGTCGTTGATGCCTGTAAAACAGGAATGAGCCTGTTTGGTTTGCCGCGTGCGCATGATGCCTATCTAGAAGCGTGTCGCTTGCCGACACCAAAAGCCTTGCAGAACTGGAGTCATCCAGCGGTATACCTGGCAGGAAAAAATACCGGCTGGTTTGAACTGGCGAACCAGACAGAAGGGCAGATTTTTCCCTTATTTGAATATTATTACTCGCAATTGGTGCAACGTGTTTTGCAGGGTGAGGAATTAACATTGAGCCCATCTGTACCCCTGCCTGAAACAGTCGATACACCACTGAGTTCAAAAGAAAATCAGTCTCGTCTACAGGAATTGAAAAATAATTTGAAGTTATAGGAAGAAAGGTTTATTAAATTAGAAGTTCCTTTTCCCAAACCAAAGATATTGAAAAAACGTTATGAGCGCAGGCAAGACAAGGCAAAAATCAGTTCTGGGAAACGAGTTTACAGAGCCAGTAAATGAGTTTTTCAGAACTGATTTTTAATGATGTATTGTCAAGCGTAATAGTTTTTAGCCAAGTTTTTTGTATTTGACGCGAGTTGGTTCCTCATCTCCTTTGCGTTTTTTCCGGTCCTCCTCATAATCCGAATAATTGCCCTCGTGAAAAACGACTTCACTGCCTCCTTCAAAAGCCAGGATGTGAGTGGCAATCCTGTCCAGAAACCAGCGGTCATGGGAAACCACAATCACGGTGCCGGGAAAAGCCAGCAAGCCTTCATCCAGAGCACGCAGGGTTTCAATATCAAGATCGTTGGTTGGCTCGTCGAGTAAAAGTACGTTAGCGCCGCGTTTTAACAGCTTGGCCAGATGCAGCCGGTTTCGTTCACCACCCGATAGCTGTTTAACCAGTTTTTGCTGATCGCTGCCTTTAAAATTGAAACGCCCGACATAGGCACGCGAAGAAATTTCATAAGTGCCAATCTGCAGGGTATCCAGACCATCGGAGACTTCCTGCCAGACAGTATTTTCTCCATTCAGTTCATCACGACTCTGGTCAACATAAGCCATGTCGACTGTCTCGCCGATATGAATGGCTCCGGAATCCGGCTGCTCCTGATTCATCAGCATTTTCAGAAAAGTTGTTTTACCGGCACCGTTACCACCGATAATGCCGACGATGCTGCCACGCGGAATAGTCAGGCTGAGCTTATCAATAAGCGTTTTATCACCAAAACTTTTACTGATGTTGTCGACTTCTATGACCCGTTCCCCCAGGCGGGGGCCGGGTGGAATATAGAGCTCAAGTGTTTCATTGCGGGCCTGGAATTCTTTTGAGGATAACTCTTCAAAGCGAGCCAGCCGCGCCTTGCTTTTAGACTGGCGCCCCTTGGGATTGGCTCTTACCCATTCCAGTTCATTCTTGATGGTTTTGGCAATAGAGGCCTGTTGTTTTTCCTCTATTTCCAGACGTTTTTCTTTGGCTTCAAGCCAGTCGCTGTAGTTACCTTCATAGGGAATACCATGACCTCGATCCAGTTCCAGGATCCAGCCGGCAGCCTGATCCAGAAAATAGCGGTCATGCGTAATGGCAACGACGGTTCCAGGATAGTCCTGCAGAAATTTTTCCATCCAGGCGACAGAAGCGGCATCCAGATGGTTGGTTGGCTCATCCAGCAGGAGCATGTCGGGCTTGGATAAGAGTAGACGACAAAGGGCAACCCGGCGTTTTTCTCCACCGGAGAGTTTGGTGACATCGGCCTCCCAGGGAGGCAGACGCAAGGCGTCAGCGGCAATTTCGAGTGTGCGTTCCAGATCCCAGCCACCATTGGCATCAATCTGCGCCTGCAATGTGCCCTGTCTTTCCAGCAAGGCATTCATTTCATCATCATCCATGGGTTCAGCAAACTTATCACTGATGCTGTTGAACTCATCGACCAGGTCTTTAATTTCCCGAATACCATCTTCTACATTGCCTTTTACGTCTTTTGCAGGATCAAGTTCCGGTTCCTGCGGCAGGTAGCCGACTTTCAGTTCAGGTTGAGGCCTGGCTTCGCCATGAAAGTCCTTATCTACACCAGCCATGATTCGAAGCAGGGTGGATTTGCCGGCACCATTCAGACCCAATACGCCAATTTTGGCGCCGGGGAAAAATGAAAGAGAAATATCTTTTAGAATTTCACGCTTGGGTGGTACAACCTTACCTACCCGGTTCATGGTGTAAACGAATTGAGCCATTAATTTAATTCCTGCCAGCTTGATTTAGAAAAGATTAAACTAACTATTTTATTCTTACCGGGAGCGAAAGTAAGGTAGAATAACGCTTTTTTTACAGAACCCAGCTTACATTTCCAGATTTGCTCTATTTTGCCTGACCAAAAACATAAACCCGAGGAGAAAAATGTTAACTAAAGATATGACTATTGCCGGTTTTGACGATGAACTGGAAGCAGCGATGTCCGCAGAAGCCTTGAGACAACAGGAGCATATTGAACTGATTGCTTCTGAAAACTATGCCAGCCCACGGGTTCAGGAAGCGCAGGGTTCTGTCCTGACCAATAAGTATGCAGAGGGTTACCCAGGCAAGCGTTATTACGGGGGCTGTGAATATGTCGATATTGTTGAAAATCTGGCAATTGAAAGAGCCAAAGCCCTCTTTGGCGCCGGTTATGCGAATGTACAGGCACATTCGGGTTCACAGGCAAATTCAGCGGTGTTTCTGGCACTGTTGAAACCAGGTGATACTTTGCTGGGTATGAGTCTGGCAGATGGCGGTCACCTGACTCATGGAGCTGCAGTTTCCTCATCCGGACGTATCTATAATGCAGTGCAATACGGTTTAAACAGCGAAACCGGCGAAATTGATTATGAACAGGTTGAAGCACTGGCGCTTCAGCATAAACCCAAACTGGTCATCGCCGGGTTTTCGGCGTACTCAAGAATTGTCGACTGGCAACGTATGCGGGATATCGCTGACAAGGTAGGGGCCTATCTGATGGTTGATATGGCTCATGTAGCTGGTCTGGTTGCCGCTGGAGAATACCCAAGTCCAGTTAAAATTGCGCACGTTACCACTTCAACTACTCATAAAACTTTAAGAGGTCCACGTGGTGGTCTGATCCTGACCCCGGGTGATGATGAAGAACTCAATAAGCGACTGAACTTTGCTATCTTCCCTGAAAGTCAGGGCGGTCCTTTAATGCATGTCATCGCCGCCAAGGCGGTTGCATTTAAAGAAGCCATGTCAGATGAATTTAAAACTTACCAGCAGCAGGTGCTAAAAAATGCCCGGGCCATGGTTGATGTTTTCATCGAGCGTGGTTTTGACATTATTTCCGGCGGAACCGATGACCATTTGTTTCTGCTCAGTCTTGTTGGTCGGGAAGTAACAGGTAAAGATGCCGAGGAAACGCTGGGTCGTGCCAACATTACAGTCAATAAGAATGCAGTGCCGAATGATCCGCGATCACCATTTGTTACCAGCGGTTTGCGTTTAGGTTCACCGGCAGTAACCACCCGCGGTTTTGGTGAGGAAGAAGTTAAGGAAATGTCAAACTGGATGTGCGATATACTGGATGACATTGAAAATGAAGAACTCATACAGTCAGTTAAACAGAAAGTACTGGCGTTGTGTGCAAAATTTCCGGTTTATAAATAAAGCAATAATGGTTTTAAGCTGATGCATTGTCCTTTTTGCCATGCTACAGATACAAAAGTCATTGATTCGCGTCTGGTTGCCGAAGGTAATCAGGTGCGTCGCCGTCGCGAATGTTTAACCTGCAATGAGCGGTTTACAACTTTTGAAGGCGCCGAATTATTAATGCCAAGAGTTATCAAGCAGAATGGTGACCGGGAACCTTTTAATGAAGATAAACTGCGTAAAGGGATTTTAAAAGCGCTGGAAAAAAGACCGGTGAGCATGGATCAGGTTGAAGAAGCCTTAACCCATATTAATCATGCTCTGCGTGCTTCGGGTGAGCGGGAAGTATCCAGTGACCTGGTTGGAGAGAAAGTGATGCAGGAATTACGCAAGCTGGATGAAGTTGCGTATGTGCGTTTTGCTTCTGTCTACAGAAGCTTCAAGGATTTGAATGAATTCAGAGAAGCCATTGATAACATCGCACAATCATCAAGAGATAAAGTCTAACTATAAAATCTAATTAATGTCTCACAATAAATTGAAGGCAATTTAGTTCTCTTTATGTGAATGCTTACATTTATTTTATTGTTACCTTGTCGTGACTGTTTCGGCAGAATAATTAACTATGTCAATGAATAATACTGATACAACATACATGCAGCGTTGTATAGAGCTTGCTTTAAAAGGGGAGTCCAGCAGTAAGCCGAATCCTCGTGTGGGTTGTATCATTGTCAAAGACGGTCAGGTGATCGCAGAAGGCTGGCATCAGTTTGCCGGAGAAATGCATGCAGAGGTGCACGCCTTGAATCAACTGGGTGCTTCTGCTTCAGGCTCAAGTTTATATGTGACACTTGAGCCTTGTTCGCATCATGGTAAAACTGCCCCCTGCTGTGATGCCATTATAGCTGCAGGGGTCAGCAAAGTGGTTTATGGCATGATTGATCCGAACCCCGAAGTCGCAGGCAAAGGTATCAATAAATTAAAAGCCGTAGGGGTTGAAGTTGTAGGCCCTTTATTGGCAGAACAGTGTGCTGAACTTAATCCTGGTTTTATCAAAAGAATGACCAGCGCATTGCCTTATGTGCGCTGCAAGATGGCGATGAGTTCTGATGGTAGAACAGCCATGGCCAGTGGTGAAAGTAAGTGGATAACTGGTGAAGAAGCACGACAGGATGTGCAACTTTGGCGGGCCAGAAGCAGTGCCATTATTACAGGTATTGGTACGATACTGGCAGACGACCCTTCCCTGAATGCTCGAGTGGAAGGCATTGAATTTAAACAACCCTTGCGGGTGATTTGTGATTCCCAAATGCGTTTACCTGCTAATGCCAAAACCTTGAAGACTCCCGGTGAAATTTTATTGGTAACGGCTACAGAAAAAGTATTTCAAAAACCTGCAGATCAAAAAAACACAGATACGGTAGCCAAGCTGGAACAACTTGCTTTGCCAGGTAGCGATAATGAAATTGATTTACAGGCTTTATTGCTTTATCTGGCGCAGGAAAAAGAATGTAATGAAGTTTTGGTTGAAGCAGGTTCAACCCTGGCAGGGGCATTTATTAAAGCAGGTCTGGTAGATGAAATAATTCTTTATATGGCGCCAAAACTTTTAGGCCATAATGGGTTGCCCTTGTTTACGATTCCAGGTCTTGAAAATATGGAAGATCGCATAGAACTTGAATATACCGATGTGTCTTTACTCGGTAAAGACTGTAGAATGCGCGTCCGTGTTTTAAAAAATCACTAAAAAAAAATCGAATATGTTTACTGGCATCATTGAGGCGACCGGCACAATTAAAACACTCAGCAAAAGTGCAGAGGGTTGTTGTCTGGAAATTGCTTCAGACAAGCTGGATTTTTCCGGCACTGGTTTAGGTGACAGTATTGCCATCAGCGGTGTTTGCCTTACCGTAACTGAACTGCAAGTTGCGAGCTTCAAGGCAGATGTTTCAAATGAAACTTTACAGTGCACTAATCTGGGCGATCTGAAAGAAGGCGATGCAGTAAATTTGGAGCAATCCCTGAAGGCGGAAAGCAGATTAGGCGGACATTTGGTCAGCGGTCATGTTGATGGTCTGGCAACTTTAGATAACAAGGAATGTGACGGCGACAGTCTGCAACTGGTTTTTTCCGCTCCACCTGAACTGGCTCATTATATTGCCCGTAAAGGTTCGGTTTGTCTTGACGGAGTTAGTTTGACAGTCAACTGGGTAAATGGTGTTAACTTTTCAGTAAATATAATTCCGCATACCGCCAGCGAAACAACCATACATGAATATGAAATTGGTCGGCAGGTTAATCTGGAGGTTGATTTGATCAGTCGCTACCTTGAACGACTATTACAAAAAAATGAACTTGCCGGGACTTCTGCAAGTGCTTCAGCTGGTTTGACTGTAGAAAAACTAAAGGCAAGCGGGTTTATTAAATAATGCAACTGAACAGCACACAGGAACTTATCGAAGATATCCGTCAGGGCAAAATGGTTGTCCTGATGGATGATGAAGATAGGGAAAATGAAGGTGATATTGTTATCGCTGCGGATAAAGTCAGTGCTGCAGAAATTAATTTTATGGCAACGCATGCGCGTGGACTGATCTGTCTGACGCTAACTGAAAAAACCTGTCAGCAATTACAACTGCCTTTAATGGTCAGTGCTAACCGAACTTCTTTTGGTACTAATTTTACGGTTTCCATAGAAGCTGCCGAGGGAGTGACTACAGGAATATCTGCTGCAGACAGAGCGCGAACTGTTCAGGCTGCTGTTGCGCCAGGTGCCGTGCCTGCGGATATTGTTCAGCCCGGTCATATATTTCCTCTGATGGCAAAAGAAGGCGGTGTATTGCGCCGAGCCGGGCATACAGAGGCGGGTTGTGATCTGGCAAGAATGGCAGGGCTGTCACCGGCTGCTGTAATTTGTGAAGTAATGAATGCCGATGGCTCCATGGCCAGAAGATCCGATCTGGAAAAGTTTGCACAGGCACATGGATTGAAAATAGGCACGATCATGGATCTGGTGCATTACCGGATAGCCAATGAGCAAACGGTTGAACGGGTGCAGCACTACGACTTGCCAACACAATACGGTGATTTCAGTATCCATTGTTATCGCGATACGATAAAGGAAGGAGCGCCTGTCCATCTGGCTTTGGTGAAAGGCAATATTAAAAAAGAAGAACCCGTTCTGGTGCGGGTTTTGGTGACTAATGTTGTCAGGGATTTACTTGGTGTAAAAAATTCCAGACGTGCCAGTTGGTCTTTACAGCAGGCAATGGAAAAAATTAATCAAGAAGGTAGTGGCGTTGTGGTTATTCTGGCAGGAGAACAGAATAATAATGATGTGCTGGAACAGCTAAGAAATCTCAGCGAGCCAGATGCAGGAAAAATATCTGAGAGGGTGTCGCAAGGTGTTTTTCTGAATGTCGGAACCGGTTCTCAGATACTCAGAGATCTGGGTGTTGGTAAAATGAGACTGATGAGCTATCCGACCAAATATGCTATTTCAGGTTTTGACCTGGAAGTTGTGGAATATATTCCATGCGAAGAATAAGCTGGTTGGTATAGATAAAATAAGACTGGGTCAGAGAAGAATATGAGCAAAATAAAAACAGTTGAAGGTGAGTTTACTGGTGCAAGTGCCAATTATGCGATTCTTGTCAGCCGCTTTAACGAGTTTGTCGTTAATAGTTTGCAAGACGGTGCCATCGATTGTTTAAAGCGTCATGGTGTGGCTGATAGTGCAATAACCCTTATAAAAGTGCCAGGAGCCTTTGAATTACCCCTGGCTGCACAAAAAGCCGCTCAAAGTGAGCAGTACGACGCCATTATTGCACTCGGCGCCGTGATAAGAGGCAGTACACCACATTTTGATTATGTTTGTACTGAATGCAGTCGCGGTTTAAACCAGGTCAGTCTGGCTTTCAATATTCCTGTCGCCTTTGGTGTGCTGACGGTTGATACTATTGAACAGGCTATTGAACGTGCCGGAACAAAAGCCGGTAACAAGGGAGCAGATGCTGCCATGACGGCTATGGAAATGGTCAGCCTGTCCCGTAAGCTTTAGCCTGATGTCTGAGGACGCTTCACAGCCCAGAGTTTCACACCGGAAGAAAGCCAGGTCTTTACTGGTGCAGGCAATGTACCAGTGGCAGATGGCGGGTGGTTCAAGCAGTTATATAGAGGCACAGTTTCGTGCTGATAACAGCGCAAAAATTGATTGGGAATTTTTCCACCAGGCGCTGGTTTATATCATTATGAACACTGAAAAAGTTGACCAACTTTTTATTGAGCTACTTGATCGCAAAGCAAATCAGCTTGACCCGATTGAACTGGCGCTTTTACGTTTGGGCAGTTTTGAATTTCTGGAGCGCATTGATGTGCCTTACAAAGTAGTCATCAATGAATATGTTGATCTGGCAAAAAAATATGGTGCGAGTGAAAGCCATAAATATATCAACGGCGTGCTGGATAAACTGGCGAAAAAACACAGAGCAGTGGAAATTGCCGGTAGCAAAGGCTGAATAATTTTTAAGAAAGTAACAGTGCCTGAGAGGCATCATGGCTGTTTCAGAATTTGATCTAATCAAGGACTACTTTAACAGACCGGGATTGGTTCCAACGCCGGAACAGTCCGAAAGAATACCTTTGGGCATTGGTGATGACTGCGCCCTGCTTGAACTTCCTCCTGAAAAACTCTTAGCCGTATCTATGGATACGCTTGTTGCTGATGTGCATTTCCCTGCCAAGGCAGATTCCGAACTTATTGCACAACGAGCGTTGGCTGTTAATTTAAGTGATCTGGCTGCCATGGGGGCAGAGCCTCTGGCTTTTACCCTGGCATTAACTCTGCCGAAAGCAGAAAGCACATGGCTGGAAGGTTTTAGTCGTGGCCTGCAAGACATAATTCAGCGTTACCAATGTCCACTTATTGGCGGAGACATCACAAAGGGTCCTTTGAGTATTACGATTCAGGTGCATGGTCTGGTCGATAAAAGCAGAGCATTGACAAGAAATGGAGCCAGTATCGGTGATCTGGTTTTTGTTTCGGGTGAGCTGGGCGCGGCTGGCCTGGCTCTGAGTTTAATGGGAAACGGCATGTCGCTTGATAAGCCTGATACCAAAGCACTTCACAACGCTTATTATCAGCCTGTGCCACGACTAGCGCTGGGGCAGGCGCTTGGTGGTATCGCTTCTGCAGCCATCGATATTTCAGATGGCTTGATGGCAGACCTTGGTCATATTGCAAAACAAAGCTCTGTGGGGATTGAACTGGATGCTAAGTCTATTCCAGTTGCTGCGGCAGTCAGGAATTTTATGGCAGCCATGGGAGACAGAAACAAGGGACTAAATCTGGCTTTAACAGCAGGTGATGAATATGAGCTGGCCCTGACGGTTGCAGAAAGCCGACAGGAAGAATTACAAAAAAAAGCCCTTGCTTTTAATGTACCATTAACCTTGATAGGTCGTGTCGTAGCCGGTACCAGAGTGAAATGTATAGGGGCTGACGGCCTTGAACTTGAAATAAAAACAACGGGCTATCAACATTTTTAACCTTAACAGCCAACAGGGTAAAAACGGGAAGTGCCATGAATAAAAACATCATTTTTCTTTTTTCTGCCCTCTATTTTACTTTCCGGGTTTATGTTTCCTTTTGACGGCATGCCAAAATCGGCTCAGGCCATTGCAGAAGTTTTACCTTTAACGCACTTTAACCGGATTATCAGGAATATTATGTTGCGCGGTGCTGAGATAGATTTTTTAAGCAGTGATATGCTGGCACTTTTAACATTTGCCCTGGTGGCCTTAAGCATCGCAATATTGCGTTTCAGTAAGCGGCTGGATTGATAATGGACGCACAACTTGTAAAGCAGGTTTTTTCTCATCCGATCCATTTTCTGGCATTTGGGTTTGGCAGTGGTCTATCGCCAAAAGCGCCAGGAACTGCCGGCACACTGATGGCGCTTATTCTTTATCTGCTGCTGGCGCAATTATCACTACCACTTTATCTGGGGATGTTACTGCTCAGCTTTGCTATAGGTATTTATCTTTGCGACCGCAGTTCAAAATTACTGGGTATCCATGATCATGGTGGCATCGTCTGGGACGAATTTGTCGGTTACTGGATTACCATGCTGGTTGCTCCCAGTGGCTGGGTGTGGGTACTGATTGGCTTTATCCTGTTTCGTCTCTTCGATATTTTGAAACCTTTTCCCATCAATGTCTTTGATAAACATATTCATGGTGGTCTGGGTATCATGCTGGATGATGCCATTGCTGGCAGTTTTGCCTGGCTCTGCTTGCAATTGATTGCGATAGGAGTGGCCACTTGAAAATATGGGTTGATGCCGATGCCTGCCCCGTGGTCATTAAAGATATATTATTCAAAGCGGCAGAAAGAACTCAGACAGAATTAACGCTGGTTGCCAATCAGCCATTGCGGGTTTACGCTTCGCGCTATATTAAAGCCATCCAGGTGCAGTCCGGTTTTGATGTGGCGGATAATGAAATTGTTAAATTAACAGAAGCCGGTGATCTGGTAATTACCTCGGATATTCCATTGGCTGATGAAGTGTTGGCGAAAGGCGGGCAGGCTTTAAGTCCACGCGGTGAACTCTACACAACCAGTAATATAAAAAGCCGCTTAAACATGCGTGATTTTATGGATACCATGCGTGCTAGTGGTGAGCATACCGGAGGCCCGGCACCGTTGAGTCAGAGTGACCGGCAGCAGTTTGCCAATCACCTTGACAGGATATTACGAAAGCACAGAAGCTCAGAGTAAATGATATTTTATTCTGGTGCTTTTCTAGCTTTGCGTTTTCTGGGTTTTCTTTTGGGTTTAGTGTTTATGCTGGCTTTAGTCTGTTTATCATTATCAGTCTGATTGAAAACAGAAATTTGTATTTTTCTGCCTGCCACATAAGTATTTTGTAAATGCTGAAAAACTTCTTTTGGCATGCCTTCGGGTAAATCAACAATACTGTAGTCATCAAAAATATTGATGCGCCCGATGTGTTTGCTCTCTATGCCTGCTTCATTAGCAATCGCACCGACAATATTGCCGGGTCTGACTTTGTGTTCATGGCCGACTTCGATACGGTAACGCTGCATGCCCGGTTCAATGGCGGTTAGGAAGCGCTCATCCTTGCTACGCATTTTATTGCGAGGCCTGGAACTTTCTCTGTTATCATCTCTGCTGCTTTTTTCTTTTTCCTGTTCTTTTTTTAGGAGCAGGGGTTTGTCCCCGCGTACAATTTTTGCCAGGGCAGCGGCAATATCCAACGCGGGAATATTATGCTCAAACTGATATTGTTCGAGAATCTCCCGGTAGAGTTGCAGGTCATCACTGGCAAGTGTGTCGTTGATGTTTTGCTTAAATTTTGCAATGCGTTTGTTGTTAATAATTTCTGTAGAAGGCAATTCCATTAACTCTATTTTGCTGCGGGTTGCCCGTTCTATCGCCTGCAGCATTCTTTTCTCCCGGGGTGCAACAAACAGGATGGCATCACCCGCACGACCCGCCCGTCCGGTTCTGCCTATGCGGTGAACATAAGCTTCCGTATCATAAGGTACGTCATAATTGATAACGTGACTGATACGTTCGACATCAAGCCCCCGTGCCGCTACATCGGTTGCAACCAGAATATCAATTTTGGCCTGTTTAAGTTTTTCGATAGTGCGCTCGCGCTGATTCTGTGGAACATCGCCATTCAGAGCTGTTGTGGCATAGCCACGGGCAGCCAGTTTTTCCGCCAGCTCGACGGTGGCTGTCTTTGTGCGAACAAAAATAATAACGCCATCAAAATTTTCTGCCTCAAGAATACGGGTAAGGGCATCCAGTTTATGCAGGCCGCTGACAGGCCAGTAACGCTGCCTGATAGTTTCAGCAGTACTGGTTTTTACCTTAATCGTGATTTGTTGTGGCTGGTTTAAATAATTCTCAGCAATCCGCCTGATCTGCGTTGGCATAGTGGCAGAAAATAAAGCGGTCTGTCGTTGTTGCGGGCATTGCTCCAGTATCCACTCGACATCATCAATAAAACCCATGCGTAACATTTCATCGGCTTCATCAAGAACCAGCGTGTTTAGTTTATGTAGCTGCAATGTGCCACGACGCATATGATCCATGACCCTTCCCGGTGTTCCGACAACAACATGGACACCACGTCGCAGAGCCCTGATCTGAGCCGAGTAATCCTGCCCACCGTAAATTGGCAGCACATGAAAGCCTTTTATATAAGTGGCATAGCGCTGGAAAGCTTCGGCTACCTGTATGGCAAGTTCACGGGTAGGCGTTAGTACCAGCACCTGTGGTTCTTTTTGCTGGATGTCCAGTTTTGATAAGAGTGGCAGGGCAAAGGCCGCTGTTTTTCCTGTGCCGGTCTGTGCCTGTCCCAGCACGTCGTGACCCTGGGCTATCAGCGGGATAGTTTCGGTCTGAATTGGTGTAGGCTGCTCATAACCTAATTCATTCAGCACTTTTATGAGTGCTTCGTCGGAAATTAGTTGAGCAAAGCTAATGGTATGCGCTTGGGTTGGTGATTCTTCTGTCATGAATTTGTTTTTAAACAGGGCCGGTTCGAAGGGGCGCGAATTGTAACGTTTAATAGCAGAATAAGCTATGTAAACCTTAGTTCTGCAGATATTGCTTACGTTTGCTTTGTGGAAATTTTTCTATTGCATAACGCAGCATGGTTCGAGGCATGTTTTGATAATGCTGGTCGAGAAAATTTTCTGCAGTTTTTCTGTTCTGCTTGCCAATCTCCCGTAACATCCAGCCACTGGCTTTGTGAATTAAATCTTCTTCATCATTTAGAGTAAGCTCAATAAGTGAGAGTGCCGTATCAAAGTTCTGGCGTTTAATAAAATAGTAGCTTGAAATAATTGCTATTCGCCTTTCCCAGAGGTTTTTTGAAGTTACTAGAGAAAAAAGCGGAGCATGGCTTCTTTCAAGCAAATAAGCACCAAGGATTTTATGGGATGAACTGTCAACGATGTCCCAGTTATTTATATAAGTGGTATTCTCAAGATAAATCTTATAAATGGTTTCTTGTGCCTCATGACTAGCTTGTTTAAATTTTTCAGAAAGCAGAATAACTGCTGCAAGCCGGGCTTCATGGTAGGGGCTACGTAAGAGTTTTTCATTTTCTTCAAGCGTCATGTTTAGCCATTTTTTTACCAGGCTTCGAGTAACTGGCACTCTTATACCTAAAAATTTGTCGCCCTCGCCGTATTCTCCTTTAGCTGTTTTAAAAAACCTGGCTGAATGTGCAGCAATATCTTTGTTACTTTTTTCTTTCAGTTCTTGTAAAGCCTGTTTTGCTGTAATATTCATTATTTTCCGAATCTTTGAATTTAATTTTCCTGTTCGAGTTCCTGCCAGCGTTCAAAATAGTCTTCCAGTTTCTGTTGCTCAGAGGCCAGTTCTTGCAGAGTCTGATTGGATACTTCATGATCCTGATTATAAAAATCAGGCTGACTGATTTCATGCTCAAGTTTTTTAATTCTCTGTTCGCAATTTTCTATTTGAACCGGTAATTGTTCCAGCTCCCGTTGAAATTTGTAACTTAGTTTTTTATTTGGCTTGGCATTACTTTTTGAATTGTCAGCGACTTCGACTTTAGTTTTCTTTTCAGCTTTTTCATTTTTTTCTACACTGAAACCACCTCCCTGTCTGAGCCAGTCTTCATAACCGCCAACATATTGCCTGACTCTGGCATTGCCATTCTCATCAGTTTCGAAAGCAATACTGCTAGTAACCACGTTATTAAGAAATTCACGGTCATGGCTGACCAGCAATACGGTGCCTGCGAAGTTGATTAGAAGTTCTTCCAGTAATTCCAGTGTTTCCATATCCAGATCATTGGTTGGTTCGTCAAGGACAAGCAGGTTGGCCGGTTTACTGAAAAGGCAGGCGAGGATCAGGCGGTTTTGTTCACCACCGGATAAAGAACTCACTTTCTGGCGGGCACGATCGGGTGTAAATAAAAAGTCTCTTAAATAAGACATGACATGTAGTGACTTGCCATTTATTTCGACATAGTCACTGCCTTCAGCGATGGTGTCGTAAACATTTTGCTCGGGATCGAGCTGTAAACGTAATTGATCAAAATAGGCAATTTCCAGCTTGCTGCCGATTTTCACTTTGCCTGAATCGGGTTTTAGCTCACCCAGTAAAATTTTTAAGAGGGTGGTCTTGCCTGCACCGTTAGCACCGATAAAACCGATTTTGTCGCCACGCATGATTTTGCATGAGAAGTCATTGATAATTTTTTTATCAGCAAAACCGTGCTCAATATGCTCAGCATCAATCACCAGTTTGCCGGATGACTCAGCCTGGTTCAGTGTGATTTTTGCCTGCCCCTGCACCTGTTTGCGCTGCCTGTATTCTTCCCGCAGAGCTTTCAAGGCTTTGACTCTGCCCTCATTGCGGGTACGTCTGGCTTTAATGCCTTGCCGAATCCAGACTTCTTCCTGCGCCAGTTTTTTATCGAATTCTGCCTGAGCTTTTTCTTCAGCAGCTAACTGTTGTTCGTAGAAAACCAGAAACTGCTGGTAGTCACACTCCCAGGCAGCAATATCACCACGATCAAGAATCATGATTTTATTTGCAATTTTTTGCAGGAATACACGGTCATGCGTAATAAGCACGATAGCGCCGGAGAATTGCGTGAGCTGGTTTTCCAGATATTCAATCGTCGGGATATCTAGGTGGTTTGTGGGTTCATCCAGCAACAGGACGTCGGGTTCAGTAATGAAAGTTTTTGCCAAGGCAATACGTCGCAGCCAACCACCTGATAAGGTGTTCATCATTGTCTCACCCGTGATATCCAGTTTGCTGAGTGCGGTATCGACTTTCTGTTGCAGGTTCCATGCCCCGGCTGTTTCAATTTGTTTTTGCAGGTCTGCCAGTTTTTCCAGCTGGCGCTGGTCTGTTGCTGACTGTGAAAGGTGGTGAAATTCCTTAATCAGCGCGCCCGACTGGGCTAAGCCATCGAGCAAAAAATCATAAACAGACTGAGTGTTGGCAGCAGGTAGTTCCTGATTTAGAAAAGCGACTTTGATATCCTGTTGTTGCCAGAATTCTCCGGCATCCGCTTTGATTTGTTGATTGAGCAGTTTTAAAAAAGATGATTTGCCTGCGCCATTGCGGCCAAGCAGGCCAATACGTTCTCCACTCTGGATATTGAGAGAAACTTTTTCAAGTAAAATCTGAGGGCCGTAAGCCAGATGAATATCGGTTAAACGAAATAAAAGCATTAATTGGCAACTGTGGTTGCTGGTATTCGGGAGCGGCGATTATACCTCTTTTAATTGGATTGGCTTCCTGTATAGGTTATCACCCGATTTGTTGTTCTGAAGTTGTTGCCGAAGTCAGTCGTAGTTCGCTCGCTAAGATGCTCCTCACTTACGACGTGACTCCGGCATAAAATATCCGGATAGCTTTCAGACTGAGTCATTCACTGTTTTTGCGTTATACTCGGCAGCCTTAAAATTAATTAAATTAGAATGGGATTTGCATGAGGATTTTTGCATGAGAGAGTATTTGCAGTTTTATATTAACGGGGAATGGGTTGATCCGGTAACACCAAAACCATTGGATGTTATTGATCCGGCGACAGAAGAAGTAGCCGGACATATCAATGTGGGCAGTAAGGCAGATGTGGATAAGGCGGTTGCGGCAGCAGCTGAAGCCTTTAAAAGCTGGTCGCAAACCAGCAAGCAGGAACGCTTGCAGGTGTTGAATCGCATTATTGAAGAATTTGAAAAAAGAGTCCCTGAACTGGGCCAGGCTATTACCGAAGAAATGGGAGCACCAACCTGGCTGGCAGTAAATACGCAGGCCGGGATCGGCGTTAATCATTTCAAAACAACAGCTTCCGTACTTGAACGTTTTGAGTTTGAAACGGATCGTGGTGGTAGCCATATCAGTCGCGAACCAATTGGGGTCTGCGGTTTTATTACCCCCTGGAACTGGCCGATTCACCAGATTTGCGCCAAGGTAGGACCAGCGTTGGCGGTAGGTTGTACAGTAGTACTTAAGCCTTCCGAAATAGCGCCATTCTCAGGAAAAATATTTGCCGATATCATTCATGCAGCCGGTGTTCCGGCCGGTGTATTTAATCTGGTTCAGGGTGAAGGGCCAGAAGTTGGCCAGGCGATTGCCGAGCATCCCCAGATTGATATGGTTTCCATTACTGGTTCAACCCGTGCGGGTATTGCCGTTGCACAGGCCGCGGCTCCCACGGTAAAGCGTGTGCATCAGGAACTGGGCGGTAAAAGTCCGAATATCGTGCTGGAAGATGCAGACCTTGAAGCTGCGGTAACGGGCGGTATCAATGGCGTCATGATGAATTCCGGTCAGTCCTGTCGTGCCCCAACGCGAATGCTGGTCCCCAATAAACTCATGGATCAGGTGAGTGCAATTGCCAAAGAAGTTGCCGAAAGTTGGACGCCCGGTGACCCGAAACAGGATAGCCGGATGGGGCCTGTTATTTCGGACCAGGCCTGGCAAAAAGTTCAGCGCCTGATCAAAAGCGGTATAGACAGTGGTGCGACCCTGGTCACTGGTGGAGATGGCAAACCGGAAGGACTGGAGCAAGGTTATTTTGTGAAGCCGACGGTCTTCAGTCATGTAACAAATGATATGGAAATTGCCCGCGAAGAAATTTTCGGACCGGTACTGAGTATTATTGGTTACGATACTGAAGAAGAGGCGATCGAAATTGCCAATGATACGGAATATGGTCTGGGCGGATATGTGCAGAGCAAGGATATTGACCATGCGCGTAAAATTGCCGCAAAGATCCGTGCCGGTTATATCAGTATCAATAATGCCGGATTAGACATCAGTGTGCCTTTTGGTGGGTATAAGCATTCGGGTAATGGACGGGAGTTTGGGGATGAAGCGTTTGGAGAATTCCTCGAATACAAATCATTACTAGGCTACAACCCTTCTTAGCTATTGCGCTCGCCATGACTTTGTTAAAAGGGAAATTTGAATCAGTCACTTACTGTTTGATGTAAGCTCCTTCATCAAATTTCCCTTTTGCCTCGTCCTGGCTTCGCTCATCACGCTAAGAAAAATTTTTAAGAATAAAATGATAAAAAACTCAAACTAGGGTTTAGAAAACGATGACAGCAAAAATCTGTTTCACCATGGATAACCTTTCGGATGCGGCTGATCTGGGTAAGGGTATAATTGATAAACCCAGACCACCGGGTCAGCGACCGGCATTGGAGCAGGGTTTTCCAGCCATGCTGGATTTGTATGACCGCTTTGGCGTGAAGGTCACGCATTTTATTGAAGGCTGGAATGGTGAAGCACATCCAGACATTATTGAAGATCTGGTCAACATGGGCCACAGCGTCGGCATGCATGGCTGGCAACATGAACCCTGGTCGGAATTGAGTCTGGAGCAGGAAATTGAATTAATGGGGAGATCGACAGATGCCTTACATCAGGCCTGTGGTGTCCGACCAACTTCATTCAGGGCGCCGGGCGGGAAAAAGACGCCTAACAGTGTCAAACTGCTGGATGAATTTGGTTATATGATTGATTCCAGTATGAATGATAAAGGAGAAGATGGTGGAGAGATTCAGGCACTGACCGAGTCGCTTTGGCATGTGCCTTACCTGGAAGCGACTATCGATGCCCGCCAATGGTTATCAAAGAATATTCCTGCGCCTGAGGTAGAAGCATCCTGGTTCAACTTACTGGATGAAGCCCGTGACAGTAATGGCTTTCGTGTCTTTATCTGGCATCCGCATGTCATGGGGCTTAATGCCGAATATCGCCAGGTTGGGGAAAACATCCTGCGGAAAGTCACACAGGAACAGGGCTTCCAGCTCGTTACCTTGCCGGAACTGGTAGCTGAAGCAGCAGAAAAGTAACCCGGTAAATGGACTAATCAGGAATGCAGCGGTACAGCGCGTAATCCTGTTCACCATCAACGATGGGCGATGTCGCGACAATCGTGTCATCACCACGTTCTGCGGCCTGATTGCGGGCAAGTGTCTGCAGTTCCAGCAAAATATTGCTGGCGGCACGTTCCAGGATAACCCTGTCGAGTACCTCAACATGAGTCGTACCGGTTTGCACACAAGTCGACCCCAGCTGGTCTTGTGTGACAACTCTGACATTGGCAGCTTCGTCATCGAGATCTACCCAGACACAGCTACTGAGTGTTAATAATGTAATGCTGAAAAATAACTGTTTCATAAAGACTGTTCCTGTTTACTTTTAGCTTAGCGGCGAAGAAAACGAAACCAGCGCCAGAAATTTAACAAACCAGCCATGGAACTGGCCAGGTAGGTAAAAGCACAAGCCAATAGTATATGCCTAACTGAACGCATGTCGCTACGGCTAATATACTGCCCCTCTTTCAGGATAGGCAAAGCACGACCAAAACTGGCATCAAACTCTACCGGTAAAGTAATCAGATGCACTATGCTGCTGATGGCAACACTGATAATCATAAAAACGATCAGCAGAGGTATCATGCGCGCTCCTCCCGGAGTCATGCTAAGCAAAGGGATGGCGATAAGCACAATGCCCGCAAGCTTTTCAGTTTTTTGGGCAAAACCAACCATGCGGGTTCGGGCAAGCAAAGGCTGATAATTCAGGGCATGCTGCAAGGCGTGTCCGAATTCATGTGCAGCAACGGCAACGGCAGTCAGGGACTGGCCATTGAGATTGTCTTCGCTCAAGCGTACTGTTTTGCTCATGGGATCGTAATGATCGCCAGAGCTTGAAGCTTCCAGCTTCAGATAATCCAGCTTGTATTTTTTCCTGAGATGCTTGACGAACTGGCCACCGGTACCCTGAATATCATCACGTGCTTTACTGTGTTTGTTAAGGATATAGCGAGCCCACTGTTGAGGGCCAAGAATGAGAACTGCTAAAAGCAGTATAAGAATGACAATGATCATGTCACGGTGTCGGAATATGTCAGAGCAGGATAGTTGACTATTCTACTCTGACATTGAAGATATTCTAGTATTTGTAGGAATCCGGCTTGAATGGGCCATCAACCGGAATGCCCAGATAGTCAGACTGCTCCTGCGTCATGCGGGTGATAACACCACCAAAACCCCTGACCATACAGGCAGCAACTTCTTCGTCCAGATACTTCGGCAGTACTTCCACTTTCAGGTTGGCTTTTTTACTCGCCTCATCTTGATCGGCATACTTTCTTTCCCATAAATACATTTGTGCCAGTACCTGATTGGCGAATGAGCCATCCATGATACGGGAAGGGTGTCCGGTGGCATTGCCCAGATTGATCAGGCGGCCTTCGGATAACAGGATTAAATAATCTTCGCTGCCTTCACTATCCGTACCACGAATAACACGGTGAACTTGTGGTTTCACCTCTTCAAAGGTCCAGTTCTTGCGCATATAGGCTGTATTGATTTCGCTGTCGAAGTGGCCGATGTTACAGACGACTGCGCCACTCTTAAGGCTTTCCAGCATATGCGCATCACAAACATCAACATTGCCCGTGGTGGTGACAATCAAATCAGTATGCTGCATCAGCTGGGTATCGATGCAGTCAGCTTTTCCGGTGTTGATACCGTCTTTATAAGGGGAAACAACTTCAAAACCATCCATGCAGGCCTGCATGGCACAGATCGGATCAATTTCGGTAATTTTTACGATCATACCTTCCTGACGCAGGCTTTGTGCAGAACCTTTGCCGACATCCCCATAACCGATCACCAATGCTTTCTTACCAGACAGCAGCATATCAGTACCACGTTTGATGCCATCATTCAGGCTGTGACGACAGCCATATTTGTTGTCATTCTTGGCTTTGGTTACGGAGTCGTTGACATTAATGGCAGGCACTTTCAGTGTACCTTTTTCCAGCATTTCATAGAGTCTGTGAACCCCGGTGGTGGTTTCTTCAGTGATGCCGTGAACGTTTTCCAGTATCTGCGGATATTTGTTATGAGCCATGGCTGTCAGGTCACCACCATCATCCAGCAGCATATTGGCATCCCAGGGTTTACCGTCTTTCAGAATAGTCTGCTCAATACACCACTCGGCTTCTTCTTCGGTCTGGCCTTTCCAGGCATAGACAGCAACACCGGAAGCAGCCATAGCTGCTGCAGCGTGATCCTGGGTTGAAAAAATATTACAGGACGACCAGCGGACTTCAGCGCCAAGTGCTTTCAATGTTTCAATCAAGACGGCGGTCTGAATGGTCATGTGAATACAGCCAATAATTTTGGCACCCGCTAAAGGCTGCTCTTTGGCATATTTTTCCCGGAGTGTCATCAGGGCGGGCATTTCTGCTTCGGCCAGCGTGATTTCACGTCGCCCGTAATCAGCCAGACTGATATCGGCTACTTTATAGTCTTCAGATTCGATAACTTGCATATTCAGATTGTTCATTTATTTAAATTCCTTGCAGATATGACTGCAGCTTTTAGAGACCAGCGTCTGCTTTCAGGGCTTCGGCTTTATCAGTTTGTTCCCAGGAAAATTCTTCGCGCCCGAAGTGTCCATAGGCGGCTGTTTCCTGATAGATCGGACGCAACAGGTTCAGCATTTCGGTCAGGCCACCGGGGCGGAGCTCAAAGTGTTCACGCACCAGTCTGGTAATCGCCAGATCATCAATCTTGCCGGTGCCAAAAGTATCCACCAGTACAGAGGTAGGATCTGCGACACCGATAGCATAGGACAACTGGATTTCACAGCGGTCTGCAATGCCTGCAGCAACAATATTCTTGGCAATATAACGTGCCAGATAAGCTGCCGAACGATCCACTTTTGAGGGATCCTTGCCGGAAAATGCGCCACCACCATGACGTGCCATACCTCCATAGGTATCAACGATAATTTTACGTCCTGTCAAACCACAGTCGCCGTGTGGGCCGCCGATCACAAAACGACCGGTTGGGTTGATATGGTACTTGGTGTCTGCATCCAGCCATTCTGCGGGCAACACCGGTTTGATAATTTCTTCCATAACCGCTTCATGCAGATCGCTGTCAGTAACATCTTCGTCATGCTGGGTGGAAAGTACAACGGCATCAATAGACTGTGGCTTGCCATCGATGTAACGGAAAGTAATCTGGCTTTTGGCATCAGGTCGCAGGAAGGGCAGGCTGCCATTTTTTCTGACTTCGGCCTGACGTTTAACCAATAGGTGGGAGTAGGTAATAGGTGCCGGCATCAGCACATCAGTTTCACGGCAGGCGTAACCAAACATCAGGCCCTGGTCTCCCGCGCCCTGTTCTTTCGGATCACCGCGGTCAACGCCCTGGTTGATATCACTGGATTGTTCACCGATAGCATTCAGGACAGCACAGCTTTTATAGTCAAAACCCATGGCTGAATCATCGTAACCAATTTTTTTGATGGCGCCACGAACGATGCGCTCAACATCGATGGAAACATCATCGTTCATTTTGACTTCACCTGCGACCAGTGCCAGTCCGGTTTTTGTCAGGGTCTCAACAGCGACGCGCGCATTGGGATCCTGGGCAATAATTGCATCTAAAATGGCGTCGGATATCTGGTCGGAAATTTTATCGGGATGGCCTTCGGACACGGATTCCGAAGTAAACAGTGCTGCTTCGTTCATAAAATTCTCTTATTGGAATTAGGTATTTGAACCATAAATTTTTAAGCTGCGAAATGTAGCACTTTCGGGCTATATACGCAATTTTTAACAAGACGGATCAACCTGGCGGATAGTCACCGGGAGCCATTAATTCTGGCATATTTTGACTGGCTGAGAGAGAATAGCGGCTCTTTAAAACAGCCTTAGTCAGCAGCTTTTTTAAGATAAAAAATCAGGAGTATCCATGGCAGAAAATACCGACAGCAGTAACGGTATCGATCAGCAAGCATCAAGAAAAGCATCCAGACTCGAATGTGCCAATGCCATCAGGGCATTGAGCATGGATGCCGTGCAGAAAGCCAAATCCGGCCATCCCGGCGCACCGATGGGAATGGCCGATATTGCCGAAGTTCTGTGGCATGACTACCTGAAACACAATCCGCTGAATCCTGGCTGGGTCAATCGTGACCGTTTTGTATTGTCCAATGGTCACGGTTCCATGTTGATTTATTCCCTGCTTCATCTCACAGGTTACGAGCTGACGATTGAAGATTTACAGAATTTCCGCCAGTTACATTCTAAGACGCCAGGACACCCCGAGTATGGATATACCCCTGGCGTGGAAACAACGACCGGGCCACTGGGCCAGGGTCTGGCCAATGGTGTGGGGATGGCCATAGCCGAGCGCACACTGGCAGCCCAGTTTAACCGTGAAGACATGAATATTGTCGATCACTATACCTATGTCTTTGCCGGTGACGGTTGTCTGATGGAAGGCATTTCGCATGAAGTCTGCTCGCTGGCTGGCACATTGGGCCTGGGCAAGCTGATCGTTTTTTATGACGACAATGGCATTTCAATTGATGGTGAAGTTGCAGAGTGGTTTGCCGATGATACTGCCTTGCGTTTTCAGTCCTATCACTGGCAAACCATTAACGTGGATGGACATAATCCTGATGAAATTGCTGCAGCAATTGAAGCAGCTCAGCAGAATACTGATCAGCCCAGCCTGATTATTTGCAAAACCATCATTGGCAAAGGCTCGCCCAACAAGCAGGGCAAAGAAAGCTCGCATGGTGCACCCCTGGGTGAAGATGAAATTGTTGCAACACGTGAGGCCCTGAACTGGAATTACGCACCTTTTGAAATTCCAGATGACATTTATGAGACCTGGAATGCCCATGAGTCAGGGCGTAGAAATGAAGCGGCCTGGCAGTCACTCTTTATGCAATATGAGCAGGAATACCCTGAGCTGGCAATGGAATTTATGCGCAGGATGAGTGGACAGCTTTATGAAGAATTTACAGGACGGGCCGATAAATTTATCCAGGCCTGTGTGGAAAAAGCTGAGTCTGTGGCTTCACGCAAGGCTTCGCAAAATGCTATAGCTGCTCTTGGTAAAATATTACCGGAATTGATTGGTGGCTCGGCTGATCTGACCGGCTCTAACCTGACTAATTGGGATGGGAGCAGGGCAATTTCAACAGAGCCTGATGGCAACTATATTTATTATGGTGTACGCGAGTTTGGTATGTTTGCCATTAATAACGGCATTGCTTTACACGGTGGCTTTATTCCTTACGGCGGCACCTTCCTGATCTTTATGGAATACGCAAGAAATGCCGTGCGAATGGCAGCCTTGATGAAACAGCAAAGTATTATGGTGTTTACCCATGATTCAATTGGGCAGGGTGAAGACGGGCCGACCCATCAGGCCATTGAACAAGTCAGTAATTTGCGTCTGACACCTAACATGTCGGTCTGGCGTCCGGCAGATGCCGTGGAAACGGCCGTAGCCTGGAAAGCAGCGATTCTGAAGCAGAATGGCCCGACCTCATTAATATTATCCCGTCAGGGTTTGCCGCATATAGAGAGAACACAGGAGCAGGTGAGCAATATCAGTAAAGGAGCTTACATACTGTGCGACTGTGATGGTGAGCCTGAGATCATTGTTATTGCAACAGGCTCTGAAGTTTCTATCAGTCTGACAGCCGTGCAGGCAGCGCAGGCTGCCGGTTTAAAAGTTCGTCTGGTCAGTATGCCTTCTACTGATCTGTTTGATGCGCAGGATAAAGATTATCAAGAAGCCGTTCTGCCTTCCGCGGTGCGTAAGCGTCTGGCAGTTGAAGCGGCTCAGCAGGAATACTGGTATAAATATGTCGGTCTTGATGGCGCCGTAATCGGGATGAGCAGTTTTGGTGAATCTGCGCCAGGGCCTGCAGTCATGGAGCATTTTGGCTTTACTGCTGAGAATATTCAGCAAGCGATAGAGAATTTGTGAAATTAGCAATCAATGGACTGGGACGCATTGGACGAAATGTGCTCCGGGCTTATTACGAAAGACTCCCCGCAACTGAAATACAGATAGTCGCTGTCAATGAGCTGGCTGATCTGCCTACGCTTGCTCATCTTATCCGCTACGACAGTACACATGGCCGCTTTCAGGGAAAAGTAAGTACCAGTGGCGGTAAACTGCTTATTAACCAGAATGAAATCACAGTCACTCAGACTAAAGACATTAATGCGCTAAAGTGGCAGGACATAGATATGGTCCTTGAGTGCACGGGAGTTTATGGCAAGCGCAGTGATGCTGAGATTCATATAAAAAACGGGGCAAAGCGGGTGCTGTTTTCGCAACCAGCCAGTCCTGATGTCGATATCACCCTGGTTTATGGCGTCAATCACGAACAACTAAAAAGTGAACACCGGATTATTTCAGCAGCTTCCTGCACGACATACAGTTCCGTGCCGGTTATTAAAGTTTTGGATGAAGCGCTGGGAATAGAGAATGGCATGACGACAACAATTCATTCAGCCATGAACGATCAACCATTGATAGATGCTTACCACCATACTGATTTACGGCTTACCCGCAGTGCGTTTCAGTCAATTATCCCAGTGGAGACTGCGTTGGCAAAAGGCATAGAGCGTATCCTGCCCGAGATGGCCGGTAAGTTTGAAGCCCAGGCGATTCGGGTGCCGACTCTTAATGTATCTGCCATAGATATGACGCTGGCCGTGAAGAAAGCCTGTAGCGCCGAAGATGTTAATCAGATTATCAGGCACGCAGCGGGAACTTTGCCGCCCGATGTTTTGGCTTATACTGATGAGCCCCTGGCATCCTGTGATTTTAATCATGACCCGCGTTCGGCCATTGTTGATCTGGGGCAAACCAAAGTGAGTGGAAAGCATCTGGTAAAAATTCTGGTATGGTTTGATAACGAATGGGCTTATGCCAATCGTATGCTTGATGTGGCTGAATTAATCTCAAGATTACCTGAGTAGTATTTAAGATAGTCTGTAAAGCTGGAGTGATAATGACAGTTCGATCCATGCAGAAAGTGGAGCTTGAAGGAAAAAAAGTTCTGATCCGTGAAGATTTAAATGTGCCAATCAAAGATGGAAAAATTATTAATGATACGCGTATAAGGGCGGCACTTCCGACTATTGAATATGCACTAAAAAGTGGTGCAAGCGTTATTCTTATGTCGCATCTAGGGCGACCTGAGGAGGGCGTACCCATTACCAAGCAGCCTGAGGCATCGTTGGCTCCGGTGGCTGCACATCTGTCAGAACTTCTGCAAGCAGATGTCGAACTGATGTCTGATGATTTTAGTGCGGAAGCTGCTGCAAAGTTGCCCTCCGGCGCTTGTGTGTTGCTGGAAAATGTCCGCTGTAATGCGGGCGAAAAAGCCAATTCGGATGATTTATCAAAATATTACGCCAGTCTCTGTGATGTCTTTGTGATGGATGCGTTTGGCACGGCACACCGGGCACAGGCCAGTACCCATGGTGTTGCCAAATTTGCACCACTGGCTTGCGCCGGTTTACTGCTGAGTGCGGAGTTAGATGCTTTACACAAGGCTTTGGCGCAGCCGGAACAGCCGATGCTGGCGATTGTCGGCGGAGCCAAGGTGTCCAGTAAGTTGATGGTGCTGGAAGCATTGGCCGAGAAAGTTGATCACTTGATAGTTGGTGGTGGTATCGCCAACACCTTTCTTGCCGCAGCAGGATATAAGGTTGGTAAATCCCTGTATGAAGAAGAGATGCTGGATCAGGCCAAGGCAATCATGCAACTGACGAATATTCCTTTACCAAAAGATGTTGCTGTTGCTAAAGAGTTTTCGGAATCAGCAAGTGCCGAGGTCAAGTCGATTGCTGATATTGCTGAGGATGATATGATTCTTGATATCGGACCTGAAACGATTGCAGATTTTGTGTCGGTTATCAGCGGGATGAAAACCATACTCTGGAATGGCCCTTTAGGCGTGTTTGAGTTTGATGCTTTTGCCGCTGGCACTAAAGCTGTGGCTTTGGCTATTGCTGAGAACGATGGATTTTCCATTGCTGGCGGTGGAGAAACCATTACCGCTATAGATAAGTATCAGATCAGTGATCGGGTTTCCTATATTTCGACAGGGGGTGGTGCTTTTCTGGAGTTTGTGGAAGGTAAGACCTTGCCGGCGGTTGCAATCCTTGAAGAAAGAAGCGCTGAATAAGATAACCTATAAAGATCAATAAATAGTTTGCAGATAGAAAGGACAGGAATATGGCTTTAATCAGTTTACGACAGTTACTTGATCATGCGGCGGAGCATGATTACGGGGTTCCGGCATTTAATGTCAACAATCTGGAACAGGTTCGCGCGATCATGATGGGAGCGGATGAAATGAACAGCCCGGTGATTCTGCAGGCTTCTGCAGGGGCGAGAAAGTATGCCGGGTCCAATTTTTTGAAACACCTGATTCAGGCCGCCATAGAAGAATTTCCCCATGTGCCGATTGTCATGCATCAGGATCATGGTGTGTCACCGGCAGTTTGTCAGCGTTCCATCCAGCTTGGTTTTTCCTCAGTCATGATGGATGGTTCATTAGGCGAAGATGGCAAGACCCCCATGGATTTTGACTACAATGTCGATGTCACTGCACTGACAGTTAAAATGGCGCATGCCTGTGGTGTTTCTGTAGAAGGCGAACTGGGATGTCTGGGTTCTCTGGAATCAGGTATGGCAGGGGAAGAAGACGGGCATGGAGCGGAAGGCAAGCTTTCCATGGATCAGTTGCTGACTGATCCTGAAGAAGCAGCTCGCTTCGTAGAAGCAACTCAGGTTGATGCGCTGGCGATTGCGGTGGGAACCAGTCATGGGGCCTACAAATTCAGCCGTCCACCAACCGGCGATATATTGGCGATTCAACGGATTAAGGAAATTCATCAGAGAATTCCCGATACCCATCTGGTCATGCATGGATCATCTTCAGTGCCTCAGGACTGGCTGGCTGTCATTAATGAATTTGGTGGTGAGATTCCGGAAACCTATGGTGTGCCTGTTGAAGAAATTCAGGAAGGCATCCGTAATGGTGTCAGGAAAGTCAATATTGATACGGATTTACGCTTGGCTTCGACCGGTGCTGTAAGACGTTTTCTGGCGGAGAATAAATCTGAATTTGATCCGCGTAAATTTTTGACTCCTACCATCACGGCGATGAAGGAAGTTGTTAAAGCCCGCCTGGAAGCCTTTGGTACGGCAGGCCAGATAGCCAATATCGGTAAAATATATAATCTGGAAGAAATGTCAGTGAAATATGCTGCCGGAGAATTTGCGGCCAAAGTCAATTAGCTGTATTTTGTCTAACCCGCCGGAATCTTAAGTCCTGTTTGTTTGCAGTCGGGCCTATAAAAGGGATATCGGTTTATTTTAAAACTTTTCGACAGGAGCAAGATAATGAAAAGAATAATCCTGGTTTTAGTATTTTCAGTGTTAAGTGCTGCAGCGTCTGCGCAATACCCCATTCCCCAGCAAAGCCCGACCATGGCCATGAATGATCAGGAACGTGCCAACCTGGAATTTGTTCAAAATTTTTGGCGAGACATCGTCAATGGCGGCAATCTGGATATTGCCACAAGTTACATGCCGCCAGATTTTATTTCGCGTAACCCTAATATTGCAGCGGGTCGTGATGCCTTTATCGAGACTTTAAGGACTAACCCTTCACTGTTGCAAAATCGAGGACTGACAACGCCCGAAGTGATCATTGCCCAGAATGAATATGTATTTTTCATGTGGGCGAGCTTTATCATTGATCCAATGAATGCCGCTATTATTTATAAATATAACACCATAGATCTGTTCCGCTTGGATGGTGGCAAGATAGTAGAGCATTGGGATGGTGCACATAAGATAGTTGATACTGATACTGGCGCAAAAAACAGAGGTGGTGGCACTTATAACACGCCAACAAACCTTACTGCCGAGGAACAGGAAGTCCTGCGAATTGGACAAATTGAATTCAGAGACATTCTGCAATACGGACATGCTGAGCTTGCGTTGGAATATTTTGCTCCCGGCTACATGCAACATAATATGAATGTACCTGGCGGTCTGGAAGGTTTTATGGGCTTCTTTGGTGGACGTGAATCACGACCATTGACGGGCGAGTGGGTAACGCCGCCAACGCTTGAACTGGTTTCCGGCAACTTTTACCTGAAGTTTGATCAGCGTTTTGAAGATGCTCCGAATGGCGGTCAGAATGTGTATTATCGTTTTGATATGGTTCGGGTTGATGATGGTTTGATTCAGGAACATTGGGATGTCGCTTTCCCGCGTGGTATTGCCAGCCCTAACAATGGGATTACCCGCTAACATAGACAGCACTGTGTGCTTTGTTCAGTCACTTTGAATAAAAGCACACAGCATTCGCTGTAGCGAATCTAATTTCATCTGGCAATGCAGGAATAATTTCAGTTTCCGACTTGCCGTTTTCAGGAGGTCATAATGAAACATCTATCCTTTTTCCATTTAGTCCGAACCGCGCTCATTGGCCTGATCTTATTACCGCTTGCAGTGTTTGCGCATGAAGGGCCGCATTCGCAGTCCGTGAGTATTCCGCATTTAATGGTTGAAGATCTGGATGCCTCATTGGCTTTTTATCATGATGTGCTCGGGTTTGAATTAACCCGTCCCGTGGGGGAGCCCATGCCAAATGCCATGGCTGGTGATGGTGACGGCATGATGCGCGTCATGGTGATGGAAGAACCACGCACCGGTATCCAAATCGAGCTGGTTGAATGGTCGAACATTCCTGTGCGGGCACAGCAGTTACAAATTCAGGATGCTGGCGCATTTATGATAGCTCTGGAAGTGTATGATTTAGAGAGCATGCTTGATGGCGTCAGAGAGCTGGGGCTTGAAATACAGACAGAAGATAAAAACTACATAGTCAGGGGCGGGGTTGATAAGTATGTGATGATCCGAGATGCCGATGGCTATACCGTTGAGCTGGTAGAAAATGCCGAATCTCGTGAGCTGCCAGGGATCAGTAGTGTGTCTTATTATCTGACGGTGGAGGATCTGGATACCAGCGTCGAGTTTTATAACCAGGTTTTTGGTATGGATATGGAAGCGCCGGGAGCGCCTGGTCGTACGCCCGAGTTTATTGTTTCACTGTTTGATAATGACCAGTTGAGTCATATGCGTTTTGCTCGAGGAATCTTTCCGAATACTGATTTTGTTTTGAGTTTTCAGGAGTTCAGCGGTGCCGGGCTGACCCGTAGAAAAGCCGATGGCGGTGTAGAGGATCCGGGTGAAGCCTTACTGTTGATAGGTGTTGATAACTTTTCTCTGGCATTGGACTATATAACTGAATATGGTGGTTCTGTCGGTTTGGGTGCTACAGCGGAAGTTCCGGAAGGAGCTAATTATGCCTGGGGTCATGACCCAAATGGCATGTTGTTGCGAGTATCGCCCCCACGGGAGTGACAGCTTCAGGCTGGTTTCTAGCCTGGCTATCCGAATGGACGCCGGGCTTTCATCTATAAACTATTTTTTTGATTCAGGTAAATTCATTTCAGTTTTATTTAGGGGGGAATTTGTGCATAAACGTCTTATCGGGCCTATGGAAGTTTCTGCCATTGGTTTTGGGTGTATGTCGATTTCGCATGCTTATGGCCCTGCGCTTGAAAAAGCGGAAGCACAAAAAGTCCTGCATAAAGCGCTGGATATTGGTCATACCTTGTTGGATACCGCTGCCTTATATGGTTTCGGCGCCAACGAAGAACTGATAGGTGAAACCTTAAGTCAGCGTAGAAATGAATATAAGCTGGCCAGTAAATGCGGTTTGTTCAAAAACAGTGAAGGCAAGCGGGCGATCGATGGTCGTCCTGAAGTGATTAAAAAAACCTGTGAAGACAGTTTGCGGCGTTTACAGACTGATTTTATTGATTTGTATTACCTGCATCGTCTGGATAAAAACGTCCCCATTGAAGAAAGTGTTGGTGCACTGTCTGAATTGGTTTCAGAAGGAAAAATTGGACACATAGGTTTGTCTGAAGTGTCCGCCCAGACCTTAAGAAAGGCTCATGCTGTACACCCCATTAGCGCTCTGCAAAATGAATATTCCTTATTGAGCAGAAATCCCGAGATTGCCTCGCTTGAAGCCTGTAAGGAGCTAGGTGTGGCATTAGTTGCTTTCTCGCCGGTGAGCCGCGGAGTATTAACTGATGAGCCGGTCCTGCCGGGTCAATTCCCGCCGGGAGACATCCGTCCAAATATGCCAAGGTTTCAGGGTGAAGCTTATGAGCATAATTTATCTTTGCTGGATGGCTATATAGTGATTGCAGAAAAAGCCGGTTGTAGTCGTGCGCAACTGGCGCTAGCCTGGTTGCTGGCAAGAGGGGAGCATGTCATTCCAATTCCCGGGACAACATCGATAGCGCACATGGAAGAAAATTTTGGCGCAGGAGATATCAAACTGAATGCAGAAATAGTGCAGGAGTTGGACCAACATATTAATCAGAATACTGTCCAGGGTGAGCGTTATAACGCAGCCACCATGGCGGAAATTGATACCGAGAACTTCGAATAACAATATAAGGTATTAAGAAGCTTTAAGTTCTACGACTCCATTCTCTTTACCCAGTAGCAGGGTGTCTGCGGGCCGGTGTGCAAACAGGCCGTTGGTGACAACGCCGACAAGCTGATTCAGATCGCTTTCGAGTTTTCTGGGATCGGTTATCGACATGTTGTAAACATCAATAATGATGTTGCCATTGTCGGTAACAACGCCATCCCGGTACACCGGGTCGCCGCCCAGTTTTACAATTTGCCTGCCGACATGACTGCGTGCCATCGGGATGACTTCCACCGGTAAAGGAAAATTGCCAAGCACACTGACGTATTTACTTTCATCAGCGATGCAGATGAATTCTTTGGCAACAGCAGCAATAATTTTTTCGCGTGTCAGTGCTGCGCCGCCACCTTTAATCAGTTGCAGGTACTCATTAGCTTCGTCAGCACCATCTATATAGACCGTCACTTCATCAACACTGTTCAGATCATAAACTGGCATACCATATTCCTTGAGACGGCGGGCAGTTTCTTCCGAGCTGGCTACGGTAGCAGTGATTTTATGCTTGGCTTCAGCCAGGCAGTCTATAAACAGGTTTGCTGTAGAGCCTGTGCCAACACCGATTACGCTGTCTTCATGCAGGTGTTGCTGAATGCGTTCAAAAGCAGCTCTGGCGACGGCTTGTTTTAATTCATCCTGAGTCATTTGTTTTGCCTGAATCCAATATTTAGCGGGAGCAGTGAGTCTAGCGAACTTAAGCAGTTCTGGCGAGCCTTGGAATAATAATTAAATTTTAAAATACAGCTTGCTGAATAATAAAAAAATATATATAGTTCAAAATGTTGCATTACATACCTAAAAAATATTATTAAGTATATGTCGTAACTTTACGTTATCTGGAGAAAGAATGAGTAAAAAGCCTGACATACTTGTTGTACTTATGTTCATATTTGGAGTCGGTATACTTATTAGTGGTGTGGCACAAAGTGCTTTGCTCTAGTTAATAACCCAACCAGACCGGCTAAAACAGGTGATCAGGGCGAGTTTCAGGAAGAAACCGTATAAACTGTCTGATCGGTAATAATTTTATCCAGAGGAACGTCCCACTCGGCCCGTTCAAGCTTTTCTACCCTCTGACATTCATGTGCTAAACCAATCAATGTAGGAAATTTTCCAGAAGTTAGCGACTTTTCACTGCTTTTTTTCAGCAGATAAGCCAGTTTTTTATCATAATAGCCCTTGCCCATGCCGAGCCGGGTGCCATTCAGGTCAAATGCGACAAGTGGCATAAATATCAGGTCAATATGCTCAGGGGCAAGAGCATCATTGGGATACAGCTGGGGCTCCAGTATCCCAAAAGCATTTTCAGCAAGAGAGGCTTCTGTTTTGTATTCGACAAAGGTCATGTGCTCTCGAGCGAAGTCTATGACAGGCAAAAAACACCGTTTCCCCTGCTCCAGAGCGGCTTGCATAGCGGGAGCGGGATTAATTTCACCGTCAAAAGCCTGATAAAAGGCGATGGTTGTAGCATTCGCGAAACTTATGTCTTCAAGAATGTGTGTTTGCAGCTTTTTTGCTGCCAGAATTTGTTGCTCAGATCCGATAGAGCGTCTGGCTTCACGCATATCACTGCGCATTTGTGAGCGCTCACTTACTTTATGTGCACTTGTTTCTGGGGTGGTTGGATCTGGCTGGTTCATAAGATCAACTGGATATTAGGACTCTCCGGAATACCGCTACCAACGGAGTCCTGAACCCATGAGTTCAGGTGGTGACCCGCCCGGCATATCAGGCTTTCCGTCTAGCGGACATGCACAACAATACCATTAGGCAAGTCTCCGGGGTGTAGTTATCGGCTCAGGGACAATATTGATTAGCCAATATCCTAGAGAGCTTGAGCTCTATTATAGACATTTATACTTGGGGTGGAAGGGTTAAACGAAGTTATATTTCAAATTGACGGGAAGATTGCAGGGCAGACTCAATTTTTTTCTCTAACTGGCTTAAGAATTGTTGAGCACCACTTTCCGTGTCATTGGCCTGTTGGGAGTTTTGTAAGAGCTCGTGGGAAATATTCAGGGCTGTCATTACGGTAATTTTTTCAAAACCCAGGGTAGAGCCGTGTTTTTTTACCTGCTCCATCTGTTTATTCAGATAAGAAGCAGCCTGTCTCAAAGCATCTTCTTCGTCAGGGCCACAGGCAATTTGATAATCTCTGCCTAAGATTTTAATGGTGATACTGTTTTTTTCAGACATTCTTCTTTCTTTCAGACTTTATATTTTAAATATCTATTACTACGCTGAAGCAGTTTTTATTTATCCTGTTCCAGCGTTTTAAGGCGTCGTAAGACTTTTTCGAGACGAACCCTTGCCAGCTGGTTTTTATCCATTAGCGTTTTGCGTTCATCTTCCCAGCTATTGACCTGTTTGCGTAAAATCTGGTTTTCAGATTTCATGTCAGCACACAGTTGGATAAGCTCATCTACTTTATCTTCCAGGCCGCTGAAATTGGTATCACTCATGCTTAAAACCCGTTAAATTCTGATCGACAACTATAAATCGCAAGGTGCATAGGGTCAACAGACATTTTCTTAAAAAAATCAGGCGAATCAGTTTGTTGTTAATAATACTTCATCTTAAGCGCGAATATTTTTTAGTGAAAAGGTATGATTAGGCTCCTTATAAATGACAGAAGATATCAGGTGTGAGCCCGGACTTTGATAAACTAGCTACTTTGCTAACCAATAATAAAATATTTAATTCAGCTTCTGAATTACATGGGATTATTTGTGGTCAGTTATGTGCAGGAGGCAAACTGGGTGACGCGACATTAACCTGGCATTTAATGGGGCAGGAAAACAAGCCCAATAAGATTATGAACGAGCTGATTATTCGCCTGCAGTCTGATGTGCAAGAGCAATTGGATGCAGAAGATTTTTCATTTCAGCCTTTATTACCGGATGATGATGAGGAGCTTTCACTGCGCCTGCATGCTTTGGGTAATTGGTGTGAAGGTTTTATATCAGGTTTTGGTGGCGCCTATGCCAAGAATGAAAGAACATTACTTGAAGAAAGCCGTGAAGTTCTGAAGGATTTTACTGCTATTGCCAATGTTGATGACAGTGAAACTGAACAGCTAGAAAATAACGAACAGGATTTTATGGAAGTCCTGGAATATGTGCGAATGGCCGCCTATTCAGTTTTTCTGCAAAACAAGTCGGGAAATCCGGCAGCCGTTCCAATACCGGATGAGAATAATCTGCATTAAGAAAAAATATGACTATTACAAAAAGTGAATTTATAAAACGTCGTAAGGATCTGATGGCGCATATGGAGCCGGATAGCATTGCAATCCTTGCTGCAGCCAGGCCGGCATTGCGTAATGGTGATGCTGATTATGCTTATCGACAGAACAGTGACTTTTATTATCTTACCGGCTTTGCTGAAGCTGACGCTGTGCTTGTGTTAATCCCGGGCCGGAAAACAGGAGAATGCCTGTTATTCTGTCAGGAAAAAGATGTAACCAAGGAGCTATGGAACGGCAGGTTGCTTGGACCTGAGGCGGCCATAGAGGTTTTAGGGGTCGATGACAGTTTTCCGATTACCGATATTGACGACATATTGCCGGGCTTGATTGAAGGTCGCGAACGGGTGTATTCACCAATGGGCAAGGATGAAGCTTTTGATCATCAATTGATGGAATGGGTTCGCGTCATTCGCAGTAAAGTCCGTAGTGGGGCTCATCCCCCCGGCGAGTTTTTAGTGCTGGATCATTTACTGCATGAAATGCGCTTGATCAAATCAAAAGCTGAACTGGATTTAATGAAAAAATCCGGACAGATTGCAGTAGCAGCTCATAAACGAGCCATGCAGTCGTGTAAGCCGGGTATGAATGAATATGAGCTGGAAGCTGAATACTTATATGAATTTGCACGCAATGGCAGTAGGGCACCGGCCTATAATTCGATTGTAGCTGGTGGAGAGAATGCCTGCATTCTGCACTATACGGAGAATAGCCAAACACTTCGGGACGGCGATCTAGTCTTAATTGATGCGGGCTGCGAATATGAATATTATGCCTCTGATATTACCCGGACATTCCCGGTCAATGGAAAATTCAGTGCTGAGCAAAAAGCGGTTTATGAAGTAGTGCTTGAGGCTCAGCTTGAAGCGATTAAAACCATAAAACCAGGGGCGCACTGGGATGAACCGCATAACCGGACCGTCGAAGTTATTACGGAAGGGCTGGTCGAACTGGGTTTACTTAAAGGCAAGGTAGCTACCTTAATTGAAGAAAGCGCCTATCGTGATTTTTACATGCACAGGGCCGGACACTGGCTTGGTATGGATGTACACGATGTTGGCGATTACAAAATAGAGGGTGACTGGCGCTTGCTGGAACCGGGTATGGTAATGACAGTTGAACCGGGCATTTATATTGCTTCTAACAATACCAATGTCGATGCCAAATGGCGTGGTATTGGCATTCGAATTGAAGATGATGTGGCAGTAACCCGAAAAGGCAATGAAATTCTTACCAGTGGTTTAGCAAAGACCGTTGATGAAATAGAATCTTTTATGGCGGCCTAATATGACCGCTTCCCGTCATACAAAACACGCTCAATATGATGTAGTGATTATTGGTGGTGGCATGGTGGGCTTGAGCCTGGCATACGCATTACAGAACCTGCTACATAAAAAAAACGTACAAAAAACTTCAAGCATTCTTTTACTGGAATCTCAGCCCCTTAAAACGGATGAAGTAAGACAGCCGGGCTTTGATGTTCGTTCTACAGTGCTTTCTTTTGGGACTATGGAATATCTCAAAAGTCTGTGCTTATGGGATGCAATTAAACCCAAGGTAGAAGCAATAAAAACTATCCATGTTTCAGACCAAAAGCGTTTTGGTCATGTTCATATCAACGCTGAAGAAGCGGATGTTGATGCTTTAGGTGAAGTGGTTGAAAACCAGGCCTTGGGTCTGGTGCTTAATAAGGCAGTGATTGAAACAAAAGGCATAGAAATCTGCAGCCCTGTGCAGGTAAACCTTATATCTCACCAGCAGGATAGTGCATTACTGGAATGTCAGAGTGATAAAGCGACGTTCAACGTGAATGCGTCTTTAGTGGTTCTGGCAGATGGCGGTCGATCAGGTTTAAGCGAAAAACTCGGCATTTACCGCAAACAGGAAAATTATAATCAGGTTGCTGTAATTGCCAATGTAGCATTCAGTAAAAACCATCATAATGTTGCTTATGAGCGGTTTACGCCGAATGGTCCGCTTGCTTTATTGCCGTTAACAAAATTTGAAGATAAAAATCGTGCAGCATTAGTCTGGACTCAGCGTGCAGAAAACTATAAAGAAATTCTTGAGCTGAGTGATGAAGATTTTTTAGTCAGATTGCAGCAGGAGTTTGGTCAGCGCCTTGGTACCTTTTTCAAAGTTGGTGAACGTGCTGCATTTCCATTGAGTTTGCAGGAAGCACAGGAACAAATTCGTCATAATCTGGTTTTGCTGGGAAATGCAGCGCATGCTCTACACCCGGTTGCTGGTCAGGGTTTTAACTTGGCCTTTCGCGATGCAATGCGTCTGGCCGAAAATATTGCAGAATCTATAGCGTCAGGAGAGAACCCTGGTTCTTATAACCGACTTGAAGAATATCTGATTGCAACCAAACTGGATCAGCAGCTTACGATTGGCTTTAGCGATTACTTGACAAAGTTTTTTTCCAGTAATCAAAAGGCTTTAATCTGGTTTAGAAAATTTGGTCTGCTGAGTATTGAGTTATTACTCCCACTTAAACAGATGCTTACCAGGCAGGCTATGGGCGTAGCTGACAAAAAGGTTAAAGTTTCTTAAGTTTATGATGATTGTATAGCTATGGATGAAAAAGATTCTCAGTCAGAAAATTTAAAAAAGGAATTAAAAAAGGAATTAAAGAAATACGAATTAAGTATTTTGCATGATGTATTTTCCAGCGAAATTGACAAGCTTCTGGCAGATGAGCTCTGGGAAGTGTCAGCAGAGGGCGTTATTCATAGCAGGGACGAAATTTGTAACTGGTTGAAGAAAAAATCACGAGACTCGCGCTGGGACATTAAAAATTTTGATGTTAAAAATTTATCCGCTGAACTGGC
>JAYQWA010000008.1:0-75736 GCA_038148755.1 Gammaproteobacteria bacterium
CGAGGCGTTGATATCCTTGTGGCCACACCCGGACGCTTACTGGATCTGTTTCAGCAAAATGCCATTAAATTTACCGACCTCGAAGTCCTGATACTGGATGAAGCTGACCGTATGCTGGATATGGGATTTATCCGGGATATCAGAAAAATTCTTGCCCTGTTGCCCCGTAAAAGACAAAACCTGATGTTTTCCGCAACTTTTTCAGATGACATACGTAAACTGGCAAAATCCATTTGTTTTAACCCGGTAGAAATTGATGTTTCGCCTCGCAATTCAACCGTGACTACCATTACGCAAAAACTCTACAACATCGAAAAAGAGCAAAAAAGCGCCTATTTGTGTCATTTATTGAGTCAAAGCAAAGAGCAAACCCTGGTGTTTAGCCGAACCAAGCATGGTGCGAACAAACTGGCAAAACAGTTAAATAAAGCCAAAATTACAGCTGCGGCAATTCATGGCAATAAAAGCCAGAATCAACGAACCAAGGCACTGGCTGACTTCAAACAAAATAATGTACAGGTATTAGTAGCAACAGATATTGCAGCCAGAGGCATTGATATAGACCTGTTGGCGCAAGTAATAAATTTTGATTTACCGCATGTGCCAGAAGATTATGTACATCGCATTGGTCGCACTGGTCGAGCTGGCGCAAGTGGTATTGCAATCTCCTTAGTCAGCGCAGATGAAAAAAAACAATTGCACGCTATTGAACGCTTGATTAAATTTAAGATCAAGCAAGAAGACATTGACAGCGCCTTTGAACCTGTTTTTAACCAAACAGTTCAGGTATCCGGGCAGGCAAAGAAAAGTGGCACTGATAAGAAACCCCTGCAGAATAAACTAGGTAGCGGTAAATCGTTTACTGCCGACAGGAAAAAAAATAACAGCCCAGTAGCCAAAACCAAGACAGCACAACAGAAACGAAAATTTAAAAAAACTGCAAAATCAAACAATGTCTGGAGTCAAAGCTTTACCCCAAAACCATCACGATAAAAAATGATTGCATCATTAACTAAAAATTCAGGATTAAGCCTGCTAGCCATGTTTGCTTTGCTAGCATTAAATGCCTGCTCACCTGCGCCACAAGCAGAAGATAATGAAAGCGCTTTTGAATTTGATTTAAATGCCGTACTGGGTGGTGATGATACTGACGGTTTTTTACGCGCTGATGCACCGCGTGTTTTTTCCTTTCCCCAGGATCACGGAATGCATCCGGGATTTCGTAATGAATGGTGGTATCTCACCGGTAATCTTGAAACCAACAATGGACAACGCTTTGGCTATCAGGTGACTTTTTTCTCAACCAGCTTTGCCCATGACACACAAAATTCGATTGATGGTTGGCAAAGCCCGCGTATCTGGATGGCACACGCAGCACTCACTGATGTTGCTAACAACAAACATACCGCGCTTGAACGCTTCTCCCGTGAAAACCCCGGACTGGCGGGTGCCCAGTTAGACCCTTTCAAGGTATGGCTGGAAAACTGGTCGCTGTCTTCTGCAACAAATGAGTTTCCCTGGTCTTTATCCCTTGAAGATGCTGCCTTTAAGCTTAAACTCACTTTAAACCCACTAAAAGAGCCAGTTCTGCAGGGTAACAACGGACTCAGTCAAAAAAGCCAGGAGCTCGGTAATGCCTCCTATTATTACAGTCTCACCCGTCTGCAAAGTAGCGGAGAAATATTTCTCGATGGCGCACGCTATCAGGTTACCGGGCAAAGCTGGCTGGATCGGGAGTGGAGCACATCTGCCCTCGCGGACGACCAAAGCGGTTGGGACTGGTTTTCTCTGCAGTTTAATGACGGTCAGGAGCTGATGTACTACCAGTTACGCGATAAAGAAGGCAATGCGCATCCCAATAGTGATGGCAACTGGACAGATATCGATGCACAACAGATCCCCGTTTCTGCCGATGACATTGTACTGCTTGAAATTGAAAACTGGCTTAGCCCCTCAGGCATAAGCTATACCACGGAGTGGACAATTCAATACGCCGGTCAGCAATGGATCGTGCGTGCACTGATGAATGACCAACTGATGGACTTATCCGTGCCCTATTGGGAAGGGGCCGTTGAAATCCTGGATGCCGGGAACCTCGACCCCCTCGGACAAGGCTATCTGGAAATGGTTAGAAATTAATTGAGCGCGAGTGATTCTCATTACTGTTTTTAGTAAAATGCACACTTTTTGCGAAATATTACTTTAGTATCTCCGCTTTCTATTTCTTATTGGAAGAGTTATGAAACTGTCAGCCCGGCTTGGATTTGCCCTTTCTTTCACCCTTTCAATATTGCTAGCTGCCTCAAGCCATGCACAAAGCAATAACAACCCTGAAGGGCTGAAAGAATTCAGAGCCACTCGTGTAGCAACAGCACCGGTGCTGGATGGCGTACTGGATGATACTGTCTGGCAACAGTCCGACATGATTGATGATTTCCACCAGATCAGCCCCGGCGATGGTACTGAGCCTTCAGAACGCACCGAAGTCTATATGGTCTATACCGAAGACGCGCTTTATATAGGCGCACGGATGTATGATTCCAACCCGGAGTTAATAGCTGCACCAGTGATACGGCACAACCAGGGCCTACCCGGGGACGACCGTCTGGTCATTATTCTTGATCCCTTCAATACCCGCCGGGTCGGTTATCGCTTCGAGACCAATCTGAATGCTGTACGACACGATGCGCTCTATCAGAATGTCACTTCATTCACCGGCGACTGGGTCGCTATCTGGGATGTTGCGACAGCGACTTTTGATCAGGGCTGGATTGCCGAAGTAGAAATTCCATTCAAAACCCTGCCTTTTGATCCCAGCATTGATACCTGGGGTTTTAATTTTGGTCGTGGCATCCGCCGTCGTGGTGAAGAAATGGCCTGGGTCAGTTACAACCGCAGTTATAACCCCAGTATTGTGGGTTTGGCTACCGGCCTGGAGGGCATGAGTCAGGGTGTCGGGCTTGATGTTGTGCCAACGATGACATTGAATGAGCGACGTACTTTTAATCCCGGCGATAAAGAAAATAATTTTGACCCGTCGCTGGATGTGTTCTATCGCCTGACCCCTTCCTTGAATGCGGCATTGACTGTTAACACCGACTTTTCCGCCGCCGATGTTGATAACCGCCAGGTTAACCTGACCCGTTTTAACCTGTTTTTCCCGGAAAGGCGTGATTTTTTCCTGAATGACGCAGACCTGTTTCAGTTCGGCGGGATCGGAGGAGGTTTTGGCGGAAACCAGGCAACTTCACGAGGAGGCAGAGAGAATGCCAGACCTTACTTTTCACGGACAATCGGTATTGGTGCCAATGGTGAACAGGTGGACTTAAAGTACGGCGGCCGTATCAGTGGCCGGGTCGGACGCTGGAATATAGGTACGCTAGCGGTACGTCAGGATGAATCTGCAGCTGTTGATGCCAGTGATCTCTTTGTCAGTCGAATTTCAGCCAACGTGCTGGATGAATCATCGCTTGGCTTTATCTTCACCGATGGAGATCCACAATCCAATCTTGATAATACGGTCTATGGTGTTGATTTCAGATACCTGAATACACAACTGGCCAGTGGCCGTCAGCTCCAGGGTGATGCCTGGTATCAGCAATCTGATACCCCTGGCCTGAATGGGGATGATGCCTCCTGGGGAATAAACGTTTCCTCACCAAACAATGCAGGCTGGCGCGGTGAAGTCGGCATAAAGGAAGTGCAGCAAAACTTTAATCCCGCCCTGGGTTTTGTGAATCGCACCAACATAAGAGATTACTCTGGCAGACTGGGTTATACCCATTACTTCAGAAACAGCATCTGGCAACAGGCATTTAGTGGTCTTGATGTTTTCCGGGGTGAAATTATTGACGGCGGACTGCAGAGTGAGGTCCTTAAATTCCGTTTACTGGAAATGCAAACAAATTCCAGAGATTCTTTTGATATTGGACACACGCGCTACCGAGAAGTGGTTTTAAATCCTTTCACGATTTATTCCGAACCTAGTAGATCAGTATTCATCCCTGCTGGAAATTACGAATACCAAACCTATGACATCAGCCTGAACAGTGGTAACCAGCGTGAGTTTTCAGCCGGACTGAGAACGGAAATCGGCGAGTTTTATAACGGCGATACCACAGGAATCTTTACTTCTTTTAACTGGAACCAGTCGCGTTATTTCGCCATGGCCCTGAATTATGACTGGACCGATATCAGCCTGCCACAGGGCGAGTTTACCGCGCGCCTTACCAGCCTGAGTACGCAAGTCGCTTTTACTTCAGAATTATATTGGATCAGCTTGCTACAGTATGACAATATTTCTGAGAATATGGGGCTTAATACACGACTGCAATGGATTCCGGAAGCAGGCCAGGAAGCGCTGATTGTATTAAATTACAATATGCAGGATGTGGATAAGGACAACACTTTCCATACAGCCTTATCTGATCTTAGCATCAGGTTCAGATACACGTTCAGGTATTAAATTAAACAGTCGTTCAGGAATGAAAAGATTCCACGATACAGAGTTTATAGTACCAGTTTAATTTTCAATGTAGGGTCTTAGTGTATCTATCAACATCCGGTATTTTCCTCTGGCACCAGAGCTGTCGGTATTGATTAGCTCTTCGAGTAAGAGTTCATATTCTGCCCTTAACTCACTGGCATCAATTTCCACAATACCCTGCATACCATCCAGTGATTTCTGCAAAGAAACGGATCCCGACTGCAGCTGAAAATCACTGAAAACATCCCAGCCCAGATTAAAATATCCTGCATGTGTTTTTACAACTGCTTCTGCCCATGAAGTAAATTCACCACAGTTGTTCCTGCTGATATTGATGGAATCAGTTTCAGAAAAATAACGTCCAACAACATAAAGATATAACTCAGTATAGGCGGCATTTTCGTAATTATTGTTGGCGTTAACGCAGTTTATATTCTCTGATGAACATTTGCTCAACCCTTCAAAAACTTCCATCAGCAAACTGGCCTGGTTGACACTCAAATCACTGCCATAAATCAGACAGTGTGATTCCACCGTTTGCCTGCCAAAATCACAGGAAGCAGGCCATGAATAACCCTTCTCTTCAAAGTTATCCAGCAACCATTGCATATTTTCTTTGTTAAAGAATTTGCTTTCGAAATCAAAAATATAATTAAAATTTGTCAGCAAGCGGCATTGAATTCTGCCTGCATCAACCCGTGATAATCTGTCCATGTAGCGTTGTGCAGTACTTTGGTTACCCGCTCTCAGATTATCCACAATAGATTGCGCATCACTTTGTGCAAACACACTGCCAATACCTGCAGTAAACAGTACATAAAGGGAAACTGTAATCAGGAAATGTCGGCTCTTAAAATGTGTCATGGCTATATCCTAAACACATGTCAGTAAATTTTAAGCCAATAAGGTAAATATAATCTGGCTTCAGGACGACATCAGCCTATCACTCAGGTGTTTTTTTTGAAATACCCAGCTGGGTAATCAATGATCAATGGGATCTTAAAATTTACAGTGTTGCAATAAAATAGGCAGCAACAGAAATTACGATTCCTACCACGGAATATTTTAGAACTTTCCTGAAACGGAATTTATTCGGCAGCAATAACAGAAAACCCGCCAGAGAAAAAATCACCAGAATAATACCACTGATATCAATCAGGGCGTTCCAGACAATATGCGTGTAACGCCCTTTATGCAGATCATTTAAAACTGCAACCAAGCCATAGTCGGTTGACTCAGCGTAAATTTCCCCTAACTCCTGATCAATTTCCACCAAAGCCTGATAACCCGGACCATCGTATTCAATCGTGACAAAAGGCTCAGCAATTGTCAGGTCTGCAAATTCCAGGCGGATGCCAAATTCATCACGCACATAGGCTGCCAGTTCAGGCGAATCAAAAATCATACCGTTATCATCCAGCGGCAAGACTGGCAGATTATCCAGCGTACGTACTTCAGTTTGCGGTTCAGCCACCATAAGCTCTGCATGGTTTAATGTAATGCCGGTAATGGAAAAAAATACCAATACAATTAGTAGGGCTATTGAGAGATAAACGTGAATGGTTCTGGACCAATTCACTAAATTACGATTAATTGCCATAATTCTTCTTTTTTATGTATCTTTAGTTTATTAGCCTATTAAGTAAGTGTGAAAAAAATATGACCTGTCTTACAACCGGGCCAAACAGTCTTTAAAATGAACAGTCACATTGAGCTTGAATAAAATAGAAAGTATGACGCAACCAAATAATAAAACACTTAGTCTTTTCCCCCAGCTGCGCCACTCAGTAAGCCGGGCATTATCATGTATTTTTCTGCTTACTGCATCACTTGTTATTAACTTCAGTGTCGCAGGTTTAAGCCAGGCTCAACAGGGTCAGGTAGAAATTATTGAACACTATGATGGCGTCCTTGGAACCTCTCTGGACATCACTATCTATGCGCCTGACCAAGCTAGCGCAACAAACGCAATAGAAATGGCCATTGCGGAAATTGCACGCCTGGAGCAACTACTGACGACTTATGACGAGAGCAGTGAGCTGATGCAATTAAATGTCTCAAGAATGACTGATTCGGCTTCACCGGCTTTAATCGATGTCGTCAGTGCCTGTGAAGACTGGTTTACTCGCAGTGAAGGCAATTTTTCCTGTCGCCTGGGTGCAGTAGTGGATTTCTGGGATGAAGCGGAAGAAACCCAGCAAGTCCCTGGTCGTAATGATGTTGCTCCCATCGCCCGTAATGCCAATCGCGCTGAATTGACCATAAATCCGGAACAGAACCAGATTGTATTGGGTGATGGCATCAAACTCGATCCTTCCGGTCTTGCCAAGGGTTATATTATTGACCGGGCCATGGACATACTGAAAAACATCCCTCATGTAACTGCCGTTAAAGTGGATATCGGTGGCGATGCCTCTTATTGGGGAACACCTCCTGATGCTTCAGGCTGGGAAGTCATGGTCGCCAATCCAGAATCCACTGCTGATAATGCTGACTTTATCACCAGCCTTTCATTGGACTCCAAAGCCATCGCAACCAGTGGACATAACAGTCGCATGCGACAGATTTTAATGCGTGAGTTCAGTCATATTTTCACACCGCAAACAGGCTGGCCTGTATTCAGCGGACTATACGCCGTAGTTATTGCGGATGACACCATGACAGCGGACGCCGTTGCTACCACACTTTCGGTATTACCGATTGTCGATGCCCTTGCCATTGTTGAAGCTTTGCCCGGTATTGAAGCCTTGCTGGTCGATGAAAGTGGTGCCCAACGCAGCTCCTCCGGTTGGAATGAATATTTAAGTGCCGAATTACTATTACTGTCCAATGCCGATTTCAAACTGACACTGGATTACTCCATTCCTTCCCAGGATGGACGAGGCTATGAGCGCCCCTATGTCGCAATCTGGGTCAGCACCATGGACAATCAGCCCATTAAAAACCTGATTCTGCTGGGAGGCGAGCAACGCTGGGCTGGAAGTAACTCACGTTGGTGGCGCTATGCCGGAAGACGCTCTACGGTAGAAAAAATCAACGTAACACGACCTACGCGTGGTCCCGGTGAGTATCAACTGGTCTGGGATGGTCTTGACGATTCGGGAACCCTCTTGCAACCCGGTGATTACTTGCTACATGTGGAAGCCTCACGAGAACATGGTGGTCACAGCTACCGCAATGTCAGATTCTCATTTACCGAAGGTACGCAAACCATGGAACAGGAACAATTTGGCGAAGTGGGGGCGTTTAAAGTTGCAGTGGAAATGAACCCGGCGGAAGAGTAGAGTTGGTGAACCATTCTAAAACCTAACGGAACACGCACTTAGGCATGAGTAAAAAACAATATTTCCGGAAAGCATTAACTCATGTCTGCCTGGTAGGGGGGATAAGCAGTAGCCTGCTATTGGCTTCTTATCATTCTCTTTTCGCTCAGGAACCACAACACTCCAATAAACCACCTGCACACGGTAGTCACTGGATGGCAGCTGCCGGGAAACCTTTATCTGTTTCAGTTGGCAGCATGATTTTTAGCCAGGGTGGCAATGCTGTTGACGCGGCCAGCGCCATGCTAGCGGCATCCGCTACTATCTGGGACACCATGGGTTGGGGCGGAGAAACTCAGGCATTAATTCATAATCCCAATACCGGCGAAGTGCATGCGATCAATGCGCTTGGTGTAGCTCCCTCAGGTGCCACCCCCGAGTATTTTCAAAACCTGAATTACAAAACGCCGCCTGATTATGGCCCCCTGGCTGCGGTCACCCCTGGCACACCAGGTGGCCTGATGGTGATGCTGGCTGAATACGGCACCATGAGCCTGGCAGAAGTACTTGGGCCTTCTATTGAAATGGCCCGCGGTTATCCGATTGAACAGATTCAGGCTGAGCGTATTGAGTATGATAAACAGTTTTTAAGAATCTGGCCTGATACTGCAAAAATAATGCTGCCTAATTTTGACCCACAAAATCCCAGAGACTGGGCGGCACCTTATCCCGGCCAGTTATTTGTGCAGGAAGATTTATATAACACCTTGAATAAGCTGGTTGAAGCAGAGCAAAACGCCCTGGCCAATGGCGCCAGTCGTGAAGAAGCCATTATGGCTGCTTATGACCGTTTCTATCGTGGTGATATCGCAGAAGAAATTGTCCGTGCCAGTCAGGCTGCCGGTGGGCTTTTCACCATGGAAGATCTGGATAACTGGCAGGTCTATATCGAAGAACCTGTTTCAACAACTTACAAGGGCATCGAAGTCTTTAAACTGAATAGCTGGGTGCAAGGTCCGGTCATGCTGCAAATGCTGAACATGCTGGAAGGCATGGATTTGAAGCGAATGGGCTATAACAGTGCCGAATATATCCATACGCTGTATCAGGTCATGAATCTGGCTTTCGCCGATCGTGATTTTTATTACGGCGACCCCTACTTCCCACCGGAAGAACCTATTGCAGGTTTGTTATCCAAAGATTATGCGCGTGACCGCGCTGCACTGATTGACCCCAGAGGTAACCGAACTGATATTGGCCCTGGCGACCCATACCCCTATCAGGGTGACGAGCCTAATCCCTTTGCAGAGTACCTTGAAAACTGGAAACCCAATATTGAACCCGAGTGGGATATCGCAAAAAACAGCGCTACCAGAGAACCCGTCATCATCAGCGAAACTGATGCCAATGGGAATGTTGTCAGCATTATGAGCCACGACGAAGGTTTCCACGCCGGCACGACGTCGATACAGGCTGCTGATGAAGAAGGCTGGGTTGTTTCGATTACACCCAGTGGCGCCTGGATGCCTGCCTTTATTGCCGGATCAACCGGCATGAGCCTGTCCCAGCGTTTGCAAAGTTTTGTTCTGTCAGAAAAATCCAACCCCTACAACGTACTTGTACCCGGAAAACGCCCAAGGGCAACTCTCTCTCCCAGTATCGCCTTAAAAGATGGCAAACCCTACATGGCATTTTCTGTTCAGGGTGGTGATGGACAGGATCAATGGCTCTTGCAGTTTTTCCTGAATATTGTGGAATTTGGCATGGATGTTCAACAGGCTACTGAAGCTGCTCATATTGAAAGCTTTCAACTACACAGCTCTTTCGGTGACCACTACAGCCAGCCAGGTCGCATCGTTCTGCGCAGTGACATGAATACCCTGGTACTGAGAACCTTGATCCGTCTGGGGTATGAGCTTGAATTCCGGGAAAAAACTTCCGGCCCGATTACCGCCATCCTGTTCAACCAGGAGTATGACACCATGAGTGGCGGCGCCAGCGATTTTGGTGACGATACGGCAATCGGCTTTTAATGCGCCTTTTAATTCTCTAATGACTCGATACTTAAGGGAAGCGTTATGAAAATAAAAATAATCCCGCTATTAATTCTTTCCATCTTTACTGTAACAGTATTTGCCCAACAGCAAGCAGCTGACCCTGATCGCACACCTGGTGTACAGGCTGGCCCCGACCCCGCACGTACAACCTGGGTCAGGCAACATTGTTCTAATCCTGCTATGCCGGTCGGCGTTGTGCGTGGACGTGGCGGGGCTGCTGCCAGACCTGAAGAAAATTACAGCACGACGGTTATTCCTGGCATTATTGCCGAGAATGCACGCTGGCGTGTTTTATGGACAGACAGCGGCAATAATGCTGACAGCCCGATTGGTCTAGAAGATGGCGTGCTGGTTGCACAGAATGACAAAAGCCAGATTCTCAAAGTCAGGCTCGATGGCGTGGTTGAACTTGTCGCAACTGACACCTATACCGGCGGGGCCTTGGCAATGGCGCCAGATGGCACGCTTTATGTTGGAGAGCGTGCACTGAACCGTGGCATCTGGCAGGTTGAACCAAGACAAGTCTTTGCCAATACCATGAACGGCGAGCCTCTCGAATGTCTGACCACCAGCGTCCTGAACGACATGATTGCCGATAGTAAAGGTGGCATCTATATGACCATGGGTGGTGTTTATTACATTAGTCCACAAGGTGTAGTCAGTGGTCGTTATGGTGTTAATGGTGGTAACGGGCTTGCCTTAAGTCCTGACGGAAACACTTTATATGTCACCGGGCTACTACCTGATGCCAGCCCGCCCGCTGATCTTTATGTTCCAGCCAATGCGCCTGAACCCGCTGGCGGACTCGTTGCTTATGATGTGCAGGCTGATGGTTCTCTCACTAATGAGCGCCAATTTGCCTGGGCAGGCAGAGATGGCATGACTGTGGATTCTCAGGGTCGAATCTATGTCACCGGTATTGCAGGTATCTGGGTAATCAGTCCGGCTGGAGAAATACTGGGCTTTCTCGACACGCCGCGCAACATGATCTCTGTTGCTTTTGGTGGACCGGATAAACGAACGCTGTTTGGCATAGCAATTCGTGATGTGGAAATATTTGCGATTGATATGCTGACTCAAGGTCTTTAGAAAAAACCATTAGTGTCAGAGTAAGGGACTTACTCACTTACTCTGGCACTTTTTGCTTTAAACACTTATCTTCAACAAAGTCTCAACCAGTTCATCTGTTTTTGAATAAAACGGTGAATGACTCGAGTCTATCGAAAACACTTCCTTACATGGTGATGCTGCAATCATTTGTCGCTGCATATCTATATGGATGGCGTGATCAGAGAGCAATTCAATATAGTAGCGCGGTACTGAACCAAAATTTTCATCACTCAGTGTTACCGGCGTTGCCAGTGGAGCCAGTGCCTGGGCATGCTGATGAGCTACCGCATACATGTAATCTTCTTCGCTGCAGTCATGATAGAAAAGCTCTCTGATCATATCTGCCTTTAAAGTGCCCGTAACGTGATCCTCAGCCGGGACCAATGCCGGAGGCACTGAAGAATGCGGGTTGGATTCTTCAAGAGACAATAACGATTGGCCTGACCTTGGCAAGAAACCGGAAAGATAAACCAAGCCGCCAACCTTATCAGGCCTTAATTCTGCCGCTGCTGAAATCGCCAGGCCGCCCATGGAATGCCCCACCATAATGACTTTTTCATCCTGCTGATCAAGCACTTCAACCAGTTTGCTGGCATAGGCATCGAGGGTAACTTCTGAAGCCGGGGTTGTATCTTCACCAGAGCCCGGTAATTCAGGAGTAATGACATGATGTCCGGCAGCTTCAAGACCCGGTACCACTTTATTCCAACACCAGGCTCCATGCCAGGCCCCATGAACCAATACAAATGTAGTCATAATGAATTCCTTCTTTTTTTAGTTATTAGTTTAGTAAATTATTTAACCGTTCATTAACGGCATCCCTAGCTTCTTCTTCTGCGTCTTCCGCTTCTTCCATTATTTCTTCGCCTGTATTTTCAGCCTGCTCCATCGCTTCATTCATTCGGGCTTCGGCAGCGACAACAGATTCAGCCAGCATATCTTCAGCCTACTCTACCATATTAGCCGCCTCGTCCTGAACGTTTTCAATCAACTCATCGGCTGATGGCGATGAAGACGTTGACGGTGTACTGGCCTGAGTTGTAGACGGCGTTGCAGAGCTCGTTGTCTCTTCGGAACCACAGGAGGCCAGACCAAAAAATGTAAACGCAAGCAGGGAAATTAAAGTAAATTTTTTCATCTTATAGTCTCCATTTAATGTTAAACCATAATGTCGGCATATAAAGTGCTCTTTATAAGCAGCGACTTTCATTCGAATTGCAGATGCAGATTAGATATTTCTATATCACAATATTCTCGCGTAAATTCATGTTCAGCTACTTTACGGTAGCGTCCTTCTGTCACCATTGGTTCAGTGAGATATTCGGGGTCCTTTACAGTCACGCGATAAGAAATAACCAGACCATCATCCGCTAAACTATATTCTTCGAGAATCTGCTTTTCAGTACTTGAATCAAGCCCTCGGGTTATTCCCCAGGCAGTATGTGCAAAATCTGTAGTTGTAATAAGCAAAGTTCCATCATCCAGAATTTCTCCTCGGGAAAAACCCAATGCATCCGGTACATAATCTGCAGGAGGCGTTTCCCGGTCAAAGTAAATGGTGCGGATTTCCGGTATCAGTTCCGTTTCAATTTGCATCCGCCCGGCATCGCGTGTGATACGGGTAGCATAAGGCCACGTTATAGTTCTGGGGACACCTAAAGCCAGGCATTGCAGAAATGGATCATCATTAATATCAAATTCCGCCACCTGTGCTTCGCCTCTGGCAGTCAAATCCAGGCCAACAGGCGCAGAAAAATTACCGATAAGCGCTCTACGCAGTCTCTCTTCTGGCGTAAGGTCAGACAAGCCTGCCCAGGTACCGGAGAAATCAGTGGAAGGCCTTATTTCACCATCACCAATAAGGTTGGTTGCCTGCATTGGTTCTATGCCTTCAGGTGGCCTGAATGAGTAAAACACACGTCCATCTTCATGCTGAAAATAGTCCAGCAAACCAAACTTTCGGCTTGTATCCCGATTTGGATTGGCAACTACTTGTACTCTGTCGCCTACTTTTACCGAGTCTTGTTGCCAGCCATTTCCCATCAATCCGGCAATTGAATGGCCTTCAATAGTCCATGTTTCAACCTGCCCGTCTTCATTTGTAACATCCACAGCCCAAAATACATGAGGACTACGCCACCGGACCTGTTTAACAACGCCAGTCATCGTAATAGTCTCGTCAATTAAAAAAGGCGCCCGCGAATGGTGTGCTTCTGCGCTTAAAATGGGCGTGCATATGAAAAAAGCAATCAGCACCTTTTTGAATGATTCTATAATTTTTCCTGAATCGGCCATTCGCAATCTCTAGTTTCCAAAAAGTCGGTAGATGATAGTAGTGGTATTGACGTGAGAATTCCAGTTTGTAGAAAGCGGCGGTGTAGCGTTACTATGCCGGACTGCTTTTTTATGAAATACGGAATAATTTATGCAAACTCTTCCTTTCAGTAATGGTGATCAGATGCCCATTCTTGGTCTGGGTACCTGGAAAACCACCAACGATGACATTAAACCCATCATAAAAGAAGCTATCGATATTGGTTACAGGCATCTGGACTGTGCTGCCGTCTATGGTAACGAAAGCGGCATTGGTGAAGCGCTGACAGAAGTTTTTGCACAAAATCAACTGACCCGGGAAGAGTTGTGGGTCACCTCCAAACTCTGGAATACAGCTCATCTGCCTGAAGATGTTGCCCCGGCACTGAAAAAATCACTTAACAACCTGCAACTCGACTATCTGGATTTATATCTGATTCACTGGCCAGTAGCTGTCAAACCAGATGTAGGGTTTCCTCAATCAGCGGACGACTACCTGAGCCTGGAACAGGCTCCCATCATCGATACCTGGCAAGCCATGGAAGAATGCGTTGCTGCCGGACTGGTGACGCATATTGGTGTATCCAATTTCAGCAAAGTTAAACTGCAAAACCTGGTTACACTTGGCAGGATCAAACCGGAAGTTAATCAGGTAGAGCTGCATCCCCTGCTGCAGCAACCGGAACTGAAAAATTATTGTGACAAGGAAGGCATATACCTGACCGCTTACGCGCCGCTTGGCTCGAGTGATCGACCGGCTTTTTTCCGCGAAGAAAACAGCCCTTCCCCTTTGGAGCTTCCACTTATCAAAAAAATTGCGGAAGACAATCAGGCCAGTCCGGCACAGGTACTACTGGCCTGGGCGATGCAACGTGGCACTGCGGTTATTCCCAAAAGTGTCAGACCAAAACGTATGCGGGAAAACCTGGCGTCAATTAATCTGACTCTCAGTACCGAAGAAATGGCACTGATACAGACCCTGGATCAGCACTGTCGCTTATTAAGTGGCAAAATCTGGGGTGGCCCCTATACCTATGAAAACCTTTGGGATGAAAAAGAATAGCGTTTGTTATTTAATTCACTTTGTATCTATAAGCCTAAGCCGATAACAGAAACAAAGGCAAAAAGACCAGGAGACAGCATGCCCAGATTAACAAGCCAAAAATATATAAAAAGCTTTTTAAGAAGCGTATTACTTATCAGCTTTTTTGCGTCCATGAGCAGCTTTGGTCAGCTGGCTGAGCCCAATGCTAAAGGGGTAAGCATGGGACATTTACATTTTCAGGCGTCGGATATCGAGGCCAGCAATACATTCTGGGAAAATCTTGGAGCTAGCTCCATACAAAATGGGCCTATCAATATGTATGCAATTCCAGGTGTGCTGATTCTGGTACGTGAAGCCGAACCTAGCAGTGGTTCAGCTGGAACCTCGATCATTCATGTCGGTTTCCATGTGCCTGATGTTGATGCCGCTTTTGAACGTTGGTCTGCTGCAGGCATAGATGTAGAGCGTGGCGATTTTGACTTCCAGCTCTGGGTTAATGGCCCGGACGGACAGCTTATCGAAATTCTGGAAAACCCGGAAATCTCTGTGCCGATCCAGATGCATCATATTCATTGGGAGACTCCTGATATCCCAGCAATGCAGGCATGGTATAGCGATATGTTTGGTGCCGTACCTGGCATGCGTGGACAATTCCAGGCTGCCGATGTGCCCGGTGTCAATCTCACTTTTAACCCTGCAGAAAGTCAGGTCGTTGGTACACAGGGTACTGTCCTTGACCATATCGGTTTCGAAGTTACCGACCTGAAAGCAACCATTGCCCGCTTGGAAGCAGCTGGTGTCGTGATGGACTCCGGCTACCGCGACATTGCAGCGGCCAATCTGGCCATTGCCTTTTTGACAGATCCCTGGGGAACCTATATCGAATTAACGCAAGGGCTGGAACCGTAAACTTTTTAACTAACTTTTAAATAATTATTCCTAGAGAGACAACAATGATAGCAACCCTAGTCATCTTTAATTACAGCGATGATTTTAACGAAGAAAAAGTTCGTAACATCGCTGAGTCAGCAAGACCTAAATTTGAAAACATGCCCGGTTTACGCTCAAAAGCCTTTTCATATAATGCAGAAGCCAACAGCGCAAAAAATTATTATGTATGGGAAGACGCCAACGCTGCCAAAAATTTTTTTACTGAAGAGAACATCAGTAATATCGGCAACATTTATGGCGTCAGACCCAGCGTAGAATTTCTTGAAGTCGCAACGCTGGTGGATAATCATTCCTGATTGACTTAAAAATTTAAGTAATTTTTCAGCACATAATTAACCCGAACAAAAGAAGGTAATTCGTTTAAACTGATTTCTGCCGAACCGGTAATCTCTGCAGATGAGATTGAACTGCCGGGACTGAGACCATTATTCCTATCTATAAAAGTTTATTTGTATGTTTGAGCTCTTAGGCAATGACCCCTGGCTGCTACTGTTAATTGTGGCTGTGGCTTTTTTCGCTGGCATAGTACATGGCGCAATCGGTATGGTTGGCGGTCTTCTGATGACAGGGGTGCTCGCACATTTTATCGGCATAAAAATAACCGTGCCGGTCATCACCTGTGCTTTGATATTCAGTCATTTAAGTCGTGGCTATATGCTGAGGAAAGATATCGATTTCTGGGCCGTACGGCATGTCCTTTTATTCGGGCTGCCGACTGTTGTACTCGGCTCAGTTATTTTTGGTTATTTATCTCCCCGGATCATCGCACTGGTTTTCGGTTCGGTATTAACCATTTCACTGCCCATAAAATATTGGGCACGAAGTCATTCCATCAAAACTGGACCCAAATTACTGGCAGGTGCTGCAGTCGTGTGGGGAGGCCTGGCAGGTAATGTTATCGGCCCGGGTTTTTTCCTCGCACCTTTCCTGTTAGGCACGGGAATGAACCGGCTGACTTTTGTTGGTACGCTGGCAACAATTACGCTGGTTATGAATTTAATCAAAATTTCTGTTTTTGGTTTTACCGATTTACTGACACCGGAATTGCTTATTCTCGGCATTATCGCTGGCATCTCGACCATTCCCGGAAACTTTCTGGGGCAAAAAATTCTGCGAAAAATGACTGATGGCATTCACGGAAAAATAGTTGATACGATGACTATAGCGCTGGTTGCAAACTTCTTTTACCTGGCGTTTAGCGCATAATACTTGGCGCTATCTCTATACATTGTCGACAATAATGGCATTTATTATTGAATAAATGGAATTTATTGCTTATATTGTCGACAATTTTTAAAAATAGAGAATAGTATGAGTTACACCTCACCCGCTCTCACCTTTCGAAAATTAGTTGAAACAGAAAAACCCTTGCAGTGTGTAGGTGCCATCAATGCCTATCACGCAAGGCTGGCTGAAGCCGTCGGTTTCAAGTCTCTCTATATTTCCGGTGGTGGTGTCGCTGCCGGTTCCTGTGGCATTCCCGATCTGGGCATCACTACCCTGGAAGATGTCTTGATAGACCTGCGCCGCATTACTGATGTTACCGAAGCGCCTGTCATGGTTGATATTGACGTTGGCTGGGGCGGTGCTTTTAACATTGCCCGTGCCATTCGTTCCATGACCAAGTTTGGCGCGGCGGCGGTTCACATTGAAGACCAGGTCATGCAAAAACGCTGCGGCCATCGGCCTAATAAAGCCATTGTGTCACAAGTCGAAATGGTGGATCGCATTAAAGCTGCTGTAGATGCCAGAACCGATCCTGATTTTGTCATTATGGCACGCTCTGATGCGCTTGCTGTTGAAGGACTGCAATCAGCTATTGATCGAGCCTGTGCCTGCGTTGAAGCCGGTGCCGATATGATTTTCCCGGAAGCCATGACAGAACTAGATATGTACCGTCAATTTGTCGATGCCGTGAAAGTTCCCGTTTTGGCCAATATCACGGAGTTTGGCGCAACCCCGCTTTTTACCACTGAAGAATTGGCCAGTGCCGGTGTCAGTATCGCTTTATATCCGCTGTCAGCATTTCGTGCCGCTAATGCGGCTGCACTGAAGATTTATCAAACCCTGCTCAATGAAGGCACACAAAAAAATGTTATCAACATGATGCAGAGTCGTGATGAACTGTATGAGTATCTTGACTATCACAGCTATGAACAAAAACTTGATGCCCTGTTTAATAGAGAAAGTAATAAAGAGATTGCCAAAGAGAATAAGTAAGGAGACTAAAAAGTGAGTACTGACGCTATCGTACCCAAAGTAAAAAAATCTGTTGCTCTGTCTGGAGTCGCTGCCGGCAATACAGCTATCTGTACTGTCGGGCGTACCGGCAATGACTTACATTACCGCGGCTACGACATTCTCGATTTTGCTGAAACTGCAGAGTTCGAGGAAATTGCTCACTTACTGATTCATGGGCACTTGCCAAATCAGACTGAGCTGACAGCTTATAAAGCCAAATTAAAATCTATGCGCAAGCTGCCGGACGCCGTCATAAAAGCCATGGAAGCCTTGCCTGCCAGTGCCCATCCCATGGATGTCATGCGCACCATGAGTTCGGTATTGGGAACTATCGTGCAGGAAAAAGAAGAACATCCTGAAGCAGAAGCCCGCGACATCATTGACCGTTTGATGGCGAGCTTCGGCTCTGCCCTTATATACTGGTATCACTTTACTGTAAACGGCAAACGTGTTGATGTAGACACAGACGATGACTCCATCGGTGGTCACTTTTTACATCTGCTGCATGGGGAAAAACCTGCAGAGTCCTGGGTACGTGCCATGCACACCTCACTCAATCTTTATGCCGAGCATGAGTTTAATGCTTCAACTTTTACAGCCCGGGTCATAGCCGGCACCAATTCCGATATATACTCCGCCATTACCGGGGCGATTGGTGCCTTACGTGGTTCTAAACATGGTGGTGCCAATGAGGTGGCCTTTCATGTTCAGAGCCGTTACCAATCTGCTGATGAAGCTGAAGCGGATATCCGTGAAAGAGTCGCAAAAAAAGAAATCGTCATTGGCTTTGGTCATCCGGTTTATACCGTAGGGGATCCCCGTAACGAAGTGATCAAGCGTGTATCCAAACAACTGTCAGACGAATCCGGCGATTCCCTGATGTACGACATCGCAGAACGCCTGGAGTCTGTCATGTGGGAAATCAAAAAAATGTTTCCAAATCTGGACTGGTTCTCCGCCGTATCCTACAACCAGATGGGCATACCAACCGATATGTTCACGCCACTGTTTGTGATTGCCCGGGTTTCAGGCTGGGGCGCTCATGTCATCGAACAACGCCAGGATGGCAAAATTATTCGTCCTTCTGCCAATTACACCGGACCGGAAAACCGCGAATATATTCCGATTGAAAATCGTTGAGTAATAAAAAATATGTTGGCTAACACGGAATCTGCGATCACCAGTACTGACAAAACCTTTTTACAGCTACGAAAAGATATCGTCAAAGGCACTATCGTTGCCGGTTCAAAATTAAGTGAAACAGAGTTATCAACAAAGTATGCTGTCAGCCGTGCCGTTATTCGTGAAGCGATTAACCGGCTTGAGTCCTGCCATCTGGTTGAACGCAAGGCCAATATCGGCGCCCGTGTTGTCAGTATAAGCACGGCAGGCTTGATGGAGCTTTATCAGGTCCGTGAGGCACTTGAAGGCATGGCTGCCCGGCTTGCCGCCATCAACATGAGTGACGATGAAATAGCGGACTTAAATAAATTACTCAGTACACATTTTCAGATTGTTAAAGACGGCGAGACCTACTATCAGGAAGCCGGTGACCTGGATTTTCACTACCGCATTATTCTCGGCAGTAAGAACAGCCAACTTATTTCCATGTTGATGGACAGTACCTATCATCTAATCCGCATGTACCGCGTCCAGCTGGGCATGTCCGGCCCCAGAGTGACCACGGCTTTTGATGAGCATAAGCAGATTGTCCAGGCCATATCAAACCGCGATGGTGAGCTTGCCGAAATACTGATGCGCCGCCACATCCTGTACAGCAAAAACAGTCTGCAACTGAAATTAAGCGGCCAGCCTCAGACAGCAGTAAAAGCCTCATGATCAACACCGGATACCGCAAGCCACTACCCGGCACCGAACTGGATTATTTCGACACGAGAAGCGCCATAGAAAGTATTAAACCTGGCGCTTATGACAAGCTGCCATATACATCCCGTATCTTTGCAGAACAATTATTGCGTCGTTGTGATCCGGAAATACTGGAAGATGCTTTGTGCCAGATTATTGAGCGTAAACGCGACATGGATTTCCCTTGGTATCCTGCACGTGTGGTTTGCCATGACATTCTTGGTCAGACTGCACTGGTTGATTTAGCTGGTTTACGCGATGCAATTGCCGAGCAGGGCGGTGACCCGGCAAAAATTAATCCGGTTGTGCCAACGCAATTAATTGTTGATCACTCTCTGGCCGTTGAAGCACCCGGTTTTGATCCTGAAGCTTTTGAAAAAAATCGTGCCATTGAAGAGCGCCGCAACGCCGACCGCTTTCATTTTATTGAATGGTGTAAAACGGCATTTAAAAATGTTGATGTCATTCCCGCCGGTAATGGCATCATGCATCAGATTAATCTGGAAAAAATGTCACCGGTGATTCAGGTTCAGGCTGGCATCGCCTTTCCTGACACCTGCGTAGGAACGGACAGCCATACTCCGCATGTGGATGCACTTGGAGTCATTGCGCTTGGTGTTGGCGGACTTGAAGCTGAAAACGTCATGCTGGGTCGCCCCTCCATGATGCGGCTACCAACGATTATAGGTGTAAAGCTGAGTGGTCAGCGCCAAGCCGGTATTACCGCCACTGATCTTGTGCTGGCCTTAACTGAATTTCTGAGAGAACAGAAAGTTGTATCAGCCTATCTCGAATTCTTTGGTGAAGGGACTGACAATTTAACGATTGGTGATCGCGCCACGATTTCCAACATGACCCCTGAATACGGCGCTTCGGCTGGATTGTTTTATATTGATGAGCAAACTATCAACTATCTTAAACTGACCGGGCGCGATGCCAAACAAGTCGCTCTGGTTGAAAACTATGCGAAACAAACCGGGCTCTGGGCAGATCAATTACAGCAGGCTGAATATGAACGTGTACTTGAATTCGATCTGACTTCTGTCAGCCGCAACATGGCCGGACCATCCAACCCTCATCGTCGCTTGCCGACTTCGGCGCTGGCTGAACGTGGCATCGCAGTTAATCTCGAACAGGTACAAGGAGAAGAAGCAAAGGGGCTTATCCCGGATGGTGCCGTCATCATTGCCGCCATTACCAGTTGTACCAATACCAGTAATCCCCGCAATGTTGTTGCTGCTGCCCTGCTCGCCCGCAAAGCCAATCAGTTGGGCCTAGTTCGTAAACCCTGGGTTAAATCATCATTTGCCCCAGGCTCAAAAGTAGCCAGACTTTATCTGGAGGAAGCCGGTTTATTAACCGAGCTCGAAAAACTGGGCTTTGGTATCGTGGGTTATGCCTGCACCACTTGCAATGGTATGAGCGGTGCGCTTGATCCTGATATTGAGGAGGAAATTACCCGCCGGGATTTATATACAACGGCTGTTTTATCAGGCAACCGCAACTTTGACGGCCGGATTCATCCATATGCCAAACAGGCTTTCCTAGCGTCACCACCTCTGGTAGTGGCTTATGCCATTGCCGGCACCATTCGTTTTGATATTGAGCAGGATGTATTGGGCTTTGATTCGGCTGGCAGGTCAATCACCCTGCAGGATATCTGGCCAAGCGATGAAGAAATTGATGCCATTGTTAATGACTATGTGAAACCGGAACAATTCAAGCAGGTCTACATTCCGATGTTTGATCTCGACAGATCTGACAGGGCTAATGCAGGCAGTCCGCTTTACGAATGGCGCCCACAAAGTACTTATATACGTCGCCCACCATACTGGGAAGGTGCACTTGGCAAGAAAGCTGAACTGAAAAACATGCGGCCACTGGCTGTGCTTGGCGACAATATAACAACTGATCATCTATCCCCGTCAAATGCCATCCTGGCCAGCAGTGCGGCTGGCGAATACCTGACCAAAATGGGGCTACCGGAAGCCGACTTCAATTCTTATGCAACACATCGTGGTGATCATTTAACCGCTCAACGGGCAACTTTTGCTAACCCCAAGCTGCTCAATGAAATGTGTCGTGATAGTGCAGGAGAAATAAAACAGGGCTCGCTAACCCGCCTTGAACCCGATAATAAAGAAATGCGGATGTGGGAAGCGATTGAATGCTATATGCAACGCAAGCAAGCTTTAATCATTATTGCCGGGGCAGATTATGGTCAGGGTTCTTCCCGCGACTGGGCGGCAAAAGGGGTACGACTCGCTGGTGTCGAAGCTATTGTTGCCGAAGGCTTTGAGCGTATTCACCGAACCAATCTTGTGGGTATGGGTGTATTACCGCTTGAATTCCAGGCTGGAGAAACACGACATAGTTTTGCCATTGATGGTACTGAAACCTTTGAAGTTGTCGGTGAAATTGAAGCAGGTGCCAAACTGACGCTAGTTATCCAACGCAAGAACGGCGAAAAAATCGAGGTGACAGTTAACTGTCGTCTGGATACAGCAGAAGAAGTTTCCGTTTATCAGGCCGGTGGTATCCTGCAACGTTTTGCACAGGATTTTCTAACATCATGAAGTGTAGCTTAACCTAACAATATGACAGAAACTCAAATAAAGATACCTGCTACCTATATGCGCGGCGGCACCAGTAAAGGCGTATTTTTTAATCTGCGTGACTTATCACTGGCAGCACAAATTCCTGGCGAAGTAAGGGATAAATTATTGCTGCGCGTTATTGGCAGCCCTGACCCTTATGGCAAACATACCGATGGTATGGGGGGCGCAACTTCCAGTACCAGTAAAGTGGTTATCCTGTCCAAGAGCGAAAAAGCAGATCACGATGTGGATTATCTTTTCGGTCAGGTTGCCATCGACAAAGCTTTTATCGACTGGAGCGGCAACTGCGGTAATCTGACTGCAGCGGTAGGCCCTTTTGCCATTACAAACGCTTTGATTGACGCTGAGCGTATTCCACAAAATGGCATAGCTGAAATAAGAATCTGGCAGCGTAATATCGAAAAAACAATCATTGCTCGTGTTCCTGTTATCAATGGCGAGGTCCAGGAAACTGGCGACTTCGAATTGGATGGCGTCGCATTCCCTGCTGCTGAAATTCAAATTGATTTTATACAACCTGTTGATCCCGACGAAGCAGTTTTCCCGACCGGGAATTTGATTGATGAACTGGATGTGCCGGGTATTGGTACCTTCAAAACCACCATGATTAATGCCGGCATCCCTATCCTTTTTCTTAACGCTGAAGACCTTTCTTACACGGGCACCGAGTTGCAGGATGCTATCAATACAAATCAAACAGCGCTGGGCATGTTTGAAACACTTCGTGCTTATGGTGCCTTAAAAATGGGCTTGATAAAAAATATCGGCGAAGCAGCCAAGCGCCAACATACCCCTAAAATAGCTTTTGTTGCCAGACCACAAAGCTATATCGCTTCCAGTGGTAAAACCATTCATGAAGGTGATATCGATTTAAACGTGCGTGCCATGTCTATGGGAAAACTGCACCATGCCATGATGGGTACTGCTGCCGTCGCCATTGCCGCAGCGGCTGCAATTCCCGGAACGCTGGTGAATACGGCCGCCGGTGGTGGCAAACGCGACTCAGTTGTTTTCGGCCACCCCTCAGGCAGCCTGAAAGTTGGCTCACAGGTCATTCAGCACAATGACACCTGGCAAATAAATAAAATCAGCATGAGCAGAAGCGCCCGGGTACTGATGGAAGGACGTGTATGCGTCCCAGAAAATTATTATGAATAAAAACTTAAAGCTTAGGGCTCAATCTCAACCTGCGTTGTGCTGACCGGGCCAATACCTTTTATTTCAACAACAACCGGACCCTCTACGGCTCCATCAAAATGCACCGCACCAGCCGGATGCACCATAAAACCCCCTGCAGGGATGGGTGTCGCTCTGGACATATCATGGCTGGCATCTGTACCGGCATACCAGGTGCCTTCCACTACTGTGACATGACGTTCCATACTGTGGAAATGCGGCGTTGTTGAGACACCCTGGGGGAACCTTACCCGGTAAACATAGAAGCCTTCCTCTTCGGGAGAGCCATAGATATTCTTGCGCTGGACTTCATGACTGTTTCCATCCCATTCAAAATCCGCTAGCTGCACAATCGTAAAATCATTTTCAGCAGCGAGACTGCCAAAACAGACAGCAAGCAGAAATAATTTAATTAACACACGGCTTTTCATTCTATTCATGTAAGCTTCCTTTGTTTTTTTATTATTACTTTTTATAGCTCAGCTAACACTACTGTATCTGCATTTCCCGTCCATCAGGCATGGTAATGGTCAACAAACGGATAAGCTTGCGACCGTCGCGGGTGGGGTTGCCGGTAACTGTGATAATCTGCCCAGCCTGTAAGGTATTTGGTGTAATGCCTCGACGCGTCAACATGCCTGGCGTTGTCGTTTCCACTTCCCAGACCGTCGGCGACTCAGCGTCAGGGTTTTCAGTCAGAATGATGTAACTGTGAGGTGCGATAAATCTGAACTGGCTAATCTCACCTGTTACCTCGATCGTCTCTGACACATCAAAAAGTGCTGCAAAAGAATGGTGAGCCTGAACACTCACTGCCAGTAATAAAAATAGTCCACCACCGATAAAACCTGCCAAGCTTTTCATTTTCATCTCACCTTCATCTCATCTTCACCCCGCTTAAAATCGACTCTCTGCCGGGTCACATATAGACTCAAAAATCATACCGCCAGGATCCTTCTCCCAGGTAAACTGACGTGCCCAGGGCGCAGTAAATGTCTGTGGCGCAACAATTTCAACATCCGCTTCAAGTCCGCCATTCTCTGTTAGACGGTAACGTTCGGTGACACTGACATCACCATATTGCCTGAGGCCTGTACCACTGAGAAGCCCGGGAGCAACATTATTCGTTTCAATAACAAGCTCTCCCTGCTCCCAATGCCCATGCGAATACCCCACACTGCTTGGCGGTAAATAATCCGGTAACTCTCTGTCATCCATATAGATACGACGCACCATCCCGAAAGATTCATAAAGAAAAACGATCATGGTATCAGTCTGGACAATTTCAAAAGGGTAGATGATGAATCCGCTACGCGGAAAGCCGGGCGATACGCAACGGATAACCGGATCATTTAAAGGATCGAAGACTTCAATATCCGCCTCAGCCTGCGGGGTCAGGGATGGCATATTGACTGTCAGTGTGCTGCGTGGCGAAGTGGCCAGCCAGACGCCACTTAAGTCGGTAGCCTCTTGTGCAAGGCTACTTATACTGCTAAAACCGCAGACGATAACAATCGCACAGCCTGTTAGCTTAGTCAGTTTTCTTAGCCACTTTCCATGCCATTTCCCATGCCACTTTCTATTCCACATCGAGCAGCTTTTCATAAAGTTCAATCCTGAGAAAAATTTTACATATTCGTTCGATTTTAAAGTATGCCTTAATTCTGGCAAAGGATCATGCCCAAGTTGAATCCTGACTTTTATAACTCTGACCAGGCGTGCGGAATTACCTGCGGTTCAAGACTTTTGGTCAGTGTACAACGATTCTCTCCGACAAAACCTGAAACATGCTGTAAGCGGTGACGCAATTTTTCTATTGCAGGCAGCTTTCTTAATACACGGTGATTTTTTACTTTCTGTTTCAGAAGTTCAGCCTGTAATGCCGCTACCGCCTGGATGTCTTCTGTGGAACTTGCCCCGGCATAAACGACAGCCAGCATAGCAGTCAGGGACTCGATTCGCTTACCGAAGATAAGCAAGGGGATCTGCGCCCGAGTCAGGGTTAACTGATAAAAAACATTCAAGCCTAAATAAGTCCACTTCTGATCCCGCAGCCGTGCTTCGGCATATTTGGCATAGGGTTTAAGACTTGCTGGAAGATTGGCATAACGTGGCCTACAGGCTGCAGGTAGCAGGCGCTTGGGCAGGCTGAGGATATCCATGATGGCATGTTTGATAATCCAGCCCAGCAATAACCATAAATCTTTTGACACAATTAATTTCAATAATGCTTTGCCGCTATGGACTGGAAATTTCGCAAAGGAGGTTAATCCGAGGCATAGAATTCGCTTATCCTCGGTAACAGGCTGACCCTGCTTATCAAGATTGATATCGTCCAGCACCTTTAGCAAGCCGGCCATATACCTGCCCACAAAACTGCCGGTGATTTCCCTGACCATCCCGAGAATAATCAGATCACTTTCGCCCTCAACAATATTGAAGGCATGGGCGGTTGCCCGTGTTGCACTGACGGGGGACTCCTCATTTAAACTGCGTCCGCCGATGACACGCTCAGCACAAGCTAATGATTCACTCAGAGAGCCTGCTGCCGCAGACTTTGTAATATCCCGTAAACCTGACAGGTTGATATGCTGCTCGTTTTGCGACAGGGATAAATGACAAAGTGAACGAGACTGCAAAGCGCCTCCCAATATTTTGCCAATCGACAGTTGTGGCAGTTCATGCTTGATAACTTTACCGCCAACACCGTCACGTTGCCTGGCGTAATTGATTGCTTCACTTGCGTATAAACGCTGAAACCCTGCTGACATGGCAGACAACATACAACGCCCCATCGCCAGACTGTAAAACAATACTTCAAGGCCGTCTGCTTCTAGTCGTTGTGAACTGGGTATTGGGAAATTATCAAAACTCAGGCGTGAATTAATATTGGTCTGAAAGGCTTCTGTACCGGAAGGCTTGCAGGAAAATCCGAAATCAGCGTCTTCCCCTTTTTGCCTGTCAGCCTCCGGTAGCCTCACAATAAACAAGCCCAGTTCCCGAGAGTCTTTACCTAACCTGGCGACCACTGCTATCAAACCCCCATGTGTTGCGCTGGTGATATAAAGCTTATTACTATCGCCAACACTAAAAAGCCGCCAACAATCATTTGCTTCATCAAGCTCAACATAAGTACTGACTTTCTTGGCATTAACGCCGACTTTTACTTCAGTTAGAGCAAATGCCATTAACTGACCTTCAGCCAGCAAGGGCAGGAACAGTGACTTTTGCTCATCGCTGCCATAGGCCATCAGACCACCGGCACCAATAGTGAGCTGCCCGGAAATTTCCACAGCAAGACCACCAAGTCCATTAGCGGCGATATCTTCCTCAAGCTCCGCCAGTTCCCTGTAACCTGAACCAGCTCCGCCAAATTCCTCCGGAATGGTATAACCATAGACTCTGTAGTCATTCACCGCTGAACGCAGCTCATTTGATAATTTTCCATCTGCTGTAAAAGCCTGCCCCTGAGATAAACAAGCTTTTGCTGCTGCAACTATTTCCTGCTTGTGATGATGACTTTGCTCTGAAGTGCTGGCGGGTATCATTTCACAACAGTCAGGTTGCGGCCCGTAAATCAGACGTTGCACCAGGCTGGTTGAACGCTTGCCACCACGAATGTCTGCCGCTTTCTCGGAGTTTTCTATGGCCGCTAGTTCTTTCGCATAATCCAGATTGCCCGAAGCACGCAAGGCCCGGACACTGATTGAGTCATCGGCATTTTCTGTCTTTTTATTCATCGTTTTCTCTCTCGCTACTTTCAGGCAGAGCGTTCTTTGATAAAAACTTATGGCTTAACAGACCTGAATTTTATAACATAAATGCTATATTATATAGCAATTATGTTATAAAACAGACTATGGCAAAAAAACCACAAAAAGTTCAGAACCTGGAGCCTTTTAACCCGCTCGAGCCTTATTTGGGTTATCATTTACGCCGAATTTCAGCGGCTTCTATGACCAGCCTGGCAATATCCCTGTCTGAACTGGATATTCGCCCCAGTGAAGCAACCGTTATTTTATTTGTTAAAGCAAACCCTGGTGTTCGTCAGAGTTTGATTGGAAAGCACCTGGGTATTCGCAGAGCCAATATGGCTCCCTTGATTGCAGTACTTAAAGAGAAGGGCTTGTGTGAAAAGATTCCCTTGGATGGTCGCTCCTCAGGAATTAAATTAACTAAAGCAGGCATAAAGTATGCCGCCAGGATAAAAATCAAAATCCAGGAAAATGAAGAACGCTGCTTTGCTCAGATGGATAATAAAGTTCGCAGCGAAATATTACAGCTATTAAGCTCCTTAAACCTTGAGTGGACAAAGTAAAGAAGCCGTATGATGACCGCGAAAGTACAAAGCAAAGCACAAAATATAGTGCAAAGCAGTGAATGCTTGTATGAGCCGCTCGAAGATCATTTGGGTTATCAGTTACGTCGGGCAGCTGTACTGTTACAGGCGGATCTCACAGAGACAATGAGGGATCTGCAACTCATTCCGACAGCGGCCGCCATCATGCTTGTTCTGGCCAAAAACAAAGATATTATTCAAATAGAACTTTCACGCATTCTGGGCCTGCAACGTACCAACGTTTCTCCATTGATAATTAATCTGGAAAAGCGTGGCTTACTCAGTCGCTCCTCCCATGATGGCAGATCACAATATTTACAACTGACGGAACAGGGCCTGGAACAAATAGCAAATATACAAACCCGGCTGGCGCAACATACAGAGCGCTGGTTCTCCCAACTTTCAGAATCTGCCATGTCAAACCTTGCAGAGGCAATGGGATCTGCCCTGCAAAACCTCGACCAGCAGGCTGCAGGCTCAGGTACCGCAGGAATAAATGATCAAGTAAGCTATCAAATTCTTCGCACTTCCTCGCTGGCAATGAATAAACTGGTAAAGAGTCTTGCTCCGCTGGAACTTATTCCCAGTAACGCTTCAGCCATGCTCATGATTGCCAGCAACCCTGGCATAATTCAAAGTGACCTTGGACGCAGACTAGGCATTAAACGGGCTAACATCTCGACCATTATCAGTGATTTTAAGGAAAGAGGTTTTATTGATGTGCAATCAAAAGGCAGGGCACATTTATTATTTTTAAACGAGAAAGGACAAGCACTGGTACCAGAAATAAAACAAACGATGGATCGCCATGAACAAATTTGTTTCAGCCAGTTTGATAAAATGAAAACCGAAGCGACAATAGCAGCCCTCAAATCTATCCGCCAGCAACTGAAAAAACATAAGCAGAAAGTACAAGCGCTTTAATTAAAAACTCATAACTTTGCCTTTAATATTTCTACAATATTTTTTTCTGCTGTTTAACTTTTTAGATATTTCAAGCTTCAGCTGCGACTGTGATACTTTCTTTTTTAAGGCTTAATAGCATAAGCGAAATAGCCGCAATTAATGAACCACATGCCATAAAGACAGCAACCGTCTGCAAGCCCAAACCAGCCTGAAACATGTAACCGGCAATAATCGGTGACAGGAATGCGCCTCCCCTGCCTACGCCAATAGCAAAACCGGTTGCGGTAGCTCGCACATGCGTCGGGAATGAAGTAGCAACCAGGGCATATAAACCAACAACACCAGCGTTAGTAAAAAATCCCGCGATAGCTGCTGCCATCGAAAGTGTTCCAAGCTCAGAATAACCGCTGCCAAAGACAATGATAAGCGGAAAAGAAAGCAGCATCGAACCAATAGTCAGCCAACGCAAACTGTAGCGTATGGCGATCAGGCCGAGTATTCCTCCACCGATAGCTCCTCCCAGATTGGCAGAAACCAATACTCTTGCTGCTGAACTGGGATCAAATCCCATATCGACAACAATGGAAGGTGCCCACTTCAGAATGAAATAAAAGGTGGCAATATGCATGAAATAAGCAATGGTTATCAGGATAGTGGTCCGGATTAAAGCCGGTTTGAAAATATCACCAATGGCATGGTTTTTTTCTTCAGCGGTAAGTGCCGGAAGTGCCTGGACCACTGAGTGGCCCATGCGTTCCAACGCTTTATTAATTTTTTCCAAGGCACCATGGGGCTGCTTATCGGTCAAAAATGCCGGCGATTCCGGGACAAAAAACCAGACCAGCGGGATAAAACAGGCAGTGATGATGGCGCCAAATTCAAAAACGATATTCCAGCTGTTATTGACCAGCAATCTGGCGGATATTTCTCCGCCGACTATCGCGCCGATCGGATAACCAATTGCCATCAATGAAATACACAAGGTTCTGCTCTTTTTATTGGCAAATTCCGCAACGGTAGCATTAGTCGCTGCCAGCATGCCGCCGATACCCAGCCCGGTTATGACACGCCAAATTGATAACTCCATAATGGAGCTCGATACAGATGCCATAGCCATGCCTACAACCATGAAAATGAGACAAATTAAAATCGTATGGCGGCGACCGATTTTATCGGCGAGACCACCAAGAGTAAAAGCACCGATACCCATGCCTAATAATTCCATCGACAAGACTATACCCAAGGCACCACGCTGGACTCCCCAGTCAGCGGCTATTCCGGGAGAAGCAAAACTGATGGACTGAATATCAAATCCATCCAGTGCATTCAGACCTATCGTGATTGCTACCGTTAAAATCTGCAACCAGGACATCGGGTTATCATTCAAAATTGCTCTGGGATCTTGGCTCATGATTTGCTCTCTTTTTTATAATTATTTATTTATTTGATCTGTAAGCGCTGACTTAACAATTTTGCCATTGGCATTTCTGGGCAAGGCATCAATTAAACTGACATGCTTGGGAATTTTAAATCGCGCCAGTTTGCCATCCAGGCTTTTTATTAAATCATCCAGGTCAATTTTATTTTCAGGCTTTGCCGCAACGACAAACAAATGCCCTACCTCTCCCCACTTTTCGTCGGGTCTGCCTATGACAGCGCATTCTTTTATGGCCGGATTATGTGCCAGTAAAGCTTCTATTTCCCCAGGGTAGACATTTTCTCCACCGGAGATGTACATATCTTTCAAACGGTCAACGATCCAAAAATAACCTTCCTCATCACAAAGCGCAACATCTCCAGTACAAAACCAACCGTCATTCGTGAAGGCTTTGGCGCTGTCTTCCGGCCTGCGCCAGTATCCGGCGGCGACATTAGGGCCTTTTAACTGTAATTCCCCGGATTCGCCCGTTGGGCACGGCACCCCGTCAGTATTAGCAATTCGGGCTTTTACCCGCGATGTTGTAATTCCGACTGATCCAGGTCGAGCAGCAATTAAATCAATATCCACAGGCATGCCGAAAACGGTTCCTGCTTCACTCATACCGAAGCCATTTGCTACCGGGACCCCATCTGCAACCCAGTCCTGAATTTTCGCCTCTGCATAGGGTGCGCCTCCGGTGAAAAGCGCAGTTAGTCCCTTCAGCTTTTCCGGAGAATATGTCGGCTCGGCCTTGATTAAATCTGCCATGACCGGCACACAAAAATAATGGGTCACCGATAACTCTGGATCAGCCAAACGACTCAGCGTCCGTGCCGGATCAAACCCATCGGACACAATAAAAGTAGCACCCTGATAAATCGCCGGACGTACCGCCGTGATCAATCCGATAATGTGAAACATGGGCGCATCACTCATCACCACGCTGTGATTCTGCACACGACCAACCATCCCGAAGTTTATCGCTGTTTCAGCAAGATTATTTTCACTGAGCAAGGCGCCTTTGGGACGCCCGGAAGTGCCGGAGGTATATAAAATTAAAGAGGGCAAGTCGCTGTCAATCAAGGTATATAGCAATGCTTCAAGCGCAGCCGCCTGATTCAGGAAAGTCTGCAGATTCATGCCATCGATGCCTGTATTTTCGAGTAATTCATCACCAATGATGAGTTTGGGTTCGGCATCTTCGATCAGCGAATTGATCTCTGTTGCTGTCAGGCGCCAGTTAAGAGGCACATAAATAGCCCCAACGCGGGCACAGGCAAAGTGCAGTGCTATCAGCTCAACTCGATTTTTAGCAAGACAGACAATACGATCGCCCTGCATTACCCCATTTTTTTTAAGTGCAGTTGCACAACGACCACAAATCAGATCAAGCTCAGCGTAAGTCCATTGTCGCTCACTCGCCAAATCAATGGCGACTACCTTGTCTGCCTGATAGCGAGCCTGGAAACCCAGTAAATCTGCTGCACCATTCACCTGGTTAGCCTGTCATTAAGATTTTTTTTGTTTGGAGAGGTCATACGAGCCAAGTCCTGGCTTGTAAGATTTTTCATCGATAAATTGGCGGATACCTTCTTTACGTCCTTCATTGTCATAACTATTGGCAGCTTCCTGAGCACGAACCAGATAATCTTCAGCATTATCGTAAGTCATTTCTTTAACACGACGTACTGCATCTTTTGTTGCTTTAAGTGCGACCGGATTTTTTCCCAGCAACACATGACATAGCTCTGTAACTCGTGGCTTCAGCTGGTCAGCCGGAACCGCCTCATTGATTAGCTTCCACTCGGCGGCTTTTTTTGCATCTATATTTTCACCGGTCAGGGCATGGTACATGGCGTCACGCATCGACATCAGATCAATCGCCACCTTGGTTGCACCACCACCAGGTAAAATCCCCCAGTTAATTTCACTTAAACCAAACTTGGCTTCTTCAGAAGCAATTGCCAGGTCGCAGGCAAACAAAGGGCCATAACCGCCACCGAAACACCAGCCATTCACCATGGCGATAGTGGGTTTCTGATACCAGCGCAGGCGACGCCACCAGCCATAAGATTCACGTTGCGCCTTACGGGTGCCGCCAAGTCCGGTGGCTTCTGTTTCACGAAAGTATTCCTTCAAGTCCATGCCTGCTGTCCAGGCAGTCCCTTCACCGGTAAGAACCAACACGCCAACATCATCGTTAAATTCCAGCTCATCCAAAACCTCCATCATCCTGCGGTTAAGGGCCGGGCTCATGGCATTACGCTTTTCCGGGCGATTAAAACTGACCCAGGCAATTCTATCTTCAATCACGAAGCTAACTGTATCTGCTGACATGGCAATTCCTTTCTTATTTTTTTAACAATTAATTGTTATCTATCATAACCTTCGTTATAGTCTTGTTCAATAAAACTTTTTATCCCAAGGGCAAAAATGCCTGAATATTAATTCAAATAATAATATAAACTGTTTCAAGCCTGAGAGAACAATAAAAGAAGAGGTAGCAGATGAACCATAAAATAAACGTTTCACGCTTAAGTCCCGATTTAAAACAATTATTAATTTTCCCTTTATTTTGTGCACTGGCCGCCTGTAGTAATGAAAATACCCAAGCACCCTCTGCTATGGAAACGCCAACACCTAATGAATCACAAGCCACAGCCTCTGTGTTACCTGTCATGTCTCCAGCTGTTGGCACTAATCTATTAAATTGTGAAGAGCTGAGCTCACAATTTGTTTTTGAACAGACTGCGCTCACTGAAGTTTCGCAAGTGCCTGCAGGAATGCTTGAAGGCTATCCTGTTGGCGAACACTGCCTGATCACCGGACAGATGAATCAGCGCGTCAGTGAAATTGATGGCAACTCTTATGCCATCGGTTTTGAAATGCGCCTGCCCGCTGACTGGAACGGACGCTTCTTTCATCAGGCTAATGGCGGTATTGACGGTAGAGTTGCAACATCCATTGGCGGCATGCTGGGTGGCGGCCCTTTAAGTACCGCCTTGTCTGAAGGTTTTGCTGTCATCAATTCAGATGCCGGCCATCAGGGCCCAACACCTTTTTTTGGCATAGATCCGCAGGCACGGCTTGATTATGGTTACGCAGCTGTTGGCACGCTGACGCCGATGGCCAAGGCGCTGATTACCAGTGCTTATGGTAAAGGGCCTGACCGTTCCTATTTTGCCGGATGCTCCAATGGCGGGCGTCATGCCATGATTGCGGCTGCGCGTTATGCTGATGAATACGATGGCATACTGGCAGGAAATCCGGGGTTTAATCTGCCCCAGGCTGCAGTTGCTCAGCTTTATGCTGCGCAGCAATTCACGCTGGTCAGTACGACAGTAAATGAGAATGGTGAGCCAGATATCAGTAGCGCGTTTACCCAGGCTGAAAGAGATTTGATTGCTGCTTCCATTCTTGAACAATGTGACAGCTTGGATGGCCTGGAAGATGGCATCGTGGCCAATCTGATGGCTTGTCAGGCTGCTTTTGACCTGGAGACGCATGTTCCGACCTGCACTGCAGAAAGAGATGGCAGCTGCCTAAGCGCTGAGCAGAAAACTGTGTATGGCAACATCATGAGCGGTGCCCGTAACTCTTCCGGAGAATTGATTTATTCAAGCTTCCCCTACGATGCCGGTGTCAATAATTCCAATTGGGCATTTTGGAAATATGGCGCTTCACAGCGACTTGACCCAGGCTCAGTTGGTTTCATATTCAGCACCCCTCCCTTCGATTTTAACGAGTTTGTTGCCCAGAGCGGTTTACAGTTTGCGCTGAATTTTGACATGGATACTGACGCACCCAAGATATTTGCCACTGAAGGTATTTACAGCGAAGCGGCTATGTCCTTTATGACGCCTCCAAACCCGACTGATTTGAGTACCCTGCGTGATCGTGGCGCCAAGATGATGGTTTTCCATGGCACCTCTGACGGCATATTTTCCTCTGACGATACCGCACGCTGGTATAACGAATTAAATGCCCAAAATGCCGGTAACGCAGATGAGTTTACTCGACTTTATCTGGTCCCGGGGATGAATCATTGTGGCGGCGGACCCAGCACTGACCAGTTTGATATGGTCACTGCCCTGGTAAACTGGGTAGAACAGGGTGAAACACCTGATCGCATTATTGCCTCAGCCCGAGGTCCCGGCAACCCTGTATCGGTAAATGAAGAGCTACCCGCTGACTGGGCGCCTGACCGTACTCGCCCATTATGTCCTTATCCTGAAATAGCACGCTACAACGGCAGTGGCGATATTGAAGATGCTGCGAACTTCAGTTGTGAAGCACCCTGAATAATACGCGCTGACTATTTTTAACGAGGTAACCATGAAGCAAAAAACACGTCTTTTATCTTCGAAGTCCGGCCTTAATAAACTGCTGCTTTTATCATTATCAGGCGTGCTGGCTGCATGCGGCGAAAATTCTACTGAGCCTTCTGTCGATACCGCAATGCCAGCTGAAACGCTGGCAGCGGCAGAAGTTGGTAATGGCTTGTTAACCTGTGAAGAACTGAGTGCACAGTTTACTTTTGATCAAACCGTTATAACTGGAGTCTCAAGTGTTTCTGCTGGAATGCTTGAAGGATATACCGTTGGTGAACATTGTCTGATTACCGGTCATATGGACCAACGTCTCAGTGAAGTAGATGGCAACACCTATGCCATCGGTTTTGAAATGCGTCTACCTGCTGATTGGAATGGACGCTTTTTTTACCACGCTAATGGCGGTGTCGACGGCTTTGTCCGTGCGGCAACAGGGAACCTGGGTGGCGGACAAACGACAAGTGCCCTGGAATTAGGTTATGCAGTAATCAATTCTGATGCCGGTCATCAGGGCCCGGCGCCTTTTTTTGGGATAGATCCACAGGCGCGGATTGACTACGGCTACAATGCAGTTGCCAGACTCACCCCAATGGCTAAAAACCTGATTTCGACAGCTTATGGCAGAGGCCCGGAGCGATCTTATTTTGCCGGATGTTCAAACGGTGGGCGTCATGGCATGGTAGCCGCTGCACGCTATGCAGACGAGTATGATGGCATTCTTGCGGGAAACCCCGGCTTTAACCTGCCACAGGCTGCAGTCGCGCAACTTTATGCTGTACAGCAATTTACGCTGGTAGCGACTTCATTAAACGAAAATGGCGATCCGGATATTAGCAGTGCTTTCACTCAGGCAGAAAGGGACCTGATTGCAAGTAAAGTGCTGGAACGTTGCGATGGTCTGGATGGCCTGGTTGATGGCATTGTCGCTGACAATATGGCATGCCGTACAGAATTTGAACTGGCTCGGGATGTGCCGACTTGCGTAGCTGAAAGAGATGGCACCTGTTTATCCGATGCGCAGAAAACCGTGATGAACAATATTATGAGTGGCGCCCGCAATTCTGCTGGCGAAATGCTTTATACCAGCTTCCCTTATGACCCTGGAATGGCAGGGCAAAGTTGGGCGGGCTGGAAGTTCAATTCCTCACAAAGTCAGAATCGTGACCCAGGCGCAACGGCCGCAATTTTTACCGTCCCTCCTTTCGATATAGATGAATTCAGGGAAATGGGCGGCTATCAGTTTGCCATGAGCTTTGATATGGACAAAGATGCACCCAGAATTTACGGGGCTAACGAGTTATATACAGAATCCCCCATGTCTTTTATGACACCGCCTGATCCCTATAAATTGGACGGCTTGCAAGATGACGCCAAATTAATGGTTTACCATGGCATGGCTGATGGTGTTTTCTCACCTGACGATACTATCCGCTGGTATTCTGAGCTCAATGCCCAACATGCTGGTAATGCTGACGACTTTGCCAGAGTCTATCTGGTGCCTGGTATGGGGCATTGTTCAAGTGGCCCAAGCACTGAGCAGTTCAACATGTTTGAAGCCCTGGTAGCCTGGGTAGAGGAAGGCATAGAACCTGACCGTATTATTGCTTCAGCCAGAAGCGATAATGATGAAATCCCAAGCGACTGGTCGGCGAACCGAACTCGCCCACTATGCCCTTTTCCGCAGGTGGCACGCTACAACGGTGAGGGTGATATTGAAGATGCCGCCAGTTTCAGTTGTGAAGCACCCTAAACCACCTAAATAATTACTTGAATATTGAGGAGCAAGAAATGACTAAATTCAAAATGCTTGTAGGCGTATTCAGCTTACTCGGCAGCTTTTATATCAGCAGCAGCCTGGCACAGGAGCAACCACAGGCACCTGAATTAACTTTTGCCTTTGAAGTACTGGCTGAAGTTGCTGATCCGACCGTGATTGGGACTTTGCCCAATGGAACGCGTCGCATTGTCGATATTCTGGGGGGTACTTTTGAAGGGCCGGGCATAAAAGGTCGGGTAGTTCCGGGAGGCGCTGACTGGCAAATTATCCGGGAAGATGGCTTTACTGATATTGATGCCCGTTACACGCTTGAAACTGATCAGGGTGATTTAATTTATGTCTCCAATATCGGCATAAGACATGCGCCGCCGGAGGTGATGAGCCGGCTTAATGCGGGTGAAGTGGTCGATCAGTCAGAAATATACTTTCGTGCCGTGCCAAAGTTCGAGACCAGCGCACCGGAACTGGAATGGTTAATGAAATCTATCTTTGTCGCTACTGGTGAACGTTACCCCAATGGCGTTGTAATCCGTTTTTGGCGACTGCATTAAGAACCAAATCATCACAATCAATAAAGCAGATTAACTATCATGGCTAATAATAAGAATTCAGAATTAAAATTTAATCGTAGAGACATGCTTATCGGCGCCGCTGGTTTAACAATAGCAGCAGGTGTCACAAATGCGCAGGATAAAGCAGAAGTTCCACCACTAGTTCCACAAATTCCATTCAACTTTCCTGAAACAGAATTTGTCTATGAAGCTATCGTCGACATTGAACCCGGTATAGATCTGGGTAATGGACCACTTGGACAAAGATCTATGGTGCCGATAACCGGTGGTACTTTTGAGGGGCCGAATATACGTGGCACGGTACTTCCGGGTGGCGCTGACCGCCAACTCGTCAGGGAAGATGGCGTTCGACTGTTAGATGCCTTATATGAACTGCAAACCGATGATGGTGCAATTTTTACCGTGCGTAATCAGGTTATTTCACACCCTCAGCCAGGGCAGGTAAGGTTTTCATTCATACAGATTACTGCACCGGAAGAATATAACTGGCTCAACCAATCTATTCACGTGGGAACGCTTGATAGTTTAAGACCCGAACGCCAAGCTGTTTTGGTCAGGGTATTCCGACTAGTCTAGTTAAAAAGGTCTTCTCCAGAACTCTTTCTGGTTGAAGACCAGAATAGTTACTGGCTGATTCAATTAAGAGCTTTTATACTCTTAGCCTTACCTCCTTAAAAAACCATAGGTAAGCACTATGCGAAAACTATTCTTTCTTTTAACTATACTGACAACCAGCCTGGCTGCCCACGCTCAGGAGTTCACTGATTTTGATGAAATAATGGAGGCCTTCGGGGCGAATCTGGAAGATGTCGTCATCACCACACAGGAAGTTGGACCAGGTTTGCATGTTTTATTCGGTAGCGGCGGCAACATTCTTGCTTCTATCGGAGAGCAGGGCACATTGATCGTTGACAGCATGTATGGCCCTCTGGTGCCAAAAATTCAGCAGAAAATTCGAGAACTCGGAGGCAGTGGTGTCAACTTTACCATCAACTCACATTTTCATTTCGACCATGCAGATGGGAACCCTCTGCTCATCGAGAGTGGTGCCTGGGTGATTGCACACACTAATGCACGCCGTTCAATGGCAGGAGAACATCTGATTGATATGGTCGGGCTTTCCTATCGCCAACCACCCTACCCCAAAGATGCCATGCCCGTGATAACCTACGATGACCATATGCAGTTTCATTTTAATGGTGAAACCATCGACCTGTTGCATTTTGGCCCGGCACATACCACTGGTGACACAGCCATTTATTTTCGTAATTCAAATGTTATCCATATGGGTGACGTCTTTAATGCATCCTACCCTTTTATTGATGCAGGCAATGGTGGGGATATTGACGGCATGATCGAATTTTGCAAAAGCATCCTTGACACTATTGAGCCAACCACAGCTGTTTTACCTGGCCATGGCCCGGTCATGGCTTATCAGGATCTGGTGGATTTCGTCAGCATGCTTGAAACCATTCGTGACCGAATTGGCCGTTTAATAGATGCTGGCTCCTCACTTGAAGACGTTATCGCAGCAGCACCAACCAGGGAGTTTGATGATCGTTATGGTGATCCTTCGACGCTTATTAATCGGGCTTATATGAACCTTTCACGCTGATAGTACAAACTAAACATGCTTGATAGCCCTCAAATTTCAAAGGAAGCTTTTTTAAAATTGGCAAATTACCGCATGCCTTTCGGTAAATATGTCAACAAGTTGTTAGTTGATATTCCTGAAGAATATTTTATCTGGTTTGAAAAGAAAGGCTTTCCTGCAGGAGAACTGGGACATTACATGGCTATCATGCTCGAAATCAAAACCAATGGCCTGGAATATTTATTTGAGCCCCTTAAAAATAAGCAGCCCCTAAAAACTGATCCTATACAAAAAATAAGAGTGAGGATGAAGATGAAAAATAACAATGAAAGCCGAAGACAATTTTTAAGCAGTAGTGCCGCAATCGCGGCAACCACTGTGTTGGGTACTGCTGTAAAACCCGCACTGGCCCAGGAACATCAATATGTTTTTGCGCCACCGGCAGTGACTTCCATGGAAATTGCCGGAAGCTCTGAGCGCTTTCCTGTCAGACGGGTTTTCTGTCTTGGCCGGAATTACCGCGCTCATGCCATTGAGTCAGGTGACAACCCTGACGAAACACCCCCTTTTTTCTTTATCAAACCGCGTGATGCCGTTATAGACAGCCGCGATGGTTTTCCTTATCCACCGATGACCAGTGAACTTCGTTATGAAGGCGAAATGGTCGTTGCCTTAAAAAGCGGTGGTGCCAATATCCGTGAAGAAGATGCGCTGGATCATGTTTATGCCTATGGTATAGGTCTGGATATGACGCGCGAAGACCGCCAGCATGAAGCCCAGGCACTGTCACGCCCCTGGGCCATCAGTAAGTCCTTTGATAAATCAGCACCCTGCGGCCCACTTTATCCGGTTGAAACGCATGGGCACGCTGTGACTGGCCGTATCTGGTTGAGTGTCAATGGCGAAATCAAGCAGGATTCAGATCTGGCCTTGCAACGCTGGTCAGTGCCTCAGGGCATTGCCATACTTTCCCAACATTATGAGCTGGCTGCAGGCGACATCATTATGACAGGCACTCCTGAAGGCATCGGCCTGGTTGAAAGAGGCGATGTTATAAGAGTCGGTATTGATAAGCTGGGTGAAATTGAAGTCAGAGTTATTTAAGATGGGCATTGCCATGGTAGTAAGCAGAAAGTTTGCCACCGACAACTTTTGCAACATACCGGATGACCAGTAATAAAAAAGTAGAAGAACATAAAGATCCTGGTTTTACTGCCGCATTGATTTGTTGTGGTGGGGTTCTTGCCATCATGATCTTTAGCGTCTTTCTGCTTAAAATCGAATTACACCTGGCGTTAACACTCGCTCTTATCTGGGCAGCCTTCAATGTGGCTCTTATCGGCTATCGATTTAAAGACACCAAACACTTGATGAATGACGGCATCATTGCTGCCGTTGGTGCCATTTATATTTTCATACTGATCGGTGTTGTGATTGCCGCCCTGATTGAAAGTGGCACCATTGTCGGCATTATCGTATATGCCCTGGGCGTTGTTGATCCCCGCTGGTTCCTGCCTGCCTCCCTGCTAGTTTGCAGTTTTATGTCTTTGGCTACCGGCACCTCATGGGGCACAGTCGGAACAGCAGGTGTTGTATTAGTCGGACTTGGAGAATTTATTGGGATACCTGCCCCTATGGTTGCAGGCGCAGTAATTTCGGGGGCACTATTCGGCGACAAGATGTCGCCTTTATCTGATACCACCATACTCGCAGCAACAGCAGTGGGAACTGAAGTTGACCAACATATAAGAGCCATGTTTTATACGACAGGCCCTACTTATTTAATAATTCTTATTATCTTCGGATTTCTTAGTTTTAATTATGGTGATGTAGCATTAAGTCTTGAAGAAATTGATGCTTTAAGAGAACCCTTACTGCAACAGTTCTCGATCAATATTCTGGTGTTTCTGCCTCTGTTGATCATTATCGTCATGAGTTTTATGCGAATGGCTGCTGAACCCAGCATGATGGCAGGCACAGTAGTCGCGGTAATACTTGCCATGTTTCTACAGGGCCGTGAGTTTTCAGATATTCTATACAGCCTGCAATATGGTTTTGTTTCAGACACCGGCATTGCAAGTATCGACACTCTGCTCACTCGTGGCGGTCTGCAAAGCATGATGTGGACATTATCACTGGCACTGATTGCACTAGCACTTGGCGGCATTCTCAGTGGCGCCGGTTTCTTACGCGTTCTGGTCAGCGGTTTGATAAAAAGAATCAGAACGGCTACCCAGCTTGTGACTTCAACCATAGTAACCTGCATGCTGGCCAACATGAGCATGGGTGAAAACTATCTGGCAATCATTTTCGGCTCACGAATCTACAAGGACACTTACAAGGAACGCGGCCTGCATCCTCGCATGCTGTCCAGATGTGTTGAGGAAGGTGCAACGCTCAGTGCCGGTTTGATTCCCTGGACAACCACTGGTGCCTTTTTTAGTGCGGCATTGAATGTACCGACAATACAGTACGCCCCCTGGGTTCTGTTATCTTCGTTCAATATAATTGTTTCTATCGGCCTGACGGCTCTTGGCAAGGGTATTTTTACAAAAAAACAGCCCTGAATTGTGATAGCTTTTACTCTGTCAAGCCGGGACAAAATAATAATAAGGGAATCAATCACTCATGTTTAATTACCTGAAAAGCACTCTGGGTCCGGGGCTGGTTTTTGCGGCTGTAGCAGTCGGGACATCCCATGTTGTGCAATCAACCAGGGCAGGCGCTACTTATGGCTTAAGCATGATTTTTCTTGTGGTGCTTGTTTGCATGGTTAAATATCCCACTTATCTGTTCAGTTCACGCTACGCAGCGTTAACCGGACAAACAGTCGTAGATGGTTATGCCAAACGCGGAAAATGGTTTCTCTATATTCTGCTGGCGCTCATCATGATTGAAATAACCGTAGCGACATCTGCAGCCGCATTGGTAACCAGTGGCATCATAAAAGGCATTTTCAATCTGTCCATGGAAACAACTGTTTTATCCATGATCTTGCTGTTGGGCACTATTGCCATTCTGGCAATAGGAAAATACAAAGCGCTCGAATCCTTCTGTAAAATTCTGGTAGTTGGATTCTGTATCACAACTTTAATTACGACCTTTATCGCACTCATTGGTTTTGAATCTTCAACGGCACAACCCATTACCCAACTGGCATTTGATCGCCCTACGACCTTATTTTTAGTCAGCATCGCCGGGTGGATGCCGACCGGAATTTTAGGGGCGGTCATGCTTTCCAACTGGGTTCTTGCCAGAAAGAACAGTAACGGCAATAAAGTGTTTACAAGAAAGGAAGCCGATTTCGATTTTCATGTTGGTTATGGTTTCTCAATTTTTTTAGCGGCCTGCTTTGTTATTCTGGGTTATATCGTCATACGGGGCGCAGGCGACAATATCGCCAACGATAGCGCAGGATTTTCACTGCAAATCATTAGTTTATTTACCAGCACAATTGGTAGCTGGGTGTTCAGCCTGATAGCCGTAACAGTTATCGCTGTCATGTATTCGACGCTGTTGGCGCTGGTTGATGGTTTTCCACGCCTGACTTTTGATGTTCTTGATACACTCTGGCCGGATATCACTTCCGCAATAACCGAGACCAACTTTTACAGTATTTTATTCGCTCTGTTATTTATCCTGGTGGGAGCAGTATTTTTTCTGTTTATGAATTCCTTTACGCAGTTTATCGATTTTGTCACCGCTACAGGTTTTATTATTACACCAATCATCGCTACCTTTAATCATGTCATTATTTTTTCCAGCGACACCAACCCTGAACAAAGACCAGGCCCGATACTGAAGTTATGGAGTTATTCCACGATCACTATTTTTTCTGTTGTCACTCTGTTGTGGCTTTATTTTCAGCTGTCTTAATCATTAGGTTCTGAGTAAGTTCTTTGTAGTTTAACAACCAACAAAGAAAGTAGCTTCATCTTGCAGATAAGGCATAATATGGCGCTTCCCCTACCCTGGGGATACTCATTTATGACTAAATAAGCTTCGAGTAAAAATGGAAGAACCAAGTCCTGCCAGCCATAACCGCTTTACTGCTTTTGCCTATCCCGCTTTTGCTCTCTACTGGTCTGCAAGATTCTGTTCCACTTTTGCTGTTCAGATAGCTTCTGTTGCCGTGGCCTGGCAGATTTATGATCTGACACGTGACCCAATGGATCTTGGAATCATTGGACTTGTTCAGTTTTTGCCTTTGTTATTATTAGTCCTGGTGACCGGTTCAGTTGCGGATCGCTACGGAAGACGTCGCGTCATGGCTATTGCCATTACGCTTGAAGCCATCTGTGCAGCCGCAATTCTGTTTTTTTCTATCCGGGGTTTAACTTCACCTCTGCCTGTATTTTTTGCTCTGACCGGGATGGGAATTGCCCGTGCATTTTTTGGCCCGGCTTCACAGTCTCTGGTCGTCAACCTGGTACCGATGGATGTTTTTGCAAATGCTGTTTCGCTGAATGCATCCTCCTGGCAGATATCCAGTATTGTAGGCCCGGTTGCCGGGGGATTACTTTATGGAATCAGCCCTAATCTTGCCTATTCGATCGTGGTCATCATGCTGGTACTGGCATTAGTTCTCATCATGCGGATTCCAGCACCGGCACAGCACAGCACAAGCACGAAAATAACCTTCAGTACTGTGTTCGGCGGTTTACGCTATATCCGCAAGGAAAAAGTCGTGTTGGGGGCCATCTCGCTGGATTTATTTGCCGTCTTACTGGGTGGAGCGGTGGCATTATTGCCCGTCTATGCCCGTGACATTCTGGAACTTGGCCCCTGGGGCTTAGGCATCCTGCGTGCCGCTCCGGGGGTTGGCGCACTGACAATGGTGGTATGCCTCACGATTTTTCCTATCCGTGATCATGCCGGGCGTATTCTATTAATATTCGTGGCGCTATTTGGTGTTTTCACTGCCATGTTTGGACTGTCGGCAATAATGTGGGTTTCTGTCATCAGCCTGGCACTTGTCGGGGCTGCCGATATGGTAAGTGTTGTCATACGCGAAACCCTGTTACAACTCTGGACACCCGATGATGTTCGCGGCCGGGTAAATGCCGTCAACATGGTTTTCCTGGGTGCTTCAAATGAGCTTGGCGAATTTCGTGCAGGCTTCATGGCTGCCTGGATAGGCGCTGTCCCGGCCGTAGTTTTTGGCGGAGTTGCTGCTATCGGAATTGCCGGGGCATGGGCTTGGCTGTTTCCGCAATTACGGGATGCACGTTATCTAAATCGTCAAGATTAAACGCATGCCTATAATTATGAATTGGGTAATACTTAGAGGTATTACCAAAGTTATACACATCTATTTTAAAGCTTGGAACTCAAGCCTCAATTAGCTAATTTCCCAATACTATGAAATTCTATGATCACTCAGGGCTGGCTGAGCGCTTAGATATCTACTTAATGGATTCTAACAAAATTTGATTACACAAACTCAAAGTCAGTAAAAATCAATTGCTTCACCTGAATAGCTTATTTGTATTTGTTTCTAAATAGGCTCAACGCTTATCAGATTTTCGATATTTTCCTGCATTTATTTTCGAAGAATGCCTTAAAGGCGTAGACACTTGGCAATTTAATACTTAGGATGAATATAAATTTATTCTTATATTGGTAAAAAAACTTAAGCCATTTATAGACGGATAGTTCACATTAAGATAGAAACTAAAAAGTTACAAAATAAATTTTAAAATCTAGTATTATTTTTGTTTTTTTGATATTTTGGGAAATATATTTACATATTAAATGGCATTTAATAGATATGAAAATCATAGCTTCCATCGTCTTATCTATAGTATTTTTAGTTAGTTCAAGCTTTTCTCAAAACTTTTCTCTTCAAGCGACCTATGGAACTATTACTCTAAATTCAGGCTTTACGCCTGATCCTATGACTTTTTCAGTTAAGTCTGGTGGAAGTATTGATGCATCATCTTTGGGTGGTTCATGTGCAGGATACATAGCTAATGCCCCAGATTTTCAATTTACTTTCTCGCCAGGCTTATTATCATTATGGGTTTCAGTAATATCATCGGCAGATACTACTTTAGTTATAAATTCACCTAACGGATCCTGGATTTGTGACGACGATAGTGGTGGCGATCTTGACCCATCAATCTATTTTAAAGATCCGGCAAGCGGAGTTTATGATTTATGGATTGGGACCTATAGTTCAAGTGCAATCTATGATGCGACATTATACATTTCAGAATTAGGACCATATGGAAATTAATAACTGCGAAAGTTAGACTACTAATTTTTATATTGCTTACTAAAACGAGAAATAGTTGATCTATATAATAAAAGACAGAGTAATAATACATATTCAGAATTATTCCTACGTATCCAAACCAGCCTATATTTACTTGTCTAAATAATCTTTATTATTTCTAATCAGTGAAATTGACTTTTTTAAAAATGCTAATTTTTATAGTCATGATTGGTATAATTTCGATCATCTCTATAATGGACGATACGCAAGATCAACCTTTATTTAGTAATGAATCAACTATAGTCTACCAAAGGAATGAATATTTACCTTATTGGGCCGATATTGACCGTGACTGCCAAGATACTAGGCAAGAAGTTCTAATTATTGAAAGTAAAGTCGATGTAGTATTAAGTGAATCTGGCTGTGAAGTTATATCAGGCAGCTGGTTAGATTTATACACAGGCCATACATATGAAAATCCAAGTGAATTAGATATAGACCATGTGGTGCCACTTTACGAAGCTCATATCAGTGGAGCGATGGAATGGACACAAGCCGATAAAAGACAATATTCAAATAATCTCACTAATCCAAATGTGCTTATTGCTGTTTCTAAAGGAGCAAATAGATCAAAAGGAAGACGCGATCCTGCTAACTGGATGCCCCTCAATAATGCTTTCCATTGTGAATATATATCTATATGGCTTGATGTTAAGACACAGTTTAATTTAGAAATGGACGATGAAGAATCTGTCTTTATAAAAAGAAAGCAAAGAGAATGCTTAGCTCAATAGCTCAAAGGAGTCATCAGTTGATACAACCCGACCTAACATATGATCCTTTGACAAGCTAAGGTCACCATTACCCCAACCAGCTTGGCAATATGCTGAACCTGCTTCATACTTAACAGCTCGCTAACAGGACTATCGATCTAGACCAAAAACTCCTCACGGGTTCTGTGGCTCTCCTTAAAAGCGCCACCAAGTGCTGTGGTCTGGGTCTCAGAAGTTGCATCCATCACACCGCGTGATTTCACACAGTAATGCTTAGCTTCAATAGTGACGGCTACATCGTCGGTTTCCAACAGTGTTTGCAGGGCTACCAGAATTTGTTGTGTCAGTCTTTCCTGCACTTGCGGTCGCTGGGCAAAGAAACGAACTATGCGGTTAATTTTAGAGAGTCCGATTATTTTGTTACCCGGGATGTAAGCTACCTTGGCCATACCATCGATGGTCACAAAGTGATGCTCACAGGTACTGGTCAGGCTGATCTCTTTGACCTTGACCATCTCATCAACTTTCATCTTGTTCTCGATTACAGTGATTTTAGGAAACTGGGAGTAGTCGAGACCGGAAAAAATTTCATAAACATACATCTTAGCGATCCGATGCGGCGTTTCCAGCAGACTGTCATCCGATAAGTCCAGACCCAAAGTCTTCATTATTGTCATCACAGACTTTTTGATCCTCTCGTACTTCTGCTCATTATCAATATTGTTCGGAACCATTGGTGTTTCCAATCCCTGCTCCAATAGGGCATCACGAACCAGCAGAGCCTCTAAAGAAGAGCTGGGATTTGAAGATTTGTGGATATTAAACATTGCCTGGTTCATGATTTTTCCTTTTTTTATCTATCAGAATCTATTCATGTTACGGATAGTATACTCGGCTGGATTACCCTGTTTTCAGTTGTCTGCCGCCGTCAAGTGGCAGATTTCTGCCAGTGATGTATTTGCTGTTGAGCAGCAATTGGACAGCTTCGATTCCTTCTCGGGCACCCGGGCCAGGAGGTAATAGTGATTTTTTTTCGACATGTTTTCTGTACATCTCATCATCTGACTCCCTGAACATGAGCAAGGCAGGGGCAATGCTGTTGACCTTTACAGCAGGTGCCAGTTTGGTAGCAAAAGAAAGCGTCATGTTGTGTAAAGCAGCTTTGCTGGCCGCATACGCAATGTGCTTACTGCTACCCCTTTCTGCAACATAATCTGTGAGGTGGATGATATCTGCCATACCAAAATGCTGTGCGCCAATTGCAAGCAGTTCTTCAAAAGCAAGATTGATCATATAGGGTGCCTGCACATGAACTGCCCAGTTTGCTTTTAGCACCTCTGCAGGTGCATTTTTCTGCGACTCTGGCAGCCAGTCAGACGCATTATGAATCACAGCTCGCAATTCTGAAAATTCGGTGCATACTTTGTTAATAAAAATAGATGTCTTGTTAGCGTTGGAAAAGTCGGCTTGGATGCAGCAAATTCCTGCATCTGCCATTTCTATAAGACTTTCGCGCTGGTTCCGATAGGTGATAGTGACACTATAGCCAGCATTATGAAGTGCGAAAGCAAGTTCTCGACCAAAACGCTGAGCACCACCTGTAATAATAATATTACCCAACATCACATGCGACTTGCTGAAAGGGTAACCGAGACAGAATCCGCAAAACGCAGGGCATGCGGTTTGTCGACTCTTACTTTCGCGCGGATCGCCATCTCGTTCTCCATCAGGAATCGCAGCAGGTCCTCAGCCAATTTTTCCAGCAGGCGAAAACGTCCTTCTTCAACATGTCGAATAATCTGCTTTGTGATAATTTTGTAATTCAGTGCAGTGGCTTCATTATCACTATTGCAAGCTTCATCGGCGCAATAAGATAGCTCACAGTTAATGATAACGTCCTGCTGCTTGGTCTGCTCTTCAGGGTTAAATCCGATGTAGGTGCGCAGACGCAGATCGATGATGTTGATGACCGCATCATCGTGTTTCCAACTGCCGTTATTTTTTGGATGCAGCGGCGTATTAAATGAATGCAAATTAGGCACGAGTATCTCCTTTTTATTTTTTTATACGGAGGTATTCACAATTCAGATTAATCCCAGCGGTCTATAGACAGGATAGAGCCGTATCAGAAATCTCCGATTTAGGGAAAAACCATACCGTAGGGTCGCGAGATCAGGGGCTCACAATTTACAGCCACAATAAATAGCGCAGAGATAAGCCCTCGACGAATCGCATTATCGAGCTCTATTAGATCAACAATGACCATAGATCGAGTAGATGGAACAGCTGAAGGTAATTTTTAATTATTGATTTATTGCTTATGTCCGTTTTTGGACGAAAGCAGACCTCAGTAGCTTCTCTTTTTCTAAAATCACCTCTGATGTATTTAGGCAGATACTACTTAAACTACAAAGCCTCAAAAGACACTCTCGGCCCTATAAAAGACCCACCTATTTGATCCACAGAGATTTAAATTAGAACAGCTTGGTTATCTACATTTTTATCTACAAACTAGGACTTCAAGGGAATATGGGCTCGATTTAGCCTATAAATACAGCGGTTTTTGGGGGCTTAGAGAAGTGTTGGTGCCCAGGAGAGGACTTGAACCTCCACGGCCGTTAAGCCACTAGCACCTGAAGCTAGCGTGTCTACCAATTCCACCACCTGGGCCAAAAAAGCAGCATGATGAACTGCTTTTTGCAGGGGGGGCAATTTACCGATTCTACCCCTCCCTGTCAATGTGGTTTCACAATCCGAGTGCTATACTGCCGACTCACTCATTGACAGCAAAGGCTTTTATGGCCCGTTCCAGCAAAAAACCGGATCCACATGCCGCGCGCGAAGCATCGCGCTACGACAACCCTATTCCCAGCCGCGAATTTATTCTGCAACATCTGGAAGACCGAGGAAAACCCATTGTTCATCTTGAATTGTGTACAGAGTTATTGCTGTTTGATGCTGAATCACAGGAAGCATTACGGCGGCGTTTAAATGCCATGGCCCGTGACGGACAACTCATTGAGAACCGCGGTGGTGCCTTTGGTCTGGTGCGCAAAATGGATTTAATCAAAGGCGTTATCCAGGGTAATAAGGAAGGCTTTGGTTTTGTTATTCCCGATGAAGGGGGAGAAGACCTGTTCCTGTCTCCCAATCAGATGCGCAAGGTTTTCGATGGCGATAAAGTTCTGGCCCGAGTATCCGGAACAGACAAACGTGGGCGCCTGGAAGGAAAAATTGTTGAAGTGCTGGAACGCAAACGTCACCAGTTCGTCGGCCGCTTTTATCGTGAATCCGGGGTTGGCGTGGTTATTCCACACAACCGACGTATTGCCCAGGAAATTCTGATCCCGCCTAAAAAACACAAGAATGCCAAAGACGGTGACTTTGTTGTGGTCGACATTACCAAGTTTGCCCACGACCATGTGAAAAGTACCGGGGTGGTTTCTGAGGTGCTTGGCGATGTAGCCAAACCGGGTATGGAAATCGAAGTAGCCATTCGTGCCCATGAGATTCCCCGCATCTGGCCCAGAGGCATCATCTCTGAGCTTAATAAAATTGCCAAACAGGCAGATCCCTCTAAAGAAGTTGAACAGCGTATTGATTTACGTGATCTACCATTCGTAACCATAGATGGCGAGGATGCCAAAGATTTTGATGATGCCGTCTATTGTCAGCGCCAGCGTGGCAAAGGCTGGGTCTTATATGTCGCCATTGCTGATGTTTCTCATTATGTTGATGTCGATAGCGCACTGGATCATGAAGCACAGCAGCGTGGTAACTCGGTATATTTTCCCGGCCACGTCATTCCCATGCTGCCGGAAGATTTATCCAATGGTTTGTGCTCATTAAGACCCAATGAAGACCGCCTGGTCATGGTCTGTAAAATGGATATCGACCGCGAGGGCAATATCACTGCCTATAAATTTTGTGAAGGCATTATTCATTCACATGCCCGGTTGACCTACACTGAAGTGGCCGCGATGCTGGAACCGGCTAGAACAAATACTGACAAGCGTCTGCAACAACGTATTCAGGAAAAACATCACCGCATTTTGGCTGACCTGAAAACACTTTACGCACTATATAAGGTGTTGCATAAATCTCGCCACCAACGCGGCGCACTGGATTTTGAAAGCACCGAAACCCGCATTATTTTTTCTGAAAAGAAAAAGATAAAAGAAATTATTCCGGTAGAAAGAAACGATGCACATCGCATCATTGAAGAATGTATGCTCTGCGCCAATGTATGCAGCGCTGAATTTTTACTGCATTCCAAATTGCCGGCTTTATACCGGGTTCACCCCGGCCCTAATGAAGAAAAAGTTACTAAACTTTATGATTTTCTACGCGGCATCGGTATTGGACTGCCTCGTAAGCAAAAGCCAACACCCTCTGATTATCAATTAATTCTGGAACGATTGAAAAACAGACCTGATAGACACTTATTGCAAATCATGGTGATTCGTTCGCTGATGCAGGCTGTTTACCAGCCGCAAAATGCCGGCCATTTCGGTTTGGGCTTTGAAGCCTATATCCATTTCACATCACCAATTCGCCGTTATCCTGACTTGCTGGTGCACCGTGCCATACGGTATTTAATTCGAGGCGGAAAGTACAAACAGCACACCCTGACCGTAAACGGAAACACGAGAATTCCACGTCAGAACATCTATCCCTACCGGCTCGCCGATCTGGAAAACCTCGGTCAGGAGCTGTCATTAACTGAACGTCGGGCTGACGCAGCGACTTATGATGTGATCGACTGGCTCAAGTGTGAATACATTAAAGAACATATCGGCGAAGAATTTTCAGGGACTGTTGCAACAGTCACCAGTTTCGGTCTTTTTGTACAACTGGATGATGTTTTTGTTGAAGGGCTGGTGCATGTTACCGCCTTACAAAACGATTATTATCATTATGACGCCACTGCCCATACCCTGACCGGGGAACGGTCAGGATATCAATATCAAATGGGAGACAAGGTGCGCGTAATTGTTGCCCGCGTCGATCTGGATGACAAAAAAATTGATTTGCAGTTGATCGCTGAAAAAAACGATCAGCGCAAAGCTAAAACTATTCCTAAACGTCAGCGTTCTTCAAAATTGCGCGATATCACACGCAAAAAATTATCACGTGCATCACGTAAGCGCGCCAATGAAACTAGAAACAAAAGCAGTAAAAATAAACGCAGGAGATAAGACGAAAAACCATGAGCGGTACTGAATGGGTCTTTGGTATACATGCTATTAACGCCCTGTTAAAACACCGACCAGAAGTTGTTATGCAAATTTATTTGCAAAGCGGACGTCTGGACGAACGCATCTCTGCAATTACTGACCGTGCCAACAGCCTGGGTATTCCTGTTGAAGTGCTGGATAAAAACGAGATCGACAAAAAAGCTCAGGGAACACACCAGGGAGCCCTTGCTTTATGTAAGGAAATTAAAATCGAGCATAACGAAAGCCACCTTGAAGCCTTGTTAAATAAACTGGAGCACCCTCCTCTTTTACTGGTTTTGGATGGCGTTACCGACCCGCATAATTTAGGCGCCTGTCTACGTTCTGCCGAAGCAGCCGGTGTTGACGCGGTTATTGTCGCCAAAGATAAATCCGCCTTAATCAATCCAACCGTCAGAAAAGTTGCCTGCGGTGCCGCTGAAATAATCCCTTTTATCGTAGTGACGAATCTCGTGCGCTGTTTACAAGTCTTACAAAAGCGCGGTGTCTGGATTATGGGGGCTGCCGGCGAAGCCGATAAATCACTCTATCAGGCTGACCTCAAAGGCGCTCTCGCGCTGGTGCTGGGTGCTGAAGGGTCAGGTTTGCGCCGTCTTACCCGTGAAACCTGCGATCAGTTGCTCGCCATTCCTATGATGGGTGAAACCAGCTCATTAAATGTATCAGTATCTGCTGGCATTTTTCTTTTTGAAGCGCTAAGACAGCGAACCAGCTAAATTTTATAAATAGTAAGCTTTTTAAATCAGGCCACGTCATGAGCGAAGCAGGATCAAAGCAATATGGCTGCTTATCGGCGGAGTTTATAAACCAATAAATGAGCAAGATGTGCAGCCGCATTAACGAAGAACCTGCGAGCACAATAGCGGCATCTCTTTCTTAATCCCTATTAGAATCAGGCCGCGTCATGAGTGAAGCAGGGTCAAGGCAATGTGGCTACTTATCGGCGGAGTTTATAAACCAATAAATGAGCAAGATAAGCAGCCGCATTAACGAAGAACCTGCGATCGCAATAGCGGCAGCAATCCCCTGCACTATATGAAATATAGTTGCATCTACCTCCTAATATCATTAGAATTCGCCCTCTTTTTAACTCCTTGTCTTACTGCAAGCACTTAATAATAGTGATTGGCTCCTCAATGAGCCCTTGACGGAAGACTACTAAACCGTAAGGAGAAGTAATGCGACACTATGAAATAGTATTTATGGTGCATCCCGATCAATCTGATCAGGTTCCCGGGATGATCGAAAAATACACAACTCTCGTCACCGAATCCGGTGGCACTGTACACCGCCTGGAAGACTGGGGCCGTCGTCAGTTAGCCTATCCGATAAATAAAATTCACAAAGCACATTATGTGCTGATGAATGTCGAATGCGGCCAAGATGTACTGGACGAAATCACTACCCTTTTCCGTTATAACGATGCCGTGCTGCGTAATCTTGTGATTAAACGCAAAGAGGCTGTTACTGACATGTCTGACATCATGAAAGCTGAAAATGAAAGTCGCGAGCGTAAAGCCCGTGTCAGTCAGCGCATGCAGGAAGAAGCCGAATACGAGGCACCTGAGTCTGATGATGACGACACAGACGATAACGATGAGTCAGCCGATTTCGATGAGTCAGCCGATGACAGTGAAGAAGCTGTGGCTGAAGAAGAAGTTAAAAGCTAAGCGGAAATATTTGGAGAAAGAATATGGCACCCCGATTTTTTAGACGTCGACGCTTCTGCAAATTTACTGCTGAAGGCGTAACAGAAATAGATTACAAAGACCTGGAAACTTTAAAAGATAATATCAGTGAAACCGGCAAAATTGTTCCCAGCAGAATTACAGGAACCAAAGCACGTTATCAACGGCAGCTTGCAACCGCGATAAAACGCGCCCGTTACCTGGCGTTGATTCCGTATACGGATTCGCACGAAGTATAAAACCCCCTTAGGGGAACAGAGGAACCAGAATGCGAGGCTTAGCGGAATATGCAATGCATGGCCGCCGCCAGGCAATCATAGTTGTCGTACTGACCGGTTTGTTTCCTCTGGTTTATTGCCTTAGCGCTGCAGTTGTAGGCTTGGTAAACCTGCGCAAGAGCGCAACTGAAGGATTAATAATACTGCTGTGGTCACTGTTACCGGCAGCATTGTTATGGATGGCTGGAGATAGCACTCCGGTGATACTGATGTTGAGTACAGCCATTCTGGCCCAGGTACTAAAGTACAAAGAATCCTGGTCCAGAGTGATCATGCTGGGAACAGTGTTGGCAATACTGACACAGCTCAGCCTGGTCTGGCAGGAAGGCTATGTCGCTGAACTGGTTTCAATAGTAGAAGAAGCCATCGATTTACAGCGCAGTCAGGGAGTGGTGGTTGAATATTCCGCCAGTGAAGTAGTAAACCTGTTACTGGGTTTTTATGGCGCATACCACTTTACGACAGTCATTAGCTGTCTGGTATTAGCGAGATGGTGGCAGGCTGCCTTGTATAACCCTGGCGGCTTTAAAACAGAGTTTCACCAGCTCAGGTTGGAACCGGGCTTTGCAGTTTTACTGGCAGGCTTCATTTTAGCTGCCCTGACAGGAGTGCCTCCATTGAGCAGTTGGCTGGCAATCATGTGTATACCGCCTTTATTGGGCGGATTGGCGCTGTTGCATTATTTGGTAGCGTGGAAAAAGCTGGGATTTAGCTGGATTGTAATGGTGTATTTACTGGCTCTGTTTATTTCACCTGTGGTGATTTTATTGGGCTTGGCAGACAGTATAGTGAATTTTAGAAAACGGATTACCGGTGCTTAACACTGTAATCGGTAATGAGTGAGGACAAGATGAACGTAATATTATTGGAAAAAGTCGGAAAAATCGGTGACGTTGGTGATCAGGTCAATGTGAAAGCCGGTTATGCGCGCAACTATTTATTTCCTTTTGCAAAAGCAGTGCCTGCAACCAAAGAAAATGTTGCGGATTTCGACGCGCGTAAAGATGAGCTGCTTAAAGCGGCCAATGAAAAACTGGCTGTAGCCGAAGCCCGTGCTGCCAAACTGAATGGCATAAGCATCACTATCGAAGCCAATGCCGGTGAAGAAGGCAAACTGTTTGGTTCAATCGGTACGCGTGATATCGCTGATGCTCTGATAGCTGCAGGTTATGAAGCTGAGAAGAGCGAAGTTCAGTTACCTGAAGGCGCTCTGCGTTCTACCGGCGATTATGTAATCAGCCTGGCTCTGGGCTCTGAAGTGAATGCTGAAATTAATCTGAAAGTCAGTGGTTCCGATGCGCCAGCCGAAACAATTGCTGCTATGGATGAAATTGAAGGCCATTCTGAAGAAGAAACTGATGGCCAAAGTGAGTCAGAAGAATCTGCAGTAGAAGACAAAGAATAAACTGAGTCTTTGCAGTACTAAAGAAGGGGGCCAAAAGCTCCCTTTTTTTTATGGATTTTTTAACAGCAGAATCGTTGTACTCTTCCGCATGCTTAGTTCACCTGAAAAGACGGTTTACCGCTTCAGGATCCCTGGGCTGAATATAAACCAGTTCAGAATTAAAATTGGTGTTATCAAAACCAACCACTTCAAATAGCGCTTCGAAGCTGTTTTCAGAGGCACTTGAGCTCAGGCTTGACTGAATATTGGTAAGTACCGTTTCATTGCCAACCTGCTGCGCGATATTGATTAGGCTTTCATCACGCATGCCTGCAACCATCGTCACCTGATGCCCATTGGATGAAGGAAAGGTAGCCAGCATACTGTAATCCTTATAGGAGTCTGCGCCGGATAATCCCGAACTGCTGACATAGTATTCCCCTGTCTCCAGATTGCTCAATTCATCATAGGTGCTACCAATGGTCAGTCCGGACCCGGCAAACATCAGGTTATACAGACTATTTAGTCCGCTCAGATAGCCCAGATAGACAATGTGACTATTAGCCAGATCCGCCGTTGTGTATTCAGAAATCATTTTTATATTGATGCGATCGGGATTCACCCCCTGCAAAAGGATTTTCATGATCTGTGTCACTGCATAAGCAGTTGAACTGGGAATGTAATTTAAGTTGAGATCAAAATATTTTCCCGTTCCTGCTACACCCATTTCCTGCAGAAAGGTCAGTTCCTCAGGAGAATTCACATCAAATTCACGGATCATACGGATAACATCTCCGCGCTCATTTAATTCACCGAAAATATAGTAATCACCAATCAAAATAAGAATTGGCGCTTCATCATCAAACATGTTCTTCCAGGGACTCAGTGTTGCGAAAGCACTGGTGCTTTCAGCTTGCGATTCGTTTTGATCAAACTGGAAAAAGAGATTCAACAGCAGCAGCAAAATTGCCACTGCTGCCAGCCACTGTGTCACCGCTTCACGCTTTAATGGCTGGCCTGTCAGGCCTTTTGCTTCAGCAGGCACTTCATCAACAGGAATGGCTGTCAATATGTACTGACCTTTTGGAATATCCAGCAGATATTTTTCCTGCTTGCCGTATTTATCAAAATAAGCTTTCAGTTTATTGCGCAGGTGATAGATATGAACCCGGACAATGGAATCCTTGCCAACATCAAAATCAGCATCACGTCCCAGTACATCAATAGCAATAGCCATTTCCTTGGGATTATTGCCATTAATGACACACTCAGCCAGGTAGGTCAGAATCTCGGCATAGGTTCGAGAGCGTCCCAATACCCCGCTATTAATGATCCGTTGTATTAGGGCCTGCAGCTCTTCGGGCTGAATATTACTCATATTTTGTATTAGTTATGTCTGGAATGCTTGGAGAAGCGCATTTTGGCGAAAACTCACCAAATTACAAGTGATTTTTTAACGTTAAAAAAATAAGCAGAGATTTTGAAATGAAGTTTATTTAACACACGTTAACAATTTATTTTATTTAAAAACAGTAAGTTACCTTACTATATTGGGCTGAGCCGGATTTCTTGTACCTCGAAACCCGGATGACCAATTGCACAAACAACTAAATATTGAGCAACTAAATGTTATAAAAGTTAGCGTTAAAATTGATAGCTGACACCTAATCTGAATGACCTTGGTAAAGTGGCTCGACTCATGAAACAGTTGGTGACATCACAATCAATATCATCTGACGTCAGACCCGGTGCATCCAGCCCCTGAACGTAGGCAGGGTAATAGTAAACAATTTCCTTGCCGTCAGTATCAGCCAGATTAATCACCTCAAGGAACATGGTCACTGAGCTCCAGTGATAGGCTGTCCGCATATTAATAGTCGTCAGGGACTCTCCTCTGCGAGTGTTAGATGCATCAAGGGCGTAAGGACCTAAATAACGTAAACGAAGACTGGCATCCCAGGTCGGCCTGGTTACTGAAACACCAAGCTGCACGGCCTCTTCTACAGCCTGTTCAACGTAAATACCCTCCAGATTATTCACATAACGGGCATCACTGCTGGTATAAGATGCATCAACACCCAGCCAGTTTGTCGGCTGCCAGAACATGGTCAACTCATAACCGTCTCTTTCAGAACCTCCTTTTGGCTCGACTGAATTGGAATCTCCTACAAAAATCAGTTCACTGTCCTGATTCAGCCACCAGTAGGCGCTGGTAAATTTAAAGTCTCCCAGTGTTAATCTGCCACCTACTTCATAGCCGGTACCTGCTGAAATTCCGGGTACGGGACTAACGCTGTTAACCACACCGCGGGCATCGTTCGAATGAAAGCCCCGGCCCCAGTTATAGTACAACTCAAGGTTTTCCAGGGGGGTATAGGCAAGCGCGAATTTTGGTGAAGCCTGTGAAGCCGTTTCGTTACCATCCGCACTCAAGGCATTTAGTGCCTTGGCATTGAAATCAAAAAAATCTGCACGCAATCCGCCAGTCAGGCGTAAATCCGGGTTGACATACCAGGTCCCCTCAAGAAAAGTACCGATAGAGGCTTCAGTAATTTCATTGCTGGCAATGTCAGCGGCATAAACACCATTATTGAACTGCTCCACGCCAATCCGGCTGCCGTTGTCATAGCGCACATCACCACCAGCAAGCAGTTGAAAATCATTATTTTCCAGCAATGTTTTATTAGCCTGCCCACCAACAACCCAGCGTTTGTCAAACTGGTTAATCTGAAAATCATAGGTCGGATTCGATGACATGGTCCAGTCATAGAACTGGGCATAGACATTTGCGTCCCAATCTGAACCTGCTAGTTCTACATTGGCAATCCAGCGAGTCGTTTCACCTTCAGCCGTTGAGTCTAGCGAGCAGAAAGCATCTTCACATACCGCTGTGCCGAAAGCTCGCTCAGGAATTTGTTCTGTCGGATCCCAGCTGGCTCGGTAGCCTGAAAACGTTAAAGCAGCATCACCAAAACTGGTTTGCGTCAGGTACTTGGCCCAGATTGAAAAATGGCCAAGGTCTTCTTCCTTCTCCCAGGGACCATCGAAATTTTTATATTCACCAATTAACGATAATGTGCCACCACTAAGCTCCTGGCTCATACCGCCAACATAACGCCGCCAACCATCTTCTCCGACTTCTGCAGAAACAAAAGAGCGTTCCACCACATCAATAGTATGAATATAGGATGCTCCGGCCATGGAAAAATCGCCAAGATCCGCATAATAAGGCCCCTTGCGGTAATCAATGCCTTCAACCGTTTCAGGAATAACACCATTAACATCCAGATAACCTTGTCCATGGCCATGTGTACGCATGTTGAGAGGCACACCATCCAGTTGTACGGTATAGTCAGTGCCATGATCTAGGTTAAAACCTCTTAAAAAATACTGATTGGCTTTACCTGAACCCGAGTGCTGTACTGCCACCATCCCCGGCATGGATTCAAGTAGTTCAGATGTTTTTACCAGGGGACGGATTAATAGATCATCGCCTCCGACATAGCCAACGCTGGCTGAAACAGCCTCTCCGACCAAGTCAGTATTACGCCCAAAAACAGCAATTTCCTGGATGGCTGGCGCAGGCCTTTGCGCAAAGCCAGACTGTGACGCTAATACTGTACTCAGCAAGCTTACCGAAAAAGCCAATCTGCTTCTGGAAAATGATCTGGATTTATTCATTCCTGTCACCCTTTTGTTTAACGATTCAAATTTTCAAGGCCCTTATTCCTTCGAGGACATAACTACATTCTATAGATCATTTTTAATTAATTGAGGTAGTTAACTGTTTTATAACTGTTTATGGAAAGTTAACGAAACGTTAAAACTTTGCCTCCTCGACACGAATGCATTTTTTTATTAATAAATGAAAGCTAAGGCTCACACGATCAGAATATTTAAGTTAATATTGTCTGACCTGCCGGCGAAGCCCCGCAGATTTTTTTTACGCTAATCAATTTGTCTTAACTGTAAAAATTTAAATTAATGTCAGATTTTCCATCCAGCCAACCCAGAAGCTTAGATACCGCCTTAGGCAGTACCAGCAGTCTGAAGTTACCGCCTCATTCAATTGATGCTGAGCAGGCCGTTCTCGGAGGTCTGATGCTGGATAATAGTGTATGGGACGATGTTGCTGACATCCTGATTGACTCGGATTTTTACCGCAAGGAACACAGCACCATTTATCTTGCCATGCAAAAGCAGAATGATGCAGGTAAACCGATTGATCTGGTAACCCTGGCTGAAGCACTGGATCATATTAATCAACTTGAACTGTGTGGTGGTCTTGATTATCTGGCCGAGATCGCCAGCAACACACCCAGCACGGCAAATATCCTGGCCTATGCCAATATTATTCGGGAACGCGCCATTCTGCGGCAGCTGATATCGGTAGCCAACCAAATTGCTGACAGTGCCTACAATCCCGATGGCCGTGAAAGTGCTGAGCTGCTGGATCTGGCAGAGCAGCATGTCTTCAAAATTGCCGATGAGCGGCCCAAAGACGGCGGCCCACAAAAGGTTGACCCGCTCTTGAAAAAAGGTCTGAACCGGCTAGAGGAGCTTTTCAATGCAGAAGGCAACCTGACCGGCCTGACTACCGGTTTTAAAGATCTGAATAATCAGACCTCCGGCTTGCAGAAATCAGATTTGGTTATTGTTGCCGGCCGCCCTTCCATGGGTAAAACCGCTTTTGCCATGAACCTGGTGGAAAACTATATTTTAAGTAAAGATGAACCGCTTCCGGTACTGGTGTTCAGTCTCGAAATGCCAGCTGAGAGCCTGATTACACGTATGCTGTCTTCGATTGGCAAAGTCGATCAAACCCGCATGCGAAATGGAAAGCTGCTGGAAGATGACTGGCCCAAACTGACCCACGCGATTAACAAGTTAACCGGCAAACCTTTATATATTGATGACACTGTTGGCCTTAACCCTACGGAAATGCGCGCCCGTGCCAGAAGGGTTGCCAAAGATCATGATAATAAAATCGGCATGATTATGGTCGATTATCTGCAGTTAATGCAATTGCGAGGCAGTTCTGAAAATCGCACCGGCGAAATTTCTGAAATATCACGGGCATTGAAACTGATGGCGCGTGAATTTGAATGTCCGGTGGTTGCTTTATCACAGCTAAACCGAAGTCTGGAACAGCGACCCAACAAACGGCCTGTGATGTCTGATTTAAGGGAATCCGGTGCCATCGAACAGGATGCCGATGTCATCATGTTTGTCTATCGCGATGAAGTTTACAATGAAGACACCGAACATAAAGGCGTGGCTGAAATCATTCTCGGTAAGCAACGTAACGGCCCCATCGGTACCTGCAATCTAAGCTTCATCGGCAAATACACACGCTTTGAAAATTACATGCCAATGAGTGCTGAACAGCAGTTCAATCCCGGGGGCTCCAGTTTCGGCGGCTACGATAACGATCCCGGAGATTTCGACGAGTGATCCATCGGGTTAAAGCGACGATCAATCTCAGTGCTCTCCGCCATAATCTGAACGTCGCCCGTACTTATGCCAACAAGCGCAACCTGGTGGTCGTCATTAAAGCCAACGCTTATGGACATGGTCTGCTCCAGGCTGCTGAAGCCCTGCAAGACGCTGATGTCTATGCAGTTACTGATGTTGACGAAGCTGATCAACTGACAGCCTCAGGCACTGACAAACCCATACTGATATTGCAGGGTCTTATTGAACGCACTGACATTGCCCGTATAGCCCGTGCCGGTTATCAGCTCGTTGTTCACAACACGGAACAATTAAACTGGCTGGAAACAGAACTCGGCAAAGCGGCAAAAGCAACAGCCCTGACCATCTGGCTGAAAACGAATTCCGGCATGAACAGGCTTGGCATTATGCCGGATGATGTTTTGAAAACTTACCAGGCCTTACAAAATAAAAGCTGGTGTCAGAAAGTCATTTTGATGACACATCTGGCCAATGCCAACCTGCTGGATTCGGCCCTTAATCAGCAACAACTGGACTGCTTTACCAAGGCTACTGAACAGGTTCCTGACGCAGAAATCAGCATTCCCGCTTCATCAGGCTTGCTGGCTGATTTTGGCGCGAATGCCAACTGGGTAAGACCCGGCATCATGCTTTACGGCAGTTCACCCTTTCCTTACTCTGATGAAAAACTGCGCCGGGAAAAATTTGGTTTACAGGCTGTTATGAGCCTGCAAGCCAGAATCATCACTATCCAGCAATGCAAAGCCGGTGACAATGTCGGTTATTGCTCCCAGTTTATTTGTCCGCAGGATATGCGCATCGGAATCGTCAGTGTTGGTTATGCTGATGGTTATCCCAGCAATGCGCCGAATGGCACGCCGGTACTGGTCAATGGCAAACGCACAACGACAGTTGGTCGGGTATCCATGGATATGCTGGCCGTGGATTTGTCTGCTTTACCGGAAGCGCAAATTGACGATATTGTCACGCTCTGGGGAGAAGACTTATCGCTGGATGAAGTGGCCGAACATACCGGCATACTCTCCTATAATTTAACTTGCAGTATCGCCTCGCGAGTAGAAAGAGAGTATTTATCTTAGTATGGCTAAACAAAAGTCAGCCTATGTCTGTAATGATTGCGGTGCCGAACACGGGCAATGGCAGGGACAATGTTCCAGTTGCGGTGAGTGGAACACACTGTCAAAAATAAATCTTGGTCCTGCCAAGGCGCCTTCTGCTGCAGCAAACTTTAAACGTCAGGGTATTACCGGCAGCCTGTCTTCTGTCAAAACACTGAATGATATTAATCTTGATGAGCAGCCACGCATTGCAACTGGCATCAGTGAATTTGACCGGGTACTGGGTGATGGTATTGTGCCTGGTTCTGCCATCCTGATCGGTGGTAATCCTGGCGCCGGGAAAAGTACTCTGCTGCTGCAAATCCTGTGTAAATTATCGCAGGACATCAAAGCGCTCTATGTCACCGGCGAAGAATCCCTGCAACAAGTAGCCATGCGCGCCAAGCGCCTGAATCTGCCTAGCGATAAACTCTTGATGTTGGCTGAAACCAATATTAATGAAATCACCAATGTTGCTCAGGAACACCAACCTAAAATAATGGTGATTGATTCCATTCAAGTCATGCACAGCACCGATATTGCTTCCGCACCCGGATCAGTTAGTCAGGTACGCGAATGCGCTGCCTATCTGGTGCAATACGCCAAGCAAACCAATACTGCCATTTTTCTGGTGGGACACGTCACTAAAGACGGTAATCTGGCCGGCCCGAAAGTGCTCGAGCACATGATTGACTGTTTTATGATGTTGGAAGGCGGTGATGACTCACGCTACCGCACCCTGCGAGGACAGAAAAACCGTTTCGGCGCCGTCAATGAGCTGGGTGTTTTTGCCATGACCGAAAGCGGTCTTAAAGAAGTAAAGAATCCTTCAGCGATTTTTCTTGCGCGTACCGAAGAAATTTCTCCCGGTTCTCTGGTCACTGTTTTATGGGAAGGCACACGACCCTTGTTAGTGGAGATTCAGGCGCTGGTAGACAGCTCTCAATTTGGCAATCCACGCCGTATCGCGGTTGGCCTTGATCATAATCGGCTGGCCATGCTACTGGCTGTCCTGCACAGACATGGTGGCCTGTTTATGGCAGATCAGGATGTTTTCGCCAATGTCGTGGGTGGGGTGCGGGTAAGTGAAACCAGTGCTGACCTGGCCCTGATACTTGCGATCGTTTCAAGCTTTAAAGACAAGGCCCTTGATCAGGAGCTGGTTGTATTTGGTGAAGTCGGCCTTGCCGGTGAAATTCGTCCTGTGCCTAATGGGCAACAACGCCTGCAGGAAGCTGCCAAGCATGGTTTCACCCGGGCTGTTGTACCAAAAGCCAATGCGCCCAAACAGGCCATCAAAGGCATGCAGGTTATCCCAGTGGCACGATTAAGTGAGGCTATAGGCGCACTGTGACCGCCCTTCAGGGGCAGACAATCTTGCTGTAAATAATTATTGCTTTTCAGCAACAAAATGCTATTGTGCGCCACCTTTTTTCTTCGGCAAGCAATAAGTAATGCCTGATCCTAATTCAGCTGATCCACACCTTACTGCCATTCAGGAACCCGCCAAGTTTGGCACTATACTCGGTTATGCTCCCGGTAATGTTCCCATCTACTCATCTGATTACAACACTGCAGATGAAAAAGAACTGCCCAATCGCCATGCTTATCGCAGTTATGTCGATGACATTTTTATGGGCTACAAATGGCAGTGTGTTGAATTTGCACGGCGCTGGATGTTTCTGAATAAAGGTTACATTTTTGACGATGTCCCGATGGCTTACGACATTTTTCAGCTCAGCCACGTCCGAGTTATCAAAGGGAAAAAACCGGAAAGGTTAACGCTAAAATCATTTAAAAACGGTTCATACCGACACCCCGAGCCAGGCTGCATGCTCATCTGGGACGAAGGTGGAGAATTTGAAGTGACAGGCCATGTCGCGATTGTGACAGAGGTCTATGCCGACAGAATCCGTCTGGTCGAACAAAACAATCACCACCATGTCTGGCCCGAAGGCCAGAATTTCTCCCGTGAATTAAAAGCACAAATTGCCGAAGATGGGGCCTACTGGATTGAAAGTTCTTTTGCTGATGCGCCTTTGTTAGGCTGGGTCATTCAAACCGATGATGAAACCAATGCCGTCATCCATACTCCTCCCAGAAAAAACATGTTTGCCATTCACATGCGGGAATCAAAACAAAACATAAACCCGGCACAATCCTGGTTAAATATTGCCAATGAAGATGAGGCTACTTTTGTCAAAATGATGGGAGGTCATCATCTGACCAGCAACCCTGATAATTACAACAAGTATCTGGTCATCAGTGAGACGGCAGCAAAAGAATTAAAGCGCGCCACCAATGAACTGCATGCCCTGTTTCTGCATGCCACGGACTACGTCCTGCAACATGAGGAGATTCTGGAAAAATTCAATCTCCCTAGAGTTTTGTGGCAACGTATCAAACAGTCCTGGGATAACCGCCGCAATGAAATGATCACTGGCCGCTTTGATTTCTGTCTGCATGACCAGGGACTCAAGGTTTATGAATACAATTGTGATTCTGCTTCCTGTTATATGGAATGCGGTAAAGTTCAGGACAAATGGGCAGAACATTTCGATGTGGCGGAAGGACGCAGTGCCGGCAGTAAATTACATAAAGAACTGGTAGAAGCCTGGCGTAATAGTTCTGTTAAAGGCGTTCTGCATATTCTCCAGGACAAGGATCTGGAAGAAACCTATCACGCGTTGTTTATGAAGGAAGCAATGGAGCAGGCAGGTATTACCTGTAAGGTACTAAAAGATTTCAATACCCTGAGCTGGAATGCACAGGGACAAATCACTGACGCTGAAGGTATTGAAGTGCGTTGGGTCTGGAAAACCTGGGCCTGGGAAACAGCGCTGGATCAATTACGGGAAGAATGCGAACAGGATGATAGCCGTATGGATGCTTATGAATTTGATCAGATCAGAACCGGCAGCCCGAGACTGGTCGATGTCCTCTTGCGTAGCGAAGTTGTGGTCTTTGAACCTTTATGGACCCTTATCCCCAGCAATAAAGCCATTCTTGCCGTTCTCTGGATGCTCTTCCCGGATCACCCTTTCCTGCTTAATACGCAATTTAGTCTGACAAATGAATTAAAGCAAAACGGCTTTGCCGAAAAGCCTATCGCCGGCCGTTGCGGCCATAACATCAGTTTGATAGAGAAAAACACCGTGCTGGAAGCCACCGGTGGAAAATTTGAAAACCAGGATGTGATTTATCAGGAGCTGTGCATGCTGCCTCAAGTAAATAGGCTCAATATTCAACTGTGTAGCTTTAGCGTCGAGGGTTCCTACGCTGGCGCCTGTATGCGCACTGACAACTCTGTCCTGATTACCGGAGACAGTGACCTCTTGCCCATGAGAATAATTGAAGACGATGAATTTAATCCTGCGTAATTAACTTTCCCACAGCTTTATCACAGGCTTATACTCTGACAGTGTTCCCACACTGTGTTAACATTTTTAGCCATGACCTCAAGCCTGATTCCTGAACGCCCTTTACTAATTTCACCAACCCTGGCAGCAACTATCGGGCTTGAAGAAACCGTCATGCTCCACGTCATCAGCGAATTATTTTTGCAACACCCCGTGATCGTCCGCAAACAACTGCGCTGGACTGAACTTGATTACGCTATTCTGCAAAAAGCGATGCCCTTCTGGACTTTAATTGATATTAAGCGAGTGCGGCAAAACCTGCTGGAGAAAGGACTCATTTATCTGGAGGCCGTTGCAGAAAACGCCGATACTTTTCTGATAGCCATTAATCAGCCTTATGAAACAAAGACCGAGCTGCCTGCCGCGAGCCCCAGAAAACCAAGCAGTCTAAACTCTGTCTTAAATCGCGCAGATGCCAGTGGCAAGGCCAGTTTTATTCCCTCAAACTGGCAACCCAGCGAAGACCTTTATCAGCAGTTACAACAGCACAATATCCCCAGAGAATTCATCGAGCAACGGGTTAAAAGTTTTATTATGTATTGGCGTGAACGGCAAAAAGCCCAGTACTCATGGCACAATACTTTTCTGAACTGGATTCTAAAGGACTGGCGCAAGGAACAAAGTTTCCAAGGCGCCAAAGAACTCGAGTCAGACATGAGCAGCACCTGGCGGCCTAATGAGGAAGCCCTCGACATTCTGGAAAATGCCGGTGTTAACAGCAGCTTCATTGAAGACTCCATTCCTGAATTCATTCTTTACTGGAAAGAGCGCGGGCTTGTCACCAGCACCTGGAATACCAAATTTATTGCGCATATTCGGCGCCAGTGGGCCAAATTTACGCTGGCGGTAGAAAATGATCCGACACCGCGATTAATACCAGCGGACTATCAACCCAGCCCGGCCTGTTTTGAAGTGCTGGCGATGGCCAATATAGATGAAAATTTTGCCCGCGAACAAATTAAAGAATTCATTTTATATTGGCAGGATCGTAAAGAAGCGCACCCATCCTGGAATACTAAATTTTTACAGCATGTAAAATATAAATGGGCGCATCATTTACAGTCTAATCTTCCAAGTTCACAGCAACTACAAAACAAGATTTCTCAATTAACTGATCGAAGTTGGGCAGACTAAGGAATAGAACTCCTGTGCTTTCTACATTTCGCTCGTGACCTTTCTCTTAATTGGTTTTAGTTGGTTTTAAAAAGAGTTCGCCAGCGTGAAAGTAACGATTCTTAAATATTAATTCAGTATTGCTATTATTTTTTTATATTTATGAAAATATTGTTTAAATAATGACTGAAATCAATTTTTCAAAACTGGCTGACGATATCAAAATCTGGGGTCGCGAGCTTGGTTTTCAGCAAATTGGTATTAGTGATATAGATCTCAGTGACGCTGAAGCACATCTGCAAACCTGGCTGGCAAATAATTTTCACGGGGAAATGGATTATATGCAACGGCATGGCGCCATGCGCAGCCATCCTGAACAACTGGTCCCCGGTACTTTGAGAATTATTTCAGCACGTATGGATTATTTGCCGGCAGAACCGCAAAGTATCAAAGTATTAAATAATTCATCACTGGCTTATATCAGCCGTTATGCGCTAGGACGGGATTATCACAAAGTAATCCGGCAACGCCTGCAAAAACTGGCTGACAAAATACAACAAAGTACCGGCGATTTTGGTTACCGTGCTTTGGTTGACAGCGCGCCTGTCCTGGAACGTGCTATTGCTGAAAAAGCCGGGCTCGGCTGGATCGGGAAAAATACCATGCTGATAAATAAAAAAGCCGGCTCATGGTTTTTTCTTGGTGAACTTTTTACTGATCTGCCCTTGCCTGTTGATAATAAAGCCGGTAATCACTGCGGGACTTGCCGTAGCTGCCTGGATGTCTGCCCGACCGATGCCTTTGTTGGCCCCAATAATCTGGATGCCCGCAAATGTATTTCCTATCTGACCATTGAATTAAGAACAGCCATTCCGGAAAAGCTGCGTTCCTTGATTGGTAACCGTGTTTTTGGTTGTGATGACTGCCAGCTGTGCTGCCCCTGGAATAAATTTTCTTCGCCAACACGGGAAAAAGACTTTTCACCCCGCCATGAACTTGACCAGAGCGAGCTCATTACCTTGTTTAACTGGACTGAAAGTGAATTTCTGGAAAAAACAGCTAGTTCGCCCATCAGAAGAATAGGTTATGAATGCTGGTTGAGAAATCTCGCAGTGGGCCTGGGTAATGTAAAAACTAATGCAGAAAGCAGTCCGGCAATAAGGGCAGCCCTGCAAAATAAAATTGAACACCCTTCTGCTTTAGTGAAAGAACATGTGCTTTGGGCGCTGGCTCAACATGCTTAACAGAATCATTGAATATTTAGCACGGGACGGAAATCATTTATCCTAGGAAACGGATCATTGGAGACAGCCATGAAAAAAGTCAGACAACTTTTAATAATTGTAATACTTACCGGCTTTGCCATTTTTGCCTCACCTCTGTTTGCCCAGAATTTTAGTTCAGCCTGGCTTGAAATTGACCAGCGAGAACAGGCTCAAGTCATGGCCTTTGCTGAAGACTTTAAAAGTTTTATAGCTCGTGCCAGGAGCGAACTCTGGTTTGTTCGGGAAGGCGTGGCCTTTGCTGAAGCTGAAGGTTTCCAGCTTTGGACTCCGGCCGTTGATGCTGCGGCCATGACACCTGGATCCCGCTGGTATGCTGTTAATCGCGACAGAACAGTGGTGCTTTTTATCATCGGTAATGAGGCTATCTCCGAGGGCATTAGAATTGTGAATACGCATATTGATTCACCACGGATAGAATTTAAAACGATTCCGCTCAGAGACAGAAACGGCGCTGTCACCATTGATACTCAGGTGCATGGCGGCATCAAAAATTATCAATGGGTCAACATACCTCTGGGCATCATTGGCCGGGTGGACAAGACTGATGGCTCTACGGTATGGGTTGAAATCGGTTTGGATGAAAATGATCCGGTCTTGCTGATTACCGATCTGGCGCCACATATCGATGCTGATTACCGCGACAGAAGCCAGCGTGATGTGATCCGAACCGAAGAACTTGAACCAATTATTGCCTCCCTGCCGGTTGATAATGAGCCGCAATTTGCCATGCCTTCGGATCGTTTGCTGGCAATCCTGGATGATCAATATGGCATAGAGGCTGATGACTTACTCTCTGCCGATCTTCAAATAATACCTGTCACTCGCCCACGTGATGTAGGACTCGATCGTGCCCTGGTCGCAGCCTATGGCCAGGATGACAGAGCAACTGCCTATGTCAGTCTGCGTGCTATTGCTGATGTCGGTGTGCCTGAGCAAAGCGTGTTTGCCTATGCCGTAAACAATGAAGAAACCAGTTCATGGAACACCGGCGTAAACTCAGAATGGTTCAATAGCCTGATTGCAGAATTGATTGCAGCCACTTCCGGCTCTTTCAGCGATCTGGACTTGAGAAGAAGTTATGCACAGAGTAAAGTCCTGGTCAGTGACACTACCACAGCATTGAATCCAATATTCCCTTCGCCACAAAACCAGATGCTCACTTCCCGCCTGGGTTATGGTCTGGTCGTGAAGGAATATGGTGCGGGACGCGAAGCAAACTCGGAATTTTTTGCCTATATACGCGGTGTTTTTGATGATGCCGGGGTTAAGTGGCAAACGCATTCTTATGACGCCGGTTATGGTGGCGGGACAATTGCAGCCTGGTTTGCCGGTCAGAATATGGATGTTATTGATGTCGGCATCGGCATAGTCAGCATGCATTCACCCTACGAGCTATCATCCAAAATTGATTTGTGGGAGCTTTATGGTGGCTTTAAGGCTTTTTATGAGGCCGGCGAATAAAAGCCAAGTCTCTCATCAAATTATTTTCTGACTTCTAAGATAATTTCTCGTCAGTTCTATTCGCAATTGAGCATTTCCCGGTGCCGGGGCTCTATGCATATTAAACGCAAAGTAATGCAGACCTGTATCATTCTCGATAAAGCCCACATACCAGAGTACGGCGTTATTCTCCCCAACTAAAGCCGCCCCGGTTTTTGCATAAATTTTATAGGTATCGGTCTCTTCCACTAGCATGATTTCTTTCAAACCATCCAGGCTTTCCTGCTTTAAAGCAAACTCATTGTGATAGAGCTTCTGTAAAAATTCGATTTGTTCCAAGGCAGAAATTTCCAGACTGCCATCAACCCAAAAGCTATCCAGCCCGGATGAAATATCACGATTGCCGTAATTAAAAACAGCCAGATAATTTGCCATATTCTGCTGCCCGATAGCACTGGCTATGCTGCGGTATATCGGATAAACCGAGTTCTGGAATGCGCCCCTTAAATCATAAGTCTGCGTTGCCCAGCCAGGCTGCCACCAGCTTTCTTCTGGATATTTATCCAGATCAACGACAAGTAACTGATCCGGACCAGACAGCGTGTTCGTTTCCAGTGCAATTAAGGAATTGGCTATTTTAAAGTTAGAGGCCGGGGTAAACCGTTCAGAAGCTCTTGCCTGGTTTACGGCAAACTGTTCATCATCCCCTTCACTGTAAAGCACAAAAGTGCAGTTATTCTCAGCGATACGGCAATAATCTGTATCGATACTGGCGCATGCCTGCATCAAGAATGCTAACAAAATTACTGTAAGGGTTTTCACCGACATGCTCCTTTTACATTTCCTGTTTCAAGCCTCTTTATAAGAGGCAAGATAAGAGACAAGTTTCACTTATCGAATATTCAGAAGCGGTAATTAAAACAGCAAACTATGGCAAAGCCAGGAATAAATTATGTCGGAAATCTGATACGCCCCGACCTTATATGCAAACGCAATAAAAAATGTCTGTCGTTGCTGACTCAGCTTCCAGAGCCGCTCTCAGAATCATGCCCCGTATAAAAATCAGGCTCGTGTTTTCTGACAACTTCTGAATCTGTTGCCCAGGCGTGGCAGGTATTCAGGACAAAGGGCCTTTCCGAATCTGATGTCTTGTTGCTGCCTAATTTATTGCTGCCAGCTTTGGCTTTCATCGGCATGATGGTTTGTATCGCGGCTGTCGCTAGAGGAAACAACAGCTCTGTTATATGGGTACAACCGGCAACGCCACCAACTTTCTGTCTTATGGTCTGGCGCCAGCCTGCACCGATCGTAAGACCAATCAGGGCTTTATAATTCGGCGTAATATCCGGGCACATTTCAAAAGGACTGTTATCCGTTACTGCTTCAATATCTTTTATTGTTAACTCATCATCAACAGTAACCCTGACTAACATTTCATGCAGTGCCTCACCAACTTCAATTTTATTACGCCAGGAATTATCAATAGGATAAGTTTTGGTATCTGTAAGATGCCCTTCTATATCCCATAACCCATCTTCACGCCTGTAACCTTTATAGGATACAGTGCGGGTATGCAGGTGTTCTCTTGGTGCCGGTGTTGAGAGAGGCATTTCTAATTCATCTTATCTGGGTACTGTTGCTGGACGCTGTTACCGCGGTACCATCTCACCACGCAGATAAACACTCACGATACGACGAGTATTGGTAATGTCATCCAGTGGGTTTGCTTCAAGCACAATAAAATCTGCGCTTTTACCGGCTTCCACTGTTCCCAGTTCATTAAAACCTAAAAGCTCGGCTGAGTTTTGGGTAGCAGCAACAATTACATCTGCCGGAGACATGCCTGAGGCTACCATGTCTTCCATTTCAATATGTGGCCCCCAGTATGAATTTCCATCGGTTCCCATCGCTATTGTCATTCCGGCTGCGTTGAGTCTTGCCAGATTTCTTGCCTGAATGCCAAAAGCGTCCTGTACCTCCGGGCGGTCAATATTTGATGCTTCAAGTTGAGACAGTTCCTCCGCAGGCATCAAACCTTGTAACCAGCTGAGGTCTGTCGGCACACCGCGGTATGGCAAATTGGGGATAAGCACCACATTGGGTCTGGCCAGCACCATATCCACAAACTCGTCATCGATGTCCTGATCCTGGACGCCATGGGCAAAGATATCAATACCTGCCTCCAGTAAACCTTTGGCATCTTCGAGCCTGAAAATATGTGCAGCAACCGGCTTATTATTCTGATGTGCTTCATCGATAACCGCGCTATACAGTGCCGGGCTCAATCGTTCATATTGTCCACGATCATCAACCCATATTTTTATCACATCAACATCACGTGCCACTTCGTCTCGGACTGCCAGGCGGGCTTCCTCCTCTGTGGTCACCCAATGCGGAATTTCAGTACGCCCGGGCTCCGGCGAGGTTATGCCACGCCCGGCTGACAGATAACGTGCAGCATTGGGAATAATTTCATTCCGTATTTCCAGTGGCGTATCAAGTCCATCCTGGCCAAGGCTCTGGGCTGCGACGACACCCATACGCGCACGATTCTCCAAATCAGCAATCAAGGCATCACGACTGTTGTTCAGATGAACATGCGTATCAATGATTGCAGGCATCACGGTCATACCACTGAGATCTACGCGTGTCGCTCCTGCAGGTGAAGTCATTGCTGCCGTTGAGCCGACTGTGACAAACAGGCCATCTTCAACTGAAAAACTGGCATTTTCGATGACTTCGCCATTGCCAATAATCAGACGTGCCCCTTCATAAATAATGGCATCGGAAACCGGCGCAGGTGTAAGTGCAGGCATTGGATCTTCAGCCGTAGGTTCAGAACATGCTGTAAATAAACAAACGAAAGCCAGCGAGCTTAATGTAAATAGTGACGATCGTGATTGATGTCTGGTTTTAGTCTTCATAATTCCTCTTTCTAAAATTAACGTTTGCTGGCCCAAAGCTAGTAAAGTCTAACTCAGGATTCAGTCACTTTTGGTTTTACGGTAAATTCACCGACATTTGCTACAGCAACTTCCACTTCAGTTCCTGCGGGCAACACCTGATCACTTTTTACACGCCATTCAATACCGGAATAACGGTAATTAATCGTTTGCCCCGGCGCGACATCGCCAGTGAGAATAAAACTGTGTCCCACCAGATCACCACTGGCTGACGTATGGTCTACGTGACTCTGCATATCCTTTAATGGCTTCCATAACAACACGGCCAGTAACCCACTCAAAATGGCAACTGACGCGAAAGCTACCGTCAGACTCAGGGGCAACAATCCCAGCACCATTAACAAACCCGTGATTAAACATGCCAGGCCAACGAAAAATAGAATGAAGGATGAAAAGACAAACACCAGCATTTCAACAGCCAGTAAGGCAATACCAAGAAATAATAAAATGCCGCTCAGGCTAGCAATAAGCCACTCCATCTTACTTTTCCTCTTCTGAATTATGTTTGTTTAGCGTTTGAATAATTCTCATTGCCTGCGCCACGATATTAGCAGCATCTGTTCCACTATCAGGTAATAATACAACTGACGACTCCCTGGCTATAGCGGCTTTGGCTGCAATCGCCTTGGTACCCAGGTCCAGCTGCACGGCTTTCTGGCCTTCCTCTGTATTGGCCGCCTCCCCAACTTTTCTCAAGGCTTCAGCCTGCGCTTCGGCAACTGCCAGAATTGCCTGTGCTTCACCTTCAGCCCGTAAAATCTGTTGAGCCTTATCCGCTTCTGCTGCTAGCACAACAGATGCTTTCTGACCTTCCGCCACATTAATCGCTGACTGTCGGTCACCTTCAGATTCCAGAATCTGCGCACGCTTTACACGCTCTGCCTTCATTTGTGCTTCCATGGCATCCATGATTGAGTTCGGCGGCACAATGTCCTTGATCTCATAACGCATCACCTGAATACCCCAGGGTGCCGCTGCATCATTGATGGCATTGACAATATTGGCGTTGAGCTGATCTCTTTCTTCGAAGGTTTTATCCAGCTCCATTTTTCCCAGTTCGGAGCGCATTGTCGTCTGTGCCAACTGGGTAACGGCAAAGCCATAATTGTCGACACCATAGGTTGCCTTATACGGATCAAGCACACGAAAATAGAGCACTCCGTCCACCGACAAACTGATATTGTCTTTGGTGATACCGCTCTGACTTGGGACATCGACAGCCTGCTCCTTTAAAGAGCGCTTGGCAGCTACGCGGTCAATAAAAGGAATAATAAAGTTAAGTCCTGCTGACTTGGTGGACTGAAATTTACCAAAACGCTCTACCACAAAAGCGGTATTATGCGGCACAAATTTAATGCCCGATTTCAGGACAATAATAACAGCGACCAAAAAGATAATAGCCACTGGCAGATTATTAACGATAAAGTCCATTTCGCCTCCTTTGAATTATTCTTACCCAGCATTCATGCATTTGAGCTCAGATAATAGCCCTATCAACTTGCCATTTCACCGTTTTTAACATCATTCCGTCAACCACGCAGGAACCAGGGCACCTTGACTTGATAGGTCTAAGCTTTCATCTCATATCCTTTTATAAAAAATAATCTTACTCTGACCCCTTTGATGTCTGCTTTAGGTATACTTTGCAGGCTTTATCTGAACAGGAAGAACCCAGGAAACTATTTTGGCCGAATCTTTTGCCTCACTGAACAACCTGCTGATACTGTGTCTGGCCTTTATCAGCGGCTTTATTATTATGTCAATCGAACTGCTTGGCGGGCGCATACTCGCGCCTTACTTTGGTAGCAGTATATTTGTCTGGGGCAGCATTATTACTGTCTTTATGCTGTCTTTATCGCTGGGTTATTTGCTGGGTGGCAGACTTTCCCTGCACAATCCGAGTCTGAAACAGCACGGCAGTTTTTTTGTACTGGCCGCAGTTTTACTGGCACCATTGATTTTATTTGGCAATCAACTGATGGAAGCACTTTTCCTTGTCATCGAAGACCCGCGTTATGGTTCTCTAATCGTTTCCATGATCTTGTTCTTTCTGCCAACGGCTGTGCTTGGCATGATTGCACCCTATTCGGTTCGTCTGCTGGTGATAGACAGTCAGCATAGCGGACATGTCGCTGGTACGCTGTATTTTGTCTCCACAATGGGCAGTGCGCTGGGGACACTGGCAACATCTTTTTATCTGGTGCTGTGGTTTGAAGTTAATCAGATATTAATCACCATGGGTTTAATCCTGCTTACGTCCGGCTTACTGGCCATTTATTCAAGTAAAACTTTTCACAAAAATTCTACAGTGGTCAGTTCCCCATGATCAGAAATTCGATGAAATACTGGATTGCAAGTTTTGCCTGTTTTTTTCTGGCGAGTTTTTTCGTTTTTCAGGAGGGTAATGCCCAACGAGGCATTCGTGAAATTCATCAGGAACGCTCGCTCTATCGCAATATTATTGTGACTGAGGATTCAACCAGACGTTGTTTACGTTTTACGATTACAAGACGAACCGGACAAAACCAGTCCTGTCGATTTTTAGAAAATCCTCAAGAGCTGGTTTTTCCCTACGCAAAAATGACATTGTCCAGTTTACTGATTCAGGATAATCCACAACGTATCTTAATCATTGGCCTGGGTGGCGGGACATTGCCTGAGGTCTACCATACTTTATTCCCTGAAGCGGAAATCATTATTTCCGAAATAGATGAAGCTGTATTAAATGTGGCAGAAGAGTTTTTTGAATTTGAGCAAACTGATCTTATAAAAGTCGATATTGGTGACGGCCGGGTTTATGTGAAACGCGCGGCATTACGCAACGAAGTTTTTGATCTAGTTATCATTGATGCTTTTAACGGGGAATATATTCCCGAGCATTTAATGACTGAGGAATTTTTGGAAGAAATAAAATTGTTACTGCCTGAAAACGGCATGCTGGTTGCCAACACCTTTTCCACCAGCCGTCTGTATGATGCAGAATCCCAAACTTATCAGAATGTATTCGGAGAGATCATTAATCTGCGTATGTCGAATACCGGCAACCGCATTATTATGGCGTCCATGCAGGAGCTGCCGGACCTGTTTACGCTGAACCGGCGCGCTGCCAACTGGCGTAGCCGACTGGAAATGTTTGGCATGGATGTTACCGATTATCCGCAACATATGAGCAAAGAAGTGGACTGGAATACGGATGAGAGACCGCTTACAGATCAGTATTCGCCAGCAAACCTTTTAAATAATTAGCATGGTTATAGCTCGGTATTACTTCGTTAAAAGTTTAATTTAACTCAGTCATTTACAGTATCAGCAAACTCCTTCATTAAATTAAACTTTTGCCTCGTTCTACCTTCGCTTAAAGAGCATATAAGGTTCGTATTTTTACGCGCTTAATACGTATAAAAAATTAAATTTTCTTAGAAGCCCCTTTGGATTCATTCATGTGCTATCGGCTTATCGGTAAACAGAAAATCCTTTAATTCATGATCAAAGGTCGGATCTTTGCGGCGAATCCATTCCAGGGTCATGGCCACGTGCTCTTTTTCTTCATCCCGGTTATGTGCCAGGATGGCTTTAAGCTCTGGATCCTTGCAGGCATCTACCCGCTGGTTATACCAGTCAACGGCTTCCAGCTCTTCCATCAGCAAAGTAATTGACCGATGCATGTCCCGTGTTTCATCACTTAGTTCGTTAATGGGTTCGTGATAACATTCATTGGCCATTGTTTTCTCCTGTCTCGTTTCTCAGTTAATTATTTTCTGCCAGCCAGATATGTTTCCCAACTGCCACTTGGTATGAAATTTGATTCTAATACAGCCTGATTATAAACATATACCCAGGCCTCTATCTGCGGTTCAAGTAAATTAATCAGGATTCTCTTATAAAGCGATGTCTGATCATCTTCCGGCTGATAGTCTTCAAACTCATCGAGAATTGTAAGAACAGCCTGATTTGAAAAACTGTAAAGTTCTGCATGCACAATATCTGACTTATGCTTACTCAGCGTCAACCCGGGATAGTCGCCCAGATCATACAGCTTTGCGGCCAGCTGGCACTTCCCCAGCAATGTTAGTTGGCCACTTAAGCCAAGTGCCTCTTGTGTCGTGAATGGTGACATAAGTGAGCCATAGAGCGCCAGATATGATGAAGAGTCTGGTGTTTTTTGTTTTTTCGATTTTTGCACTATTTGAGTTAGCTCACTTTCATTTCAAGAAAGAAATCTATATTTTAAGTATAAATTAATTTTCCCCGATCTTTCCAAGCAAGTTCATGAACCGGCTAACGTCTATATATGCTTTTATCCTGATCAGTGTGTTACTGAGTCAGCCCATATATAGTCAAGAGGAAGAAAATACCATTCCTGCTGAAGGCTCTTTTGGTCTTGGTTGGCTTGATCAAGGGCAGTCCTTTGCTTCAAATTCAGTCAATAATTTTGCAAAAACAGTAGATCGGTTTTTTGGTGAGCCCCGTAGCGACCTGGAAGCAGCCTACTCAACATTAAGAATCACAACAGAGTATCTCTGGCGGCAAAACAACAGCTCAGATACCTCCCTCCACCTCCGTGGCAAAATACATTTACCTATCGCCAATGAGCGCTTGAGTTTATTATTTTCTGAAGATGAAGGTGAAGGCACAGACTTTTATGATCAGCTGGATATAGAAAACCCGAATCAGGAATCCATCAATGCCAACCTGCAGTTTAATATTCTAAATAAACTAAGGAACCGTCTCGATTTCAGACTTGGATTACGATAATCACTACGGGCAAAAGCCAGCATTCGTTACCGTTATGAATTACCAAGCGGCAATGATATGCAACACCGCTTTGCAAATACTTTGTATTTTATTGATGGTGATGGCTTTGGTTCGCTTTCCCGCTATAAAATCGACAAAGCATTATCAAACACATCACTGATTCGCTGGGGAAATGACTTCCGTGTAGAAGAGAATGTATCCGGGGCACGCTGGAGTAGCCAGTTGAGTTATTCCCGTCAGGTTTCAGATCAAACAGCCTTACTTTACTATTTTGGCATTAATGGTATTACCCAGCCAGGATCCATTTCTGATTATGGGCTTGGCTTCAGGTTCAGAAAAAACATCGGCCGTCCCTGGCTGTTTGCCGAGCTGGAACCAGGACATTCCTGGAGTAAATTAACTGAGCATAGATCACGTCATGGAACATTTTATCTATTTTTGAGGATGGAGGCAGCAATAGGAAGAATTTAAGTTCCAGAAAACATGGCAAACACTTCTTCTTCGGTCATGTCTTTTGTTTTATTGGCAAAGTGGTAATAAGTCGGC
>JAYQWA010000009.1:0-75736 GCA_038148755.1 Gammaproteobacteria bacterium
TATATCCACGACGATATTCAAATTTATCCACCGCTTTCATTAAGCCGATATTGCCCTCTTGAATAAGGTCAAGGAACTGCAAACCCCGGTTGGTATATTTTTTGGCAATAGATATAACCAGACGTAGATTCGCTTCAACCATGTCTTTTTTGGCTCGGCGTGATTTAGCTTCACCAATCGACATTTGGCGATTGATGTCTTTGATTTCTGCAATGGTCAGTCCGGTTTCAGATTCAACCATTGCTAATTTTCGCTGCGCACGAACCACTTCAACTTTAACTTTAGCCAAAGTTTCAGAGTAGGGTTTGCCTTTTAAATAAGGCTCAATCCACTTTTGGTTAACTTCGTTGCCCGGAAATTCTTTAATAAAAATTGAACGAGGCATTTTCCCAGTGCGTACTACCAGATTCTGGATATTTTTTTCATGGCGCATGATGCGGTTCAGTATGCCGCGAATATGTTCAAGCAGAGGGTCAAACTGTTTGGGAACCAATTTAAAGTATTTGAATACTTCACCTAAAGACTCCATGGCTGCAATGCCTTTTTCATGCTGGCGGCCATACTTTTTCAATGCACGCTGACTGGCGTTATAGGTTTTCTTTAATTCAGCGAAACGAATTTTTGCTTCTTCAGGGTCAGGGCCGGAGCTGCCTTCGTCATCATCGTCTCCTGCTACAGCAGTACTGTCATCATCATCGTCGTCATCGTCAGTACTGACGGCATTACTTTCATCGTCATCTATCGTTGTATCAGCAGGTGGAATAATGTCATCGTCAGTAGTGTCCAGATAACCCGTCAGGATATCGCTAAGCTTGCGCTCATCTTTCTCATATAGAGCATATTCATCAAGAATGAACTGGACAGTTCCCGGGAAAAATGCCATCGCTGCCATTAATTCACGAATACCTTCTTCAATGCGTTTGGCAATAACAATCTCACCTTCACGTGTCAGCAATTCAACCGTACCCATTTCACGCATATACATACGAACCGGATCAGTGGTTCTACCTGCTTCATTTTCTACAGCAGCAAGTGCAGCAGCAGCTTCGGCCGCAGCAAGTTCGTCAGTTGACTCATTCTCAATCATGAGTAATTCATCGGCATCTGGTGCGGTTTCATAAACCTTGATGCCCATGTCATCAATCATCTGGATGATATCTTCAACCTGATCCGGGTCAGAAATAGATTCCGGCAAATGATCGTTTACTTGAGCATAAGTCAGGTAAGACTGCTCTTTTCCTTTTGCAATCAATGCCTTAAGGCTGGATTGTTGAGTGCCGATGTCGCTCATATGGCTAAGTCACCTATGGTTATTTATTAAAGTTATCTACGGTATAACCTGTGAAAGGGATAGAATATTCAACGGATAAAAACTAACCGCCTATTATATCCAAGCCAGCAAATTGATACTAGTTCAACTTATACTTAGATAGGGTTTGCTGCTTAAAATTCAAGTTTTAGCCACATTTGACCGGTCTTTAGCCGATAATTTTTTTCGGGCTTCTGCCAGAAGTGTATTTTGTGCTTCTTCTTTTTTTGCCGCAGCTGTCAAATATTGCACAATTTCTTTGAATTCTTTCTCAACGCCTGCTACCGGTGTAATTTGCTCACGATCCTGTAATTGGATTAGTTGAGAGCCAATCGGTGTGCCATAAATACTTGCCAGCAGTTCATGCGTGCTGCTGGTTGGAGCATTCCTGGCCAGCTTAATTACCTCGAATAGCAAATCTACTGCCTGGCCTTCCAGCTGCTTGATAGATTCGTCTATTTCGATTTTGTTTACGATGCTTGGCCTCAGCAAAATGAGATTGACTGCCTTCCTGCAGGCAGATTGCGCTGACTTTTTACGGGCTGAGGACCCCGGATTTAAGGCAGTTTCAGTTTTTACGGGCTCAACAGGTTCTGCCTGCTTTGTCGGGGCATATGGATGAGGCTCCACTGGTTTTGAGCTTCCTCCATACATCTTATGTAGCGTCGTTGTTTCTACCCCGGTCAGTTTTGCCAGCTGGTCAAGAATAAGCTGACGTAGCAATCCATCAGGGAATTGTTTGATCAATGGCATAGCAAGGGTGCCCAGTTTGGCCCTACCTTCAAGTGAGTCCATATCTACTTGTGAACATAAATTTTCGAAAAAGAATTCAGCTAATTGGCCGGCTTTCCCGATCGAATCAACAAATGCCTTAGTGCCTATTTTTCTGACCTGACTGTCCGGATCTTCCCCATCTGGTAAAAACAAGAAGCGTGCACTTCTGCCATCTTCCATAAGCGGTATTGCCTGCTGCAAAGCACGCCAGGCAGCATCACGACCTGCGTTGTCGCCATCAAAGCAAAATACAACTTCAGGGACTAATTTAAATAGTTTTTTCAGATGCGAGGTTGAAGTTGCTGTGCCCAGAGTTGCGACACAGTAATGGATGTCGTTTTGGGCTAGGGCGATAACATCCATATACCCTTCTACGATCAGAAGACGCTCGAGCTTGCGAACTTTTTGTTTGGCTTCATAAAGCCCATAAAGCTCTTCGGCTTTGTGGAATACCGGCGTTTCAGGAGAATTAAGATATTTCGGTTTATCATCGCCAATAACTCTCCCACCAAAGGCTATAACCCGACCACGTTGATCTCTGATTGGGAACATGATGCGATTTCTAAAGCGATCATAGACAGGGTTTCGTTTGTTTTCGGGATTTTCGATCAGTAGCCCCGCATCAAGCAAAGCTTTCTTTTGATCAGCTGTGTTCCCCAGTTTTTCTAATACGTTTTGCCAGCCTGGTGGGGCAAAGCCCAGTTTAAAGTCGCGCGCTATCTCCCCACTGAGCCCCCGGCCTTTGAGATAATTAATAACAGAGTTTTTTTCAGGGTGTTGACGTAGTTGTTGCTGGTAAAAATTTGAGGCATTTTGCAGTACATCAAAGAGAGCCTGGTTGAGCTCACGCTGTTGCTGTAGCCTGGGAGATTCTTCTCTGGGGACTTCCAGCCCCATGCTGTTTGCGAGTGATTCAATGGCTTGAGGATACTCAATATTTTCATAATCCATGACAAAGCCAATGGCGTTACCACCTTTGCCACAACCAAAGCAATAATAAAACTGTTTGTCAGGTTCTACCGAAAATGAAGGTGTTTTTTCCTGATGGAAAGGGCAAAGTCCGCTATAGTTTTTACCGGTTTTTCTAAGGGTGACACGTTCCCCAACAACGTCCACGATATCCGCGCGGGCGAGCAAGTCGTCGATGAAGGATTGTGGGATTAAACCTGCCATATAATTTTTTAATCTTAATTAGCCTGATGCTGCTATTACGCTTGCAATTTCTTCGTTAAAAATATTTTACCCCATGCTCACTTACTGTTAGTAAGCTGCACTGGTTTAAAATATTTTTGCCTTGAACTTGCTGCACTCATGACGCAGCTTTATTCACTCAGAAAGATTTTTTCAGGGCTTGCAAGCTGCCATTTTTAGCTGGTAAAGAATAACTTAAAATGCAAAGAAGTGTTTTAAAAGATTGTGGGAAATCAGGAAAGTTTGGATTTAACGAGTCCGCTGACCTGGCCCATATCGGCGCGACCCATGACTTTGGGGCGGACAATATTCATGACGGCACCCATGTCCTTCATGGAACTTGCGCCAGCTTCGCTAATGGCATCACTCACTATGTCGGAAATTTCTGCTTCAGTCAGTGCCACAGGCAGGAATTCCTGAATAACATCGATCTCCGCCTGTTCAACATCAGCTAAATCCTGGCGGTTTCCAGCTTCATATTGTTTTATGGAATCCCGTCGTTGTTTCAGCATCTTATCCAGAATACTGAAGATGCGATCATCTTCCAGCTCAATGCGTTCATCGACTTCAACTTTTTTGAGTTCGGCAAGCATCAAACGAATGGCTGACAGGCGTGCCTTATCTTTGGCGCGCATGGCATCTTTCATGGCATCGCTGATTCTGGTTTTTAAGCTCGGCTCAGACATGTCTGGAGGTGGTGTATTGATGAGAGGCTGGCTACTGGCTAGTAGAGGCGCTTGGTTCTTCGAGTCTCGCGCGAGACTTTCTTCATATGGCGCTTAACAGCTGCGGCAGCTTTGCGTTTGCGTATGGAAGTCGGCTTTTCGTAAAACTCACGGCGACGAACTTCAGCCAGGATTCCGGCTTTTTCGCAAGAGCGCTTGAAGCGGCGTAAAGCAACGTCAAAAGGCTCGTTTTCTTTTAATCTGACAACAGGCATTTATGCTCCGAAAGTTGTGTACATATAATTTAGGGCGGCGATTCTAAAGCCTAATGCCCTGAAATGCAAAGGTTATAAGAATGCCATAAATGAAATCAAGGATTGGCTATAACGTTATAAGCCGGGTTGATTAAATTCTATTTCTAGTAGGAATAGTAATACCTGTATTCAACAGCTTCCTGAGCAAACAGTTCTCCCGCTCTCAATAAAGGCCGGAATTTGGTAATTCGAAGCTGGATTTCAAGGATGCTCTGAATTCTTGGAATCTCTTCGCTACTGCCATCCAGAAATGTGATGTCGCCGGTATTGCCTTGAGCATCAATAGAAAAACTTACATCAATGTAACCTCGGTAATCAGGATTCTGAATAAGCCCCAAACTCCCGGAAGTTTGTCTTGTTGCCGGGAAAGCCCCGATTCTTGGAATTGCTACAGGGATAGCAGATGTCAGCGCAGCATCAATGCTAGCATCATTAAACCCATCGTCATGTAAAATTTGATAAGTGTTCCGGTAAGTGCTTTGCGCAGTGGCCACGCTACCATAGGCCAGCTCCCAGTCAGCCAGATCAAGCATGGCTATGGCAAGCTGTTGTTTGCCGATTCCTTCGGCTGACTGTATCAGGTTAACCACATATTCCAGAGCCGCTTTACCTGCATCATAACTTTCATCGCGACGTTGTTCAGAATTACGTACTGCCTGCTCACGTGAATCGGAATAGTTGGGGTAAAACACATTGACGGCCCTTTCATAATCCATCTCCTGTTCTGCATGGTAAGCCAGACGGGCGATGCGTCTGGCTACATCGACAACGGTAGCAAGGCTGGTGTTACTGCTGTAAGAGCTTTGGTAGTCCTTATACAGGTCTTCAAGTTTGCGTAAGCGAAGGTCGATTACATCATTTATGGTGACATCTCGAATCGAGCCGTCTGCTATAGCGCCGAGTGATGAATTACCTGTTACATCGGTTGTATTGATACCAGTTTGTCGTCTAACCCGTTGCGCTGAAGTTACTCGAGGAATAAAGCCAGGTGATTGAGAAAGATAGCCTTCCTTGAAGTAGGCTGAGCTGTACCAGTCAGCCAGATTCGTCATTGCACTGTACATCTCAGCTGAATCTGCAGCAAATTGAGAAGATTTGAGTTGGTAAATCTTTTCTTCGATGTCGGTGATTTCTGAGATGTTGTTTAGTTTTAAGTGGCTGAGAATCGACTGCTCAAGCATTGGGATTTGTTGCAGGCTGCCTTCCCCGTAAATCTCAACGGCGAGTCCAGCGGCGCTATTAAAAGTTGTGATTGCTTCTTCATGCTGATCAATCGCCTGTTGTGCCAGACCAAGTGTATTGAGTTGGCGCAGTAACTCAGGATCTCCTGGGTCCTCAGCTTCCATATCGTTGAATTCTTCCTGCAATCTGGGGATAGCTTCTGCCGCTGATTGCCTATCAGCATCTGACAAGCCTCCGTTATTCAGTGTAATCAAGTCTGCTTGTGACAAAGGAACGGGCGTGAAGAAAAGGTTGCTTAAGGTGTCATTCTGGGCATTGGCTGACAGGCTTGCTGTAGAAGCCAGCACCAAGAAAATAATATAAATCAGACGCTTCAACAGATAATTATTTGCTGATAGCTTAAATACCGACATATATAAATTCCCTTTACGTTAAAGCCTTAAAAAGCATAACTGGTTTTAATAGGCGTAATAGTATCTAAGGTTGATGCTTCTTGAACTAATTAATTCACCATTGCTAATGTGCGGTCGGTATTTTGCCATTCTCAGGCTGGAACTGATGAACCGCTGTACTTCCTGGGCATCCTCCCAATTACTGTCACCAAATGCGATGTCTTCAATATTGCCTAACTCATCTATATTGAAGCTCACATCAATATAACCTCTGTATACCAGGTCAATATCATCAGGCAGACCAGCGCTTCGGCGTGTAAACATATGTGTGGCTACTTGGGGGACTTGTCTTGGAATGGAATCATTAAGTGCTGCATCGGCTTCCTCAGGAGAGATGCCCATAGATGCCATTACGCTATAAGCTTCCTGGTAAGCAGTCTGAGCTGCCTGGATTTTGCCATAGGCTAGGTGCCAGTCACCCAATTCAATTAATGCAGGAGCCAAAAATCTTGAGCTGGCTTCAATGCTTTCTAATAAACTGACGATATATTGCAAGGCATTTTTGCCACGGGTATAGCTTTGTTCTAACCTGGCCTGAGAATTTCTATATTGCTGTATTAGGGTATTGATATAGTTAGGGTTAAAGCTAGGGTATTGTTCTTCGAAATCCATTTCCTGCTTGGTGATAAAAGATAATCCAGCTATCCGGCGAGCGGTTTGGATGATAGGTATTACATTGGGTTGTTCTGAAGCATAGATATTTTCTTGTAATTGCTCAAACATATCGCCGACTCTCAGCAATGTAGGATGCTCTATGTCTCTAGGGCTTATTTGTCTTATATTGCCATTCAGGATGTTATTGAACTGCGCGTTATTTGGATTTGCCATAAATTGTTGAATCATATCTTGATCTCCAGCCAGGCTGGCTGTTGACCGTGGTGTACGCGGGGCTATGTTTTCTACCATTTCCAGTTGTTGATTACTGCTTTGGAAATTAGCTCTAAAAAAAGTTGAGATATACCAATCTGTGAGCGTAAAAGTTGCGATAACCATTTCCATCTCTGCTGCGGAATAATTCTGCAAGTGCAGGAATTGCATGTATTCCTGCCAGAGCGTCGCGTTGTCCAAATCCCCTAAGGCAATATAGCTTTGAATAATTTTTTGTAACAGTGGCAGTTGATCCAGATTGTATAAGCCGTTCTGGACTTTGGTGATTTGGACTGCATCTCTGTAACTAGCGATTGCATTCTCGTGCTGCCCCAGAGATCTATAGGTATCAGCGAGATCAATGTAATCTTCAAGTAATTCGAAGTTATAAGGGCTGTTGCTTTCTAGCTGAATAGTATTGATGGCTTCTTGGTAAAGGCCAATTGCTTGAAACAATGCAATATTTTCTTCAGGACTTAAGTCCTCGGTAAGTGTAAATTCGGGTGTTTCAGAAGGGAGGGTAATTTCGAAAATTAGATTGGCCGGATCAAATGCAACCTGAGAATATGCGTTCACAGCATAAAAGCAACTGACTAATTGAAAGGCAGCTTTGCTGAAAAGAATTTTTATTGTTGAGTTGAATGATTGGTACATTCATGTATCCCTCAGAACCACTATGCTACCAACTACAGATATCTAGTTACATTTACGTCTAATATGATGATTTTACGAGAATAAGTTTAGGAGAATAAGCCTGTTTTTGCTGCAGGTCTAGGTAATTCATAGTCTTTCACTACACGGTGTGGTGCTTTGCAGTAAACATTTATATACTACGTGGCGGACTCAAAGATAGATTTACTGGAAAAGGTTAGAAATATGAAAATAACAATATTAAAAACAACAACGCTTGCACTCGCGTTGTCGGCAACATCATACAGTGCATTAGGCCAGGATTTTGTTGGCTGGCTGGATTATGGTGATGGTGGTGCGCAGTGGGAAAGAAGTAAGCAGCGTCTACAGGCATTTGGGGAGGAATTTGATACTGCTTTTGAGATGTATCAATACCTGGAACGTCAGGCTAATGGTGGAGATCAACTGAGCTGGGAAGACATGGCGCGGCCGGAATATGACTGGTCAGGAATCTATACCAGAACCAGAGGGGGGCTTTCCTATGACCCCGATATTCCTGCTGACCAGACTACAGCCAAGTTAACCGAAGCCGGAGCGGCAGCAAGGCAGGCAAAAATTGACTTGATTACTACTACGGGCGGGGAATATGACCCGATCTCTGATTGTCGACCCCCTGGACACCCGCGCTGGGCAACTGAGCCATTCCTGCATGAATTTATTGTGACGCCAGACCAAACCTGGCTGGTTAATGAAATGGTGAATGATGTGCGTCGAGTTTATACCGATGGCAGAGCACACACCCTGCCGGAAGATGCCTATCAAACCTGGAATGGTGACACAATCGGATTCTGGGATGATGATGTTCTGGTAACACATACTACTTACTTGAATGCTGGTCAGTATCAACGCGGCACTCAGCCTGATTATTCAGATCAGGTTGAAGTCGTTGAGCGCTGGCGTAAAGTTAGCGGTATTTTGCTGGAAGCAGATTTCTGGGTGTTTGATCCGGTTAATTTGACTGAGCCCTGGTATACACGTCAAAGCTGGATTGAGCTGGAAAATGATGACACGCTACTAAGAATAAGATATTGGTGGTGTGGTGAAAATCAAAATAACGACATTACTATCCTGGACGATGGAACCAGCCAGTTCCTGGATTTTGACTTTTTGGATAACGATGAGGAAATCAGTTCTGATCTTTAAAACAAGAATCAGAACCACCATAAACAGATTGTAAATATTGAGAAATATTATTATGAGGAGAGAGAAGATGAAGAAACGAGTTTGTATGGGATTATTGGTAATGGCTTTTGCCAGCCTGCCAGTATCAGCGCACCATTCAGGAGCAATGTTTGATTATACGCAGTTGGTTGAAGTGACCGGCGTGGTTAAACAGTTTCAATATACTAACCCGCATTCCTGGCTCATCATTGATGTAACTAATGAAGATGGTTCAGTGACAACCTGGGGTTTTGAGGCTGAAGGACCAAGTTCTTTGATGCGTGCAGGTATCAGACGCAGTGATTTACCACCTGGAACGGAAATTACCATTCGTGGCAACCCACTGAGTGATGGCCGTCCGGCTGCTGCCTGGTTCGATGCCGTGGTAAATGGTCAAACAATGAATCCTTTGAATGGTTTCGCTATTAATCCTGCGGATGAATAATTTTTAAAATAGTCAAATTTAATCCTTAAAAAAGACCAGCCATGAGCTGGTCTTTTTTTGTGTTGAAATAAAATAATGCTTGTTTTTTGTGCTGAGAGAATTTGATAAATTGCACCAACGCTGAAAAAAGCATAAATTCAAAACCTCCTGGTAAATCAAAATTACATATTAGAGGCATGCTGGGACACCATGGAACTTCGTTATTTATTAATCAGGACTTTGCTGTTTACTAAGAATTTAAGTTTGCGCTTACTGAGCCTGAGTCTTTGGTGCTCATTTTTGTTGACAGCAAATGTATACGCTGCGGAATCTGAATTAGAGACTGCCTTACAGGCATATGAATCAGGTGATTTTGAAACTGCCTTGGCAATCTATACACCTCTGGCTAACGAAGGCAATCCTGAGGCCCAGGTCAGATTGGGTTCTATGTATGACAAGGGTGAAGGTGTAGAAGAAAATGTCGTAGAAGCAGGCAGACTATTTAGTTTAGCGGCTGAAGCCGGTAACCCTGAGGCGCTGGTGGCCATAGGAGACCGATATTTTTCTGGGCTTGAAGGCATTCCTGATACCGAAGAGGCTTATCGTCTGTTTCGACAGGCGGCAAATCAAGATTATGCCCCGGCCCAGGTAAAGCTGGCCAATATGTATTTTAACGGGCAGGGTGTTGATCAGGATTTGGATGAAGCTGTCAGTTACTATTTGTTGGCAGCAGAACAAGGTAATGAACAGGCTTTGGTTGCTTTAGGCAATCTGTATGTGACAGGTCAAGGCGTTGAGCGTGACTTGAGTGAAGCGGTGCGACTTTATCAGGAGGCCGCCGATCAAGGCTATGCGCCGGCGCAGGTTAATCTCGGCAATCAGTACTATACAGGCCAGGGTATAGATCAGGATTTTGACCTTGCAATTGAGCTTTATGAGCTAGCCGCTGCACAGGATTATTCTCCTGCACAGGTATTTCTTGGCAATATTTATCTGGAAGGTACGGTTGTTGCCCAGGACTATGATCGTGCAAGAAGTTTGTTCACGGCTGCCGCAGATCAGAGTGATGAAGATGCCATTTTTATGTTGGGTTATCTGTTTGAATATGGATTGGGGGTGGATGCTAATTCTGAACAGGCTTTGCGGTTTTACGAGAGAGCCGCTGATTTCGGTAGTGCCGAGGCACAATATACGCTTGGTGTGAAATATGACACGGGCGCAGGCTATCCACAAAACTCAACCATCGCAGCAAGCTTATATCAACTGGCTGCGCAACAAGGCTTTGCTTCGGGGCAGGTAGCCTTGGCGAATAAGCTTTATCTGGGTGTAGGAGTTCCGCAAAATTTTTCTGAAGCGGCGCGTTATTATCGTTTAGCGGCAGATCAGGAAAATGCGGAAGCGCAAACCAATCTTGCAGTAATGTATACCAACGGACAGGGTGTCGAGCAGAATATCGAAGAAGCAATTAGCTTATATAACCTGGCTGCTGAGCAGAACTATGCACAAGCTTTTGTTAATCTGGGCTGGCTTTATACTAATGGGCTTGGTGTGGAAAAAAATACTGCTGAGACTATTCGTTATTATCGCCTAGCAGCTGAACAAAACCATGTTCAGGCTATGGCTAATTTGGGTACCATGTATGTTAGTGGGCAAGGCGTTGAACAAAATTATAGCGAAGCGTTTAAATTTTTCAGTTCTGCAGCAAAACTCGGTTTTGCTCCTGCTCAGGCCAATCTGGCTGTCATGTATGTTAATGCTTGGGGAGTGCCGGAATCTTCTTTATCCAACGCTTATATGTGGGCCTGGCTTGCCAGGGAGCAGGGCAATGAACAGGCTGCGATCTATGTGCAAGCGCTTGAACAGGAGCTAAGTCCCGCTGAAATTGAAACGGCTAAAGCATCAGCCAGTGCTTGCTCGCTTGCGGGTTTTGAAGGTTGCTGAATAAATCTGCTTTGGTCGGAGTCTGCAGGAAACTGAAGAGTACTTAGTTATTTAAAAGTGAACAGGGAGTCGGATTCCAGAGGGAATCATCAGGTTCGCGTTGAAAGTTGGTGCTGGTGATATGGTTAACCAGCAAATTTAATGGATCACGCACAATGGTCGTCACAATAAGCCATTCTGTGCCATCGGGTTCCCGCAAGGTATTGAAATATTCTTTAAGCTCAGTGTCTTCGCTTAAAGGAACCCCGTTTTTACGTAACATTGATGGACTGAGGTTTGTCGTTTCAACATAGAGCTTACCACCTACAGGTTGCATCGCTGGTCGTCGACCGAGAGCCCTGATTGCGCCTGTTTCTCCTGGGTTTAATAAAACCCTGTCAGGGTCGAATCCACCATTGTATTGCCACTTGGCCACGGAAAGTCCTTGCAGACTTGGAGCGCCTGGATTGGGGATATTGTCAAAATGGAGTAGGCGGGTTTGTTCACCGGCGTCTGCTTCAATACGCAGTGTATCGCCATCCTGCCAGGAAATGCGCAAGCGGCCAGGTTCCCTGAGGAGTCTGGCAGCACCGTAGGCCTGGCAGGCCTGCCCATTTCTTTCAAGCTGTTCCAGATTAACAGCGCTGGCAATTTCCTGCGCTCTTGCGGTTAAAGGAAGGCCGTCAAAATTCCCTACTGGTGGTGTAATCATGCGCATATGCCAATCTTCAGTTACTACGGAAACCCAGTTCCCCGTCAACTCAATTGGCGCAAAACGTTGGTAAACAGATCCTTCCTCTTGGGTTTGGGCAAAAACAGGAGAACCCAGCAGCATCAACAAGGCACAGCTTCTCAGGAAGGCAGTACTTTGTTTACTCTTAATGTTCACTTTATTCATCAGTTTTTTACCAGGCATCATTGAAATTCGTTATAAACAGCTTCGAGAAACATGTCGACTGTCCAACCGGGACGGCTGTATCGGCTTTCCCAGCCAAGTACTGGTCGGGCCTGTTTTACCTGTTCAAGATTTAAACCTTCTTCACTGATCAATCTTTGTAAACGGTCACGGATGATATAAGTCATATCACGATATTCAACAAGATCAGCTTCATCTGAAATATAGCCGTGTCCGGGGATGACATAAGTTCCACCTTCGGCCAGATCATCAGAAATCGTGATATCCAGCATGAGATCCAGCGCAGTAATTAGCCCCTGAAAAGTACCACCTTTTGCATAATCAACCATAGGCAGACCGGTGGTTGTGAAGATATCGCCACTGACTAGGACATTGGATCCCCGGAAATACACGATGCTATCACCGTCGCTAGTGGCATTCGGCATATGGATTACATCAATGGCTTCACCATTAAATATCTGACCTCGCTGCGCTTCATAATAACCATCTGTTGGCCATGAAAGCTGAGGATAGATACGTTCTCCGTTAGCATCCCTGGCAGTGCTCATTCGAAATAAGACATTTTCCTGGGAAATTATGCTTATCCTGGCGCCTCGTTCAGCGCCGCTGGTTGAGCCGCCGGGTAGCGAAGCCAAAGCAGCATTGCCACCAATATGCTGGTTTGCTATCGAAGTATTAACGATATAACGAATTGGACGGTCGGATATGCTCGCAATAGCTTCTACGACAGCTTCACTGAATTCAAGGCTTCCGGTATCCACAACAAAGACACCCTGGTCAGCGGCCTGAACAGCGATATTTCCGCCAACACCGGCAATCATCCAGACATTTCCCTGCACATGGATGACTTCAAGCTCTCCTGATACAGGTGGTTCAGAAGGAACCGGCTGGCCATTTGTATAGGCTGTCGACAAAATAAAGAATAAAGTCAGTATGACTTTTGTAGGCAGGAATTTATAAGGCTTCATTCTGTCAGAAACTCTCTATATTCAGGATAAGCAGTTTCTTCGCCACCAAGAGTTGCTTCTACAGGGACGCCTATTTCTTCAGCCCATTCTCCGATAAATGGATTTTCTCCAGGCAGATAATGAGGCACATAATGTTTTTCGGGCCTGGCAATTTCTGCCCGGTTCAGACATTGAGCGAAAACGCCATCTGCAGCATCAGCCGCTTCAATCCCGAACTCTGCCGTTGAGACGCCGCGCGGAGCAATGATGAAGTCGGCAGATTTAACATAGGTATCAGTTAGATAATGGGGGTCATCGACAAACCAGGTGATCGTGAGGACATCTTCGTTACGTTGGTAGTAGGTGTAAACTGTCGCCTGATCACTGCTGGGAACGCCATTGCGTCTCACCCATCCCCATTTAAGGTGTGTAGTTTTGGTTATTAACGTGCCGTTTTCCCAACGCCCGGTTGTAAAACCGGCCCAGGTATGTGGCGCATATTCTGAAGGGTGCTCACGACCATCCATCCAGATAGTCCGGTCAGCCCGCCTGAAAGTACCGTCAACTGTGTATGCTATAACATCAAGATTATAGTCAAGCTGGGCTGCAATTCTTAGATTGGCCGGGCCCCAGAACGAGTAAGTAGAAGGATGTCGCATACAGACATGTTCCGGCACACCAAGTAAGGCGCTGTCATAGGCCAGTGCTCTGGAGAGGGCCTCTTCATTCAGTGGTATGCCCAGAAAATCAACCACAGGAGGGCCATCGGCGCGTTCAATCGCATCTTCAATAAAGCCAAATAAAGCTGCGACCCCTCCCAGTGAAACACCAGGAGCAGGCTGCTCCCAATATCCAACGATATCAGTTTCCTGAGCCTGCGCTGCAAATGCCTGGCCTAATAAAAAGGCCAGGCAAACTAGTCTTTTGATCATAAAATGGATTTATTAATCAATGGCGAAACAATAATAGCGGCCGGTACCACCAGTATTGATTAATGCCTGTTGACTGCAGCCTGCAGAAGGGTGGGCTGTCGCCCATGGAGATACGCCTGGTCCTAAAGTACGACGGTCGATATGGCCCAGCATTGCAGTACCTTCATCACTGGAAGTCCAGTTGTTACATGTCATATCGTTTCCTGCTGGATAAGCCATACCATTAGCATCTGAACCAGTTAAGGCATCATGCTCAACATTTGGGGTGATCTGCAGCTCGATAGGTAAAGGCGTTCCGTCATCATCAAGTCCAACGTAAGGAACCGGTCTACCATGCTCATCCAGCGCTGTTCGGACACTGAGTCTGTTATCATCTTCGTTATGCAGCTCGTCCAGATTTCTGGCAATCATGTCACCATTGGCGTTGTACCAGGGACCTGTACCAATACGATCACGGGCATTAACGGCATTCATACCCTGCGTGCTTAAATAAGCGTGCCAGGTTTTATCACCTGCTCCAGCAACCGAGGCTAATGCCTGACAACGAGCATCAGCTCCGGCCAGACCTCCAAGGTTACCACCTTGACCTGAACCGGCGCTGGTTACAAAAAAATTCATTTCCTGAGCAAAAGTCGCTGGAATAGAGAGTGCAGTTAACGCTGAAATTAGTATTAATTTGAGTTGAAGAGTTTTCAATTTGTTTTCCTTTCTTGGTTTAAATCAGTTAGTTAAATCGTTTTAGGTGTTGAATGATAATCTGATAGGCTAGTGTTACCTAGTCAAATAAAACTTCCAGCCCTATTCCTGACCGCCGACAATTTATAAAATATTTTTCGTAAACACAACATGTTATTGCTTAATACTTAGTATTTGCAATAACAAGCCCTATTAAAAACCCGATAAAAATAATTGGATAAATATAGCTTGTCGTGCCAAAAAACTTTAGAAAATTTTGACTTAACATAATTCTGTAATAAATCTGTAAAATATAAGCAATTTAGGGGTGTACATTTTTCCTCTATGGGGTTAACCTCACCTTTGCTACAACTTTATAAATAAGAATAATTAAAAAATAAAAACCGAAAGTAAGGGGGAAGTATGAAATTTCCGAAAGTCAAACCTATGTCTTTTGCAATTTCGGCTGCGATTGCCGCTTCGGCATCAATGGTTATTACACCTGCAGCTCTGGCGCAAAGGGCTATCGAAGAAGTAGTGGTAACCGCGGAACGCCGTGAAGCTACAGAACAAACCACATCTATTTCCATGGAAGTATTCACCGGTGAATCGCTGCGTGATAATGCAATCAGGGAAGTTAGAGACTTACAAAATAACATGCCAAACATCCAGATTCAGGATAATGGTAACGGCAGTGACGTGAATATCAGGGGTGTTGGTACCAATGTATTCTCGCCAGACGTACAGATGGGTGTGCAAATTGTAAATGACGGTCTTGTACATGGTGAGCCAATGGGGCTGAATGGTGCATTCTTTGATGTGGGCACAATCGAGGTTCTGCGTGGACCACAGGGAACGTTCATTGGACAGTCTGCTGCCGGTGGTGCGATCCTGATCAACTCAGCCAATCCGGATTTTGAAGGTATTCATGGTTACGTTGATGGTGTATTCGGAAATTATCAGCATAATCGTGTGGAAGCAGCCTTAAACCTGCCGATCAGCGATACCTGGGCAGCCCGCATAGCCGTACTTACAGAACAGCGCGAAAGCTATTATCAAAACCTGGGTGGTCAGGTACTAGCAAACAACCAGCAAGCATGGGGGCCAGGCACACTAGATAACCGCTCTGTTCGCTTGAGCCTATTGTGGGAGCCCAGTGATACTTTCTCTGCCAATTTCAAAATTATGGAAAACGCAGTAGACCACGATGGTGACGTACGTGTACCACAATATAAACCTACAACAGGTTATGTCGTTGACCCTGCCACGGGTATTCCGACTGAAGTAACGACTTACTCTCGATGGAGAGAATACACGCCTGGACCGGAAAACCCTTTTCAGGTGTATCAAATGTTTCCTGCGAATGATTTACAGGAAAATCAGCAGTGGTCAATGCGACTGAGCTGGGAGTTGCAAAATGGCATGACTATCAATACCAATACTGGCTATAACAAGTTATTTGTTCAGTCAGTCAGTGGCGGTGGTAATGGTAACCACAGTACGCGTGTGCCTATATTGCCTGATACATTCCAATTAGGCCCTGACAACCGTTCATGGACCAATGAAATCACGCTGACTTCAGCTGATGATGGTGGTCGAGATAGCTGGATAGTAGGTGCTTTCAGACAAAACAGGGAAACGCCTGTATTGTTCCAGAACCCGGCGTCGACTAACGAAAACTGCGGATGGCAGGGTGATGGCACGCATGTACCCTGTGGCGATCTTCAAGTGCCTACATCTTATATACATGTCTTAACCCCAGCATTCGTTACTAATGAGGCTTTTTTCGGGCAGTACACCTACGATATCAGTGACGAGTTGGAATTGGCTGTTGGTGCACGCTGGAATATGGATGATAGTAATCGTGATACCATTATCATTCGTCGTGCGCTATTGCCTTTTGGTGATCCGAGTACCTGTAATACTTATGGGATAACCGGCTCAGAATTATTGAGTCCGCAAACCAATTCCGGCACGGCAGGTGTTGTTGGAACTGGCCCGGCCTACGGTTGCGCGGTGGTTAACACTGCTACATCGGACATAAAACAGAAAGGTGTCGATACTGAAGTGCCAACCTATAAGATTGGTTTGAACTGGTCACCGACCGATACAGACTTCCTATATATCTTCTATGCGAAGGGTTATAAAGCAGGTACTCACCAGGGTACCGGTGTTCAACCTGAGGATATTGATGATATCGAGTTTGGTTGGAAAGGTAGCTTGTTTGATGGCCTCTTTACGGGTGACATAAACTTCTACTTCATGGATTATCAGGATCTCCAAGGTAATACGTGGAATACAGGCGACCCTACTGGTGCTGGAACAACTAACTCCAATGTCGGTAATGCAACCATTAATGGTATTGAATTGTCGGGTCAGATGTTCCTGGGTAACTTAGGTATTAATTTCTCTGCTGCATGGAATGATTCAGAGATCGAAAATGCTACAACTGTCAATCCAGCAGCATTACCAGCATGGTCTGAAAATGACTTGGGTGGCGCATTAGACTGGTTGCCGCAGTGTGGTATAGGTACTCTAACAACCTATGGTGATGGGAACCCGGCTACCCCATCAACTGCTCGAGTGGCGAATCCGGCCGATCCAGCATCTACCGTTCCTAATGGTAACTGTTTCGACTATACGCCATACCAGTTGAACTTTGCTGGTCAGCCACAGGTACAGGCACCTGAGTTTTCCTATAACATTTCAATAGACTATCAGTTTTCTCTGAATAATGGTGCCACTCTGACACCACGATTGCAGTTCAATCACACTGATGAAAGCTATTCGAATGTTATTCAGACGGATTACTTCAGAAATGATCCAAGGAATCTGACCAATCTGACGGTGAACTATGAGCAGAATGACTGGACTGTGCAGTTCTATATCCGCAACCTGACTGACGATGTTTATATCGCTTCAGCCAGAGAAGGCTGGATTGGTTACGGTGCACCCAGAACTTATGGTGTCAGTGCGAGAATGAACTTCTAATCATTGGTAATTAGATTTAAAGTTCTTTAATTCAAAAAAGCCCTTCGCAATTTGCGAAGGGCTTTTTTTATGTCTTGGATTTAAGATTAGCTTAGCGTATTAGTTTTATACAATTTAAGCCCTTTACCGATGTTTGTAATTATCTTGGCAAGTGATGCTGACAAGCTAAAGAAACTAATCCAACAGCAAATCCTGGCCTGGAAAAATCAGGTCGCTATTCAATGCATTAAGGCGCTTTAAACTGGTTACAGTCAGACCAAAGCGACGAGCAATAGCAGCCAGATTATCGCCATGTTGTACTTTGTAGAATTGAGGGCTTGGTGCAGAAGCAGCAGTGTGTAAGGTTAATTCCTGATTCGTATAAATCGTCGTTCCCCGAATGCCATTCCAGCTTTGGATGTCCCTGACAGATACGTCAAATCTTTCGGCAATCTGCCCCAGTGTATCACCACGACGGACTTTGTAAATTATTGGGACAATCAGGTCGTCTACGACATCATCACTCAGGCTGACTGCCATCAATAGGTTTTCCGGCGTTGAGCCAGCCTGTTCTACCAGTTGAAAACCCTCAGCGAGTCTTATGGGGCGGTATACTGCTTCACCATAATGAATTAATTGCCTACTTGTAACGCTTATTGCGAGGGAGATAGAAGCATTAATGCCTCTGCCTGGGATCATTAGTTCCTGCCCCGGAAAAATCAGATGATTGCGAATATTATTTGCTGCTTGTAAATCCTCTACTGTCGTTTCAAAACGACGTGCAATACCAGCAAGCGTATCTCCGGAACGAATGGTATATTCTGTTGGTGCTACTTTTTCTTCTTCAGGCAGTAGAGTAAAAGCGCTAATAAAATGCTGATAACTTCCTGCCGGAATTTTTAAAGGAAAAGCTTCTGTAGCATCGGGTAGAGTAGCCTTCCGTACAGATGGGTTAAGGTTTTTTATCGTTGCCAGATCAACACCAGCAAGTTCACCTGCGCTTTCCAGACTGAGCATTCCGTTGACCATCACGATGTCGTAACTGTATTCCTGGCCAAGATCATCAACTTCAATACCATAGCGTTCAGGATCAGAAACAATTAACGCAGCGGCGATAAACTTGGGGATAAAATTACGGGTCTGTTGAGGCAGATAAGGATAAATTTCCCAGAATGAGGGAGGGTTATCAATTGACCCGCCGGCACGATTTACCGCTCGTGTAATACAGCGATAGCTGCAGTTGTAGCCAGCCAAGGCGAGGTGCCAGTTGCCACTGTATGTTTCATAAAGTGTTTTTAAATGTTTGGCTGCTGCACGGGTAGAAAGTTCAGGATCCATTCTTTCATCTATCCAGCTATCAACTCGCAATCCTTCACCGCGTGCGGTTGCAGGCATGAATTGCCACATTCCAGCGGCGCCCACATAACTTCTTGCAATCGGGTTAAGGGCGCTTTCGCTTAAAGCCAGATATTTAAGCTCATCAGGAATGCCTTCTTCAGCAAAAATGGTTTCGATCATTGGAAACCATATACGGCCACGCTCAATCCAGAGCTTTAAGAGGTTTCTGCGATTCTGCAGATAATCATTGATTTCCAGTTCCACGACCCGATTGGCTGTCATGGCGATTGCAGGTTCAACCGGCTCAATACTTTCGGGTTCTACCGGAATAGGTTCCAGCAGAATATTTTCAATGTCACGGTCGCCTGAGCTGCCGGCTGAACTTACCAGGTTTTCGACAACTTGTTCGGAATTATTATCTTCGGCAATTATTTGATCTGGTGTGCTTACTTCTTTTGAGGGGCCAGTAGTTTCAAGTGAGGTACACGCTGCCAGAATGAAACTGATTAATAGAATCACCAAGCGCGAGGGGAGGCTGGTTAAAAACAACCTTGTAGAAAAACTGGTAGATAGCAACATAATTGTCCCAAAAATTAAGAGCGGCTTCATTATCCATATTTTCCAAGAAATGTATAATGCAAAGGCTTTAAGTTTGAGATATGTCACGCAAAATAGGGCAATGGCAAAATGAAAGTACTCGGTATTGAAACATCCTGTGATGAAACTGGCATAGCAATATATGACAGTGATAAAGGCTTACTGGCAGATGCACTCTATAGTCAGGTTGATATTCATAGTCAGTATGGGGGTGTGGTTCCAGAGCTGGCTTCACGGGATCACATCCGTAAAACGTTACCTCTAATAAAAGAAGTGATGAGCAAAGCTGCTTGTACTGAAAGTGACATAAATGGTCTGGCCTATACGGCTGGACCTGGCCTTTCCGGGGCTTTGCTGGTTGGTGCTTCCATTGGGCGCGCATTGGGTATGACCTGGGATATTCCCACTATCGGTGTACACCACATGGAAGGTCACTTGCTGGCACCCTTGCTGGAAGAAAAAGGCCCTGAGTTTCCTTTCGTGGCTTTATTGGTATCGGGTGGCCATACCCAACTTGTTGAAGTGGAAAGTATCGGCTCCTATCGCTTGATCGGGGAGTCATTGGATGATGCCGCCGGAGAAGCCTTTGATAAAGTTGCCAAGATGCTGGGGTTGCCTTATCCCGGTGGACCACACATTGCAAAACTTGCAGAAAGTGGAGAGGCAGGGCGTTTTGTTTTTCCAAGGCCGATGACTAACCGTCCCGGTCTGGACTTTTCTTTCAGCGGTCTGAAAACATTTACGCTCAATACGATTCTGGAATTGTTGGACGGTGGCACAGATACCACGATGCTGGATCAACAAAGTAAAGCGGATATTGCCCATGCTTTCCAGGAGGCCGTGGTAGATACGATGCGCATTAAATGCCAGCGGGCTTTGCAACAGACAGGCATGCAGACTTTGGTTATTGCCGGTGGCGTCAGCGCAAATCTTAGATTAAGAGAAGTGCTGGCTGTTATGGCAGAAAAAGAAAATGGAGAGATCTATTACCCGCGCCTGCAGTATTGTACTGATAATGGTGCCATGATTGCTTATGCAGGGTGTCAGCGCTTGCTTGCTGGCTATCATGATGATTTAACAATACAGGCCAAACCACGCTGGCCTCTGGAACAACTGGCATCAATCTGAAAACGTTGAGGTTTATGGGAAAAAATTATGGATATTGTGTATATAAGAGGCTTGGAAGTAAAAACCGTTATCGGAATTTATGACTGGGAAAAAGAGATAAAACAGAAGATCACTATTGATCTTGAAATGGCGAGTGATATAAAAAAAGCCGCAGCGACTGATGAAATTGACGATGCGCTGGACTATAAATCGGTATCCAAACGTTTAATTGCTTTTGTTGAAGAAAGCGAATTTCAGCTCATAGAAACCCTGGCTGAAAAAATCTCTGAAATTGTTTTATCAGAATTCAATGTGAGCTGGTTGAAGCTTTCTCTTGGCAAGCCGGGAGCTGTAACCGGTTCGAGAGATGTAGGTGTCATCATCGAAAGAAGAGTTAAACAGCCTTGACCTGGGTAGCTTTGAGTCTGGGTTCGAATATTGAACCTGTGACAAATATCCGTTCCTGTCTTGATGCCCTGTTATTAAAATTCAGTGACATGAGTCTGTCATCAGTTTTTGAAAGTGAGGCAATAGGTTTTCAAGGTGATAATTTTCTGAACATGGTAGTTACATTTGAAACAGGTGACTCATTGGATACGCTAATTAGCACGATAAAAAAAATTGAAGATGATTGTGGCAGGGACCGTAGCCAGCCCCGCTTCAGTGGCAGAACACTGGATATTGATGTGTTACTGTATGGTGATAAATCAGGGACATATTCGGATATCGAACTGCCGAGGCCAGAAACAATCAGAAATGCCTTTGTATTGTGGCCATTGTCGCAATTATCCGGTCAGCGTCAACATCCCGACTTAAAAAAAACTTACAAGCAGTTATGGGAAGATTTCGATAAAGCATCGCAAAGATTATGGCCGATTGACTTTGAATGGCATGGGCGCAGAATTTCTGAAAAACTTGTATAGTAAATGCTATGACTGACTCTATTTTAACTTCAGAAGAAATGACTAAAAGGCTTGATTTATTAAACGGGTCTTTAGATGTTACATGGACCCTTGCGGCAGGAAAATTAAGCAAGACTTTTGTTTTTGCCAACTTTATTGAAGCCTTTGGCTTTATGAGTAAAGTTGCACTTTATGCTGAAAAAATTGACCATCATCCTGAATGGTCCAATGTTTATAAAACAGTCAAAGTCCAACTGGTCACACACGAAGTTGGCGGTATTACAGAAAAGGATTTTGACCTGGCAGCGAAAATGGAAGCTTTATCTCGCTAGGCCCAACAAACTAAAGCGCATTAATTAAACGCCTGCCGCCATCAACATTAAGCACCTGCCCGGTGGTATAGGTACTGTTAATTAAAAAGGCTGCAGCCTTGGCAATATCCTCTGGTTTACCAAGATAATTCAGACAACTTATGGATAAAGAATCAATATCCTCAGCTTCCGCTTCGGGTTCTTTCCCCGTTTGATTAGGCGGCAGGATAAAACCGGGTGCAATGGCATTAACCCGTATTAGCGGAGCAAGTTCACTTGCCAGTGAACGGGTTAAATTATTCAGGGCCGCTTTAGCCATGCAGTATACAAGATAATCTTTGCGTCCCGTTTTTGCAGCAATATCACTGATATTGATGATGCATCCCTGGGTTTCCTTTAAAGCTGGCGCGCAGGCTTTACATAAAAAAGCCGGCGCATGGGCATTGGTTCCCATTAAATCTTGCCACTGTTCTTCATTAATATCTGTTAAAGGTGTTGGATAAAAACTGGAAGCATTATTAATAAGGACATCAATTTTGCTGTATTGTTTTAGAATACTGTTTACCAGTTTTTTTATAGCGTGAGTATCCAGAAGCTCCGCTTCAAAACAGCTAACAGAATCAGCTCGAAGCTGGTTTAGCTCTGTCGCCAAGGCTTCAGCGGCAATTTTGGAATGACGATAATGCAAGGCTATATTGAAGCCAAGCCTGTGTAAATGTCTGCTGATACTTGCCCCGATTCTTGTTGCGCCACCCGTTACAAGAGCGACTTTTATAACAGGGGAATCATTCTTCATGATTTAATTTGTTTAAATAATTTTCGATGGTCTCAAGTCGTAATAAACGCAGCTGAACGCCAATTTCTTCATTTTCATAACCAGCTTCAATTATTACACTGGAGTCAACTTCCTGACACAGTTTGAGCGCCCTTAATAAGGAACGGTTTTTAAAATCAATGTGACTTTCTTCTTTCTCAGAAGCTTTGAGGATTGCCTTGCAGGCCGTAAGGAAAAACTGGAAACGTTCCGGCCGGCGCAGCGCATCACACTCTTCAAAAAGTTTTAATATTGGCTCTGCTTCACTTAGTGTTAAGGCAGCATGAGCATCCCAATATTGGCAGGTTATGGTGGCCAGATCCTTGTGGTCATTGGGGATTTTCAAGCGTTGGCATAAGGCATCAAGTTTTCTTAAATTCTTCACGAACGAAAAGTCATGCGTTACCGGCAGTTCGTAACATAAGGCGGAAAAACGTATTGCAGTATCAGAAGTCAACTCTGCAGCTTTCGTTAAAGCCATTAAACTCAGTCTGGCTTTTTCCTGCGAAATACCGAATAAGCTTTCGACTTCCTGCATCACAACCCCCAGGGCATAACAGTCACGCAGGGTAAGTATAAAAAAGGCTGGTGTGATTTCTCCCAGAGCTCTTCTGAATTCCTGCCAGACACGCTCCGCAGGCAGTTCATCCAGTTCACTGTTATTCACCAGATGCTGCATGAGATCCAGGGTTTCCTGAGCAACAGTAAAACCCATATGCGCGAAACGCGCGGAAAAGCGTGCAACCCGTAAAACCCGTAAAGGGTCTTCTGAAAATGCTGGAGAAACATGACGCAATATTTTATTTTTTAAATCTTCCTGACCGCCATAAGGGTCAATTAACTGACCCTCATCATCTTCCGCCATGGCATTGATTGTCAGATCCCTGCGCAAAAGATCTTCTTCAATCGTGATGGTAGGATTGGTATCGACACTGAAAGCAGAGTGACCCAGGCCGGTTTTTTTCTCCGTACGAGCCAGGGCATATTCTTCTTTGGTTTCAGGATGGAGATAAACCGGAAAATCTTTGCCAACCTGCTGGTAACCCAGTTCAAGCATCTCTTCGGGGGATGAACCCACCACAACCCAGTCCCTGTCCTTGACAGGCAGGCCAAGCAGTTTATCGCGGACAGCGCCGCCAACAAGATAGGTTTTCACAGATTTAGAACCTTTGATCAGTCGCATTCAACACAGAATATTTGTTTATCTTCCAGGCGTAAAGCCGTCATGCAACGGCCCCATACACAACCTGTATCAAGGGCATAAACATTCTCGGTATCCGTCACACCATTAAGCGTCGCCCAATGGCCAAACAGTATAACCATTTCCTTGCTGAGCTTCTGGTATTCATACCAGGGTTTGAAACCTTTGGGTGCCGTACTGGCTCCGGTTTTTATAGCGAGGTTTAATTGAGTTTCCTTGTTACAGAAGCGTATACGGGTGAAGTAATTGGTCAGGACCCTTAAACGTTTCATGCCGCTAAGTTCTTCATGCCAGATATCAGGCTGATCACCATACATCTTCTGAAGGAAAGTAATATAATTTTCTCCACGCAGGGCATGTTCGATTTCATGGGCATAACCTAAAGCCTGATTAAGGGTCCAGCCAGGAGCCAGACCAGCATGAACCATTAAAAAAGCCTGCTTGCCTTTTTCGGTTTCCAGATTTTCATAATGCAAAATAGGCAAATTACGCACCCATTCACAGAGTTCCGCACAGTCGGGCGCACCAAGTAATTTTTTCAGGGTTTTCTTCTTGCCGCCCTTATAGGCGCCTGTTGCCAGAGCCATAAAGTGGAGGTCATGGTTACCAAGTACCGCAGTAAAAGCCGGCCCAAGGTCTTTCAAAAAACGTAAGGTCTTGAGGGAAGCAGGGCCTCTATTTACGAGGTCTCCAACAGACCACAAACGATCTTTGGCAGGATCGAAATTAACTTTGTCAAGTAACTTTATTAAAGGCTCATAGCAGCCTTGAATATCCCCTACAGCGTAAACTGCCATCTATTAATACTCCCCAGCTCAGTTATCGCAAAGGATTCAGTGCAGCATATTGGGCGTAGCCAATACAAAGGGAGGAATTTCAGCATCAAAATTTTCTCCATTTTCTGCCTGCATGGTATAGCTACCTTTCATATCACCAATACTGCTATTGATAATGGTACCGCTTGTATACTCAAAACTTTCACCAGGTTTTATAAAGGGTTGCTGTCCCACTACGCCCTTGCCTTTAACTTCTTCTACTTTATTGTTCTGGTCAGTAATAATCCAGTGTCTATGTAGCAGCTGGACAGTGTCACTGCGATTATTTTGGATATTGATCGTATAAGAAAATGCGTGAGCATTATTGAGGAGGTCTGATTGTTTATCCAGGTAACGGGTCTTAACGCTGATAGATATGCCGTAATCTGTTGCTGATTTCTGATCCATGGCATTCAACCCGGGTTTAAAGGAAAGGCTTATCGCAAATGTTTGCAGATTCTAACATAGTCCTCAAGAGAAAGGTTTTCAGGTCTTAAATTTGGACTGATATTTAAGGACTCCAGTTCTGCAGCGCTGACCAAGCCGTTTAGGTTATTACGTATGGTTTTTCTGCGTTGAGCAAAAGCCTGGCGTAACAACTCAGAAAGTTGCGTGGATGAAACCAGCTTGTCGGGTGCTTGTTTTAGCGGAGTGAGTTTTACTATCGCAGATTCAACTTTTGGTGCCGGGGAAAAGGCTGAAGGGGGGACATTAAATAACTTTTCGACCTGACAGTGATATTGCACCATGATGCCAAGCCGACCGTAACTTTTAGAACCGGGGCTGGCTGCCATACGTTCCACGACCTCCAGTTGCAGCATAAAAAGCATGTCTTTGATGCAGGGAAGGAATTTAAGCAAATGGAAAATCAAGGGGGTGGAAATATTATAGGGCAGATTGCCTACAATGCGCGCTGGCTGAGATGACGATAACAGGCTATTGAAATCTATTTTCAGAACATCATTTTCGTGCAAATGAAAGTTGGTCGAACCGGCAAAATAGTCACGCAGATAAGCAGCCAGATCACGGTCAATTTCGATAGCATGCAGTTCAATATCGTCGTCGAGTATCAGTTTGGTGAGGGCTCCCTGACCCGGCCCGATTTCAATAATTTTATCCCCTGATATAGGCGTTATCGCTTTTGCTATTTTCTCCAAAATTGCAGTGTCGGTCAGAAAGTTTTGACCAAAGCGTTTACGGGCACGATGCGAAAAATTTTTTTCTGCCACGTTAGGGGTAATCAATCTGCTTATGGCTTAATGTAGCGGCCATCGAAAACGCTGCCAATAAACTACCGGACCCTGCTTTGCCGCTGCCCGCTAGTTCGAGGGCAGTCCCATGATCAACAGATGTGCGGATAATGGGCAGACCCAAAGTGATATTAACAGCTTCGCCGAAACCTTGAGCTTTTAACACCGGTAAACCCTGGTCGTGGTACATGGCCAGCACGGTATCGGCAGTATCCAGATATTTAGGTGTGAACAGGGTGTCGGATGGTAAAGGGCCACGCAGATTTAAGCCTTCTTTCCTTAGCTTGTTCAATACCGGCTCTATTATGTCAATCTCTTCAGAACCTAGATGGCCACCTTCGCCGGCATGTGGATTCAAGCCACAAACCAGTATGGCAGGATCTTCGATCCCGAATTTTTGCTGTAAATCCTGATACAGGATGCGGATTGTTTGCTCCAGATGGGGTTTGGTGATTGCGGCCGGGACTTTGTTTAAAGGCAAATGGGTTGTTACCAGGGCCACTTTCAACTTACTGCTCGCCAGCATCATAACTACTCTGTCGCGCTTGCAGTGCTCGGCTAAATATTCTGTATGCCCGCTAAAAACAATGCCAGCATCGTTAATGATACTCTTTTGAACCGGTCCGGTTACCAGGGCCTGGAAATTGTTGTTGAGGCAGCCTTGGATTGCTGTATCTAGGCAAGCAAGAACATACTGGGCATTAGCGGCATCAAGCACCCCGCATTGCACAGGTTTTTCAAGCGGTGTTGGTATTAGCCACATCGCCCTCTGATCAGCGCTGAATTCTTTGAATGGTTTAATCGGAATATTTATTTCTAACAGCTTTGCTCGTTCCGCCATTAAATTTTCATCGGCGATGAACACAGGAACAGTCCCATCAAGAGCTGGGTTATTTTTTGCAATGTAGTCTTGTGCAAGTTGCAGACAAATATCAGGTCCGATACCTGCCGGTTCACCAGGAGTAATTGCGATGAGTGGCGCTGGATTAGTTGCTGTCATCAAGCCTGATGTCGACGTAAGCAGTATCCCTGATTTCGGTCAGCCAGTTTTCCAGCTCATTATCATATTTACGTTCCCGTAAAATTTGTTCAGCCTGGAAGCGGGCATTTTCTTCAGTGACATCTTCGATTCTTCGATCCATGACCTGGGCAATATGCCAGGCATTTTCATTTTGAAAGGGTTGCGACAGTTCACCAATCTCCAGTTGACTGGCAACGGCTTCAAATGCTGGTGGCAGTTGTCCTTCAGTTACCCAGCCAAGGTCACCACCAGAGACCATCGAGCCTGGATCATCAGTATATACCCGGGCCAAGTCACCGAAGTCTTCCCCATCCTGTATGCGTTGATAAAGCTCATGAATGAGTTCCTCAGCCTGTTGGGGAGTACGAATTTCATTAGGCTGGATCAGAATATGGCGTATCTGGGCCTGATTTACCTGCAGGTCAACTCCACCACGCTTTTCAACCAGTTTTACGATATGAAAACCGCTGTTGCTGGTAAAAGGTTCAGTAATTTCACCAACTTGCATGCCTGGTACAACTGAACGAAACATGGTTGGCAGGGCTTCAACTTTGCGCCAGCCTGCCAGGTCTCCACCACCCACAGGCAGGCCAAGAATTTCACGGGAGGCAGCAAGTTCCAAAATATCAGCGCCATCCTGCAGTTGCTCATAGATTAAATCTGCCAGTTCTTCTTGCAGCGAATTAGCGGCAGGGTTATCGACCGGCACCAGAATATGTTGCACCCGGTATTCGGGGGAAATGTCGGCTTGTGCTGCTTCAGAACGTAAATAGTTTTCAATTTCCTGGCGGGTGATTGTGATACGTTGATTGATTGAACCATTTTGCAGGTTATTGATCATCATATCTTTACGAATCTGCTCTCTAAATTCCAGATATTGCCCTTCCTGATTCAGCACTGTGCGGAATTCGTCAAAGCTCATGTTATTTTGCTGTGCGATTGCAGTTAAAGCCTGATTCAGAGTGTTGTCATCAATACGGATACCAGAACGGACTGCCAACTGAGACTGTAAACTGTCCATAATAAGTTGTTCCAGTACCTGGCTCTGCAATTCTTCAAGTGGAATACCTCTGGGTATGGTACCTGCAGCAATTTGCTCTCTGACAGAGACCATGCGCGCATCAAGTTCACTCTTTAAAATGACTTCATCGTCCACGATGGCAATAACCCGGTCACTTAATTGAGCGTGTACTGGCAGCACATCCAGAAATAGCATGGCGGCAAATAGTGAATATATAAATTTAGTAGTTTTCAGCATAAGACCTAAAACCTGTAATGCTTTGCCCAATTAAAGAATCAATACTACCACCTAAGATGTTTCCGAGTCCTTTTAGTTCAAATTGAAAAAAAATACCGGTGTTTTCTTCGGCAAGCAAACCTGAAATTTCCGTGTTATCTACCCATTTACGTGCCACAACCCGCATGTCCCAGCAACAGTTGCTGTATTCCAGACCAATGATAGTTTCCAAATTTCGACTATATTCGTGGTCATAATTCCAGCGGCCAATGAAACTCAGATTATCTGCTAGAGGCCAGATTGCTGAAATATCCGTTTGTTTGATAAGGCCCGGTAAATTAGGGCTTTTTCGATAGCGGTAGCTAAAATTCAGGATGTGATTTATATCAGATTGGTATCGAAATTGAAAACTGCCGTTGTTTAGATTGTCGTTGTCTGTATTCCACTCGCGAAAAGCTCTGAGTCGCCAGTTTTCATTGAGATGATAGCTAAAGTCACCCGCAATGGATGCACTTGATTGCTGGAGAGGAGCGAGGGGAGTCGTCAAACCGACTCTGCGATCTTCGAAATAGTAGATCTGTCCAATACTGGCGCGTGCTTTTTCCTGCCCGGTACTGTCAAGTAATCCTGAACTCAGAGCAAGGGTCAACTGATTACTATCTCCAATCCGATCTTTGCCACTAAAGCGGTCTTCACGGAATAATTGACTGTAACCTGAAGTTAAGTTCGCGGTATCAAATAAAGGGATGTCGCTTTGATCTTCATATTCACTGTAAAGGTAGAACAATCTGGGTTCCAGTGTCTGAGTAAAGCTTTCTCCCTGTAATTCCAGTGCTCTGTCGTAAATCAGGCCGGTGTTGAGCTTGCCGACAAAGATGCCACGCTCGGGCTGGTCAGGGTTTGTAAGTGCCTGATTATCCAGTTGATAGGCAGCATATTTATATTTCAGTGCCGGTTTAAAGAATACTCCTGGCGTCTCCCAGTCCCAGCCCAATTCAGGCTGCAGAGAAATACGCTGGCCAGAAAGCAGAACCCCGTTATCAATTTGGGTCTGGGTAAATGCAGAAGCATCAAAATTACGATCAAAATAGACATATTCGGCATTGAACCCATATCGTAAGGGGGTTGTTGTTCGCTTTTCGTAGTCGAGGTTAATACGAGGCAGGCTGGAATAGGGTTTGTTCAGGTTAGTCAGGGATTGATCTATGAGCTGATAACTTTGCAGGGCAGCCTGCAAGTGCCAGTCTGGTTGCCGGTAATTTAATTCACCCTGACGATAGAGATAACTTCTGCTACTGTCATTTAAACCCTGAGTGCCGAAGTCCTGATAGAAGTCCAGATCACTGATTGCGGAAAAATCTGCTGCAGCACTCCACGACTTACTCCATTGCGCAGCTCCCGCATAATTTATTTGCCAGCGTTTAGCTTGAGGAGGACTTTCTGACAAGGGCAGATTTACTGTTGAAGTATCAAATTGCGCGTCATCAGGTAAATAAGCCAATTCAACCTGGTTACTGGAGTTTTCGCCAAGATGGCGGCCTTCCAGGTTCAGCATTAAACCTCTCTCAGTCATCAGACGTGGTGTCAGTGTTGCGTCGTAGTTTGGAGCCAGATTGAAATAGTAAGATGCTGATATTTCAAAACCACCTTCCTGGGTATTGCCGATGCTGGGATAAAGCCAGCCGGAGCTGCGCTCATCATTTATCGGGAAGCTGATATAAGGGATCGGTAAAATTGGGATATCTTTTACCTGAAGCACAACATTACGTGCGACACCGCGACCGCTTTGTTGATTGAGTTCTATATTCTGGCCAATAAGCAGCCAGCTATTATCGCCTGGCTCGCAAACCGTATAACTGCCTTCAGTGATGCTAAGCGAAGCGTCTGCATGGCGAAAAACAATCTCTTCAGCACTGCCTCGTGCAGCCTGAGAAAATAACACATAGGAACTGTCACTTAATTCAGCAATAGCTTCTGATTGGTTGAAACTGGCGGAGTCGGCACCGATAACCAGACCGGGTTGCCTTAAACGTATCTTGCCATTTAACTCGATGACAGCCTGAAGTCGGTCATAGATGCCGTTTTCAGCCTTCAGCCATATATTGTCATAACGGATGTCTATGCCGTTGCTAATGCTTGTTTGTTGCGTATCGTTATTAAATTCAGCATTGCCGGCACTGAGTATCAGGCTGCCATCTGTTATGGCTGGTGGCAGGTCTTCATCGACATATAGACCACAACAAGCATCAGGAACCTGGGCAAGTTGCTCCGTGTTCAGATTATCCAGGCTGACCCAGTTTTCCAGGGATACATCTGAAGCTGTAGATTGAGAAGCCTGTTGAGCTAGTGAGGGATTAACTAAGAATAGTGCGATTGCCGTAGACAGTGTTGTAATGTGCAAATTAGAAAATGACATAAGTCTGGGGAAATCAAGCCGCTTGGTTTTGCAGGTCACTTCTAAAATCCGGGTCGTATAGGCATAATTGATTTTAATTACTCTTATTCAGCTAAACAAGGGAAGCGCAGGAGAAGTATGTCTGGGGGCTTAGAAACAGATAGTTTATTCACAGATAGTCAGCAACGTGCCCAGGCTCTGCAAAATTGGTTTTTATCCCTGCTTGTTGATCTTTCGCCGGAAGCAGAAGCCGGGAAATTTAAATTCAGTCTTGTTCAGGGTGATGCCAGTTTTCGGCGTTATTTCCGCGCTCAGGGCGATCAGACATCCTATATTTTGGTTGATGCACCACCCGCTAAGGAAGATAGCCGTCAATTTGTCAGTATTGCCAGATTGTTCGCTCAGCAGGGGGTTCAAGTCCCTGTGGTTCACCAGGCGGATTTTGAGCAAGGCTTTCTTTGCCTGTCAGACTTTGGGGATACGCTGCTTTGGTCAAAACTGAACCAGATTCAAACGGTAGGGCTTGCTGACACAGAGGCGACCACTTTTTATCACAAAGCTTTTGAACAGTTGTTGCTGATTCAGCATGTTCCCACACAAAAATTACCTTTATTTTCCGCAAGTCTGTTGCAACAGGAGATGGCATTATTCAGAAACTGGTTTTGTGAAGGTATTTTGAATTTAAAACTCAATGAGAAAGATGATGAAATCCTAAGTCAGGCTTTTGACTTGTTAAGCCAATCGGTATTATCTCAGAAACAGCTGTGCGTGCACCGGGATTATCATTCAAGAAACCTGCTTTATCTTGAAGCCGATTCATCGATAGGCGTTATTGATTTTCAGGATGCCGTGCAAGGCCCTTATAGTTACGATCTGGTTTCATTGTTGAAAGACTGTTATATCGCCTGGCCATTATCTCAGGTGCAAAGTTGGGCTTTGGCATACAGGGAATTGGCCGTGCAACACAAACTTTTCGATGTTGAAGAAAATGTTTTTTTAAGGAATTTTGACTTAATGGGAGCACAACGGCATTTGAAAGCAATAGGCATTTTTTCACGTTTATGTTTACGTGATCAGAAAATTACTTACCTGGCTGATATTCCCCGGACTTTATCTTATCTACACCAGGTGTGCGCAGAATATGCTGAATTGAAGAGTCTGCATGCCTGGCTGGAAGTTAATGTCATGCCGGATGTAGAGACTAAAATTTTATCCTTTGCCAACTCTGACAGTAGAGCCAAGATTCGTGACAAGGATATAAAAGCATGAAGGCCATGATACTGGCAGCAGGCAAAGGGGAAAGAATGCGACCCCTGACTGTAAGCACTCCCAAACCGCTATTGTCTGCGGGAGGAAAACCCTTAATTGAATATTTGATAGAGAGTCTGTGTAAAGCAGGCTTTACTGATCTGGTGATTAATCATGCCTGGCTGGGTGAACAAATTGAGGATGCGTTGGGAGACGGCAGCCGTTTTGGTGTAAACATAGTTTACTCGGCCGAAGGTGAACCTTTAAATACGGCCGGAGGTATCATCAAAGCGTTGCCAGTTTTAGGAAGTGAACCTTTTGTTCTGGTGAACGGTGATATCTGGACCGATTATTCTTTTTCTGCCTTAAAGGCTTATTCAGATATGCAACAATTTGCTCATTTGGTTATGGTACCTAATCCCCCGCAACATTCTGCAGGGGATTATATTTTGGAAGCTAAAGGTGGGCTAAAGTTGAAAGATTCGAATTTATCACAGGAAACATTAACCTACAGTGGTATTGCGGTATTACACCCCCAACTATTTGAGAATTTATCTGTTCAAAAGTGTCCCTTGGCTCCTTTATATGAAAAAGCAATCAAGCAGGGCAAAGCCAGTGCCGAGTTTTATCCGGGGGAGTGGCTCGATATTGGTACGGTTGATCGTTTAAAGGCGCTTGATGTTAAGCTTTCTAATCTGAAAATTTAAAAAATACATAGGGGTAAGCGTGAAAAAAAAATTCCTTGAAGTTGATCGAGAAAAACGCCGACAGCCCGGACATTTGTTTCAGGATGCTGCTGAAGACAGATTCCATGCCCGCCATGGTGAAAAACCTGCACAGGCAGAGGCTCAGATTAAATCGGCTTCTTACCGCCTGGCATTCGACGATATTGATTACCTGTTAGCGGATAAACAACGCCCCGTGCGCTTATTACTCGAACTGGATAAACCAGAGGCAGCCATGAAAGCACATGGCATTGAACATACGGTAGTGCTCTTTGGCAGTGCACGAACACAGGAAACTAATGCTTACTATCAACAGGCGAAGGAGCTGGCAGCGCTTATTTCAAACAGATCTGGTTGTGATAAATGTCCAGAATTATATGTTGTGACCGGGGGCGGGCCAGGCATTATGGAAGCTGCCAATCGTGGTGCCAGTGAAGTAGGAAAAGAATCGGTTGGTCTGAATATTGTATTGCCTCACGAACAATTTCCAAATTCCTATATCACGCCTGAGCTTTGTTTTCGTTTTCATTATTTCGCCATTCGTAAGATGCATTTCTTATTAAGAGCTCGGGCTATTGTGGCTTTCCCGGGAGGCTTTGGTACCATGGATGAAATTTTTGAAGCCTTGACGCTGGTGCAGACCGGGAAAGTTGAACCACTACCGATATTGTTATTCGGCAGTGAGTATTGGCAGAGGCTGATTAATTTTGATGTTTTTATCGATGAGGGTATGGCAAGCCCCGAAGATATGGAACATTTTGCTTTTGTTGATGATGTTGAAGAAGCCTGGAATATTATTCGGCAGTCTATGGTAGATGAAGAATAATTATTTAATCCTCGGTAAAAAAATTTATAAAGGTCAGACAATAATAAACAGGACAGCTTCATATTAAAGATGAAAGCTGTCCTTTTTTTTAGTCTATTTAAATTTCTAATTTATCTTGTGGCAGGTAACTGAGAGCCAGATAAGTCATCTGGAATACTTCGCTCCAGTCTTACTGTGTGATGCAATGTACCAATTCCTTCAATACTTGCCCTGATCGTCTCACCATCGACCAGATAACCTGATCCAGTCGCACGTTCAACCCTGCCGGCACCTGTCCCACCGGAAGTTCCGCTTTGCAATACATCGCCAGGGAATATCGTAATCAAAGATGACGCATATTCGATAAGTTCAGGAATATTATGAATCATGTCTCCAGCCCTGGCTTCCTGGACAGTGACACCATCGATCACCAGCGTCTGATGCAGACGCTCCATGGGGTCGCCATAGAATTCTTTTGGCACAATCCATGGCCCATGCGGCGCAAAGGTGTCATGACCCTTACTGACAAACCAGTCTGTCCCGCCATTAAAACCACCTACGGGACGACCGCCACGGTCAGAAATATCCATGGCAACCATATAACCGAATACATGGTCATAAGCCCTGCTGGCAGAAATATATTTTCCTGAACGGCCGAAAACGATAGCCATTTCTACTTCCCATTCTATGCTGTCACGGCCATAAGGCATGATGATGTCTTCACCATCACCGATGATCGCACCGCGCGTTGGTTTGAGGAACAAATAGGGGACTCCCCGGTTAACCTGACGTTCACGTGTCATGGCAGCCTGTTCTTCCTCGCTGCAGCCTTCACAGGCGTGGGTATAGAAATTGACGGCTGCATTCATCAGTTTGCTTGGATACTGAATCGGCGCCATGATGTCTACGGTCTCAACCGGATGTATAAAATTTCTGCCAGAACTGCTGTTGAGCAACTCTTCTTCCACCAACCAATTCACAATTTCATAAATACGGTATTTCAAGCCATATTCATATTGCGCGATAAGGCCCAACATATCTTCAGGCATACTCACAGCGCTGTATCGTGGAATCAGTTCCAGCGCACGGTTGGCGGCATTGAGCTCAACGATCAGCTCATCGTTTTGAAGTACCAGACCAACAGTCGGAATATCATCAATAGCGAAGGTGCCGACCTTGAATGGCATGATCGGTTCCAGATCCTGGGCTGAAACCTTGATTGGATTGGCAATAATTGCCAGCGCGACAACAAGTACCAGATTGAATAAGGATTTTCTTATCATTTTTAACTCCTTTGCAGGGTTTAATTTGCAGGAACTTAATTAGGTGAGCAGGCTTTTCATGTATTATTTTATTCGGCCTGTTGCTAAGACAGATAAAAGATAGCGGTCAGCTTGGTAATTTGTCCAGCTTTTTGCGAGCCAAGGCTAAGATATAAATAAGGGCATGCAGTAAGCGCTTTATCTATATAATAGCTCCTGTGTCTGATTAACAGTGCAGGTTGAATTAGTGCAGGATACTCTATTTTACGTTCATGATCCGATGTGCAGCTGGTGCTGGGGATTCGAGCCTGCCCGCCGGGAGATATTTGATGCTATTTCAGGAAAACTGCAAATTCGCAGTTTGCTCGGTGGCCTCGCCCCGGACACTGATTTGCCCATGCCGGAAGAAATGCGACAGAAGCTGCAGTCAACCTGGAAGCGAATCGAGCAGGTAATACCGGGTACGCGTTTTAATTTTGATTTCTGGGAGAAGTGCTCCCCCAGGCGCTCCACTTACCCGGCTAATCGTGCTGTTATAGCTGCGAGCATGCAAAGTGATGAGTTTGGGCAGAAAATGACGGCACGAATTCAGCAGGCATACTATCTGGAAGCCAGAAACCCATCCGATAACATTACATTGATTGAACTGGCTGAGGATATTGGTCTTGATGTTGAACTTTTTACAAAGCAGCTTGTTGATGAGTCGATACAACAACGCCTGCTGGCCGAGATTCAGGAAAGCCGACAGCTGGGCATGAATACTTTTCCCAGTCTTGCTGTATTGAAACCTGAGGGATTGCATCATATCAGCCTGAATTATACTGATCCGCAAAGTATGATCATGGAGATTGAAAGCGTTTTAGCTTAGCCAGCGTGCAGGACACTGCTGATTAAACCTTGTACAATGCGCGTCTGTATTTAACAGCCGAATTAGAGCTTATGAATAGTCGCGATTATTTAATTGCACCGTCCATACTTTCCGCAGACTTTGCCCGCCTGGGTGAAGAGGTTGATGCTGTCTTGGCTGCCGGAGCAGATGTCGTGCATTTCGATGTCATGGATAACCACTATGTGCCTAATCTCACGATTGGCCCCATGGTTTGCAAGGCACTCGTGGATTATGGCGTCAAGGCACCGATAGATGTGCATCTGATGGTCTCGCCGGTAGACAGCCTGATTAATGATTTTGCCAAGGCGGGTGCCAGCTATATTACTTTTCATCCTGAAGCCAGTAATCATATTGATCGTTCTCTGGAATTGATTAAATCACATGGCTGCCAGGCTGGATTGGTGTTGAATCCGGCTACACCGCTAAGCTATCTGGAACACGTCATGGATAAGCTTGATATCATTTTATTGATGTCGGTTAATCCCGGTTTTGGTGGCCAGAAATTTATTCCCTCAACCTTGCCTAAACTTGCACAGGTCCGAGATTTGATTGATAGCAGTGGCCGTAATATTCGCCTGGAAGTTGATGGTGGTGTGAGTGTTGATAATATCGCTGAAATTGCAAAAGCGGGTGCAGATATGTTCGTGGCCGGTTCCGCGATTTTTGGTAGTGAAGACTATCAGACAACTATTACAAGGATGCGAGCGGAACTTGAGCGGTCATGAATATCCAGGAGTTCAATGACCTTGCGAGCCAGGGCTATAACCGTATTCCTCTGGTTCGGGAAGAGCTTGCCGACCTGGAAACGCCACTCAGTGTTTATTTAAAACTTGCCAAAGGCCCATACAGTTACTTTCTTGAATCCGTTCAGGGTGGTGAGAAATGGGGGCGCTATTCAATTATTGGACTCCCTTGTCACACAGTCATCAAAGTCACTGGCAATGATTTCAGGCTTGAAAAGAATGGTGAGCTGCTTGAGCAGCATGAAACTACCGATCCCTTTGTCGATATAGAAAAGTTTCAACAGCAATACAAGATTCCCGAACTGGATGGTTTGCCGCGTTTTAATGGTGGTCTGGTTGGTTATTTTGCTTATGACAGTGTGCGTTATGTTGAGCATAAAGTAGCAAACAGTGCGCCGCCTGATAGTGTTGGTACGCCTGATATTGTGCTGATGGTTTCTGAAGAGGTGATCGTATTTGATAACCTGCGTGGCACGATTTCATTACTGGTATATGCGGATCCATCTGAAAGTGAGGCTTTCGAAAAAGCAGAAGTTCGCCTGGCTGACTTGACCAATGAGTTGCATAAGCCATTGGACCCGGCCTTGTTCAGGCCAGTGCCACAAAGTAGAGAAATTGATGAAGAGAGCTTTGTCTCTAGTTTTGGGGAACAGGCCTACCAGGATGCAGTCGAAAAAATTAAAGACTATATTTATGCTGGAGATGCTTTTCAGGTTGTGCTGGCGCAAAGAATGAGCATCCCTTTTAAAGGTGAAGCCATTAATGTTTACCGTGCCCTGCGGCAGTTAAATCCTTCGCCTTATATGGTTTTCATGGATTTTGAGGATTTTCATATTGTCAGTGCTTCGCCTGAAATTCTGGCAAGAGTAGAGGAAGGGCATATTACTGTCAGACCATTGGCCGGGACACGTCGCCGTGGACATACTGAAGAAGAAGACCTGGCACTGGAAAAAGACCTGTTGGCAGATGAAAAAGAAAAAGCCGAGCATTTAATGTTGATTGATCTGAGTCGCAATGATGCAGGCCGTGTGTCAAAAACCGGATCGGTAGAAGTCACCCGTAAAATGTTTGTTGAACGTTATTCGCATGTGATGCATATAGCGTCCAATGTTGAAAGTGAAATCGCAGATGGGAAAACCGCACTGGATGTTCTGAAAGCAACCTTGCCGGTTGGCACCTTGAGTGGCGCCCCCAAGGTGAGAGCCATGGAAATTATTGACGAATTTGAACCGGTAAAACGCGGTGTTTATGGGGGTGCCATGGGCTATCTCTCATGGAACGGCAATATGGATATGGCAATAGCTATTCGTACGGCAGTCATCAAGGACAATACGCTTTATGTTGAAGCCGGAGCGGGAATAGTTGCCGATTCAGTCCCCAGTCTGGAATGGAAGGAAACCATGAATAAAGCCCGTGCGCTGTTTCAGGCAGTCAAACTGGCCGAAGAAGGAATGTAGCGATGCTGGTCATGATAGATAACTACGATTCCTTTACCTATAACCTGGTTCAGTATTTTGGTGAGCTGGGGATGGAAATTGCGGTTTATCGTAATGATGAAATTACAATTAGTGAGCTGGAGGACCTTCAGCCCAGTCACATTGTTGTTTCGCCTGGTCCCTGTACACCGCAGGAAGCCGGTATATCGGTTGAGGTGATAAAACACTTTGCCGGTAAAGTGCCACTGTTGGGTGTGTGCCTGGGACATCAAAGTATTGGAGAGGCCTTCGGTGGCAAAACAGTTAGAGCCAAACAGGTAATGCATGGCAAACTGTCTGACATTCATCATGATGGAAAGGGGGTGTTTAATGGATTACAGACGCCTTTTGAAGCAACACGTTATCATTCGCTGGTGGTTGAGCAGGAATCCCTGCCGGACTGCCTGGAAGTAAGTGCCTGGACGCTTGATGATAACGGAGAGCATGAAGAGATAATGGCACTAAGGCATAAAGAGCTGCCAATAGAAGGTGTACAATTCCACCCAGAGTCCATTCTGACGCAACATGGGCATGCCATGTTGAAGAATTTTCTGAACGCTTAAATTATTGTTGCACTCAGGAATCGTGCTGAAGATTTACGAGGAAGCCAGGTGGAAAAACCGACAATCTTAAAAAATATTCTGCAACGTAAGCAGGAAGAAGTTGCTTCACGTAAAAAGCAACGTTCAATTTCCGAGCTGGAAAAAGTTATCAAAGGGATTGATAAACCGCGTGGCTTTACCCGGGCTATCGTAAAGCAAATAAAACGCAAACGACCGGCTGTTATTGCAGAAATTAAAAAAGCTTCACCCAGCAAAGGCCTGTTACGGGAGAATTTTCACCCGGGAAATATTGCGCAAAGTTATGCAGAAAATGGAGCCACTTGCCTTTCGGTATTAACTGATATTGATTTTTTTCAGGGGCATGATGATTATTTAAAGGAAGCCAGAGCAGCGTGTTCTCTGCCGGTGATAAGAAAGGACTTTATGATAGACCCCTATCAGCTTGTAGAGTCTCGCAGTCTTGGGGCAGATTGTATTTTGTTGATAGTTGCAGCTTTGGATGAAAAGCAATTACCCGAGCTGGCAGCATGCGCTAAAGAGCAAGACCTGGATTGTTTTATTGAAGTACATAACCAGCCTGAGTTGGAACGGGCACTGGAATTGAAGCCTGAACTGATTGGTATCAATAACCGGGATTTACACAGTTTTAGTACCAGTCTGGATACCACTTATGACTTGCTTGAAAAGATCCCTGAGGGAACGGCTATCGTTACTGAAAGTGGCATTCTGACACGGCAGGATGTTGATGAAATGATTCAGCACGATGTTTACGGCTTTCTGGTTGGTGAGGCTTTCATGCGGGCTGCTGATCCGGGCCAGAAATTAAAAGAGCTGTTTTTTTATGGTTAAGTTGCTCTGAAGCCTCAATAACTTCAATTAGTGATATGAGCGAAGTCTAGATGAGGCAAAAGTCATTTTTAGTGTATGAGTTTACAAAGCAGTAAACGATTGAACAAAAAATGACTTTTAACGAAATATTGACGAGCGCAATAGCTAATCAGCGGGTGCCGAAGACGACAATAGTCTTACCATGTACTTCTATCAGCCCCTGTTCTTCAAGGTCTTTTAAAACTCGACCAGCCATTTCTCTTGAGCAATTTACAATCCTGCCCAATTCCTGGCGGGTGATTTTAATCTGCATGCCATCAGGGTGAGTCATGGCATCAGGTTCTCTACTTAAGGTAAGCAGCTGACTGACGATACGACCTGTTACATCAAGAAAGGAAAGATCAGCAACACGTTGTGTGGTATTACGGAGACGATGAGCCATTTGCTCACCAATGGTATAAAGTATTTCAGGATGCTGTTTACTGTATTCACTGAAATTGGAATAGGATATTTCGGCTATCTCGGTTTCTGTGCGGGTTCTGACACAAGCACTGCGAGACTCCCCGGTTTCGAACAGACCCATCTCACCAAAGAAATCCCCGGGATTTAAATAAGTAATAATTGCTTCTTTACCTTCTTCATCTTCCAGGATAACGGACACTGATCCACTGATGATGTAGTAGAGAGTTTCAGATTTATCGCCTTCATGAATGACCGTAGTCTTATTAGAAAATTTGCGGCGATGTGCATGACTTAAAAAGTTTTCAAGATCATTGATATGAGGGGTGATTGCCATCAATGCCATGAATAACTCTTAATATTCATATTGATTGATCAAGAATAAATCATTTTTATGCGCTATTGTACTGCTATTTTTATTCTTTCCAAGTGAACCTTTTCTGGTCAGGATTATAAACTGGAGCTGTGAGATAATAGAACGTCTAGTAAGTTTCCGGTTGAGTAATATGAAAGCAAAAATCAAATGGTTGGAAGAAGCTCAGATGGATGGCGAGTCGGGTAGTGGTCACCATATCAACATAGATGGCCCTGAATCTATCGGAGGACGTAATCAGGGTATGCGACCAATGGAAATGATGTTGATGAGTGTTGGAGCCTGTTCAACAGTGGATGTGATCAGTATATTGAAAAAAGCCCGACAGGATGTTACTTATTGTGTTGTTGAGCTTGAGGGTGAGCGAGCCGATGCTATACCGGCTGTATTTGAAAAAATTCACTTACATTTCAAAGTTAGCGGAAATAATCTGGATGAGAGTAAAGTAAAGCGGGCGGTGGAATTATCGGCAGAAAAATATTGCTCAGCTTCAATCATGCTAAAAAATGCCGGCGTTATTTTAAGCCACAGTTTTGAACTGCTGGATTGAATCAGCCCGTTTGAGCGCTAGAGTCGATAAACGGTTTTTTTCATCACCTGCGACATGAGAGTCATGGCCTGCCTGACTGGCGGGGGTAAACTTTGTGCTCCGGCATTTTCTGCCATGGTCGCGTGTTGTCCCTCATCAATTAACATACGTTCCAGAATAGCCCGACTTTTTTCATCTTGCTCCGGCAGCGTTGCCAAATGTTCGTTGATATGTTCGCAAACCTGATTTTCAGTTTCGGCAACAAAGCCAAGGCTCCACTTGTCGCCGACAAGACCGGCAGCAGCACCTATACCATATGACATGACATACCAGAGTGGGTTTAACAGGCTGGGTTGGCTATTGAGTTCACTAAGACGATTTTCACACCAGCTCAGATGATCAATTTCTTCATCGGCAGCCTGTTGCATCTGTGCTTTGACTTCAGGCAGTCTGGCTGTCAAAGCTTGTCCCTGATACAGGGCCTGAGCGCAAACTTCGCCAGTATGATTAATGCGCATTAAGCCAGCGCTATGTTTTCGCTCCGAATCCTCCAGTTCACTTTCAGTTTTGGCAGCAGCAGGGTTGGGTCGGCTGGCAGTTACTGAACCGGGAAGCAGCGTTTTTAAGGCCTGGTCGAATTGTTTAATCAGCTTGTCTGTCATGTTGCCTTGCATGTTAAACACCTGTTTGTTTTAAACCTGCTGTTCTCTGTTAATGGCACGGTAAGCGATATCTGTCCGGTAGTATACATCGTCCCAGTTAATTTGCTCGACCAGCTTGTAGGCGGCCTGTTGCGCGTCCGTTACGGAGTCTCCCATTGCAGTGGCACATAAGACTCGCCCGCCGTTAGTGATAATCTCGCCATTTTGTTCCGCGGTGCCGGCATGAAAGATTTTTTTGCTGTTATCCTGTGCAGTGTCCAGCCCGGATATAGTTTTACCTTTGGCATAAGCGTTAGGGTAACCGCCCGCTGCTAGAACGACACCAACTGCTGGTCGTGAATCAAAGGAAATACTCATGTCGTCAAGTTTTCCGTTTAACGCTGCCTGACAAAGTTCAATAAGATCACTTTGCAAACGCATCATGACCGGTTGGGCTTCAGGATCACCAAAGCGGCAGTTAAATTCAACAACCTTTGGCTGGCCGTCGGGGCTGATCATCAATCCGGCATATAGAAAGCCAACATAAGTATTTCCTTCCGCGGCCATGCCTTTTACGGTAGGAATAATCACTTCCTGCATAATGCGTTCATGGATTTCAGGTGTTACCACTGGCGCCGGAGAATAAGCACCCATACCACCGGTATTGGGACCGAGATCCCCATTGTCTCGGGCTTTATGATCCTGGGAAGACGCAAAGGGTAGGGCTGTATTACCGTCAACCAGCGCAATAAAGCTGGCTTCCTCACCCCGCATAAATTCTTCGATGACTACCCGATGACCCGCCTCACCAAAGCTGTTGCCTGAGAGCATGTCTTTAACTGTCTCTTCTGCTTCATCCATGGTCTGGGCAATGATGACACCCTTGCCTGCCGCCAGACCATCGGCCTTTATCACGACGGGCAGACTTTGGGTTTGTAAATAAGCAAGAGCCTGATCAATTTCAGTGAAGTTTGAGTATGCAGCCGTTGGAATATTGTGGCGGTGTAAAAAATCCTTGGTAAACGCTTTTGAGCCTTCCAGCTGGGCTGCTCCCTGACTTGGGCCGAAACAGAAAAGACCTTGCTCACTGAAGTAATTGACGATACCGGCAACCAGAGGCGCTTCCGGTCCGATAATAGTCAGTTCAACCTGGTTATCCTTTGCAAAATCAGTCAGCGCAGCAAAGTCCATAGGATCAAGTGCTACATTTTCAATATTGGCTTCATGGGCTGTCCCGGCGTTGCCAGGGGCGACATACACCATATTGACCTGCGGTGACTGGATCGCTTTCCAGGCCAGGGCGTGCTCTCTGCCGCCACTGCCGATAATCATTACTTTCATTCGTTATTTGATTCCAAATTTTTCAGATAAATATTAGTGCCTGAAATGCCGCATGCCGGTAAAGACCATTGCCATATCAGCGGCATCAGCTGCGTCGATAACCTGCTGGTCGTTAACAGAACCACCAGGCTGAATTACCGCTGTAATACCTGCTTCGGCAGCGGCTTCAACGCCATCGCTGAAGGGGAAAAAGGCATCCGAAGCCATTACTGAGCCAGCAACCTGCAAGCCTTCATCGGCTGCTTTGATACTGGCTATTCTGGCGCTGTAAACCCGGCTCATCTGTCCGGCGCCGATACCAATGGTTTGGTTATTTTTTACGTAAATGATGGCATTGGATTTCACAAATTTTACGACCTTCCAGGCAAACAGCATGTCTGAGATTTCTGTTGGTGTAGGCTGACGTTTAGTCACTATCTTGAGGTCTGATTCAGTGATGACACCGGTATCCAGATTTTGTACCAGTAAGCCACCTTTCACCCGTTTATAGTCAAGACTGTCACTTTGCTCATTATCCCATTCACCGCAACTGAGCAGACGCAGGTTGGCTTTGGCGCTGACGACCTGAGCGGCTGCTTCCGATACTGATGGCGCAATAATGACTTCGGTAAACTGGCGTTCAGTAATAGCACGGGCAGTTGCTTCGTCCAGTTCACGATTAAAGGCAATAATGCCACCAAAAGCCGATGTGGGATCAGTCTGATAGGCTTTTTCGTAAGCACCGAGAATATCTTCAGCAGTGCCTACCCCACAGGGGTTGGCATGTTTGACGATAACGCAGGCTGGCTTGGTGAAACTTTTAACGCATTCCAGTGCTGCATCTGTATCAGCAATATTGTTGAATGAAAGTGCCTTGCCTTGGAGTTGCACTGAGGTGGAAATACTGGCTTCAGTATTTTTTTCTTCAACATAAAAGGCGGCCTGCTGATGCGGATTTTCGCCGTAACGCATGTCCTGTTTTTTAATGAACTGGGCGTTGTAGGTGCGGGGGAATTCACTGTCACCTTCTATTTTTCCAAGATAGTTAGCAATAGCCCCATCGTATTGGGCTGTATGCTCGAAGGTTTTAACCGCCAGATCAAAACGTGTTGCCTGACTGAGCTGCTGATTGTTGTCCTGTAATTCGGTAATGATGCTGTCATAGTCAGTCGGGTCAACAACAACGCCGACGTGGGCATGGTTTTTTGCTGCTGCCCGGAGCATGGTGGGACCACCGATATCAATATTTTCAATTGCAGTGGGGAGGTCGCAGTCCGGTTTGGCAATGGTTTCCTGAAACGGGTAGAGGTTCACGACGACCATGTCGATCGGCGGAATGTCATGTTCCTGCATGACAGCATCATCGGTGCCACGCCGGGCCAGAATGCCGCCATGTACTTTTGGATGCAGGGTTTTAACACGGCCATCCATCATTTCAGGAAAGCCTGTGTAATCGGCAATCTCGGTAACGGCTATCCCTTGTTCACTGAGAAGTCTGTAGGTCCCGCCGGTTGAAAGTAACTCTATGCCTTGTTTTGCCAGAGCGGCGGCAAATTCCTTGATGCCAGATTTATCGGAAACACTAAGAAGGGCACGTCTTACCGGGGTCCAGTTGCTTGCTGTCATGAATATTACTTGTCCTGTAATGGGTGAATTGAAGGGTTAATCTATTAATTTGTACTGTCTTAATTTTTTTCGCAGTGTGCCCCGGTTCAAGCCCAGCATGGCCGCAGCTTTACTCTGGTTGCTACGTGCATGCTTCATAACGACTTCCAGCATTGGGGCTTCAACTTCACCAAGCACCATATTATAAAGGTCACTGATATGCTCATGATCTACCTGGGTTAAATATTCTTCCAGGGCTTCATTGACACACTGTTTCAGGGTCTGGGGTCTGTCTTCACTCATGCGGCAGCTCTCTTGCAGGGAAAGTCTTGCAGATTTGAAAAATAATTAGTCAGAGCAGCAAGTTGTTGTTTCGGTTCATCAAGCTTATTAAAAGCGGCTCTGAAAGAAAGAGATTCGGATAAATTCTGGCAATACCAGGCAACATGTTTTCGCGCAATCAGCGTCCCTTTAAAATCACCATAAAAATCGTACAGATTTTGCAGGTGACCGAGAATTAAATTGAGTTGCTCACTTAAAGAGGGCTCAGCTTCAAGTTGCCGGTATTTAAGATAATGATCAATCTGCTGAAAAATCCAGGGTCGCCCCTGTGCCGCCCGCCCAATCATGACACCGTCAGCCTTTGTGTAAGAGAGTACGGCGGCAGCTTTTTGTGGACTCAAGATATCACCATTGGCAAATACCGGGATATCGACGCTTTGCTTGATTGCTGCAATGGTGTCGTATTCGACTTTACCCCTGAACATGCATTCGCGGGTACGGCCATGCACGGCAAGTGATTTTATACCCGCATCTTCAGCAATTCTGGCGATCGTGCTGCCATTGCGATTGGCAGGGTTCCAGCCGGTGCGGATTTTTAATGTGACCGGAACTTCAACAGCCTGTACGACTGAATTTAAAATTTCAGCGACCAGTTGCTCATCTTTCAGTAATGCCGAACCGGCAGCTTTCTTCAATACTTTTTTAGCGGGACAGCCCATATTGATATCGATGATCTGGGCACCTTGTTTGACATTAAGCCTGGCTGCCTCTGCCATCATGGCTGGGTCTGAACCTGCAATCTGAACAACTCGGGGTGAGAGTTCGCCATCATGGTGGCGTCTCAGGCGATTTTTTTCGCTGTTCCAGAGTCTCGTATTACTGGTCAGCATTTCAGAAGGGGTGAGAGCCGCGCCATGTTCACGGCATAATGAACGGAAAGGCTGGTCAGTGACACCAGCCATAGGGGCAAGTACTACCTGAGAGTTAAGTGTGTAGGGCCCAATCTGGATCACTTAAGTAAGTAGCCTGTAAGAAAAAGCGAAGCTTAGCATTCTACTAAAAAAGTTGATGCGTTTAAATGAACGCTTGTTTAAGTGTTATTGCGTCAAGGCGTACGCAAAGTTAATGAGTAGTTGATGGCTTCCGGCCCCGGGTCGCAGATTTCCAGGCGGACCTGTATGGAAGAATTAGCCGGTAAACGGGTGAACTGCTGAAGTTCGGGGTCAAGATATTCTTCAGGGCGGAATAATCGATTAGCCACCAGCCTTCGATTCAGGTCAGAGAAGTTTAATTCGACCAGCGGAAAGATTTGTTCAAACTCAGCGGTATTCCGGAAGATAAAATCTATTTGTAAGGCATCGGCAATGGATGGGTGGCTGTTAACCAGCAGTTCGTCTGTAGAAAATAAACTTAAATCAAAGCGTTCGACAGTCGGACAGTCAGCATATTTACAGACAAATCCAGTCAGTGCAGCAAAACGGTCATCTCGCAGGTAATCATCAATATTTTTCCAGGCATATTGGCCAGCCAGCATGAGCAGAAGCAGAAAATTGGCAGAGAATAACAGGAAGGTAAATAGTGCCGTACGCTCATACTGACGGTAAATGGGAATAGGTTCTTCGATGAGGGTGGGTATGGCATTGTCACCATCATTATTTAGGGAATCCTCATCATACAGAGACTCCAGGCTCTGCAGTTCAGCTTTCCTGTCGCTGGTTTTAGTTACGGAAACAGCTTTGGCGCTATGCTCAAGCTTACTTTCACTTTCTAATGCGCCTTGAGGATCATCTATTTCTGACTCTGACTCTGACTCTGACTCGAACGGCTGCACACTGTCGGCACTAATTTCCTCTTCTATTTCTTCTTCATACAGGTTTATGCCATTGTCAGCAGTTAGCAGTGTTTCTTTAGGAGGGAGCTCGTTTTCATCAATGTTCGTTGTTTCTGCTGATGTTTCAGTTGTTGTTTCAGCAGCTTCCTGTTCGATTTTATCCTCTGCATCTTCTTCCTCAGAAATTTCTGTGTCTGGATCAAGAAAGTCCGAGTCGATGCTTTCAAGTTCTTCATCGTCTTTCTCATCGTCGTCAGTTGTTGTCAGATATTCTTCTGCATCTTGACCTTCTTCATGAACCGGATCAATATCTTCATCGCTATTCAGACTATCATTGGTTTCATCCAATTTGCCTGTGTATCGCTGTTTCGCCTGTTCGTTGGTCTGCTCAAGATATGCATAGTAATCGTCCAGCTCACTTTTTGGTTCCGGGCTAAGAAGTTTCTCAGCATCAGGATGAGCAATATCCTCTTCTTCAAAAAATAACTGTTGCTCCAGAGCAGAAAATACCTGCAGGCAAAAGCCGCAACGCACTTTGCCTTTGGCAAGCTGCAACTGCTCCTGCGTGATATTAAAAGACGTTTCGCAGTGCGGGCATTGAGTAATAAATGAAGACATGATTCTGTTTAAGTTAGACGTCGCCCGACAATTCTAACCCAGCCATCCTGAGATGTTATGGGTTCAATTTCAAACCAGGGAGCATAAGCCTCCTGTACCGATTCTGCCTGGTCTTCCAGAATGCCAGATAAAAGAATTTCACCATCAGACCTTACCAGTACAGCAAGGTAGGCGGCTAATTCAATAAGAGGCCCGGCTAATATATTGGCAAGTAGTAAATCGACTGGTTGTATCGCTTTAAGATTGATTTGCCGGACAAATTCCTTGGGTAAATAAACCGGGAAGTTTTTAAGATCAAGCTGGTTTTTTTCACAATTACTTCGGCTGGCAGTTAATGCCTGTGGATCATTGTCGACGCCGATTACCTGCCTGGCACCAAGCAATAAAGCAGCGATACCCAGGATTCCGGAACCACAGCCATAGTCAATGAGATGCTTGTCTTTTAAATTTTGCCGGTCGAGCCAGCTTAAACAAAGCGCTGTTGTAGGATGGGTTCCCGTGCCGAAAGCCAGGCCTGGATCCAGCATAATATTGATGGCTTTAGGCTCGGGCGTTGTTGCCCAACTTGGACAAATCCACAAGTTTTCACCGAAGCGCATTGGTTTGAAATTATCCATCCAGGTGCGTTCCCAGTCTTCATCTTCCAATAAACGGAACTCAAGCGGAGGCAATTTTTTAGGATGATAATCCTTGTTCAGATTTTGTATGAGCTCTTCAGGGTTTATTGTGTTCGGAAAGAGTGCTGTAAGAATAATACTGTCCCAGAGTGGCGTTTCTCCCCTGGCAGGTTCGAACACGGGCTGGTCAGCAGCATCCACCAGAGTGATGGCAAGAGAGTGATGAGCTTCCAGCAGCGATTCAATTTCTGGCGCGAGATCAGGCGTGGTACTCAACTGTAATTGAATCCAGCCCATAACAGAATTGCCCGTGGCTTAAAGCTTAAGCTTTTTTTCCAGATAGTGAATATTGACGCCACCAGCCCTGAAACCCTCATCATGAATAATATCCTGATGTAAGGGAATATTGGTTTTAATGCCATCAATGTGCATTTCTTCCAGTGCGTTAGACATTTTTGCCAATGCTTCATCACGGTCAGCGCCAAAGGAAATTAATTTAGCGATTAGTGAATCATAATAGGGCGGTACGCTGTAGCCGCTGTACATATGAGAATCGACACGTATGCCGTTCCCGCCTGGAGCATGAAAAATATCAACTTTACCTGGACTGGGTAAAAAAGTGACTGGATCCTCGGCATTGATACGGCACTCTATGGCATGGCCTTTTATCGTGATTTCATCCTGAGATACAGACAAAGGCAGGTCAGAAGCAACAAGCAGTTGCTCTTTAACGATATCGATACCGGTTATCATTTCCGTGACGGGATGCTCCACCTGAACACGGGTATTCATCTCTATGAAGTAAAAATTTCCATCTTCATAGAGGAACTCAAAAGTCCCGGCACCGCGGTATTTCAAGTTCTGGCAGGCTTTGATGCAGGCTTCCATAATAGCCTGACGTTCTGTGTCGCTGACACCTGGAGCAGGAGCCTCTTCCACAACCTTTTGATGACGTCGCTGCATAGAGCAATCACGATCGCCCAGGCTGATAGCATTGCCTTTACCGTCGCCAATGACCTGAATTTCAACATGACGGGGATTGCCCAGAAATTTCTCCAGATAGACCATGGGGTTGCCAAAGAAAGTACCGGCTTCGTTCTGGGTCAGTGTAATCATTTTAAGCAGGTCTTCTTCCTTCTCGACCACACGCATGCCGCGTCCACCACCACCAGCCGCAGCCTTTATCATGATGGGATAACCTATTTCGCGCGCTATTTGCAGAGTACGTGCACTGTCCTCGGTTATTGGACCGTTCGAACCGGGGACGGTGGGAACACCGGCTTTGATCATGGCCTCAATGGCAGCGACTTTGTCGCCCATGATTCTGATGGTTTCTGCTCGGGGACCAATGAAAATGAATCCGCATTTCTCAACCTGCTCAGCGAAATCCGCATTCTCGGATAGAAAGCCGTAACCTGGGTGAACTGCCTGGGCGTCAGTCAGTTCCATGGCACTGATCATTGCTGGAACATTCAAATAGCTGTCAGCTGATTTGGGTGGGCCGATGCAAACAGACTCATCAGCAAGACGAACATGCATCAAATCCTTGTCAGCGGTTGAATGAACAGCTACGGTTTTTATCCCAAGCTCTTTGCAGGCTCGTAGAATGCGTAGAGCAATTTCGCCTCGATTAGCTATTAATACTTTTTCGATCATAAAAAGGAATCAACCTTGCTGGCTTAAAGAGTAAATAATGGTGAACTTTATTATCAAGAGATCGTAAACAAAGGCTGATCAAACTCAACCGGCTCACCGTCTTCAACTAAAATGGCTTCTATTACGCCACTTTTATCGGCTTCAATCTGATTCATCATTTTCATGGCTTCAACAATACAGATGACATCACCCGCTTTGACCTGCTTGCCGACTTCAGCAAAAGGTGGTGAGGTTGGCGAAGGAGAACGATAAAAGGTGCCAACCATCGGTGATTTGACGACATGACCCGCAGGCGTGCTGGCCTGTTCTGCTGAAGCTTCTGGCGCCGGGCTTGCTGGTGCTGCTGAAGCGGGCGCGGCAACAGTTTGAGGTTGAGCTACTTGAACGTGCTGAACACTTGAACCACGGCTGATTCTAACCGCTTCTTCACCTTCCTTGATTTCGATTTCATTAATACCTGATTCTTCCAGCAGTTCGATCAGTTTTTTTACTTTTCTGATATCCATACTTTTTCTCTGTTCTCTTTAGTTGTCTCTTTAATTGATACTTGTTGATTCAGTTTAATTGTCTGCATGCTGCCTGCAAAGCCAGCTCATAACCCTGAGCACCTAGCCCAACGATACAGCCTTTGGCAATATCGGACAGGTAGGAGTGTTTTCTGAAATCTTCTCTGGCATGAACATTAGATAAATGCACTTCAATAAATGGAATTTCAACACCCAGTAAGGCATCACGCAAAGCGATACTGGTATGAGTAAATGCACCAGGGTTTAAGATGATAAAAGCCACGCCGTCTTTTTTTGCCTGGTGTATGCCCTCAACTAATGTGTGCTCAGCGTTGCTTTGTAAAAAATCAATATTCACCTTTGCCGCTTTTGCCTGTTCCAGTAAAACAGTATTGATATCTTCCAGGCTTTGCGAGCCGTAGATTTCAGGTTCTCTTTCTCCAAGAAGGTTAAGGTTTGGACCATTGATTACGAGAATTGTCGTCATGTGTCACTGTTCGTGTAGATAATCAAAGAATTGGCAACGTATTTTACGATTTTAGCAGCAAATGTCAGCTAATTTTACGATTTTTTGTAATAAAGTTCTGCCTGATAAGCCTTTTTATGCTTTTTTCAAGCAATTTTATCAGTCAAAGATAGCCTGAAAGCCAGGTCACAGGCAAAACTAGTGTTTGCCTGAAACTGATTAATCACGGCGTAGTTTGCTGGAAATGGCAATGGGCGTGGGGCAAAACAGCACGATGATGTACGAGGAGATCAGGAAGGTGACTACTGCAGCAGCCTGAATCACCAAAGATACTTTTTCACTGATCACGCCTGATTGGCTGGCAACAAAAGCAATTAAGAGAGAAAACTCGCTGATTTGACCCAATCTCAGGCCCGCGTCCCAGGCCAGATTGTTTCTTTCACTGAATTGCTTGAGCAGGTAATTAAAAACCACGGGTTTAGAGAGTTCTTTAAATCAGATTATTTCGAGATTTAATTCTTTGAATTGCATTGGATAACAATAGTTATCCTCGGCACAGCCCTGGTAGTTGAGTTGTAAAGAAAGTTTATTGCCCGCACTGTCGGGATCAAAAGGTATGCGTATAAGTAATTGTTCATAATAAACTTCGACTGCCCCAAAAAAGTCATCTTCAGTCTGAATGCCGACTGGAATGACTGGATTACCTAGGTTATTACCCGCCTCCATAAAGCCTAGACTTTTCCGGTAAAGATAATAGCCGTCTTCGATCTCCCAGCGTAAGACCAGCGTATTGGGGGCTTCTATATAGGCACTCAGGGCAAAGGCGGAATCGGCAGGTAAAATTGATTGAATAGCTGAAGTGGCCAGACTGGCAGGGCTGTTATTGTTTAAAAGGCCCCCAGCGTTATTTAAGGTAGAAGTGTTATCAAGCAATTGAGCGCTAAGGCCTGTCGAAAAGAAGACAAGGCTAAGAGCGGCGATTTTTTTGAGTATGGTAAGCATAGGTTCTCACCTTACAGCTTATTTTTGATAGCGCTCGAAAATCAGTGTGGCGTTGGTGCCGCCAAAGCCAAAGCTATTAGACATAATAGTATTCAGCTCGACATCATCCTTACGTTCCAGGGCGATTGGCACACCGGCAACTTCAGGGTCGAGGTTTTCAATATTGGCTGAAGCAGCAATAAAATTATTTTCCATCATCAGCAGGCTGTAAATAGCTTCCTGTACACCGGCTGCACCCAGAGAATGGCCGGAAAGTGATTTGGTGGAATTGATCACTGGTATATTATCGCCAAACACCTCTCGGACAGCTTTGATCTCCTGTATATCGCCGACTGGGGTACTGGTGCCATGGGCATTGATGTAATCAATGGTTTTATTGCTGGTTGCCATCGCCATCTGCATACATCTGACAGCACCCTCACCAGAAGGCGCGACCATGTCATAACCATCTGAGGTTGCCCCATAACCAGTCAGTTCGGCGTAGATCTTTGCGCCACGGGCAAGTGCGTGTTCCAGTTCTTCAATGACCAGTGTGCCGCCACCACCGGCAATAATAAAACCATCGCGGTCTGCATCATAAGCTCTGGATGCTTTATCAGGAGTTTCATTGTACTTGGTCGAAAGCGCACCCATAGCATCAAACATGCAGCTAAGCGACCAGTGCTCTGCTTCTCCGCCACCGGCAAAGACCATGTCCTGTTTACCGAGTTGAATGAGCTCCATGGCATTACCAATACAATGAGCACTGGTTGAACAGGCTGAGGAAATAGAGTAATTGACACCCTTAATTTTAAAGGGGGTCGCCAGACAGGCTGAAACCGTGCTGCCCATGGTGCGTGTAACCCGATAAGGACCAACTCGTTTCAGGCCTTTTTCTCTGAGCACATCAACCGTTTCTATCTGATCCTGGGTTGAGGTTCCGCCCGAGCCCATGATGATGCCGGTGCGGATATTAGAGACCTGGTCTTCTTCCAGGCCAGCATCGGCGATAGCCCTGGCCATGGAAATATAGCCGTAGGCAGCAGCAGCTCCCATGAAGCGTAAATTTTTGCGGTCTATGTATTCAGAAAAATCGATATCAACAGCACCGGCAACATGGCTGCGCATCCCCATTTCTTCATAGTCGGGACGATAGCTGATTCCGCTTTTTCCTGTTCGAAGTGATTCTATGACAGACTCTTTATCCAGTCCAAGGCAGGAAACAATCCCCATTCCGGTAACAACGACACGGCGCATTAATCAAGACTCCCTAAACTTTTTTCAGGACACTATTTTATCAGGATCATTCTATAAGGACAGTGAGTCATCAGGTTTAAATAAGCCAACTTTTAAGCCCTTGGTAGTATAAATGACCTGTCCATCTACTGAAACTGTACCATCAGCAATGCCCATGACAAGTTTTCGTTCGATAAGACGTTTGATATCCAGCTCATAAGTTACTTTTTTGTGATGCGGCAGAATTTCACCGGTGAACTTCACTTCGCCACAACCCAGTGCACGTCCTTTACCTTGATTGCCGCGCCAGCCCAGATAGAAACCTACCAGCTGCCACATGGCATCAAGCCCGAGGCAACCTGGCATAACAGGATCTCCATCAAAGTGGCACTCAAAGAACCAAAGGTCTGGCGTGATATCCAGCTCGGCAATAACATGCCCCTTGCCATCACTGCCGCCATCAGAAGATATTTCAATGATCCTGTCCATCATCAACATATTATCGACAGGAAGTTTGGGGTTGCCGGGGCCGAATAAGTGGCCGTGACCACATTCCAGAAGCTCTTCTTTGCTGTAACTACTTTTAGGTGAAAATTCAGTTGTCATAAAATTCTATGGTTTTAGGGCAAGTGAGCACTTATTGGCAAAACCCGCTATTATAGAGACAAGTCAGCAGAAACGATAATGATTTAACTCCTTATCTGGGTATAATGCGCCGCTCTACATTTAGAAAGAAAGAAGGGATGTAATGAGTGAAGCAGTGATTAGAAAGTGCTTATTCCCCGCCGCAGGTTACGGAACCCGTTTTTTACCTGCAACCAAATCCATGCCGAAAGAAATGTTGCCGGTAGTCAGCAAGCCTCTGATTCAATATGGCGTGGAAGAAGCGATGGAAGCGGGTATGGACAATATGGCAATTATTACTGGAAGAGGGAAACGCGCTATTGCTGATCATTTTGATACAAATTATGAACTTGAACATCAGATAGCCGGTACCGATAAGGAAAAATACCTGATTGATATCCGTAAAATCATCAATGAAGCGGTATTCTCCTATACACGCCAGATTGAAATGAAGGGTTTGGGGCACGCTATATTGACCGGAGAAACCTTGATAGGTGATCAGGCCTTTGCAGTCGTGCTTGCAGATGATCTGTGTTACTCCGCTGACCAGGGCGTGTTGTCACAAATGGTTGAGTTATATAAAAAATACCAGTGCAGTATTGTTGCCATCGAAGAAGTCCCGTATGAAGAAACTTATAAATATGGCGTAATAGCCGGAGAAGAAATAGAAGCGGGCGTGTTGCGGGTTAGCGGCATGGTTGAAAAGCCTGCACCGGAAGATGCGCCGAGTAATCTGGCCATTATCGGGCGCTATATCTTGACGCCGGATATCTTCGATATTATTCGCCAGACACCACCTGGCAGGAATAATGAACTGCAGATTACTGATGCCTTAATGACACAGGCCAAACAGGGCGGGGTTATTGCTTACAAATTTAAGGGCAGGCGTTTTGATTGCGGCAGCTTAAGTGGCTTTATGGAAGCCAATACGTTTTATTATGAAAATGTTTATGAGCCTGTAGAGTAAAGTGATGCCTGAGGAAATAACCTGTTTCAAAGCCTATGATGTGCGTGGGCGTATTCCTGACCAACTTAATGAAGATATCGCTTACCGGATTGGCCGGGCTTATGCGGACTTTCTAAAACCTCGTCATGTTGTAGTAGGTTATGACATCCGCTTAAGCAGTCAGAAGATTTGTCAGGCTTTGACAAAAGGCCTGTTGGATTCCGGTGTTAATGTCAGCAATATTGGTCAATGCGGTACCGAAGAGATTTATTTTGCTACCAGTCATTTGAACATGGATGGCGGTATTGTTGTGACAGCCAGTCATAACCCCAAAGATTACAACGGCATGAAATTTGTGCGCGAAGACTCCAAACCGATCAGTAGCGATACCGGCTTAAAAGACATTAAAGCCTTAGCCGAAAAGAATGAATCAGAGACTGTTGAACATAAAGGAGAGCTAAGCGAAATAGATGTTAAACAGGACTACGTGAATCATCTGCTTTCCTATATTGATGTTTCCGTCCTTAAACCTTTAAGGGTTGTCTGCAATGCCGGCAACGGTGGCGCTGGGTTAGTCGTTGATTTACTTGAAAAGCATTTGCCCATAGAGTTTATAAAAATACATCATCAGGCAGATGGACACTTTCCAAACGGCGTACCTAACCCCTTACTGGAAGAAAACCGCCAACCGACGATAGACGCCATCAAGGCAAACAAGGCTGATCTAGGTATTGCCTGGGATGGGGACTTTGACCGCTGTTTTTTCTTCGATGAAAACGGCACTTTCATAGAAGGCTATTACATTGTTGGTTTGCTGGCTGAAACTTTTTTAAAGAAGCAGTCTGGTGAGAAAATCATTCATGACCCGCGCTTAAGCTGGAATACTTTGGCAGTGGTTGAGCAGTTTGGCGGTGAGGCTGTGTTGTGTAAAAGCGGGCATGCTTTTATTAAAGAAAAGATGCGTGAAGTTGATGCTGTGTATGGCGGAGAGATGAGTGCGCATCACTATTTTAGGGATTTCTTTTACTGTGACAGTGGCATGATTCCCTGGCTTTTAGTGATTGAATTACTGTCAGTCAGTGGGCAGAAGTTTTCCAGTCTGGTCGAAAAAAGAATGCAGGCTTTTCCTGCCAGCGGAGAAATTAATCGCGAAGTTAATGACGCAGAAAAATCGATAGAAAAAGTGCAACAGGTTTATGCGGATTCGGCACAGGACATTGATTTTACAGATGGACTCAGTATGGATATGGGAGAGTGGCGCTTTAATTTGCGTATGTCGAATACTGAACCGGTGATTCGCCTGAATGTTGAGTCAAGAGCCGATCAGGCATTGATGCAGGCTAAGACAGAGGAAATTCTGCAACTGCTTTAGTTACTGAGTAACCTGGCAGAATTCTTCGTAAGGAAAGTCTGACCCAAGCTCTTTGAATTCCTGAATAAAATGCTGATCAATTCTGATTTGCTGTTGTCGGGAAATTAACTCTGAAGAATTTCCCGTTTCACCTTTTCTGATCATTTCAAAGCTGGAGCCCCAGGGTAATGTGTCTTCTCCCATGGGGTTAAATTTGTGATTGATGCTTTTCATATATTGCACTGAGCTTTTATGAATGACTTTGCTTAGCTCATCTTCGGTCAGATCAATACCAAGGGTTTCTGCAACCTTGTGTATTCCTTTTTCCGGGTCATGTTTTAGTTTTGTGTAGGAACTGATCAGTACATTGGGTTTATCTCTCAGGCTCCAGTAACTGGCTGTATGTTCTGCCCAGGTATTACCAAAATTCATTGACCAGTTTTTGCTCAGAAACTGATCCAGCCAGTCATCCACACTGGGCATGATAGGTCCGGCTAGGCTTCTTACGAAGGGATAACTGGAAACAAAAACTTCTTTGGGGTCGCGAACGACAATCAAATATTTTGCATGGTCATTAAAGGGAACATAATGTGCAGACAAGTGAGTTTTAATGACACGCATGCCAGTTGGGCTTAGTTTTTTAATAAGGTTGCTATGTAAAGGCGTCATTGCCTTTTGCGAGCGCTTGTTAGGGGAGTCAGGCCAGGCGACAGCATCGTGAATATTTTCAAATTCACCATCGCCGCGCCAGGCTATCTGGTGGGCAATCTGCATCATCCAGTTGGTGCCACTTTTGGAAAAAGTGCTGACAAAAATATCGCCATTGTCTGGGGTATAGCCTGCAAATACCTTATTTACTCTTTTGGGGTTTCTGCCACGTTTACCAACAAAGTTGAATAAGGCCCCAGGTTTCCCAATTGCATTCATAAACCAGTTTAAGGGAACTAGCACGAGATAATATGGAAGTGCTATCAGCCAAAGGGCAAATTTTGGTGTTTTTCTTTTGATAGCAGGAATGCTTTGAGGGTTCATGAGGAAATTTCAAACATTAAGCTGATTGGGCACGGGAAATAAAAAAGGCCATTATAAAATGGCCTTTTTTACAGTTGGATTAAATTAATCCGGTAGGGCAAAAACAAACAGGTTGTTGGCATCCGTTGCGCCAGCAAAAAGCGACCGACCAGTACTCACGGAGATATATTGCTTGCCATCCACCATGAACGTCGTGGCATAACCACTAATGGTTGAACCAAGGTTGATCTCCCAAAGTACTTCACCAGTCTCCTGGCTCAGGGCTTTCATACGACCATTGTTGTCTCCGCCAAGCACCAGGCCGCCATCGGTTGTGATTAATGACAGCATGGTTGCGTTCTGCTCATAAGTCCAAACAGTTTCACCCGTTGCCGCAGAAATTGCTTTGACATTATTTGGCGCTCTGTCTTCACTATCAGGCAGATCTGCAGCCCTGCCGAAACGGCCATACAGATTATCCAGTGATGGTTCGGTCAGTGTGGCAGTGACATCTTCACACTGATTGGTTAAAGAGAAAAACATCAGGTTGTTATTAGGGTTGTATGAACCTGATGGCCAGCCTCTACTTAATCCGCCACAGACGAAAACTGTCTGACCGACTTCTGTAAACAGCACTTCAGGGCTGATGGTGACATCACCGGTATTTACGTCAATATTCGAAACGATATTCTGATAGACAACCGATGTTGCCCACAGAAATTCACCGGTTTCCCTGTCCAGTGTATAGACCAGGCCAGGCTTGCCTGGGATGCCTGTCAACACTTTACGAACTTCACCAGGTTCGATATCTGGATTGATCCATTCGACTGTATCAGGATCCGGTGTTACAGCTGTGTCAACCAGAAGACGTTCAAAGGGGAAGTCATAATCCCAGTGATCAACTAAATGCTGGTAGTACCAGACGATCTCACCGGTATCGGCATCAAGCGCCAGAGTAGAGTTGTGGTAAAGATAGTCATATTCGTTGCCTGCCATTGTATATTTAGGGGCAGGTGAAGTTACTGATGTGCCGAAATAAACCAGGTTCAATTCAGGGTCAAAAGAAGGCACCAACCAGGTACCAACATGCCAGCGCGCTTCATCAGGCATATCACCCCAACTATCACCATTGATTTCGCCCATCCTGGCGATAGTGCTGGTGCGCCATATTTCACGGCCGGTACGGGCATCATGCGCGGTCATGACACAGGCTTCCGGACTGCCTTCAGGTTCACAGCCACGGCCCGAAATAGCCATACCATTGACAATAATGGGGCCAGAAGTCTGCTGTGCGCCACGATGATAATCGAGTATCTGGGTTTCCCAGACCAATTCACCGGTACGCGCATTTAAGGCATAGATATAGTCATCGGCACTCGTGTCAATAATCAGATCATCATAAATCGCCAGGTTACGGTTAATGTCAGGAACCGGGAAGTAGTCACGCAGATCATCAGGGAGACGACGCTGATATTCCCAGATCAAATCACCAGTGGCAGCATCAATAGCCTGGGTTACGTCCATTGGATTAGGGAAAAACATGATACCGTCATGGACCAAAGCAGTGCCTTCCTGAATGCCATCATCCAGACCACGGGTCCAGACCATGCGTAACTGGTCAACATTCCTAGTGTTAATCTGATCCAGCGGGCTGTGCCCCCATGAATTGAGTGTGCGGCGCCACATTAACCAATCTGCGGGATCAGGGTTTTGCAGCATTTCATCAGTCACAGGTGTGAAATTTGCTATTGCCTGATTGCCCGGCCCCATATCTGCTGGGGAGAATTCATCGGCCGCTGAGGCTGAATTCATCAGTAGCGGCGTTAATACCATGCTGCTGATAAGTACTTTAAGCTGGGTTTTCAATGAGTTTTTTTTCTTGTTCTTCAGTTGTTGGAACATGGTCTTCTCCTTACTTCCCGTGAACTTGAATGCTTGGATCTTTTTATGAATTTTATGGGAAAAGTATACTGTTTTTAAGATTAAGTTGATCCAGACGGCAAATAATAGCTTCTGCAACCACAGATATCAAAGTTATATTGAAGCGATGAAATGAAATCACCTATTATCACTGTACTTGCAAATAATCAGCTAAAGTAAGAACCTGCTTTTTGAATGATTCTTAATTATTGGAATGATTCAGTGAGGTTTTGCTTAAAAGCTGGCCTTTTAGTGCACGACCTGGGGTTCCAGTAATTTCTCCAAGGCCTGTTGCCAGCCTTCAGGGTTATTGTACATGGCCTGATGATTCAACATCTGTATCTGCCCGTCCTGCTCCAGGGCAAAGGTAGGGAAACCCTGGCCACCGATATGTTGTAAAAGCACTCTGCTATCGTTGATATGCTGTGCAACATCTTCATCGCTGAGATTGTCAAAGGCCTGTTGAAAGGCGTCGGTATCAATGCCACATTCACCGGCAATTTCCCGCAGTGTGGTTGCTTCAGCAACCCGGCGGCCATCCATAAAATGGGCTTTAATAATCGCATGGTAGTAAGTCAGCATATCGCCTCCTGCCATTTCGGCAGCCAGGATAGCGTGTATGGGTGGCGTTGAATCCAGTACTGCATCACCGCTATTTAATAATTCAGTCATTGCCGGTCCCGGTGTCTGACCAGTGAGCTGGGTGATACGATCATGATGCGTCATGATGAAACGCACCATGGCTGCATCGGCTACCCGGTTATTGGGGGCAGAAAATAGGCCGCCAAAATGTAACTGAATATCCAACTCAGGAACTTTCTGGCTGGCTTTAACTAAAGGGGCAGCGCCAAAACACCATCCACATAAAGGGTCGGTAATTAAATGTAAGGTAGCACTCATATTATTTATCCCGCTTTTGCTAATGCGCTTATGAAAGTTTTGCTCAGTATATTAACAGTTACGGCAGACTTGTAACCCGATTTAAAACAAATATATAGTTTCTGGCAAAATAGTTTGGGAGGTGACACCGCCGGGCTAAAGACATAAGATGAGGTGTTTTCTAGAGTTTGAATGAAGTCGGAATTTATTAAATATTCGACATAAACATAATGTCATACTGTAATGAGAGATGAAAAATGAAAGTAATTAAAAAAATGAATCCTGCCAGTTTACTGATTAGCATACTTGCTATAGCCAGTTTACTAACCAGCCCGGTGGCGTCGGCACAAAATGCACAAACATCACTTGAATCGGAATTTTTGATGAATATGGTCCTGCAACTTGGCGGACAGCCGATGGATGCAGGTCATACCCAGGTTGCTCCAATAGGCGGAGGAACTTTTTCCGGCCCCGGCATTAGTGGTACGGTGTTGCCCGGAGGAGCTGACTGGATGACGCAGATTTCCGGTCATGGTGGACTGGATGTGCGTATTACATTAATGACCGATGATGGCGCGTATATTTATTTATCCTATACCGGTGTCATGTATGAAAGCGATGCCGGCACGTACTGGAAAATTACACCAAGTTTCCAGACTGCCTCTGAAAAATATGACTGGCTGAATCACATCGTGGCAGTCGGACAGGGTTATCTGGAAGGTGGTGATTTTGCCAACGGTATTTTCTACGATATCTTCCAAATTCTCTGATCTCTTGTCTGAATAAAAAATCCGATTACAAAAAAAAGCCCCGGACTTTCACCTGAACCGGGGCTTTTTTTGTATCCCATCAGTAAATCTCAGGGTTTAAGAATTTTCGCCAGATATTGTCCCGTGTAGGACTGTTTAACTTTGGCAACCTGCTCGGGTGTACCGGTAGCGATTATCTGACCGCCGCCATCGCCACCCTCTGGACCAAGGTCGACTATCCAGTCGGCTGTCTTGATCACATCCAGATTATGCTCAATGACGGCAATCGTGTTGCCGTCATCACGCAGGCGATGTAAAACATTTAACAACTGTTGAATATCGTGGAAGTGCAAGCCTGTGGTGGGTTCGTCAAGAATATACAGTGTCTGTCCGGTATCACGTTTTGACAACTCTTTGGCGAGTTTAACGCGTTGCGCTTCACCGCCTGACAGTGTCGTCGCTGCCTGTCCCAGTTTGACATAGGACAGGCCGACTTCAATCAGGGTTTGCAGTTTACGGGCTATGACCGGAACCGGGTCAAAAAATTCGCGTGCATCTTCAATGGTCATATCCAGGACTTCAAAAATATTCTTGCCTTTGTATTTCACTTCCAGCGTCTCGCGGTTATAACGCATGCTTTTGCATACATCGCAGGCAACATAGACATCAGGGAGGAAATGCATTTCAACTTTGACGACGCCATCGCCCTGGCAGGCTTCACAACGTCCACCTTTAACATTAAAGGAAAAACGTCCAGGTTTGTAACCCCGGGCGCGGGATTCCTGGGTCGCAGCAAAAAGCTCACGGACTGGCGTAAAAATACCGGTATAAGTTGCCGGGTTACTGCGCGGCGTTCGGCCGATAGGACTCTGGTTAATATCGACAACCTTGTCGAGTAAATCCAGGCCAGTCAGGTCTTTATATTTGGCAGCATTGAGCGTAGTCGCGCCATTCAGGGCGGTTGCGGTTAAAGGATAAAGCGTATTATTGATTAAAGTGGATTTGCCAGAACCCGAGACGCCTGTGATGCAGGTCATCAGGCCAAGGGGAATTTCCAAATTGACAGATTTGAGGTTATTGCCCGCGGCACCAGACAGTACGAGTTTTTTTTCAGGGTCTGGTTTCACCCGTTGAGCTGGTATTTCTATTTTTTGTTTGCCGGACAGGTATTGACCAGTTAATGATTTTTCAGTTTCTTGAATATCCTGGTAAGTGCCCTGAGCGACTATTTCTCCACCGTGCACACCGGCACCGGGTCCGATATCAATAATATGGTCAGCGCTGCGGATGGCTTCTTCATCATGTTCAACCACAATCACAGTATTGCCGATATCGCGCAAGTGACGCAGCGTGTTTAACAAGCGGTCATTATCGCGCTGGTGTAATCCGATGGAAGGTTCATCCAGAATATACATAACCCCAACCAGACCTGCGCCAATCTGACTGGCCAGGCGTATACGCTGGGCTTCACCACCGGACAAGGTCTCGGCGCTTCGGCTCAGCGTCAGATAATTGAGGCCGACATCAACCAGAAATTTCAAACGATCCTGGATTTCTTTCAGGATTTTTTCTGCAATTTTTGCTTTTCTACCTTTTAGATTGAGCTTGGCGAAATAATCGGTGGCCGCTCCTATGGTCATGGCGGTGATAGCCGGTAAATTTTTTCTGTTGATCAGGACATGACGGGCATCACGACGCAGCCGGGTTCCTTCACATTCGGGGCAGGGTTGAGAGTTGAGATACTTGGCCAGTTCTTCACGTACCATTTGCGACTCAGTTTCTCGATAACGGCGTTCCATGTTTGGCAAAATGCCTTCAAATGCTTTGCGGTTAATATAAGTTTTGCCTTTTTCATTAATAAAGGTGAACTCAATTTCTGTTTTACCACTGCCAAACAAAATCAGATCCTGGTGTTTTCTACTCAGTTTTTCATAGGGAGTATCGACAGCAAAACCGTAATGATCTGCCAGTGATTTAAGTAACTGGAAATAATAAATATTACGACGATCCCAACCTCTCACTGCTCCTTCTGCTAAAGATAAGGATTCATCAATAATGATTTTATTCTGATCAAAATACTGCTTCATACCCAGGCCATCACAGGCAGAGCAGGCCCCAGCAGGATTGTTAAAAGAAAAAAGTCTGGGTTCTAACTCAGAAATACTATGACCACATTCCGGGCAGGCGAACAATGAGGAGAAGACCATATCGTCACTAGCATCATCATCCATATGCGAAACAATAGCGAGACCACCGGCAATCTGTAAGGCGGTTTCAAAAGATTCGGCCAGACGCTGCATTAAATCCAGGCGTACTTTAAAACGATCCACAACGACTTCAATTGTATGTTTTTTATTTTTTTCGAGATTTGGCGGGTAATCCAGTTCGGTCACGATACCGTCTACCCTGGCGCGAATGAAGCCCCCGGCTTTCAGCTCATGAAAAATATGTAGATGTTCTCCCTTGCGTTCTCGCACAACCGGAGCCAGCAACATCATCGGTGTGCCCTCTGGTAAAGCCAGAACCTGATCAACCATCTGGCTAACTGTCTGGGCTTCCAGTTTAAGGTTGTGATCAGGACAGTAGGGGTCGCCAGCGCGGGCGAAGAGCAGGCGCAGATAATCATAAATCTCGGTAATTGTGCCGACCGTTGAACGTGGATTATGAGAGGTGGACTTTTGCTCAATGGAAATGGCCGGGGAAAGACCGGAAATCTGATCCATATCCGGCTTATCCATCATTGACAGAAATTGGCGGGCATAGGTGGAGAGCGATTCCACATAGCGGCGTTGCCCTTCTGCGTAAAGCGTATCAAAAGCCAGTGAGGATTTGCCCGAGCCAGAGAGACCTGTAATAACCACAAGCTTGTCTCTGGGGATAGTTAGATCAATATTTTTAAGGTTATGTGTCCGGGCTCCCCGAACTATAATTTCGTCCATTCGACTTACTTCTTCATGTAAAACTAAACCGGCCATTATACGTGGTTGCTTATCAGAAAGAAGAATCTAATCGAATTTTTTCACAAGCGTGCTAGACTTAGCCTATCCAAAAAGAGGAGATTTATTGTGGCAAGTCGAGGAATTAATAAAGTAATTTTAGTGGGCAATGTTGGTCAGGATCCAGAGACGCGTTATATGCCAAATGGCAATGCAGTAACCAATATTTCGCTGGCAACCAGTGAAACCTGGAAAGACAAGAATACCGGTGAGCAACAGGAACGTACTGAATGGCATCGGGTGACTTTCTACCAGCGCCTGGCAGAAATAGTGGCGGAATATGTCAAAAAAGGATCAAAGCTTTACGTTGAAGGGCGCCTGCAAACAAGATCCTGGGAGCAGGATGGTGTGAAACGTTATGCGACCGATATCATAGCCAACGAAATGCAGATGTTGGATAGTCGGGGCAGTGGGGACAACTATTCTTCTGCTCAGACTTCACCTCCACCCAGGAATGAAACGCCGACACAACAAGCGCCTGAGGACATGGATAGCTTCGATGACGATATTCCGTTTTAGTAATCTGAAAGTAAAACGCAACGTTTGATATTGTGAAATTATTGGTTTTCGGCTCTAACAGCCCACTGGGAAAAAGCTTCACTCGGCTGCTCAAAAGAGAATCAATAAGGTTTATTGCTATCAATGACAGCGAAGCAAGCATCTATGAAGCTGATAAACTGGCAGGCTTAATTAAGGATGCTCAGCCTGAGCAGTTATTGAATTTAAGTTTAAACCCGGGGCTGTTCCAGTCGGAAACCCCAATAAGCAAAGAACGTATTGCCCAGTTGACCCAGTCCTGTTCAACCTTAATAAAATCCGCAAAGGCACAAAAAATACCGCTGGTACATCATTCTTCAGTAGCCGTGTTTGATGGTTCCAATTCCAGACCCTATCTGGAAACGGATACCTGCTCACCAAAAAACCCTTTGGGAAAATTAGCGCTGAGTCTGGAAAAGAAAGTAGCCAAATATGAAAAACATATTATTTTGCGGACAGAAGGTATTTTCGATACACAAACAGTTTTTTTTGATCAATGCATAAAAGACTGTATCGCCAATAAGGGTAAGTTAAATCTGCTGGATCAACGTTGCAGTCCGACGCCGGTAGCTGATGTTGCCAGAGTGTTACTGGCTATCAATAAACAACTGGCATGTAATGCCAGTCCCTGGGGCGTGCATCAATACTGTGCTTTGCAGGCCACACACCGTTACACTTTTGTGGAGGATTTCTTAAAAGAAGCCGCCACCTTCGATAAAAAGCTTGCAGCTGCTGTGAAGAATCTCGATATAGCAACTCAGGAAACCACTAAAACCCAGTTGGAAAATTCAGTAGTAGATTGTCAACATATTATGTCCAGCTTTGGTATTAAACAGCGCTCAAGGGGAAATGCGCTGAAAGAATTGCTTACTGAAAAATATGCCTGATTCAATGCCTTATTGAACTAGTGAAAAATAATGAAAAAGCATGAACTAACAGCCATTGAGGATGCCCTGGAGCATATATTGCGTAATGTTTCATCAGCTGCAACTGCTGTGGAAGATGTTGTTTTGAGTCAGGCTGTCGGACGGGTTATTGCGGAAGCCATTAAAGCTGATATCAATGTTCCCGGTTATGATAATAGTGCGATGGATGGTTTTGCGGTCAATACAGCTTCCATTAATCAGTCTGAATGTACCTTGGCAATTTCACAGACTATTCCTGCAGGTTCCACGGGGAATAAACTGGAGCCGGGGACAGCAGCAAGAATTTTTACCGGAGCACCGATTCCTGCTGGTGCTGATGCTGTTATCTTGCAGGAAGATACTGAGTTTGATGAACAAAAGGTAACAATTAAACAGCTTCCTGAGGCAGGGCAGAATATTCGCTTGTGTGGGCATGATATTAGACAGGGAGATGTCATTCTTGATCAGGGGTATAAATTATTGCCCCAGGATATCGGTTTATTGGCTTCCCTTGGCATACCGCAGATAAAAGCCTATAAACCTCTCAAAGTTGCTATTTTGAATACCGGCGACGAGTTGGTGGCTCCGGGAGAGCGTTTAAGTCCTGGTCAGATTTATGAGAGTAACAGCTTTACGCTTGAGGCCCTGTTAAAAGCTTTGGGAATGGAAATTTTGAAGTTAGGTATCGTTAAGGACGAAAGGCAGGCAACTGAAGCGGCCTTATTAAAAGCAGCTGAAGAAGCAGATTGTATTATCAGTAGTGGCGGAGTATCCGTTGGTGAAGCAGACTTTGTAAAGGAAGCTGTTAGCGCTGCAGGGGAACTTTCTTTATGGAAACTTGCGATAAAACCGGGCAAACCATTCTCTTTTGGCCAGGTTGGCAATATTCCTTTTTTTGGGCTGCCGGGTAACCCGGTTGCCGTTTTTGTTACTTTTCTTATGCTGGTTAAACCTTATTTGCTAAAAATGCAGGGAGCGAAAAATATTCACCCGGAGTCTTATCGAATAGCTGCAGGTTTTGAGCTTGCTGAGCCAGGCAGCAGACAGGAATATCTGCGTGTGCGTTTACATAAAAGTCGGGATAAACAGGAATTACAACCGTTTCCCAATCAGGGTTCCAGTGTCATGACGTCAACATCCTGGGCTGATGGGCTAGCGGTTATTCCGATTAACAGTAAGGTGAAGCAAGGCGATTTGCTGGATTTTCTGCCTTTTACAGGTTTGCTGTGATTTCAGACAATGCAGTATGATCTTTTGTGATGACTGAAAAATTGATAAAATATTTGGTGTTGGCGACTGGCTTGTTGTTGCAAGCCTGTGTCTCAACGGAATTGGAGCAAGTGCCAGCAGCTGAAGCGCAGGCAAATGCTAATCTGGAAGCAGAAAATGTCGAGTCAGCAAATAACCGATCAGTCGCTGATCCTTTTCTCAGGGCCCGGATTCTGGCCGATATGCTTTTTGAAGCGAGCGTCGCTTTTGACGTTAACCGCTTAATGTTGCCGCCTGGCGATAATGCCTATGACCGCTATATGGAAGTACTAAGCTTTGCACCGGATAATCAGGTTGCGCTGCAGGGTATACAGGATATCGCTGACCGCTATGTAGTCATGGCAAATCAGGCTATACAAATAGGGCAGTTCGATAACGCTGAGGAATATCTCAACAGAGCAGATAGTATTAGCCCAGGCAAAGCCAATATAGTGGAAGCAAGGCGAGTGCTGGATACAGAAAAAAGCGTTACCCGCGAGTATTTTGTTTTGGATCCACAAGAGTTGACGGCACAAAGTCTGCTGATTATGTCGCAACTGGGCAGTATCGGCGAAATGGTTAGAAATAATGATGCGACTTTTTTGATTACTGCACGCACTGATGCAGAAGCCCGCTGGATATATCAAATAATGCGGGAGGCTGTAGGCGGGTATCGCTTGCGAGGTAATATTGCGTTAGGTTCTCAACCTGCAATTCAGATTAATATCCCGCAAACCTGAATAACATTGGAATGATGACGATGAGAAATTTAAAAATATTATCGTGCCTGCTGGTTATTTTGCCGATGGCTGCTTTGGCGCAGATGAATGTGCGATTGGACGATGCCTATTCCAGAGAAATGCCGTCTAGTGCTGAAAATATAGCCGTTTATTTAACAATTCGTAATGTAGGCAGCCATGGTGTTAGTCTGGAAAGTGTCAGCAGTGATATCGCAGAGTCGGTAATGATTCATCGTTCTGTCATGGAAAATGGTATGATGACCATGCAACATGTTCCTGAGCTGCATATTCCCTCCCGGCAAAATGTAAAGCTGGAGCCTGGCGGTTTGCATATTATGCTGATGGGTGTGAGGCGACCACTGGAGGCCGGAGATGTGTTCAGAATGAATTTGAGTTTCAGTAATGGCGTTGTACTAAGGGTCGATGTACCAGTACTGGAGAATTAAATTTTCCGTGGATAGTCAATAAACAATGAGACGCTAAGTCTCAGTTTCCTTTCAACTTCTTATGGTTCCAGCCGAGAACACAATAGTAGTTAATGTTAGACCTGGCTCCAAATCAGGTAAGACCACTATTTCCGGAAAGCTGGATATCAGTAATCTGTTACAGGGTATTACCAGTTGGACGGTTGAATCGACAACGGCACCGACAGGGACTTATGGTGCAACCATTGAAGCTACTGCAGTTGACCCTGCAGACCCATTGCCTGCACCGATGCCTACTTTGCTGCTGACTGTAACACCACCAGGGTCAAATCCAACTCAATTTTCCTGGCCGATAAATATAGCTCGCTAATTTATTTAAGGCCGGTTTTCAATCAGGTGGTCAACCACAGAAGGATCAGCCAGGGTTGATGTATCACCCAGGCTGTCCAGTTCATTGGCGGCAATTTTGCGCAGGATACGACGCATTATTTTGCCGGAACGTGTTTTAGGCAGGCCGGGGGCCCACTGAATCACATCAGGTTTCGCAATCGGGCCAATCTCTTTGGTAACCATTGCAATTAACTCTTTCTTTAATTCGTCACTTTCTTCAATGCCGATCATCAGTGTGACATAGGCATAAATTCCCTGACCCTTAATATCATGTGGGAAACCGACAACAGCAGCTTCTGCCACAGATGGATGCAAGACCAGTGCACTTTCTATTTCAGCGGTTCCTAAACGGTGGCCACTGACATTAAGAACATCATCAACACGTCCCGTTATCCAGTAATAGCCGTCTTCATCACGGCGGGCACCATCACCTGTAAAGTAATAACCCGGGTATGTTGTATAGTAAGTTTCTACACAGCGTTGGTGATCGCCGTAAACTGAACGTAACTGACTGGGCCAGCTCTGGGTAATAACCAGGTTTCCCGAAACGGCGCCTTCCAGAATTTTACCTTCGGCACCAACCAAAGCGGGTTTGATTCCAAAAAAAGGCAGGGTGGCAGAACCTGGTTTGAGGTCTGTTACTCCCGGTATCGGGGTGATCATGAGGCCGCCAGTTTCAGTCTGCCACCAGGTATCCACAATCGGGCATTGCTCCTTGCCAACCTGATGGTAATACCATTCCCAGGCTTCCGGGTTAATGGGTTCTCCTACACTGCCCAGAATTCGCAGGGAGTCTCTTGAAGAGCTTTGCAAAGGGGCATTGCCTTGTGCCATCAGTGCTCGTAAGGCAGTAGGTGCCGTATAGAATGAATTTACCTGATATTTATCGACTATTTGCCACATACGACTGGCATCAGGGTAGGTAGGAACACCTTCAAACATAAGGGTTATTGCAGCATTGGCCAAAGGGCCATAAACAATATAGGAGTGTCCGGTAACCCAGCCAACATCCGCTGTGCACCAGTAGATATCGCCATCATGGTAGTCAAAAACATAATAATGAGTCATGGCTGCCTGCAACAGATAACCCGCAGTGGTATGCAATACACCTTTAGGCTTACCAGTGGAACCCGAGGTGTAAAGAATAAACAAAGGGTCTTCACTGTCCATGGCTTCGGGTTCACATTCGGCACTGACGTCCTGTATAGCTTCGTGATACCAGATGTCTCTGCCTTGTTGCCAGTTGATGTTGTTGCCTGTGCGTTTAACAACCAGCACAGTATGAACATTCGGGTAGCTATTGAGTGCTTTATCGGTATTGTCCTTTAAAGGAATTAAACGACCACCGCGCACGCCTTCGTCAGCCGTAATTACCGTCTGGCAGTCTGAATCCAGGATCCGGTCTTTCAATGCTTCAGGAGAAAAGCCGCCGAAGACCACTGAATGAATGGCGCCAATACGGGCGCAGGCCAACATGGCAAAAGCTGCTTCAGGAATCATGGGCATGTAAATGCAAACCCGGTCGCCTTTACTGACACCACGCTGTTTCAGGATATTTGCCATCTGGCAAACATGATCATGCAATTCCTGGTAAGTGATTTTTTTATCCGTACCTGGTTCATCGCCTTCCCAGATTATGGCTGTTTGATTTGCCCGATCCGGTAAATGACGGTCAATACAGTTCACGCTGACATTAAGTTTGCCGCCATCAAACCAATTGAAGGTTCCGGTTTTCATGTCACCCTGGTAGACATCGGTGAAAGGCTGGGACCAATCCAGGAAGCGCTTAGCCTGATCCGCCCAAAAGGTCTGCGGATCATCAATGGATTGCTGATAAAGGCTTAAGTATTCTTCTAGGCTGAGGTGGGAATGGGCTTTTGATGTTTCAGAGACTGGGTATATATGTTGCTCGGACATTACTGGCTAACCTCTATGGCCTTTTGTGCTCCGATTCAGAACCCGCTGTTATGCTGCTTGAACCGGAATTGTGTTGCTTGAGCGAGTTATAGTATTCGTTTCATCGAGATATACCAAGCGAGGTTTGTAGTTTAATAATTCCTGCTCGTTATAACTGCAATAGGCGCAAATAATCAGGCGATCACCTACAGCCGCCTTGTGAGCTGCAGCGCCGTTGACCGAAATGACTTTTGAGCCGGCTTCAGCGCGAATAGCATAAGTTGTAAAGCGTTCACCATTACTGACGTTATATATCTGGATTTGCTCATATTCGCGAATACCCGAGAAATCCAACAAATCACTGTCTATCGCGCAGGAGCCTTCATAGTCGAGCTCTGAGTGAGTGACACAAGCGCGGTGCAGTTTTGCTTTCAACATGGTGCTGTTCAAACCTGGATCCTCTTAATAATTAACAGTCACATCAGTTAGTTAGTGATGCCGATAATCCGATGAAAGGGGCGTAATTATCGCTGAAACATGGTAAACGCGCAAATATTGCTCAGCTTAATGTGATTGCAAGATTGTCGATTAAGCGCGTCTTATCAAGGTAGGCCGCGGTCAGTATGACCAGGTTTTTATCAGCAGGCTTAGCAGGTTGCAGAGATTGAGCATGACAAATGGAAAAATAATCGGGTTGAAGTCCGGCAGAGGAAATATTTTTTAGCGCAGCTTGCTCCAATTCAGAAAAATTAAGTTTGGAATCTTGTTGAAGGCTGTTAGCGGTATTTTGAAGGTTCTGATAGAGAACCGCAGCCTGCTTTTTTTGTTCAGCGCTAAGGTAGTTATTTCTTGAGCTGAGCGCGAGGCCAGAATCTTCCCGTACCGTTGCGATGCTGATGATTTCCACCGGAATGTTCAGGTCTGCCACCAGTTTTTTAATCATGCTGAGCTGCTGATAGTCCTTCTGACCGAAATAGGCTATATCAGGCTGGCAGATATTTAAAAGTTTGGTAACAACTGTACAAACTCCATCAAAATGTCCCGGCCTGCTTGCGCCACAATGTAGTTTATTTAAACCTGGAATCGTAACCAGAGTTTCAAGTTCCGGACCATCTGGATAGATTTCTTCAACATCGGGTGCAAACACCACATTACAATCCTGCGATTCAAGCGCGGCTACATCGTCTTCAAAACTACGTGGGTAATTTTGCAAATCTTCACTGGGTCCGAACTGGGTCGGGTTTATAAAGATTGTTGTAAGGATAAAGTCGCATTGTTCACGCGCTTTTTTTACCAGTGAAAAATGGCCTGCATGTAAATTACCCATGGTTGGCACCAAGCCAATTTTAAGCCCCTCATTTTTAACCTGTTTAAGGGCCTGTCTGAGGTCTGTAATTGTCCGGTAAATTTGCATGTGGCTTGGACGAACTTAAAAGTCTTTAGCTGTAAGACTGCTCAGGGCCAGGGAAGCTTCCATCTTTAACTGCAGCTACATAAGCTTTTATAGCACCAGGGATGCCACCTGTTGACTCGGTTAAAAAGTTTTTTACAAACTTGGGTGTGATGGGTGAAATTCCCAGGACATCATGCATAACCATGATCTGGCCATCAACATCTTTGCCTGCGCCAATCCCAATAACCGGGATCGTGAGTTTTTCGCTGATTTTAGCCGCCAAAGCAGCTGGAATACATTCCAGTAAAAGCATGTTGGCACCATACTCTTCCAGCATCATTGCTTCCTGAATGATTGTATTGGCCTGATCAGGATCCCTGCCTTGCACTCTGAAACCACCCAGCCTGTTAATTGACTGCGGTGTTAAGCCCATATGGGCACAGACGGGAATTCCGCGTTCGGTCAGTAATCGTGTACTTTCAGCAATCCAGGCCCCACCTTCCAATTTTACAACCTGAGCGCCGGCGCGCATTAAACGGGCGGCGTTTTCCAGAGTCTGGCTTTCAGATGAGTAAGACATAAACGGTAGATCGCCAATGATTAAAGCACCCTGATTGCCACGCTTTACACACTGCAAGTGATAAATGATATCTTCCATGGTTACGGGGATAGTGGAGTCATGGCCCTGCAGTACCATGCCTAAAGAGTCGCCAACCAGAATAACTTCAACCCCGACTTCACAGAACAGTTTTGCAAACAGGGCATCATAAGCAGTGATACAGGCAAACTTGTCGCCTGTTTTTTTCATTTCCTGCAAAGTGTGGAGCGTGATTGGGTTCAAATTAGTTCCTGCTTTAGTTTTAAATCAGAGCCGGTTTGGGGTTGAAGAAATGACGGCTACCCTTACGCGTGCTGAGAATATGTTCTACCAGTTGCGAATAATCCTCATCATTGTTTACCAGGTCAATTTCAGCGCTATTTACCACGAACAGACTGCTTTCATCATAGTAGTGGAAAAAATTTGTATAAGCATCTATCAAATTCAGTAAATAGTTTCGGTCAATTGACTGTTCATGAGCGATACCACGATTTTGAATACGTTCAAACAACACATCCACAGGAGCCTGTAAATAAATAACCAAATCAGGCTTTGGTGCATCAATAGTGAGATGGTCATAGACATTTTCGTACAGCTGGTACTCGTCAGCATCAAGGTTCTGACGGGCAAAAATACGATCCTTTTCCATCAGAAAGTCAGCAACACGTACGGGTTCAAACATATCATCCTGACGTAATTCCTGTAGTTGTTGGGCGCGCTGAAAAAGAAAAAAAAGCTGGGTCGATAGCGCGTTCTGTTTGGGGTTTTTGTAAAAACGACTTAGAAAAGGATTGTCTTCACTTTTTTCAAGCAGGGTATCGTAATTAAAACTAGCAGCGAGTCGCTTAGCCAAGCTGGTTTTACCAACGCCTATAGGGCCTTCAATAGCGATATAACGTGGAATATTAGGGCTGGATATCGGAATACTTGTTACGCTATCTGACACATCGGTACCATTTGCAAGGTTGTTGCATTAATGCGAAAAAGTTTATGCTCAATGAATTGCTTTTTTACTTGTGCGACTAGATTTTACCCTGCGTTTGCGGGCTTTTGAAAGCGATGACTTCTGCAAGCTTTGTTGCAAGGCCTGTTGTCCCTGAGAATCAGCACTCTGATAGTCTGTCCACCATTTTCCCAGTCCATGTAAATCTTCACCACTGGCTTCTCGTAATAAAAGAAAGTCATAAGCAGCCCGAAATCGCTTCTTGCCGAGTAATAAGGCGGCTCTTTTGCCGTTACGGCGCTCCAGGCGTAATTGATATTCCCAGATTTCTTTCATGGGTGTGCTGAAGCGTTTGGGTATGGCAATACGTGTTAGCTGCTGCTCAATAATTGCTTGTCCGGCTTCATGCATGGCTAGCATTGGCGCTATACCCGTAGAGACATTTTGTTGGAAAAGTCTTCTGACAGCAGGCCAAAGTATGGAAGCCAGCAGAAAGGCTGGAGTCACACTCTTTGCACTTAAGATACGATCATCAGTACTTTGGAATGCACCTTCCAGCATATATTTATCCCTGGAGTCTGCAAAAGTTAGCAGCTTGGCAAGAGGAGGGAACAAGATGCCAAATACCTGGTATGAAATCAGTTTATTGAAGGTGAGCAGCCCCTTGCCATTAAAAAACAGCTTGAGAAATTCATCAAACAGTCTGGCCGGAGGAATCGACTCCAGTAAATGGGCACAGGCTTCGATGGGTTCTTCCGTATTCGCTTCAATGGAAAAATCCAGTTTGCTCGCAAGCCTTATAGCACGCAGTATTCTGACGGGATCTTCTCTGTAACGTTGTTCAGCGTTTCCAATTATGCGTAAGACGCGATTTTGAATATCTTGCATACCATGACAAAAATCATGCACGGTAAAACCCCGAACTGTGTAGTAGAGGGCATTAACAGTGAAGTCACGGCGTAAAGCATCTTCTTCAATGGTTCCGTAAACATTATCTCTGAGAATCATGCCACTTTGATTATGCGCAGAGTCGAGATGTTTTACATTGCGTGCGAGGCTGTTACCCTGAATTTTGGTGCTCTCGCTGGCTTGAGCACGGAATGTAGATACCTCAATGATTTCACGCCCAAAGTGGACATGTACTATACGGAAACGCCTGCCGATTATTCTGGAATTCCTGAAAACTTTTGCAATTTGTTCTGGCTCGGCATTGGTTGCTACATCAAAATCTTTCGGGTGTAAATCTATAAGAAGATCACGCACGCCACCACCAACTAGATAAGCGTCAAAACCGGCATCATTTAACTTGTATAGAACTTTTAACGCAGCGGGGCTGATCTGTTTTCGGGAAATCCCATGGTCAGCGCGGTGGATGACGACAGAATCTGTATCAGGAGGGTTTAATTGTTTTGAAGATTTGGTCAAAGTTATTTGCTGTAAAACTAAAGTCCTCATTCTACACAAGATTCGGCATATCTGCATAAGTGTTGTACAAATGAAGATGCATAAATATGATAAATAAAAAGCAAATAAAAAAGCCGGCAAGATTTAAATCTTACCGGCTTTTCAAACCTTGGTTTTTATTATTATTTTTATTACATCCCTGTAGCAAAAATCGGAAACAAATTGTTGCCTTTTTCAGGGCAATTATCCCTTAAATTGACCTCACGCTTCCCCCCTTGCTGTGCTGATTTTTCAGTTCTTAAAGCTTGGGTGCAGTTCAATTATTAATTTAGCTGCAAACCTGGGTCATGCAATTGCTCTGTCGATATATTGTTATTGTTATTAGTTTTTAATTATTAACGACAGACAATCTGCCTGTTATTAAAGCAGTATTTATGCCAATTGTGCATATTTTTTTTAAAATATAATAAAATCAATAAGATATCTTCCAAAATGTGCAAATTGGGCTTTTCCAAAAATGACAGTTTGTAAACGAGAGTGATAAGAATTGTAACTAGAGAAGATTAGGAAGGGTAGATAGGTAACACAAGACTTGGATTTTTGGTTTGCTGAATTTTTCTGTTAAACGGATTTTTTCTGTCTTGGGATACCGAAACGTTGGCGCCTTTCCCAAAGGCATTTACGACTGATGCCAAGTTTTTTGGCCAACTGGGTTTCGTTCATTGAGTCCTGGTGATCAAGAACAAATCGCTGGAAATAGTCTTCAAGTGATAAATCTTCAGTGGGATCATCATCAATATCTTCTGTTTCATTACTGCCATTATTCTCCACCAATTGAATGACCTTATTACGGCTCTGTGACATCTGATCCATAATCAAGGAGTCAATTTCTATTAATTCAACATCAATGCCAAGCAGGTCTATCGGTATTTCGGGACCTTCCGTAAGAATAACGGCACGCTCGATGGCATTCTCCAACTCACGGACATTACCGGGCCATGGGTACATGGTGATTGCCTGAATGGAATCGGCACTGAAATGCATGGGCTCCATGCCCAGCCGGTTACAGATAAGCTTCAGTTTCTTGTCGGCTAGTTCCAGTATATCGGTTCCCCGTTCCCTGAGAGGGGGGATATGTAAGGGCAAGACATTTATCCGATAAAACAAATCTTCACGAAAGCGACCTTCGGCAACAAATTGCTGCAAATCGCGGTGGGTAGCCGCTATCAGTCTTACATCTACTTTGGTTGACTGTACAGAACCAACTTTCCTAATTTCATGTTCCTGCAAGACACGTAAAAGTCTTGCTTGTGCTTCCAGCGGCAGCTCTCCAATTTCATCAAGAAACAAAGTGCCATTGTTGGCGGCTTCTACAAGCCCGGTACGTGTCGTGGTCGCACCGGTGAAGGAGCCTTTTTCATGGCCAAACAGTTCTGATTCAACCAGATTTTCCGGAATGGCAGCGCAGTTAATGGAAATCAGGTTTGCATCTTTCCTGGAACTGGCTTCATGCAAAGCCCGTGCAACCAGCTCTTTGCCGGTGCCGGATTCTCCCTGAATCAGAACGGAAGAATTGGTTAGCGCAACTTTACGGATTCTGCGGAATAATTCTTTCATGGCCGGACAACTGCCAACCATGCCTGAGACAGGTTCTTCGTTGGAGGTTGTCCTTTTTTTATTTTGTTTACTACCCTTTGTTGTCAGAGATTTTAATTTGTTTAGTACTTCTTCACTCTCAAAGGGTATAGACAGATATTCCATGGCTCCATCCTTCGAGCTGCCTATGGCGGAGCGTAGGCTGGCATAATTGCTAGCCAGCAGGATGGGAGTAGAAGTATGTTTAACCAGATCTGTACCAGGAAAATCGGGTAAGCGCAGGTTGCAAATAATGGCATCAAGTTGATCCAAGTCGAATTTAAGTGCTTCCCTAACACAACTGCATGCCTGAGTTTGAAAACCTGCTGATGCTACTATTTCAGTGATTTTGCCTAGTATTTCCTGATCGTTTTCTACAAGTAGTATGGTAGTCATAAATTACGTGGAAGTTGTCCAGAAATTCCCCTGAATTGACCTTGTAATAATAATTTTGTTTCCTTTCTACTCACTTTTGGCAAAAAGTGCAACTGTAATTATCAAGAAGCATGCATTAAAGCTAGGTTGACACCATCGATCAGCTTATTGGGAGAGCTGGCAGATTTATATAATTTTCAATAAAAACAAGAAGGTAGCTTATATTAGTCTTCATCAAGCTGCTGCAAGTTATTCAGCTTCTGAATTTCCCAGTTTTTGATACCCCAATTGAGGATATCCGGAGTGCTGCAATCTATAAGTTCAGTAGGTGGGTTTTGCTGTAAGTACACCAGTGCCTGATATAAGGCCTGTGCAGGCTGGTCTAGATTTATCGCTTTGGCATGGTGCTGTTTGCTCAACTTTTGTCCCATAGCATTAACGATGACAGGAATATGTCCGTATACCGGTTGTGAATAGTCTAATAAATTTTGCAGGTAGATTTGGCGGTGGGTGGAATCTATCAGGTCTATGCCCCGGATAATGTGAGTAATATCCTGGAACGCATCATCAACAACAACGGCAAGCTGATAGGAAAATAAGCCATCCTTACGTTTGACAATAAAATCGCCGCTTTCAGACTCAAGTTTTTGCGACAGGGTTCCCTGTACACAATCAGCCAAGTATGTGAGGGGAACGGGGACGCTACATCGCTCAGAAAGGAGTCCGGGAAAGCACT
>JAYQWA010000010.1:0-73303 GCA_038148755.1 Gammaproteobacteria bacterium
ATGTTCGGACGGGATAACCGCTGAAAGCATCTAAGCGGGAAGCCTCCTTCAAGATTAGATCTCCCTGAAGCTTTAAGCTTCCTAAAGTGCCGTTCAAGACTAGGACGTTGATAGGCTGGGTGTGTAAGGGTTGTGAGGCCTTGAGCTAACCAGTACTAATTGCACGTGAGGCTTGACCATATAATCGCAGGCTTTTTAATAAGTCAGATATATGTTCGTAGCAAATACACAATAGGCAACGCATAAATATGCTGTTTATACGAAACAGTGACTTGTACAGGATATGTCAACGATTTGGTTTTTTTCGCCGTAGCAGCGACATTAGTCGCAAATAATTATGACGGAAAAAACAAAAAGAATTGCCTGACGACAATAGCGAGTGTGAACCACCTGATCCCATGCCGAACTCAGAAGTGAAACCACTCAGCGCCGATGGTAGTGTGGGGTCTCCCCATGTGAGAGTAGGACATTGTCAGGCATCTAAATAAGAAAACCCGCCCAGCCTTGCTGAGGCGGGTTTTTTTATGTCTTCTGTTTATGTTCTAGCTTTTCTTGCAAGGAGAGCCTAAAGACCATTGCGAATGTATCGTCAGGCATCTAATCAAAATACTGATGTACAATCACCGGTTTGAAATATCCCGTTAATTGATATGAGTATTATCACCCGATTATTTCCCTTACTGGCAATACTTGCTGCATTGACCGCTTTTTACCTGCCCGATGTATTTGCAAAACTTTCTAATTTAATTATTCCCTTGCTCACGCTGATAATGTTTGCGATGGGCATGACCCTGAATCTGGAAAATTTTAAAAGTGTTATACGAAGACCACTCAAGATTGCTTTAGGTACCTTACTCCAGTTTCTACTGATGCCTCTGTTCGCTTTCCTGATCAGTCATCTTTTGGTTTTAGAGAGGGAGCTTGTAGTAGGTATGGTTCTGGTAGGTTGTTGTCCGGGAGGAACCGCATCAAATGTGATTTGTTATCTAGCTAAAGGTGACTTGGCGCTCTCAATCTCTCTGACTATGGTTTCTACTTTTTTATCAGTGTTATTAACGCCTTTTTTAACTTTGTTGTACCTGGGGCAGGCTGTTGAGGTTCCCATAATAGACATGATGTTTAGCATCTTGCAGATAGTCATAATACCGGTAGTACTAGGGTTATGTATTAATACCTACTTTGGCGCTAAGCTCACTAAGCTCATGCCTTTATTTCCCGCTGTTTCAGTATTGGCCATCGTTTTAATCATAGCCATCGTGGTAGCACTTAACAGCAGTGACCTGGTAGCTATTAGTGGTTTGGTTTTTGTTGCCGTAATTCTTCATAATATTTTGGGCATAGGGAGCGCCTATGGCTTATCCAAGATGTGTCATTATGATGAGAGTACCTGTCGGACCATTGCGATTGAGGTTGGCATGCAGAATTCAGGTCTGGGTGTTGCATTGGCCACACAATTTTATAGTGCTGTGGCTGCAATACCGGGCGCAATATTCAGTTTATGGCATAATCTGTCGGGTTCATTGCTTGCAGGATATTGGTCTAAAAAATAACATGAATAGAATTAATAAACTTTCACAACTCAGCGCTACTTTCTTTATATTTTTTGTGAATATCGCCCTGGGGCAAAACGTGAGTTTTGAAGCCCAGGTGTTACCAATTTTTCAAGCCAAGTGTGGAGAATGTCATGGCAGTCGTTATCCTGAACTGGATCTTACCTTAACCAGTTACGAAGGAGTTTTAGCAGGATCTGACTATGGTATTGTTGTGCAACCCGGAGATTCACTGGAGAGTTATTTGGTTGGAATGATTGAGTCAGGAGAAATGCCTCAGGATGGTGAACCTGTTAGCCCTGAGGAACTGGTTTTAATTAAAAGCTGGATTGAACAGGGTGCATTAGAGAATTAGAGATAAAAATAAATATCAATTAAATCAATTAGATAGATGGTAATTCAAGTTGTTTAATAAAATCCAGAATTATAAAAGTGACCCTATTGAATCCCTGTTTGATAGGCTGGCAGACGATAATGATCCGAATAAAATTGATCTAGGCATTGGTGTATTTCGAGATGAAACAGGTCAGGTTCCGGTCATGCAGGCTGTGCATCTTGCGGAACAGGAGCTACTGAACAGGGCCGACTCAAAGTCTTATATTTCGCCCTTGGGTAATACTGCCTACTGTAAAGATATTGAGAAGCAGGCTTTAGGTAGTGAGCATCCGGTTTTACGTGATGGACGCATTATCTCTGCGCAAACCCCTGGGGCAGGCTGTGCGCTCCGGGCTGGTGCTGAATTTGTTAATCAGTTAAACCCGGAATCGATGCTGTGGGCATCGCAACCAGTCTGGGGACATCAACTCGAATTTTTTGAAAAGGTGGGGATGAAGATCCATCGTTATCGTTACTATGATCAACAGAATTCATTGCTTGATTTTGATGGGATGCTGGAAGACTTAAGAGGCATGCAGCGTAATGACCTGCTACTCATACATGCTTGTTGCCATAATCCAACGGGAGAAGACTTGAGTCTTCAACAGTGGCAAGAACTGGCTGATCTGGTTATTCACACCGGGGCACTGCCTTTCGTGGATGTGGCTTATCAGGGCTTCGGTGAAGGTATTGAAGAAGATGTAGCTGGTCTTCGCTTGTTTGCACAACGCGTTCCACAAATGTTGCTAACGGTTTCTTCATCAAAATCTTTCGGTATATACAGAGAAAGGGCAGGTCTGCTATCAGTGATTGTATCGGCTGATGACAGTACAGATATTCGTAGTGTACGCCTAAAACTCCGTGATACGGCTCGTCAGCTTTACTTCATGCCACCTGACCATGGTGCTGCTGTTGTGCATGAAATAATGTCTAACCCAGAGCTTGAGCAGCTCTGGCGTCAAGAACTCAATCAGATAAGGCAGCATATTATTGATATGCGATCTTTGCTACGTCAGGCGATCGAAGCTGCAAATCCGGATTTTGATGCATCCTTCATTGAGCGGCAGCATGGTATGTTTTCCTGCTTACCGATTACTGCTAACGAGCAAGAGTTTCTGGAAAATAAATATCACATCTATATGCTGCCAGATGCCCGAATGAATGTAGCGGCAATGAACAGCAATCAATTGAGCAAACTGTCTGAGGTTTTTGCTGAAGTTAGAGCTGCACGTTAGTTTTCATTTGGCGCTAATTCACAGCCTAGTGTTTCTCTGACGCAGCTAATATCGTCTATTACGTTTTCGTTAATAAGATCAGAGACCCAATCAACAAAACGTACGCCTTCTACTTGGTATTGATAGAATAATGGTGAGCGTAGGATAGTGTGTACTGTTCCGCCCGCGGTATAACTGTAAAAGTTATCTACATGGCTTTCGATAACCTGATAATTGTTGAGAATGCGCTGTGCAAGAGTGAAGCTGCCTGGCTGATCGCCAAGCACGTGAGTAAAAGAGATTTGTACGGCATCGCTGGCAGTGTTGTACTGAGCAATGGTTAGGTTGTCGTTATGGTTGGCACTGGCAATATAAAAATCTTCGAAGGTAAGATTTTCATTATTTAAACCAGCATATTCAGACCAAGCAGGAAGAATAGAAGCTGCATCCCAGGCTTGATAAATGATGGCTAAATTTGGAGACCAATAACCTCCGGCACCATCAGCTATCAGGGTGACCGGAGTGGTTGAATAGTGTTCTGCAACTAAGCCGGAATAAAAAGAAGAGCCAATTGCGCCGGCACTAGTGCCTGCAATTACAATTTCGTCCGGGGCTTGAAAGTTTTGATAAATCCAATCAATAACTTCCATGCTGTTTCGATAGCCGCTATGGTAAGCGGTATATTCCACTTCCTCATTAGAGTCATCAGTATATCTGTAGGTTCGAGGGCCAGACCCTATGAAGACATCACCTGTGCAGTATGGAAGATATACCATGTTGTAATCTTTAAATGGATTTTCCGGGTTTGACAGATCAAACACTCCGTTAGCAGACCTCGGATTGTTTGCATTTGCATCAGCGAAGACAGTGTGAATGTTGGGCTCACTTTCAGGATCGCAGGCTTCACCAGACCAGCAAGCACCGCCGCCATTGAAAAAGATAAGCAGATTGTTTTGAGATGAGGATGGTTTAACGTGAAACTGATAAGCTGTGCCAGCTGAACAGATCCCGTCGGTGTTTATGGTGTTCCAACCTGAATCCAGGCTTTCCAGCTCAGGTAATGCAGTTTGCGCTTGGATACTCGTTACAAGAAAAAATAACAGTACGCTTAGAGTTAACTTCACACAGTTCTCCACCAGTGCTTTTTTATCTGAAATTTAAGCCTTCTACCCAGCTGACCATGGCATGCCTTTCACCTTTAGTCACAGGAGTTACCATATGTCTTACAAAGGATGGGAAGATTATGACAGTCCCTAATTTACGCACGGCTTCTTTTGGCGGACAAAGCTCATCGGGTAAATCAAAAATCAAATCACCGCCTTCATAGCTGGCAGGATCAGAGAGTTGAACGGTAAAAGAAAGTTTACGCTGGTACATGTTCTGGTTACACCAGGTGATATCTTCATGCCAGTTGTAAAAACCCTCTTCACTGGCTAAATACTTGGTGTACTGCACATCAATAACCTGCTGGATGTCGAAACCAAAAGTCGATCGGTTAGCGGCGATTGCATGCTCAAAAACGATATTAAATAAAATCTTGTGGCGAGCATTAGTAAAATCAAAAAACTTTATTTTAGAGCGCCTTGAACTGCCGATAGCTTTTCCTTGGTCACTGGTTTCTTTTCTGCCACCAACAAGACCTTCGCTGTCAGGGATTTCTGCGCCCATACGCTTAATTTCTTCACAAAGTTCAGGAGCCAACCTATTTTCCCAAACGCACCACCAATTGTTCATTGCTAATATTTCTCCAATATCAACTTTAATTCAGCAAACGCTATGTTAGCACTACACATGAATTCATGCAGAGCTATAAATACATTAGATATTTATTCATCTCAGCTTTTTGATTTAAATCTAATATGTGTACTTCAAAAAAAACGGCTACCTTTCAAAGAAAGGTAGCCGTCTTGTTTAGCTCAAAGAACTAAAGGATTAGAAGTTATACTTCGCTCTAATACCGTAAGTTCTTGGGTTACCGTACAGCACCTGCTGAAGCCTAGCTGAAGCAACATAAACTTCATCGGTTAAGTTAAAGATATAACCCTGGACTTCCCAATTTTCATTCTCAAAAGTGAGAGAGAAAGTGGTGAGGTCACGCTTGTCATTCATATAAAAGTACTGCTGATCCAGGTTTGAATAGTTCTCATCAGTGTGAGAAAACTCTATACGAGGAGTCAACGTACCATCACCAAATGGAATCACGTAGTCTAGACCAATGTTATAGGCCAACTCGGGTGCCTGAATCATAGGTTGACCCGAGTAGTTCTGAGCATATGGCGCATAGTTGAAACAGTTACCATTCGGATCACCATTTGCGTCTGTTGCTGTAGCGGGGTTAGGTGCACCACCAGCCACTACACTACAGTCAGGCAAGTAGTTAAAGCCATTGGTTGAGTTTGGCGTTAACGCCCAGGCTGGCAATGAACTCAAAGGAACGTCGGTAGCATTACCGATTTCCGAATCCTGCCAGGCAAAAGACACATCAATACCGAAATCACCAATAAAGGCTTGAGCTGAACCTTCTACACCATACATATCAGCATCAGCAATGTTTGAGTTGGTGAAGCTTGAACCTAGTCCTTGAGCGTCGTTAAATACGAATGTTTCACCCTGCATGTCAGAGTAATCCATGTAGTAGAAACCTAAGTCTCCGGTTACAGCACCATCAAACAAGGAACCTTTCCAACCTAACTCATAATCATCGATTGTTTCTGGTGATACACCCGGACCAGCAAAACTACCTGCTTTATAGCCTCTGGCGTAGAACGCATAGAAGTAATCAGTATCAGTTGGTGACCAATTCAGTCCAATTTTATAGGTTGGTACTTCATTATCAACAACACCATCACCTTCCAGTGTGTTTATAGGATTGGTTATACCTAAACATCCCATAGAAGGTGCTGCATTATTTAAGTCTGGTACGCCTAAATTATTTGGGAATACACCAACTGCCTGACAGGTTTCAGGTGTAAATGGACCGCCCACAGGACCAGAAATTGCTAGTCTGGTTTGTGCGTGACTGTCATCTACATTGTAACGAGCGCCGATCGCCAGTTCTAACTCATCGTTGATCTGATAGTTATATTGGCCAAAGATCGCCTGATGCTCAACTGTGGTTGGAGCAATAACATGAACAAACCCGGTTGGAGGCGCTAAAGGTCCGCAAGGAGTCACTGTTCCATCTGGCTGTTGACCACAAGTCAAGTTACTCTGACCTTGTGCAACGGACAGGTTAACAGGTGTGGTTCTGTGGAAATCAAAGATACCCACGATCCAGTTGTTGCCGCCATTATCTGCAGACGCCAGCGTAATTTCATGAGTCCAGGAACTGTTACTTTCATCCAGGCTGAAACGCGTTGGCCAGATTGGCACTGCAGAGACACCAGGATAGTCGTCATCACTGTTCCAATCATTCATCTCAGTGTGCAGCAAGTTATAACCATTTTTTGAAAGAAGGGTCATGCCATTATCGAATTCATAAGTGAACCAAGCTGACCATTGCTGGTTTTGCTGCCAGTTTTTACCAGGGAAAAGATTGATGATCTCAAACGGCTCTACTGGCGAGTAGGCTGCATGGCGAGATGTAGTTACTCCTTGAACCGGTAAACCAGTGACAGGATCCGGCGTGTTGACAAGCAAAGGTCTTTGGTTTGGCTGTCGAACATCACCATGGTTGTTTACCCTGTTTTGCTCTACCTTGAATAGAGCTTCAAACTGTTCATTTGGTTGCCATAATAAACTTGCACGAATTTGACGGCTGTCTACAGCGCCAGGTGCTTCTAATTCTTGGCCGTCACCGAATACAGCACCACCAAGGTTTTTGTAAAAGCTATTACGTTCTTCAGTATTCCAGGCAATACGGGCTGCCCAGGTATCACTGATTGGCAGGTTAAGAGCACCAGTAACAGCATTGTGTTGATAGTTACCCATTCTGCCTTCTACATAACCGTTTACACCATCAAAATTAGGGTTGGCAGAGTTGATCAGAATCGCACCACCGGCAGCAGACTGTCCTACGAAAGTACCCTGTGGTCCACGTAGAACCTCAATAGTTCCAACGTCGAAGAAACTACCGTTCAAGCCCATTGGCTCACCGTGGGTTACACCATCGTTAACAACCTGAACACCCATTTGAACTGAAGGTGCGAAAGTGTTGTTACCAATACCACGGATGTTGATATCGTTACCAACACCGTTATTGGTGATCTGAATACCAGGCATGGCATTCTGTAAATCTTGAAGTTGTGTTATACCGCCGGCTGACAGCATATCCTGGTTGAATACTTCCATAGAGATAGAAGTTGTTTGTTCTGTAGCTTCACGACGTTCTGCCGTGACGACCACTTCTTCAATCTGTCGCTGCGCAAAGCCGGCGTTGGCACCCATGCCAACAGCTACTGCGGTAGCGATAGAAAGGGTAAGCGGCTTAACTCTGTAAGATTTGGATTTCATGGAATCCACCCCCTTTTAATTTAAATTTAAATTTAATTATTTAGGTGTAAAAAAATAATTCTTAACCACAACAAGTAAGACCCAAAACAGTCTGCACTCATTGTGTAAGAATTATGTAATCTTACATCCAACCGCCATCTTGCCATGGTTTTACGCTAAATAAAAGCCTTTCATTAGGTTATTAACTGCTAGTTTTTGGGTTTTCAGCCAGCAATTCTTGAAATTTATGAAAATATTAAAATATTATTAATTAAAACAATAGGTTATGTTTTTTATATAAAGTAAGTTTGAGCTGGGCTTTATTTAATTATTTTTTAATTTTCTTTAATTAAAAACCTGTTAGCCCGGGTAATGTAAGGAGTTTGAAGCAATTTTAGGCGTATTTTTTGAAAACGCTATCCAGGAGTGAGGATCTTGGCTTTTAAACTACTTGGCATGGCAGGCTTTCACCTGAGAAAAAGGCATCAAGATTATCAACCGCAAGCATGCCCATGGCTGTACGCGTTTCAATTGTTGCTGAGCCAATGTGAGGAAGGAGAGTGACATTTTCCAATTTTCGCAATTCTTCGGGAATCTCTGGTTCTCCTGTAAATACATCCAAGCCTGCTCCTGCGATACGATTATGAGTGAGTGCTTCTATCAGCGCAGCTTGATCAATGCAATCACCACGGGCCGTATTAATCAGATAGGCGGTAGGTTTTAATTTGGCAACATGCGAGGCCTGAAGTAGTGGGGTTAAACCTCCTCCCGGCGCATGGATAGAAACCACATCGGCTGTGGCTAGAAGCTCATCGATGCTAGCAACCTGTCTGGCTTCAAATTCCATACCTGAAACACTGGAACGGTTGTAAAAAATAACCTCCATTCCCAGGCCAGCTATTGCACGTCTGGCTGTAGCCTGACCAATGCGGCCCATTCCAATTATGCCAAGTACCTTGCCTTGCACACTGCTGCCCAGGCCTTCAATCAATGAAAATTCATGCCAGCGACCTTCGCGTAATTTTTTTTCAGCGCTATAGGCGCGCCGGGTTGTGGCTAGTATCAATAATAAGGCTATATCTGCGGTAGCATCGGTTAATACATCAGGAGTATTGCTGACACTGATGCCTTCTGAGCGGGCTGTTTCAATGTCAATGTTGCTAAAGCCAACGCCAAAATTGGCAATGATGCGAACCCGGCGGTCAGCAGTCTGTAAAATCTCGCCATCTATGCGATCACTGACGGTTGGCACCAAAGCGTCGTATTCGGTCATCGCAGCCAGCAATTGTGCTTTACTCATGGCTATGTCGTTAATGTTGAGACTTACGTCATAGCTTGAACTTAACCTTGCTTCTACTGTTTTAGGCAATTTCCGGGTGACTAATACTTTTGGGCGTACCTTTTTCATGTAATAAATTTTACTGGGTTATATCCACTGGTTGGAAAAGGCAGAGTATTCCAGTATGAATTTCTAAGCAATTATTTGTATAGTTGGGGAATTAATAAACAGACAGCGATTCTTTATGTTAAATTTTATTTTCAATAATCGGCGAATTAAGCTTTTTTTCATAGGCCTCTGCATCTTATTGACGCCAGCATCCTGGGCGCAAACTTCTCCCACTGCACCTGTTTTTGAACTGGATCCATTCTGGCCTGAGGTGCCAATGAATGGCAACTGGTTGACTGGTGGTTTGGGCGGTATGTGCCTAGGTCAAAATGATGAAGTGTACCTGCTGAACCGGCAGAATGTTGTAGAGGCAGATCTGGATGCGGCTGTACTGGCTCCTCCAGTGATTGTGCTTAACAGGCAGGGAGAGGTCGTCAATGGCTGGGGTGACCCGGATCAGATTGGTGGGCGGCTGCATGATTGCCATGTTGATGGGCAGGGTAATATCTGGGTGGTTGCAGCAGCTACCGGGTACATTCAGAAATATTCACCTGAAGGCGTATTGCTCGCACAGCTAGGTGAAAGTGACCTATATGACTCCACGGATGGTACGCGTGAGGGTGATCCTCTAAATTCCGATCGCGCTCAGTTTTTCCTTCCGGCGGCAATAGATGTTGATAATGCTACCGGGGAAATTTATGTTGCCGATGGTGAACTGCCAGGCGGCAACTCCCGCATCGCGGTGTTAAGCAGTAATGGTGAATTTCTGCGTCAATGGCAATTATTCAGAACGGATGATCAGCAAGATATTTTTGCAGGTCCGCATTGTCTGCGTCTTTCCAGTGATGGTCTGGTTTATGTCTGTGATCGTAGTGCTGATCAAATTCAGGTGTTTGATCATGATGGGCAGTTACAGCAGATCATAGAGATTGGCTTTGATTCTGTTACAGCGCCTGCTGGCAGGGAAAGTGGAACGAGAGGTACAGCCGTTGTTCTGGCTTTTTCTGCTGACCCGGAACAACGTTATTTATATGTTATTAATCAAAACAGTGTCCGTGTGGAGATTTTTGATCGTCTCAGCGGCGAGATGCTGACTCGTTTTGGCAACGGGCCTGGTCGTTATCGCGGGCAGTTTGAATTACCTCATGCCATAGCTGTTGATTCAGATGGTAATATTATTATTGCTGAGCAAGAAGGCCGCCGGGTACAAAAATTTAATTTCCTTGGCATAAGGCCCTGAATAAGCCCCTAATAAATAAGATAAAAAACCCGCTTAAGAGAAACTTAAGTGGGTTTGGATTTAGCTTTAAAACTGCTGAGCTTGGAGAATTCTTAAAGTAGCCTAAAAAGGGTAATGCTCGGGTTGAGTGGCAACAGTAATCCAGCGTAATTCAGTGAAGGCATCGATACCTGCTTTTCCACCAAAACGGCCATAACCGGAATTTTTCACACCACCAAACGGAATTTGAGCCTGATCCTGCACAGTTGGGCCATTAACATGACAAATACCAGATTTTATTCTGCGAGCAACTTGCAGACCACGAGCAATATCACGGGTAAAAACAGCAGATGACAAACCATATTCTGAGTCGTTAGCAATATTGATGGCTTCATCTTCATCGGCAGCCCTAATTACCGCAACAACAGGCCCAAAGGACTCCTCGCTGTAAATTTTCATCTCAGGTGTAACCTCAGAAATGACATTGGCAGGCATTAAAACCCCGTCAGCATCCTGTCCACAAAGTCGGGTAGCACCTTTTCCAACAGCATCTGCAATCAGTGCTTCTACATGTTCAACAGATTTATGGTGTACGACGGCGCCCAGAGGAGTCTTGCCTTCGGCAGGATCACCAACAGCGAGTTGATCAACCTTGGCTTTAAATTTTTCAAGGAATTCATCAGCGATAGCATCAACCACAATTACCCTTTCAGTCGACATACATATTTGCCCCTGATTCATGAAAGCACCAAAGGCTGCAGCATCAACAGCGGCATCCAGATCTGCATCTTCCAGTACCAGCAACGGTGCCTTACCGCCTAGCTCGAGTAATACTGGTTTCAGATTTTTTGCTGCACGTTCAGCAATAATTCTTCCTACATTGGAAGAACCCGTGAAATTAATTCTTCGCACTGCTGGATGGTCAATCAGTGCTCCTACAATTTCACCCGCATCTTCAGGGGTATTAGAGACGAAATTAACAACGCCATCACCCAAACCTGCTTCCATAAAAGCACTGGCAATCAGGTAGTGCGTCCTTGGGCATTGTTCAGAGGCTTTAAAAATAACGGTATTGCCACAAGCCAGAGGCACTGCAATGGCCCTGACGCCGAGAATAATCGGCGCGTTCCATGGCGCTATACCGAGAATCACACCCACTGGTTCCCTTAAGCCCATTGATAATTGGCCAGGCTTGTCGGAAGGAATCACCTCACCATTTATTTGCGTTGTTAACGCAGCGGCCTCTCTGACAATTGACACTGCTAACATTAAGTTAAAACGTGCCCAGCCTTCAGTAGCGCCAATCTCACCCATCATGGCTGCAACAAAATCATCTGCCTTGGCTTCCAGAGCGTCTGCAGCTTTGTTAAGGGCAGCTCTTCTGGCATTCGGAGATTGCGCCGACCATGCAGGGAAAGCTGCGCTGGCAGCTTCAGCTGCACTGTTGGCATCAGTGACTGATGCAGCAGCAGCGACTGTCACCAACTCGCCGGATATGGCACTTTTGATTTCAAGATGTTTGCTTGTATCCTGGCTTTTACCACCTATTAATAAAGGGATGTTTGATGTAGACATTATTGCTCCTTTGGAAATTTGTTATCTGATTTTAATTAGCGCCGAAACCCTGGCTGATGCGTTCAAGAGCACTTAATTTGTGCTGTCTATGAATCGGGCAATATAGAGGGAGGTATTCGATAATTCAATTAATTTTTAGGTTGCTTAATATAAGTTTTTGAGAAGTCTGTTAAATTTGAGGTTAGGAGTAAAGGATTCTGCTACAGATATTAAACACTATATCTGAATCTAATAATGCTGGTAGTAATTCTAATTTCAATTACTGTTTCTTTGCTTTATATTCGCTATCATACATTTTTTACACATTTCAGTTGCTCTAAAAATGGTACAAGAAAAGGGAAAGGGGAAGAGAAATTGAAAATTATAAAAACTATCGGCCTGCAACTTTGTTTCTTAACGGCAAGTACAGTAAGTACGATGACATGGTCGCAGTCTGCAAATGACTGGCAGTCCGGTGAAGAGATTTTCGGCAAGATTTGCCAATATTGTCACACTCAGGGAGTGGGGCCGGTATTAACCGGGCGCAATTTGCCACCTGTATATTTCACAACAATAGCCCGCAATGGTCTTAATGCGATGCCGGCTTTTAGACCGACTGAGCTTTCTGCAGAAGATCTTGAAAAAGTTGCTGACTTTTTGAGTCAAAGTACTGGTGAGGAAAATCAATGAGCATAAACCTTTCCAGACGACAAAGTCTGAAAGCAATAGCTGGTGCTGGCTTGCTATCGATAATGCCATTGAGCGCTGTATTTGCAGGGAATGCGAAGCAGATATTTACTATTACAACTGCGGGTCTTGTCGGTGATGCTTTCAACAAGGCTGTAAACAGTTTATCGCAAATAAGCGCCATTCAAATTGAAAATAAAAGTTATGAAAACCTTGTCTTATTATCAAACTTGCCAAAAGGATCACTGCTTGTTGGTTTGGCTAGTGAGGCAGAAAAAGTTGTGCTTGATGCCATTGTGCAGAATCGTAGAGGAATAATAAATACAACAGCGCGTATAAGTATTAACGAAAGTTCAGACGCAGCTATTCCCAGCTTGGTAGAAATGACTTTGCAGGCTGCACTGGACAGAAATCATCATGCAAAAGTATTTGTTAATGCGCAGAACGGTAAAACAACAAGAACACTAACGAGCTTTTATGCTTACCTGTAAATCTTTTGGGCCAGATTTGCTGTTACCAATATTTAGGGGGTTTTAATGGCCGAATTCAATGTACTGCCTGAAGGCGTTTCTGCACAGGATTTTGGCAACGCGATTGAGGAATATGCCGCGATTGTGGGCGACGATAATGTATTCGTATCCGCAGATAGTCTGAATAGTTATAACAAGATTATGATTCCTGCTGATAACTATGATCATGCGCCTTCCGGGGCTCTGGCACCAGCTTCAACAGAAGAGGTGCAGGCCATTATCGGTGTTTGTGATAAATACAATATTCCTGTGTGGCCGGTTTCCACGGGCAAAAACTTTGGTTATGGATCGGCCGCTGCTGCTACCAGAGGTCAGGTAATTCTAGATTTACGCCGCATGAACAAAATCATTGAAGTTGATGCTGAACTAGGTACAGCTCTTATAGAGCCGGGTGTAACTTATCAGCAGTTAAAAGACTATCTGGTGGAGAACAACATTCCTTTATGGCTTTCTCCTCCAGCCCCGTCTGCCATTGTCAGTCCATTAGGGAATGCGGTAGACAGAGGCGTCGGTTACACACCCTACGGCGATAATTTCTTCTTTTCCTGCGGTATGGAAGTGGTGCTGGCCGATGGTGAGGTTCTTCGAACTGGTATGGGATCAATGCCAAACTCGACAAGCTGGCAAGTATTTAAATGGGGCTATGGTCCTTCTCTGGATGGAATATTTACCCAATCCAACTATGGCATTGTCACCAAGCTTGGTATGTGGCTGATGCCCCAACCCCCGGCATTCAAGGCGTTTGTGATCAGGTTTCCTGATGATGCAGACATCGAAAAGGCCATAGAAATAATACGCCCGCTCAGAATAGCTCAAGTAATCCCCAATGCAGTGGTTATTGCGCATGCCCTCTGGGAAGGAGGCTCGGAAGTTGTTCGCTCTGATTATTATCAGGGAGAAGGGTCAATTTCTGATGATGCCGTTGAAAGAATGAAAGCTGATCTCGGCATGGGAGCCTGGAATATCTATGCTGGCCTTTATGGCACACCGGAGCAAATTGAGCTGAACTGGAATATTGTGAATGGTGCTTTTGCAGGTAGCGGCGCCATTATCCAGGATGAAACGGATATGGTCGGTAACAGCACCTTTGAATATCGCGCGCAATTGATGCGTGGTGAAATGACCCTGAAAGAATTCGGTTTATATAACTGGCGAGGCGGTGGCGGTTCGGCCTGGTTTGCTCCTGTAGCGCAGGCAAGGGGTTCGGAAGGGCTGCGACAGATGGAGCTGGCTAAAGAGATATTGGGTAAATATGGTTTTGACTATGTTGCAGAATATATTATCGGCTGGCGCGAAGGACATCATATTATTGACCTGCTATTTGATAAGACCAATGCCGAGGAAACGGCTCGGGCGAATCAGTGCTTTGATGAACTTCTGCGCGAATTTTCTCAGCGTGGCTGGGGTTCTTATCGAACAAATATTGCGTTCATGGATAAAGTCGCCAACACCTTTGGTCCAGTCAAGCGTGATGTTGATCAACGAATCAAACGTGCTCTGGATCCCAAAGGTATTATCGCACCTGGAAAATCAGGGATTTATACTTAAAAATAATTATCCTTAATGACATTTCTATTTTCTGCTTTTCCGGAAGGCCTAAGCAAAGCTGTCCGATTTGATACCTAGTCTATTTTTGTGCTGAAACTGCAACGGTAATCTCGGCTTGTTTAAAGCGCTTGTTTTGGATAAGGTTCATCGGCTGATTTTTTATCAATTAAGGATGCATGATGAGCAAGACTTCATTTAAACCCGGCAGGCATTTTCTACAGATTCCAGGGCCGTCCAATGTGCCCGACAGTGTTTTGCGTGCTATGGCGCAACCGGTTATAGATCACAGAGGGCCTGAATTCCCGGCCTTAACCTTTAATATTCTTGAACAGATCAAACCGGTATTTAATACTGATTCTCCGGTTTTCATTTATCCGGCCTCAGGTACTGGAGGCTGGGAATGTGCTTTGTTAAATACTTTATCGCCGGGAGATAAAGTACTCGCGTTTGAAACAGGTCATTTTGCCACCCTGTGGAAGGAAGTTGCGGATAAATTGGGCCTGAATGTGCAGTGGGTTGCGGGTGACTGGCGCCACGGTGTAGATCCGGAAAAAGTCGAAGAGATTTTAAAGCAGGATGCTGAGCACAGCATTAAGGCCGTACTTGCCGTCCATACAGAAACATCTACCGGCGTAACCAGCCGGATAGACAAAATTCGTCAGGCGATTGATGCCGCCGGGCATCCTGCACTGTTTTTTGTTGATGCCGTCTCTTCATTGGCCTGTACCGAGTTTTACCATGATGAATGGCAGGTAGACGTCACGGTGAGTGGCTCACAAAAGGGGTTGATGCTGCCTCCGGGGCTCAGTTTTAATGCAGTCAGCGAGAAGGCTTTGGCAGCATCAAAGCAGGCAAAATCGCATCATTCCTATTGGCGCTGGGATGCCATGCTGAGTTTTAATGAAAAAGGCTATTACCCCTATACGCCCAGCACAAACCTGCTTTATGGTTTGCAGGAAGCCCTGAGCTTGTTGCATCAGGAAGGTCTGGAGAATGTCTTTGCCCGGCATCGACGTCTGGCGGCAGCTACCCGTTGTGCCGTAGAGGCTTGGGGGCTGGAGAATATCTGCCTGAATCCTGAAGAGTTCTGTAATTCAACAACGGCTGTTTTGATCCCGGAAGGCCATGATGCCGATGAGCTGCGTAAAATAATACTGGAACGTTTTAATATGTCGCTCGGGACAGGCCTCGGTAAACTCAAAGGGAAAATATTCAGAATCGGCCATATTGGGGATTTCAATGAACTGATGCTGGCGGGCACACTTTGCGGGGTTGAAATGGGCCTGAATATTAGCGGTATTCCTTATCAGAGGGGCGGTGTTAATGCGGCGCTGGATTACCTTGCGGCTTAAGTAACCCGAGTAAAGTTTTCAAAAGATAAAAATAATAAAAGGAATCGTTAATGGATGCTTCGACAGCGGTAAGTGACAGTGCCGCGATTTCATTGTTTGGCTTTGCTATTGTCATTTTTCTTTTGCTGTTTCTGATAGCTAAATGGAAGTGGCATGTTTTTTTCGCTTTGCTGATTCCCATCATGTTGTTTGGCGTGTTGCCAGGTGTTCAGCAAAATAACTTTATTGATGCTTTTGAAAGTGGCTTTGGTAATACCCTGGGCTCAATTGGTGTTGTCATTGTTCTGGGTTCCATCATAGCGGAGGCCTTGAAGCATACCGGAGCAATTCAGGTGATCACCCGATCAATGGTTAACCTGGTAGGGACACAGCGGATGCCACTGGCTTTGACATTGACAGGCTTCGTTATCGGCATTGCCATCTTTTCAGATGTGGCCTATGTCATCCTGAATCCGCTGGTACATTCTGCTGCCAAAACCATGGGTGTTGGTATCGCAACAATGTCGACCGGCCTGGTTGGCGCTTTGCAGTTAACCCATGCCATTGTGCCGCCAACACCAGGGCCTTTGGCTGCTGCTGCATTGGTGGGTGCTGATATCGGCAAGACCATCATTTTTGGAGGCATAGCCTGCCTGTTCGGTTCTATAGCTGGCTGGGCTTGGGGCGCTTTTGTGGCTGGTCCTCGAATTAAAACCATGGCAAGCGACGAATTTGAAGGTGTCTCAATTGATGACCTTGATGCAGATGGGCCTGATGAACTGCCATCGACATTGAGTTCATATATGCCGATTGTCATTCCGATTATATTAATCGGCACACAAAGTGTTGTTGCTCTGGTTTTTCCAGAAGGGCATATTCTAAGCACGATTTTTTCTTATCTGGGCTGGCCGGTCATCGCCCTGTCTGTAGGAGTCTGGTTAGCTTACCGGAATATCAGGAGCAAGGATGACAAGGAAAAAGCCAAAGATGCCTGGGTTGAAACGGCATTGAAAACTTCTGCGATGATTCTGGTAGTAACAGGTCTGGGTGGCTCTCTGAGTGCTATTTTACGCGGGACACCGGCTGTGGATTTTATCGCATCAATTTTCATAGACTATGGTCTGCCCACCATCATGCTGCCTTTTGTGATTGGTATCATCGGTAACATGATTACCGGTTCAACCACAGTCGGGGTGATTACAGCAGCTTCCCTGGTAGCTCCGATGCTAGGGACCCTGGGGCTTTCAGCAGAAGCCGCCATGCTGGCAGGCGCCAGCGGTTCAGTCATTATCAAGTATGTAAATAGCAGCTATTTCTGGGTTTGCACATCACTTTCACGTTTAAGTGTGCCAGATGCCGTGTTCAGTTATGGTGGTGCAACCTTGGTCGGCGGGTTAGTCTCTTTTATGAGTGTCTATATCATGTGGATGATGGGTTTGATTTAAACCAGTGCCATCTGTAAGACTCTGGCAACATGCAAGGCTTCTTTGCTGGTGCCATGCTGAATCTGGCTACGACAACTGGTGCCATCAGCGACAATCAGACTATCGTTATTCGCTTCCTTGATGGCAGGAAATAAAGACAGTTCTCCCATTTGCATGGAGACCTCATAATGCTCAGCTTCATAGCCAAACGATCCTGCCATGCCGCAACAACTGCTGTCGATGGTTTTAACCTCAAGTCCGGGTATGAGACCAAGGACTCTTTGTACAGGCGACAGCACTGCAAAGGCTTTCTGATGACAATGGCCGTGTAACAGGATCTGTTTGGCTTCAATGGCCTGTAAATTTAGATTCAGTTTGCCAGCCTGGAGTTCATTCGCGAGAAATTCTTCAAACATAAAAGCATTCTCTGCTAACAGACTTGAATTCTCACCAGGAAGCAGGGACAGGTATTCATCCCTCAGCGTAAGCAGGCATGAAGGTTCGAGCCCTATAACAGGGACACCCCGTTTAACATAAGGCAAAAGCGTTTCTATCATTCTGCCAGCTTCAACTTTTGCTTCTTCCAGCAGACCATTGCTGAAAAAAGTCCGGCCACAGCATAAAGGTCGTCCTTCATCGACAGGTCTTGGGCAGATGACTTTATAACCCGCAGCATTGAGGACCTCCAATGCCGCATGGGCATTTTCGGCTTCAAAGCAGCTGTTAAAGGTATCTACCAGTAATACCACTTCAGATTGGCTGTCTTTTCCTGCTGAATTGTCCTGTGCCTTGAATTGATCAGATCGCCAGCGCGGTAGTTTACGTTTACTGCTGATACCAAACAGCCATTCAGATAATGTTGCCAGACCTGGAATCTGGTCGCGAAGATTTAATATGGCACTGAAGTGTTTGAGTTTAGGTGCGTAGCGTGGCAAATAGGCAAATAGTTTATCTCTTAAGGTCAGGCCGTGCTTTTGATGATAATGGTTTAAAAATTCTGTTTTCATTTTCGCCATATCAATGCCGGTCGGGCATTCGCGCTTGCAGCCTTTACAGCCCACGCAAAGGTCCATGGTTTGATACATGGCGTCGGAGGTAAATGCATCTGGTCCTAATTGGCCAGTGATGGCAAGGCGTAAAGTGTTTGCCCGACCTCGAGTCAGATGTTGTTCATTCTTGGTTACTCTGTAAGAGGGGCACATTGTGCCAACATTGGCTTTGCGGCACGCACCATTGTTGTTGCACATCTCTATGGCGCGATCAAATCCATCCCAGCCCGACCAGTCCAACACAGGTTTTACCTCAATGGGAGCATAGCCCGGCGCAAAGCGCATAATACTGCGATCATCCATTTTGTGCGGGTTTACGATTTTTCCAGGATTAAACAAACCGCCTGGATCGAAATAGCGTTTAACTTCTTCAAAGTTCTCTACCATGCGTCGTCCAAACATAGGTTCATGGAATTCGGAGCGGGAAATACCGTCACCGTGCTCCCCTGAATGTGAACCTTTGTATTCTCGAACCATCTCCATTGTTTCTTCGGCAATAGCGCGCATTTTGGAAGCGCCATCGGCTTCTTTCATATTTAAAACCGGCCGTACGTGCAAGGTGCCGACAGAAGCATGCGCATAAAAAGTGCCGGTTGTCCCATATTTATGGAATATGTCGGTAAGTCGGCGAGTATATTCCGCCAAATCTTCCAGTCGCACAGCGCAGTCTTCAATAAAGGAAATGGGTTTGCCATCACCTTTCATCGACATCATGATATTCAATCCTGATTTTCTGACTTCCCAGATATCATTTTGAAATTCAGGCTCTGTCGCTTCGACTACGGCATTTGGAAAGCCAAGGTCACCCATTAATTCAATCAGCTCTCCCAGCTTTTTCAACTGCTCTTCATGATCTACACCGGCAAACTCGACTAATAAAAGCGCCTGGGGTTCACCCTGCACGAAACGGTCTACTATCTGCTTGTAAATCGGAATATCCCGCGCCAGATCAATCATCGTACGGTCAACCAGTTCTACCGCTGAGGGATCAAGTTTGACAATGTGTTGGGTGCTGTCCATTGCTTCATAGAAAGTAGGGAAGTGACAAACACCCAGTACCTTATTTTTTGGTATGGGTTGCAGGTTTAAATGAATGCGCTGAAAGAAACCCAGCGTGCCTTCTGAGCCAACCAATAGGCTGGCAAGATTGGGGTTTGATTTAACCAGTTCGTCAATATTATAGCCGCCGACCCGTCTTAATAAATCCGGGAAGCATGCAGCAATTTCATCAGCTTCCCTGCGGCCCAGTGCAATGAGTTGATCGGTTAATGCCTGATGTTTCTCATTTGCAAAGCTTTCACCATTGAGTTTTTTGAAATGAGCACGGCTGCCATCAGCCAGCAAGGCTTCTATCGAGCTGACATTGTGCACCATGTTGCCATAACGTATGGAGCGAGCTCCACAGCTGTTATTTCCTGTCATACCACCTATGGTGGCACGGTTGGCAGTGGAGACATCTACCGGATACCAGAGGCCATGGGGCTTCAACAGACGATTGAGTTCATCCAGTACCATCCCAGGCTGAACGCAGACACTGGCCGTTTCTTTATTGAAATCAATCAGTTTGTTTAGATGGCGGGTGGTATCAATCATCAGCGCTTCACCAATGGCCTGACCATTTTGTGAAGTGCCACTGCCTCGGGGCAGAACAGGTACGCCTTCTTCAGCAGCCAGTTGTACTGCAATTTCGACATCCTGCTCAGAAGCTGGAATAACGATACCTAATGGCATCAACTGGTAAATGGATGCATCTGTACTGTAACGCCCTCTGGAAAAGCTGTCGTCCAGTACGTCGCCCTGTATATTCTGGCGCAGGCGTTTAAAAAGCGAGCTATTGTTTTCTTTTGATTTCATATACGAGAATCAGGAGTATTAACCAAAGATCATTATAGCCCAGCATTGTCTCTAATTCAGTCTGCACGTAAACTGGCTTAAATATTTTTTGGTGCTGATAAAACCAATAAATCAAGAGTGTTCTAACAATGCGATTTTTTAGCTCGTCTGTTTCAAGTTTTTCCGTTTATTGCCTATAAATATCATAAACGGCTTGTGCCGGTGGCCTTCACGCCATTGGCATGGAAGGGTAAATTGATGATATTAATACTGGCTGGAAGGGTAGAAGTAATTGGGCTGCCAGCGGAGATCAAATCCACTGGCGGACTAGAATAAAGCTTAGTTAGGGGGAAGGCGCTTTAGTTTGGCGCCTTTACAATTAAAAAGAAAAGCCGCCTGAAGTGGCTGATGAAAGAGAGAGGTATATTGTGGCAATTCGGCCTGAGTTTATTGACGAACTGAAATTATTAAGTCTGTTCAACCTGGATAGCATCCAGGAAGGTATTAAAATTCACAGTGATGCCAGTATCGAAAAAATTCAGGCAGCTGAGCGTTTGTTTGAAAAAGGAATTATTACCCAGGTTGATGGAGGCTATCTGACCAACCTGGGTATAGAGGCCGCCGAGCATGCACATGCTTTAATTAATATACTGATGCTGGTTGAGCATTAGTAGTAATTAATCAGTGGGTATCATTCTCGCACAGAAATATGCATGACGAATTCCTTCTCATTAGGAATCCCGCCTTTTATGAGTTTTCTTAAAGAATTATCGTAATGCTCTTCAACTTCTTCTTCAGGCTCTCGTCCTTGACGCACCAGCAAAGTCACCTCAACAGTTTCACCTGATGTAATTGCAGGGTCCAGGTCATGTAACTGCATATGTAATCCACCGGGTTCCATGACGACACGCTCTCTTGGAAGAACCTCAATATATTCAAGTTCCTCATTATTGGCACCATTAAGCGTGGTGTTTGCAAAAATGTCGCTACTGGCGCTCAGTAAAAGGACAGGGCCATAGTGTAAATTTGTGAAAGTGAAGTAGGCATTAGCTGTATCTTCACCCGTTTTTTCGATATAGGAGCTTTCTATACCCAAAAAACCCGGAATCATCAGCGGCTCAGCCTGTATGGATGTCTGCGTGGCTAAGGCAAGAACAGGAAGGATTAAAGCATTTTTTAAAAACCGACAGGTCTTATTTACAGTTAAGTTCATTTTTTACCCCTAAGTTGAGAATTTAAATGACTTCTTAGTATTTTTGTAGCAGTGAATTTATCACTTGTTGTGATATTTACAAGTATTTTAATTAAATCACTGCATACCCAGATAATGAACAAAGGGGTTCTCTGTAGCCAACCGTATAAATACAGAGGCTTATCAAGCATAATAAGCGGAGAATAGAAGAGTTGTATTTGATTTTGATAGTACAGTAATTATTTATGAAAAAGATGATGACTGGTGGCGACGCCATGGCTCTGGCTGCCAAAGCCAATGGTATTAAGCAGATTTTTGGAATTCCGGGTGCTCAGGTTTATCCCTTATTTGACGCCTTTGCCCGGGAAGGTTTTGATGTGATTGTGCCAAGGCATGAACAAACGGCAGGCTATATGGCTATGGGGGCAGCAAAATCTACAGGCCAACCCGCAGCTTTAGCGGTTGTACCTGGCCCTGGCGTGCTTAATGCTTCAGCAGCACTTTGTACGGCAATGGGTAATTGTTCCAAAGTGCTTTGTCTGCTTGGGCAGGTACCTTCTACTTATCTTGGTATTGGCAGAGGACATCTGCATGAACTGGCTGATCAGGCTGGTACCTTGAAAAGTATCATCAAGGATGCTGTTCGCATTGATAAGCCCGAATATGCCACAGCCATCATGAATTCGGCGTTTGAAACCATGGTTAGTGGTAGGCCTGGTCCGGTTTCAGTTGAGATGTGCTGGGATACTATGGCGCAGAATTGGGACGTTGAAATAGGGGCAGGGACTAAGCACGTTACCAGGCCTGAACTGGATATCGATCAGATAAAAGCTGCAGCAATAGCTATCACTAAAGCTAAAAAGCCGATGATTATGTGTGGTTCCGGAGCGCAGGATGCCAGCCAGGAAGTACTTGCTCTTGCCGAGCTTTTAAACTGTCCGGTGACAGCTTTCAGAAGTGGCCGGGGTGTTGTGCCAGAAGATCATCCTTTAAGTGTGCCGCCGGTGGCTGCGCGGGTACTCTGGGATGATTGTGATCTGCTTATCGGCATTGGCTCTAGACTAGAAATGCCTTACATGCGCTGGGTGGCAGGATCAGACTATCAACGCATGCCAAATGATGACCGAACCTTGATTCGTATAGAGATTGATCCGAAAGAAGTTGAACGTTTCGTGCCTGATATAGCCGTGATTGCGGATTCCGCAGATGGCTGTAAAGCCTTGCTATCTGAACTCGAGACACAGGTTAATCCGGATTCTTCCCGCAGCGATGAAATAGCTGAAATTAAGGCAAAAGCCTGGAAGCTCATTCAGAAAGTACAGCCGCAGATGGCTTATTTGAATGTGATTAGAGAAGTATTACCCCGTAATGGTTGCTATGTCCCTGAGCTTTCACAGATGGGTTTTGCCACCTGGGCGGGAGGCATTCCTATTTATGAGCCAAGAACCTATATCTCTGAGGGGTTTCAGGGAACGCTGGGTTTTGGCTTTCCGACAGCACTTGGCGTTAAAGCGGCGAATCCTGAGCGCGCGGTTGTGTCAGTCAATGGCGATGGTGGTTTCATGTTTGCATTACAGGAACTGGCAACAGCCGCACAATCTGGCATTGGTCTGGTGACCTTGGTATTCAATAATCATTCTTTTGGTAACGTGCGCCGTGATCAGCAAATGGGCTTTGGTGGCAGGCTGGTGGGTGCCGATTTAATAAATCCCGACTTCATGAAACTGGCGGAAAGTTTTGGTGTTGCCGGGTACAGGGTAACGACACCTGAAGAGTTAAAACCGGTATTGGCGAAAGCAATTGATGATGACGCTCCAGTTCTGATTGAAGTGAGCGTGGAAAGAGGCTCGGAAACAGCAGCCTGGGAATTCATCAATATGTATGACACGCCAAAGATCTAAGAATGAAAAAAACGCTCTATAAAATTCTGGATATTGTGCTTCTGCCTTTTATCTATGTTTCAGCCTGGTTGTTAAAAGTTGTACGAAAAAAAGGCGTACATCGATTGCCTTATATCAAGAATGCTTTACTACAGGTCGGGGTTTTTCCGATACGTAATCATTACTATGAACCGCAATTCGATTTTCGTGAGCCGCATAAAGACTTTGCCTTGGACCGAAAGCTTCCTGGAATTAAATTAAATGAAAGTAAGCAGCTTGTTTATTTAGAAAAATATACTTACAGCAAAGAACTGGAAAATATCCGTTTAGATAAAGGCAGTGAGCTGGAGTTTTATCTGAATAATGGCTCTTTTGGTCCAGGTGATGCGGAGTACTGGTACCAGATTATCCGCAGTGTCAAACCACAAAAGATCATAGAAATTGGCAGCGGTAATTCAACCTTGATGGCCATTAGAGCGCTCAATAAAAACAAGGAAGAAAATCCGGACTATGGTTGTGAACATATCTGTATTGAGCCTTATGAAATGCCCTGGTTGGAAAAAACAGATGTATCGGTATTGAGGAAAAAAGTTGAAGAAGTCGAGCTTGATTTTTTTTCCCAGCTTGATGAAAACGATATTTTATTTATCGATTCTTCTCATGTGATCAGGCCACAGGGGGATGTGCTGTTTGAATATCTGGAACTGCTTCCGACGCTTAACAAGGGCGTTATTGTTCACGTACATGATATCTTTTTACCTAAAAATTACTCAGGGGTCTGGCTGAAAGAACAGGTAAGTTTTTGGAATGAGCAATATCTGTTGGAAGCTTTCCTCAGCCATAATGACAGCTGGGAAATAATCGGTGCGTTGAATTATCTGAGCCATCATCATTTTGACGAACTAAAACGTGTGACACCTTTTCTTACGCCAGCCAATGAGCCCGGCTCTTTCTACATGAAAAAGATCGCCTAGGCTCATCTATAGAGTTGATGTTTTCTATAGCTGGCTGGCAGCAAACTGCTGTCTTGTCAGTATGTAGTGTCGAATAGCTTCAGCATCGGCAGCATCAAGTTCTTCAGCAAAACTCACCATGCCCAGTTCTGCAAACAACCCTCCCAGCACCACGGAGGCCCATGCTTCAGGAGTGGCAGTAAAAGTGCTGTAACGCAGGTCATTGATGACACCGCTGCCAACTGCGCCAGCACCATGGCAGGCACCGCAATAGCGGTCATAGACAGCAAAACCCTGTTCGGCCAGTTCCGTATCAATATTGACACCAGTGAGATCAGGCAGGTCGGGAACAGACAGTTCAAAATCAGGCAAAGTAGCTTCACCGCTAAGCTTGAATGTCAGTATACGGCTGTTGTCTAAAGTAAGACCTGAACTCAATGAAAGCGGACCGGTAATCATTGGAAAGATACCTCCCCAGCCTGCCATAACCGTCAGGTACTGTTCTCCATCTATTTCATAAGTGACGGGTGGAGCGACAATGGCAGATTGCGTCGGGTATTCCCACAGTGTGGAACCATCGTTGGCATCATAGGCTTTTAAAAAACCTCCGGCAGTGCCCTGAAACACCAGACCACCAGCTGTAGAAAGAACGCCGCCATTCCAAGGGCCTGGATATTGCACTCGCCAACGCTCATCTTGTGTGACCGGATCCCAGGCAGCCAGATGGCCAAGTGTTGCCGCTTTTACAGCTTCTATGATTTCAGGATCATCTGGCAGACGGGCAGCTGAGGTATCAATACCGAGATTGGCAGCCAGTGCTTTTGGTTCAAAATTATTATCTGCCATGTAGGGAAAGCTGATTTCCTGGGCAGGTAAATACACCAGGCCGGTTTCCGGGTTAAAGGACATGGGGTGCCAGTTATGACCGCCAAGGAAGCTTGGGGATTGCACGGACACTTCTCCTGTTTCCCAGTACTTGGCTGAATCCAGGATATTTGGTCTTCCTGTTACAGGATCAATGCCATCAGCCCAGGTTACCGGCACGAAATTTTCAGCAGAAATGAATTCACCGGTTACCCGGTCAATCACATAGAAAAAACCGTTTTTGGGTGCCTGCATAATAACCTGTCGCAATCGGCCATCAATTTCCAGATCAGCCAGAATCATGTGCTGGGTAGCAGTGTAATCCCAGGCATCGCCTGGGGTGGTCTGATAGTGCCAGACATAGTCGCCGGTATCAGCATCAAGAGCGACAATAGAAGAAACAAACAGATTATCGCCGACACCTTCAGTTCTGATTTGTGGATTCCAGGGGGAAGAGTTGCCGGTGCCGATATACAACAGACCGAGATCAGGATCATAGGCCATGGAATCCCAGGCAGTGCCTCCACCACCTAGTAACCACCATTCTCCCTGCCAGGTTTCAGCAGCCATGGCCATGGTGTCTGATTCAAAGCCGTCAGCGGGGTTGCCAGGCACCGTATAAAAACGCCACCGCTGCTCACCAGTTTCAATATCATAGGCAGTCACATAACCTCTGACACCGAATTCGGCACCACCATTGCCAATAAACACCAGACCCTCAGCAACGCGGGGTGCTCCGGTAATGGTGTAAGGTTGGGATAAATCAACTGTCAGTACAGACCAAAGTTCTTCTCCTGTTTCGGCATCAAGTGCAATTAATCTGCCGTCCAATGTGCCGACAATGACTCTGTCTTCCCACCAGGCTACGCCTCGATTAACGGCATCACAGCAGCCATGTACGGCATGAGAACGGTCAACTTCAGGATCAAAACGCCAAAGCTCCTCGCCAGTATCGGCATCCAGTGCATAGACTATGCTCCAGGCAGCAGTGGTATACATGATGCCGTTGACGATGATTGGCGAGGCTTCCTGTCCCCGGCTCTCCGGCAGGTCAACATACCAGGCTAGAGATAAGTCATTAACGGATTCCGTATTAATAGACGCCAGTGGACTGAAACGCTGTTCAGACCAGGTACGACCATGAGCCAACCAGTCGCCCGGCCGACTGTCTGCCAGAGCAATCGTTGGAACACTTAAGGTTGCAGTAACTGATGAGTTTGAACCGGAAATTGATTCCTCACTAAGCTCATCATTTTCAGTTTCTGAGCTGCAAGCTTGCAGACCTAGCAGGATGATAAAACCCATAAAGAGCGTTAACTTTTTAAGTCGATGTATTACTTGAGTCATTTTTTCTCCGCTGCACTCTTTTTTAGGAAATATTTTATCAGACTGCGAGGATATTAACCCATTTTCTATGAGGATTATTTTAAGGAGGCTTGTTCTGCTCTGGTAAGAGCTTTCAGCTTTCCTATATACTCCTAGCACTTTAATAAAACCAAGAGTGTTATTTACAGAGAGGGCAACATGCGACGAACGACAAATTTAACAATTAAAACAATGATACTGGGCGGTCTGATGTGTCTGCCTGCTTTGAATGCAACGGCGCAGGATTTAACAATCACTAATGCACGTATCATCATGACTCCCGGCAACATTATAGAAAATGGCTCGATTATCGTTGAAGATGGTCGTATATCATCTGTCAATTCTGGTAATCCACGCCGAACAGTAGGACAGGTTATTGATGCGGAAGGCTTGACTGCCATGGCAGGTTTTATCGATGACCATAAACACATAAGAGAAAATCCTGATTTTGAAGCGCAGATGTTGTCATTGCTTGAAGCCGGATACACAACAGTCCTCAATGGTAGCGGTACGGCTGAAGTCAACAATAGACTGAGTAATCTTATAGCCAGTGGCGAAGTGTTGGGGCCTAATTTAATTCCATCTGTCAGTATCAGTCTGCGACAGACCCCGGAAGAAGCGCGAGCTGCTATTCGTGCCATGGCGGCTGCTGGCATTTATCACACCGGTGAGATTGCATTAACACCGGAACCAGGTCCTTCCCAGGCTGAACTGACTGTCTTAAGTGCCATACTGGATGAGGCTGAAGAAGTCGGTGTACAGGTTAATGTCCATGCAGTCAGCACGCCAGCGACAGTAGCAGCGGCAGAAATTGGGGTTACCCGGTTTGTACATTTACCCAATAAAGACTGGACTGGTCATGATGCGGCAGAAGTATTGGCTGAAAAAGGCGCTATCGTTTCTGGACTTATCGCCTTCGGTGCGCCAACCCTTGAGCGGGAGTCTGCATACCCGGCAGAGTACCAATATCCCAGAGATAACATGCCGCGTTTTCGTAATGGTGAGGCATGGCCTGAGGCGATAGCAGGTGCCAATCGCGACACTCAGGGCCGGGCTACAGGGACTGAAGGAGGCTATACCATAATCAATGCACGCCGAATATGGGACGCTGATCCTTCACATCGAACCATTTCCTATTCAACTGATCAGAACTTTGCGGATCTTTCAGTACTTGAACACGAGCTTAAATCGTTCAGCATTGTGTTCTCGATGACGGATATTCATCAAATCATGGGACCGAACTCAGCACGTTACATAAATATGGAAGATGAAATCGGTACGCTTGAGCCTGGTAAGAGAGCAGATATCATTTTGCAGGCAGGTGATCCCACTGAAAACATCTATGGCATGCTGACCAATATGGTCACTATTTTAGGCGGCGAAGTTGTTGTTGATAAACGTTAAGCCAAGCTGAAATATTTAAAATCTAAAAGTACGGGGCCTAGGCCCCGTATTTTTTTGCGCAAAACATAGGTTTGATCTGCGCATGCTTATGCCTATACTTAGTGCTTTCGTGCATCGTTATAAAAATAAGAAGGGGTTAGGTCATGCTGATAAGGTTTTTGGTTATAGTGTCATTGGCTTGTGTATTGCTTTCCAAGGCAAGTGCACAGGGCTTAAGTGCCGAGCGTGGTGCTACAGTTTTTCAGGCACAATGTGTGCGCTGTCATATTCCCATTGAAATCAATGGCCGATTACAGAATGACTGGCCTGGGCGTAGTGCTCAGGAGTTGTTTCAACGCATCAGCCTGACCATGCCGGCTGAAAACCCAGGCTCCTTGAACAATCAGCAATATCTTGATTTGACTGCATTTTTGCTGGAAATGGCAAGAATTGACCTACCTGATAATGCGACAGATGCCATGCTCGCATCAATTCAGATCGATCCACCCACAATGGAAAGGGTAAGAGGCGAAACAGTTAACTGGACACACCTGGGTGGTGATGAAGCCTCGACCCGATACTCACCACTGGATCAAATCAATGCAGATAATGTTGAGTCCCTTGAAGTAGCCTGGACCTTTGATATAGGCCCCTTTGGCCCAATTCCAGAAACCAACAGTGTCACCACTCCCTTGATGGTGGATGGGACTTTATATGCGACGGCAGGCACTACCAGAAATATAGTCGCTATTGACCCATCAACCGGGCAGTTATTATGGATGTGGCGTCCCCAGGAGGGTGGACGATTTACGGTGGCTCCTCGTAAAGGCTCGGGTAAAGGCTTGTCCTATTACCGTAATGGGGCACAGGAAACCATTTTCACGGTGACACCGGGGTATTTCCTGGTAGCACTGAATGCCAGAACGGGGTTGCCACGGGAAAATTTCGGTGCCGGCGGTTTTATCGATTTAAAAAATGGCCTGCGTCTCGCTGTAGATAGAGATGTTATTGATATTGGTATTTCTTTCCCGCCGCTGGTAGTCGAGGATGTCGTGATAGTGGGGGCAGCGCATACGGTTGGATCGAGACCTGAGACAGCCAGTAATGTTAAAGGTGATATCCGTGGCTTTGATGCCAACACCGGCGAATTGCTCTGGACATTTAAATCTATTCCGGAACCTGGTGAACCCGGTTTTGAAAGCTGGATAACTGGCGCAGATATCACCGGTAATGCCGGAGCCTGGGCACCATTGTCAGCAGATCCGGAGCTGGACCTGGTTTATATCCCTGTGGAAGCACCTACAGGTGATTATTATGGTGGCGACAGACATGGTGATAATCTGTTTTCCAGCTCCACGGTTGCCGTCAATTACCGCACGGGCGAAATGCAATGGTATTTTCAAACTACCCGTCATGATATCTGGGATTTTGACACACCAGCTGCGCCGATTGTGGCTGATTTGCCTGATGGCACGCCTATCGTGATACAGATGCTCAAGCAGGCTCATCTCTTTGCCTTTGATAGAAGAACAGGAGAGCCCATTTTTCCGATTGAAGATAGAAGGGTGCCCTTGACTGATGTGCCTGGTGAATGGACATCAGCAACACAGCCGTTTCCGCTATTGCCTGCCCCTTATGACAGGCAGGGTTTTCAGGAAGATGATATGGTTGATTTCACGCCTGAAATAGAAGCAATGGCCAGAGAAATTGTTTCAAATTATCGCCTGAGTACGCTGTTTACACCGCCGAGCCTTTATCAGGACCCTAACGACGGCACGATCGGTACCCTGCATTTGCCACATTCTACAGGTGGTTCAAACTGGGAAGGCGCAGCTTACGATCCTGAAACCGGCATGGTTTATATTCCAACGATTACCCGTGTCCATGTGAAGGCATTACAAAACCTGCCGGAAATTTCCACTATTGATTATGTGATGTTTGAGGGGGTTGGAACACCAACGGTTGATGGCATCCCTTTGGTCAAACCACCTTATGGACGTATTACGGCTATTGATATGACCAATGGCGAACATGTCTGGATGCAGCCCAATGGTGATACGCCTGACGAGATAAAAAACCACCCCTTGTTGGCCGGTGTTGATTTGCCACCTACTGGCAAGGATACGCATTCAACTTTGCTCTTAACAAAAACCTTGCTGTTTCAGGGCGAAGGTGAAGGCGGCGCTGCAGGCATGTGGGTAAGAGACAAGACAACGGGTGAAGTAATAACCCATATAGATTTACCTGGAACGGTTTCAGGCATGCCAATGACTTTTATGCTGGATGGTGTGCAATATATTGTGGCCGGACTGAGTGATGCCAGTTCCACGGCCAAACTGGTTGCCTTGCGTTTGCCGAATTAAGTTATGTTTGTGCAATAATAAAATCAAAAAGCAAAAAGAGGAGCATTAAAATGAATAGAAGGGTTTTTACTGAATTATTTGCTGTATTGTCAGTTTTATTAATGACTTCCTGTTCCAGTGTGGGGGGCGGGCAAAGTGATGCTCTTAATCCAATGGATACAGATGTTGTCTGGATTGATGTTAGAACGCTGGAAGAATATCAAGGTGATCATATTGATGGCGATCTCAATATGCCTATACAGGCTTTTAGTGCTGCTGCAGTTAGTTCTCAACTGGGATTGGACAAGGACGCTAAAATTGGTCTTTACTGCGCCTCCGGGGGGCGCGCTGGTCGGGCGCTGATTATGCTGGAAGAAGCCGGCTTCACCAATGCTTTTAATGCGGGTGGCATCAGCGATGCACGTGAGCAACGCGGGTTATAAAATCAAAACCAATACCTCATTGCGGCCTAAATTTTTAATACAAGGGATCAACCTTTCCCTTTTGTTTTTTCTTGTCTGTTTTGCATTTGCCCAGGATCTTGAGGTTGGCCTTTTTTCACAAGGTGATCTCTCGGGCTGGCATGAAGAATCCTTTGTGGGTAATACCCAATATCAACTGGTTGATGATGAGCAGGGACTGGTGCTGGAAGCATTTTCCCAGGCTTCGGCATCAGGTTTATTCCGGCAAGTTGATATCGATTTAAGCAAGACGCCTTTTCTGAACTGGTCCTGGAAAGTTGAAAATGTCTATGCAGGCAATGATGAACACAGCAGAAGTGGCGACGATTATCCGGTACGTATTTTTATCGTCGTTTCAGGGAGGCTTTTTTTCTGGAAGACCCGTGCACTTAACTATGTCTGGTCCAGTAATCAACGGGTCGGGTCGCGTTGGGAAAGTGCTGTGACCAGAAACGCCATGATGCTGGCGGTCAATTCAGGTGAAGCTGAACTCGGCCAATGGCTTTATGAAAAACGTAATATTCGTGAAGACTTCAAAAACTTTTTTGATATAGATATCACTGAAATTAATGCCGTTGCCATTATGAGCGACAGCGATAATACCGGACAAAGTGCCAGGGCCTATTACGGCGATATATTTTTTTCAGCGCAGTGAATAAGCAAGTCCGGTTTAAGGAGAGCTATTCAGATTCCAGTTATAGGGTATGTTTGTACGTATAGTGTCAAATTGAAGTTCCGGTCGGTAAAGTTTTACAAAATTTTCCAGATCTCCGAAGGCTTCAAAATCTTCTGCATACCAATCGAATATTTTAGACAGTCTTAAGTGGCTACTTTCCAATAAAAGTCCTTTTTCATGGGTCAGAAAAAGTTCGGTCTGATCTTCTAATTGTTCATCCAATCTGTCAGCTCGATAGGCTTCATGACGTAAATCCGGACAGCTTAATGAAGCACAGTTCACGGCAAAATGGATGCGAGGCTCATTCAACTGACGGATAATATTATGTTCAATATCATCCAGTGTCAGTTGGCCGTCGAAATTTTCCAGAACAACTATGTCCCACGGCCCACGAAAAAACGAGCCAATATCCCTGATAGAGTCAAGCGGCCAGTTATCCAGAATCAGTTTGATCGTCAGAATATTGTAAGCGTTAATATAAAAAGCCAGCTTATCTTCAGTTGAAACGAGCTGCTGGACATCAAACTGACTAATCTGGTTTACCAAAGCATAGAAATCAGGATCAGCAGCTATACCCTCGTAGTCAACAAGGTTCATTTGCCAGCCGGCTTTCTCACCCGGGATCAGATATTTATTCAGAATCTCATCATAGTCAGTCCAGTCAGGTTCTGCTGCACTCGCTGCAGTAGAGAACCAGAAGAGAATGGAAAAGAGACAGAAAAATACACGGCTCATTGTTTTCACCTTACTGTGTGACTTGGAAGCTTTGATCAGTAAAGATTTACTTTGTTACAAAATGCTTAGCACTAATGTCGTCACGGCTATTGTCAATACTATGCAGTAAGACAAGCATGATTTAAAGCAGGTTCTGTCTGACAGTCTGAAACCTGACTTAATTGATGGCATAAAAAAAGCCCCTTTTACAATACCTGCAAAAGGGGCTTTCTAATGTTTTTGATTACTTAAAATGCAAAATCAAAAGCATCGTCGAAAACAGGACTCTTTTCCTGACCTACCAGGCCTTGTGGTAAATCCGGATTTCTTGTCAAAGGGGTGCCACGTGGATCAACATAACCCGGTTCACCAGGTAAGCGATATTGCGTGTTCGGGCGACCTTCTTCATCGAAAGTAAGATAAGTATTGTTGTTCTGTGCGCATTCCCAGTAACGGATTCTTAAACCGGCATCCATCATGTCCTGACGATATTGGTAGGTGTATACAATATTCAGCGGCTTTTGTAGCATCAGGTCATCATAGAAATAAACATTGACGGCGACTTTCATCTGGTCGTTTTCTGCATCCCACCATTCGTACCAGATTTCTACGGTTTCAGCCTGGTTGCTGGTAGGGGGAGTGCCACGGAAAAAATCAGCCGGATAAATGTCTTCAGTGTGGACAACTAATACGTCTCCCAGTTCATCATCTACAGCCCAGAAACCAATGCTGTCTCCAGCAGCAAAGTGGGTACCATCAATATTGATGTGTTCCTGATTAATATATATCCGACGGGTATCGTTACCCAGATCGTTATGCCAAAGTGAATAGGTCGGTGTATTGATAAACTCTCTGACATAAGGTTCCATAAACCAGCGAGGAAGACCGGCAGGTTCACAGGTTGTCAGACGGTCATAGTCTACGCCTGCATTATAGGCCTGTTCTCCCAATCCAAGACGATACTCCCAGGCTGCTTTATATTCAGGGGTAAGCACATCATCATAAATTTCGCCATCTTCATTGCGAAATAAAGCATTGGAACGAATGCCGGAATCGCCACCAGCAGACCAAAGACCTTCCCATTTGGGAACGCTCATATAGGTGTGAGTAACGCCACCCTGGTAGTAATCCAGCAAATAATCATAATGTTCTCTGGATGTTTCAAAATCCATTGGGAATGGAATCAGTTCCGGGATATTGCCACCACGTTGTGGAAAGGCGAGCTTAGAAGCCAGTATGCCGCTCGCGATGAAAATAAATTTTAAAGTAATAAGTTTCATGCCGTCCCCTTCTTATTATTTGTTATTATTTAGGTTTTTCTGACTATTAAAAGTAAAAAGTCAATTACGTTAAATTTACATGAATTTAAACAGCCTTGGTAGGTAAATCGGAGTCATCTGTGTTCAATGAAAAGCAGGTATTACGGATTATTCATTTCGGCATTGAGCACAGTTTTTATTTTGGCTGTCAAAATTGCTATTTACTTTTGCTGTCCTGTTCCAGATCTTTCGTGAATATCTGGTCATTTTCACCCTTAAAAAAATCTTTTCCGTAAATCAGTAAAGTCAGCAGAATGCCAATGGCAAAAGCCCAGCTTGCACCTTTCACAGCAAGTACTGCGCCAATGATTCCGGCAATACCCAGGTCGCGATTACTGCGTGATTCCAGAATACCGATACGGACACTGACATATCCCTGGATAAGTAATGTTAAAGCGAGTGCTACCCCGAGAATCGGTTCAACCAGACTGACAATTGGCAGCAATAACAATCCGGTATTGGTGCCCCAACGAAAGGAACCGGAGCCACCGAATAAAGAATTCATGGCCTGTTTGCCTTCCTTATAGCGCTCAATCACAACGACCTGCATGGCTGCCCATAACGGTCCGGCCATTGTAATATCAGGCCCGATAATGCTCATGAGAGTGTTGCGACCGCCAAAGATGATATGGGCCCGGTTAGGGTTGTAGTCGATATGTTCATCTTTTCTGAGTTCATCAGCTTCTGCAATTAAGGCCTGGCTTTGCAGGACGTCACCAAATAAAACAATGTAAGCAGCCAGCACGGTTGGAATTGCACTGATAAATAGCGTGAGTGGCGGAAAGCCCAGACCTATAACAGTATATTCCTGCCACAAGGTGCTGAAATCAGGGCTGATGATTCCCCATTCGATAGTAGGCCAGGGAGCTTCACTGAATAAAGGGGCAATAACAACAGCTAATAAAATAATCGGGAAGATACCCAGTTTGCCAATAAAGTTGAGCAAAGGTATCCGCGCCTTAATAGCGGCAAATTGTTTTGAAAAAATAAGATAGAATGCAATGCTGACCGCAATGGAAATAGTCCAGGGAAAGGCATCAAAGCGCCCGCCAACAACAAACACTGAGTTTATGGCAGCCAGACCTGCGCCTAAAATGATACCTGATTTGATTGCCGGCGGAATAAAACTAACAACTTTGCTGGCCAGGCCGGTAAAGCCCAGGAAAATGGCAAGCAAGCCCAGTGTTAGTTGAAAAGAAACCAGTGCATGAACACGCTCAGGGCCTTCCGGGAAAGCGGAACAATAAGCCATGATCAAAGGGATGGCTGGTGTGATCCAGCCGGGAATAACAGGGTCGCCAAACAGATGATGGGTTAAATAAAGTAATCCGTTGAGAATTACCACAGCAAGCGCAACATTAAATGGCATGCCCAGTAATTCAATCATTAAGGGAATGGCAGCCAGATCAACGGCACACATCAACAGACCTTGAACATAGTCTGGCCATTCAAACTTATAGTGAACAAAAGGTAACCGTAATTTAAAAAGTCCCAAAGGAATGTAGGGTGATTCTTCTCCAGACTGGCGGTCTTTCCACATGACTTTATTCCCGATTAATTGCGTTCAGATGAATCAAAAAATAGCATGCCGTGCTTGCTGCTGCCTACTATTAAGAAACAGTGTATGTATTTTAGATAAGGATGATAGTCAAGGTCTGTATTGGACTATGCACTGTTTTAGAACAATATCCGAGCTATGCCAGCACTATGAAAGTGAAGTCAATTATAAAAATGCTCTATTAAAGTGCGCAAATGATGATCATACTGAGCCATCTACAGGAATATTCACAACAAATTTGTATGCCTTTAATAATTCCCTAAAAACAATGGGTTAAGCTTGAGTTCCTGCAGAGATTTAGCTTTATCCGCTTTCATAATTGGAGTAGATTGGTTTGTAAGTAAAGTTTGGCATGAAACTTGCGTTTGGCTTGGGTTAGTAGAGCTCTAGAGAGGTTGTTGATGAAAGTAAGTGATTTGCTTGTAAGGTGTTTGGAGAATGAAGGGGTTGATTATATTTTTGGTGTTCCCGGAGAAGAAAATATTGACTTGATGGATTCTCTGATCGGCAGTTCCATCCAATTTGTCACAACACGCCATGAGCAGGGCGCGGCTTTTATGGCTGATGTCTATGGCAGACTGACCGGCCGAGCGGGAGTCTGTCTGTCGACACTAGGACCCGGTGCAACCAATCTTGTTACGGGTGTTGCAGATGCAAATATGGATAGAGCGCCGGTTGTTGCCATCGCCGGTCAGGGTTCGACATATAGGCGACATAAGGAAAGTCATCAGATACTGGATCTGGTTAACCTGTTTGAACCCATTTCAAAATATTCAACACAAATTCTTGAACCTGAGATAGCACCGGAAATTATCCGCAAGGCTTTCAAAATAGCTGAGGCTGAAAAACCAGGCTGCAGTTTTATTGATTTTCCGGAAAATATTGCGGCTTCAGATGTTGAGGGTTTAAGTCCGTTAAAGAAACAAAGTCCGGCGACCCCTGTGGCTCCAGAAGGCAAGACAGTTAGTGCGGCAGAGTTAATCACCAATGCCAAGGCACCGATTATTATGGTTGGTAACGGCGTTATCCGCAGTAAAGCATCGGCGGCTGTGGTTGAGTTTGTTGAAAAATTAAATATTCCGGTAGCGACAACTTTTATGGCCAAGGGTGTGGTGCCGGCCAGCCATCCTTTGTCGCTTGGCACTATTGGATTAAAAGCAAAGGACTATGTGGGCTATGGTTTTCAGGCCGCCGATGTGGTGATTTGTATCGGTGTCGATATGGTGGAATATCATCCCATGCTCTGGAATCCGGATTGCGACAAAAAGATTTTACACATAGACAGAAACTCGGCGGAAGTTGATCAGCATTATATTGTTGAAAGCGGAATTATTGGTGACATAGAAAATTCTCTGACTCGTATCATGGAGAAAACCGATAAGCACCCGGGTTCTGATATTCATAAATTAATTAATATCATTCGCGATGAAGTCGCAGAGCATAAAGACACGCTTTCATTTCCTGTTAAACCGCAAAAAATTCTCTGGGATTTAAGACAGGTTCTGGATAAAGAAGATATCGTGATATCCGATGTCGGCGCCCATAAAATGTGGACAGCGCGTATGTATCAGGCTGAGTCTCCTAATTCCTGCATCATTTCAAATGGTTTTGCTTCCATGGGTATTGCCTTGCCGGGCGTGATATCGGCCAAACTGGCTTACCCTGATCGCAAAGCTGTTGCAGTGACTGGAGATGGCGGGTTCATGATGAACAATCAGGAAATTGATACGGCTTTGCGTCTTGGACTGGATATTGTCGTGCTGATTTTCAACGACAGCAAATACGGATTAATCGAATGGCATCAGCTGAGTCATTTTGACCGAGCCAGCCAGATTGATTTTGTTAATCCGGACTTTGTGAAATTTGCAGAAAGTTTTGGCGCTAAAGGCTATCGCGTAAATTCAACTGAAGAATTAATCCCTACGCTGGAAGCGGCATTGAATGACGGCACGGTTTCGATCATTGACTGTCCGGTGGATTATTCAGAGAACATGAAATTAACCCGAAAATTAAAAACATTGACTTCCCCCATTTAGCTAATAGTTTCAGGAGAAAAGTAATGCAGGCTTTCAGTTTTCAGACAACCAAATCAGTGCTTTATGAAGTAGGTGCAACCGCAAAAATAGGGAGCATACTGGTAGATATGGGTTGTAAGAAAGCAGGCTTTGTTACTGATCCTTTGATTCTGGAACTGGGACTTGCCGATGCCGCCCTTGAGGGCATAAAAAAAGCTGGTCTCGATGTCTGGGTATTCTCCAATGTTGTAGCTGACCCGCCAGAGGAAATGATTTTAAGTGCTGTCAGTGAAGCCAAGGATAATAAAATTGATGCCGTTGTTTCTGTCGGTGGTGGTAGCTCCATGGATACGGCAAAATTAATTTCAGTCTTATGTAATACCGATCAGCCCTTGTCAGAAATGTATGGGGTGGGGCAGGTAAAAGGTGAAAGGTTGCCCTTGATACTGGCACCAACGACAGCCGGCACAGGTTCAGAGGTTACTCAGATATCTATTGTGACAACTGGCGCTACCGAAAAGAAAGGCGTTTCATCATCACAGCTCTTGCCAGACTGGGCGATTTTGGATGCTGAATTGACAGTTGGTTTGCCCAAAGCAGTAACTGCTGCTACCGGTATTGATGCGATGGTGCATGCTATTGAAGCCTATACCTCGAAAATCAAAAAAAACCTGATGTCTGATTGCCTGGCGCGACAGGCGCTGGAGCTGCTGGGGGCAAATATTTATACGGTTTGTGAAACGCCCGGTGATAAAGTCGCTCGCGGCAAAATGTTACTTGGTTCCATGCTTGCCGGTATGGCTTTTGCCAACTCTCCGGTTGGTGCAGTTCATGCTCTGGCGTATCCCCTTGGCGGAAACTTTCATGTGCCGCATGGCTTATCAAATGCGTTGGTATTGCCGAATGTGCTGGAATACAACATGCCCGAGGCAGAACATTTATATGCCGAGTTGGCCGGCATTATTTTCCCAGAGCTGGCAGGAGTTTCACATAAGGAAAAAATAGATGGCATGCTGGAGAAAATTGCTGCATTGAGCCCTGATCTGGGACTGGAAACTAAACTGAGCCAGGTAGGTGTAAGTGCCGGCGATCTGGATTTGCTTGCTAGTGATGCAATGAAGCAGACACGTTTATTAGTTAATAATCCCAGAGAAATGACCTATGAGGCAGCTTTTGAAATTTATAAAAATGCCTTATAAAAATCATGAGCAAAACACGGTGACTATAAATGAAAGATAATCCTTTTCTTGAATTTTGGAAGGAGAGTCAGGAGGATTTTTACAAAAAGCAGGCTGACTGGATGTCAACCTGGTTGAATTCAGATGATCCTGTGACAGACGACTTTCTGAATAAATCCAAAAAAAGCTGGGCGGTTTGTGAAGAGCAATACCGTTCCTGGATGCAGACGATGGAAAACTGGCTTTCGCCGGGTGTTGCTCCAGCGCAAGATCAGGATGATGCAAGTCTTATGCTGAAATTCATGCTGGATCCCTCGAATTTTTCCAGATTCAGTTTTGATCAGATGAATAGTTTTTTCAGAAAAATGATTGATGGGCCAGAGCTTGCTGATATAGGGATAATTGAAAAAAGGTTTCTGAAATCGGGGCAGGACTGGTTAGCACTTTGTAATGCCAGTGAAGCCTATCAGTCTGTTATTGCCGAGGCATGGAAACGGGCATTTAAACTTTATGCTGACGAGTTTTCCGATATTGCTTCTGGCGATATGCCTGATACAAAGGTTTTACTTGATCGCTGGCTGGAAATTGCTGACGCGGAAATGGTAAATACCTTACGCTCATCGGATTTTCTGGAAGCCCAGCGTAACTTTTTTAAAGCCGGTACAAACTACAAGCTGAAACAGCAGGAGTTTATGGAACTCTGGTTTGAGTCCCAGTCGATCCCAACCCGGACAGAAATTGATGAAATTCATCAGACGGTTCATGAAATGAAACGTGAAATTCGCATGCTGCGTCAGCAGATGCAGAAATCATCAAGTCCTACAAACAGCACTCAGGCTAAGCCGGTTAAAGCCAGGCCAGTAAAAACCACTCCTGCTAAAAGAGCACCTAAGAGCAGACCAACTCCGGCAAGCAGTAATAAAGCCAAGGTAAAACCTAAAGCAAAATCTAAGCAGATCGAGAAAAAGCAAGCGTGAATGATTATATGAATAATTTTCTCGATCCTTATTCAAGTATGCTGGATATGGGGAATTTGTTGGCAAAAGGTGCCGAGAATATTTCCAAGCTGGATTATGAGCAGGTAAAAGTTGGTACAACGCCCAAATCTGAAGTTTTTAAACTGGATAAAGTGACTCTTTATCACTACCACTCATTACCCGGGGAGCCGCCTAAAACAAAACCGGTGTTAATTACTTATGGATTGATTGGTCGCTATACCATGATTGATCTGCAGGAAGACAGGTCGCTGGTCAGAAATTTATTGGCGCGTGGTGTAGATCTTTATGTCGTTGACTGGGGTAATCCCAGCAGAGCAGATCAGTTTCTGACATTTGAAGATTATGTCTGTTATTACCTGGATGAATGTGTGAACACTATCTGCCGTGAGCATGGTATTGATGCAGTGACATTGTTCGGTATTTGCGAGGGAGGTGTTTTTACCTCCATGTATGCGGCGCTTTATCCCGAAAAAGTAAAAAATCTTTTGTTATCCATTACCCCTATAGATTTTGAAGCGGACCAGATTGATACAGACCCCAGCCACGGGTTTCTGAACTTATGGATTCGCAATATGGATACAGATGATATTGAAAAACTGATAGAAGCATTTGGCAACCTGCCCGGTGAAATGATGGGGGGGATTTTCCAGGCAATGACGCCGGTCAGATCCATGACCAAATATAACCTGGGTTTTCTGGAAGCAGCGAAGGATGATGACAAGCTGCTTAATTTTCTGCGTATGGAGAAATGGCTGGCGGATCGACCAAGTCATCCCGGGCTGGCGGCAAAGCAGTGGCTTATCGATCTTTATAAAGAAAACCGTCTGATCAAGGGTACTTTTGAACTTGGCGGAGAAAAAGTAGACCTCGGCAAAATTACGATGCCGGTGCTGAATATTTACGCGGAACGCGACCATATCATACCGCCACCCTGTTCAACCGCACTTGGCAAACATGTAGGTAGTAAAGAATACACTGAGCTGGCTTTGCCGGGAGGTCATGTGGGGATTTATGTCAGTAGTAAATTACAGGGAATGGTAGGTGAAGGTATTTCGAGTTGGCTACTCGAAAAGCAATAAAGATGATAAGTATTGAAATGACTACTGGATAAAATTAGGGGGGGGGTAACTTATGACGCAGAAAGTAATAAGTAGTGAAGAAGCGATATCCCTTATACAGGACAGGGATACCCTTGCCATCTCGGGCTTTGTCGGAATAGGAACGCCTGAGGAATTAATTATTGCGCTGGAAAAACGCTTTCTCGAAACCGGGTCTCCGCGAGACCTGACTCTGGTATTCGCAGCCGCTCCCGGTGATGGGAAGGATCGTGGACTTAACAGATTGGCACACGAAGGGCTAGTCAAGCGCGCGATCGGTGGTCACTGGTCACTGGTTCCCAAGCTAGCTACCATGGCTGTTGAGAACAAGATTGAAGCCTATAATTTACCGCTGGGATGCATATCACAGCTTTACCGGGTTGTCGCAGGTGGTAAGCCGGGACTAAGAACAAAAGTGGGTTTAAGAACCTTTGTAGATCCGCGTATATCGGGAGGCAAGATTAGCGATTGTGCCAAAGAAGATCTGGTCATGCTGGACCATATTGATGGCGAAGAGTGTCTCTTCTACAAATCCCTGAAAATTGATGTGACCTTCCTGCGTGGTACCACTGCTGACCCAAGAGGCAATACAACCTCAGAGCGCGAAGTACTGGAACTGGATGTGACCTCAATGGCCATGGCAGCACACAATTCTGATGGTGTGGTTATCGTACAGGTTGAACGGGTAGCCGCTGATGGCTCATTACCGCCCAAGCGGGTTTTGATTCCAGGGGCACTGGTAGATTGTGTCGTGGTTTCAAAACCGGAAAACCACTGGCAGACCTATGCCAACCAATATAATCATGCCTTCAGTGGTGAAATGCGGGTGCCCTTGGAGAAATTACCACGGATGCCTTTGGATGAGCGTAAGATCATGGCAAGAAGGGCGACGCTGGAATTGCCTATGGGTGGGGTTGTTAATTTGGGTATTGGTATTCCCGAAGGCATAGCCAAGGTTGCCGCTGAAGAAAGTCTGTTGGATGAAGTCGCTCTGTCTGCGGAAGCCGGTACCATTGGTGGTATGCCGCAGGGCGGTCTGGATTTTGGCGCTGCACTGAATCCGGATGCCATTGTTTCTACCAATAAACAATTTGATTTTTATGATGGCGGCGGCCTTGATCTTGCCTGCCTGGGAATGGCGCAGGTTGATCGGCATGGCAATGTTAATGTATCAAAATTTGGACCTCGTATTGCGGGTGCCGGTGGTTTTATCAATATCAGTCAAAACGCCAATCGTCTCATCATAATGGGTGCCTTTACTGCCAGTGGGCTACAGGTGGCAATTCAGGATGGCAAACTGGAAATTGTTCAGGAAGGCAAGGTTGCCAAATTTGTTAAGGATGTCGAGCACATTACTTTTTCAGGTAGTCTGGCTGCTGATACCGGACAACCGGTTCTCTACATCACTGAGCGTTGTGTTTTTTCCATCACTAAAGAGGGTCTGGAGTTAATTGAAGTTGCGCCTGGTATTGATATCGATAAAGACATACTGGCACACATGGAATTTAAACCGACTATTCGCTCTGTCAAAGAGATGGATCCCAGAATTTTTATTGATGAACCGATGCAACTGCGGACTGAAATGGTGGAAATGCCCATTGCCAAACGGATTACCCTGGATAAAGATCTCAATAAATTATCAATTAATTTACGGGCGCTAACCCTGCGCAAGCAATCCGAAGTATTTGAAATCAAGCACTGCATCGAGGACTTATGTAAAGAACATGGCAAACCGGTTGATATGATGGCATGGTATGACGGTTTTGAAGTGAGCGATAAATTAAAACAGGAATACCTGAGCATGATGGATTCGATTGATAAAAAGTATTACAAGAGTCTGGTGCACTACACTCGGGATCCTTTTATCCGTTTGCGCTTTGGCGCAGAATTGAAAAAAAGTCAGGTCATTACCTGATTAACGAACAAGTGAGTAACTTTGGCAATATGTAAAATTTAAAATCTTGAAATAAGGCGTAGTAATGGGAACAGTAACCAGTATGCGGGGCAGGACTGCCAAGCAGCAAAAATTAGGACCACGGGAAGATTCTGCTTTAAGTATTAATAAAAAAAGCTTTCACCGTATTCATTACAGGGACTGGGGTGACGTTAATAATCCCGATGTGATGTTCTGTTTACACGGCCTTACCAGAAATTCCCACGATTTTGATCACATCGCCGTTGAATTAGCCAAAAAGAAAAGAGTAATTTGTCCGGATACCGCAGGTCGGGGTAAAAGTGACTGGCTACCAGACTACCACGATTACATTATCCCACAGTATAACCTTGATGTTGCTGTTTTAGCGGCAGCGGTTAAGTGTGAGCGCTTTGATTTGATAGGCACTTCGCTAGGCGGTTTGATGGGCATGGTGCTAGCCGCCATGAAGAACTCACCGGTCAAACGTTTAATCATCAATGATATTGCGCCGGAGGTATCACATGAGGCTTCAGTGCGTCTGGGGCGTTATCTGCATGTTGACCCTTTCTTCAAGGATATAGGGGAAGCTGAAGTATTCTTCCGCGAAACGCTTGCGCCATTTAGTCCAATGGATGATGAGGACTGGCGGGAGTTGGCTGAGACCAGTGTACTGGAAATTGAGGGAGGCTACCGCGTGGCCTATGACCCGGCCATTTCAAACAGCTATAACCGCTATCGTTCGTTTTTTGACCTGTGGAAATACTGGACACGGATTACTTGTCCGGTCTTGATATTGCGGGGGACTGAGTCCGACTTTCTGACTGAAGGTCTATTAGGCAAGATGATGGATATCCTGCCACATGCTGAACTCATCGAGTTTGAGGGAGTAGGCCATACCCCGACCTTACGTTCTGCTGAGCAGATTGATCCGGTCCTTGAGTGGTTAGATAAAACTAATAAAATCAAGTAATTAAGAAAACTCTTAAAATTTTATAAAATATTGTTGCATTGCACAAAAATGCTTGTTATGCTGCATCGCACAAAGTGAAGTTTTGCTTTGAAAACTTAACTTAACGAGACAGGAGATGGGCATGACTACTAAATCGTCTGCTAAAAAAATTGAAGATTTATTTGAACCAATGATTGAATTCAACAATATGCTGGCAAAAGCTGCTGAAACAACTTTTAACATGCAGATAGCCAGTTTCCAGGCCTACAGCAAGCTTGGTATTGAGAACATGAACCAGGCTCTTAAAATTCGCAGTGTTGATGAGATGACTGCTTTTGCTGAAGCGCAAAAAGATATGGCTAAAAAAGTCAGCGATATGATTGCTTCTGATGCTAAAGCTTTCGCTGAAATGAGCACCAAGTTCTATGACAATGCGAAAACAATGGCTGAAGGTAATGTGAAATCTACTGTTGCTGCTGCCACTGAAGTAATGAAAGCAGCTTGAGCTGAATCCCCTCTTGCGTGCCTAAAAAACACGTAGCTTATAGAAAGCTGTCGGTCTTGAAGTGTGTAGTAGGATCGGCGGCTTTTTGTTTCTTTAATCGTCTTTTTTGCTTGTATCGCTAAAAAAGCTTTCCTGCATTTTTTGCCACATCTGTGTGTTGCGTTTGCTGTATTCTGAGAAAAGTTTCATCGGATTAACAGCCATCATATCCTGCATACCCTGATTGAATTGTTCCTGTTGTTTCTGAAAAAAACTTAAACTTTGATTGAGATATTCTGAAAATAATTGTTGCTGGTTCTGGTCATAATAGTGAATAAAACTTTTCAAATTTTCAGCACTGAATAAAGGATTGCTTTCTGACTCCTGTTCGGTGATTAGTTGTAGTAAAACGCTGCGTGTGAGATCAGTATTGGACTTACTGTCGACGACTTTGAAATCGATGCCCTCAAGCACCATTTTTTTTACATCATCTAGATTAATATAGGCGCTTTGGTGTGTGTCGTAGATTCTTCGGTTCGGATATTTTTTAAGAATTCTAACGCCATCACTGTCTTCTGCTGCAACAGTCTTTGTGGATTTGCCGCTCATGTAGTCCTCTTAACCTTCGATAAAAACATCCTATACATAGTATGTAATTTCAAGGCTGTCTGCCAGTCTACAGCGTCATTAAATATGGCAAAGGAAAAGCAAGGGTTGAGATTGTCTGTGTAACAAATTAGCCATGAAAAGCTTATCTGTTGTAGCATGTTTTCGGCATATAGAAAAAAATCAAACATACTGCGTTTTAAAAATTCGCAAAGGCAAATCTTATTGAACTCCAAAGCAGTCACTTAAAGTTTCCACGTTATCTAGCTTTGCTATCTCTGGTTATTGCCGGTGAAGCGATATTCCTGCTGCCTTTTGTGTTATCCAGGGTTTTCCGGGCAACTTTTCTCGATGTTTTTAACATTACTGATTTGCAAATGGGGATGGCGTTCTGACTTTATGGTGTTGTCGCCATGTGTTCCTATTTTGCCGGCTGAGCCGGCAATGATCTGATCATGCTAGGAACCAATACCTCAGTCATAAAAAACCTGTTGATTAATTTTGCCGGGAGCTGTTGGTTTAATTGCTCTGGCTAGATCAAGAACATTAGTCGGGAAATATTTGCTTGGGTCGTGTTCCGTCCGGTTCCAGGTGCCATCCGCACAAATGACAATTTTTTTCATGGTGCATCCCTTCTTTAAATGATTTAAAACTGATATATATGTTACTCACCGGCGCATTTTAGAATCCAGATAGTAAACAGTTATTTCGGGAATTAAATAATGAAAGACTTTATTCAAAAGTTCACGAATATACACCGAGAAGAAGTGCCGGTAGTTATCGCATCCGGGTTCTTTTTCTTTTGTCTGTTGACCGCATTAATGGTGTTGCGGCCGGCGCGTGAAGCTCTGGGTATGGAAAGCGGCCTTGATACCGTGCGATGGCTATTCCTGGGAACTGCAGTGTTTACCTTACTGGTTAATCCTGTTTTTGGCTATTTAGTCAGCCACTTCAAACGCTTCACTTTTGTTGCTACTACTTACTTCTTTTTTGCGGCCAGTCTTTTGGTGTTTTATCTATTTTTGACTTTGGCGCCAGAGTCGATAGGGCAGATAAGTGGCAGAATTTTTTATGTCTGGTATAGCGTTTTTAATTTATTTAATACCATGGTTTTCTGGGCAACCATGGCTGATACCTATAAACTTGAGCAAAGTAAGCGCTTATACGGCACTATCGCTGTTGGGGGAACTCTTGGAGCCATTTTCGGCCCCTGGCTGACTTCAGTTTTAGCCATTCCTATTGGTACAGCAAATCTGCTGCTGGTTTCCGTGTGCTTTCTTTTTCTCGGTGTGTTTTGCGCCTGGCTGGTATTTCACTTCAGCACGGCAGCTGGCTTTACCAGTTTGTCTGTGAATAATTCAGATAATGAACTTGATAAAAACGAGATTATTGGCGGCAGTGCCTGGCAGGGATTACGTTCCGCTTTAAGTTCTCCCTACTTACTGGGGATATCCGGCTATGTCCTGATTATCGCTATTGTCGGAACCTTTCTATATTTTACCCGGCTCGCCATGGTGGCTGCTGTGGGTGACGATACTGATTTACGCACCACCATGTTCGCCCAGATTGATTTAATTACCCAGATGACAACGCTGGTTTTACAGTTAATTGTGACCGGGCATATTATGAGACGTTTAGGTGTTTCTGTGTCACTGGCGATACTGCCAATTGTGGTGATATTTGGCATGATTGGGCTGACAGTTGTCGGCACGCTGGCAGCTCTGGTCATTTTTGAGGCGATATATCGTGCCATTCAACGTGCAGTAATGCGCCCGGCCAGAGAAACCCTGTATACCGTTGTTAGCAAAGAAGAGAAGTATAAAGCTAAAGCTTTTATTGACACTTTTGTCTTCAGGGGAGGCGATGTTGTCGGTGCATGGACGGAAGGTCTGATCACCCGGCTTGGCATGGGCTTATTTGCTTTGGCTGCTATTACCATACCCATGGCAATAGTCTGGGCTGCTTTAGGTGTCTGGCTTGGGTTGCAACAAAGCGACAAAGCAGGGAGACAAGGCAGTACGCAGTCTAATCAGACTGGAAAATTGAATGAAAATGGAGAAGTATTAGCAACAAGCCCCTGATAAATAGAATGAGGGAATTTATGAGCCAGAAAAATATTATTGATAAAGCAGTTACAGAGCAGTCCATGAAAGCGGGGATATCCCGACGTCACTTTATGCAAAAAGGTGCTTATGCTGGTACAGCACTGGCTCTGATGCCGATGCTACAAAGTCGGGCGGCTCAAAGTGAATTAATTATGGGAACAATTCCTTCGACAGGTGAACAGATTCCGGCGATAGGACTGGGCAGTTCGGCTAACTTCTCCAGAGTGGCCAGAAGTGAAGATGTCACGGCATTAAGAGGCGTGTTATCCACATTATTTGAGATGGGTGGCAGGGTTTTCGATACAGCTCCTAGTTATGGCGCGTCAGAAGAAGTATCAGGCCAGATAGCCCAGGAGCTCGGCATTGCCGAAGGTCTGTTCTGGGCAACAAAACTGAATGTTGCAGGTCGTGGGGGTGGGGGGGCAAACCCTGAGCGTGCGCGACAGCAGGTTGAAGCGTCATTTCAACGTATTGGCAGATCGACCATAGACCTTGTTCAGGTACACAATATGGGCGCACCTGATGTGCAATTACCGATACTCCGTGAATATAAAGAGGAAGGCAGAATCCGCTATATCGGTATCACCACAACTTTTCCTGAACAATATCCTGCCTTAATCGATGTCATGCGCAATGAAGAAATTGATTTTATTGGGGTCGATTATGCAGTCGATAACCGCAATGTTGAGGATGTCATTTTGCCGCTGGCAATGGATCGCGGCATTGGAGTCCTGTGCTATCTGCCATTCGGACGCAGCAGGTTATGGGCAAGAGTGAGCGGCCAGACTTTGCCGGATTATGCACAGGAATTTGATGCCAGCACCTGGGCACAGTTTTTCCTGAAGTTTAATATCAGCCATCCGGCTATCACGGCGGCAACACCTTCAACCAGCCGCCCAAGCAATATGGCCGATAATATCGGCGGGATGATAGGGCGTCTGCCGGATGAGGCCATGCGTCGCAGGATGATTGCTACGGTAGATGCTTTGCCGATGGCTTAAGGTCAGGCTCTAACTGTTCAGCACGGCATTCAGGGCACTCAGGCAATAGAGTACATTGCCACTATTTGCAGAGTAGCCCATCAATCCAATACGCCAGAGCACGCCGGCTGCTTCGCCCAAACCGGCACCGATTTCAAGGTTATATTCCTGTAATAGCTGACCTCTTACCTGAGCATCATTAACCCCTTCAGGAATGATAACGACATTGAGCTGAGGCAGCCTTTCAGCTTCGGGGACTCTCAGCTGTAAACCCAGTTTTTCCAGTCCAGCTTTAAGTGCATTGTGTTGCAAACGATGGCGTTCCCAGGAATTCTCCAGGCCTTCTTCACTTAATATACAGAGTGCTTCATGTAAGCCATATAATGGATTAATCGGTGCAGTGTGGTGATAGGCACGCTTGCCTGCGCCTTCCCAGTAACCCAGCATGAGACTTAAATCTAGGAACCAGGACTGACATTTGCTCTGCCGGTTTTTGACTTTTTCCATGGCTCGCTGGTTAAAAGTGACGGGAGAAAGTCCGGGAATACAGGACAGACATTTCTGAGTACCGGAATAAACCGCATCCAGTTCCCATTCATCGACTTTAAGTGGAACTCCAGCAAGCGAGGTCACTGTATCTACAATCGTGAGACAATCATATTGATGAGCAAGACTGGCCAGTGTCTTTGCATCAGAAAGTGCGCCAGTTGAGGTTTCTGCATGCACAAAAGCCAGAATAGAGGCGTCAGGGTTTTCCTTCAGAGCAGCTTCCACTTTTGCAGGGTCTACGGCCCGGCCCCAGGGATCTTCGACAATGATTGCCTCACCACCACAACGGACAACGTTTTCTTTCATGCGTCCACCGAAGGCACCATTGATGCAAACGATAACCTTGTCGCCAGGTTCAACAAGATTAACAAAGCAGCATTCCATGCCTGCTGAGCCGGGAGCAGATATCGGCAGGGTGACTTCATTAGTTGTCTGAAAGGCATAACGAAGGAGGCTTTTCAGTTCATCCATCATGCCGATAAAAAGAGGATCAAGGTGCCCAAGCGTTGGTCGTGACAAAGCTTCAAGAACCCGGGGATTTACATCCGAGGGGCCCGGCCCCATCAGTTTTCGTTGCGGTGGATTGAATGTTTTGAACTGACTCTGCTGCATTGTGAACCCTTAATCTTTTTTAGTAATGTTGTACAAGTTTCGCACTATAAACGTCATTATACGATTCTTGCAATCAACAAACGCGTAATTGATAATGATCTGCAGTAATTTAAACATTAATAAAAATAAATTTTGATCATTACGCGAACTGTTATATTCCTATCCTGTCTGGACGATTCCGTATTGAAGTTACTCAATGGATATAATCCGGTAAGTTAAAGGATATTCGTATTGAACATATTAATCCTCTCGCTCTTATCTTTTCTCCCCATTCTTGTTGTTGCTGTTTTTCTGGTTATTCTAAGGTGGCCAGCCAGCCGGGCAATGCCGCTAGCCTATATTACAGCAGTAGGACTTGCTCTTTGGGTCTGGCAGTTACCTCTTAATCAGGTAGCTGCGGCAACAGTAAACGGACTCATTGTTGCGCTTACTCTGCTCTATATAATATTCGGTGCAATTCTGGTGTTGAATACTTTGCAGCAGAGTGGGGCGATAAAAGTCATCCGCCAGGGTTTCATTAATATTTCACCCGACAGACGTATCCAGGTCATAATTATTGCCTGGCTATTTGGCTCTTTTATAGAGGGTTCTTCGGGTTTCGGTACCCCAGCAGCAGTGGCAGTGCCTTTACTGGTCGGTTTGGGTTTTCCGGCAATGGCCGCAGTGGTTTCGGGCATGATAATCCAGAGTACGCCGGTGTCCTTTGGTGCCCTCGGTACGCCCATACTGGTCGGTGTAGGAACCGGCCTTTCAGGGGATGAAAGTGTCTATCAGTTTATCCAGCAGGCAGGTATTGCCGGTGCTTCAGCTGAGCTTGTTGGCAGACCTATGCTGGAACTTATCGCTCAAAAAGTAGCCATCCTGCATGCCATAACGGGGACTTTTATTCCCTTGTTCGTGGTTGCCATGATGACCCGATTTTTTGGCGAGAACAGGTCATTTGCTGAAGGTCTCAGAGTCTGGAAATTTGCCCTGTTTGCCGCATTTTCCATGACGATTCCCTATGTTATAGCTGCCTATATTTTCGGACCTGAATTTCCTACAATCTTTGGTGGCATGATAGGCCTACTGATTGTGATTCCGGCGGCAAAAGCAGGCTGGTTTATGCCTGACAAAGATAAAGTCTGGGATTTTCCAGATAAATCGAAATGGGATCCGGAATGGAGTGGGCTGCAGCAGACACAAGCCGAGCAGACTGTTGTAGATGGAAGGCCTGACATGTCTATTATAGTTGCCTGGAGTCCTTATCTCTTACTGGCCTTGCTCTTAATAATCACCCGGGTCCCGGCACTGGGAGTAAACACTTTTCTGCAGTCTTTTGCCTTCGAGTGGTCAAATATTTTCAATTCAACAGTGGGTACCGGGAATATCCAGTTACTGTATTCCCCGGCAGCTATATTTATCGTGGTATCACTAGCCACCTTCTTTATTCATAAAATGAATATAAACACCTATGGCCTTGCCCTTAAAGATTCCTGCCAGAATATGCTCAAAGTATCTTTGCCTTTATTAACGACTGTTCCCATGGTACAGGTTTTTCTCAATTCTCAGGATGGCCTGGCAGGTTATGCCAAAATGCCGAATGCTTTGGCGGAAGGAGTGGCGGTGCTCGCAGGCTCGGCCTGGCCGATTTTTTCAACCTTTATTGGTGGTTTTGGTGCCTTTGTTGCCGGCAGTAATACGGTGAGCAATATGACCTTTTCATTGTTTCAGTTCGGCGTTGGAGAACGAATTGGTGTTGACCCAACCTGGGTTGTTGCTTTGCAGGCACTAGGTGGTGCTGCCGGTAATGTTATCTGTGTGCATAATGTGGTTGCGGCTTCTGCGGTAGTGGGTCTGTTGGGTAAGGAAGGCCTGGTGATCCGTAAAACATTGGCTGTTTTTGTGTATTACGCCCTACTCGCGGGTTCAATGGGCTATGCGATTGTCTGGTCAGGAAGCAAGGGTTGGTTCAATATTGGTAGTTTACTTAGTGTTTTAATAGTTGTGGGACTGGTTGGATTTGCCCGCATGCAGCTTAAAAAGGGAGTCGCAGTATAGATGTTCAAGCGCTTGAAAGATGTTCATAAAATTTCTGATTTTCGCACTTTAGCCAAAAAACGTTTACCCGGACCAATTTTCCATTATATTGATGGCGCCGCCGATGATGAGATCACGCGCTACCGCAATACCTCGGCTTTCGATGAGGTGGATCTGGTACCTAATGTTCTTGCCGGGGTCGAAGATATTGACCTGACAACGACCGTGATGGGCCAGAAAATCGACATGCCATTGTTCTTGTCACCCACAGCCCTGCAACGTCTGTTTCATCATGATGGTGAACTGGCGGTAGGCAGAGCAGCAGAGAAATACAACACGATCTTTGGCGTCTCTTCGCTGGGAACGGTGAGTGTTGAGAAGATTGGTGAGACGATTAAAACCCCTAAGCTCTTTCAGCTGTATTTCCATAAGGATAAAGAACTGACACGCAGCATGATTGATCGTTGTAAGGAAGCTAATTTCGACGCCCTGGCATTAACGGTTGATACGATTGTAGGGGGGAATCGTGAACGTGATTTATATACGGGTTTTACGACGCCGCCAAGGTTGACTTTAAAAAGCCTACTGAGTTTCGCGACTCATCCGGCATGGGCCTTTAATTATTTTACACATGAGGCCTATGAATTATCCCAGTTAAAAGATTACGTTAAAGAAGGTTCCAATATCTCCATCACAATTGGTGATTACTTCAGCCAAATGATGGATCAGTCCATGAACTGGAAAGATGCGGAAGAAGTTAGCAAGTATTGGGGTAAACACTTTGTACTAAAAGGTGTGATGTCAGTTGAAGATGCCAGGCGGGCAGTGGATATCGGTGCCAGTGCCATCATGGTTTCCAACCACGGAGGCAGACAGCTGGATGGTTCGCGTGCTCCCTTTGATCAACTGGCGGAAATTGTTGACGCTGTGGGCGATAAAATAGATGTGATCTGTGATGGGGGAATTACCCGTGGCACCCATATTCTCAAGGCCTTGTCTGTGGGCGCCAAAGCCTGTTCCGGCGGGCGTCTTTATCTTTATGCCTTGGCGGCAGCAGGTCAACCGGGTGTTGAAAGGGCGCTGTCACTGTTGCATGCAGAACTGGTGCGGGATATGAAATTGATGGGCTGTAAGTCGATCAGTGACCTGCACCGAGGGAATCTGAGGTACAGATAGCGCATTACGGGCAGTCCATATCACTACCAGGGATGGATGTCTCCGTTCCATTTAAAAAATTTGCCGCTATCCTTAAATGTCATTTTTTCAATAACCCGGCAGATTCCCTCAGCGCTTTCCTGAGGTGTGATATCAGCTTCTGCACCACCCATATCGGTTTTCACCCATCCAGGATGCATTAAACCAACACATATGCCGGTTGTTTGCCATTCGCTGGCCAGCGTCTGCATCACCTTGTTGACAGCAGCTTTTGAGCTGGCATAAGCATAAATGCCCGGCATGGTGAAAGTTGAAGCCCCTACCTGGCTGGAGATGGTTATCAACTTGGGGGCTTCAGCTGCTTCGAGGTGAGGTTTGAAGCTTTCTGCAACTCTGAAGGGACCTATGGTATTGACCTGAATGGTGTGCAGCCAATCATCCAGACTGGCATTGCCAAAAGATTGATGCTCGCCACCCATGATGCCGGCATTATTAATCAGTACATCTATTGCTGTGCCAGCTAGTGCTTTTGCACAGGCCTTTATGGACTGTTCATCAGAGACATCCATCTGGTGTATGGATAAATTACCCTTGCTGTTGCTGGCAAGGGATGCCAAGTCGCTAGCGCTATCAGGTTGTCGGCAACAGGCATAGACTCTGTTTCCTGCTTCCAGATATTGCCGAACCAATTCCAGTCCGATACCACGATTAGCGCCGGTAATTAATATTGTGCTCATGTTTTATCCTGTGAGTATTGTTGAATATTGATTAAGTAAAGATGAATATACCAAATTAATATATCTCGTTTTTTCTTGCCGCTTATATCGACTGGATTTAACGCGTCGGTCTTTCTAGACAGTCTAAATCGCCTTGCATACAATCAGTTACAGATATTTTTTTACGATTATGAGGTTGTTATGAAATTTCACGCCATATTTGCCAGTTTGCTAGCCTGTATAGCTCTGCCACTTTCTGCACAAAATGTTTCCGATGCCTTTGATCCCGGTTACAGTCTGCAATCCTGGCAGAACCCCCAGTTAGCTAAAGTAAGGGCAAACTGTCGAAATCCGGCACCGGCCTTTGCTATACCGGCAAGAGAGCCGCAAAGTGGACTTGTTGTGCCGGAACCAAGGCAAATTGTGCCTGCCTCTTCAGCGATTCCCGGTGTCATAGCAGCCGGTCAGAGTTGGGAAACTGTCTGGTCCTGGCCCGGCAATAATGCAGATGGGCTGATTGCAACAGAAAATGGCGGGATCATGTTTGCCAATAATGATGCCAGTAATGTGATACAGCTTAATCTGGATGGTTCAGCAGAAATCATCTACGACAACACCAACACCGGTGGAGCAGTATCCCGCAGTAAAAATGGCGATTTATTTTTACTGGATCGCGGGCTTAACTCGGCGATTGTTAAACTGGAACCGGAACGTTTTATCTTTGCTGACAAGTTCCAGGGAGATCCCATTGACTGTCTGAGTGGCATCATGAATGATCTGGCAGCAGATAGTCTTGGCGGCGTTTATTTCACTATTACGGCGGCCGGTCTTTTTTATGCTGATAGCAATGGCATGGTTTCCAGATATGGTGATGTGGTTGGAACTAACGGTGTTATTCTCAGTCCAGACGAAACAACACTGTATGTCACCAACGGGCCGGTTATTGTTGCCTATGATGTCGAAAATAACGGGGCACTGACTAATCAGCGTGACTTTGTCAGGCTCAGTGAAGGTGCCGGCGATGGCATGGCCGTGGATTCAGAGGGACGCCTCTATGTCAGTACCGGGATATCGGTCGATATTTTTGCTGCTGATGGCAGTTTTCTCGGGAATATTCCCGGACCCCGGGGGCTACATGGCGTAGCCTTCAGTGGACAGGATAAAAAATGGCTTTATGCAATCGTATTAAATGGCGCTTTTGGCCCAAATGCAGCAAACCGGATTATTCGAATACCTATGATTGCACAAGGTTATCTGGATAGGGCGAAATAGCGTTTTCATGCCCATCTTTTACAAAGCTACCTTTAGATAGCAGTATATTGTAAATGACCTTACTTATCGTCTATGTTGCCATAGCACTCGTTTTTTCATTTCTTTGCTCGATTGCTGAAGCTGTATTCTTGAGCGTATCCAAAGCTCATATTACCTTGATGGAACAGCAGGATCGTTCCGGGGGGGCAATGATGCGTGAGCTTAAAGAGGATATTAACAAGCCGCTGGCGGCTATTCTCACATTAAATACCATTGCTCACACTATTGGAGCGGCCGGGGCAGGAGCACAGGCGGCTGTTGTATTTGGCAGTGCTTGGGTTGGGGTGGCTTCCGCGGTTTTAACGCTATTGATTCTGGTGTTTTCTGAAATTATTCCCAAGACTCTTGGCGCTGTTTACTGGCGCCAACTGTCAGGTGTTACAGCGCATGTACTGGTGATGCTGGTATGGATACTTTATCCCTTTGTCTGGATATCTGAAAAAATTACCAAGGGTTTTTCCTACAATGAAGAACCCGAAGGTTTCTCGCGCGAAGAGTTTGCCGCAATGGCAGAGTTAGGTGAGCAGGAAGGGCAACTACAAGAGCAGGAGTCCCGCATACTCAAGAATATGTTCCTGTTGAATGAAACGCCGGTAACAGCAGTCATGACTCCCAGACCTGTGGTTTTTTCCTTGCCTGAGTCAATGATAGTCTCTGAGTTTTTCAGTGCTTATGACGATACACGTTTTTCACGCATACCAATTTATGATCATAATCGTGAGCACCTTAATGGCTTTGTCCTTAAGAGTGATTTGCTACTGGCTCAAACCCGGGGCAATTCCGACAATGAGCTTAAGCATTATCAGCGTGAACTTAAGGCGGTGGTTGAGACCAAGTCGGTTTATGAGGCATTTGAATTATTCATAAAGCATCGTTTACACATTATGATGATTGTCGATGAGTATGGCGGCATGGAGGGTATCATTACTTTAGAGGACATTCTGGAAACCTTATTGGGTCTGGAAATCATGGATGAAAAAGACAAGCAAATGGATATGCAGGAGCATGCTCGACGTCTTTGGCGCAGGCGCGCCTCTAAAATGGGGCTGGAAATGCCCGGCGATGATGAAGATCAAAGTCAGGTTTGAAGTTTAAGTTTCTTCTGCCTGGCTGACCCGCTTTAGTATTACAATTCTATTCAAAATTTCGTGATCACAATTTATTGTGGCAAGTATTCTTATGATGACAATGATCAGACAACTGTCCTTAATTTTTATTTTTCTTACATCGCTTTATCCACTTGTTTCGTTTGGGCAGGAACAATTAGGTCCTCTGGACGTCGAACAACCTGAAGGCTGGGATGAAGAGCTGCCAAAAATAAGAGGAGTTTCAGTATGAGTTTATCGCAGCCTGCACCACCACCCTGGATCAGACCAGAAATACAGGCGAAGATAGCATGGAGGGATCAGGATATTGTGGTTTCAGTACCGCCCAAAAGTGGGACCACCTGGATGATGAACATCGTTTATCAATTGCTAAACGGGGGTAATCCTGATTTTGAAAGTGTTTATTCTGAAGTCCCCTGGATTGAATTTCTTGGCCATCCTGATGAATCAGAACAGGAGGTATTGGATCGGGTAGAAGCAATGCCTACAAACCAAGCCCGAGCGTTCAAAACACATTCCGCTCCTCCTGAAGTCCCTTTTATTAAAACAAGCGATAATAAAAATGTTCGTTATATTGTCGTTTGCCGTAATCCGGAAGAGGCGATTGTTTCATTTAAACCATTCCTGGAAAAGCATACAGATGCCTGGTTTGATTTATGGGGCATTCCCAAAGAAGCAATGACTAAGAATAGTTTTTCAGATTTCTATTATGAAGTGATCAATGAGATGGGCATGCATGCCATGTTTTTCGGATTCATGGCAGCGTGGTGGCCTTTAAGAAACGAACCAAACGTGCTATTTCTGCATTATACCGATATGAAACGTGATCATGCTGGTTCGCTGGAAAAAATAGCAGACTTTCTGAATTTGCAGCCTGGCAATGCTGAATGGGAGAAAATCAGGGAATATACCGGCTTTAACTGGATGAAAGCGCACGCTGGGAAATTTGGACCGCTTAGTAAAAATTCAACGCCAGTGATAGAAGCAGGGGCAATGATCCGGTCAGGCAAAGTCGGTGCAGCTAAAGAGGATGGTATGAACGAACAGATTTCTGCTGACATCTATGCAATAGGGCAGGAGATATGTTCAGATCAAGATGCACTTGATTGGCTTTATCATGGTGGAAAGATAAAAGAATAGAATCATTACTTTTTTATAAAAAATCAGGCTGACAGTTTTTTTGCCTGCTTAGAGCTCAAAAAAAAGAGATCGCATTGCGATCTCTTTTTTTATCAACTATCAGTAGACAGTTTCTGGTTTACTGATCACTCCATGATACGAAACCCGCTGGAGGTTCAACACTTGGAGGGACATTGTTGTCGCGTGTTGCGCTATCCCAATGTTCCTGGATCAGGCCGTTTTCCACACGGAACATATCGAACCAGTTCCATTTATAAACTTCATTGTCTCTGGCAGGATCTTCTGAATAACGCGTCATGATGTACAAGGCGATATCACCATGTGTCAGAATCAGTTCAGGCTCACTGATCCACTCATCCTGAATAGGTTGTGGGTTAGCAAAGCGGCTGAAAAACTCAATAAATCCATCACGGCCATCAGGCACGTTAGGATTATGCTGAATATAGTCAGGAGCCATCACGTCCATAGCCAGATCGACATTCTGATATTGCAGGATGTCTTTCATTTCAATATTAACCAGGTCTTCTACAGCCTGTTCAGCCGCTGTATTTGATGGCGCAACAGGGCGAGGGCCTATGCCGGGGTTAACGGGCATGACAGGTGCTCCTGGAGGTGAACTGCGGAATACGCTGTCCCAATGTTCATCGACTCGGCCATCCTGTACACGCACGACATCGAAAAAGTTGTAGTTATAAGGTTCTCCGGTTTGAGGGTCTTCAGCTTCTCTTTCCCAGACAAAAACGACATAGTCACCTTTGGCAAATTTAACTGCTGTTGGTGGAAATTCTTCTGGAATAGGGCCTGGCTGAGCAAATGCGCTGAAGAATTCAACAAAAGCATCTCGGCCAGTACTGATATTAGGGTTATGCTGGATATATCGTTCAGTCATGTATTGCTCAACTTGATCCAGACGACCGCCCATCAGGACAGTACGCCACCACTCTTCAACGAGGCGCAGGTTTTCCTGCTCTGCAGCAGTCATTACACCGTGTTCTTCATCAGCCATCTCTGCAGCGGCTGTTGCCATGGGCATATCTGCAGCCATATCGCTGCTTGCCTGCTCGGGCATTGATGCTTCTTCCTGAGAGCAGCTAACTGCTATTAGGCCAGCAAGCAGGAAGAACATGGCCTGCAGAGGCTTTTTATAAATTGTCATGAAAGTTCTCCTTATAAGGAATGGTTAATTGATGTATCGGGAAAGGCGCTAGTATACGCCAGTTCCTTAATTGTGCAAGAATTTGAATTGTAAGGAAAATAATCTTATTGAACTTTTGATCCTTACTTCTGGCTTTTGATATGGGTTATCATTATCGGTCAGTTGGAACGAGCAATGTTTTATTGCAAAAAGTCTTAATTACCATTTATCAGGAGCTAGGAGAAAAAATGAAAACAAAATTAGCAGCAGCGGTATTTTCTGTCCTTTCAATATCGGCATTATCAGCAACATCAGCTCCAGCTCAGGAGTTTCAGGCTGGAGAACCTTTAAGTTCAGTCAATGAAGCTGGTATCAAAATGCAGATGTCCCAGAATGTAAAAGTATTTGGCAGTTTCCATTTTACTGAAAGCTGTACTTTTGACCCGCATAAAAACCTGATTTTATCGATGAATGCCGGGGATCGTTCAGAGGGGGCCGAAGATGATGGTTTTGTCTCCTTGATTAATCCGGATGGCAGTGTGCATACCTCAAAATGGATCGGTGCCAGCAGGGATGGTCTGGATTTGAGAGATCCTATCGGCAGTGCTGTACAAAACGGTGTGCTTTATACCGTTGACTCAGGTTATTTACGTTCATTTGATATGGCTAGCGGTCAGCCACTGGATTCAGTCTTTGTGGCTGATAATGGTTTTTTAAACGGCGTTGCTGTGGCTGAAGATGGCACGGCTTATATTTCCGATACGCCTAATGGCCTGGTTTATAAGGTGATACCAAATGGCAGGTCTTCCGTTTTCGCAGAAGGTGAGCCACTGGCAACACCAAACGGTGTAGCGATGGATAATGATGGCAATATTGTTGTTGTTAATATCGCGTCCAATGCTGTTATAACCTATGACCCGGATGGTGACATTGTGCGTACAGAATACGCCGCTGAAGCGGGTAATGATGGGGTAGTTGTAACGGCTGATGGCACCAAATATGTCAGCAGCGTGCGTTTTGGCAGTGTGTCCAGAATTGAACCCGGTAAAGAAGCGGTGGTCATTGCAGTCGGTATCCCCAGTGCTGCGTCCATGTGTTATGACTCTGTTCAACATCAATTGGTCATACCTATGAACCCTAATAATGCGCTGGCTTTTATCAAGCTGTAAGTTATTTGGTCAGGTATCAAGATAAAGGGCAGGATCAGCAGATAATCTGCTGATCCTGTTTTTTTATGTGAAGCTTTATAATTATAAAAATCCTTATGAGTTTCCTAAGTCAGACTAAATTATTTTTAAAACAGTTTTGCTGTTTCGCTTCTTTTGCAGGTTTGTTTTTTTGTTTTGAAGTTCGTGCTCAGGGAAGTGATTCAGTGGAGCTGGTTTTTTCTGATGCTTTTGACAGGCGCAGTGGTGGGTCTCAGTCACTGATCACCTATGTTCATAGCCGTACCTGGAGTATTGGAGATAATTTTTATTTTCTGGATTTATCAAATCTGGGCAATTTTGAAAATGCCGGCAATACTTATTTTGAATGGGGGCCCAGACTTAGCCCAGGAAAAATGTTTAGGGATGACACGCTAAGTTTTGGAGCCATACGTGATGTTTATCTGATTGGAGAGCTGGATTATTCACATAATAAATTTGTAGAGAAAGTGGTTTACCTGGCAGGAGTCAGCTTTGATATAGCGATACCCGGCGTTCGTTTTTTTAAACTGCATTTATTTAACAGAAATGATCCGACTATAGCGGGTCATACACAGCAAATGACCATTGCATGGAACTATCCATTTACTTTACTGGGTAAAAATTTTTCTTTTGGTGGTTTTTTCGATGTGGCTGGCAGGGAAGGCAGCAGAAGCAGCAATTATCAAACCCAACCACAGTTGTTGTGGGAATTAAATGATCGGGTGTATTTAGGTATTGAATATTTATACTGGCACAATAAAACCGGCATAGTCGGTTTTAATGAGTCTGCCATGCAGGGAGTATTTCGGGTTAATTTTTAACAGCGTTTTAACGCTGTATCAGTTCAATGATAAAACCATCCGGGTCACGAATAAAAACATTGGCGCCTTCCCCCAGTGCAACGGGTTGACCTCCAACACTAACTATTTCTGCGCCTGTCTCGGCAACGGCCTGCATAGCAGCATTCATATCATTAACGATTAACGACAGCGCAGGGGCGCCAGGATCAGGGATGTCACGATTAAAAACATTACGGTTTATGTTTTGAAATTCAAATAAGCTCCAGCTGAAATCTGAATCTGGAATAAGCACATTTGCTCCGTAGAGGGATGCGCCCTCAGTTGCAGCCAGGGCATTTGAAGTAGCGTCACTGCGCCCGTCTAAAGTAGAGATGAAATCAATACCAAAATGACGCCAGAACTCTTTGGCCTGTTCCAGATTTGAAACCGTGATAGAAAATGCTCCACCGATAACAGCAGGGGAAGGCATAGACGTGGACATGCCTGAAGCAGGATAACGTTGTACCAGTTCTACCAGAAAACCATCAGGGTCCCTTAGAAAAATTGCACGGTTATAAGAGCCTTCAGCAGAATCCCGACGTAAAATTTCTCCACCATTGGTGACAATCTCTGCGCCCGCTTCCAGGGCTTGTTCCAGCATGGCATCAATATTATTAACAACCAATAGTAATCTCGCAGCGCCAGCATCATGGATATTAAAGCGGCCAGGATTACGGTTAAGCCCGGTAAATTCAGTAAATTCAAGCATGAACCCAGCGCCAGGAATTTCAGCAGTCCCAATTCGAATAAGACCATTGCCGGTATTGGTTAAGTTCTGGATTGCCGGTATGCCAGAAGGTTCGGCGAACATTGCTTGTGTCGTTAAACCAAAGGCTTCTTTATAAAAAGTCATGCTGCGATCAAGATCGCTAACAGTATTAATATAGTTATTGCCACCGATGATGATCTGGGCCTGGGCTGACAGCATGCTTAGGCTAAACAATAAAGTGCTACAGAAGCAGATAATGAAAGACTTAAAAAAAGACAGTTTTTGCATGTTATTCCCTTGCGGGGATTCTCAGAGTTTGATGCTATGACTTATTGAGTCAGACACTCTGACGGTGCCCAACTGGAATCATCGGATTCTTTGCGAAAGTTGCTGCTGGTGAGGGCAGGGCCGGCCAGAAAAACTGGATCTTCAACCAGAGAAAGAACAATCAGATATTCTTCTCCGTTATCACCAGTGACGATATCAAAAAATTCCTGCATGGTTGCCTGATCACTATAAGGCACGCCATTACGGCGCAGATAACCAGGGCGCATATCATGAGTTTCCACCTCAATAGTGCCGCTGATAGCGGGTTCATCCCGGCCCGGACGTCGTAGTTTCCAGCTGGCATTGGAAACGCCCTGCCAGGTACCAGCACCTGCGCCATCCTGCGCTTCTCCAAATTTTAATAGACGTGTTTGTCTGCCTGCATCCGTGTCAATTCTCAGCACATTATCAGTTTGCCAACTAATCTGAAGACGGGTTGGCTGGCGCATGATGCCGGCTGCCCCATAGGCTTTGCAGGCTTCACCATTGGCCTCATCTGCAGCGGGATCCCAGGAGTCAGCGACACTTTGTCCCAGCTCCGTCAGGAAATATCCTTCAGTATCGCCTTTTTCAGCAGTCAGCATCCGGTAACGCCAGTCTTCACTGACGATTGATACCCAGGTTCCGGTAATATCAAAAGGTGCAGCTTCGCGGGCATTATCAATGATGTCGATTGCAGGAGCGCCAAACTGAGCAGTTGCAGAATCAATACACAGAGACAGCGCTAGAGTAACAGTGGAAATTTGTATTGTCCTTTTAATCATATCTGCTTCTCTTTTTTTAAACCTTTCTTCAATACAAGCAAGTTATTTAGTACAGGCTATTACAGGGTTTGGTAAAGAGCCGTGATAAAGCGCTCACTGTCACCATAACGGGGGTCATAATCCCGGCTCGGCCTGGCTTCGAGCACTTCATCCAAACTCATGCCACTATCTTTCATGTCCTTAACCCGGTCACTGATGATGGTCAGCATTTCACGCCAGTTGAGCACATCACCCAGATCACTGAGACGGCCATGACCCGGAATAACCAGGGTTCCTCCATCCTGGCCATAAACAGGAATGATTTGGTCTATGATACTTTGGGCAGCATCCAGAAAACCCTGAATCGTGCCGCCTCTCGACGTATCTATAAAGGGGTAGGAATCTGTACGATAGACATCGCCTGTTGCAATAACATCTGACTTACGGAAATAAACGATGCTGTCGCCATCAGTATGTGCGCGGGGCTGATGCATGATGCGAATGCCTTCATTATTAAAATACAGGTCTTTCTTGCCCTCGAAATAGGAGCTGGTGGGCCAGCCATCAGCATCTATCCTCTCTTCAGCTGGAGAAGTGGTCAGTCTTAAAAGAACACTTTCGTGCGCAATAATCGCAGCAGTCTGTCCGCTCACATCCCTGCGCATGTTGCCGCCACTTATGGTGGCACCGGATCTTGCCAGATTGACGTTGCCACCGACATGATCTCCGTGGACATGCGTGTTGATGATATACCGCAAGGTGCCATCAGATATTTCACGCAGGGCATTTAAGATTTTCTCTGACATTTCTGCATACTGGGTATCGACAATAAGAATACCGTCATCACCGGTTTGCACGGTGACATTGCCACCGGCACCAACCAGCATGTAGATGTTGTCTCTGACCTGCAGGGTCTTTATTTCAATATTGTCAAAATCGGGTTGAGCAAAGCCGGAGACAGGGAGCAATATGCTTACAGTGGATAGTATAATCGACGTTAATAAGCGCATGGTTTACTCCTGGCCTTCCATTTCACTGGGTAAAGGGAGTACTCGGATGACATTCCTGTATTCAGGATACATGGTTTGTGCTCCTCCCATTGTGGCCTGGTAAGGGATGTTGTAGGTATCAGCAAATTCGAATAAATCCGGATTACGGCCAGGAAGATAATGCGGGATGTATCCTGCCTCGTGAACAATTTCGATAACGCTTTCACAGGGGTAGGTCACGATCTGGGTATCCGTTGAATATTTGTAATTACGATTACGGATAAAAGGTTCTTCCAGGTAAATGGGGTCATTTACTATCACAGTCCAGACAAGCAAGTCATCATGACGTATGAAGTATTCAGTGACCGTGGCCTGATCGCTACGGGCTACACCATTGCGGCGCAACCAGCCTTCTTTGAGGTGTGTGGTTGTTACTTTCAAGGCATGCCCGACCCATTCGCCGGTAGAAAAACCCATTGCTGTATGGGCTGCATATACTGGTGGGTGTTCACGTCCATCCATCCAGATAACCCGGTGGGTTTGCCAGACATAATGTTGAAGATGGATAGCAATTAGCTCAAATGTCCTGGGATCGCGTTCTTCCCAAATTCTGATGTTGTTAAAGCTTTGGGCATAATCCGAGGGATGGACACGACATTGATATTCAGGCAATCCCAGTAATGAAGCGCTCCAGCTTTGGGCTCTGAGCCGATCAGCATCATTCAACGGCAAACCACCATAATCTCCAAGTGCAGGACCGGGGATGCGGTCAGCGCGGTCTTCAGTATAATCAGCTAACCAATTCCCGCCCAGATTGGTTTGCGCTGAAGTTGTCGCAGTAGCAAAGACTAAACAGAAAAACAGGCCTTGTAGATAGCGTTGATACTTATGCATGAGTTAGCCTCAAATCAACTTAATTTTTATTTTTGAGCAAAGCTAGGTTAAGGAATAAGCAATGTCAATGTTGCTGATCAATACTTTGGATTCTGGCGTCCTATAGATGATAAACCTAGCTTTCTTTTTGAATTGGATTGATCAAGGTTCCGATCTCTCCAATTGAAACCTCAACCGTGTCTCCAGGTTTCATCCATAAAGGTGGTTTACGCGCGCCGCCAACACCACCAGGTGTGCCGGTAACAATCAGATCGCCGGGCTGTAAAAATGTAAAGGTGGAAATGTAATTAACCAGGAAAGGAATAGGAAAGATCAAGTCGGAAATGGGTTGATCCTGCACAATTTCGTCGTTGAGTCGCGTTTGAACATGTTGTTTTTCGATGTCAGGTATTTCATCCGGTGTCACCATGTAGGGTCCGAAACCACCTGTAGCCGGGAAATTTTTACCAGGGGTGTACTGAGTCGCATGTCTCTGCCAGTCACGCACGGATCCATCATTAAAACAACTATAACCGGCAATATAGTTAAAGGCATCCTGTTCAGGAATTGCGCGTCCTGCTTTACTAATAATTAATGCGAGTTCACCTTCATAATCAAACTTCTCTGATATCGCCGGTCGCAGCATAGGCTCACCATGGGCAACCAGGGTATCGGCGAAACGGGTAAAAACAACAGGGTATTTGGCATCTTTGCCAAGGCCGGTTTCATTTACGTGTGTTACATAATTAAGACCGATACAAAAAATTTTTCCAGGATTAGGAATAGGAGGAAGTAAGGTAATTTCATCCAGACTGTATATCCGGCCTTCGTCTAGCTGATCCAGTTTGTTTTCAGCCAAAGTCTTTTTTAAGTTAGTAAAAGATTTGTGCTCAGCCAGCAGTTCAATCACTTTGTTATTGCCGGATTCATCTGCCAATTTTCCAATTGTGGCCTGGCCGTCGGGCCTGATAAAACTTAAATATTTCAAAATTAGACTTCCTTTATGATTAATATCTAACATCTGTATACATTCGCAGAAATGCTATTCTGCATATGCTTTGGGTGTCAATAAGGGGTTCTGACACCTATTTGAAAACTTTATGATTTGAATCATGCTTGAGTTATGTTGTTGTGATTATCATTTAAACGAAACAAAACATAAACTAATCATTAAACAGGGGAATAGCTGAAAATAAAGCGGAGAAAGCATATAGATTTACAAACAGTTAAAAAAATTTACTGGATAAACAGGTAGAGATAACTTCCCGGGTAGATAGAACTCACAAGCATATTTCAGTGAACAGGTCACTGAAATGGAAAATGAAGAAATCATTCACGCACTAGATGAAAAGGGCCGTACAGAATTGCAGAAAATTCGACATGCCTTAACTTTAAACATATTCATACTCTCCGAATTCTCTAAGAGTATTCTGATCAAAAGTTTTTGTTATTGAAACAGTGCTGCTTGATGTTTGTCAAAGGGCAGGCTTAGAAAACACGGAATTAGTGCTCTCACCATGTTTGTTTAGTGTGAGTGATCGTGGCTGAGCTCTTTCTTAAGGAAGTCGCTTTCCGCAACTTTTATGTCCTTGTGCACCTTGCTTCTATCTGCACGTTCTTGAGTTTCTGAGCGACGCTGGCTTTTTGTCGTGCGTATGCCGGGGGCATTAAATAGCTTTTCCAGATCGGAACTTTGACAGGCCACACAATCCGGGTTCTCGTTTATCTTAACGATTTTCTCAAATTGGTGGCCACAGCTGCGGCATTTGTATTCGTAAATTGGCATGGCTAAATAATACTATAAAAAATCAAATTTGGCCCAGTACAAATTTGGGCCAGTAATTGTGGCAGAATTAATCGGCCTGTTGGTATTTTTTAATTTGCAGGCCTGCAGCTTTGAGATTGAGAAGTGCGAGCTGCTTGTCTTCTTTGTTTAGAAAAGCCCCAAGTTCTATGCTTTGTTTACCATCACTGACATTGATTTTCACAGGCGAGAATTTCTGCTTGGGCTCTGTCAATGCAAGATAAACATTGTTAAGGGGGAGACGCCAGCTGCGTTTAGGAAAATGCCTGCCAAACTGGATTAAAACACTGTCATTGGAAAAAGTAATTACCTGCTTATGATAAGTGGCCAGGCACACACGGTAAAACAGAAAGGCTACCAGTCCTGCTTCGATACCGGAAAAAGGCAAGATCATCCAGGCACCGGCAAACGCCCAAAAAGTGCCAATTGCAAGCATTACCCCACAGATAATAAAAATAAAGAGACGTGTCTCCCCCCAGCTTGCGCTGCGGTTAGGCAGGAGGGTAATCACTGTTGTTTGTGCTAATTGATCGCAATGAACCATAGTCTGCTAATAGTACCAAATTTGCGACATAAAAAATGGCTGACAAATACAATCTGTCAGCCATTTTGTGGGTTCATTTAGCGCTATAAACTAATCTATAGCAAAACAATAAAACAGACCTGCACCACCACTTGGAATAAGCTCTTCCTGGCTGCAGCCACGTGTGTTATGCGTGGAATTCCAGGAATTGTCCATAAAGCCATGACGATCATGGTGACCAACTCTGGCGCTACCGCCACTATTGTTGGTCCAGTTTGAACAGGTCTGGTCGTCACCGGCCGGGTATGCGCGTCCATCAGGGGTTGAGCCAGTTAGAATATCATGCTCACTGGGGCCCAGGCCGAATTCTCTGGCCATGATGCCATTAACAAAGTCACCCTTTTCAGTGCGTGCATGAAAAGGATGCAGACCATTGCCAAGGCGTGCCTGTTCCAGCGTGTCACCATGCAGATGATCCTGATCACGTGCAATCAAGTTACCAGCGGCGCCATACCAGGGGCCGTCACCAATTCGGTCACGGGCATTGACAGCATTTGGACCCTGGGTGCTCAAATAGGCTCGCCAGGTGGAATCACCTCGACCCACAGCAGCTGCCAGAGCCTGGCAATGGGCATCGGCACCGGCAAGCCCGCCAAGGTTGCCGCCATCACCTGAGCCAACACTGGTAATAAAAAAAGACATTTCTGGTTGTTCATTATCTTGTGAAAAGCTGGCAGTTGAAGCCAGTAAGCAGGTGAGTGCTGTTAGCACAATTCGGGGTTTATTCATTGTTATTCTCCGGGCTTTGTCGATAAGGGTTAATGTAGCTAACGAATCCTAGCATGATGCTTAAAATCTTCAACTGCTGTCTCACAGAGCCTTGAGATTAAGCAATTAACGGTCACTGTTTGTGGTAATATCCGGCTTTCATCATAAATTCTGGAGTGAAAATAATGCGAAAGATTCAGGAAAGTATTCAGAAAAGTATCATGGTGCTGTTGTTGATTTTTGTTGCAGTCAATGTAAATGCTGCTGATAGCAACTCAGAACAGGATTGCAGTAGTACAGGCGGCATCAATTTTATCTGTGATATTGGTATACCCGAGGATATGGTTATTATTCCCGGCACTGACTGGGTAGTTACCGGTTCTTTTTCTACAGAAAATCCAGTTGGCCTGTATCTTGTTAATGCGGTAAGCAAGGACGTGACAGAGCTTTACTCTCCACGAGTTGGTAGAAACATTTTAAACCGTACTTTATACGGAGCCTGTCCGGGCGCACCGGATTTGACTAACTTTGAGACTCACGGCCTGGGGATACAGACCTATCCCAGCAGTAATGGTATTTATAGCTTATATGCGACAGGCCATGGCGAGCGTGAGGCAGTAGAAGTTTTCGAAATCGATGCCAATTATCAAGTGCCACGCATAACCTGGGTGGGTTGTGTATTAATGCCTGATGGCCTCGATGCCAATGACGTCAGTGCCATGAGTGATGGGACGATCCTGGCTACCGTTTTAATGCATCCCGGTTTCAGTTTTGAGGAATTGCTATCAGGTGTCCCCACGGGGGCGGTCTATAAATGGACCCCTGATTCTGCCGGTTTCGTCAAATTGGAAGGATCAGAATTACCTGGTAACAATGGCATCCAGGTTTCAGAGGATGGGAGTGAAATTTTTGTTGCTGCATCAGGCTTAAGTGCCATCATTACATTAGCCAACAGCAATCCGACACGGGTATTAAGGCGCACCAGAACTTTGGGCTTTGCTCCGGATAATGTTGTTTACGACAGCAATGGCTATTTGTTGACCGCAGGCATGCGTGATGATGAACCAGTGTGTGCCGGAACCGGGCTTCCACCGGTCAGCAATTGCCCGCGCGGTACTGTGGCTGTCGCTATTCATCCTGAAACCATGCAAGATCATATTATTATGGATACAGTTGCCACACCTGCATTCAGTGGGGCTACCATGGCGATTATCCCTGGTGGTAAAGAAGTATGGGTGGGTTCATTCAAGTCTTCACGCATTGCTTATCAATTGCTGAACAGAATGGAATAAATAAAAAACCGGCTGATGATGAAGTCGGTATTAAATACTACTGAAAAACGATATAAATTTTTTTAACAAAAGGAAATAACATGGCTGAAATAACATTAAGAGGTAACCCAATTCAAACTAACGGTGAACTGCCAGAGGCAGGATCGAAAGCGCCGGAATTTACTTTGCTGAAAACTGATTTGTCCGAATTAAGCAGCAATGATTTAAAAGGTAAGCGCGTCATATTGAATATTTTTCCAAGTATTGATACGCCAGTGTGTCAGAGTTCGGCGCGTGAATTTAATGCCAAAGCCAGTAGCCTGGATAACACGGCTGTGGTTTGTGCATCAATGGATCTGCCTTTTGCGATGGGGCGGTTTTGTGGTGCAGAAGGTTTGGAAAATGTTGTACCGGCTTCTGCATTCCGTTCAGATTTTGCTGCTGACTACGGAGTCAAACAAACGGATGGACCATTGCAGGGTTTAACGGCACGTGCTGTTGTCGTTATTGATGAAGAAGGCACTGTACTTTACTCTCAACTTGTCGGCGAAATTGCAGATGAGCCGGATTATGACGCAGCAATTGCCAGCTTAAACTAAAAAATCTGTATCAATAAAAAAACCGCCTTCAGGCGGTTTTTTTATGTCAGCAAAAAGACAAATAACATTCATAAATTCCCGGTGTTTTTTTGCAATACCAGCGTGTCTAATGTGACATGTTAAAAATTTATCATATTGATATTAAAGGAAAAATTATCTTTCAATTCACTAGTTCTGCATGAAATAAATGTTAGTATCCGGGTTAATGGATGATAGAAGAACTGGTCTTATGCTGGAAAGACAAATACTAAAGTACCTTTACGGTAATTACCCTTATTAGTTAATTTGTTTTAGGATGTTTTTTATAACGAATTTTTCTGACAGTTAAGAAAGTTAATAGAAGTTTTAAAATGTTTAAGTTTTTAATCTTAGCGAAAGCGTTTCTGGCATGGTAAAGTAAAAACGAGCTAATATAGTCATGACGAGCCTAGGTGCAGCTACTGTAACCCAGCTTTCATCGGCTATGCTGAGAATTACGATACATTCAGTCATCGTGCAGTACAGAACAATTGCTTTTCCCAAGAGTGCTTCAATATGGCATGTGTATCTAATGGATACTTTAGTGAATTGACTAATAATGATTAATTCGTAAATGTCAGTTACCAGAGTTAACTGAGGCTATTTAAAGCAATTTATCAATCAGGAAAAAGGCAGAGTATTATGTTGCAAGAGAGCTATCCTTTTTATTTGGCAAACAAGCCGGAACAACCGAATACCGATTTAAACGTTTATGATAAATACACAGGTGAAGTCGCTACCAAGGTGGCCATGGCATCCCCTGAGCATATCGACCAAGCAATTGCTGCTGCCGTTAAATCCCAACCCGCACTGAATGCCATGCCGGCTTATGAACGTCAGGCTATCCTGCATCATTGCGTTCAACGTTTTGCCGAACGTAGTGAAGAGCTGGCAGAGGCCTTATGCATTGAAGCCGGTAAGCCGATTAAGGATTCACGCGGTGAAGTGACGCGCTTGATTGATACCTTTCGTTTAGCTTCAGAGAGGTCTGTACGATTTAACGGGGAAGTGCAAAATCTGGAAATCTCTGCACGTGCCAAGGGTTATCGAGGCATGTTTCAGCGTGTACCTATTGGGCCTTGTTCCTTTATTTCGCCATTTAATTTTCCATTGAATCTGGCTGCCCATAAAGTTGCGCCAGCTTTGGCTGTGGGTTGTTCATTTGTGCTGAAACCAGCAAGTTTAACGCCCATTGGTGCCTTGATTATTGGTGAAGTGCTGGCTGAAACAGATTTACCGGAAGGTGCTTTTTCCATTTTGCCTTGCCGTCGTGATGGCGCCGAGCTGTTTACCACGGATGAGCGACTGAAATTGTTAAGCTTCACCGGTTCGCCAGCTGTTGGCTGGGATTTGAAGAAGAAATCCGGCAAGAAAAAAGTCGTACTGGAACTGGGCGGTAATGCGGCCTGTGTCGTCGATAATGACTGGGATCTTGATGATGCCGTTGAACGTATCGTGTTCGGCGCTTTTTACCAAAGTGGTCAAAGTTGTATTGGTGTACAGCGCATTATTGTACACACTGATGTTTATGATGAATTCAAAGCCAAACTGGTCACCAGAACCAAAGCACTCATCATGGGTGATCCCAAAAATGAGGATACCTTTATTGGGCCCATGATTTCGGAAGGTGAAGCAGAGCGTCTGCAGAACTGGATAGACGAAGCGGCAGCAGCCGGTGCCGACATTCTTTGTGGCGGGCAGCGTGAAGGCACTATGTTGCCGGCAACCCTGCTGGAAAACGTACCAAAGGATTTATCGATCTGCACCGAAGAAGCTTTTGGTCCGGTTGCTGTGATAACCAAATTCAGTGATTTTGATGATGCGCTGAAGATGGTGGATGACAGTCAGTTCGGTTTACAAGCCGGAATTTTCACCAGGGATATTTATAAGGCACACAAAGCCTGGGACACCCTTGAAGTGGGTGGGGTAGTAATTGGTGATGTGCCTTCCTACCGCGTTGACAATATGCCCTATGGTGGCGTAAAAGAAAGCGGTCTGGGGCGTGAAGGTATCCGCTTTGCCATGGAAGATATGTCTGAGATTCGTAATATGGTGATTAGAACACCAGCCACTTAGATCAGATTAAAGACCAGACTGAATGGTGTTGTCTGAATCCCAGGTGAACGAACTCATGTAGTGATGACTGATTCTGGCCAGGTGCCAGCTCACTCTGTCTATCCAGCGCAACGCCTGTGCTATAGCGGTGGTCTCCACTACTGTCAGGCCACCACTGGCAGTGCTTTTGATAATGCTAGTTCGTTGTTGTTCATACTGTTCATGAATCAATTCATAGGCATGGCGGGTAATTTCAGTGGCCTTTATCCAGTCTTGTGCTTTCAGCAGTGTAATAAGCTCATTAACAGTTGTTAAAAGCAGTTGATGCTGAGCCTTTAATTCATTGGCCGAACTGACCGTTCTGGCTCGATTATCTTCATCTTCACAGCGCTCGTGTAGGCGATGCAAATGATTAAGCGCATGCTTCCTGTGCAGCACCATTAACGTGTTGCACGACCAGATCAACGTCATAATTTTCAGCTTCCTGAGCAATTTGTTCATAACGTGGATAAGCCCAGTGAATTTTGCTTTCAACCTGATAACCTGCGGCTGCCAGTTTATCAGCAACAGCTGTCAGTCGTTGCTCCAGTTTATTGATACATGCTTTACGGATATCGACTTCATCCTTAGCAAAGCTTGAGTAGCTTTCATGCAGGTATTCTTCAAAACCGCAACCAATTAAAATAATCTGGGTTTTGGATTTGTCGCTAATGAATTTTAGCGTTTTTTCAATTTCTATAGGAAAGACATCAGGGCCCTGACGAAAATCTTCATAAACGTCGAGTATGATTAATATTTTGTTCTTTATGCTTATTCAGCCTCTCCAGTTCTGCAATTTAATCTGCGACTTACATTCTATGTGATTATGGCTCGAGACTCTAGCATGGCAATTTCCACAAGCCTACATGTGCGGAGTAAATTCCAAATTTTCTTGAATACACTAGTGAGAACTATTAGTATCTCCCTTTCAAAATTATGGGTGACTCTGATCAAAATCCCGCATATTTATAATAATCCTGGAACCGATAGCGCTGACTAAAGTTTTTGGTATTCTGGAGTTGAGCGCCGTAAACAGGCGAAAATGAAATCGAGGTAGTTATTTATTATGGAAACACTTGTTTGGAATACTGAAATGCTGGTTTCCGGGATTATTCTGGCTGTAACGTTTATTGCAATTTTTACAGAAGGTGTACACGGAATACACAGGGTTAAAGTTGCTATGGCAGGTGCCGCAGTAATGATGATAGCGGGACAAGTTTTTGGTTTTTACGGGCCTGAAGAAGCCGTAGAAGCGATAGATTGGAACGTGGTGTTTCTGTTGGGGGGGATGATGACCATTGTTGCCATCATGATTCCGACAGGTGGTTTCCAGCAGCTGGCCTATGCCATTGCCGACTTCAGTAAAGGGCGATTGTTTTTATTGCTGGCCATGATGGGAACACTGGTTACTGTACTTTCCTTATTGTTGGACAATGTCACGACCGTGGTTATTTTCGGACCACTGATTATCTTAATCTGCCAGTCTTTGCGCGTCAGTGCCATTCCATTCCTGCTGGCAGCGGCGCTGTTATCTGATACTGGTGGTGTGGCCACTCTGGTGGGTGATCCACCCAATCTGATGATTGGTTCTGCTGCGAATATTGATTTTGTCACCTTTGCTGAGCACATGTTCCCAATGGTTTTCCTGGCCTGGTTAGCCATTCTGTTTTTCTTGCGCTTGCTGTTTAAAAGGGAGCTATCAGTAACACCCGCAGAGCTTGATCTAACTGACAGGGAGCCATTATCTGATCCCAAGACCTGGTATGGTGCTTTATCTGTATTGGGTGTCATGGTTATTGGCTTTATTTTGCATAATTCCCTGCATTGGGAGCCCTGGTTTGTTACAGCCTTGGGTTTAACCTTGTTGGTATTCATCAGTAAGGATATCGACCTTGAAGAAAGCTTTGCCGAGATTGAGCTGGCCTTGCTGATGTTCTTTATTTCTCTGTTCATTATTGTGGGCGGCGTGGAGCATAGTGAATTCCTGATGTTTATCGGACAGTTTGTGATTCCTTTTGTGGAGAATTACGGGCTGCTGACAACCTGTATTATTTTGTTGTGGGTATCTGCAGCTTTCTCTGCCGCGATTGATAATATTCCTTTTACGGCCGCGATGATTCCTATCATTCTGGGCATGGAGGCACAGGGCATTAATGTTTCACCACTGTGGTGGGCACTGGCAGCTGGTGTGGGTATGGGCGGCAATGGTACCCATCTTGGCTCAACCGCCAATGTCTTTATTGTCACCATTTCTGAAAAAATGGCGAAGGATCAGGGTGATCCCAGTCTGGCTATTACTCCGGGACTCTGGTTCAGGAAAGGTCTGCCGGTTATGTTAATCACTCTGGTGATCTGTACAGTTATCATGACTGCGTTCTTCAGTTTCTTTGAGAACTCAGGGGTATAGCACTATTTAAGTTGATAGATTTTTAAATTATCTAAAATATAATGTTCACTAACTGGGCAGCAATTTAATTATTGCTGCCCAGTTTCATTTTAGGCAGGCTATTTTTTAAAATGGGCTTCTTCTCAGAAGCAGTGAACAGGAAAAATAATCCCCTAGTTATTCGGATCAGCCTTTATTCAGGTTAAACTTGAAGTTAAAAATCAGCCAGCTGAATTTTTTCTATGCTGAAAATTAATTCTTTAACAGACTCCGGTCTGGTACGCTCAAAAAATGAAGATTTCTGTCTCTTTAGTCGTGAGTACCACCTCATCATTGTTGCAGATGGCGTTGGTGGCTATGACTATGGCGAAGTAGCCAGTCGTCTGGCAGCAGAAAGTGCTTATGCCTTGCTGGAAAACGAATTCGATGAAAACAACCAGCTGGATGTTGAAGATCCCGTCAAACTGTTAAATAAAGCAGTTGTTTTTGCCAATCAAAAAGTCATCGAAATGAAAGTGCAGAAACCTTCTCACCAGCAGATGGGTACTACCCTGACCTGTGTCTATGTGGATGATGATTTTGTTTATTTTTCTTATGTGGGTGATTCGCGTCTTTATCATGTTTCCATAACGGATAAAAAAATTACCCAGCTGACAACTGACCATACACTTTCGCAAAATAAGTTGAATCAGGATCTGGTCCCTAATTTACATGCACGGTCGAATCACGTATTGACGCGTATGGTAGGAGCGGGCAACAGTCTCAACCCGGGCTTTGGCAAATCCCCATTGCAACCGGGAGATATTGTACTTACCTGCACGGATGGTTTGTCCGACCTGGTCTCAGATGAAAATATTTTGCAGGCCGTATTGAATAACGCAAATGATATGAATAATTGTCTGCAGTATTTACTGGAGCTGGTTAAAAATGAAGGTGCCAGAGATAACATTACGATGGTAATGGCAGGGCTAAATTAGTTTACGACCAGTCTTCCTGCAATAGCCGTATTAGTTCATTCGCAGTTTGTATACGGTCTTCCGGCTTTTTCTTTAAGCATGCCATGGTCGCTTTTTCCAGTAAGGGAGGAATGTAAAGCGAGGTGGTCTCAGAAGGCAGGGGCGGTTCCTGATTTTTGATACTGTCAATTATCTGATCCATGGTGTCCCCATCTGAAGGTTTTTTGCCTGTCAGAATTTCGTAAAGAATTGTACCGAGACTATATATATCAGTTCGGCCATCTATGTCAGGAGCTTTGTCAATTTGC
>JAYQWA010000011.1:0-72634 GCA_038148755.1 Gammaproteobacteria bacterium
AATCCCAAGTGCCATCTATTAGCAACTTTCCTTCATGCTCTGGTTTTTCACGCATAAGCCTCAGGCCCAACTCCTTGTGATAATTTGGCGATATCATGCTACCAGCATTGCTCAGCATAGAGTTATAAGTCATCACAAGATAAATTATTTCAAGCTTTGCCTTACGGGCTCCATTTACTAAAAGCTGGTTGGTTTTAATAACTGCTTCAGCACCGGAAATATCAGCTCCAAACAAATCTAGCATGCCACCTTTTTTGGCAAAAGCGTTTTGCATGTCAACGACGATTAAAGCCGAGCGTCTTAGGTCTATATCGATATTGTCTGGTTTAGCTTTAAGCATTTAATATAGAAAGCCTTGAAGGTTTATGATGATTATTATGTAAAATAACTCATTAATAGAACTATTTGGCTAGGGTAAAGGCGGTATCGGCGATGAGGGAAGGAGCATGCACACAAGAAAGCAGCAGCAAAATAAAAGTAAATCTGGGTGAAAATGCAAACCTGAGAAAGTGTGTCATAGAGCTGTATCGAATGCGATCAAATAAGTTTGATTAGATTGACTGGCATTATATATGTGTGAGCGTAAGCATGACATAACTTTATCAGAATTATGCCAACTGGTTCATAGTTCTGATTCTTCATGTTTTCCTTACAATATCAAGCAGTTATTGCATTTTATTGACAGAAGAAAATGCTCTTCTTAATAATTTAAATGATGTTTGTATGGTAGCTATTTGATTTTAAATAGAAATTAATTTTAGTTCTGACTTATCCAGATTTTCTATACACAAATCTTTTTGGATAGATTCATTGGCTATTACCTGTATCTGGAAGTGATTATCGCCAAGGTTGGCGACGTCTATTATTTCTCCAACAGCTTTGTTATCACGGGTATTTATTTTCATGTGTTTTTCTGGTGCAGACCTACTGTTTAGCTGTAATAAATAAAGTCGCTTCTTGGCTTTGCCCCGGTAGTGCATTCGGGCAACAATTTCCTGACCGGTATAGCAGCCTTTGGTAAAGCTTACATGGCCTAATTGGTCGTAGTTTAATTCCTGAGGAGTATACAGTCCTGTATCCTCTGCCTGTAATCTATATAAGCCCTGAGCCTGATCAAGTAATTTCCAATCTTCCATATTTCCTTCAGGCAGATTAGCATCAGCGCTAAAATCGTCAGAAGTGCCAGAATCATTACCTTGCCATAATTCATAGCGTTGATTATCAGGATCTGCCAGCCTCAGATAAGCGTTACCGGCACTGCTTGCTTCTACCTGATTAAGAGCTGTGGGAATTGCAGTAAAGTGCTGACTCAGGTATTTTTTTGAGGAAGCTCCAATCAGCCCAAACCGGGTAAAAAGCTCGGGCTTGATAAGGATATCACTTTTATAAAATACACTGTATTTTTTTAAATGCTGTTCTGCAAAAGCGGCTGCACCTTTTTCCATTTCAAGGTAGAATGTCACTGCTAATTTCCATAGGGTGAAGCTTGCAATAACCCGGCCTTTGTTATCACATAAACAGCCTGGGCAACTGTCATGCTCAGAGAGAGCAGCAAGGTCACAGGTTAACTGTCCCTGGAGAAAACGCTCACTATCTTCTCCACTTACGACAAGCAGTTCACGCTGGTTTAAATTTACATAATAATTTTCCATGTGTGTCATTATACGGGCCGGAACCAGACTAATAAAATGAATATATGAATGAAGTCGAATTAAAAAAAATATGGTGGCACAGTCGCCGCGGCATGCTTGAACTGGACTTGCTTTTACTTCCCTTTGTCACTAATAAACTGGAAGACATGGATGACAAGCAACAGTTGATTTATCAACGCTTGTTGGAGCAGGAGGATCAGGATTTATTCAGTTGGCTGATTGAGAAAGAACAGGCGCCCGATCTGGAATTAAGGGAGATGGTTCGGTTGATTTTAATGAATAATGAAGTGGAAAAAAGCAGCTGAAAAAGACTGCCAGTGTAATTTTTCTTTTTTATTCGGGTGTTAAAACAGTATCACCACTCTCCTTTAGTTTTTCGGGATAGTCCAGCGTGTAGTGTAGGCCCCGACTTTCCTTTCTGCTGATTGCAGACCTGATAATAAGTTCTGCAACTAAAGCCAGGTTTCTAAGCTCCAGAAGATTGTTATTGATTTTATAATTGCCATAGTACTCATGGATTTCATGTCGTAACAACTCGATACGGTTTGCCGCTCGTTGCAGGCGTTTGTCGGTTCTTACAATACCGACGTAGTCCCACATCAGCCGTCTGATTTCATCCCAGTTGTGGGAAATGACCACATCTTCATCGGAATCAGTAACCCGGCTTTCATCCCAGAAAGGAGGTTCCAGAAAAAACTCTGTGTGATTGAGTTTTTGCTGAATATCTTCCGCTGCTGAAAAGGCAAAGACGAAACATTCAAGCAGGGAATTGCTCGCCATGCGGTTAGCACCATGTAAGCCGGTAAAACTGGTTTCACCAATGGCATAAAGATTATTTACATCAGTTTTGCCATTTTTATCTACCATGATGCCACCGCAGCTATAGTGTGCTGCAGGAACAACAGGTATCTGTTCGGTACAGATATCAATGCCATATTTCAGACATTTCTTTTGTATGCTTGGAAAATGTTCGTGAATAAACTCTGGAGATTTATGGGTAATATCAAGAAAGACACAATTACATCCCAGGCGCTTCATCTCTGAGTCAATAGCCCGGGCAACAATATCTCTGGGGGCAAGTTCGGCACGCTCATCGTAAGCCGGCATGAAACGATGACCATCCGGCAGGCGTAAGATGCCACCTTCGCCACGTAGGGCTTCACTGATCAGAAATGACTTCGCGTGTGGATGATAAAGACAGGTAGGGTGGAACTGGTTAAATTCGAGATTAGCCACACGGCAGCCTGCCCGCCAGGCCATGGCAATGCCATCACCGCTTGCACCATCGGGGTTCGAGGTATACAGATAAGCTTTACTGGCTCCACCAGTAGCCAGCACAACAAACCGGGCGTTATAAGTGCTGATAGCGCCGGTATTTTCGTCAAGAATATAGGCGCCAATACAACGATTGTCCTTGTCCCCTAATTTGCCGCTGCTAATCAGATCAATCGCCACCGTATTGGTAAGGACAGTAATGTTCGGGTTGGCCAGTACTTTTTCTGAAAGACTTTTGAAAATGGCTTTACCGGTAGCATCGGCAGCATGAATAACCCGGCGATGGCTGTGACCGCCTTCCTGGGTCAAATGAAAATCTGAAAATATTGACGTGTTTTCAGTATCGGATTTGGCAGGTTTGTCGAGCTGGGTAAATGTAACGCCTTGTTGCATTAGCCAGCTGATACACTCTGGGCCGCGGCTGACAGCGTACTCCACTATATCCCTGTGACAGAGACCGGCACCGGCAATTAAGGTATCTTCAACATGGGACAGCTCGCTATCCTGAGTATCCAGAACGGCAGCAATACCTCCCTGAGCATAGTAAGTGCTGCCCTCGCGAAGGGAACTTTTCGATAAAATAGTGACCTTAGTAAAGTCGGCCATCTTTAGCGCCAGACTCAGGCCTGCAGCTCCTCCACCTATGACAAGTACATCATGGTTGCTGTATGCTGTAGTGGTATAGGTTTTTTTCATACTGAATAGCTAGTTACAATTTTAAGCATTTTACTCGTTTAGGTGCCGTAAGTAATTAATCAGTAAGCACTAAGTAGTAAATAAAAGGAATAGATAAATTGTCTACAGGTAAACCCAAACAAACGGATCAGCAATTGGTTGATCAGGTTTTCAAAGGCAACAAGCATGCCTTTGATTTGTTGGTTTTACGCTATCAACACAGGATACTGGCGCTGGTATCACGTTTTATACGTGATCAAAGTGAAGTCGAAGACGTCTGTCAGGAAGCTTTCATTAAAGCCTATCGAGCCTTACCTAAATTTCGTGGTGATAGTGCGTTTTATACCTGGCTTTATCGCATAGCAATCAATACAGCAAAAAATCATATGGTCACAAAAGGCAGAAGGCCGCCCGGCACTGATGTCGATTTGGGAGATGCTGACCTCACAGAACTGCCTTCAGAACTCATCGATACTGGCAGTCCTGAAGCCAAGTTATCCAGTGATGAATTACACGTGCTTATCAATAAGGCTATAGATGAGTTACCTGAGGATTTAAGAACGGCATTTACTTTGCGCGAGTTTGGCGGATTAAGCTATGAAGAAATCACGCAAATCATGGATTGCCCTGTCGGCACCGTGAGGTCAAGAATTTTCCGAGCCAGAGAGGCATTGGATACGGTTATCAGCCCTTTTATTAATAATGGCAAAGAGGGTGGTAAACAGCCTGGAAACGACCAGGGACAAGGTTTTAAGCATAAATAATGTAGAAATTGGAATTTTTTTTAATATTTGTTGTCTAGTTTGTAGTGCTATAGAAAGTGAATGAGAATATGAGTACAGGAAATACTGGAAAAGAGAAGCTTAGAGAATCCATGTCAGCCTTGATGGATGATGAGGCGAGCGAGTTTGAATTTCGCCGCATCCTCAAAGAGTGCGAAAGCAATCCAGAGTTGAAAGCTAAATGGGAGCGCTTCCATATGCTGAGTGCCGTTATGAAGGGCGAGCTGGATAGCAGTGGTTTCAACGTTTTAAAAGCTGGCGCTGGAAACTCCGAAGTAAAACGTCCGGATTTATTGTCCCGCATTAACGCTGAGCTGGATGGCAAAAGCCAGAGTGAGTCTTCTTTTGCTTCTCTTGATGACAGCAAGGAACAATCAGGCAATGGAAATCAATCACAGGTATTCGGTCGCCTGGGGCAGGGTGCCATCGCAGCGTCAGTGGCCGCCATTGTATTAGTCGCCAGCGGGGTATTAAACTCATCAACATCTCAAGAGAGTGAGTTCGCGGACTTACAATTAGTAGATCAGTCTGGTATTTCAGAAGACAGAGTGCTGGAGTTTGATGACGCTTATTCCCCCTCACAATTTAGCCGTGTCCCGCAACTCGGCACAGAATTTGCCAGCACTGACATGCTTGATGAAGAAGCAGCCCGTGTCCGTTTGAGACAAGCCGTCTTTCAGGAATTTGTTGGCGAGCCGCAAGAATCTGTGGAGTTGCCCGTGAATTTCAATGTGATCATTGAACGCGAGTAAAACTATAAGAGCCATAATCCTTAGTGCCCTGATTTCTAACTCCCTTTTTTCTGGCATACTTGGCTCATTCGAAATAAGTCATTAACTCATTATGCTTAGTGAGACAGTTAGAATTTCTTCAGTCGAATCAGGCTTCATACGCTTGCAGCCATACAGCAATAGCACATGCAGTAGCTGCAGCCTTAAGCCTTCATGCGGTCAATACCTTTTAAATTCCTTACATGCAAACAGGGCAATTGAATTCCCGATCAACCTGCTGCCTGAAGAGGATATTTACTTATTGAAAAAAGGTTCTCAAGCCCAGATAAAGATAGAAGAAAGTAAGCTACTGCAGTTAGTATTGCTTATGTATCTGTTTCCACTATTCAGTATGTTGCTTGCAGCATATTTGACGTGGCTGGTCGGCTTAAATGAAATAGCAGTCATGATATCGGTCTCCAGTGCTTTAATTTTGAGCATGAAAGTATTAAGCCTTTATTTTCGTAGTCATGGCAAACTGGAGAAAATCAAGTTGTGTTTATTGAGTGCAGACGATGATGTTATCAAACAGTTTGGAAACTAAAAAAGATTTCAAAAATAAATATTGCGAGAAACAGTCATGAACAAAATAAATTTATTTTCTCAATTACGAACAGCTTTATTAATTATGGCTGTTTTCATTTCGACCCAGTCTTCTGCCCAATTTTTACCGGATTTTACCGAGCTTGTTGAAAAGACAGCTCCGGCAATTGTTAATGTTCGAATCCGTAGCACCGGCAATGACAGGTTTGAGGATTTTGAAGGTGACAGGGAAGAACTGGAAGAGTTCCTGGAGTTCTTTGGAGATCGCTTGCCGGAAGATTTCATGCAGAGAGAAAGAGAGAGTTCTTCGCTGGGCTCCGGTTTTATTATTTCTGAGGATGGTTACATTGTGACCAACCATCATGTTATCGATGGGGCAGATGAAATTACGATTACATTAAATGATCAACGAGAGTTCAGTGCGGAGGTTGTCGGATCAGATCAACGCTCGGATTTGGCGCTTATAAAAATTGAAGCAGAAGGCTTGCCCACTGTTCCTTTTGGTAATGCTGCTGAGGTGAAAGTCGGACAATGGGTGCTGGCAATTGGTTCTCCATTTAATTTAAGCCATTCTGTTGCAGCAGGAATTGTCAGTTTTGTTGGCAGAAGCTTGCCGCCTCAAATAACCGGGCAGGGCAACTATGTATCTTTCATTCAAACGGATGTGGCAATTAACCCTGGTCATTCAGGTGGTCCTTTATTCAACCTTGCTGGTGAAGTTATTGGCGTCAACTCGCAGATTTATTCCAACTCAGGCGGGTCAATTGGTCTGTCGTTCGCGATTCCTGTCGATGTGGCCGAAAATGTTGTTACTCAATTAATGCAAACCGGAAATGTTTCCAGAGGCTGGATGGGTGTGGCAATAGCAGACGTCACACAGGAGCAGGCAGATTTATATAATTTGTCAACCCCTAAGGGCGCGTTTGTTAATGATGTGTTGCCCGGTGGTCCGGCTGAAGTTGCCGGGTTTCAGGCTGAAGATATTATTCTTCGTTATAATGGCGATGAAATCAGAAATAGTGCAGATTTACCCTACCATGTCGGACTTTCTTTACCTGGCAGTGAAGTAGAAGTTGAACTGGTTCGAAATGGCAGGCTTGAGAATATTCGCATGCTTGTTGGAGATCTGGACGCAGCTTCAACTCAGCGGCAACTGCAGATAGGAGCAGTAGAGCCTGTTGAAAACTCACTGGGTTTGTCTGTATCTGAACTAACTGAAGATGATAAACAAAGGCTCGGCTTGGATCATGGCCTCAGGGTTGATGAAATAACAGGGCAGGTTGCTCAAAGGGCGGGTCTACAGGAAGGCGATATACTATTGAGCCTGAATGGCAGAGATCTCGAATCTTTATCTGATCTGGCCGAAATTGATGCAAGCTTGCCTGTTGACAGTCCCTTGCCCCTGCTTGTTGAACGGGACGGCCAACAATCTTTTTTCACGCTTATGTTGGACGGTTAACTCATCAAAAGTATGGTCTTATTCCTGCTGATTCCAGCAGGGATTTTCTTCATGTTAAGTGCGAGTTCCTGTAGACTTGCGGACTTTTTTGATAATAGCGTTTAACAAGAGCGAATCTCCCGAGTGAGTGATTTAAGCCACATCCGAAATTTTTCCATCATTGCCCATATTGATCACGGCAAATCAACTATTGCTGATCGTTTCATACAGGAGTGCGGAGGCTTGACTGAGCGTGAGATGTCCGAGCAGGTTCTTGATTCCATGGATATAGAACGTGAACGCGGCATTACTATCAAAGCTCAAAGTGTGACCCTGAATTACAAATCCAAGGATGGTAAAACCTACCAGTTGAACTTTATTGATACGCCAGGACACGTAGACTTCAGCTATGAAGTTTCCCGTTCACTGGCTGCCTGCGAAGGCGCTCTGCTGGTAGTTGATGCTGCTCAGGGTGTGGAAGCGCAGTCTGTAGCAAATTGTTATACCGCTATAGAGCAGGGGCTGGAAGTGATACCGGTGCTCAATAAGATGGATTTGCCGCAGGCAGAGCCGGACCGGGTTAAACAGGAGATTGAAGATATTATTGGATTGGATGCCCAGAATGCGGTACTTGCCAGTGCCAAAAGTGGCATGGGGATTACAGATGTTTTGGAAAATCTGATTCAGTTGATACCTCCTCCGGAAGGAGATACCCAGGCAGACCTGCAGGCTTTAATTGTCGATTCCTGGTTTGATAACTATTTGGGGGTGGTTTCTCTTGTCAGGGTGCGTCAGGGCAGTATTCGCAAAGGCGACAAGATAATCGCCAAGTCTACGGGCAAGGTACATGTCGTTGATAATGTGGGAATATTCAGCCCTAAACGACTGGTTACCAAAGAATTAAAAGCCGGTGAAGTGGGCTTTATCGAAGCAGGTATAAAGGAAATCAAAGGGGCGCCTGTCGGTGATACCATCACGCATGCCAATACGCCTGATGTGAAAGCATTACCGGGATTTAAACGGGTTCAGGCGCAAGTTTATGCCGGCATGTTTCCAATTTCTGCTGATGAATATGAAAATTTCCGGGATGCACTCGAAAAACTGACGCTAAATGATGCGGCCCTGATCTATGAGCCGGAAAACTCTGATGCGCTCGGTGTAGGGTTTCGCTGCGGTTTTCTGGGCATGTTACATATGGAAATCGTGCAGGAGAGGCTGGAACGGGAATATGATCTTGACCTTATCACTTCCGCACCGACTGTGGTCTATGAGGTGCTAACCAAATCTGGGGATGTCATTAAGGTTGATAGTCCGTCACGCCTGCCGGCAATGGCTAATATAGAAGAGATGCGCGAACCCATTGTTGAAGCAAATATTCTGGTCCCGCAGGATTATGTTGGCAATGTCATCACGCTTTGTATAGAAAAGCGCGGTGTTCAAAAAGATATGCAGTTTGCTGCCAATCAGGTTGCTATTCGCTATGAATTACCGATGAATGAAGTAGTATTGGATTTTTTTGATCGTTTAAAATCGGTCAGCCGCGGCTATGCTTCTTTGGATTATAATTTTATCCGTTTCCAGGCTGCCAAACTGGTGAGATTAGATGTGTTGATTAATGGCGATACTGTAGACGCCTTAGCTTTGATCGTACATAAGGATCAGGCACAGGCTAAAGGCAGGGTGCTGACAGAGAAAATGAAAGAATTAATACCTCGCCAACTTTATGATGTCGCCATTCAGGCTGCTATCGGTGGACAGATAGTTTCCCGCAGTACGGTAAAAGCCTTACGAAAAAATGTAACGGCAAAATGTTATGGTGGTGATATAACGCGCAAGAAAAAGTTATTGGAAAAACAGAAAGCAGGGAAAAAACGCATGAAAAAAGTCGGCAGCATTGAAGTTCCACAGGAAGCGTTTTTAGCTGTGCTTAAGGTAGATTCATAATGAATATAGACTTTACTTTGGTGTTATTTATTCTGGTTTTGGTCAGTGGCGTAATCTGGCTGATTGATACCGTATTTTTTGCAAAAAGCAGGTCGCAAAAATTCCGCGAATACTTAAGTGAAAATAAAATAGCGGAAGAAGCTGTTTTAAAATATGAAACCAGGGAAACTGAAGATAAAGCCACACTGAATCAAAAAATAATCAAGCAACTACATACAGCATACGAAATTAAGAAAGACCCGGGGCTGGTTGAGTACAGTAAATCTTTTTTTCCCATTCTGTTTGCGGTATTGGCTTTTAGGTCATTTCTGTTTGAGCCTTTTCAAATCCCGACCGGTTCCATGATTCCGAGTCTGAATATCGGGGACTATATCCTAGTTAATAAATATTCTTATGGTATTCGACTGCCTGTATTGGGAACAAAAATTATTAATATCAGTGAGCCGCAGCGGGGAGATGTGATGGTTTTTATTCCGCCGCATGATCCTGTGTATTACGTGAAGCGGGTCATAGGCCTGCCGGGAGATCATATTCGTTATGCCGATAAAAAACTCTATATCAATGGCATTGAACAGCCACAGGAATTTCTAGAAACGACACAGGATGGCTTCAGAACTGTGAATCATTTCCTGGAACAACTGGGTGATGTGGAGCATGATATCTACGTATCGCCACCATCACGCTATGGTGAACCACGCTACGACTGGTTGCGACCGGAAGGAAATGTAATTCCTGAGGGGCATTATTTCATGATGGGCGATAATCGTGATAACAGCCTTGATAGCCGGAGTTGGGGTGTCGCATCCGAAGAGAATATTGTGGGTAAAGCAGTGGCAGTCTGGATGCATAAAGAGCCGGGAATGAATTTGCCGACATTTTTACAGAATCGCATTATTAACCCTTAAAGTTTGAGGTGTCAGATCAAAGCTAAAAAGAATTTATCGGGTGTGAGGTCAGTGAAGCGACAAGCGGGTGCGTCGTTTTTCACGATTATTTTTCTGCTGGTAATAGTCGGAATGGTTTTATTGTCGGCGCTGAAAATTGCGCCTGCTTATATGGATAACAATGTTGTTGTTAATGCCATGGAAGGGATAATTAATAATAATGATTTTTCAAGCATGAGCCTCTCCGATATTCGTTCTGACCTGCAAAGGACACTGGTCACTAATAGCATCAGAGATTTTGACCTTGGCAGTGTGGTATTAACCAGGGAAGGCAACAATAGTTATATAGATATTAACTACGAATCAAGATCCCACTTGTTTTATAACATTGAAATTGTTGTTGTCTTTGAAAACCGATTTGACAAGAACTAGTGACAAGTCCTGAAAAAATTTCTTATAGTTTTAAAGATAAAGGCCTTTTAAAACTGGCCTTGAGCCATCGCAGTAACGGCAAAGTCAATAATGAACGGCTGGAATTCTTTGGCGATTCTATTCTGAGCTTTATTATTGCAGAAGTGCTCTATCAGCGCTTTCCACAAGCCAGCGAAGGTGAATTAAGCCGCTTACGCGCAGAGTTGGTGAAAAAACAAACCCTGGCTGATATTGCGCGTGAGCTTTTGCTTGGAGAGCACCTGATTCTCGGTAGCGGTGAATCGAAAAGTGGTGGCGCCAGACGCGATTCAATACTAGCTGATGCCTTGGAGGCAGTGGTAAGTGCAATTTATCTTGATGCCGGAATCACAGCCTGCCGCAAAGAAGTATTAAACTGGTTTTCTTCCCGTTTGGGTCGATTGCAGGCGGATAAGGAAATACCGGACAAAGATGCCAAAACGCGCTTACAGGAGTATTTACAGTCAAAGCAGCTTGGATTGCCTGAATATGTAGTCTCCGAGCTGGAAGGCAAAGATCATGAGCAGCAATTTACAATCAGTTGTAAAATTGAATTATTTGAACAGGCAATTCAAGGCCATGGTAGCAGCCGAAGAGAAGCTGAACAGCAAGCCGCTATGGCAGTGTTGGACAAACTGGGCCTGTAGCCTGGTATGTAAGCTGTCATTTAACCTGATCTCTTACCTGAGCTGTACTCTGAAAAAATGCAGATAAATCCATCAAGTGACTGAATCTACCTCGAATAAAACAGCGCATCATTGTGGGTTGATCGCTATCGTTGGCAGGCCGAATGTTGGTAAGTCAACATTGCTTAATCATATCCTGGGTCAAAAAATCAGCATCACTTCCCGTAAGCCGCAAACAACCCGCCATCGCCTGCTCGGCATAAAAACTACAAATCAATCCCAAATGATTTATGTGGATACGCCGGGTTTACATATTGGCGTAGATAAAGCACTTAACCGTTATATGAATAAAACAGTCAGTTCTGTTATTCAGGATGTTGATCTGATTTTATTTATGATTGATGCTGGCAAGTGGACAGAAGAAGATGAAAAAGTGCTGGAAAATATTAAGAATACTTCAGTCCCAGTATTTCTGTTGCTAAATAAGGTAGACAGAATAACCGATAAGGATAAGCTCCTGCCTCTCATTGAAAATCTGAGTTCCCTGCATGATTTTAGTGAAATTATTCCTGTATCGGCCCTGAAAGAACAGGGTATCAGTAAACTTGAAGAGCTAATCACGCAGTCACTTCCTGTAGGAGGCCATTTGTTTCCGGAAGATCAGATTACCGATAAAAACTCTCGCTTCCTAGCAGCTGAATTTGTCCGAGAAAAAATAACCCGGCAAATGGGGGATGAACTTCCTTATGAAGTGAATGTGGAAATAGAAGAGTTTAAAAACAAGGATGGGATTTTGCATATCAGCGCCTTGATACTGGTAGAAAGAGAGGGGCAGAAAAAAATTCTGATTGGTAAAAATGGTTCAAGTTTAAAATTGATCGGTACTGAAGCACGTAAAGAAATGGAACAGCTATTTGATGCGAAAGTTATGTTGAATTTGTGGATTAAAGTTAAAAGTGGCTGGTCGGATGATGAACGGGCCCTGCGGAGTTTAGGCTATATTGATCAATGAGCTGTACTTATGACTAACTTCATTCAATCTCAGCCAGCCTATTTACTGCATAGCCGACCCTACCGCGATACCAGCCTTTTAGTGGACTTTATAACGCAGGACTTCGGGAGAATCAGCGCAGTTGCCAAAGGTGTACGTAGTCCAAAATCCAAAAGCAGGGCCTTGTTGCAACCCTTTGTGCCATTAATGATTAATCTGTCAGGCAAAAGTGAATTAAAAACTTTAGGTCAGGTTGAAAGCCAGAGCAGTAATATTATTCTCAGGCACAAGACACTTTTTGCAGCGATGTACATCAACGAATTACTGGTTCGGCTGATTCATAAACAGGAAGCAGATATTGAAATTTTCTCACTGTATGCAGAAACCTTGAGAAAGCTGTCACTTGATTCCGAGATTGAACCGACCTTGCGCAATTTTGAACTTAGCTTGCTTGAATTGTTGGGCTATGGCATTGATTTTAGTGTAGTGGAGGAGTTGCCAGAGAATAACGAAACAATTCGCTGGTACTATTTCCATCATGAAAACGGCTTTGAACAGATTAAAGATGTTAATGGCAAGCTGGAAAAATATTTTTCCGGCCAGGTTTTACAAAATATAGTTGCCAAAAATTTTGCAAATGTGGAAACCCAAAAAGCAGCAAAACGTTTGTTACGCACAGCACTTTCAGCACATTTGGGAGATAAACCACTTTCAAGTCGAAATTTATTTCGAAAAAGCATGGGATAAAAGCACTTTTAGCTTTTTCCTCGAACTGGCTTCAAGGTAAAATTTTGTTTCTTTAACTGCATTTCAAGCAAACCCAAATCATGTCGATTCCGAACATAGCAACGATAGAAAGCACCATAGGTAATACTCCTCTTGTGCGCTTACAGAGAATGCCAGGTGAGACCAGTAATACTGTGTTGGTCAAACTGGAGGGGTATAATCCTGCCGGTTCGGTCAAAGACAGGCCGGCTTTGAGCATGATTTTAAAAGCAGAAGCCAGAGGCAAGATCAGTCCTGGTGATACCCTGATAGAAGCCACTAGCGGTAATACAGGCATTGCTTTAGCCATGGTAGCTGCTATCAGGGGTTATAAGCTGATCCTTATCATGCCAACCAACTCTACTCAGGAACGCAAGGACTCCATGTCAGCTTACGGTGCCACCTTGATAGAAGTTTCAGAAGAAGCAGGCATGGAAGGGGCAAGAGACCTTGCTTTAAGTATGCAGGAACAGGGCAAAGGCATTGTGCTGGACCAGTTTGGTAACCCTGATAATTATGCAGCTCACTATGAAGGAACCGGGCCAGAAATCTGGCGTGATACGGAAGGTAAAATAACGCACTTTGTAAGTTCTATGGGAACAACAGGCACAATTATGGGTGTGTCCCGATTCTTAAAGGAACAGAATCCGGCTATTCGGATTATCGGCTTGCAGCCTAAGGAAGATTCCCGTATTCCTGGTATCAGGCGCTGGCCGGAAGCTTATTTGCCGAAAATTTTCGAGCCACAACGGGTTGATCAGATCATTGATATTGATCAGCACGATGCAGAGGTCACAATGCGAGCACTGGCAAAAGAAGAAGGAATTCATTGTGGTGTCTCTTCAGGTGGCGCTGTATTTGCAGCGCTGCAATTATCAAAAGCCCTGGAAAACGCTGTGATTGTTGCGATCATTTGTGACAGAGGGGACCGTTATCTGTCCAGTGGTGTTTTTACGCCAGAATAGCTCCCGACAGGAAGGAAAACTCAATTATTCATGCGTCGACGTAGACGGCAAAAACTGCCAACAGAACCTGTTATTTTAGATATTGAGAATCTCAGCCATGAAGGACGTGGCGTCGCGCATCTTGATGGTAAGGTTATTTTTGTAGAGGGAGCCTTGCCTGGCGAACAGGTATCTGCCGTTTATACCCAAAAGCGTGAAGCTTTCGACCAGGCAAAAACCATCACAGTCATTACTGCTGCAGAACAGCGCGTGGAACCTCCTTGCCAATATGCTGCAATTTGTGGAGGTTGCAGTTTGCAACATTTCGATTCTGAAGCTCAGTTAGCGTTTAAAGCCTCGGTCCTTGATGAACTGCTGCAACGCAGCCTTGGCGATTCAAGCTACGAAAAAATAGCCCCGATGACAGGTCCGCATTTTGCCTATCGGCGCAAGGCTCGCCTGGCAGTACGTTATGTGCATAAAAAACAACAGGTACTGGTTGGTTTCAGGGAAAAAAGCAGCAGTTTTATTACGCATATGGATAGTTGCGAAATTTTGGATACACAGGTCAGTAATTTATTACCGGCACTGAGTGAATTTATTGCTTCCCTGGCGGTATACCAGCATATTCCGCAAATTGAAGTCGCTGTTGGTGATGAGCAAGCTGAGAGTAACTCCCTGGCCTTGATATTCAGGCATTTGCTGCCCTTGAATGATGAGGATCTGGTTAAAATGTCAGCTTTTGCTGAAAAACATCAGTTTGATTGTTATCTGCAAAGTGGTGGACCCGATACAGTGCTGAAACATTACCCGGAATCAGGAGCTGAAAGGTTATTCTATAACTTACCGGCCTTCGACCTGAATCTGGCTTTTCATCCCATGGATTTTACTCAGGTGAACGCTGAAATTAACCGCAAGATGATAAGTAAAGCCATAGAATTACTGGATTTATCAGAGAGTGATCAGGTTTTAGACTTATTTTGCGGATTGGGAAATTTCTCCCTGGCCATGGCCCGGCGAGCCAGATTTGTGCTTGGCATAGAAGGTAGCACGGAGATGGTTGCAAGAGGCAAAGAAAATGCTCTGCGCATGGCCATGACTAATATTGATTTTGCCAGTGCTGATTTAACGGGGGATTTTGCAGCAGATCATTGGTCTGATTATGCTTTTACCAAAGTTTTGATAGATCCACCTCGTTCAGGAGCTATTGAGATATTGCCTGCAGTTGCCGGACTCAAACCGGAAAAGATAGTTTATGTTTCCTGTAACCCCATAACCCTGGCAAGAGATACAGCCCGTTTACATGAACTGGGCTATAAACTGGAAGCTGCCGGCGTGATGGATATGTTCCCCCAGACAACCCATGTGGAATCGATAGCGTTGTTTACCAGAGCCTAGTTGAAATGCGTTGACCCCTGGCTACTGGGAATTACATATTGAGAGTAAAAATGGATAGTAATAAAGAAAAAATCGCTGAACTACTGGAAATCATGGCTTTGCTGCGGGATAAAGATTATGGCTGTGCCTGGGATTTAAAGCAGTCTTTTAAGTCGATTGTTCCACATACGCTTGAAGAGTGTTATGAAGTCATTGAGTGTATTGAACAGGAAGATTTCCGGCACTTACCTGAAGAACTGGGAGATTTACTGTTTCAGGTGGTTTTTTATGCACAGATGGGCAGTGAAGAAGGGAAATTCACTTTTGATGATATCTGTGACTCGATAATAAAAAAGTTACTGACACGACACCCTCATGTTTTCCCGGATTCAACGATTGACAGCTTTGGTAAGCAAAACAGGCTGTCTCCAGAACAGGTTGAGGCAAACTGGGAAAAAATCAAACAAAGGGAACGAGAACAAGCCGTGGATACGGAACAAGGGCCGGAGAGCGATGCTTTACCTAGCTTGTTGGATGATGTTCCGCTTGCATTACCGGCTTTAGTGCGGGCGAGAAAATTACAAAGCAGAGCAGCTATCGATGGCTTTGACTGGCAAGAGGCCGAAAGTGTAATAAAAAAAATATATGAAGAAATGGCTGAGCTTGAAGAGGCAATATTGAAAGATGATACAGCCCATATTGAAGAAGAGTTCGGCGACTTGTTATTCAGCGTGGTAAATTTATCCAGGCATTTGCGTGTAAATCCTGAAACCAGTTTACGTTCAGCCAACAACAAATTCAGCCAGCGTTTCAAGTTGATAGAAAAGATGTTGCATGAACAGGGTGTGGAAATGAAAAATCTGACACTTGATGAACTGGAACAGAATTGGCAGCTAGCTAAGCAGGAGTTGGCAAAACAGTCTTAACTTGTGGATGTTATAGCAAGTGTTGTAACCTGCTGGGTTTCATTTGGGGGAAATAATGAAGATTATTCTTTTAGGCGCGCCAGGTGCAGGCAAAGGCACTCAGGCTCAGTTTTTAATGGATGCTTATTCTATTCCACAGATTTCTACCGGCGATATGCTGCGTGCTGCTGTTAAGGCAGGCAGTGAATTAGGTAAAAAAGTGAAATCAGTGATGGAAAGTGGCGGTCTGGTTACTGATGAAATCATTATTGCTCTGGTTAAAGACAGAATTGGTCAGGATGATTGCGTAAACGGCTTCCTCTTTGATGGCTTTCCTCGCACGATCCCACAGGCTGAGTCATTAATTGAGGCTGGTATTGAAATTGAGCATGTTCTGGAAATCTATGTGCCTGATGAAGAGATTGTTAAACGACTTAGCGGCAGAAAGGTACATCCGGCATCAGGCAGAGTTTATCATATTGAGCATAATCCTCCGCAGCGTGAGGGGATTGATGATGTAACCGGTGAAGCCCTTATCCAGCGTGAGGATGACAAGGAAGCCACTATCAGAAAAAGGCTGGAAGTCTATCATCAACAGACATTGCCCCTGGTGGATTTTTATCAGACACTTGAGAAACAGGGCGCGGGCGTCAAATTTAATCAGATTAATGGTGTCGGTGATATTGCTGATATCAGGCAACAGTTAGTCGCAGTATTAAATTAAAATTTATATAAATTTCCCGACAGGGACTTTAATCGTTTTAAATTTTAATTGTTTCAAACGGATGTTTTGTATTGAAAAGTAAACTTAAAAAAATAATAAAATATTTTCTTTATTTTTGATTTCACAATATCCTAAAAATCGCTTCATATTTTAATTCTTTTATATTGTTTTTTTTTAGGAAAATCCATTTTAAGTTTGCTATAAAAAAGTTGTAAAAAACAAAAAAACTGTGATATGTTGCGCTCGAAAGTGAATGCAATTACGTTCATTAAAAAAACAGTAGTTAAATTTTACGTTCTAGGAGAAAAATTATGGCTACAGCCCGAGCGAAAGAAGCAGCACCTGCACCTGTTGCTAAAAAACCTGCTAAACGAAAGTCTGTATCTGCTACTAGTAAAGCAAAATCTGCTTTAGGGAAAGCGCAACGAGAAGTTGCAAAACAGAACAATGCAATCAGTAACGCAAGAAAGAAAGCAACAGTAGCGAAATCCAAAAAAGCTGCTGCCACTGCAAGGGCACAAGTCAGAAAGTTAATGACGAAACTTGCTTCAGCAAAAGCAAAAGAGTTAAAAGCCAAACAAGGCATGCTGACAGCAGCAGCGAAAGATGCTGTGAAAGCGAAAGCAGCAGCTCAGGCTAAAGCGGTTGCGACATATAAGAAAACTCTGGAGAAGAAAGCTGCAGCGGATATTAAGAAAGGTCTTAAGAAAGCAGAAGCTAGCCTGAAGAAACAACAAGCTAAAGCGATAGCTAAGAAAGTGGCAGCCAAGCTTAAGAAAGAAGCTGCTAAAGCACGAGCAGCAGAGAAAAAACTGGCAGCTAAAGCAAAAGCCGCAGCCAATAAACTCGCTGCAAAAGCCAGAGCTGCAGAAAGAAAAGCAGCAGCTAAAGCCAAAGCAAAAGCCCGTGCGGCAGCCAAAAAAGCGGCGGCCAAAGTTAAAGCCAAGGCTAAAAAGGTAGTTAAAAAGAAAGCTCCTGCCAAAAAAGCGGTGGCTAAAGGTAAAGCCAAGGCTAAAAAGGTAGTTAAAAAGAAAGCTGCTACCAAAAGAGTGGCGGCCAAAAAGGCGGCAGTTAAAAAAGTAGTTACGAAGAAAGTCGTTAAAAAAGCGACAGCTAAGAAAAAAGCGGCTAAAAAGGCTCCTGCCAAGAAAGCAGCTAAAAAGGCAGTTAAAAAGAAAGTAGCGAAAAAAGCACCTGCCAAGAAAGCAGCTAAAAAGAAAGTAGCGAAAAAAGCGCCAGCCAAGAAGGTGGCTAAAAAGAAAGCGCCAGCCAAACGTAAAGCTGCGCCTAAAGCTAAAAAGAAGTAAGAACTACACTTGAAACGTAAAGACGATCCCTCGCAGTTTAAACTGCGGGGGATTTTTTTATCTACTTATCATGCCTCCTAAAATACTTAGCCTAGATAGTTCAACAGAAGCCTGCTCATGTGCTGTGTCGGTTGCTGGTGAAATCTTTGAAAAATTTGAGCTGCTACCCAGGCTGCATACTCAATTTATTTTGCCAATGATAAAAGAGCTGATGCAGGAATGTGATTTAAGGTTTTCTGATCTTGATGCCGTTGCCGTGGGCGCTGGACCAGGCTCATTTACCGGCTTAAGGATCGCCGCAGGGGTTGCTCAGGGGATAGCTTTTGGAGCCGATTTACCCTTAATCCCTGTGTCCACCTTGGCGACAATGGCTCAACAAAGCATAAAATCGGAAAAAAAATATGTTCTAAGCTGCCTTGATGCTCGTATAAATGAAGTTTATTGGGCGCTCTATTCGATAAGCGAAGATGCTATTGAACTGCAGGGAGAGGAACAGCTTTGTAGACCTGAGTTAGTTGATCTGGCGCCGGATAAACCTTGTCATGCAGTAGGAAATGGCATGCACTTTATTAAACAGATGCCTGCACGGACGCAATCTTTAATCAGGAGCTACGATAGTGAGGTGTATCCGCAGGCTGCGGCCATGACTGAACTGGCAATCCGTTACTTTGAGCAGGGGCTGACGATGAAACCTGAAGATTTTTCACCGACATACCTGCGGAATAAGGTGACACAAAACTAGCTATGGCTGATTTTGACTTTATCAGAGCGACATGCCTGGCAATAATTCAAGGCTTAACTGAATTTCTGCCTATATCCAGCTCAGCTCACCTGATTTTTCCCTCTGCGCTGTTCGGCTGGGAAGATCAGGGCCTGGCTTTTGATGTGGCAGTACATTTCGGCAGTTTATTTGCGGTGATGCTGTATTTCAGGCGCGATATCTATCGGATTTTGCAGGCCTGGATGTTACATGTCACAAGAAGACAGGGTAGTAATGACGCTCGATTAGGCTGGATGATTATTCTGGCCACTTTACCCTTAATTATCGCCGGTCTGTTCCTAAAGGATATGGTGGATTCTTATTTTCGCAATACAGCTGTCATTGCCAGTACGACCATCGTTTTTGCTTTGCTTTTATGGATTGGAGATAAAAGCTCCAAGGCTGGGAAAAATTTAAATAATTTAAGCTGGCGTGCTTTTTTCATGATTGGATTAGCGCAGGTATTAGCATTAATCCCGGGTACTTCGCGTTCCGGTATTACGATGACAGCAGGTTTGTTTTGTAAACTCAATCGACAGGATTGCGCCCGTTTATCTTTTTTATTGTCTATCCCTGCCATTGCAGGTGCCACACTTTTGCTGTTGCTTGATTTATTTCAGGAAAGTTCTGTGAATTGGGCAGAATTAATCTATGGCCTGCTATTGTCAGCAGTAGTGGCTTATTTGTGTATACATTATTTTCTGAAACTGGTGACAGGCTTGGGTTTTCTGCCTTTTGTGCTTTACAGACTGGCCCTAGGCGCTGTGCTGTTTATATTTTTTGTGTGAATACCTCTAACTTTAAACAAGACTGACAAGATTTAAACTGGCTTTTACAGAGAAACATTACTGTAGGGTGAGTTTAGCGTATGATTTGTCTGGTAAAGGCTATATAAACTTACAGGCTCTTGTATGCCAGTGACTGAAAATAATGTAGAAAATCTTTGGCGAAAGGTCTTGCCCGTCAGTGTTAGACCCTATATTGAAGCAGCGCCATTGGCAGCATTTTTTTTAGGGGTCTCTTCCGGTTTCCCTTATGCGCTGATTGGTGCAACGCTGACAACGCGTCTAGCACAGGATGGAATTACCAAAAGTGCTGTAACCGCATTTGCCTTAACCTTTCTAGCCTATAATTTTAAGTTTTTATGGGCGCCATTGATCGACAATATTAAATTGCCTGTGATAGGTCGCTTTGGTCAAAGACGTTCCTGGCTTTGGTTGATCAGTCTATTGGTGATCTTGGCGGTCACCTTTCTGGGAGTTGCCGATCCGGACCAGGACTTGCTGACTGTTGCCATTGCCGCTATTAGCCTGGGTGTTGCCGGTGCCACACTGGATATTATCATTGATGCCTATCGTATTGAGTTGCTGGAACCACATCAATTAGGAGTTGGTTCAGGCATGTCGCAGTATGGCTGGCGCATTGGCGCTGCCGCTACTGGAGCACTGGCGCTTATCATTGCTGGCCGCTTTGGCTGGAGTGTTGCCTATATTTCCTGTGCAATTTTTGTACTGCCGGCAATTTTGGCCGGCGTTTTCATGGGAGAACCGAAGCGGCATCTGGAGCCTGTTGAAACTCAGGGTTTATTCCAGGCCTTAGTTGAATATTTCAGTCCCTTGACTGAATTCATTAAACGGCAGGGAGCATGGGTAGTGCTGTTTTTCGTGCTGATACATAAAATTGGGGACACCCTGGCCAATCTTACCTTGCGCCTGCTGTTTAATGACCTTGGTTTCAGCAATGACGAAATTGCATTTTATGATGTGGGTTTTGGCTTTTTTGCTTTTCTGGCCGGAATCTTTATCGGAGGTATTCTGTATACCCGCATGGGACTTAAACATTCTGTCCTGGTCAGTTTGATTCTTATGGCGGTCTCGAATTTCAGTTTTGCAGCTTTGGCGCTGGTTGGCCATTCCAATCTTGGGATGGCAGCAGCTGTAGGTTTTGAAAATTTTGCCAGTGGTATCGGTGGCGTGACTGTCGTTGCTTATTTATCTGCCTTGTGTAATTTGCGCTTTACAGCAACACAATATGCTTTGTTGTCAGCACTGGCAAGTATTGCGGGAAGATTTCTTACCGGGACAACGGCAGGGGGGCTTATAGAAGTCCTGGGTTATGTTAATTTCTATTTGCTGACGACCTTTCTGGCTTTTCCCGGTGTTTTGCTGTTCTGGTATATGATCCGCAGCGGTTTAGCCGATGTCTCGCTTGGCAATACAGCAACTAAAAAATAAAAAGCATAAAAAGTCAGAATTTCGCCATAGTTTTTGCCTGGCTTGGGCAGAATAGCCTGTTCTAATTAGCCTCATCAATTTTTTACTAGGACTGAGGCAAAGTATGGTATTCAAAGAGAAGAAAATCCCCAAGCACCTGATTATTCATGATGATTACGAAATTCAACAAAGATCAAAAATCTCTTTGTTGAAGATAGTCATGTATTCACTGCTGTTTTTTTGTTTGAGTTATTCTGTCGTACTGATATCACCATAAACACAATTGCACAGTCGCTTGATTCCACTCCTTGAATTCCAGATAATGCGTTGTCTTGATTGACGACAGAGATTTAGCGTTTAAACGCTTAAAATTTCAAGGTTTATGGTATCTCTTGTCGGTCCCCTCGCAATGCCAGGTTGTAAACCCCGTCAGGCCCGGAAGGGAGCAGCGGCAGCAACTGACGCATGTGCCGGGGTGTGGCTGGCAGGGGGTACCTCCATACATGATTAGAAGACTGAAATCAGCTTAATGTCTTATCAGGTTCTAGCAAGAAAGTGGCGTCCACGCAGTTTTAAGGAAATGGCTGGGCAGGGGCATGTACTGAAGACCCTGATAAACTCCCTTGATAATGACCGTTTGCATCATGCCTATCTGTTTACAGGAACCCGGGGGGTCGGTAAAACCAGTATTGCAAGGATACTGGCACGTTGCCTGAACTGCGAAGAAGGCGTTAGCTCGGAGCCCTGTGGCAAATGCAGTGCCTGTACAGAGATTGAAGAAGGCCGCTTTATTGACTTGATTGAGGTGGATGCGGCCTCCCGCACGAAAGTTGAAGATACCCGTGAGTTACTCGATAACGTTCAATATGCGCCTACGCGAGGACGTTATAAGGTCTATCTCATCGATGAGGTGCATATGTTGTCAGGGCATAGTTTTAATGCCTTATTAAAAACGTTGGAAGAGCCTCCTCCACACGTCAAATTTTTGCTGGCGACTACTGATCCGCAAAAACTGCCGGTTACCGTACTATCCCGCTGCTTACAATTCAGTTTGAAAAACCTCAGTCCTGAGATGATCATGCAGCATCTCAAATTCATTCTGGAACAGGAAAAAATAGAATTTGAAGAAGAAGCGCTCTGGCAGATTGGTCGTGCCGCCAAGGGCAGTGTGAGAGATGCCTTAACCTTGCTGGACCAGGCTATTTCTTTTTGTGACGGGAAATTAACAGATACTCAAATCAGCAGTTTTCTGGGAACGATTGATCAGAATATACTGACTCGACTGGTTGATGCCTTGATAGCAGAAGATCCCCAACTTCTTCTGGAATTAATCAATAAGGCATCTGACCAGACTCTGGATTTTGCTTCTATTCTGGAAGCACTACTATCTTATTTACATCGTGTTGCTGTTGCCCAGGTTGTACCTGCCGGGCTGGATAACAGTCAGGGCGATAAAAAACAGATTCTGGCACATGCTGCTGCCATGCCTGCAGAAAATGTACAGCTTTATTATCAAATAGCCTTAAAAGGCAGAGAAGATTTAATGCTGGCAGTCGATGACCGTTCTGGACTGGAGATGACTTTACTGCGCATGCTGGCTTTTACACCGCAAGGTGTGCCGAACAAGCCTGTAGCAACCTTAGCAAAAGTTGAAACTGAAGAGGCCGATTCCGTTGTTGAGGTCGAAAAAAAAAAGCCGCTAGAAACCATTGAGGTTAAAGCGCAAGCCAAGTCAGACTTCAATCATGTCTTAACTCAAAATACCTCAACATCACAGTCAGATGAAACTGACATGGATGAGCAGGCTCAGACCTCTGCAGCCGAAAATAAGAATAATAGTCCGATAGAGCCGGAACTGAGTCTGGAGAAACTGCAGCCAGAACACTGGATCACTTTGTTTTATGCTATCAACCTGACAGGAATAACCCGCAGTATTGCTGCACACTGCTTGCTAAAGGAAGTCGATAAGCATTGTATTACGCTTGCTCTGGAGGCAAGCCATTCCAAAGTCATCGATGCAGGACACCAGGAAACAATCGAAAAAGCTTTGATTGACTATTTTGCCACGACTATTGAGCTCAGGATTGTGGAAGAGGAGCTGGTCTCGGAACTGGAAACCCCGGCTGCTTACCGTCTGAGAAAACAACAGGAAAGGCAGCTTGCAGCAGAAGAAACTTTCAAGAACGATGATAATGTGAAAATTTTAATGGAGCGTTTTGAGGGCAGCATTTTGCCTGATAGTATTGAGCCACTCACTCCGGAAGATTATTAAGTAAGAGAGATTTAACGAGGTAGGAATGACAGATATTGCCGGCCTGATGCAACAGGCCAAAAAAATGCAGGAACAAATGCAAAAAGCTCAGGAAGAACTCGCCCAGATGGAATGCACAGGCGAGGCAGGTGCGGGACTGGTAAAAGTTGTGATGAATGGACGGCATGAGGTCAGGAATGTTGAGCTGGATCCAAGCTTGTTGCAGGAAGATAAAGAAATCATCGAAGATCTGCTTGCGGCTGCGACGAATGATGCGGTTAAAAAAGTAGCAGAAAATAACAAAAATCAACTTTCAGGCATGACAGCCGGTTTGAATCTGCCGGAAGGTTTCAAATTTCCGTTCTAGGCATGTATTGAGTTTTCATGAATTACAGCCCTTTAATTGATCAACTTGTTAAAGCTTTTCAGCGTTTGCCGGGTGTTGGTCCTAAATCCGCACAGCGTATGGTGCTGCATTTTCTGGAAAAAGACCGTGATGGAGGGCGCCAGCTCGCCAAAGCGTTGGAAGCAGCCATAGAAGGTGTAGGGCAATGTCAACGTTGCCGGACTTTATCGGAAGAAGCTGTCTGCCATATATGCAGTGACCCTAAACGAGACCAGAATCTGCTTTGTGTTGTGGAAACACCGGCAGATGTTTACGCAGTAGAGCAGTCCAGCTCTTTCAGAGGTTATTACTTTGTCTTAATGGGGCACCTGTCTCCGATTGATGGCATAGGTCCGGATGAAATTGGCATCAGGGATTTGCTTAACCTGGTCAGTCAGTCTGAAATCAGTGAAGTGATTCTGGCAACAAACCCGACAGTAGAAGGAGAGGCAACGGCTTATTATATTGCTGAGCAATTAAAAACACCGGAGCTGAATAAGCGACAATTAAAAGTTAGCCGCATAGCTCATGGAATCCCGTTGGGTGGAGAACTTGAATATATTGATGGTGGTACACTTTTGCATTCTTTTGCTGGCAGGCAGGCAATCAGTGACAGCTAATTTATACGCTGTTCTGACAATACGGTGGGTATAAATGGATAGCCAGCTTGAGTGCAGTTCTGACTATATTGTTATCATCGATAATCACCAGCTGGATCAATATTGTGAAGCGTGGAAAAGTAAACCGTTTCTGGCGATGGACACGGAATTTATGCGTGTCGATAGCTTCTACCCCAAAGCGGCTTTGTTCCAGCTTAATGACGGGGAAAGTAATTTCCTGATAGACCCTTTAAGCATCAATGACTGGGAGCGCTTCATCGCGCTGATGCTGTCCGAAAAAATATGTAAAGTGTTTCATTCCTGTTCCGAAGATTTACTGGTTTTTATCCGTCAGTTTGGCATCCTGCCACGACCGGTTTTTGATACCCAGATCGCCAATGCTTTTTTAAATCAGGGATTTGCACTGAGCTACCAGAACATGGTTTCTGAGCAGTTAGGTATTGAACTGCCCAAGGGAGAGACACGTTCTAACTGGTTACAGCGCCCTTTACGAGATCAGCAATTGGATTATGCGGCGCTGGATGTTGCCTATCTGCCTGAAATTTACACGAGCCAGAAAGCGAAACTGACCGCCATGGGTAGGTTGGTCTGGGTGACAGAAGATTGCGACAGGCTGCTCGGGAATTATAAAGAAGAAATGGAACAGGATTTTTCTCAGGTTTATCGGAATATAGGCGCCGCCTGGCAACTTGATGAAAAGCAGCTGGGGATCTTAAAAGTGCTGGCGCAATGGCGTGAACAGCGCGCTCGGTATCGGGATAAGCCGAGGAACTGGATCATAAAAGATAAAGAATTGTTGGCTATTGCGAAAAGTGCCCCCAAAGATATGGAGCAACTAAGCAAGATTAATGGCTTGAATCCTAATTTTCTCAAGCATGAAGGGACTGCTTTGATTGAATTAATTCAAAACAATATAAATACGGAAACTGCAGGCTTGCAGCCATTACCCAGACCATTAAGTAATGGGCAAAAAAAGATTTTTAAGCAGGCACAGCGTCTGGTCGAAAGAAAAGCGCAGGAACTTGAATTACCCATTGAAATTTTAGGAAGAAAACGCATCTTGATAAGTCTGTTTCAGGAAGTTCTACAGCTTAAAACCGGTGTTGTTGAACAGTCTGTTGATACAAGCGAAATTAAGTTGCCAGATGAATTAACGGGCTGGCGCAGAGAAATTTTGCTGCAAGAATTGTTGGAAATTTTTAGTTAAAGGTTTAGCGATGAATTCTCTGTTGTGCACGATTTATAAAGGTTCGCGAGAAGATGAATTGTATCTCTATGTCGCTAAAGACAAAGACCTTTCAGAGCTGCCGGCAGACCTGCTCTCAAGAATGGGGCCGTTAAAAGCAGTGATGACCTTGAATTTATCAGCAGATAGAAAGCTCGCCCGGGTAAAAGCGGAGACTGTGCTCGAAGAAATCGGGCAGCAGGGTTATTTTCTGCAGCTACCTCCCAACATTGATCCAAGGGTGTTTAGTTATGGCGGATAAACAGGGCAGTCAATATAAATTTTGGCAGGAGAAGTCGCTTGAGCAGATGAGCCCGGAAGAATGGGAGTTGCTTTGTGATGGCTGCGGTAAATGCTGTCTGCACAAACTTGAAGACGAAAGTAGTGGTGAAATCGCTTACACGCGGGTAATTTGTCGGTATTTCGATGAAAACACCTGTCGTTGCCAGGTTTATGCTACACGCAGAACGAAGGTTCCTGATTGTGTGATACTGAAGCCTGGTAATTTGAAAGATTTACCCTGGATGCCATCAAGCTGCGCTTACCGCCTTTTATATGAAGGAAAAAACCTGCCTGAATGGCACCCACTAGAGGCTGGAAACCGCAAAGCTATTGAGGAAAGTGGAAATACTGTCTCAGGCAAGGTAATCTCTGAAGAGTTTGTGCATGAAGACGGTTATGATGAGCATGTAATACATTGGGTAGAGTAAAATTCAAAGCGGTTTAAACTGAATATCTAAAAATATGGAAACCTTAGATTATATAATTGCCTGGTTGATCTATCTCGTCGCTGCAGTGGCCATGTCTTATCTGTTATGGAAAACACTTAAAAAGATTTTCTGGGTGGATTTAGCCTATGTTTTGCAGGTTACCTTCATGGCTATCGTTTTTACGCCATGGTATGTCGAAGTTGACAGTAGTGTATTGGCACCCGCCATCATTATCTTTGTCATGGATATTGTCACCATTGAACTGGTCGCCGGGATCAGATCACTGGTACCGCTGGCAATGGCCATTTTATTATCAACAATCATCACCATGTTTGGCATAGCCACTTACCGGGTTCGCAAGGTTAGGCGACTGCTGAATATCAAAAAAACACGGAGAGAAAGAAAAGCCTTCTAAGCTCATTGTTTCTGATTGTGCTGAATATTATTCATGCCTATAAAGTTTCCGATTACTTATCCTCCAGAGCTGCCGCTCAGCCAGAAAACTGATCAGATAAAACAAGCGATTGAAAGAAATCAGGTAGTCATTGTCGGGGGTGAAACCGGTTCCGGCAAAACCACCCAGTTACCTAAAATTTGCTTGGACCTGGGACGAGGTCAACAGGCAAAAATCGCTCATACCCAACCTCGCAGGCTGGCTGCAAGAAGTGTCAGTCAGCGTATCGCGGAAGAACTGCAGGTAGAGCTCGGTGAAGAAGTTGGCTACCAGGTGCGTTTTAATAAGCTCAGTAATGATCTTACCCGTATCAAATTAATGACGGATGGAATTTTGTTGGCAGAAATCCAGCAGGATCCGCTTTTAAAACAATACGACACCATCATTATTGATGAAGCACATGAGCGTAGCTTAAATATCGATTTTTTACTGGGATATTTAAGTAAACTGTTACCGCAGCGTCCTGATTTGAAGTTGATTATTACTTCAGCAACTATTGATCTGAATAAATTTTCTGAACATTTTAAGCAGGCACCGATCATTGAGGTATCAGGCAGAACTTTCCCTGTTGATATTCTTTATAGACCTCAAACAGATGATGGAGATAAAGACCTGGCTGATAACATCATTTCAGCCATTAAAGAATTAAATGCCATAGAACGCGGGCAGGGCAAGGCAAAAAATAAAGGCGATGTGCTGGTTTTTTTAAATGGTGAGCGCGAAATTCGTGATGTTGCCCAGGCCTTACGCAAAGAAAAGTTTGGCAATACAGAAATATTGCCGCTTTATGCCAGGCTAAGCAATAAGGAACAGAACAGGGTGTTCCAGTCCCATCCCGGGCGGCGCATTGTGTTGGCAACCAATGTTGCTGAAACTTCAATTACGGTTCCCGGCATTGCCAGTGTGATAGACCCGGGAACAGCCCGTTTAAGCCGTTACAGTGTTCGCAATAAAATTCAGCGACTGCCTATCGAAGCCATTTCACAAGCCAGTGCAAATCAGCGTGCCGGACGCTGTGGGCGTATTGCTCCAGGCATCTGTATACGTCTTTACAGTGAAGCGGATTTTCAACAAAGGCCCAAGTTTACTGATACTGAAATAACCAGAACCAACCTGGCATCAGTTATTTTGCAAATGCTTAATTTGGAACTCGGCAGCATTGATGAATTTCCTTTTATTGATAAACCAGAAACTAAAGCTGTTAATGATGGTTTAAAAGTTTTGCAGGAACTCGGGGCTATCGATGCGGAAGGAAAATTAAGCAAAACCGGGAAGCTCATGGCCGAATTCCCGGTTGATCCCCGCTATGCAAGAATGTTACTGGAAGCTTCATTCAGATCCTGTCTGACTGAAGTGCTGATTATTGTCAGCGCCATGAGTGTTCAGGATCCAAGAGAAAGACCGCTTGATAAGCAGCAAAGTGCCGATGAAAAGCATAGGCTGTTCCATCATCCTCAATCCGATTTCCTGGGTTTTCTGAAACTCTGGCAGGTATTTGAGGATGAGCGTCAGCAATTAACACAGGGGCAATTGAGAAAGTACTGCCAGCGTCATTTTTTATCTTATACGCGCATGCGTGAATGGCGGGAGATACACCGACAATTACATTTGCAATGTCGTGAGCTGGTTTTAAAGGTAAATACGCAGGCTGCAGATGAAGACAGTATTCATCAGTCGATATTGCAAGGCCTGATAGTTCAGGTTGCCCGGCACCAGGATGAACTGGATTATCTCGGGACAAGAAATCGTAAATTTCAGATATTTCCGGGTTCCAGCCTGTTCAGGAAAAAAAGTAAATGGATATTGGCAGCGGAACTTGTTGAGACAACCCGGTTATATGGCAGGCTAAATTGTCAGATAAAGCCGGAATGGGTAGAGGCTGCAGCGGGCGATCTGTTAAATCACGAATACTTTGAACCCCATTGGGAAAAACGCCGGGGGCAGGTGATGGCCTTTGAAAAAGTATCCTTGTACGGATTAACACTGATCGAAAAACGCAAAATTAGTTTCAGTAAAATTGATCCTGCTGCCAGCCGTGAAATTTTTATCCGGCATGCTCTGGTTGCGCTGGATATTCGTTCTCAGGCGGATTTTTATCGGCATAACTGTCGCTTAATTGAAAAAATTGCCAGGCTGGAAGATAAAACCAGACGACGGGATATTCTGGTTGATGAATCAGCACTTTATGAATTTTATGACCGTATTCTGCCGGCGCATATTTATAGCAGCAGGAATCTTGAGCACTGGTACAAGAAACTGGATAAAGCACAGCAATCACGCCTATTCCTGACAGAACAGGATTTATTGAGCAAGCAAAATCCGGACTTCGATAATAATGATTTCCCCGATCAGTTACATACGCCATCCATGGCGCTGAAATTGGATTATAAATTTGCCCCGGGGAAAGTTTCAGATGGAATTTCGGTGGATGTCCCTATATCAGCGCTGAAGCAATTAAAGCAAGACGATCTGGACTGGCTGGTTCCTGGCATGCTACGCGAGAAATGTATTGCTCTGGTAAAGGCCTTGCCAAAACCGATGCGCAAGCAACTGGTTCCGATACCGGATCTCGTAGACAGACTCTTACCTGAGTTGAAATCCACAGGGGGCGGGAACTTGCGTTATTTGTTGGCTAAAAAAATTACAGCCTTAAGCGGCCTGCCGATTGACCCGCAACAATGGTCTGATTATGTATTGGATGAACATCTGCAGATGCAGATCATGGTGCGGGATGAAGCAGGTAATGTTCTGGGTAGTGGCAGGGATCTGCTGGTATTACAGGAGCAGTTCGCCGAAGAGATTCAACGTGACATACAACGTCATTCGGAAAACTCATTGGAACGCTCAGGGATTACCCATTGGGATTTTGGCGAGCTCGAAGAAACGCATGAAATCAAGGTTGAGAATATCAGATTATGTACTTACCCGGCTCTAGTGGATGAGCTCGACAGCGTCGCTTTAACCCTGTGTGATAATCTGCCATTGGCAGTGCAGGAAACAGTCTGGGGTATTGTACGTTTGCTGATGCTAAAAAGCCCTCAGCAGGTAAAGTATCTGAAAAAGATACTCCTGAGTGATAAACAGAAAAACCTGCTTTTAAGTCATTTTGGGCACAAAGATGAAATTCTGCAGCAGCTGATTCGTACCGCCTATCGAAACTGTTTTATTAATGAAAATAAGCTGCCAAGAACAGAGAAAGCGTTTAATGACATGTATGAGCGTTTTAGAGGCGATTTAATAGCCATTGCTGAAAAGCTGGGGCACAAACTTTATGACATAGCAGGGCGTTATCATCAGGTTACAAAGTTACTGGAAAAGTTTTCCGCTATCGAGTCTGTATACAAGGATGTGGAAATGCAGCTGGAGGAACTTTTTCATGCAGATTTTATTTGTGACACACCGAAAGAATACTTTACAGAAATACCCAGATATTTAAACGCTATTGCTGAGCGGATGGAGAAGTATCCCAGGCAGGCGGAAAAGGACAAGGAATGGACAAAAACATTGCAGCGTTATCAGGCCTTATATAACCAGCAATATGAGTTTTTGGTAAAACAAAACAGGGTGTCTGATGAGCTTGAGAGGTTCAGATGGCTAATGGAGGAATTTCGGGTGTCGTTATTTGCTCAGTCGATGGGAACACGAGAACCAGTTTCAGAAAAACGCTTACAGAAGTATTGGCAGGAAGAAGTTCTGGAGACCGCTATGGGTGTTAATATTTAACCAGGGTTTTTACCCCGAGGAAGAATTGGCCTTCTTCCAAATCGAAAATACGGACTATTTCCACTAGTGCCTGGAACTCATTCTTATTGGTTTGTCCATCATGGATTTTAATTTTGCATTCGGTTCCCATAGGAATGACCTGATCCGTCATTATCCCCATGCCACTTTTACTGATGTTGACACAAAGCGCTTCACATATTTTTTGTGGGCGGCCATAGTATAAAGTGATAGCAGTATTTACCTTTGCTCGTTCGAATTCACGTTGATCATGGAAACGAGCCATTGTGTGATAGGTCCCTCTGAGTAGGTCACGCATTTTAATCATTGAATCAGAGCCTATTATGGGTAAATTTATTTTTCGGTTCAAACAATTCTCACCTGCGAGTATGTATTATTTTAAATAAACATTTTGTGATGTAATTAACGAACTTCTATTGCAGCAAAATACAGAAGGGAGTAAGGTAGAACTGTCTTGGGGTTTTGAAGAAATGTTCCTGGTTTAGATAAAATCCACTGTTTTTTTAAGGCATCTCAGGAGCCATATTCATTGACTAACATAATTCAACGGTAGGCTGTTTGAGGAATCAGCTAGCCTCTCAAGAAGAATAATGGAAAAAGGGGATAATAGTACTGTCTTGGTAATTGATGATGACCTCGTCGTCAGGGATAGTATTGCCGCTTTTCTGTCAGAACTCGCCTATCGTGTTGTTGTCGCCTCGGATACCAGTGAAGGAATGGAAGCTTTTCATTCGGCTGCGCCCGACCTGATCATTCTTGACCTTAATATTGCGGGTGACTGCGCTCTGGATTTTTTGAAAGCTATTTTTCTGGAGTCTTCCGCTCAGCCGGTCATCGTGCTTTCAGATAAAGAAGTCCTCGATAATGTTGTTGAAGCAATGAAACTTGGTGCCAGCGATTATCTTATAAAGCCGGTTACTGAGTTGGTGCTGCTGCAACTTTCCATCAACAGCAGCTTGAATAAGGCTAATATCATTAAAGAAAATGAGGCCTATCGCAAAAAACTGGAAAGCATCAATCATGAGCTGGAATATAACCTTGAGCTATTCCAGACTGACCAGCAGGCCGGAAGGTTGGTCCAGATAAGCATGTCTCCAGAGCCACCACAGGTTCTGGCGGGTTATGAGATTAATCACAGAGTTGTACCTTCCCTCTATCTGAGTGGAGATTCAGTAGAGTACGCTGAAGTGTCGAAGCACAGTGTTTTGTTTTATCTGGCGGATGTTTCAGGCCATGGTTCTTCGTCAGCTTTCATTACTATACTGTTACGTTTTCGTACTGAGCAGATGTTGCGGGAACAGGAAGGCACCTTTTCCAAAAAACTTACCCCAGCTTTAATACTCAGGCGTTTAAATAAGGACTTACTTGGTGCCGGACTTGGCAAACATATCACCATGTTTGTCGGTCTGTTAAACAGGAAAGACAACACTCTGACCTATAGTGTTGCTGCTCATCATCCACTTCCTGTTATTTATAAGGATGGCAAAGCCAGCTTTATAGAAGTTAAGCGCAGCAGCTTTCCTGTCGGTTTGCTGACTGAAGCGGAATATTTTGAAGAAACCATTCCTTTCGAAAAAGCATCACTCACATTATGTTCCGATGGCATTCTTGAAACCTTGCCACAAGCCAGCCTGGAAGAAAAAGAAAAAAGAATTCTTGAAGTCGTAGAGCAAAGTGAAGGAAAATTTCAGGCTATCAGAGAAGCATTCATGCTTAAAAATCTGAAAAATATACCTGATGATATTGCTGTGATGAATATCAGTGATCTGGCATCATAACAATTGGGATGAGCAGGGTTATGTTATAGATGAATTCAGGAAAGATTTTAGTAGCAGAATACAAGCACATGCCAGTTCTTAAACTGGTGGGGGATGTGCGTGTCCTGATGAGTTCTACCATCGATAATTATTTTTCAAGCCTCTACAGCAAGGCTATTCTGGAAGCCATGATTGTCGATCTGGCTGAAACAACCGGGATTGATAGTACGGCTTTGGGTTTGCTTGCCAAAATGGCAATCCAGTTGCGTAACCGCTTTAATGTTAAACCCAGCATTATTTCCACTAATCCTGATATCACAAAAATTCTTAAAGGCATGAGCTTTGATATTATTTTCGATATTGTGGAAGAGCCACTTGATGCTGAAACAAATTTTGGCGAGTTGAATCACGTCAGCGAGCCTGAAGATGTGATCAAACAGAAAGTTATTGTTGCCCACCAGGCGCTTATGACTTTAAGTGATGAGAATAAACTTGAATTTCAGGATCTGGTCAGCGCCTTAAAAAACAGCTAAATGTTCTTTTTAACTGTTCTTTCAACTGTTCTTCACTGCCAATTTGGTTTTAATAAAGTCGCTGTGAGAGACATACAGCAGTTCAGCAACTTTACGAATAAGATGCTCCTCATAACGATCCAGGTTGCCATCCGCAAAAGCCACTTCCCACATGTTCTGGATTAAAGCAATTTTATCTTTCTGGTCATAAGATTCATTAATCAGGCTGGTGAACTGATAGACCGAGGTGGCTTCATCGGCTTCCTGTTGAGCCAGGTTGAATAACTCTTCCAGGGTAGCTTCCGGCAAGTTAAATTTGCTTTGCAGAATGCTGGATATCTTTTTTGTTTCGATATCGTCTATGCTGTGATCGGCCTTACATAGCTCAAACATCAAAGCTGCACAGGCAAGATGATTTTTTTCTATGAGTGCTACGCCTGCGTCATGCTGTTCTGCCGGACTCAGGTATTTGTTAAAGAAAGTGTTGATACTTTGTAACATAAGCTCTCCTTTATCGGGGTTGCACTACTTGCATGGCTTTCTCAAGCACACTTATACCGGCACCGGGCTTATAAGCATTTTCACTGAGGTAGCGCCTAAACTTTTTACCGCCTGGCTGGTTTTGAAACAGCCCAAGTATATGCCTGGTTATATGTCTTAAGGCTGTTCCTTGCTGTAATTCCTCGGCAACGTAGGGTAAAAAATATTCAAGGATTTTTTGGCGCTCAGGTATCTCATTATCAGCATTGAAAAATTCCTGATCTACAGCAGACAGGATATAAGGGTGCTGATAGGCTTCACGTCCCAGCATGACGCCGTCGACATGACGTAAATGCTCATGTGCTTCTGCCAGGGTTTTAATGCCGCCGTTAATGATTATTTCCAGCTCGGGGAAATTGCCTTTAATGTCATAGACACGCTGATAGTTTAAAGGGGGTATTTCCCTGTTTTGTTTTGGACTCAGGCCTTTAAGAATTGCGATGCGGGCATGCAGAATGAAACAGGAACAGCCAGCAGAGTTTACGAGAGTAATGAAATTCGCCAACTCGTCATAGGAATCGATATTGTCTATCCCAATGCGGCTTTTCACGGTGACGGGAATATTGACTGAACTTTTCATGGCAGCAACACAGTCTGCAACCAGTTCGGGCTCAGCCATCAGGCAGGCACCAATTTTACCATTTTGCACACGGTCACTGGGGCAGCCGACATTTAAATTAACTTCCTGGTAGCCCACATCTTCAGCCAGCCTGGCAGATTCAGCTAGCTCGTCGGGGTCACTGCCTCCGAGCTGAATGGCGAGCGGCTGTTCTGCGGGGTTAAACTTCAGAAAACGTTCTTTGTCTCCGTGTAATAAGGCACCAGTAGTTACCATTTCCGTGTATAACATCGCGTGCTTGCTTAACAAACGTAAAAAATAACGGCAGTGGCGGTCGGTCCAGTCCATCATGGGGGCGACACAGAAGCGATGAGAAAGCGGTTGTGAAGAAACAGACATGAGCTTGTACTAATTCTCCGGATTGGCCTCTATGAGTGAGCCCTGATTATAAAGTTTGCAGACAAGATTTAAACAGTCTGGAGAATTCTGGATAGCCTGGCTGTCAATGCAGACTGTTCTGGCATCACAGAGCTCAAGGACCATTCTATGAATGTCATTCTTGTTAACAGGTAAGTCAAAGCCGGCACCATCAACAGATAAAAACAGGGTGTGGTCCTTTTCATAAAACGCAAAACGGGCAGCAGGGTGTTTTTCCAGTAACAGACCCTGCTGCAGAGCTGCTTGTAATGTCTCAGGATTGAATTCGGTATCTGGTAGATAAGTCAGCTCTGGATATTTTCTTTGTGTCATGGTCTGTGCAAAGCATTGTTCTATTTTATGCTCAAAATTCTCTGTATTTTGAAGATAAGTCTGAATAAGTGATTTTGCTTTAGACAGACTGGCGTGACTAATTTCAGAAAGATTGGGCTGTACTTTTATGCCTGACAAGTCCGGGTCGCTATAACGCTGGTCTTCGGTCAGTTCTGCACAGAGCCGGGCAGCAAACTGACTCAGCAATTCAGCGCAGGAGGGAGCCCGGAAACCGATGGAATAACTCAGGGATTCATTTAATGCGGTGCCATGATGGGCAAGACCGGGAGGGATGTAGAGAACATCACCAGCCTGTAGAGTAAATTCCTCCTGCGCAATAAAGTTTTCCAGAATTTTTAGCTCAGTGTCTTGTCTTAAATGACTGGTATCATCGCAGCGTTGACCAAGTTGCCAGTGTCTTTGGCCCAGACCCTGAATAATGAAGACATCATAGTAATCAAAATGCGGGCCTACGCCGGCATTTTTTGTTGCATAGCTGACCATGACATCATCAAGCCGCCAGCCCGGAATAAAAGAGATACTGTTTAAAAGTTGCTTTACGGCAGGAAACCAGTGGTCAACGGCCTGTGCCAGCAGGGTCCAGTCATGTTCAGGAAGTGTTGTAAAGTCCTGTTCGGTAAATGGCCCAGATTTCAGGCGCCAGGTGTCATTTTCATTAAAGACCAGTCTGGCTTCGATTTCTTCTTCGCAAGCCAGACCCGCGAGTTCTTCAGGGCTCAGGGGATCCTGGAATTCAGGGAAGGCATTTTTTAAGAGTAAAGGCTTTTTTTGCCAGTAAGTACCGAGAAATTCTTCAGGGCTGATGTCATCCGGCAGCATTACACTTTTTTAGCCTGTTCGGAGGCATTGCCGATATAGCTTTCCGGTCTCAGTGCTTTTAATTGAGTTTTGACAGCATCAGGTAACTCAAGTGTTTCAACAAACTCGCCTAATACTTCTGCATTAATTCGTTGTCCACGGGTCAAGGCTTTTAACTTTTCGTAAGGTTCCGGGATATCGTAACGGCGCATGACTGTCTGTATGGCCTCGGCAAGGACTTCCCAGCTGGCATCGAGGTCTGCCGCCATGGCATCGGCATCAATCATCAGCTTGGAAATGCCTTTTAATGTCGCCTGATAAGCGATGGTGCCGTGCGCAAAACCAACACCAATATTGCGTAACACAGTGGAATCAGTTAGGTCACGTTGCCAGCGAGATATAGGCAATTTTTCTGAAAGGTGCTGCATAACGGCATTGGCAATCCCAAGATTGCCTTCAGAATTTTCAAAATCAATGGGATTGACCTTGTGCGGCATGGTGGAAGACCCGACTTCGCCAGCGATCATTCTCTGTTTGAAATAGCCCTGGGAAATATAACCCCAGACATCACGGTCAAAATCAATCAGGATGGTATTGAAACGACAGACCGCAGCAAATAATTCGGCAATATAATCATGCGGTTCAATCTGGGTGGTATAGGGGTTCCAGCTTAAACCAAGTTTTGTCACAAAATCTTCAGCATTGGCTTCCCAGTCAACTTCCGGATAAGCCACGATATGGGCGTTGTAATTGCCGACTGCGCCATTAATTTTCCCCAACAGCTGCATTGCTTTAATCTGCTGAACCTGGCGCTCAAGTCTGGCAACGGTATTGGCAAATTCCTTACCGATGGTTGAGGGAGTTGCAGTCTGCCCGTGTGTTCTGGAGAGCAGGGGGATATCAGCATATGCATGGGCTTTCTCTTTTATGGCCTCGACGACCTGTTGTAATTCAGGTAACAGACAGTCAGCGCGGAAATCCTTCAGCATCAACGCATAAGACAGGTTGTTAATGTCTTCGGAGGTGCAGGCAAAATGTACGAATTCCATTGAAGCTTTGAGTTCCGTGTTCTCAGCCAGCCTTTCTTTGATGAAATACTCGACGGCTTTGACATCATGATTGGTGACGGCCTCTTTATCCTTGATATCCTGAGCATCAGCTTCGCTGAAATCCTTAATCAGTGCTTCAATAAAGGCATTAGCCGAGTCACTGAGTACAGGAACTTCACTGATTCCGGGATTTTCCGCCAATTGCTGTAGCCAACGTAGCTCCACAATCACCCTGTAACGGATCAGGGCGTATTCGCTGAAATAGTCTTTTAGGGCTGTGGTTTTGTTGTTATAGCGGCCATCAATAGGGGAAATGGCATTTAGGCTTGTGAGAGGCATATGGGGCTTAAACCTGTCTGTTTCTAAAGCGGCATGATAACGTATTTATGCTTATAAATCAGTATTCAAGTTGGCATATGTTTGACATATGATTATTCAGGCGTATACTGCTGGAAATTCACTTTTCTGGGCTATTTTATGTCGATTACCGCTAAAATTTTCACTAACGGCCGCAATCAGGCGGTGCGTATTCCAAGGGAGCTGGAATTTAAGGGGGTGGATGCTGTCAATATCGAAAAAAGAGGAAATTCACTGCTTTTAAGTCCGGTGCGCAGTACCTGGAGCTCTTACCGGGAGGAAGCTGCAGCAGATGAAGATTTTATGCGCATACGGCCACGCTTGATTAAATCCTGAACCCATTGATTTTACAGGCTTGTAGAGGCTTTTAGATGTTAATTTTGCTGAGTCCTGATATATGCCGTCATATTATCCTGACACAGGATCAAACGGCGCTGGAGCTGTTGGAAAACTGGACTGCACGGGGTGATGAAATCCTGCTTTCTGCCATCACCTATGCTGAACTGGTGGCTGGCGCCTTACAGACCGCCGATAAAGAAAAGCATATGGCCTTGGTAGCCGCTTTTTGCGAAAGGCTAGATGCAATCGTGCCCTGGGATGAAGCTGCAGTCGACAAATACACGGAAATTCAACTACAGGCCCTTGCAGAAGGCATCGTCACTAATATGAACAACGCCATGCTCGCTGCACATGCAATCAGTCTGGACGCCAGGCTTTTATGTATGAACAGTAAAAGCTTTGCTGCGATTGCAGGACTGGATTTACTCGAATTGGCTCAAAATAGCGGGAAGAGTGAAGGGGATTAATTAAGGACTGAAATTGAATGCGAAAAAAAGGGCAGCTGAGCTGCCCTTTTTTATTCTAGATCGGGTTTTAGGCTACGGGACCGCTTTCATCAATAGCGGGTGTAGCACTTGATACGACTTTCACGGGCGCTGTTTCTTTCAGGAAGAGAGAAACAACAAAACCGAAAACCATACCGCCTAAGGCTACATATAAAGGTCCGACCAAGCCCATGGTTGGGACTACAAAAGAACCAACGATCGGGCCAAGACCGCCACCGAAAATCTCACCGATACCGACAACAACACCGATAGATGCTGCAACCAGACCGACAGGTGCTGATTCTGTAGCGATTGGTCCAGTGATCAGAGCGATATTACCGAAGCAGAAGAAAGAAGACAGGAACAGAGGAACAAACAGGGCTCCAACGCCACTGTCAACCTGCAGAAACCAGTACAGACATACGGCTGCTGCTGCGAATCCGATAATAGCAACGGGTTTGCGGCCTAATTTGTCTGAAACACCCGCCCAGCCAAACTGACCAAAGAAGCCGCCGAAACCTACTGCAGAGGTAACAACACCCATTTCTGCAAGGCTAAGACCGACAACATTTTCCAGATAAACAGGCATAAAGGCAGCAAGCGTAAACAAGCCACACATGGCACCTAAAAGGGCAATAGTTGCTATTACAACATTGTAGCTTTTAAGCGGTCCTGCATAGCTGGCGATTAATTGGCCAAGGCTGAGCTCATCAGTTTCTTCTGTAACACCCAGTGCTGCTGCACCCATGGTATCTTTAGGTTCTTTCAATACTTTCCACAGGAAGGCAAGAACAATAAAACCAGGGGCAGCGATCAGGATGAATACCATACGCCAGCTAAGTCCCATACCCAGAAGCTGAGTGGCAATAATTGGTGCCATACCCAAGCCCATCAGGGAGACCCCACATTGTTGCAGACCCTGATTAAGGCCGCGTCGGCTTGGTTTTGAAGCTACTGCGACAGCAGTAAAGGAAGTTGGCGTATAGGCACCTTCAGTCACACCTAATAAGGTTCTGATCAGAATGAAGAAAGTCATACCAGTAGCAAGACCAGTTAATCCACCCATCAAGGAGAAAAGAATGACGGAAGTTAGAATAATTTTTCGATGTCCCCATCTATCAGCCAGACGACCAAAAACGATGGCAAATACGCCCCAGGCCATACCGGTCAAACCGGCGAGGTTACCAATAGCGCCAGGATCAAGGTTTAGGTCAGCGGCGACAGTGTTCCATAAAGCACCAATGACAAAACGATCCATCCCGACAAGCGCAAAAGCAAGTGCAAGTAGAAGAACTACTTTCCACTCGTAATCTGTATCCCAGTTATTATTATTTTGTTGCATTCGATATCCCCTTCACAATCTAGAAATGAAGCGTGGATAATAAACGCCATTGCTAGAAATGTCTATGTTCTGTGGCTGTTGAGTTAAGCGGGAAAGGCAAACAAATATTACTTTTCAGGCTTTCTGTAAAAGCCATTGGATATCATGGGAGATTCTTCGGCGTTTAATCAGAAAATGCCAGCGTCGGCCACCCAGTTGATGAAAGAGTACTGCTGACCTGATACCGGCGAACAGGGTTGCCCGAATCGTGTTGGCAATATCAGCATTTTTTAAATATTGGGGCTTGCCGGAAACCTGAATACGAAAGGAAAGCGTACTGATGGTCTGCTGATAAAGACGGGCAAGTTGCTTGATAATGTCCGGGTTCTCCGCCAGTTGTTCTGTTGACATGTGTTCACTGTCACCAGCTTCGGCGATACCCGTAGAGATTTTATCCAACATGTCTTTTTGCTTGCTGAGTCTTGCTTCCAGATAAATCATGCCAATCAGATAGCGCATGAGTTCAGGGCTTTTTAAGGAATTCTCCTTGCTGATAAAGATTTCTTCCAGCACTTGTAGCCCAAGCCTTAGTTTACTGACAGAGCCATAGACTTCTTCGGTTGAGGCTGGATTGGTAATAAACAGGCTCTGGAGGCATGTGTTCAGCTTGCCCTGGGCTGCCAGGCCATGCTGAGCCAGCTGGTCAACTAAAAAAGCCGCCTGGGCAACACCGGCAAGCGCCAGGCTTTGTTGGGTTTGTCTGTTCATGAAAGTTATTAAACCATATGCGAGGATTCAATAACGCCACCGCCAAGGCAAATATCACCCTGGTAAAAGACAACAAACTGGCCGGGGGTGACACTGCGCTGCTGATCGTTAAAGTTAACTGTGTAAACAGTGCCGTCTTTGCTTAAGGTACAGGCCTGATCCTGCTGACGGTAGCGGACTTTCGCCTGACAGTTCAATGGAAACTCTGGTTCAGTCTGGTTTACCCAGCTGATGTCAGTAGTTTTGAGCTGATTGGAAAAGAGCAGTGGGTGTTCATTACCTTGAACAACAAGCAATACATTTCTATCCAGGTCTTTGCTGGCAACATACCACGGAGCTTCCTGCTGGTTTTTCACACCGCCAATGCCAAGCCCCTGGCGTTGACCAAGCGTGTGATACATCAGGCCACTGTGCTGCCCCAGAACATTACCCTCAGTATCTTCGATATTGCCCGGTTGTCCAGGCAGATAGGTTTCCAGAAAATCCTTGAAGCGACGTTCACCAATAAAACAGATACCTGTGCTATCTTTTTTATCATGGATCAGCAGTTCATGCTTTTCAGCCAAGGCGCGTACTGACGGCTTTTCAAGCTCACCGACAGGAAATAAGGTTTGTGCCAGTTGTTCCTCTTTGACAGCACAGAGGAAATAGCTTTGGTCTTTATTGTCATCCAGGCCTTTTAACAAAAAGGTCTGGCCGTTTTCTGTTAGCTTCCTGACATAATGGCCGGTGGCAATCAGATCAGCACCCAGCTGTTTGGCGTAATCCAGAAAAGCTTTGAACTTTATTTCCCGGTTACATAAGACATCGGGATTCGGTGTGCGGCCAGCTTTGTATTCCTGCAAAAAATGTTCGAAGACATTATCCCAGTATTCAGCGGCAAAATTGGCTTTATGTAATGTGATGCCGAGCTTGTCACAAACCGCCTGCGCGTCAGCCAGATCTTCTTTGGCAGTGCAGTATTCAGTGTCGTCATCTTCTTCCCAGTTTTTCATGAACAGGCCTTCAACCTGATAACCCTGTTCAAGCAGCAGGAGTGCGGCCACCGAAGAATCCACGCCACCGGACATGCCAACAATCACTTTGCTGTCTCGTTTATTGTTCATGATGGTAAATCAGTGAGAGTGGATAACGCTGACCGTCCAGATAATCCTGCAGGACTTTCCCGACGATAGGACTGCGTGCGCTAAAATCAGGAGCCAGTATTTCTTCTGCGGACAGCCAGTGCGCAGCAATTATTCCTTCATCAAGCCTTAGTTCAGGATGATGTTTGAACGGCGAAGCAATAAAACAATGCCTGATATAGGTGATGTTGTTGACAGGACTGAGATACTGATAAGTCCCTAGAAAGGCATCCAGTGTCACCTCCCAGCCTGTTTCTTCCAGGGTTTCACGAATCGCTGCCGCGTAAAGAGTTTCGTTTTCATCCAGATGGCCGGCAGGCTGATTAAAAACCGTTTCGCCCTGGTCGACTTCTTCGACCATAAGAAAGCGACCATTCTGCTCTACAATGCAGGCGACTGTTGTGTGGGGATACCAATTCATAAGCGGGGCATGCTACCCGAAATTGGGGGCTACATAAACGCCAAACTAATGCGATAATCGTTTCTTTTTAGCAGGTTATGAAAAAAATGAATGAATTGACACATCTGGATTCTCAAGGGCGGGCGCAAATGGTTGATGTCGGGGACAAGGCGATCAGTCAGCGTGTAGCCACAGCAGAAGCTGTCATCACTATGCTGCCGGAAACTTTGGTCATGATAACCGAAGGCAAGCATAAAAAAGGGGATGTGTTTGCAGTCGCCCGTATAGCGGGTATACAGGCGGCAAAAAAATGCCCGGATTTAATTCCTTTATGCCATCCACTCATGCTGAGTTCGGTCAATGTTGATCTGGAAGCTGATGCAGCAAACAGTCAGGTATTGATCAAGGCGACCTGTAAACTTGCCGGGCAAACCGGGGTGGAAATGGAAGCACTGACCGCCGCGTCTGTTGCCGCATTAACCATTTACGATATGTGCAAGGCGGTTGATAAAGGCATGACCATCTCACAAGTGAGATTGCTGGAAAAATCAGGTGGCAAATCCGGCGACTGGAGCAGGGAATAAATGACGACCATTCACTATTTCGCCAGTATCCGTGAAAAACTCGGGTTGGCTTCTGAAGAGCTTGAGTTGCCTGTCCAGGTTGATACCGTCAGTGCACTGGTTGAGTTGCTTGTTGAGCAACATGGCAGTCAGTGGGAAGAAGTGTTGAACAGTGCTTCGGTACTGGTTGCGGTCAATCAGTCAGTAGCTAAATTTGCCAGTTCGGTAAAAGACGGCGATGAAATTGCGTTCTTTCCACCGGTAACAGGTGGTTAGGCTTAATTGGAAAAACCAAAAGAGTTTACTTTGCGTTCACTGAAAATTTCCATCCAGCAAGAAGATTTCAGCATTGATGATGAATGTGCTGCCATGCGGGCTGGGCATCAGGATATCGGTGCGCTGGCTACTTTTACCGGCTTGGTTAGGGAGCAGGATGATGAAAAATCGCCGGGCGATAAAGTCACGTCCCTGTATCTTGAACATTACCCGGGCATGACCGAGAAAAAACTGCAGGAAATTGCCGAGCAGGCAGACCAACGCTGGCCTCTGCTTGATGTGGTGATTATTCATCGCATTGGCGAATTGAAGCTGTCCGAACAAATCGTGTTTGTTGCGGTCAGCAGTATGCATCGTAAAGCGGCTTTCGCCGCCTGTGCCTTTATAATGGACTTTCTAAAAACACAAGCGCCGTTCTGGAAGAAAAGTAAAAGCAGAGAACATGAACACTGGGTCGAAGCCAAACAATCGGATAACAAAGCCGCTGAAAAGTGGGCAGATGGTAGAGATAAAAGTTAGAATACGCGCTTTTTTCAAGGAAGCCCCAACATGCTCGAAGTAAACAGCTTATTCCAACAGATAAAAGACAACCTGGAACGTATTTCAGTGCTTCGGGGGTATCTTTGACTTCGAGCAGAAGCAGGAACGTTTAACCGAAGTCGAACTGGAACTGGGCGAGTCAGCGGTCTGGGACAAGCCTGAATATGCCCAGGAGCTGGGTAAGGAACGCGCCAGTCTTGAAACGGTTGTGCATACGATACTTGAACTGGAACAGGCTTACGCTGACATTGAAGGCATCATCGAACTGGCCAGGGAAGAAAACGACCAGGAGCTGCTGGACGAAGCCCTGCTTGATCTGAACAAGGCCGAGGAAAAACTCGAAGAGCTGGAAAAACGCCGGATGTTTTCCGGCGAAATGGATGCCAACAATGCCTATCTGGATATACAGGCAGGTTCCGGCGGTACGGAAGCGCAGGACTGGGCAGAAATGATCATGCGCATGTATCTGCGCTGGGGTGAGCAAAAGGGATTCAATACCGAACTGGTTGAGTCTACACCGGGAGAGGGCGCTGGTATCAAGGGCGCAACCTTGTATTTTGAAGGTGAATTTGCCTTTGGCTGGTTACGTACCGAGACCGGTGTGCATCGTCTGGTCAGGAAATCGCCTTTTGATTCGGGTAACCGCAGGCATACCTCATTCGCCTCGGTCTTTGTCTCGCCGGAAATCGATGATGATATTGATATCGACCTGGATATGAGCCAGGTCAGGGTGGATACTTATCGTTCCAGTGGTGCAGGTGGTCAGCATGTTAATACCACGGATTCAGCGGTGCGATTAACGCATGAGCCAACGGGTATTGTGGTGCAGTGTCAGAACCAGCGCTCACAACACAAGAATAAAGAGACGGCCATCAAACAATTAAAAGCCAAGCTCTATGAAATGGAAATGCTAAAGAAACGTGAAAGCCTGCAGGCGGTTGAAGACAATAAAGCCGACATAGGCTGGGGCAGTCAGATTCGTTCCTATGTACTCGACTCCTCACGCATAAAAGATTTACGCACTAACGTGGAAACCTCCAATACCGGTGCTGTTCTGGATGGCGACCTTGATCAGTTTATGGAAGCCAGTCTGAAGATGGGTTTATAAAAAATTCTTTAAAACATTGAGAAGTTAAGATGAGTGATAACGATACCAGTAATACTGTCGATGAAAACAAACTGATTCATCAACGTCGTGAAAAGTTGCAGGAAATCCGCCAGCAGGGACAGGCTTTCCCGAATGATTTTCGCCGTACTGCCTTTGCTGTTGAACTGCATAATGAATTTGATGAGCAGAGCAAGGAAGAGATCGAAGAACAAAAAAGTATCGTCAGCGTGGTGGGCAGAGCAATCCGTATGCGTGGCCCATTTATTGTTTTGCTGGATGGCAGTGGAGAGATACAGCTCTATCTAAATTTCAAAAACTTTGACGAAGCCAAAAACAAGGAAATTAAAAGCTGGGATCTGGGTGATATTGTTGCGGCCAGTGGTGAAGTATTTAAAACCGGCAAAGGTGAACTGTCTGTGCGTGTCAGCGAGATTCGTTTGCTAACAAAATCACTCCGGCCTTTGCCAGACAAGCACAAAGGTCTGACCGACACCGAAGTGCGTTACCGGCAGCGTTATGTTGATCTGATTGCCAATGAAGAAGTCAGGGAAACTTTTGTCGTTCGCTCCAAAATCATTGATGCTATCCGTCGCTTTATGAATGCCGATGGTTTTATGGAAGTGGAAACGCCCATGCTACAAATGATTCCGGGCGGTGCTACGGCGCGTCCTTTTATTACACACCACAATGCGCTGGATCAGGATATGTATTTACGCATTGCGCCTGAGCTCTATCTGAAGAGGCTGGTGGTGGGTGGTTTTGAACGGGTCTATGAAATCAACCGTAACTTCCGCAATGAAGGTTTATCAACCCGGCATAATCCTGAATTTACCATGCTGGAATTTTATCAGGCCTATACCGACTACCATCACCTGATGGATTTAACCGAAAATATGCTGCGACAGATCGCCGAAGAAGTGATCGGTGAGACAACAATTACCTATCAGGATATAGCGCTGGATTTTGGCAAGCCCTTCGCCAGGCTGTCAGTAGTTGATGCCATTGTTGCCAATATCGACGGTGTTTCTGCAGAAGCCTTGAATGATATGGAAAGCCTCAAAGCATTGGCAGATAAATTTGGACTTGAAGTGAAAGAAAGCTGGGGTATCGGCAAAATCCAAATGGAAATTTTTGAAGAAAAAGTTGAGCACCTCCTGCTGCAACCAACATTTATTACGGAATATCCAACTGAAGTATCACCGCTGGCCCGACGTAATGATGATAACCCTGAGATTTCTGACCGCTTTGAACTGTTTATTGCCGGCAGGGAGATAGCCAACGGCTTTTCAGAACTGAATGATCCTGAAGATCAGGCTGAACGTTTCCATGCCCAGGTCGCCGAGAAAGAAGCAGGGGATCAGGAAGCCATGCATTTTGATCATGACTACATAACGGCGCTGGAATATGGCATGCCACCAACAGCCGGTGAAGGTATTGGTATTGATCGACTGGTGATGCTGTATACGGATTCTCCTTCCATCCGCGATGTGCTGCTGTTCCCACACATGCGGCCACAAAGTAGTTAGGCAACGCATAAAGTTTTGGCTGAATCTTCACAACAGGCTATACAACTTGAAGCCTCCTGGTTAGCCGAACTTGCCGCTGAGTTCGAGCAGGATTACATGCTGAAGCTGAAATCTTTTTTGCAGCAAGAGAAAGCTGCGGGAAAACAGATTTATCCGCCGGGAAAACTGATATTCAATGCGCTTAACACAACGCCTTTGGATAAAGTCAAAGTTGTGATCATCGGACAGGATCCCTATCACGGACCGGGGCAGGCACACGGCCTTTGTTTTTCAGTCTTGCCAGGTGTCGACATACCGCCTTCCTTGATGAACATCTATAAAGAACTGGAATCTGATCTGGGTATTACCCGGCCCAATCATGGTTGTCTCACTTCTTGGGCAGAGCAGGGCGTGTTGTTATTAAATGCCGTGCTGACCGTTGAACGATCACTCGCAGCTTCGCATCAGGGCAAAGGCTGGGAACAATTTACTGACAAAGTTATCAACGTCCTGAATGAAAAAAAATCGGGACTGGTGTTTTTACTCTGGGGTTCCTATGCACAGAAGAAGGGGCAGTTTATCGACAGAAACAAACATCTCGTTCTGCAATCACCACATCCTTCACCACTGTCTGCCCACAGAGGATTTCTGGGGAATAAACATTTTTCGCAGACAAACGCTTATCTTGAAAAGCAAGGGAATGCTGCAATTAACTGGGAAGTGCCTAAATCAGTTTAAGCGTGTTGGTTATTATTCCTGAATCGATTCCCGCAGTATCTCTTCTAGCACGCCACGCTCCATCATTTCATTAAAGAATGAGGTCGGATTGCAGGTCGGACTTTCCAGCAGCCCACTGGCATCGGCGCGTTGTGAGCCGCGGGTTCTGACGAGAGGTTCCGTATAGAGGGAATCGTAAATGGTCATGGTGCGATCAATGGACAGACCATCTTCGGCGACGGTCCAGCGTTCAACCGCTCGGGTGTCATCGCCACCGGACATCTGGTAGCCGGAACCATCCAGCCAGGCAGGTGACAGGTGAGTGGTTTCGATCACCAAAGTACGATCTTCCCAGTGAGCTGTAGAAAAGCCCATGGTCGAAAGTGGCTGATTTGCTGGTGCATCACGACCATCCATGTAAACCCAGCGCGGAGTGTTTTCCTGTAAATAAACGATGAGGTAATGCGTACCGGCATCGACAATCTGCATGGGGAAGGGGGAGCCGAATAAACGCGGTAAACCCGGATGCTCACAACGTAAAGCCGGATCATCGCCATATTCTCTTGAGGCATAAATGGCTGCACTTTCAGGGGTATGCGGCATAGGTTTCGGTTCAAAGTCGTCAACTGTTAACTGGAATTTATACCGGTTTGTCCAGAACCCACTGATATCCACTTCATAGTCATTGGGGTGAACGGTGTAGTCGATATTCGGGTCGGCAGTGACTTCGGTTTCGGAGTTTGGTGTGACACAGCGGCCCAGTCGTCTGCCACTTTCCAGGGTGATGCATGTAGCATACAGTTTTTTCGTGCCGTTGCGGCCAAGGTTGCCAACGGCATGAATGGTATCGCCCACCTGAATGGTTTCGTTGGTCCAGTTTTCATTACGGAAGGAGACCAGATTGCCCGGCGGGTCGAAAGACCAGATTTCAGTGCTGCCATCCGGCAGGGTGGATTCGACAAAATAATGCACATGAGGGTTGGCCCAGATCACGCGTCGGACAACGCCTTCAACTTCACCTTCAAGATTGGCATCAAATTCAGAGTTGAAGGAGTGATGTGCACTGAGATTTGAAGAGAAAAAAATTGTAAAAGCTGCGCAAAGTAGTGCTGCGTTTGCTAAAAGACGAGATAAATGCACGAATGCCACCATGGTTTTTATTATTTCAGGCATTATGGAACTGAATTTTTGAAGATTCAAGCTGCCGTGGCTTATGCAGTTCTTTGACTTATCCGTCAGTTATTTGCCCTGATAGATACAGCCACTGGTACAGGTTTCAGAAACGACAATTTTGCTTAAGGGCAGAAGGGGTTGCAGTTTATCCCAGATCCAACGCGCCAGATTTTCACTGGTGGGGTTTTCCAGTCCTTTGATTTCATTCAGATAATAATGGTCGAGTTCTTTTATGACCGGTTTTACAATTTTTTTTACATCTGAAAAATCCATCAACCAGCCTGATTCTTCTCCAGGCTCACCCTTGATATGCACCTGTACTTTATAGGAATGACCATGCAGACGACCGCATTTATGTCCAGCGGGCACATTCGGTAGCAAGTGGGCGGCTTCAAAACTAAATTCTTTATAAATTTCCATAAAATATTTTTCAGCGTCAATCTAAAGCGCGCAGAGTGTAGCGATTGCTGTACCTGCTGTACAGCATATGCATGCACTTTACTTAATATTGCTCATAATGCCAGGGAATTGAAGCACTGTGTATTGTGATGCGAATTTTTAGCTTATAAGGCAAGGAGCAGCCGATCAGAATCTATAAGCCGCTTTGCCTGGAAAAAGAGGCTACTGAGGCGCAGCTGGAATTGGTCAGAAAGTACAACGAAGCTCACGATGTTTATCTGCAGCAGGAATGGGACAAGGCTGAAGTCTGCTACAAGGCTCTGGAGGAGTCCGAAGATAATAAAGTGCTTTACTCTGTGTATCTTGAGCGCATTGCTGACCTCAGAAATCATGCGCTACCAGAGGACTGGGATGGCACCTTCAGGCATACTACCAAATAGAATTGACATGTAGCTGCAAGTCGGTAAAATGCGCAGCCTTGACGCTCTGGGTGATTAGCTCAGTTGGGAGAGCGTCGCCCTTACAAGGCGAATGTCGGGGGTTCAAATCCCTCATCACCCACCACAACACCTATGCAATACTTGCTATGTGTTGTATCGTTTTTTGTGTCGCGGACCGGTAGTTCAGCTGGTTAGAATGCCGGCCTGTCACGCCGGAGGTCGCGGGTTCGAGTCCCGTCCGGTCCGCCATTCAAAACACATCTTTTCTGCAGAACTGCAAGATTTTCGGCAAGGCCGTGAACGCTATTCCCTCAGTTTCCCCAGTGATCAGTCTTTCTTGTTGAGCAGGCGATAAAAGAAATGCGCCAGAATAATGGCGGCTGACACCCCGGCAAAGACATAGATCAGATCGAACGAAATGCCGCCTAAAACTTGCTGGCCATAGGCATTGCTGCTATATCGAAAAATATCCATTTTGAATCAGTGCTTTCAGCTATCCCGGATGGCCCGTTTTACCAGGTTTTCCATTAGAGGAATTTTGAAACCGTTATAGTTTAAAACTGTTGCTCCCCGGGCTGCTGCTCCGGATGCTAACTCGATTGTTTCCTCATCTCTGGTGCTGCCGCGAACAATGTCTTCTACACCATTGAGACGGCGGGGGGTGCATTGAACGCCGCCACAGACAACACGCAGATCAGCAATGACGTTGCCCTCCATCCGTAAGACAGCAGCAATATTAACCAGTGCAAAATCCCAGGTGGCCCGGTCAGCCACTTTTTCAAAATAATAGCTGGTTCCCGCCCAGGTGGAGGGAATGCGAATTGAGGTAAGGATGTCGCCAGGCTCCAATACGGTTACCCGTTCGATATCGACATTAGGCCCAATAAAGAAATCCTCGGCAGCAACTTCTCTTATGCCGTCACTATTCTGGATAACCATTGTGGCATCAAGTGCGACTAATGCAGGTGCTGTATCTGAAGGAGTGACTGCAACGCACCGGTCAGCCTCGAACAGGCAATGCTCCCTGTTCAAACCTTCCGGTGTATCGGCATAGCAAGTGTCACCACCAGCTCGATAGCAATTGACACCTGAGCGATAATACCAGCAGCGAACATCCTGACAGATATTGCCGCCGATGGTGCCAATATTTCTGATTTGCGGACTTGCTACTCGGCTGGCTGCTTCAGCCAGAACGCCGTAGTTTTCCCTGATTAGCAAGCTTTCAGCGATTTCAGTTAATGTTGTCAGGGCACCAATTTCAATGCCACCAGCTGTTTCGTTAATGCCTGTCATGCCGGGAATTCCAGCCAGATCAATTACCGCTACCGGACGTTTAATACGGTCTTTAAACCAGTCAAGGCTGTCCTGGCCACCGGCAAGAGGCCAGGCATCAGCACCATAGCGGTCAAGCAAATCCAGAGCATTGCCCATATCAGAAGGCTGGAATAGGTCGAAATTTGGCATCATATCTTTAGTAGACATATTCAACGCTCCTATTGGGTAAACAGCTGCAGTGGACTGTGGGATTGCTCACGACCAGAAGCTGCATTGATGATCATGTCAGGCGTGACAGGGTTACGGTTAAAGTAATGACCGCCAAGGGCATTGGAAACAGCAGCCAGTACTGCTCCTACAGCAGCGCCTACAGGTGGCTCACCAATACCTTTCATACCCATGGGATTAGTCGGATCTGGCTTATCAACAGCAGAAACATCCATAAAAGCAGGCACATCCAGATAAGAGGGCGGTTTTGCCTGATAAAGGCCGACACTTCCAGGTAATCCATTCTGCGGATCGTATATCTGGCGTTCAGTTCGCGCCATACCAATACCCATACAGGCACCTCCTCTTAATTGCCCAACCAGGCCAAGAGGGTGGTTTACGGTACCGCAGTCACCAGAGCTTACGAACTCCAGAATATCATACTTGCCGGTTTCCAAATCCAGCTCAATCATGACGAAAGTCGCGACCATGGCAGATATATGCTCATTTAATGGTGTTGTATCTCTGGCGACTCCAATGAGACCAGTACCAGCCAGGCCGGCTACTGATGCCTGTGTAAGTGGGTTGGTATCGTTAGGGTCTTCACCGGCGTATTTACCACCAAGCTCTAAGGCTCTTTGTGCGGCCTGGGCATAGGTAATGCTCATGGATGGATCGTTTATATTGAATACGGTTTCATTGGCAAGATCATAATCTTCTGCATTGCCTCCCAGATCCATCGCAGCAATTTCCTGAAGTTTTTGCTTCATATCCATCGCGGCTGCATAGTTTGCACGTGACATCGTATAAGTCGTTAAGGAGCCGAATTGACCGATGGTCCATGGCAGGTGCTTACTGGTATCACCTCTTTCGATAACACAGTTATCCCAGTCCATGTTGAGCACTTCAGCAGCAACCCGACAGGTAGAGGCGTAGGAGTATGTACCCAGGTTGCCGACACCCGTGTGTATATGCAATTTACCATCTGGCAGGATTCTCATCAGCCCATCGAAACCTGAGATACCGGCTGAGTGGTAACCCTGTCCAATACCGACGCCAATGACCTTGGAGCCGTTGCGCTCACCATTGCGCGCAAATTTATTGGTCCAGTCAAAGCGCTCTGCTGCCATATCAATAGCATCGAGCATATAAGAACTGGATACTTTCTGTCTGACAGGCCCACCGGTGAGTGTCTCGTGATTGGAGGCGTTAATGCGTCTAATTTCAAGTTGATCAATACCCAAGGCATTGGCTGCTTTATCCAGTAAAGGCTCAATTGCCGCTGACATCTGGTTTTGTCCAGGGCCACGTTGAGGCCCGCAAGGTGTTGTGTTGGTTCCAATTGGAATGGCCCTGAACCGCATGCTGTCTGGTGTATAAACCAGAGAAACCATGCCGCCAGCAGCACCGAAATCACCAAAAGGGTTTTTGGCACCACCTTGCTGCACAATAAAGAGGTCTACTCCGGTCATTTTGCCTTGTGCATTAAAGGCTAATTTTGCTCTGCCCTGAAAGCTGGCACGGGCAGAGCCAAGATAATATTCTTCTGCTCGACTGATACGAAGCATGCAGGGACGTCCAATCATTCGAGAAAAGTGTGCCGGGAGGGCCATTACAGCATAGGCTGCGCCTTTGGAACCGAAACCGCCTCCACAAAATTCGGAAATATAAACCAGATCGCTTGGCGGAATGCCTATGAAGTTAGCCAGGCCTGGTACAACAAACATCTGGCTTTGAGTTGAACCATGCACATAGCATTTACCATTTTGCCAGTAGGAAAATGCACTTCTGGGTTCCATGCTGTGGTGCGAATTACAAGCTGTCACGAAGGTTTCATCCAGGACCAGCGCGGCATCATTAAAAGCTGCGTCAAGATCACCGTATTGCCAATCCATGACCGGCTCTCCCATAGGAAGTTGGCCTTCTTCAACGGCAGCAAAATCACGGGCTGTCCATTTATGGCTGATTACTCCGATATCGCCAAGCTCATCTTCTTCCTCAATTCGTAGAGAAGAAACAAGATTGCCGCCGTAATAGGCATCTGGCCCTCCGGGATAAAGGCTTTCAAGCGGATCTAAGACGAAATCCTGCTCTTCATATTCCACTCTGACCAATTCCAGCGCATTAGCTGCAGTTGCTTCATCAACAGCAGCAATGGCCAATATGGGTTCTCCAATAAAATTAGGTTCATTGCTCAGTATCTGCTCGCCAGGGTTTGGGAAAGTAGGAACATCATCTGCTGTCATAATGCCGTAAACACCTTCCATAGCCAGAGCTTCAGAAGCGTCTATATTTCTGACGATGCATTTAGGCATGGGGCTTAATAACATTTTGATATAGGCCATGCCTTCTGCTCGAAAATCTTCGGAATAGGTGGAAGCACCGGTAACCTTGGCTTCAATGTCAGGCGGCGTAAAGTTTTTGCCAATGTGTCTGTAAGTAGGATTATCAGCCATTATGCGATCTCCTCTGCAGCACGTAACACAGCATTCAGGTAGTGGTCATAGGCACCACAACGACACAAATTACCTGCCAGGGCCTGACGTGCTTCTTCACGTGTAGGGTTTGGATTGTTATTGAGTAGGGCAACCGATGAAATAACCTGTCCAGGCGTACAGAAACCGCATTGTGGAGCTAGCTCATCTATCATGGCCTGCTGAACAGGATGCAGCTCGCCTGCCGGACTGGCGATGCCTTCAATAGTAGTAATGTTTTTACCGGTAACACGGTGACTCAACATTGAGCAAGAATTATTGGGAACTCCATCAATTAATACGCTGCAGGCGCCGCATTCACCGCGGTCGCAACCAATTTTTGTGCCGGTCAAACCCAGCTTGTTACGTAAAGTCATTGCCAGGGTTTCATTGGGTAGGACGTCTACGCGACGAACTGTACCGTTTATATTGAGGGATATAAGCCTTTCAACTGAACCCGGAGCAGGGGTGGTCGGACTTTCAGAACAACCGCTGATAAACATCAGGCCGCCAGTCGAAACCACGGCGCCAGAGGCAATAATGCCTTTAATAAAACTTCTTCTGGATTGATTATGAGGGCGCATAAAAAATGACCTTTTTTAGGGGATTTTGATATGAACCGATACTAGCTCCCTTTTTGTGCTGACTCAAGTATTGTCTGAGTGGGAAAATTTACGATATCTCTGCTAGAAAAAATTTAAATCAGCCAGACTGGCTATAAAGAGTTTGCCTGAAAAAATATCGTTTCCTATAATCGCCTTCCAAGTGTCTGTATGATGTAACCGCAAAGTCGGACAAAAAAATTTTCAGATATCTCAGTCTTATGAAGTCAAAATCCCATGCAGCAAAGTAAAATAATCCGTCATAAATTAATTGACCGGATATTGCATTGGTTTTTTGCTGCCACAATTCTAATTCTTTTAATCACCGGTTTATTGCCGGTTTATGGCTTTAGCGCCAGTCTGATTGTTATTCACTGGGTTACCGGACTTACGCTGACAATATTATTGCTGCTGCATATCTGCCGTTCGGTATTTTGGAAAAAACTCGGTGAGATATGGTTTTCACGAAAGGATTTGAACTTAAATCAAAGCAGGTTAGGAAAGTATTCACTGGCGCAAAAACTGATGCATCAGGGTGTTGCCGTACTGACTCTGGCAGCTGTCGTTACCGGTTTAATGATGATGGTTCGCCTTGATACGCCATTATGGGAAAGGGATCCGTACTGGTTGAATGCTGAAACCTGGGGTGTGGTATTTTTTATTCATGGTCTGGCAGCTTTAAGCTTTGTCAGCATTATTATGCTGCATATTTATTTTTCTTTACGGCCTGAAAGCCGAATGTATTTGCGTTCTATCTTCAAAGGCTGGATTACCAGTGAAGAATATAAACGTAAACATGATGAGCAATTATGGTCACCGGACAGGTTGTCAGAAAGAGCAAAGGAAACAGACAAATCATTGAACAATGTTGCTTCAGACTAAAAGAATAAAAATTTGCTTCTCAAAGAGAAGATCATAAGGAATATAAAAATGTCAGAACAAACAGCCGGATCGAATACGCTATTGGAAGATTGTATAGAAAAGATAGAATCAGCCTATGAATATATGCTGGCTTATGCCGCACAGGGTCGTAAAAATGAGCCTGCCGAAACTGAAGGCGCAGATTCAATCCGGGCTTTCCTTAAATCGCTGGTCTGGGGAATCAGCAATATCGGTACGGGTTTTGAAGAATCAACAAAGACGCTTGGTTTAAATGAAACCTCTGCTCAGGAAGTTGAAAACTTTAAAAACATATTGAAGCGTGACGCGGAGTCGGCACTGGCTGTGGTTGCACTGGTACTGAATGTACCATCACTGAGTTCGCAAGTTATTGATAACCTGAATGCCTCCACTCATGTGCGCAGCTTACTGACAGACATCTTTGTCATGGACGAGGTGCTGAAAATTCATCAGCAGCATTCTGCCGGATAAGCAGGATAGCAAGGTAAAAGAGTAAAGCGTTGTACTGATCAGAGACGGTAGAGATTTTTCCCTCTGGGAAACAAGTACTTGATGTCAAAAATAATACTGTTAGTTTTGCCAAACTTCCTGATCTGATCAATGCCCAATTCACGAAACTTCTCGTGGGCAACAGCCAGAATAATAGCGTCATACTGGTTTTCGCCAGGCTGTTCCAGCATTGAAATATTGTGTTCTGTTTTAGCCAAATCAGGGTCAATCCAGGGGTCATGGATATCGACCTTTACGTGATAGGTATTCAGTGTGTCGATGATATCAACGACTTTTGTATTGCGCAGATCAGTGCAGTTTTCCTTGAAGCTGAGTCCCATAATAAGTACCCGGGCATCAACCACATTGATTTTTTCCTGGGTCATTTTTTTGACTAGCCGATCCGCAATATAACTTCCCATCCCGTCGTTAATTCTGCGACCGGCGAGAATCACTTCAGGCCGATAACCCAGGGATTCAGCTTTATAGGTCAGATAATAGGGGTCTACACCGATACAGTGTCCGCCTACCAGGCCCGGGCGAAAAGGTAAAAAATTCCATTTGGTGCCAGCGGCATCCACTACTTCTTCGGTATCTATACCGATTTTATGAAAAATCAGGCAGAGTTCATTAATCAGGGCGATATTTAAATCCCTTTGGGTGTTCTCAATGACTTTTGCGGCTTCTGCAACTTTAATACTGCTGACGGGGTGTGTGCCGGCCGGGATAATTGATTCGTAAAGATCGTCAACAAATTTCGCTGCAATACTATTCGACCCCGAGATTATTTTTTTATGCTGGTCAAACGGTGAATTTTATCCCCGGGGTTGATTCTTTCTGGGCTGTAACCCAGAAAAAAAGTTTCATTGAGTGTTAAGCCGGATATTTCTTCCAGTATGGGGACGCAGACTTCTTCGCTGGCGCCTGGATAAACAGTCGATTCATAAATAACAATATCGTCAGCTTTCAAATAGGGTGCTATCGTCCTGCTGGCTTTCTGCAATGGTTCAAGCAGAAGACGTTTATGATGATCTACCGGGGTTGGCACGGTCACAATGAATACATTGCAATCATTCAGGTCAGTTGCTGTATAGGAATATTCAGCTTCCACTGCGGAAGCTAATTCCTCAGAGCTGAGCTCCAGCGTATTATCCTGCTGTTGTTTAAGGCTATGAATGCGTTCCTGATTTAAATCAAAACCAAGTGTGGGGTAACGTTTACCGAATTCCACCAGCAGAGGCAAACCGACATAACCAAGCCCAACAACAGCTATTCTGATATTTTCAATATCCAGAGACGCTTCCTTAAAAAACCAAGGCATTATAGACGCGACCAGCTTGTAAATAATAGCTTGCAGGCCTACTGCCCATGATATACTTCACATTTTTCCAACTTGCAGTTCGGATGCTTTATGTCTGATTTTTCCAGTATTGGTTTAGTTGGCAGGCAGGATAATGCCAACATCTCCGACTCTTTGAATGCGCTTGCTGATTTTTTATTGCAACGGCAGGGGCTGAAGCTTGTTGTTGATGAGGCAGTGTCAGATTTTATGCAAGGTCACAGTGCCATTTCTGACATGTTGGTGGTGCCTCAGGACGAGCTGTATTTACATTGTGATCTGGTCATTGTCGTGGGTGGTGATGGCAGCATGCTGAAAGCGGCAGGCACACTGGCTAACCAGAATATTCCAGTCGTTGGCATTAACCGCGGCCGTCTCGGCTTCCTTACCGATATAAGACCCGAGGATCTGGAAAACAGTCTGGGGCAGGTGCTGAATGGAAAATACAAGGAAGAAGCCCGCTTTCTGTTAAATGTCAGCATACAGCGCGGAGAGAAGACTGAAGAGATCGGCTGTGCCTTAAATGATGTGGTTTTGCATCCGGGTATTGCAGCTCAAATGATCGAATTTTCCTTATCCATAGATGATGAATTTGTTTACCAGCAAGCTTCAGATGGGTTAATCGTGGCTACCCCGACTGGCTCAACCGCTTATTCGATGTCGGCAGGCGGACCTATCATGCATCCAAAACTGGATGCAGTAGTGCTGGTACCTATGTATCCCCATTCATTAAGTAGCCGTCCGGTGGTCATTGACGGGAAAAGTGAAATTAAAATTGTTGTGGGGGGCAGACATAATATGATGCCGCAGGTGAGTTGTGATGGTTCTGTTGAGTACACGGCGGAACCCGGTGATCAGATTATTGTCAGAAAAAAAACAGAAAAGTTACGTTTGCTACATCCTGCGGAATATAACTACTATGCGACTTGTCGAAGTAAACTGGGGTGGTCTCAACAGCTGGGCTCCAATTAAGGCTAGTCGATGTTTAAAGTTCTGGAAGCAGCAGAGAGTGAAAACCTGGCACAATTCAGCCGTTTGCTCTGGCAGCAGAACATGTCCCACCGGATTTATCATGAAGAAGGATTACAGGTCGTCGCTGTCTCTGATGCTAATGATATTGCTAAAGCTTCAAGCCTGTACCGGCAATGGAAGGCAGGTGAGATTAAACCGGCAGAAAATGATTCCTCCAGTATAGCCGGATACTTTAATGTCACTCAGAGTGCCGGGCGCCTGCTGCAGGCACTGTTCCGATTTCCGGTGACGATAGTCTTGATACTGGTTTGCTGTGTCATGGCTGTGCTGGCGCCTTTGGATACATTGTCAGATACTGTCCGCTTGTTTTTGTTTCCCGATTTTGCCTATGGTACGAGAACCATAAATCTGGGCTTCGTACTGGAAAATTTTAGCGCCAGACAGTTTTTAAACATGATGTCGCCAATGCTTTTGCACGCAGGGCTGTTACATTTATCTTTCAACATGCTATGGCTCTGGGAATTTGGCCGACGAATTGAGAGCAGACAGGCAAGCTGGGCGATGGTGATTTTAATTATTGTGCTGGCTCTGGTCTCAAATACTGCCCAGTATTTGTATAGCGGCAGTATTTATTTTGGCGGCATGTCCGGTGTGGTCTATGGGCTTTTCGCCTATATTTGGATGTGGCAGTTATTTGATCCGGCCAAGGGTTTGGGCTTGCCTGGTAACCTGGTTTTTTTCATGCTGCTGGCATTGATTATTCTGACGATGATGGGGCTGGAAAGCATTGCGGATGAAGCACATATTGCCGGTTTGTTATGCGGTGTACTGTATGGCGCGGTGGTATCAACGGTGAGCAGAATCCAGCGTGCCATGGTCAAGGGTGCGAAATAAAAGCAGCAGGTACTACTGGCAGGTACTATAAAGTTGTGAGTTAAGAGAGAATTAATAAATGGATGAAATCCCTAACAGTTTTGAAGAACTATTGGCCTCTATAAGCCCGGAGATTCACAGCAAGCTGAAACAGGCGATTGAGCTTGGGCGTTGGGAAAATGGCGAGCGATTGAGCAAAGAGCAGGTTGAGCTTTGCATGCAGGCAGTCATTGCCTATGACGAAAAGTATTTAAGTGAAGAAGAAAAAGTTGGTTATATAGACCGCACAAAATTGCAGTTGAAAGAGGCGAAGCATTAATGTCGGTTAATACTACTGGCAACCTTCAAAAGATGAAGGCACGCTTGGAAAGCCCGGTTTCCTATAGCTTGCCTTTAGGTGACACCATGGTGCCGTTAAACGCACTGATAAATAAAAAAATCAGCCTGACGTTTTCTGGAAAAATCAATTGTGTTTACTGCGGCAGGGAAACCAATAAAAGTTTTAATCAGGGTTATTGTTACCCTTGTTTTCAGAAGCTGGCGCAGTGTGATAGTTGTATTGTCTCTCCCGAAAAATGCCATTATGAAAGTGGTACCTGCAGAGAGCCATTATGGGCGGATGAATTCTGCATGCAAGATCATATTGTTTATCTGGCTAATTCATCGGGAATAAAAGTCGGGATAACCAGGGCTTCACAAATCCCGATCCGTTGGGTAGATCAGGGTGCGGTGCAGGCTTTGCCGGTATTCAGAGTAAGGAACCGTCAGCAATCCGGCTTTCTTGAATTACTATTCAAACGGCATATCAGTGATAAAACCAACTGGCGTGCCATGTTGAAAGGTGAAACTGAAAATCTGGATCTGGAGCAGCACAGGCAGCATTTATTGGCAGAATGTTCAGAGGAAATACAGGCTTTGCAGGATCGCTTTGGCATACATGCCATTAGTATCTTGACCGACATGAAGTCAATAAGCATTGATTATCCGGTGGAAAGTTATCCTGCTACAGTCACGTCACTTAATTTTGAAAAGGAAACAAAAATTGAAGGGAAGCTGGAAGGCATAAAAGGGCAATATCTAATACTGGATTGCGGGGTATTGAATGTCCGTAAATTTGGTGGCTACGAAGTTAATTTACAAGCGTAATAAAAAAGGATTAGAACTTAGACATGAGAGAAGCACAGGCTAAAAATATATATTTGAAAGATTACCAGGTTCCTAATTTTTTTATCGATAAAATTTACCTGGATGTCAGTCTGTATGAAGAAGAAACTTTTGTTGTTTCCCGTTTAAATATTCGCAGAAATCCTGAGGCGCCAAATCAGCATGTGCCACTGGTGCTTAATGGTCAGGAGCTAAAACTTATCGAGTTACGTCTGGACGGCGAATTACTGCTGAACAAAGATTACAAACTGGATGATAAAAGTCTGACAGTAAAAAATGTAAAAGATGTTTTTGAACTCGAAAGCAAAGTCAGCATCAAGCCACAGGAAAACACGAGCCTGGAAGGCTTATACAAATCCAGTAATAAATTCTGCACACAATGTGAGGCGGAAGGCTTTCGTAAAATAACCTGGTTTTTGGACCGACCTGATGTCTTGTCCAGTTTTACAACACGTATTGAAGCGGATAAAACCCATTATCCGGTGCTTCTATCCAACGGCAATAAAATTGACAGCGGTGATTGTTCAGTGCCTGATAAAGCAGGGCGTCATTGGGTCGTCTGGCATGATCCCTTTTTGAAACCGTCTTACTTGTTTGCTCTGGTTGCCGGTAATTTATTTTCGGTTGATGACAGTTTTACAACCTGTTCCGGTCGTGAAGTTGCGCTGCAGATATTTGTTGAAGAAAAAGATCTGGATAAATGTGTTTTCGCACTGAAATCATTAAAAAAAGCCATGCAATGGGATGAAGAAGTTTATGGCCGTGAATATGACCTGGACATTTTCATGATAGTCGCTGTCGATGATTTCAATATGGGCGCTATGGAAAATAAAGGCCTGAATATTTTTAATTCTTCCTGCGTACTGGCCAAGCCGGAAACATCGACCGATTTTTCTTTTAAACGCATTGAGGCAATTGTTGCACACGAATATTTCCATAACTGGTCCGGTAACCGGGTTACCTGTCGTGACTGGTTCCAATTGAGTCTGAAAGAAGGTTTTACGGTTTATCGGGATTCAGAATTTTCTGCTGATATGGGGTCGCGCGCTGTCAAACGTATTGATGATGTGAATTTTTTACGTACCGTACAGTTTGCAGAGGATGCCGGACCGATGGCGCATTCGGTGAGGCCTGAGTCCTACATGGAAATTTCCAATTTTTATACAGTAACCATTTATGAAAAAGGCGCAGAAGTCGTTCGCATGATTGCCAGGTTATTGGGGCCTGAACTTTTTCGCCAGGGCACAGATCGTTATTTTGAAAAGTTTGATGGCATGGCTGTAACGACTGAAGATTTTATTGCAACTATGGAAGAAGTGAGCGGGTTTGATCTCACCCAATTCAGACGTTGGTACACGCAGGCAGGCACACCCCTGTTAAAGATTGGCGGCAGTTATGATGAACAGGCACAGACCTATACCTTGCATGTTGAACAGAGTTGTCCGCCAACACCTGGACAAAAACAAAAAGAAGACTTTTATATTCCACTAGCCATGGCTTTGCTTGATCAGCAGGGTGAGGAGATCCCTTTAAAGCTTGATGAAGAGGATGTTCCTGCCGAAAACACCAAGGTGCTTGCAATCAGCGAGAAGAAACAGTCCTTTGTGTTTAAGCATGTCGGCCAGAAACCGGTGCCATCATTGCTTAGAAGTTTTTCTGCTCCGGTCAAAATGCAGTTTGACTATTCCCGTGATGAGCTGATGTTTTTAATGAGCCATGACAGTGACGGTTTTGTACGTTGGGAAGCATCACAGCAATTAAGTCTGCAGATTATCCATGAATTAATGGAGCAGAGAAAAAATGCTGAAAAGCTGGTGCTGGATGAGCGTTTAATCCAGGCTATGCAGAAAGTGCTGGACTCGGCATTGAACGATAACAATGTCGACAGAGCCATGTTGTCACGACTGCTGATCTTGCCTTCCGAAGCTTATATTGCCGAGCTGGCGACAGAAATAGATGTCGATGCGATTCATGAAGTGCGCGAGTTCATACGTAAACAGATTGCGTTTGCACTGGAAGCCAGTCTTACCGATGTTTATAAAGCCATGCAAAGTGATGAGCCTTATGTTGTTGAAGCAGATGCGATTGCTCAACGTGCCCTTAAAAATACAGTTTTGAATTATCTGGTTTTAGTGGATGATGAAAAAATTGAGGCCTGTTTCAGGCAATACCAGCAGGCCGATAATATGACAGATCAAAGTGCTGCATTGCGTGGCTTGCTATCAGGGACAAGTGAGCTTGCTGAAAAGCTGAAGCAACAGGCGTTTAGCGAATTTTATGATAAATGGAAACATGAAGCCCTGGTCATTGAACAGTGGCTGAGTATGCAGGCAGGTGTTGCCAGTAAAGAAAACCTGCCGGAAGTTATTAAGCTTACGCAGCATGAAAGCTTTGATATAAAAAATCCTAATAAAGTACGTTCTGTTATTGGCGCTTTCAGTCACCAGAATCTAGTGGGCTTCCATCATGAATCAGGGTCAGGTTATGAGTTTCTGGCCGATAATGTCATCATTCTGAATAAACTTAATCCGCAGATTGCATCAAGATTGTTAACGCCCTTGACGCACTGGCGAAAGCAGATGCCGCATCGACAGAAATTGATGCAGGCTCAGTTGCAAAGAATTCTTGATCTGGAAAATCTATCGAAAGATGTTTATGAAGTCGCTTCAAAAAGTTTGCAAGACTGAAGCTAACTTTTTATCGCTATGACAGCAGGCGTTTCAAGAATTAGATTAATTCCATGAAACGCCTTAGCTTGCTGTCAAACTAAATCAGGCACTTACATCAATATTCACAGCAAGAATATTCTGGGCTTTTTGCGCTCCCTGCATAAACGATTCGATTTCGTTGAAGTTCAGGTAACGATAGATTTCCCCGGACATGGTATTCAGGCTGTCCATATAAGCCATATATTCTTCCATATTTGGGATTTTACCCAGCGCTGCACAAACAGCCGCCAGCTCAGAAGAGCCCAGATAAACATTGGCACCGTCACCCAGACGATTCGGGAAATTACGGGTTGACGTTGAAATTGCCGTGGATTTCGGCGCAATCCTGGCCTGGTTGCCCATGCACAGAGAACAGCCTGGCATTTCGGTTCTGGCCCCGGCGCTACCGAAGGTGGCATAGATACCTTCTTCGGTGAGCTGATGCTGATCCATTTTTGTTGGAGGAGAAATCCAGAGCCGGGTGGGCAGGGAGCCTTTGACCTGTTCGAGCACTTTACCAGCGGCACGGAAGTGACCAATATTGGTCATACAGGAACCGATGAAGACTTCATCAATTTTAGTGCCGGCAACTTCGCTAAGCGGTTTGACGTCATCCGGATCATTCGGACAGGCCAGCAGAGGCTCTTTAATTTCATTGAGATCGATTTCAATAATTTTGTGGTATTCAGCGTCGGCATCGGCTTCCATCAATTCAGGATTCTTCAGCCATTCTTCCATGGCTAAAGCACGTCTTTCCAGGGTGCGTGGATCGCCATAACCTTCTGAGATCATCCAGCGCAACAGGGTAATATTGGATTTAAAATATTCGATGATGGGTTCTTTGTTCAGTTTAATGGTGCAGCCACCAGCGGAACGTTCAGCAGAAGCATCAGATAATTCAAATGCCTGCTCAACTTTAAGATCCGGCAGACCTTCGATTTCAAGAATGCGCCCGGAAAAAATATTCTTTTTACCTTTTTTCTCAACTGTCAGATCACCAGATTGAATTGCGGCATAAGGAATGGCATTCACCAGATCACGCAAGGTGATGCCGGGCTGCATTTTACCAGTGAAACGGACCAGAACAGACTCAGGCATATCCAGCGGCATAACGCCTGTCGCTGCAGCAAAGGCAACCAGGCCGGAACCGGCCGGAAAGGAAATGCCAATAGGGAAACGCGTATGTGAATCACCACCGGTACCGACAGTATCCGGCAATATCATGCGGTTCAGCCAACTATGAATGATGCCGTCACCAGGCTGCAGGCTGACACCGCCACGGGTGCGGATAAAATCAGGCAGTGTATGCTGTGTGGAAATATCGACAGGCTTTGGATAGGCGGCTGTATGACAAAATGACTGCATGACAAGATCAGCAGTAAAACCCAGACAGGCCAGGTCTTTTAATTCGTCGCGTGTCATGGGGCCGGTGGTATCCTGTGAACCAACAGTTGTCATTTTTGGTTCGCAATAAGTGCCAGGTCTCACACCTTCAACGCCGCAGGCTTTGCCGACAATTTTCTGTGCCAGGGTATAACCGGCTTTGCTATCAGAAGCGGAAGTCGGTCTGCGGAATACAGGAGAAGGTTCAAGTCCCAGTTCTTCACGGGCACGCTCTGTCAGTCCACGTCCGATGATCAGAGGAATTCGACCGCCGGCCTGTACTTCATCAAGAATCAAAGGCGTTTTCAGGCTGAATTCACAGAGGACCTCGTCGGTGCCATGTTTGGTGATTTTGCCCTCATAAGGATGAATATCAACGATATCGCCGGTATTCATGTTGCTGACATCACATTCAATCGGCAATGCACCGGAATCTTCCATGGTGTTGAAGAAAATCGGTGCAATCTGCCCCCCGATACAAACTCCACCGTCTCTTTTGTTGGGTATATGCGGAATATCATTGCCCATGTGCCACAATACTGAGTTGGTTGCTGATTTACGTGAGGAGCCGGTACCGACGACATCGCCAACCAGGGCAACCGGGAAGCCATTTTTCTTAAGTTCATTGATTTGTTCTTCAGCATTCGTCACGCCGTCACGTGGCATTTTGTACATGGCTTTGGCATGCAGAGGAATATCAGGTCTTGACCAGGCGTCGGGTGCAGGAGATAAATCATCAGTATTGGTTTCACCGGGAACCTTGAAGACACTGACAGTCATTATTTCAGGTACTTTAGGTCTGGAAGTAAACCACTCAGCATCGGCCCATGATTTCAAGGTGGCAGCAGCATGCTCATTACCAGCTTTGGCTTTTTCAGCAACATCGTGAAAGGCATCGAACATCAGCAGGGTGCGTGACAGCTGTTTTGCCGCCTCTGCGCCCAGTTCGGCATCGTCCAGCAATTCGACCAGGGTTGCAATGTTATAACCGCCCAGCATGGTGCCTAATAATGTCACGGCATCCTGTTTCGAAATAAGCGGGGAAGCAGTTTCACCTTTAGCCAGGGCAGCCAGAAAGCCTGCTTTGACATAGGCAGCTTCATCAACACCGGCAGGTACGCGATTGGAGATTAAATCCAGAATAAATTCTTCTTCGCCTGCAGGTGGATTCTTTAATAGTTCAATCAGATCGGCGACCTGTTCTGCATTCAATGGAAGAGGGATAACACCAAGTTTTTCACGTTCTTCGACATGACTGCGATAAGCTTCTAACATTACTGCTACCTCATGGTTATAGCGATATGGGGATCAAAAAAGGAGGCAAATTCTACGTGAAATTGCTAAAAATGGCTAGTTGCTGCTGCTGAAGATATTAATTTGAGTTGCTTTGCAATGCCTTGTTTGCTTGCCTTATACTTCGGCTCTGCTGTCTTATTTGGATCAGCATTAATAGAAAATATATCAGTAATTATTTCGGGGATTTTTAGTTATGTCTGATCCTAAGGCGCAAGATTCAGCAAACAGTTCGGTTAGTAGTGCGGTTGTAAATTTTATCAATACAGTGAGCTACGAGGATTTTCCTGCCGAAGCTCTTACTCTGGCCAAGCGTTGCATCATTGATGGACTGGGTGTCATGCTGGCAGGCTCTACTCAACCTGCTGGCCGTATTCTTCATGAACACGTAGAGGGGACGGATACGCGTAGCGACTCCACGGTTTTTGGATCCAAGGTTTTTAAGACCAGTGCGGCAGCAGCAGCCCTGGTAAATGGCACCAGTGGTCATGCGCTGGATTGGGACGACACGCAGTTGGCTACCAGTGCAGACCGTATTTTTGGCTTGCTAACACACCCTACAATACCGCCTTTAATGGCAGCACTAGCGCTTGGCGAGAAACAAGAGATATCAGGCAAGGAGTTTTTGACTGCTTTCCTCACCGGCTTTGAGGTGGAGTGTAAAATCTCGGAAGCCATTCACCCTGATCATTACAAAAAGGGGTTTCATTCTTCCGGGACTGTCGGAACATTTGGGGCAGCAGTCACTGCGGCTAAATTATTTGGCCTGAATGAAGAGCAGTTGGCGCATATGCTCGCGATTGCCGCAAGTTCAGCATCCGGCATTCGGGTTAGTTTTGGCAGCATGACCAAGCCTTTACATGTCGGACGTGCTGCACAAAACGGCATTGTCGCCGCGGAACTGGCAGCACGCGGCTTTACCGGTGGTAAAGATGCACTTGATCCGCCCTGGGGCTTTTTCCAGACTTTCAGTCAGGGTGGTGGCTTTGATGAAGACCGTATTATGGGCAAACTCGGTAACCCGCACACAATCGTTTCACCGGGAGTGTCTATCAAGCCTTATCCCTGTGGCGTGCTGGGACACCCGACTATGGATGCCATGCGCCGCCTGGTCATTAATCATGATGTCGATGCTAAGGATATTGTTGCAATTCGTGTGCGTGCAGGTTCTAACATATTGAATCCACTGCGTTACCCGATTGCTCATAATGAACTTGAAGCCAAATTTTGCCCGGCTTTTATGGTGAGCGCGATTGCTTTGCGCCGTAAGGCCGGTATTCACGAATTTAATGATGAATTTGTTCGCAGTGAACCGGTGCAGGCACTGATGCGCAAGGTGGAACGTGTTCTTGATCCTGAGATTGAGGCGCAGGGCTGGGAGAAAATCAGATCTACCGTGGAAGTTGATATGGCTGATGGTCGCACCCTGGTGGAAAAAGCTGATGAACGTTATCGGGGAGGGCCGGATTTACCTTTTACCCGGGAAGAACTCTTTGAAAAATTCAATGATTGTGCGTCGCTGGTTCTGTCGAATGAGCAGGTCAATAAGGTGTTTGAGCTGGTGGAATCCCTGGAAACGTGCAGCAATGTTAAAGAGCTTGTTGAAAGTTTAATGCCTGCTGACTCAGGTTCTTGATAATGAGTCTTGCCTGGTTATCAGTTATTGCCCTGGTTATAGCCGTTACGCTTAGCTGTACGACTGCCGTCAACATAGGTGTGCTGTCGATGTCGCTGGCACTGATTATTGGTGTTTTTTTCGGCGATATGTCACCAGGAGCTGTCCTGAACGGTTTTCCTGTTAATCTGTTCACAACCCTACTTGGTGTCACCCTGTTATTTTCGATTGCTGAATCGAATGGCACACTTTCCCGCGTTACCGGGCGTGCAGTAGCGCTGTGTCGCGGGCATGCTGGCTGGTTGCCGGTAATGTTTTTCATGGTGGGTTTCGGTATCGCGACTATCGGTGCAGGGGCAACACCCGCCAGTGCCTTATTGGCACCACCAGCGATGGCAATTGCCGGACGTGCCAAAATTCCGCCACTGGTTATGGCCATTATGGCCGGTAACGGCGTGTTGGCTGGAACTCTGTCACCCTTTGCACCAACGGGTATTGTTGCCCATGGTGTCATGGAGCAAATCGGTCTCGGTGGCGTTGAATGGTACACCTTTGCGTTCAATGCACTCGCGCATGCTCTGGTCGGTGTCGGAGGTTTTTTTATGTTTGGTGGATGGAAGCTGTTTAAAAATTCCACCCAGAGTGTTGCCCTAGAGAGCCATGATATGGCGGTAATGGAAAAACAACACTGGCTGACCATAGCAGGGATTATTATGTTGATAATTCTGGTCGCCGGTTTTTCCTTCGATGTCGGTATGGTGGCTTTGATTATCGCAACAGTTCTAATTCTGTTGCGCACGGTGGATGAGGCTGTTGCAATTAAGGGTATCCCCTGGAGTGTAATCCTGATGGTCACAGGCGTGACGGTACTGATTACCCTGTTACGTGAAACCGAGGGGCTGGATCTGATTACCACTGGCATTGCCAATGTGGCTACAGCAGGAACAATAAATCCGATTGTGGCTTTTACTGCGGGTATTATTTCGGTCTACAGTAGTACTTCAGGTGTCGTACTGCCGGCTTTCCTGCCTATGGTGCCATCGCTGGCTGAACAGCTAGGTATGGATCCACTTAATATAGCCTGGTCGATGAACGTCAGTGCAAGCCTGGTGGATTTATCTTCACTTTCTACGGTCGGTGCGCTTTACATAGCCAGCGCGCCGGCAGGAACGGATACCCGTAAATTTTTTAATGCCTTGCTGGCCTGGGGCATGTCAATGGCCTTGGTAGGGGCTTTGCTTTGCAAGCTGGCATTTGGCTGAATTTATACGGTTTCATCAGGATTTAGCACCCGTTGCGGTTCGCCGGCTAACCAGGATTTGATATTTTCAAGAGCCTGTCCGTAAGCCAATTCATAGAGCTCCTGCACCACGTAACCGGTATGTCCGGTCAGCAAAAGATTATCCATGGCTCTGAAGGGGTGATCCTGCGGCAAGGGTTCGATGTCGTAAACATCAATGGCAGCACCGGCAATGGCCTTATTCTGCAGACATGACAGCAAGGCCTTTTCATCCACGATCGGCCCGCGCGCCGTATTAACCAGATAAGCACTTTTTTTCATCATGGCAAGTTCCTGTGCGCCGACCAGCCCTCGGGTACGATCACTCAAGAGCAGATGAATACTCAATATGTCGGCTTCACGAAACAGGGTGTCTTTATCCACATAGCTGGCATTTTGTGCTGCAGCTTTTTCTTCGTTAAGGTTTTGGCTCCAGGCAATGACATGCATACCGAAAGCCTGTCCAATCCGGGCAACTTCAGTGCCCAGGCGGCCAAGACCGAGTATGCCGAGAGTTTTGTCTTTAAGCCCAAAGCCGACTTCTGCCTGCCATCCTCCGGCATGCATCATGGCATTTTCGCGTGCGATATTTTTGGCCAGGCCAAGGATTAAAGCCCAGGCATGCTCATACGTGGAATGTGGAACCATTGACGTGCCACAGACGGGAATATTTTGTTGACGGGCATAATCCATATCAATAGCCAGATTGCGCATACCGGTAGTTACCAGCAATTTTAATTCAGGCAATTTTTGCAGCAGGGAGGCAGGGAAAGGAGTGCGTTCCCGCATAGCGACAATCACATTGAAGGAACTCAATTTTTCGGCCAGAGTTTCTTCGTCGCTACCGGCAATATATTCATGAAAAACACTGACTTCAGCCTCCGTTAAACTGTCCCAGTCGGCTGCCTGCAATGCGGCATTCTGATAGTCATCAAGTATGGCAATTTTTAACATGCATGTTTCCTGTGCTTTTTGATTTAGCTTATACAGGCTATTCTACCTTCTTTGCTTCGATTTATGTCCTGTAAAGCATTATAATTTACCACCATGAATCAGATTAAAACCCCTTGCATTGGTATTTGTTCCACGACTTCTTTTGGCGACAAGATTTGTCGGGGTTGCAAGCGTTTTAATTTTGAAGTGATCAACTGGAACTCTTATTCAGAGGAGGAGAAGTTGGCAGTATTCAGTCGAATTGATTTGTTAACTGAGCAGATTTTACGTAACAAGTTTCGGATTTTTGATGTTGGGAAATTACAGGATGTCATGCACGATTTCAGATTTTTCTATCATCCTGAGCTGTCCCCGTTTTGCTGGCTGCATGGCTTGTTGCAAAAATATTCGTACAGAATTAAAAGTCTGCATGAGATAGGTGTAGAGCTGATGCCAGAGTTTAAAAATAAAAGAGTTGATGAAGTCATGCTGATAATCAATGAAGATCTGCACTTGCTCAGCGAAGCACATTTCCAGCGTTATTTTCAGCGTTAACTGCACTCACCTGGGCAATGGTGTAAATTCTTTGTTGTCACTCGGAATATCAGGAAAACGTCTTTCTTTCCAGTCCTGTTTGGCTTGTTCAATAGTTTCTTTCTGAAACGAAACAAAATTCCATTCAATAAAAGGAATTCTTGGCCAGGTTTCACCACCCAGAAACAGGCATCGGGTATCAGTTAAGGTTTGGAAAGTGGTTTCCTGATCCAGCAACAGGATTTGTCCGGCTTCAAAGGTTTCACTTCCCGATGTAATCTTTCCATTGAGTATATAGAGCAGACATTCAAAGTCCGGCTGGGGGCGCTGGAAACTACTGCCAGTCTGTGCATCTACATCCACAAAAAATAAAGGTGAACAGGTGTTTGCCGGTGAACTCAAACCAAAAGCTTTACCGGCAACCAGTGTCATGCAAACGCCGTCTTTTCTGAATCTAGGTAAAGCAGCCAGCGGGACATGTTGAAAAGCAGGCTCCATTTCTCCCATTTCAGCAGGTAAGGCCAGCCAGCATTGTATGCCGTTAAGACGGTGTGCTTTGTCACGCAGGTCGAGAGGTTCCCGTTCAGAATGCACAATTCCTTTCCCGGCTGTCATCAGGTTTACATCACCGGGGACTATTTCAATGTTATTGCCCAGGCTGTCCTGGTGCAGCAGTTTGCCTTCGAGTAAATAGGTAAGGGTAGACAGACCGATGTGGGGATGTGGCAAAACGTCCAGACCTTCACCGGCATCCAGATCCATCGGTCCCATATGATCAAGGAAAATAAAAGGGCCAACCATGCGTTTCTTTATGTGTGGCAATATGCGATTTACCGGCATGCCATTCAGGTCTCTTACTTTACTTGAGAGCAGGGTAGCCATAATTAGGCAGAATGAGGATTTAAATGATGCAGGGCAAGTTGCTGCTGATCCCAGATGATATACCAGGCAGATTGGTCCCAGTCGCCCAACACCATGCGTGTGGCCTTGCCCTTGGCCAACTCATGAACCTTGGGACGGTGAGTATGGCCATGGATTAATGTATCGACAGCATAAGCCTGCATAATGTCTGTTACAGCTTCCTGGGTGACATCCATAATATCATCAGATTTATTACTGCTCATGGCCTGGCTTTGTTTGCGGGCTTCTGCAGCATAGGCAATACGCTCTTCGACAGAGCGAGCAAGAAATTCCTTTTGCCAGTCGGAATTGCGCACCATCTGCCTGAAAGCCATATAGTCCGTATCTTTTGTGCAGAGCACATCACCATGCATAAGCAAGACTTTTTTATCGAAGGCCGTGAGCAGGTGGGGTTCTTCAATCATTTCAGCGCCACAAGTTTGTGCATAGTCACTGCCCATTAAAAAATCGCGGTTACCGTGCATGAGTTTTATTGTGACGCCCTGAGCATTTAAGGCATGTAATTGTCGGGCAACCTGATCGCTCAGTTCCGTATGGACATCATCGCCAAGCCAGACATTAAAAAAATCACCCAGAATGTATAAAGCCTGCGCATTACTGGCCTTAGCCTCAAGAAAATCAAAAAAAGCCTGACTGATGTCTGGTCTGTCAGGCTCCAGGTGTAGATCAGAGATAAACAGAATCGGTTTATCTGACATTTAACGTTATGCCTCTATTTACGCCTTGTTATGCCTTGATAGTGACCGACTCAATAATAATATCCTCAAGTGGCACATCACCATGGCCGCCGACGTTACCGGTTTCGCAGCCTTTAATGGCATTAATCACATCCATACCATCAGTGACCTTGCCGAATACAGCATAACCCCAACCTTGTGGGCTTTTATCACTGTGATTCAGAAAATCATTGTCTTTGACATTGATAAAAAACTGGGCTGATGCCGAATGGGGCTCCATGGTTCGGGCCATGGCGATGGTGCCGACATCATTTGAAAGTCCGTTGTCGGCTTCGTTCTGAATCGGCGCGCCGGTTGCTTTTTGTTTCATGCCGGGTTCAAAGCCACCACCCTGAATCATGAAGTTATCAATGACACGGTGAAAAATGGTGCCATCGTAGTGGCCGTTTTCAGCATATTGTTTGAAGTTGGCGGCGCTGATGGGAGCTTTTTCAAAATCCAGTTCAAGCGTGATATCTCCGGCACTAGTATGTAATACGATCATTTATTGCGTTCTCCTGCTCTTCCCCGAATCGAGGATAGTCATTGTCTGTAGTTTGCTAAAGGTAAGGGCGCTATAATAACGCCCTTTGTGTCCTATTAGAAAGAAAGCAGAAGCAAGCAGGCCGTATGTCAGAAACTCCCAGCAATTTTATCCATCAGATTATTCGTGAAGATCAGAAGAGTAATAAACACGGTGGTATAGTCCACACACGTTTTCCTCCTGAGCCTAATGGTTATTTACATATTGGTCATGCCAAATCCATTTGTCTGAATTTCACAACGGCACAGGCTTTTGCTGGACTTTGCAATTTGCGTTTTGATGATACTAATCCTGAAAAAGAAAACCTCGAGTTTATTGATTCCATTAAAAGCAGTATTCGCTGGCTGGGCTTTGATTGGCAGGATCGCGAATATTACGCCTCATCCTATTTTGACCGGCTTTATGAACTGGCTGTCAAACTGATTGAAGAAGGCAAAGCCTATGTTTGCAGTCTGAATCCTGAACAGGCCAGGGAATATCGTGGCACTTTGACTGAGCCTGGCAAAAACAGCCCCGACCGTGATCGTTCCGAGGCAGACAATATAGACTTGTTTGCGCGCATGAAGGCTGGTGAATTTGCTGATGGTGAGTACAGTCTGCGCGCAAAAATTGATATGGCATCGCCGAATATGAATATGCGCGATCCGGTTTTATATCGCATCCGTCATCAGCATCATCACCAGACCGGAGATAAGTGGTGTATCTATCCGATGTATGACTATACACATTGCATCTCTGATGCCCTGGAAGGTATTACACATTCACTTTGCACACTGGAGTTTGAGGATCACCGTCCATTGTACGACTGGGTGTTGGATCAGCTGGATTTACCCGCGCACCCACAGCAAATTGAGTTCGCCAAGCTTAATCTTAATTACACGGTTTTAGGTAAACGAAAATTAAAACAAATGGTGGATGAAGGGCTGGTCACTGACTGGCATGATCCGCGCATGCCAACTCTTGAAGGAATGCGACGACGTGGTTATACCCCGGCGTCTATTCGGAATTTTTGTGAAAGTATAGGCGTCACTCGAACCAATAGCGTGGTCGATATTGCCATGCTGGAACACGCCTTGCGTGAAGACCTGGATCTGACGTCACCTCGCGCCATGGTGGTGCTAAGGCCGCTGAAAATAGTGATTGAGGATTACCCTGAAGATAAGCAAGAAAGTTTAACACTCAGTCGTCATCCTAAAGATGAAAGCATGGGTGTGAGAGAAATTCCATTCATGCGTGAGCTGTATATAGACCGCAATGATTTTGAAGAAACGCCGCCACTGGGTTTTAAGCGTCTGATTGCCGGTGGAGAAGTGCGTTTACGCGGGGCCTATGTCATCAAGTGTGAAAAGGTAATCAAGGATGCTGAAGGCAATATTATTGAATTGCGATGTTCACATGATGCTGCAACCCTCGGTGCAAAACCGGAAGGTCGCAAGGTAAAAGGTGTAATTCACTGGGTGCCTGTACAGGAAGCAATTTCAGCAGAAGTTCGACTTTATGACCGGTTTTTCCTGGATGAGTATCCTGATTCAGCTGAAAAAGATTATCGTGATTTTATTAATCCGGATTCCCTCCAGGTTTTGCAGGGTTGCATGCTTGAACCCAGCTTAAAAGACGTACAGGCCGAAGCACGTTTTCAGTTTGAGCGTGAAGGTTATTTCGTTGCCGACAGGGAAGATCATAAAGCAGATAAGCCGGTATTTAATCTGACCATTGGTTTGCGTGACACCTGGGGCAAAGCCCAAAACAAGTAAGACGGAAATTCAAGCCTTGTTGAAAATATACAATACACTGACCCATCAGAAAGAAGAATTTCAGCCGATAGAGCCCGGCAAAATTCGCATGTATGTTTGCGGTCTGACAACTTATGATTATTCTCATATTGGTCATGCCCGCATGCTGGTCGCATTTGATGTGATTGTGCGTTATCTAAGAGCCAGTGGTTTTGATGTGACTTACGTCAGAAATATTACTGACGTTGATGACAAAATTATCCAGCGTGCCAATGAAAACAAAGAACCTTTTAATGAACTGACAGAGCGCTTTATTGCCTGCATGCATGAAGATGAAAAAGCGCTGAATGTTACACCGCCCGATATCGAACCGCGTGCTACGGCACACATCAAAGAGATTATTAGCATCATCGAAAAACTGATTGGCAAAGATTTTGCTTATGTTGCGGATAATGGTGATGTGTATTATGCCGTCAACAAATTTCAGGCTTACGGCAAACTTTCCCGGAAAAACCCTGAAGAGCTGCTGGCTGGAGCACGTATTGATGTGGAAGCCAGCAAACATGATCCGAGAGATTTTACACTGTGGAAACAGGCTAAAGCGGGTGAACCCGGCTGGGATTCTCCCTGGGGTTATGGACGTCCTGGCTGGCATATAGAATGCTCCGCGATGTCATCTTGTTGTCTGGGGGAGACCTTTGATATTCATGGTGGCGGTAGTGACCTGATGTTTCCGCATCATGAAAATGAGATTGCGCAGTCAGAAGC
>JAYQWA010000012.1:0-62420 GCA_038148755.1 Gammaproteobacteria bacterium
GCCCCTGCTTTTTGCTACTGACAATTATCTGATCCATGGTGGCCCCAACTGAAGGTTTTTTGCCTGTCAGAATTTCGTAAAGAAGTGTCCCGAGACTATATATATCAGTTCGGCCATCTATGTCAGGAGCTTTGTCAATTTGCTCTGGCGACATATGGATAATTGTTCCCTGTAACTTGCCTCTTCTGGTGATACTCAGGTCATCTGAATAGGTATCGTCTTTGTCAGCAGGAAGCACAGCATCGGAACCATCAGTTTTCCAGACTTTTGCCAAGCCCCAGTCCATTAAGACAACCTCGCCAAATGGCCCTACGAGAATATTTTCCGGTTTGATATCCCTGTGCACGACACCGTGGGCATGAGCGTATTCGAGCGCATGTGCAACCTGGATAATAACATCCACTAGCTGGCTTAAATCATAACGTTCGCGATAATCAAGAATTTCCCGGAGGGTATAGCCATGCACCAGCTTCATGGTGAAGTAATAGTGTCCTTTATTGTCGCGACCCAGCTCATAAGTCGGGACGGTATTGGGATGTTGCAGCATTGCGCTGACGCGGGCTTCTCTTAAAAAGCGCTGTTGTTCAATCGGGTCATCGGCAAATTCAGGCAGCAGGGATTTGTAACAAATTACGCGGGACAGATGTAAATCCTTGCAAGCTTGTATCAGGCACTTACCTCCCTTAGCTATGGTTTTAAAGTAAGCGTAGCGCGTATTGATATTGATTTTTTCAGGCAAAGCTTTATCCGTATCTTCCAGATAAACCGATGCATATTCTTGTTTTTGTTCAGGGAATTTCATGCGGCTAGTTTGACAGATTTAAGTTAGTGACCCAAGCGATTCCAGACATAAACACGCATAAAAAAGGGCCTGCATGCAGACCCTTTTTGCTTGGAAGCTGATTTGATAAACCAGTGTCTAGCCAGCTTGTTTTGTGGTTTTCACAATAGCTGCAGCCACTTTATAGGGGTCGGCGTTGGAAGCTGGTCGACGATCTTCCAGACGGCCAATCCAACCATCTTCCATTGTGCTCACTGGAATACGGATAGAGGCGCCGCGGTCAGAAACACCGTAGCTGAATTGCTCAATGGATTGAGTTTCATGCTTACCAGTCAGGCGGTGATGGTTATCGGCACCGTAAACGGATATATGACGCTCAATGTTTTTACCAAATTCTTCACAGATTTTAGTAAAGGTCTCTTCTTTGCCTGATGTTCTCATTTCTTCATTGGAGAAGTTGGCATGCATGCCGGAGCCGTTCCAGTCAGTGTCACCCAGTGGTTTAGGATGCCAGTTGATAGACAAGCCATATTTCTCACCAGTTCTTTCCAGCAGATAACGTGACAACCAGATTTCATCTCCAGCGCGCTTGGCGCCTTTAGCAAAGATCTGATATTCCCACTGACCTGCTGCTACTTCAGCGTTAATACCTTCAACGTTAAGACCGGCTTCCAGACAGATATCCAGATGTTCATCGACCATGTTGCGGCAATAGGCATTTTTAGCACCGACGGAACAATAATAAGGGCCTTGTGGAGGAGGGTAACCGCCTGGAGGGAATCCAGGTGGCAGGTTTGTTTCAGGATCCCACAAGAAGTATTCCTGCTCGAAACCAAACCAGAAATCGGTGTCATCATCACCTTCATCAATGGTGGCGCGGCCATTGGACTCATGTGGCGTGCCATCAGCATTTAATACTTCACACATAACCAGATAGCCATTCGCTTTATCCGGATCAGGGATGATCATGACAGGCTTCAAAATACAATCTGAAGCACCACCCGGGGCCTGTTCAGTTGAGCTGCCATCAAATACCCAGTTTGGGCATTCTTCAAGAGTGCCGCCAAAATCTGATCTGACCATTGTTTTACTACGCAGGCTTTGCGTAGGCTTGTAGCCATCCAGCCAGATATATTCCAACTTGCTTTTCATGATGAGATGTACTCCTTAGTTTTCTAGTTTGGTTTGCTAATAAGTTTGCAGATTGTTTACTGCAAAAAGCGTTCCCGTTTTGTCGAAGCTGTCTATTTATTTTTCTCAGCGTCTGGCGGGGCGTTAGAAGGGCAGAGTATATAGCATAAATCTGCATATGCCAGTATGCGATAGTCCCGTGACAGAGATTTAGATAGAGATCAGGGATAAATAGCGCACTACAAAAGTGCATTATGCATTATTGTGGTGCGCACTATTTAAGCTTTATTTCATTCTTAGTACCAGAATATCGTCATTCTGAGTTGGGTCAGTAGCAGCGCGTATTTCAGCTACCTGCTCTGCATCAACGGCAGATGCCGAATTGCCCCAGGAAGACCGGATATAAGTCAGGACATCGGCTATCTGCTGATCATTTAATAATTGCCTGAAGTAAGGCATGTCTGTTGTAACAGGGCCTTCGGAAGAAACCAGTCGCAATGAGCCATTTAGCGTCGTGTTGATTAAGGAACTGGGGTCGGGATCAAGCACGCCGGGATTACCCGCCAGTGGCGGCTGGTAAGGGTAGTAACCATTACCACTGGTGGCATGACAGTTGGAGCAATATTCGTAATAAGTCTGGGCGCCCCGATTGGAAAAATCCAGGCTTAACAAACGCTGTGTTTCACTATTATCGTAGATATATTCCCCTTCCTCTTCAGTGGTGGGCAAATCGCTTAGGTACACAGACATGGCATTGATATCGGCAGCACTCATATAGCGCGTGCTGTTATTAACGACTTCAACCATGGTGCCGATAGCGGAACCAAAACGGTTGCGTCCGGTCAGTAAAAACTCTTCATAATCTTCAACTTCCCAGCGCCCGCGGCCAGTGAGATTGTTGCCATGCAAAGATGACGCTGACCAGAAATCAAGTGGTGCACCTGCCAGAAAATCATCATCACTACTATCCAGACCTTTTTCCTGCAGCATCAGGCCACGAGGAGTATGGCAGGCTCCGCAATGACCCAGACCTTCGACCAGGTATGCGCCCCGATTCCAGGCATCAGTCTGATTATTAGCAGTCTGGTATGGTTCGTCATCATGAGCCAGCAGGTTCCAAATCCCCATGGCCCAACGAACGTTTTTCCAGCCCGGGATTTCTGCGGGAATATTTTCCTGGGTTACCGGTTCAACTTCATTCATGAGGAAATCATATAAGGCGCGCATATCCTGTTCAGACATTTTTGCGTAAGAGGTGTAGGGCATAGCCGGATACATACGGTGTCCGTCTCTGGTTTTGCCCAGGCGCATAGCCCGGTCAAAGTCTGCGAAGCTGTAATTGCCGATACCTGTGGCAGGGTCGGGTGTAATATTAGTTGTATAGATATTACCAAGCAGTGGCACATTCATTTCCAGCCCTCCTGCCAACGGAGCGCCATCTTCCACTGTATGGCAGGCGACACAATTGCCGAGGCGTGCAACATATTCACCATGAGACAAGCCGGCGGCTCGCGCCTGTGTTGCACTATCTGTTGCATAAGTGGATTCTGTTTTCACTGTATCAAAACCGCAGGCAGTCAGTAGTCCCACTACATTAAAGATGAAAAGCAATTTGATATATCGCATGTTCCCCCACATAGCTTATTTTTATTGGTGTTCTTAATAACCCTAGTGTTTTAAAAAATTCATGGGAAAGGTACCATTTCCAGCAATAAAATCACATAACCCTGATCTTTTTTTTAGCAGGAAAAATGTCCGAATAAATTACTTCAAAGCGATCATCGAAGCGTTCGCTGGTGTAGAGGCGACAATTTTTCCTTGTCTTGGCGTCTTGCGTTCGGTTTTACTGATTTGATCCCTCCGGCATAGTCTGTTGTTTTGGTTCAGCTTTATTGATTTAGCGAAGCAGGCTGTATGTCCTTCGATCTGCTTGGAATTATATGCAAGAGTGTTGTGTGTTAATGAAAATACTGATTTTCAAAAATCTGTTCCCTGTTAGTTTTTTTAGCTTGGTTTTAATGCTGCCAGTTACTGTATTGGCAGGGAAGGTTAGTCATTGCCGATTATTTTGAGACGCCTCAAGCCTTTTTTGCCAGTGCATCAATAGGCATCAATAATACTGGTGGCATTCAGATAAGCCCGATGCGACCGCAAGGCTATTTAAGGATTCCCGAGGATGAACAGTTTGTATTTTGGGTAGAGTTGGAAAGTGGTGGTTTCCTTGTGCGTCAGATAATTCCTGTTTCTATCGGTTCAAATGGCTATGACAAACAAGTGGAAGGAGATAAACGCACACCGATAGGGATTTATCACTTCACCAGTTTTTTGAATGATAACCAGTTAATGGATTATTATGGCTTGGGAGCTATTCGATAAATTATCCCAACGCGATTGATTTGCTGAATGGTAGAACAGGCTCGAGTATCTGGCTACATGATCTGCTGAAAAAATGTTGCAGAACGCCAATCATTTTTTCCCAGTCTGATTTGTAATGAGTGCCTTTGAATCAGAAAGATACTCGCGCCGAATATTTAGAGTCCTAGCGCCGGGACTGGGAATCCAGAGACCACAGACGTTATGTTTCCTAGTATGCAGATGAATTTAATGATCTTTTGCGTGATAGGTCACAATGGTCAGATTACAAACGCCGGGTTAATGGGTCTAAATCGTTTATTAATCTTGAATTTTCTGACATTAGTTTTATCATTGATCCACATGACCCAGAAATTGTCATAGTGAGGTATTACCAAAATTATCAGAGCAGTAATTACAATTGGCGTGGCTGGAAGCATCAACTCTGGCGTCACTGTAAATTATCTATCTTAAAAAAAAGACCCATAAAAAAAGCAGCCCTTGGGCTGCTCTTTTTATGAAGATGAGTTAAACAAGCTTAGCCTTGTGTGCGTTCAAATTCCTGCATGAACTCTGCCAGCTTTTCACAACCAGCCAGGGGCATAGCATTGTAAATTGAGGCTCTGACACCACCGACATTGCGATGTCCTTTAAGTGCATATAAGCCTATCTCATTCGCCTGTTTCAAAAATGCAGCTGTGGAGTCTTCGTCAGGCAAAGTAAAGGTCACATTCATAATGGAGCGGTGATCAGAATGCGCAGTCCCAGTGAAATAATCACTGCTATCAATCACGTCATATAGTAAGGCTGCTTTTTGCTCGTTAATATTTTCAAGAGCCGTGATGCCACCTTGATCTTTGAGCCACTCTAAGACCAGCCCCATGGTGTAGATCGCAAAGGTGTTATTAGTATTAGCCAAAGAATGAAATTTTTCATAAGTTGAATAGTTCATTAATGATGGAGTTATTTCCATAGCATGTCCGATCAGATCTTCTCTCACAATTACCAAAGCCATTCCTGAGGGTCCAAGATTTTTTTGCAATCCAGCAAAAATAATTCCAACCTCAGAGAAATCAATAACTCGAGAAAAAATCTCTGACGTCATATCTATTACTAATGGCACATCTCCAGTATCTGGCAAGTTTTGATAGCGTGTACCATAAATAGTATTGTTGCTAGTTATATAAGCATAAGAAGCATCTTGAGGTATCAAGTCTGCTGACAATGCAGGTACTCGATCAAAATTAGTATCTGAGCTGTCTCCAATGATAATTGTCTCGCCGTAACGTTGGGCTTCCTTCTCTGCAAGCTTTGTCCAATGACCACCAACTGAATAAACAGCTTTATTTGCAGGTTTAAGGTTTAAGAGATTTAATGGTACAGCGGAAAACTGCATCTGAGCACCACCATGGGTATAAAGAATTTTATAATTTTCCGGAAGATTAGCTAATTCCCTGATCAACTGATCGCATTTGTTGATAACAGTTTCAAACTCTTTCGAGCGATGGCTGATTTCTATCAGCGATACTCCCATGCCCTGAAAATCAAGAAACTCTTCCTGGATTTGTTGCATAACCGGCACTGGTAACATTGCGGGTCCGGCACCAAAATTATATACCTGCTTAGTCATTTATTTTTCCAATTTGATTAAAGGTTAATTTTTCGTTAGACAATCCAAGCTTTCGTCACGTGCTCTATTTTCTGAATATCAGCAATAGTTGTATCGTCCGGTCGGCTTTCTATATCGATCAGGTTGTAAGCTATGTCGCCACGACTTTTATTCAGCAATTCGACGACATTAATATTTTTATCAGCAAGCACTGAGGTGATTTTGCCCAGCATGCCCGAAACATTTTCATTGACGATGGCCAGGCGAACGCTGCCGTTTCTTTCCATGGCGATCTGGGGAAAGTTAACAGAGTTTTTAATGTTGCCGTTTTCCAGAAAATCACGGATCTGATCGACAGCCATAACAGCACAGTTATCTTCAGCTTCTTCTGTGCTGGCACCAATATGCGGCATCAGAATTGCTTTTTCATGGTTTAGTAATTCAGCTGTGGGGAAATCGCAAACATATTTACCGAGTTGACCATTATCCAGCCCTTGCACAAGCGCTTTAGTGTTGACGATGGCATCACGGGAAAAATTGAGTAAGACACAGCCAGGTTTAAAATAATTGATGGCTTTTTCATCGATCAGATTGCGGGTGCTGTCCAGCATAGGCAAATGCAAGCTCACAAAATCTGATTTGGCCAGCAGGGCTGTCATGTTTTCCTGCTTTTCAACCTGATTGGCTAGACGCCAGGCTGCGTCGACGGAAATAGCCGGATCATAACCCAGGACTTTCATCCCCAGATCAATTGCCGCATTAGCCACCATGGCCCCGATTGCGCCAAGGCCTACGACGCCTAAGGTTTTTCCGGCGAGTTCAGAGCCTTTGAAATTTTTCTTCCCGGCTTCGACTTGTGGTCCCAGTTCACTTAAATCTTCCTGCTCAGATAAAGAGCTGACCCAGTTGATGCCCTGGACAATACCACGTGAGGCAAGCAACATGCCGCAAATGACCAGTTCCTTTACGGCATTGGCATTGGCACCGGGAGTATTGAAAACCACGATACCCTGTTTGGTGTAATCATCAACAGGGACGTTATTAACACCCGCGCCAGCGCGGCCAACAGCCTTCAGGTTAGGCGTGACATTATCCATGGACAGCTTGAAGCTGCGTAGGACAATCGCATCAGGATTCTCAGTTTCAGAAGAAACTTCGTAATCAGAACTTGGAAAACGTGATAAACCCTTATCAGAAATTTGATTAAATGTCTGAATCTTATACATCTTTTAGATATTCCTATTGCTGCTAAATCTGGTCGAAAGCTGGTCCAGAATCTGGATTGATTTTTGAGGTGCTGTTCCCTCAAAAAGAGCCGCATTTATACAGGGAAATCGGTAAAATTTCCAGTAAATGCCTGCGTTTTTTCAATAAGTTTAACAAATATCAAGAGCATTAATGCTGATGGCACATAAACAAGTCTGGAGTGTTTATTTAATAAAAACAGCCTGTGGCAAAATCTATACCGGCATCAGTACGGATATTGAGCGGCGTTTTCAGGAACATCAGAGTGGCGGTCGACTTGCCGCGAAATTCTTAAGAGGGAAAGGGCCGCTTAGTCTTGTCTATTCTGCCAAAATTGGAGATCGTTCCCAGGCTTCCCGGCTTGAATACCGGATTAAGCAATTACCGGCAGTCGAAAAAGCAAAAATTATCAGTGGAGAATTGTTAATTGCTGAGCTGTTAGCTGGCCAGATTGTTAGGTAGATAGTTCCTCAGTTTGCTGCATTTATCAGGTATAATCCCGCCCTTTATGGTTATGGAAATAAAAAAATGTCTGAAATTAAAAGCCTGATGCAGAAGCTTGGCGAGAATGCCCGGGTTGCCTCAAGGACAATGGCCGCTGCGTCAACTGAAGCAAAGAATCAGGCTTTACTGTATACGGCAGAAGCTATTGAGGCAAAGCGTGAAAGCCTTGTCAATGCTAATGCAAAGGATTTGGCTGCAGGCAAAGCCAAAGGTTTATCAGTTGCCATGCTGGACCGATTGGAGTTTACCCCTGCGCGTATCGATAACATGATTGAAGGTTTACAGCAGGTAGCAGCGCTGGTCGATCCGGTAGGCGAAATAAGCGAGCTGCGTTATATGCCCAGTGGTATTCAGGTTGGCCGTATGCGTGTGCCAATCGGGGTGATTGGCATCATTTATGAGTCTCGGCCTAATGTCACAGCCGAGGCTGCCAGTTTATGCCTGAAATCCGGCAATGCCACGATTTTGCGTGGCGGTTCGGAGGCGATCCATTCCAATCAGGCGATAGCTGAATGCATCAGCCATGGACTGGAAAAAGCTGACTTGCCTGCGACAGCGGTTCAGGTTGTTGCAACAACTGACCGTGAAGCCGTGGGTCATATGATTACCATGCCGGAGTATATTGACGTCATTGTCCCGCGTGGGGGTAAAGGCTTGATAGAACGGGTGAGCCAGGATGCCAGAGTGCCTGTCATCAAACATCTTGATGGTATTTGTCATGTCTATATTGATGATGGTGCTGATATGACCAAGGCAGTCAATATTGCCCTGAACGCTAAAACCAATCGTTACGGTGTCTGTAATGCGATGGAGACTTTGCTGGTTGCTGAATCAGTCGCCAAAGAGTTTCTGCCACAGATCATGCAGGTTTACGACGAAAAAGAGGTTGAACTGCGAGGATGTGAAGAGACTCTGGAAATTCTGCCGGGTATTGCAGCGGCCACAGCTGAAGATTGGGTCACCGAATATCTGGCACCGATACTGGCTATCAAAGTTGTCTCGGGTCTGGATGAAGCAATCACTCACATCAATACCTACGGGTCACAGCATACTGACACCATTGTGACTGAAGATTATGCCCGAGGTATGCGTTTTCTACGGGAAGTGGATTCCAGTTCGGTCATGATCAATGCATCGACGCGTTTTGCCGATGGGTTTGAATACGGACTGGGTGCCGAAATTGGCATCTCAACAGACAAGATTCATGCAAGAGGACCTGTAGGACTGGAGGGGCTGACATCCCAGAAATATATAGTCCTGGGTGATGGACATATCCGCAATTAAAAATATAGGTGTTTTAGGCGGGACTTTTGATCCGGTTCATTTCGGTCACTTGCGAACCGCGCTGGCAGCACAACAGGATTTTTCGCTGGATGAAGTTCGCCTGATTCCCTGTCATCATCCCGTACATAAAGAAGAACCTGAAGTTGCTGCCCAGCACCGCATTAGCATGTTGCACAGGGCTACCAAAGCGGAAAAAAGTCTGGTGGTTGATGTGCGTGAATGTATGCGGCCAGGCCCTTCTTACATGATTGAGACACTGGAGTCTTTGCGTACGGAATATCCTGATGACAGATTATTTTTGCTATTGGGTGCCGATGCCTTTAATAAACTTGAAAGCTGGAAAGACTGGCAAAAGCTGTTTGAACTTGCGCATATCATTGTGATTACCCGGCCAGGTTGGGAAATAAATCCATCAGCGTCGGTCAGAGAGTTTTGTGAACATCGGACAGCTGCCAGTTTTTCCGAGATGTGCAAGAATCAGGCTGGCAATGTGCTGCCTTACAGTTTTATTCCGTTAATGATTGCATCAAGTGAAATCAGAAAATTACTGAAGGAAAATAAATCTGTACGCTATTTAATTCCCAATGCGGTCATTAAATATATCAAAAAACATAAACTTTATAGTTGAGGTCAACATTGAAGGTAGAAGAACTGAAAACTTTGGCAATTAACAGCATGGATGATTTAAAGGGGCAGGATATTGTTTGCCTGGATGTCAGAGAGTTGACCTCGGTTTGTGACTATATGATTGTTGTTACAGGCACCTCGAATCGTCACATAAAAGCACTGACAGATGAATTGATCAAAAAAGTAAAACAAAGTGGCGGTGTTGTTTATGGTACTGAAGGACAAAATCAGGCAGAGTGGGTGTTAGTTGATCTGGGTGATGTTGTGGTGCATGCCATGCTGGCAGCTACCCGTGAGCTTTATGATCTTGAAGCGCTTTGGAGTATTACGGCGGAACGTGCAGAAAATGAACAGTAATGAAAATCCGTTTAATTGCAGTTGGTACTAAAATGCCAGCCTGGGTCGAGTCAGGCATTCTGGAATATCAAAAACGTCTACCTGCCGATTTCAGTCTATCCGTCATCGAAATTCCTCTCGCTAAACGCTCTAAAAATTCATCCACTGCTTCTGCAATCGAAAAAGAAACCAGGGCGCTCGTTGCAGCCTGTGACAAGTATGACTTTGTGGTGGCACTGGATGTTAAGGGAAAGACTCTAAGTACGGAAAAGCTGGCTGAAAAAATTAATAAAATAAAAGATAGTGGGCGTGATATCGCTTTACTTATTGGCGGGCCAGATGGTTTTGCCAATGAGCATCTTGAAGCTGTGGATGCCCGCTGGTCTTTGTCCGCACTAACGCTGCCACACCCACTGGTACGTGTTGTATTGGTTGAACAGATTTACCGAGTCTGGTCTGTTTTAAACAATCATCCCTACCATCGATCTTAACTTACAAAAGGCTGAAAAATTCCTGTAAGCGAAGTCCATTGGCGCCGAGGTCACCCCGACCAACCCTGGAAAGCGATCGCGCATCAACGCGGGTTTGATTACCTTCAGCCTGTATGCGGATAACCACGTCATCCTTAAAGCGAAACCAGAAGGTTGATGCTACCGCTTCTATGCGACCTTCTTCCGGTACGGCAGCTGTAATTTCAAGCCCCATATTTTCAAGTGCAGCGAGGGCACGGTCGAAAACTTCCTGTGGACTGGCGTTAATGATTTGGGGGACCAGATCGGGGAAGGCTTCACGTTGCTGCTGTTTATGTTCCTCCACAGTAAACCCTTCCACAATGCCATATTCCATGGGGTTAGGGGCATTCGCTCGGAGGGGCGCATTCGCCACATACATCGGCGGGTTATCCAAATCAGTGGAAATATCGTGGATGACCGGATAAACCAGACGCGCCTGAACCGTGGCGGGAATATACCAGGCAAGGAAAGCGGAGATGGTGCCGATAGCAGCAAAAGTACAGAGTCTGCTTGTGTTTTTTGCTTTTGAACGTATTGCCAAGATGGCTACTGCAACTAGGCCAAGGCCACACAAAAGGGCTATCCAGTGGGTAAAAGGGTCAAGTCCGATTAATATTTGAAAGCCAGTACCAAACTCCCAGATATTCAGCCATGTTCCCGCCGGTGCCGCCAGAATTACCAGACCAACAAGCAGGCCAAGAACCAAAATGGCAATGGCTATCAAGTCCAGGTAAGTTTTTGAAGATGTACTGTCATTCATCGCTGCTACCCCTTTCGGTTTTAGTAAGTAGATTTGAGCCTATAATAGTGTAAAGCAGGTCTGGTAACCAGCAAACCAGCTTTTGGTCTGCTTTGTTGGCTATTGCTGCACTACTAGAGCAACGCTTTATCTGTGCACATATCATTATGTTATCCATTGAAGGAGTGCCGGCTTTTTACATTCATAGCCTGTTGGCAACTGAAAATGATTATGAAAAACTGGCTAGTACCAATAATAAAAGAGCGATAAACCGTCACAACTGGGCGCTGGATGAAATTGAAAAATTATTAAAGACAGATACCCATCACAAGCGCATTCTGGAGGAACTGAAGCGCTTAATTGCAATCCGGAAAAAACAGGCAGCTTTTCACCCTAATGCCATTATGTTTACCTTGCATGTGGGAGATGAGGTTTTTGCTTACTGGCGTCAGAGTATACGGCGTGACCAAAGTATTTTTTGCTTGAACAATGTCAGCGATAAAACCCAGGAGGTGGCATTGAGTACACTCAACCTTATTTCAACCGATGCCTGGGTTGATTTGATTAGTGGTGAGAAGCTAGTGGAAGGGCAGGAAATAATCACCCTGAAACCTTATCAGTCTATCTGGCTAAGTAATAATGCTTTTTAGCTGAGCCTCAAAAAAAGTTGGCAAAACTTTATAAAAATACTGAAAATAGTGTCGGCAAGCGAGAGTTGATGTCTATCAAGCTCTATCCTGAAATTGCTTTTATCCACATGGTAAAGCAATTACATTGCAAGCATGGTTGGAATCTTCAGGAAGATAAAATGAAACATTCATATCTGATTCTAAAAAATATTCTGGTTAACGCAGTCTTGGTATTTATCTGTGCAGGTTCTTTATCCGCTTGGGCACAGAATGACCTGGAGGGTCTTTTGTTAAATGCCTCGCCGGAAACCATTCAGGCTAATCCGGATCTTTTGTCATATATGCTTGGGTTGGCCAAGCCTGCTATTGCTGAAAATTGCGCCAGTTGCCATGGTGCTGATCTTGCTGGCGGCCCTGGTGTGCCCAATCTGGTCGATTATGAATGGCTCTGGGGTATTAATGGACTGGAAATGACAGGAGTCGAATCAGTCATGGAGATTATGCAGACCATTCTTTACGGTGTGCGAAATACGGATTGTGCTGAGGAAATCAAACTGTTTGGCGGTTGTCCTGATACCCGTTATTCGGAAATGCCGGCCTATGGACAGTTGGGCTTTGATGAGGCCAGTCTCAATAACATGGTGGACTACGTGCTTGCACTTAGTGGCGAAGATGTAAATCCTTTTGCCGTTGAGGCAGCTTCAGCCCAGTGGCCGGTTTGTGTCGAATGTCATGGTGTTGATGGTACAGGTTACAAGCCTTTTGGTGGCCCTGATTTAACCGATGATATCTGGCTTTATGGTTCCACCGGTCAGGAAATTTTTGATGTATTAAATAATGGCCGCATGGGTGTTTGTCCTGCCTGGTCTGAAACGCTGGATGCGGCAACGATTAAAGCTGTAGCTACCTATATTTACTATAAAGCCAATGGTTTTATGTAACTTGCAAAAGCATTGATTAATGCCCTTTAAAATCTCGCACTTATAAGTCTTTCTTGCTATGATGCGCCGCTTTTCTTGCATAAGTGGCTATTCAGACAGGCATGAAAGCATTCTATGAAAACTTCAAACTGGGAATACTCGGCGGCGGGCAATTAGGCCGCATGTTAATTCAGTGCTGCCCGAATTTTGATATTCATACCAGTGTACTTGACCCTTCTTCCGAGGCTCCCTGCCATGGCATTGCCCATACGTTTCAGCAGGGTTCGTTTAATGATTACGAGACGGTTTATAACTTTGGCAAGCAAGTCGATTTATTAACCATTGAAATTGAAAATATCAATGTTGATGCCTTATATCAGCTTGAAAAAGAAGGCCTGCCAGTCTATCCGCAACCTCGTGTGATTGAAATAATTCAGGATAAACGTAAACAGAAACAGTTTTATCTTGAGCAGGGCATCCCTACTGCAGATTTTGTCTTGGTGGATGGTCTGGATGATATCCGCCAGCATGAAAACTTTTTGCCTGCATTCAACAAACTGGGGCAGGGTGGTTATGATGGCGGAGGCGTTGCCAGACTCACCAGCCTGGATGATCTGGAGAAGGCCTTTGATGCTCCGGGGTTGTTGGAAAAAGCTGTTGATCTTGATCGTGAAATTTCGATTATTGCTGCCCGCAACAAACATGGGGATATTGCAGTCTATCCAATCGTTGAGTGTGTATTTCACCCGGAGCATCATCTGGTTGATTATTTGATAGCGCCGACTACGCTGGCTAATTCCTTGCAGGACAGGGCTATTGAAATCGCCAGCGAGCTGGTAAAAAAACTGGAGATTGTCGGTATTCTGGCGGTAGAGATGTTTATCAGCAAAGACGGTGAAGTGCTGGTGAATGAAGTGGCTCCCCGTCCGCATAACAGTGGTCACCAGACCATTAATGCCAATGTGACCTCACAGTACGAACAATTATTACGAGCCATCCTGGATTTGCCTTTGGGTTCTACTGCGATCAATAAACCGTCCGCCATGCTGAATTTGTTGGGCGAGGAAGGCTATACTGGTCCGGTACATTATCAGGGCTTAAATAAGGTGCTGGTGATTCCCGATGTGCATTTGTTTTTATATGGCAAAACTGAAACACGCCCGCATCGAAAAATGGGGCACATCACAATAGTTGATGAAGATAGAGAAAGCTTGATTTCAAAAATCCATCAGGTCAAGCAGAGTATAAAAATTATCAGTCAGGAATAGAGGGTTCACTAAATGAGTAAACCAAAAGTCGGCATTATTATGGGAAGCAGTTCTGATTTGCAGGTGATGCAGCAGGCAGCAGATATATTGCAGGACTTTTCTGTTGCTTGTGAAGTTTCGGTTGTTTCCGCACACAGGACACCTGAAACAATGATGGAGTATGCAGCCAGTGCCAGAGATAGGGGGCTGTCGGTCATTATTGCCGGTGCCGGTGGTGCTGCACATCTGCCGGGTATGGTGGCTTCGGTGACTACCTTGCCGGTCATCGGAGTGCCGATAAAATCTTCCAATTCCATTGATGGTTGGGATTCCGTGCTATCCATTCTGCAAATGCCTGCGGGTATTCCCGTAGCAACGGTTGCACTCGATGGTGCCAAAAATGCGGGCATTCTGGCAGCTGAGATTATTGGCGCTTTTGATACTGTCGTCGCTGACAAGCTGGCAGCTTATAAACAGACCCTAAAAGCAAAAGTACAGAAAATGAATGATGAGTTATAAATAACTGACTCGTTGTTGTTAGCTTTAAGTAAGAATCAACTTTTACTCTGTCGCCTTTAACATTATAATTTCCAACCGTTCCTGCCCAGCAGAATTCTTTTAATTAATTAACGGATATCAAGATGTTTCAGTCTATCGAACGGCGCCCCCCTGACCCAATTCTGGGCCTTTCAACTGCCTATAAAAAAGACAGCAACCCAAACAAAATTGATCTGGGTGTTGGCGTCTATAAAGACGAAAAGGGTAACACACCTGTAGTTTCTGCCATTAAAAAAGCTGAGCAAAAACTGTGGGAAACGGAAGATTCCAAATCCTACATCGCCCAGGCCGGACCGGAAGGTTTTAACCGTCATATGCTGGAGATGATATTAGGCAGTGGTAGTTCAGCATTAAGTGAACGGCGAGCCTGCAGTATCCTGGCGCCGGGAGGCTCTGGTGCCTTGCGACTGGCAGCTGAATTTATTGCAGCCAATTTCAAAGATACCCGGACCTGGGTTAGCACACCAACCTGGGCTAACCACGTGCCTTTGTTAAGTTCGGCAGGTTTGAATCTGGTTGAGTATCCTTATTACAACTATGACAGGCATGAAATTGATATTGACCGCATGATGGATACGCTGAAACAGGCAACTGTCGGTGATCTTGTTTTGGTTCACGGTTGTTGCCATAACCCATGCGGTGGAGATCTTAGCCATGAGCAATGGCAGGCTTTTGCTGAAGCAGCTGAAAAACAGGGATTCACACCCTTTGTTGATTTAGCTTATCAGGGGCTGGGTAATGGGCTGGAAGAAGATGCTTCAGGCCTTCGCCTGCTGGTTGAAAAGCTGCCAGAAGTCATCATTGCTTCCTCCTGTTCCAAAAATTTTGGTTTATATCGAGAAAGAACCGGCGCTGTTATTTTGGTTGGTGAAACTTCCGAGCAGGTCAGTGCTTCGGCTTCGCAGGTCGTGTCTACAGCAAGGCAGATTTATTCCATGCCACCTTCACACGGCGCGGCAATGGTTGAGATCGTATTGTCTGACCCGGAGTTAAAAGCTGAATGGCTGGCAGAATTGACAGAAATGCGTGAGCGCATCAATGGTCTGCGTGGCCAGTTAGTGGCAAAACTAAAAGCTGCGGGTGTTGAGCAGGATTTCTCTTTTATTGAAAGAGAGAAAGGTATGTTCTCGTTCCTGGGCTTAAGTGCTGAACAGGTACAGACACTGATCGATGATTACAGTATCTACATGGTTAAATCCAGCCGTATCAATGTTGCAGGTATCAGTAACAGCAATATTGATTATCTGGCGCAGTCCATTGCCAGCGTGCTTTAAAATTTGAAACTGCGTGTCAGAGTAAATCAAAAAATTACTCTGACACCCGGTCTCAACTCTTTAGAACCAAGTATCAGAAAGAATAACTCGCATTCAGCCCTAAAGTTCTGGGGGCACCTGACTGCCTGTAGATTTCATTCTGCCAGCCGTTGCGGGCGTCGGCGGCAAAATACAAGCCATGCACGGCGTACTTTTTATCAGTCAGATTTCTTGCCCACAAAGTGAGGTCAACTTTGCCAAGCTGATAATTCAGGCTTGTGTGCATCTGGGTATAACCATCCAGTTGACCGTTGTGATAATACCCATAATAGCTTTTATCTCTGCCTTCGATTTCTATTTTTAATTTAAGTGCAGGTGTCAGTAGGTACATGCCACTCAGACTATATTGCCAATTCGGTGCTTTGGCCTGATCACGCCCACTGCGAGCAATAAAACTATTGCTGTCGAGGTCGAAGACTCCAAGCTGGTCGACTTCCGTTTCCAGTAAGCCCAGGCTTAGCGAAAGCTCAAGATTTTGATTAGCCTGATAATTACTCTCCAGTTCAAAGCCATAATTACTAGCGTCACTGGTGCTATCCAGATAGCCAATCCACAAGCCAGCGCCGGCATCCCACATCCAGCTTTCCAGTTGCGCCTGGTTACGGTTGGTATGAAAAAGTGTGGCCCGCAGACTTAAGGAGTCATCGAGAAAGTAACGTTTTAGTCCAAGCTCCTTGTTCAGCAGGGTTTCAGTGTCAAAACGTAATTTATCAGCGGTGAATGTTTGAAAGGGTGCAGACATCCAAACGGCATTGGCACTGGCGGAGGTGTTTACGCCGCCGGGTTTTTCTGACTGGGTGAGGCTGGCATAAATCAATGTATCATTAATCAGGTATTCGAGGCTGAGTTCTGCGCCCAGAAGATTTTCAGTATTTTCTGAAATAAACAGATTGGTATCAGAATAATCATCTGCATAGCGTTCATAGCGTAACCCACCGACCAGCGTCAGGCTTTGACCGAGTGAGAACTGATACTGACCGTATAAAGCATAGCGTTGTGCCGAATAGTCAGAGTCCGAAGTAAAGTCGCCAAAAAACAGACTTTGGTACTGATAAGCTAGATGCTCATCAGAAGCTTTAGCATAGATGCCGGCAACCAGTGTTTCATCAAGCGAAGTGAACCTGAGATCAAGCACTTTTTGTCTGGAATCACGTATAAAACCTTCGGTGGCCTGATCAAAGTCAAATGCAGTACAGGCAGGTTCTGTATTACAGAATGTCGAATTCACCCAGTCGGCATCATAACTGTAATCATTTTTATTATCGGTGATGCTGAGAATCAGCGTTATTTCATGGTCTTTATTTATCGACCAGTTTGCATTCAGGGATGAAGCAAAAAGTTCATTGCCATCCTGTCCTGGCTGATCAGACCAGGTATCTCTAATGCCATCAAGAGACCAGCCGTCGTAGCCATTCTCGCTATTAAAGTAGAGCAAATTAAAGCTAATGTTGAAATCATTATCAGCTTGCCAGTCCAACATGGTACGCAGGTTTCTTTCCTGATAAGCATTGCTGTCGTCCACATTCAGAAAGTGGTTTTTAATGAAGCCATCTGCCTGGTTCTGCTGCAGACTGATTCGACTCAGTAGGTTGTCGGCTAGCGGTCCGCTGGCCGAAACCCCCAGGTTTTGCTGGTTATAGTTGCCTAGTCCTGTTGTTAGAGATGCCGTGAATTCTTCACTTGGGCGAAAGCTTTTTAAATTAATCAAACCGGCATGACCAGAGCTGCCAAAGCGGGTGCCTTGTGGGCCTCTTAAAACTTCGATTTGCTCAATACCGAAAAGGGACGCTGCCGCTGCGTTTGATCCCAGTTCAATGTTATCCAGATTGATCCCAACCGAAGGGTAGTATTTAGGATCCTGAAACTGTTCAAGATCGCCAATACCTCTAAGTTGTATAAAGCGGCTGCGAGATCCGGCCGATGACCAGCTCAGATTTGGAATTGATGAAAAGGCTTCTTCAAGATGCTGGGCACCACGCATTTGTATTGCATCGACAGAAATTGCACTGACGCTGTTAGCGCTCTGCATGAGTGGTGTATTAAAGAAGTCAGCACTGATGATAACTTCTTCTATAACAGAGTCAGACTCTTGTGCAACGCTGGCAATACTGCTGAGAAAAAAAGAAAAACCTAGCAGGCTGTTTAAAAAGTATTTCACGTGTTCTCCGTAAAAATACCAACGGAGAAAGAAGGAAAAGTTGCAGAGATTAGATATCGATGTGTAGAGAGGCAACTTTTTTAGCCTATTCCTACGCCAGTATTAACTGGTTCAGGTTCAAAGGGTTCATTTCTTCTTTTAACACAAAAGCAGAAACATCTCAGGCTATAGCCACCCCTCAGGATGCTTTGTACTTTAGTGCAGCGCCTGGTTTTTTACAAGAGTTATAACTTTAAAAAAATTTTGTAAACAATAAGACATTGTTTAATAGAGCAAGTATGGCTTCGACCTTGATATCAATATGACTGCATTTTAATTAAAAAATGTTTCCTATAAAGTTGCGAGATCAAATGATCAATAAAGATAATTATCTGGAAACATTATGCCAACCAACACTCAAGCATTTGTAGATTTCCTAATAACAGAGCTAAATCTGGATGAAGCACAGCAGCCTGAATTAGGCAATTGGGGGCGTATGGGGTCTACACTGGGTGCCTTGAGCCTGAAGCTTAATCTCATGGATATGGAGAAAATAAACAGCCTGCTTGAGGTGCAGGAGCAAACCGGCGGATTATTCGGAGATGTTGCTATTGAACTTGATTATCTTAATGGTGAGCAGGTTGAAAAATTATTAAGTATTCAAAAATGCAGCCGTCGGGCCGAAGTCCTGCATCGTTTATTGCTGGCTGACACAATTGATGAAGAAAAATACCGGGAATTAGCGGCGAAAGTGTATATGGTCTGAGGCTCTCAGCTTATATGGTTGCTGCCTGTACCTGTTTGAACCTTTGCATATTACTCCCGCTTACTGCTGTATAAGCTATGTTGTGTTCTTTCAGTTTGGCCTGATATAAACGAAACAGCTCTTCTCTGTTTTTTGGGCTCTCTCTTAGAGGATCAGGTTCCCAGGGAATCTGCCAGTCACAAAGAATATAATGACGCGAACTTTCTTGCAGTGCCTGTTTGAACTGTTCCAGTATCCAGGTGTCACAATTACCGAATTTCACTTCACTCCAGACAATCAGAACCAGCAGGTCAGTATCGCAAATGAGTTGTTCCGGTTGTTGCAGGAGGGCTTCTTTTTCCTTGCTCACGTGTTGCTTTGCAATAGCAAGGATATCAGATTGTTGATAAACAAAATCCGGATTACTGGTCTTGTCATCTAGATAAATTCGTGCCTGCTCAGATAGCAGGGGTACTGACCAGTAATTGGCCAGTGTGGACGCCAGAGTCGTCTTGCCTGACGACTCCGGCCCGGTGAGCACATGAATTCGGGTCATAACAGATTAAAGTGGCTGACCTTCGGTGTCCAACTCGACAATGTTATAGCCGAGTGCTACTAAGGATTCTTCAATCAGCATTTTGTCACCAACAACGACGAGTACCATTTCTTCAACCGGCAGATGTTCTTGAGCCAGAGCGTTAACTCTTTCAACAGTCAGGTTGTTAATAATCTGTTGTTGTCTGCTGACGAAATCCCTGTCCAGATCATATTCAATAATCTGACTCAGTAAACGGGATTTTTGTCCGGGTGTTTCGTAATCAAGCGCTTCACTCTGGCCAATGGCTTTTTTGGTAAATGCGAGTTCTTCTGCGGTGATGCCCTGATCCCTGAACTGCGTAATTTCAGTCATGAACTGCACAATGGAATCGGCAGTCGAATCAGCTCTGACACTGGCAGAGGCTGTGAATGGCCCAGGATATTCGGTTGCCGAGAAACTGCTGCGGGCACCGTAGGTATAACCCTTGTCTTCGCGTAAGTTCAGGTTGATACGGCTAGTGAACGCCCCACCTAGCGGGTAATTCATTAAAAAGCGTTCGAAGTATTCACCTGTGGCGTCATAAACCAAATCACTCATGTAGCCGATTCTGATTTCAGATTGGGGTGCCTGTGGCTTGTCAATCAGGTAAAGCGTGTTTTCAGTAATGACAGGTGCTGCAGGAAGTGCATTTATTTCAATGTCCTGGTTTTGCACATTGTTCAGGAAATCCAGTTTTGGCATGATTTCATCCTGTGTAATATCGCCTATAACAACGACGTCCAGTACCTGTGAAACCAGGCTTTGGCGGCTGAAATTTTGTATATCTTCAAGCGTGATATTTTCCAGCGTTTCTATTTCGCCTATTGCAGCTACAGCAAAAGGATGATCTTCGCCATAAAGCAGCTTGCGATAGACATTGGAAGCTATGGAGCTCGGCTGTTCCTTGTCAGCTTCGATACTTTCAATGGATTGCTGGCGTAAGCGGGTCAGGTCATCTTCCGTGAAGACTGACCTGAACAAGCGTTCTTCAAGCAAGGCCAGAGTGGCATCCAGATTGCGAGTCAGGCTGCGCATATTGATAGTTGTTGACTCCGCGCCAGCGCTAACAGTGATATTACTGCCCAGTTTATCCAGCTCAATTTCAAATGCTTCGGCGCTGTAATTTTCAGTGCCTTCATTCATCATGTCAGCCGTAAGACTTGCCAGGCCGTATTTTTCCGCAGGCTCCAGTAAATGCCCGCCATCAAAGCTCATGCGTATATTAACGGTAGGAATTTCAGTATTCAGGGCGCCAATAATATCGATGCCATTATCCAGCGTGGTCTCCCAGTATTCCGGCATGATGACCAGAGGACTGGGGCCGGCTTCAGGCTTTATAGAGCGATCAAAGGAAGAAACGACGACACGTTCTTCCAGATTGTCATTGGCACTTTCCAGACGGCTCAACCGCTCAGGAATCATGAAGTTATCGAGTTGTGCCTGTCCCTCAGGATCATCACCGGTAACAACGCTCTGAATAACGGCGGCTTTATCTTTTATGTAAGTGTTGTAGACGCGCAGAATATCTTCTTTGGTCAAGTTCTGAATGGCTTCAAGCTCCTGCGGAATAATATTGGGGTTGTCATAAAAAGTCTGATAGTAAGCCAGTTGTGACACCTTGCCACTGACGCTGGCCAGGCTATTGATGAGACCAGCTTCCTGCTGGGCTTTGTAAATCTGTAAATCTTCATCAGAAATGGAATCTTCATTAAAATTTTCCAGTACGGCGCGCATTTCCTGTTCAAACTGGCTCAGAGGCGTGCCGGGAAATGGCATCACATAAAAAGTCAATGAACCTGCCAGCTCCATGGTGTTGTTGAAACCGGTTGCCGCAATGGCTTTATTGGTGAGCACAAATTCTTTGTAGAAGACTGATTTGCGACCACCGGTAATAACTTCATTTAAGGCTTCCAATGCGACTTTATCCGGATGGCTCAGTGGAACAGTAGGGTAGGTGAAAAGCAAAGCCGGAAAGCGTATGTTTTCATCAACATAGGAAACGTAGCGATCCTCATCCAGCGTGATTAACTCCCGGGAGTCAGGCAAAACTTCAGGTCCGGAAGGAATTTCACCAAAATATTTATTGACCAGATTCAGGGCTTCAGCTTCATCAACATTACCGCCAATTGTCAGCGTGGCATTGTTGGGACCATACCAGCGTAAAAAGAAATTCTTGAGGTCTTCCAGCGTTGCAGCGTCCAGGTCTTACGGGTAACCAATGGTAGGCCATGAGTAGGGGTGGTCAGGTGGATATAGCGCGGCTAAATTAATTTCGTTAAAGCGGCCGTAGGGGCTGTTATCAACATTTTGGCCACGTTCATTTTTAACCGTATCACGCTGGTTTTCGAATTTTTCCTCGGTGACGGCATCCAGCAGAAAACCCATGCGGTCAGACTCAAGCCATAACATGGTTTCCAGTTGATTGCTTGGCACAGTTTCATAGTAATTGGTTCTATCAAGATTGGTTGAGCCATTGATCGTACCACCGGACTCTTGCACAATGCGGAAGTGCTCATCATCCCCCACATGCTCGGAACCCTGAAACATCATGTGCTCAAAGAAATGTGCAAAGCCGGAACGGCGCGGCTCTTCACGGGCAGAACCAACATGGTAAGTGACATCTATCCTGACAATAGGGTCTGAGTGGTCTTCGTGGATGACAACAGTCAGGCCATTTTCCAGCTGGAATTTACTGTAAGGTATCAGCAGTTCATCATTGTCGGCTGTCACACGCTCCAGCAGCGTGATGCCTGCAGGCAGGGAATTGCCGCCACTATGGGCATCCACGACAAGAGGTGCGTCATTTTCAGGAGAACCAGATTCGCCACAAGCGAATAACAAACAGCAAATGCTTATTAGAGTTAATGCTTTTGCTGGAAATTTATGGATAGTAAACATGCTGTACCTTTTTACTTTTAAAGAAGGGTGTCCGCGAAATTAAAGCACAAGATGTCGAGTGTCGCTAGCAATCAGGCCTGGAATCCGCTAGCTTTAGTATCTGCAAGCTGGGAGATAAATATGTTCGATGAGTTAATGCAGAAGCTATCAGAAGTCCTGGCAGTTAATCCTCTTACTGAGCTTTTAAGCCGGTCTTTTTATAGTTTCCCCACTGTTGAAGTGATTCATGTTGTGACCTACGGGACTTTTTTTGGCGGCATGATGATGCTGGATTTTCGCCTGTTGGGTATTGGGCGTTTTATTTCCAGTCAGCAAACCATGAGGCACATACTGAATATAGCCTTGATTGCTTTTGCTCTGGCGGTTACCAGCGGTATTGTTTTTTTCTTTGTAACGCCCTGGGAATATCCGGTAAATCCAATTTTTCAATACAAAATGCTGCTCATAATACTGGCTGGCTTGAACGCACTCTGGATGCATAAATACCTGCTGGCTGATATTCAGCAATGGGATATGGATGTATTGCCGCCACTTAAAGTCAGAATTTCAGCTTTCATTTCGATCTGTCTCTGGGTTGGTGTGGTTGCTTGCGGTCGACTGATTGCCTACAGCTCAAGCTATGGCCTGAATTATCCTGCGCTGAATTTTTAATATTAGCGGTAAGACTGGTGTTTCTTAACCGAGAACGTTAATAAATTGGCGATCAGTGCAAAAATCAACACGATGGTATCGATAAAAATTTTGAGACATAACCATATTACAAATTGTATCTTTCCTGGCCAGCTCAAATTTAAAAAACCCTCGCCGCTGTCCAGATAGCCTCTGAGAAGCCGGTTTTTCCTGAGCCAGTGGTCAAGGGAGGGTGAATGCCTGGCTGCAATCATGGCGGCAATGGCGAGAAATAATAGCCCAGGGATGATAGGCAATATCAGGCCGACAACGCCGACAGCAAGGCAAATCAAAACAAACATAAGGGTCAGGAGTTTGGCCAATAAACTATTTAGCCTGGATGACTTATATTGATTTTCAGGAATATGGTATTGCATGCTAAGTCCTAGTATTGGTATTTGTGGCAAGGACTATAATCATCACGATAAGCATAGCGATGGGGCTTGGGTTTTATTGGAGCTATGAAGAAATAAAATACCCAGGCAAACCAGGACAGAAAAATAATGGCGAGTATCCAGCAACATTTTTCTCCGCCAGTGGTTTTGTCTGAAGAGGCGATGATTAAAAAGGCGCTTACTGCTGACAAGTAAAATTGAAGAGCAGGAAAAAATTGTGCATGCTCATATTGAAGGCAGTGATGACGGCTTTAATTTCCTGCGAGAAAAGCCAAAACTTGATAGCAAGGCAGATCAACTCTTACGTAAATAAAGTAAAAGTTTGCCTTATAAATTAATAGATAGTTTAACAGGCTTCCTGTAACTTTTATTCCATGGCTAGACAACTGTTAAAACTCCGTAATGTCCCGGAAGATGAGCTTGCTGAAATTTATGAGTTGCTGAAGGCTCATGAGGTCGATTTTTATGAAACCAGCGCGGGAAACTGGGGTATTTCCATGCCAGCATTATGGCTGAGCAATGATGAAGACTACAGTCGTGTTCGTGATTTGCTGGATGAGTATAGCGAGCAGAGATACCAGCGTGCTCGTGAGAAATATGAATATTTAAAACAGACAGGTAAAGCAAGGACCTTCATGGACATAGCCCGGGAAAATCCAATAAAGGTAGCTTTGTATTTGGCTATCGTATTTGTCCTGATATATTTCTCTATTGCGCCTTTCATTAATATAATGTGAAGCGGTATTTACTTCTTGCACTTAATTACTTAATAAACGTAAAACAAATTCAAACAGAAAAGAGGGAACAGGTCGCTTATGTCAAATGCAATAATCAGTACCCAGGTATTAGGTTTACACTGGGAAGTCTCGGATCCGTTTCTTTTTTGTGCCTTCCATAATGATAAATTCCCGAAAGGTAATGAACGCCTGGGGCCGGATGCTTCTTTAGCCGGCAGGCCTATTGGCCAGGATTTTCAGCTTAAAGATGGCTGGCGTATGTACCATGGTCAACGTGTTGCCGGTTTTCCGGTGCATCCACACAGGGGGTTTGAAACCGTCAGTATTGTTCCGGTGGGACTTGTTGATCATGCTGATTCGATGGGCGCAGCTGGGCGCTATGGTAATGGTGATGTGCAGTGGTTGACGACGGGAAGAGGTGTGCAGCACAGTGAAATGTTTCCACTGCTTAATCGAAACGCTGATAATCCCTTACTGTTTTTTCAGATCTGGCTGAACCTGCCTGCAGAAAGCAAAATGGCAAAGCCGCACTTTGCCATGTTCTGGAATGAAGAAATCCCGGTTTATGAAACCCAGGATGAGGCAGGTAACAGTATAAAAATAAAAGTCGTTGCAGGAGAAATTGACGGCGTAAAAGCATTGGCTCCCCCTCCGGATTCCTGGGCAGCCAGAGCAGAAAGTAAAGTCAATATGTGGTTGATTGACCTGGCGCCAGCCGCAAGCTGGACACTTGCTGCTGAAAGTGATGATTTAAATCGCAGACTGTATTTTTATGATGGCAACAGCATCCAGGCAGATGGACATACTATTGCTGCAAATACTGGCATACACCTGAATTCAGGCCTTGATTTTCCTATTAAAAATACCGGCGATAAAACGGCTCGTTTCCTGCTGTTGCAAGGTAAACCAATCGGCGAACCTGTTGCGCAGTACGGACCATTTGTCATGAATACACGCAGAGAGCTGGAACAGGCTTTCAGTGACTACCAGAGAGATCAGTTTGGTGGTTGGCCCTGGCAGCATCAGGATCAGGTTCATGGCCGCAGAGGGCGCTTTGCCATTCATGAGGATGGCAGAGAAGAAGAGCCAGTCTGATTTATTGATGAAGAGGACTTAAATGTCTGAAGAGCTCGAGCAAGCCCAGGAACTTTACAATCTGATCGTGACCTATCTGGTTACCTATGGTTTTCAGGTGCTTGGCGCAATCATAATTGTTGTCGTTGGTGTATTTGTCGCCAATAAAGTTGCTGACAAGCTGAATGCTTTCATGCTCAGTAAAAATATTGATGTAACGCTGAGCAAATTCACAGCCAGTACCATCAAGATCATTATCATTTTCATGATCGCCATCATGGCCCTCGGGCGTCTGGGGATCAGTGTGACACCTTTTGTTGCCGCCATCGGTGCTTTGTCATTGGGTGCCGGGCTCGCCTTGCAAGGCTTGCTTTCAAATTATGGGGCCGGCATCAGTATCATAGTCGCGCGCCCATTTGTCGTGGGGGATACGATTATGGTGCAAGGTGTCAGTGGTGTCGTAAAAGATATCAAGTTGGGTTACACCATTCTGACTAATGGAAATGAAATAATTATCACCATACCCAACCGGCATATCGTCGGTGAAATTATTCACAATTCCTATGCGAGCAGCATGCTGGAATTATCGGTGGGGATTGCTTATCACTGTGATCCGGAACAGGCCATTGCAGTCATAACAAAAGTGTTTGATGGGATGGAAGGAATTGACCCAAATTAACCCCCGCAAATCGGGATTGATGAATTTACGGACAGCAGTATCAATATCAGTATGCGTTGTTGGGTTTTGACAACTGAACTATTCAATACCAAATACCGGATTAATATGGTTGTGCATAAGGCATTAAGTCAAAACAATATAGACATTCCATTTCCGCAACGTGATGTGCATTTGATTCAGGCCAGTGACGCCTGACAGAGCAGTGCATTATTCAATCTTACTGGCAGGCGGGCTTTCTTCGCGCATGGGTGAGGATAAGGCCGAGCTGAAAATTGCAGGAGAAAGTTTTTACCTGCGGGCCCTTAAACTGCTCAAGTCAGTACACAGTGAACTTATTCTTGTGAGTGGCCGTGAAAGTCAAGCTGACGCAATTCCTGTCCCCGATATAATTCCACATGCAGGGCCGCCAGGCGGGCTTTATTCCTGTCTGGAGTATTTGCGAGGAATGGGTAAACTGGATGACTCACCTTTGCTGATCATTCCGCTGGATATGCCATTACTGCACAAAGAAGCGCTAATGGTTTTGCTGGAAGGTGTGCAGGAGCAGGAGGCATGTCATTTTGATGGAGAAGTGCTGCCTTGTGTTGTGCGTGCGAGTGAAAACCTACGACGGCATGTAGAGGGTTTATTTGCCGAAAGTTATAAGCCTGGGGGTAAACGTTCCATGCGGGCAATTTTAAATTTTTGTAACAGTAAAGCCTTAGGGAAAAGTTTATTTTCAGTAGAGGTGTTTAAAAATATTAATACCTATCAAGACTACATCTCCATGATTCCAGACTAAATCGAGAAGAGAGTGGGATTGGGTAGTCTGGAAATAGACTAATGAAATTTAGGATGATTTATTAATGTCTGAATTAATAACAATTGGATGGCAGGAATGGGTTGCTCTGCCAGAACTCAGTAGCGTTCCTATCAAAGTAAAAGTTGATACTGGCGCAAAAACCTGTGCTTTACATGCTTTTAAGGTTGAACCTTATGAAAAAGAGGGTCAGTCTTATGTGAAATACCTGGTGCACCCCTACCAACATGATGATTCGCAATTTATCGAATGTCATTCTTTAGTGGTGGATCAGCGTGAAGTGAGTGATTCTGGCGGGCATCGTGAAATGCGTTATGTTATTCAGACAACAGTTTCTCTTGCTGGAAATAAATTTTCTGCTGAGATTACGCTGACTGACCGGGACACAATGAAATTCAGAATGTTGCTTGGCAGAAATGCACTAAGAAACAAATACCTTGTAGATTGCAGCAAGTCGTTTATGCTTGGAGGCAAATTCGATTCGCCTGATGATGCTTAAAATATAATTTACAATTCAAGGCAATCCAATAGCTGTTTTGGATTCAATTGTTATTTTTAGCAGATACTAAAACAATTAATTCCCTGAAAAGAGCAAATAACTAATTACTTAAAAGGTGGTTTCAATGGATATCGCGATACTATCGCGCAATGTAAAACTTTACTCAACTCGAAGACTAATTGAGGCAGCAAAAGAGCGTGGACACCATATTCATACACTTGATCCTTTAAGATGTTATATGAATATTACCTCGCATCGTCCCACCATACATTACAAGGGCGAAGACTTAAAAGGCTTTGATTACATCATTCCGCGTATCGGGGCATCCGTGACCTTTTATGGTACGGCGGTACTGAGACAGTTTGAAATGATGGGGGTTAATTCCCTCAACGAGTCTGTCGCCATTTCCCGGTCAAGAGATAAACTAAGGGCGTCACAGTTATTATCGAGAAAAGGTATTGGTTTGCCGATCACAGGTTTTGCCAATAAACCGGATGATATCAAGGATTTGATTAAAATGGTCGGTGGGGCGCCTCTGGTAATCAAGTTGCTGGAAGGGACTCAGGGCATTGGTGTGGTGCTGGCAGAAACGCAAAAAGCGGCCGAGAGTGTTATTGAATCTTTTCTGGGCATGAACATCAGTGTCCTGGTGCAGGAGTATATTAAAGAAGCCGGCGGTGCGGATATCCGCTGTTTTGTGATTGGGGGTAAAGTAGTTGCCTCCATGAAACGTCAGGCTCTGGAGGGTGAGTTCAGATCGAATATTCACCGGGGAGGATCCGCCTCTTTGATCAAAATTACACCGGAAGAGCGTTCAACCGCGGTGAGGGCAGCAAAAACAATGGGCCTTAATGTTTGTGGTGTGGATATATTACGTTCCAATCACGGTCCACTTGTAATGGAAGTTAATTCCTCTCCTGGACTGGAGGGTATAGAAGAAGCTACAGGTAAGGATATTGCTGGCCAGATTATTCGGTTCATGGAAGCCAATCTTAAGCCGGGCAATACCAGAACACGGGGTAAGGGTTAAGAGGTAAATAGATATATGCGTAGTTCTTTTACTATTGGTGGCAGTACCGTAAAGCCGGGAGAACGAAAGGCCATCGATATCAACATTCCAGCTTTATACACGCATAATGAAATGACCTGGCCTGTCTATGTTATTCACGGGAAAAAGCCCGGTCCGGTATTATTTCTTTCAGGCGCCATTCATGGCGATGAGATAAATGGTGTGGAAATAATCAGGCGTGTACTCAATAAAAAATCAATCAACAGGCTCAGTGGAACTTTAATAGCTATTCCTGTTGTCAATATTTTTGGTTTTATCAATAAGTCCCGATATTTGCCTGACAGACGGGATTTAAATCGTTCTTTCCCTGGAAGCAGTAAGGGCTCTTTAACCTCCCGTATGGCTAATTTATTTTTTAAGGAAATCGTTTCCAAGTGTACGCATGGTATTGATTTGCATACAGCTGCCATTCATCGGGACAATTTTCCGCAGGTAAGGGCAGCACTGGATAATCCTGAAACGGAAAGTATGGCAAGGGCTTTCAATTCACCGGTAATTATCGATACCGAAATTACTGAAGGAACCTTGAGAAGCGCGGCACAAAAAATCAATATTCCGGTTGTGGTTTATGAAGCTGGCGAAGCGCTGCGCTTTGATGAAGTCGCCATTCGGGCAGGCGTGAAAGGGATTATCAGTACAATGCGGGAACTGGACATGCTGCCGACATTGAAAAAATCTTCGACGAAAAGAGAGCCCTATGTTGCGCGTTCAAGTACCTGGATAAGGGCACCACAAAGCGGGATTTTCAGAAGCATCAAGTCTCTGGGAGAAAAAGTAGAAAAAGATGAGCTGCTTGGTCTGGTGTCAGATCCCTTCGGTGAAGATGAAGAAAGTGTAAGAGCTCTGCATTCAGGTATCATTATTGGCAGAACCAATATTCCCCTGGTGAATGAAGGTGAAGCTCTGTTTCATATTGCACGCTTTGAAAATTCAGCCAATGTGCTTGAAAAAGTTGAAGAATTTCAGAATGAGATGAACCCGGCAACGGATAAGACGACATCAAATGAACCGCCTATAGTCTAGTTCCGGACCAGTAAATAAAATAATAGATTTCCCTCTGTTTCTGTTGCAGAATGCGCCCCCTCTGCATGATTCAAAGCTTGATTCTTTGCCCTATGCAGGGAATATTTATTGCTGCCTCCGGAGAACAATATGAACCAGCAATACAAAGCTCCTTGGAGTGTTCAACATTCAGTTGAGCTATATGGTATTCAGCGTTGGGGTAATGATTATTTCGGCGTCTCTGATGACGGCAAGCTCGTGGCTAAAACCCTGAATGCCGCAGTCCCCATACTGGATATCATTGAAGGCATGCAGGAACGCGACCTGCAAATGCCGGTGTTGCTGCGGATTGAAAATATACTTGATGCACAAATAAAGCGTCTGAATGATGCCTTCGCTAATGCGATTGAAAATGCGGACTATCACTCTGTATATCGCGGTGTTTATCCGATAAAAGTTAACCAGCAAGCCCAGGTAGTAGAGGAGATTGCGGATTTTGGTGCGCGCTTCAACCATGGTTTTGAAGTTGGCAGCAAGGCGGAAATAATTGCTGCATTATCGACCCTGGATGTCTCTGAAAGTTTGCTGATTTGTAATGGTTACAAGGATGAAGAGTTTATAAAGCTCGGGCTGGAGGCATCGCAATTAGGATTTAAGTGTTTCTTTGTATTGGAAACGCCGACTGAATTACCCATCATCATCAAACTCAGTAAGGAGCTTGGTATAGAGCCGAATATCGGCGTGCGTATCAAGATGATCACTCAGGTCAGCGGGCACTGGAACACCACCAGTGGTGAACGTTCGGTTTTTGGTTTGAATACAACGCAATTGATGCAGGTTGTCGACACGCTGAAAGCAGAAAACATGCTGCAAAGTTTGAAACTATTGCATTGTCATCTCGGTTCTCAAATTCCCAAAATTAAGGAAATCCGCAGCGGTGTAGTAGAGGCTTGCCGTTATTATGCTGATCTCGTAAAAGAAGGAGCTGCGCTGACACATATAGACCTCGGTGGTGGTCTGGCTGTGGATTATAGTGGTGAGCAAAGTAGCGAGGAGCAAAGCAGAAACTACAGCCTCGAAGAGTACTGTGTTGATATCGTCGAGACCATAAAAGAATCACTGGATGGGTATGGCATAGAGCATCCTGTGATTGTGACTGAATCAGGTCGTGCCACAGTAGCTTATTCTTCCATACTCCTGTTTAACATTTTGGATGTGAATACATTTGAACCAAGCCAGTTGCCGGTTATTGAGGGTAAAGAGGAGCATCCGCTGTTACAGAATATGAGAGAGGTTCTTGAGTATTTAACGCCTAAACGCCTGCAGGAATGCTTTAATGATGCGCACTATTATCGTGATGAGATCAGAGAACAATTCAAGCGCGGGCAGATTGATTTGCGATCTAAAGCGGTAGGTGAGAATCTGTTTCTGGAAATTTTGCAGTCTATTCAAAGCCAGTTAAAAACCGTTGAGCGAATTCCTCCCGGCCTTGAAGATTTGAAAGATTCTTTAGCTGATATTTATTATGGTAATTTCAGTTTGTTCCAGTCTTTACCTGATATCTGGGCGATTCAACAGTTATTTCCAATTGTACCGGTGCACAGGTTGGCGGAAGAACCGGTAAGGCAGGGTGTCCTGGCGGATATTACCTGTGACTGCGAGGGAAAAATCGATAAATTTATTGACGAATATGAGTATGCTGAAACACTCGCTCTCCATCCCCTGGAAGAGGGTAGAGAATATTATCTGGGCGTCTTTTTGGTAGGGGCCTATCAAGAAACCTTGGGTGATTTACATAATCTCTTTGGTGATACCAATGTCGTCAGTGTGCGCCTAAATAGCGATAACACCTTTGATTTTGTTAAAGAAATCCATGGTGACACGATTGCCGATGTGCTTAGTTATGTGGAATATCAGCCTCAGCAAATGGCATTGAGTTATCGTAATAAGGCAGAACAGGCAGTTAAGGAAGGACGTATAACAGCACCCCAGCGACAGTTGATTATGAAAACATTCAATGAGAGCCTACAAGGTTATACCTATTACGAAAAAGAGGATTAAGCATGCCGAAGGTACTTATTATTGGAGCAGGCGGGGTCGGTCAGGTTGTCGTACATAAATGTGCCCAGGTAGCAGAAGTTTTTGACGATATCGTTTTGGCCAGCCGGACTGAAGCCAAGTGCAAGGCCATAGCCGAACAAATACACAAACATTACGGGATAACAATCTCAACTGCAGAAGTGGACGCTGATTCTGTTCCTGCCTTGGTAAGTTTGATAACTGAAGTCAAGCCTGAACTGGTCATCAATGTTGCCCTGCCTTATCAGGATCTAACCATTATGGATGCCTGTCTGGAATGTGGAGTGCATTATCTCGACACGGCCAACTATGAACCACCTGATACGGCCAAATTTGAGTATAAATGGCAATGGGCCTATCAGGAGAAATTTAAAGCAGCGGGCTTGATGGCTTTACTGGGTTCAGGTTTCGATCCTGGTGCAACCAATGTCTTTACAGCTTATCTTGCCAAACATTATTTTGATGAGATCCATACGCTCGATATTGTTGATGTCAATGGTGGTGATCACGGCTACCCATTTGCGACCAACTTCAATCCGGAAATTAATATCCGCGAAGTCAGTGCTGAATGTCGACACTGGCAGGATGGTGAATTTGTCACGACGCCACCCATGTCGTTGAAGCAGTCATTCACTTGTCCGGATAATGTAGGCACTTACAATACTTATCGGATGTACCATGAAGAACTGGAATCTTTAACCAGACATTTTCCCAGTTTGCAGCGAGCTCAGTTCTGGATGAGTTTTGGTGAGTCATATCTTAAACATTTGGAAGTGTTAAATAATGTCGGTATGACCGGCATTGAGCCTGTGGAATATCAGGGGCAACAAATTGTTCCGATTCAGTTCTTAAAAACCTTGTTGCCTGATCCGGCTTCTTTAGGGCCAAGAACGCATGGTAAGACCTGTATCGGCTGTGTTGTGAAGGGTGTCAAAGACGGGCAAGAACGGGTGGTTTATCTCTACAATATCAAAGACCATCAGGATTGTTATCAGGAGGTCGAATCACAGGCCATTTCCTATACCACAGGTGTGCCCGCCATGATTGGTGCCAAAATGATGCTGGAAGGAAAATGGATGCAGCCGGGGGTCTGGAATATGGAGCAAATGAATCCTGATCCTTTCATGGATGATATGAACAAGTATGGTTTACCCTGGCAGGTAATTGAAGAACCAGGCTTTGATCTAGTCTAAGGTTTTGGCAAAACCTCTGATGATTAAAAGCAAAACATTTTTGAATTTCGATGCCAGGCGCGTGCCGTCGCCTTGTTTTGTGATTGACGAAGTTGCGGTTGAGAAAAACCTGCAAACTTTGGCTAAAGTTCAGCAGGAAAGTGGTGCAAAAGTCTTGTTGGCACTCAAAGCCTTCTCCATGTTTTCCCTGGCTCCGCTGATTAGAAAGTATCTAAGTGGAACCTGTGCCAGTGGTTTATATGAGGCGCGTCTGGGCAGGGAAGAGTTCGGGGGAGAAGTGCACACATTTTCTCCTGCGTTTACGCAAAAAGATTTAACTGAGATTTTACAAATTTCAGATCATGTTGTGTTTAATTCTTTTCAGCAATGGCATGCCTCACAGGCGCTGATAAAGACTGCAAAAAGCAAACGGCCCGAACTCAGGCTTGGCTTGAGAGTAAACCCTTTGCACTCTGAAGGTGCGAATATCTTATATGATCCTTGTGCACCCGGTTCACGTCTGGGTATTCCCTACCCACAATTTGCCAATCAGGATTTAAGCGGTATTTCAGGTCTGCATTTTCATACATTATGTGAGCAAAGCTTCGAGCCTTTGGATAGAACACTTAAGGTGATTGAGGAAAAATTTGCTGATGTTCTGATGCAAATGGAATGGGTTAATTTTGGTGGTGGGCATCATATTACTGCGGAGGATTATCCGGTAGAAAAACTGATTGCACGAATCAATAGTTTTCAGCAAAAATATCAGGTACAGGTCTATCTAGAGCCAGGTGAAGCCATTGCCATACATACTGGGGTACTGGTTTCGGAAGTACTGGATATTGTGCATAACGATATGGATATTGCGATTCTGGATTGTTCGGCAACCTGTCATATGCCGGATACGCTTGAAATGCCATACAAGGCTGATGTGTTTGGCGCAGGACAACCAGATGAGAAAGATCATGAGTATCGTTTGGCAGGGCAGACCTGTCTGGCTGGCGATGTAATGGGTGATTACAGTTTTGCTGATGCTTTAGGTCAAGGGCAGCGATTAATGTTTGATGATATGGCGCACTATACAATGGTTAAGACAACAACATTTAACGGTATTGCCTTACCGGCATTAGCAATATGGAACTCGGTAAGTGATGAGCTCCGCATTGTGAAGCAGTTTTCTTATGATGATTTTAAAAATCGACTTTCTTAAGGCTTAATAATATGGCTAATTTTGATCAGAGTTTTGACCAGGAAGCCGCACCTGGTTATCCCGTATTTTTAGGTTCTGAATTTGAGCATCCAGCTCCAGAGGATGCCTATTTTCAAATCCTGCCGGTACCTTTTGAGGCATCAGTATCTTATGGTGCAGGAACTGCTTCCGGGCCATCGGCCATTTTAGGGGCTTCCTGGCAGCTTGAAAGTTGGGATGGTAAAAGTGTGCCCGGTCGTCGTGGTATTTATACCCATAAGCCGGTGGATTGCAGTGGTGATGCAGAAACGGTACTCGCCCTAATCAGTGAGGCCAGTCAGGCTATTGTGGAGAAAAGTGGTTTTCCTATTGGTCTGGGCGGTGAACACACCGTGACTTACGGCATCGTTAATGGAATTATCGAAGCAGGTATAGAAGATTTCGGCATTGTGCAGATTGATGCTCATGCCGATTTGCGTGACGCTTATGAGGGGAACCCATACAGTCATGCCTCGGTGATGAAGCGTATTGCAGATATGGATATTCCGATTTATCAGTTGGGTGTCAGGGCTTTATGTGAAGAAGAAGTGCAGGCACGGAAAATTTATAATATTGATTATCTGGATGCAGAAGTTCTGGTCAGAAAAAATATTTACAAATTTGATTTGCCTGATGATTTCCCAGATAAAGTGTTTTTCACAGTTGATGTTGATGGCCTGGATCCATCGGTTTTTCCTTCAACTGGAACACCGGTTCCCGGTGGGTTGGGTTGGTATCAGACCTTGGGATTGTTTGAGTCTGTTGCGCAACAGGCCAAAATAATCGGCTTTGATATTATGGAATTCGCTCCTATAGAAGGCTTTCATGCTTATGAGTTTTCTGCAGCGCTGTTGGCTTATAAGATGATGGGGATTATTGAAAGGAATCAGCTTTAGTTTGTTAAAGTGATCAACCGGGCACCCTGATATCTTCAACCATTGCCTGTACTTCCTGCGGGGGTTCTGCGGTGAGATAGCAGACAACAAAAGCCACCAGAAAATTTAACAGGGTGCCTAATGCTCCTACACCTTCCGGTGAAATTCCAAGCAACCAGCCTTCAGCATTATCTGCAGCTGGATTTATAAAGGTAAAGTAAATAATATAAGCAGCGGTAAAAGTGATGCCTACCAGCATGCCGGAAATGGCGCCTTCCTTATTCATGCGTTTATAGAAAATGCCCAATATGATTGCTGGAAAAAAGGAAGCACTTGCCAGTCCAAAGGCAAAAGCAACTACTTCAGCAACAAAGCCTGGTGGGTTTATACCGAAATATCCGGCAATACAAACCGCGAAAAAAATGGCAATACGTGCTGACAGCAATTCCTGTTTTTCGCTGATATCAGGCATTAAATTGGATTTTAACAAGTCATGGGAAATGGCTGATGAAATCACCAACAGCAAGCCCGCTGCAGTTGAGAGCGCCGCAGCGAGGCCGCCAGCTGCAACCAGTGCAACGACCCAGTTGGGTAATTGGGCGATTTCAGGGTTAGCCAGCACAATAATATCGCGGTCAACAGTCAGTTCATTTTCCTGCGGGTCAGCAAGATACTGAATACGGCCGTCGTTATTCTTATCTTCAAAACTGATGAGGTTTGTCGCTTCCCAGGTTTTAAACCAGCTAGGCATTTCACTGTATTCAACATTGCTGACAGTATTGATTAAATTGGTTCTGGCAAAGGCTGCTATAGTAGGAGCTGTGGTGTACAAAATCGCAATAAAGATCAGAGCATAAAGCGCTGATTTGCGGGCAGCCCTGACACTAGGCACCGTGAAAAAACGGATAATGACATGTGGCAGGCCGGCAGTTCCAAGCATCAATGCAGCCGTGATAAAAAACACATCCAGTTTGCTGCGGATACTTTCAGTATAGGCGCTGAAACCTAATTCCTGGTTTAATCCATCGAGTCGGTCGAGCAGATAACCGCCACCATATTCAGGGTTTAATTCCGAACCGAAACCCAGGTGAGGAATCACATTGCCGGTCATCAGCAGTGAAATGAAAATAGCGGGTACCATAAAGGCAAATATCAGCACACAATATTGAGCTACCTGTGTATAGGTGATGCCTTTCATGCCGCCAAGCACAGCATAAAAGAATACGATGGTCATACCTATCAGCACGCCAAGATTAATATCCACTTCCAGAAAGCGTGAAAAAACCACACCGACACCACGCATTTGTCCGGCAACATAAGTAAAGGAAATAAAGATGGCGCAAAGCAGGGCAACCAAACGCGCAGTTTGTGAGTAATAGCGCTCCCCAATAAAGTCGGGTACGGTGAATTTGCCAAAATCACGCAGGTAAGGAGCGATCAGTGTTGCCAGCAGTACATAGCCGCCAGTCCAGCCCATCAGGTAAACAGAGCCGTCACGCCCCATAAATGAAATAATACCGGCCATGGAAATGAAAGAAGCGGCAGACATCCAGTCAGCAGCGGTAGCTAAGCCATTGGCAAGTGGAGGCACATGCGCACCGGCGATATAAAAATCACTGGTTGAAGAGGCGCGGGACTTAATAGCAATGGTGATATACAGCAGAAAGGTTATGCCAACAAAAAGGTAGGTCATTATCTGAACAGACATAAGCCTTAATCCTTTTCGTTGACTTTGTATTTATTATCCAGCTTATCCATGGCTTTCAGATAAATATAAATCAGCAGGACGTAGATAAAAATGGCGCCTTGTTGGGAGAGCCAGAAACCAAGTTTGAAGCCAGCGAATCGAATATTGTCGAGCAGATCAACGAAAACGATACCCAGCAGGAAAGAAATAACGAACCATACGCTCAGCAAAATTTTCACCAAGCGAATGTTTTCCTGCCAGTAACCAGGAGTATCCTTTTCAGTATGCTTCATTTGCTGCGTTATAATTTTTATTGTGGCTTAAAAGCTGAAGTCTATCAGGAAAGTGTCAGGACATCCTGTTTGACTTTGCTGAGCACTGTTATTTTTAATTTTAAAGGTTCATGATATTACTAAGTGATTTAAAGTATATATGATAAAGATCATATGAAATAAATAAACACCAAATCAGCCTTACTTTGCATGTAAAACTTTCAATAAGGGTTTAAAACATTTAGGGTTGGAAAAAACCAGTTGATTACTCTGCAGGCAGTCCGGGTTGCCCTGATGGTCGCTGATCAGCCCTCCGGCCTCCTGAACCAACAGAATACCTGCCGCTACATCCCATTGTTTGATGCCGGACATCCAACCGGCGTCTAGTCTGGCACTCGCAACATAAGCCAAATCAAGCGCAGCAGAACCGGTAAAACGTAGTCCTGCTAATTTACCCTGTAATTTTTTTTGCAGGCTCAGAGCTGAGTCATAGTGCTCGCCACCAGCATAACTCATGCTCAAGACAGCATCCTGTAAACTGCCTTTGGTGCCGACCCGAATACGACTGCCATTTAACTGTGCCCCTTCACCTCGGGTAGCCGTGTATTCATCCTGACGTATAGGGTCCATTATCACGGCATGTTGGACTTTATTGTTTTTGACACAGGCCATGGAAATACAGAAATGTGGAAAACCACGCATGAAATTTCGGGTGCCGTCTATAGGATCTATGTACCAGATGGTTGATTTATCCTCGCCTTCAATCAAGCCGGATTCTTCGCCGAGGAAGCTGTGCTCCGGATAAGCCTTTTGAATGGCAGCGATCAGAAGTGCTTCGACTTCGTGATCAATATTGGTGACGTAATCATTTGTGCCTTTTTCAAAAATTTTTATGCGGTCAAGCCGGTCGGATGCCTGAACAATAATGTCGGACGCTTCTCGAGCGGCACGAAGAGCAATGTTTACAACTGCATGCATGCGCTAGCCTTATGCTGAAAGGGGTAAAAAACGGCCGATATAATATCAGAGCTGACCTGTTTCTGCTAAGATGCGCGCTTTGTATTTTCAAGCATAGTGATCCATCCTCAATAAATTGCATTTAGACAATATCCGCATTGTTCTGGTTAATACTTCGCACCCGGGTAATATCGGTGCTGCTGCGCGCGCTATGAAAAATATGGGCTTATCAAAGCTCTATCTGGTAGCGCCTAAAGACTATCCTTCTGGTGTTGCCGTTGGCAGAGCGTCTTCAGCGCTGGATATTCTGGATAATGCAGTGCTCTGTGAGGATTTAAATGAAGCAATTGCTGATTGCAGTTTAGTGATAGGAACCAGTGCCCGTTCCAGGCGCATTCCATGGCCGGTAGTTGAGCCGCGCATATGCGCTCAGAAACTGGTAGAGGAGGGGCAGAAGCAACATGTAGCTCTGGTATTTGGGCGTGAAGACCGGGGCTTGAGTAATGAGGAATTACAACTTTGCCATTTTCATGTGCAGATTGCAGCGAACCCCGATTACAGCTCTCTCAATCTGGCTGCGGCAGTCATGGTGCTGAGTTATGAGATATACCAATTCAAACAGAGTCTGGAAGCAGGCCAGCAGGAAACAACAGATAGCTGGGATAATGAGCTGGCTACTGTAGCTGAAGTTGAGACCTACCTGTCGCATCTAGAAGCATTGCTTATTCAGATAGATTTTCATGACCCTGAGAATCCCAGGCATCTCATGCCCAGACTGCGTCGTCTTTATAGCCGAATACGCCCCGATAAGATGGAAATCAATATTCTGCATGGCATTGTGTCAGAAACGCGGAAAATGCTTAACAAGAAGTAATTTGAGTTATCAATATCGGGATTGAGCAGCCCAAACTTTAATACTTGACTAAAAAAGTTGGTTATTAGACAATTCCTGAGTAATTTAATCAGGATTAAAAAGTTAGACAAATTTTGGGCTAAATAAGAACAAATAAGAGAAAAGAAAATGCGTCTTACAACTAAAGGTCGCTATGCCGTTACAGCAATGCTGGATTTAAGTATAAATGCCAGCAATGGGCCAGTTAGCCTGAGTGATATTTCACAGCGTCAGGATATTTCTTTGTCTTATCTTGAGCAGCTATTTTCCAAGTTACGTAAAAAAGAGCTGGTAAAAAGTGTGCGGGGCCCTGGTGGTGGTTACCAGCTAGGCCGAGATGAAAGCGATATAGATATGGCGGAGATTATCAGTGCTGTCAGCGAATCTCTGGATACAACCAAGTGTCAGGGTTCGGGCGACTGTCACAATGGTTCTATCTGCTTAACTCACCATCTATGGAAGGATTTGAGTGAACAAATACATGGCTATTTAAGTGGAATTTCTCTGGCAGATTTAATATCGAAAAGAGAAATCAGTCAGATAGCGCAGGACCAGCACGTACGGCACCTGGGTAAACTTGAAAATGGTCTTGTAGAAAACAGTATTGAGACTATTGCTAGTAGTGGCTGACGGTTAAGCAAGTCAGTAAACCCTTAAAACTCTACAAGAGGTATTAAAAACTAAAGATATGCGAGCTCCTATTTATTTTGATTATTCGGCCACTTCGCCAGTTGATCCACGGGTAGTAGATGCTATGGTGAAATGTCTGACCCTAGAAGGCAATTTTGGTAACCCTGCTTCACGTTCACATGTTTTTGGCTGGAAGGCTGAGGAAGCTGTTGAAGAAGCCCGACAGCATGCGGCAGACCTTATTAATTGTGATCCGCGTGAAATTGTCTGGACATCGGGAGCGACCGAATCTGATAACCTCGCGCTTAAAGGTGCTGCACATTTTTACCAGAGCAAGGGTAAGCACATTATCACTTCCAAAATTGAACATAAGGCTGTGCTGGATTCGTGCCGTCAGCTTGAACGTGAAGGCTTTGAAGTGACTTATCTGGACCCTGATGCGAAAGGTTTGATTCAACCCGAAGCTGTTGCCAAAGCTATCCGGGATGACACCATTCTGGTTTCTCTGATGCATGTTAATAATGAAATAGGCGTGATTAATGATATAGCAGCTATTGGTGAAATTACCCGTGAGAAAAAAGTGCTGTTCCATGTCGATGCGGCGCAAAGTGTCGGCAAAATTGAAATAGACCTGGAACAAATGAAAGTTGATTTGATGTCACTCACAGCGCATAAGATTTATGGACCGAAAGGTATTGGTGCGCTTTATGTTCGTCGCAAGCCGCGCGTACGTCTGGAAGCTCAGATGCATGGCGGTGGGCATGAAAGAGGCATGCGTTCAGGTACATTGCCAACACACCAGATAGTTGGCATGGGCGAAGCTTACCGCATAGCTAAAGCAGAAATGCAGAAGGATGCGGAGCACAGCCTAGCTTTAAGACAGCGTTTCCTCAAAGGTCTGGAAGGCATGGAAGAAGTTTATATCAATGGTGACATTGATCAGCGTGTGCCGGGCAATCTGAACGTCAGTTTTAATTTTGTTGAAGGCGAATCATTGATTATGGCCTTAAAGGACCTGGCAGTATCTTCCGGATCTGCCTGTACATCAGCCAGTCTTGAACCGTCCTATGTATTAAGGGCAATCGGTCTTAATGATGAACTGGCGCATAGTTCCTTACGTTTTACGATTGGCCGTTTCACGACGGAAGAAGATGTGGACTATGCCATTGAAAAAGTAAAAGAAGCAGTAACGAAGTTGAGAGAGTTGTCGCCACTTTGGGATATGTACAAGGACGGTATCGATCTATCAAAGATTCAATGGGCCGCTCACTAGGAGGAAAGCTATTGTGCTTCTCATTTCTTCGTTAAAGTTTAAATTTAATTCAGTCACTTACTGTTTTGTAAGCTCCTTCACTAAATTTAAACTTTGCCTTGAACTGAGTGCGCTCATAACGCTTTAAAAAATTTAGAAAAAGTTAGGAAAGAAAAGTTAAACAGGTAATTTAAACAGGTAAACATTATGGCTTATTCAGATAAAGTACTAGATCACTATGAAAACCCACGAAATGTGGGGAAACTGGATGATAACGATGAGAACGTTGGTACAGGCATGGTTGGAGCACCTGCTTGTGGTGATGTTATGCGTTTGCAAATCAAGGTGAGTGAAGATGGTGTTATTGAAGACGCCAAGTTTAAAACCTATGGTTGCGGCTCTGCGATTGCATCAAGCTCATTGCTGACTGAGTGGGTAAAAGGTCGGACGCTTGATGATGCGCAAAAAATCAAAAATAGTGAAATCGCAGAAGAGTTGGGTTTGCCCCCGGTTAAAATTCATTGTTCCGTTTTAGCAGACGATGCGATTAAAGCGGCGATTGCAAATGTGAAAGAAAAACGCGGTTATACGCAAAAACCAGCGCTTGCAGAGTAATAGTCTATTTAATAGAAAATTGATTTAAGACATTCGGACAATTTAAAGATTACGAAAGCAGTTGATAAGAGTAGTAGCATGGCAATAACACTAAGTGAAGCAGCGGCAGAGCATGTCGCTTCCCAATTATCAAGCCGAGGAAAAGGGCTGGGCATACGCGTGGGTGTTACTACCACAGGCTGTTCAGGTATGGCTTATGTGCTCGAATTTGTCGATGAGCTGAAAGACAGTGATGAAGTATTTGAAGACCACGGTATAAAAATTGTGGTTGACCCAAAAAGCCTGGTTTATATTGATGGAACTGAAATGGATTTTGTCAAAACAGGTGTCAATGAAGGCTTCGAATTCCGCAATCCTAATGTCAAAGGGGAGTGTGGATGCGGAGAATCTTTCTCTATTTAAAATAAGTCAGACTTGCAGTTTCAGATTGTCCTTAATTTTATGACAGGCAAATTTCCTTGAGTATTGCTAATAAAAATTATTTTGAAATTTTTTCTCTGCAACAGGGTTTTGATCTGGATCTGGATAAACTTACTGCAGAATATAAGAAGCTGCAGGCACAATCACATCCGGACAAATTCAGTGATGCTGATGATGCAAGTAGATTACAGGCCTTGCAACTGAGCTCTATGATAAATGATGCTTTTGATGTCTTAAAATCGCCGGTCAAAAGAGCGGCTTATTTGCTCACTCTGAATGGCATTGATTCTGAAGAGCATAACCAGAATCATTTAAGTGAGGCCCTGCTGCTGCAGCAAATGGATTGGCGTGAGCAGTTGCATAGCGCAACACAGGAAGAAGATTTAGATACAATTGATCAATTAAAGCAGGTAGTTAGTCTGGAATATGAACATTGCATAGAGGAATTTAGTGGGAAAGTGAATGCAGGTGATTTTTCCACAGCCAAACCTGTCTACAACAAGTTGCAGTTTATTCAAAAGATGCTTGCTGAAATAAACCGTTCGGAAGAAAAAATTCTGGATTACTAACCCTCGTATAAATTAAAACATGGCCTTACTCAGTATTTCGGAACCAGGACAAAGTCCCAGACGCAAAGTTGAAAAAAAACACGCTTTGGGTATCGATCTTGGTACAACCAATTCACTCGCAGCTGTGGCATCGCCAGATGGTGCGAAAGTTATTGAAGAAGCTGGAAAGACATTGTTGCCTTCGGTTGTTGCATATCTGAAAGAGGCTGGCGCTGAAAGAGTTTTTGTAGGCCAACTGGCTCTGGAACAGCCTGAACACATCAGTTCGGTTAAACGTTTAATGGGACGCGGCGCCGATGATATTAAGCATGAGCTCTCCTATAAGCTGATCACTGGTACAGATGGCGGGATGCCAATGATAGAAACTCAGGCAGGGCTCAAGACCCCGGTTGAAGTGTCAGCAGAAATTTTAAAAGTACTTGCTGCCAGAGGTGAGAAATATTTTACTGAGCAGGAAGGATTGGAAGCTGGCAGAGAAATAGATGGTGTTGTGATAACAGTACCCGCCTATTTCGATGAAGCCCAACGCCAGGCCACCAAAGATGCTGCCCGCATTGCAGGACTCAAGGTTTTGCGACTGTTAAGTGAACCTACTGCGGCGGCAGTGGCCTACGGTCTGGATAAAAAACTTGAAGGTAATATTATTGTTTTTGATTTGGGTGGCGGAACTTTCGATGTTTCGTTAATGCGCCTGGAAAAAGGTGTGTTTGAAGTATTGGCAACAGGTGGAGATACAGCGCTTGGTGGCGACGATTTTGATCGGACCATCATGCAGTGGATACAGACTGAATCCCAAATTGAAATCAGGCAGGAGCAGATTAATGAGCTTGCCGCGATAGCCAGAAAAGCGAAGCATGAATTGACTGAACAGGAAGTTGTTGAAATTAATTTTGCGGGTTGGTCGGGTAAGCTGAATAGAACTCAATACTATCAAATGATAGATCCCTTAATTGAGCAGACACTGAAAGCCTGTCGTCGGGTCTTAAGAGATGCGGCAATGAGCAATGCTGACATAACCGATGTTGTTATGGTGGGCGGATCAACTCGCTCACCACGTGTACAGGAAAAAGTAGAAGCTTTTTTTCAGCGCCCCCTGCTTAAGGAACTTGACCCGGATCAGGTGGTTGCGCTTGGTGCGGCAATTCAGGCTGATATTCTGGTGGGCAATAAATACGGCAATGATGTCTTGCTGCTGGATGTGAATCCACTGTCTTTGGGTATAGAAACCATGGGCGGGCTGGTTGAAAAAATTATTTCACGCAACACGACTATTCCGGTAAGTCGCGCTCAGGAATTTACAACTTTTAAAGACGGACAGGCGGTTATGAGCTTGCATGTCTTACAAGGAGAAAGGGAGCTGGTAGAAGATTGCCGTTCACTGGCCAGATTTGAACTACGCGGAATACCTCCCATGGTCGCCGGTGCGGCGGTAATCCGTGTGTCATTTCAGGTGGATGCTGATGGCCTGCTGTCGGTTGAGGCAGAAGAGCAGTCGTCTGGCGTAAAAAGCAGCATTGTTATAAAACCTTCCTTTGGCCTGGAGGAAAAAGAAATTGAAGCCATGATTAAAGCATCCCACCAGAAAGCGGAACAGGATAGGGATAAGCGCAAACTAAAAGAAAATGAAGTCGAAGCTTTGCGTATTATTGAAGCAATTGAAGCGGCATTGAAGCAGGATGCTGATTTATTGGAAGCTGCTGAATTAAACACTTTGCAACAGAGTTTGAATGAATTACAACAAACTTTGCAAAGTGGTGATGCAGATTTAATTCAACAACGCTCAGAAGCGCTTAATGAGTTAAGTGTCAGTTTTGCCGCCAGACGTATGGATAAACAGATTAAATCAGCATTCAAGGGTAAAAAACTGGAAGAGGTCGACCGATAATGCCAAAACTGACTTTTTTGCCACATTCTGAACGTTGCCCAGAAGGTATGGAAATTGAAGCAGAAGCCGGTGAAAGTATACTCAATGCTGCTCTTAAAAATGGCATTGATATTGAACATGCCTGCGAAAAAGCCTGTGCCTGTACAACCTGTCATGTGATTGTGCGGCAGGGTTTTGATTCACTGGAAGAATCAGATGAAGATGAAGATGATATGCTGGATAAAGCCTGGGGGTTGGAGCCTGAATCACGTTTAAGCTGTCAGGCTTTGGTTGCCGATGAAGACCTGGTGATTGAAATACCCAAATACAATATAAATATGGTGTCGGAAGGTCATTAAGCAGGACATTAAGAAGAATCTTAAGTTAAAGCGGGTTATTGCTATGAAATGGACAGATACAATTGATATAGCCATTGAACTGGTTGAAAAATACCCGGATGTTGATCCGCAATATGTCAATTTTGTTGATTTGCATCGATGGGTCTGTGAACTGGAAGGTTTTGATGATGATCCGGAACGAAGTGGAGAGAAAATACTTGAGGCTATACAAATGGCCTGGATAGACGAATCTTAGCTATTACATTTGTTAATGCTTCGTTATCAGCTGGATTTTATTCAGTCACTTATTGGTTTATAAGCTCCTTCACAAAATCCAGCTGATGCCTCGCCTTAACTGCATTCATAACGCTAAGATGTAGAATCTTCAAAAAAACAGTAAGCCTCGTCTTGCCTACGCTCGTGAAGCTAACAAATAGGCAACTTCAAAGCTTCACTTTCTGTGCTCGTCACACCCGATAAAAAAGAATATCCTTCGTAGATTAGATAATTTATCAGGTAAGATTGATTAATCTTCTAAGAGGAAATGTTTTAAGTTTTAATCTGATACCAGTAATCAAAGAGGTGAGTAATGAGCCTGTCACTCCACGAAATTATAATTCCAAATTTTACACAAACGCTGAATGCAGTCAGTCAGGTGCTTGCCAAGGGAGCAGAATTCGCCAGGGAGAAAGGTGAAACAGCTGACTCACTACTTGAGCTCGGGCTGCATGAAACAATGTGGCCTCTGCGTCCACAACTGGTTGCAGTCATGCATCATTCTCTGGGAGCTATCAGAGGTATACAAAATGGAGAGTTTCATCCTCCAACGGCTATGCCGGATAAAAGCTACGCAGATTTTCAGCAGTTAATAGCCGATACTGTCACTGAGATTAATGCAATATCAGCAGATGATATAAATTCGCTGGAGGATTTGCCGATGAAATTTAAGTCTGGAAGCATTGAAATAGGCTTTACTGGTGGAAATTTTTTACTCTCTTTTTCTTTGCCCAACTTCTATTTTCATGCCACTACAGCCTATGATATTTTGCGCAAGGAAGGGGTGGGTTTGAATAAGATGGATTATATGGGGCAGCTAAGGAAAAACTGACTCCAAAATAGTCAATTGCAGTATCTCTAACCAGGGGTTGATTCTTTATTCATGCAAGCCATCTGGAGCAACCTTATAATCACGGCTTATGCTCCCAAGTAGAATTATACCCGGTGCTGACGGATAGAATGCTCTAAGCAATTAAAAAACATACAAAAAAAGCCCAAACACGCGTATAATGCGCGCACTTAAATTTTTGTCAGAAATTTCACTATTTGGGAGCTTTTAATGGCTGTGGAACGCACTTTATCTATTATTAAACCTGATGCAATCGCCAAGAATGTTATTGGTGACATTATCAGTCGGTTTGAGAAGGGTGGTCTCAAGGTTGTGGCAGCAAAAATGTTGCAACTGGACGATGAACTTGCCGGCGGATTCTATGCTGAACATAAAGAAAGGCCTTTTTACAAAGATCTGGTTGAGTTTATGACTTCAGGCCCGGTCATTGTCCAGGTTCTGGAAGGTGAGAATGCAATAGCCAGAAATCGCGACTTGATGGGAGCGACTAATCCTGCTGAAGCAGCACCGGGGACTATCCGTGCGGATTTTGCTCATTCCATAGATGCCAACGCCGTGCATGGTTCTGATTCGCCTGCTTCTGCAGAAAGGGAAGTATCTTATTTCTTCAAGCCAGAGGAAATTTGTCCGCGCAAATTCTGAGGCTTTAAATTTTAGGGCAAGAGACAAATATCCTGGTTCGCAGGAATAATGTATGCCAACACAACGCACCAATTTACTTGGTCTCAGCAAAACAAAAATGGAGGCTTTTCTTCTGGGTTTAGGAGAAAAGCCTTTTCGCGCTATACAGTTGATGAAATGGATACATCAACAGGGTGTGACAGATTTTGATGCGATGACCAATATCAGTAAATCCTTGCGAGTCAGTCTCAAGGAGTGTGCTGAAATTCGTCCGCCTGTACTTAAAGAAAGTTATGCAGCGAACGATGGCTGCTACAAATGGATTGTTGAAGTTAGTAGTGGCAGTTCAGTTGAAATGGTTTTTATCCCAGAGGCGGGCAGAGGTACCTTGTGTATTTCTTCACAGGCTGGTTGCAGTCTGGATTGTAAATTCTGCGCTACGGGCAAGCAGGGTTTTAACAGTGATTTAACGACAGCAGAAATTATTGGTCAGCTCTGGCTGGTTAATCAGACCTTTAATACTTTTGGTACCAAGGCCCCCAGGAAAGTGACCAATGTTGTCATGATGGGTATGGGTGAACCCTTAATGAATTTTGAAAATGTCATGGATGCAGTGGGCCTGATGATGGAAGATAACTGCTATGGCTTATCTAAACGACGCGTAACAATCAGTACTTCCGGTATTGTGCCAAAAATTTATGAAATGCAGGAATATACTGATGCCTCAATTGCTGTTTCACTGCATGCCCCGAATGATGAATTGCGTAGTGAAATTGTACCGATTAATCGGAAATACCCCATCAGTGAATTGCTGGATAGTGTAAATGCTTATCTGGATTCGCTGACAGATAATCGGGTTGCAACAATCGAATATATTTTAATTTCAGGAGTGAATGATCACCGGCAACATGCCAGAGAGCTCGCTGAAATTTTAAAAACAACGCCCTGTAAAATTAATCTGATTCCGTTCAACCCTTTTCAGGGTTCTGACTATAAACGTTCAACGGATTCGGCTATCAGTAATTTTCGTAAAATTTTACAGGATGCAGGTTACGTCGTTACCATTCGTACGACTCGTGGCGATGAAATAGGGGCAGCCTGTGGACAGTTGGTTGGACAGGTAGACGATACTACACGGCGACATGCTCGTCATCTTGCTATGCAGGAAAAAAAGCGGGAACAAAGTCGGGCTGTTCAGCCTCTAAAGATTCAATAATATGATAGGCTATAGCGAGTCTATAGAAGCCTATGGTGGCCCATGAAAGTTGAAGCAGGTTTGATAGAGAAGAAAAAAATGCAAGGTTTGGCCGCTGCGTTCATCATTATTTTCAGCGCTATGCTGACTGCCTGCGTAAGTGAAACAACAGGAGGTTTCAACCGGGCAGACCCGGAAGAAACGCTAGATGTTTATTTACAACTTGCGCTTGGCTATATTGAACAGCAGGATCTGACTGGTGCAAGAAGGCATTTGGCAAATGCTGCCAATATTGATCCGAATAACAGTAATGTCTATGGCACATGGGCTCTGGTTTATACCCTGGAAGGTGATCTGGATCTGGCCGATGAAAGTTTTCGTCGTGCTTTGCGTCTGGATTCTGCCAATTCCCAGGTCAGAAATAATTATGCTGCTTTTCTTTTTGCCAATAACCGTTTTCAGGAAGCCTATCAGCAATTGGAAGAAGTTGTTAGAGACACAGAATATTCAGGGCGTTCCCAGGCTTTTGAAAATATGGGGTTGGCAGCTTTGCAATTGAATCAGTTAGAAGATGCTGGGTATGTATTTACCCGTGCTTTACAATTAAATAGCAACCGTATCCGCTCAACTTTGGAACTTGCCGATATTAATTTACAACAGGGTAACATTCAGAATGCCGCTCGCTACTATCAGAATTTTTTAACAATGCGGCAATTTTTTAATGTTCAACAAAGTGCCAGAAGTCTTTGGGTTGGCATAAAACTGGAGCAGGCCCGTGGAATGAATAATCAAATGCTGGAATACGGAGCAAGTTTATCTGAGTTGTATCCGGATTCTCCTGAATATACTTTTTTACCAACAATTATTAAATGACTGATATAAATTTGAGTGAAAAGTCTGATTCGGCTTCTGATACATCAGAGCAGGTTCATGGTGAGCAGGATTTGTGGCCTTCACCTGGACAAAAATTAAAAAAATTACGTGAAGAATTAGGTTATAGCAGGGAAAAAGTTTCCCAGGCGCTTTATATGACTGTGCACTATGTCACTGCACTGGAAAATGACAACTATGAAAAATTACCCGGGCATACTTTTATTAAAGGGTACTATAAATCCTATGCTGAATTTTTGGGTGCTGATGTGGAACAGATACTGAATTATTATTTAAAGCAGGTGGAGAATTCCACCAAGCAGGATATGCAGCAGGCACAGGCAGTAGAATCTCAAAATCGTAATAAGACCATCCTATGGGTGGCAGCTATTGTCGTATTGGTGAGTGTTATTGGTGCTGGTTTCTGGATGTATGCCTGATAAATAAGAGTTGAATGTGCTGCTTCAGTTGCAATTTTGGAAAATTAAATGAGTGATCACGGTTCAATAAACAACCCAATCAAGCGTCGGCAGTCCCGGCAGATCATGGTTGGAAATGTACCGATTGGTGGTGATGCGCCAATTGCGGTGCAAAGTATGACGAATACTGAAACCTGTGATGTCGAAGCGACCCTTGCCCAGATTAAGAGGCTGGAAAAAGTTGGCGTTGATATTGTCAGGGTGTCGGTGCCTTCAATGGAAGCCGCTGATGCTTTTAAACAAATTCGTGATCAGGCAAGTGTTCCACTTATAGCCGATATCCACTTTGACTATAAAATTGCACTAAAAGTATTGGAATTGGGTGTTGATTGTTTGCGTATTAATCCCGGCAATATAGGCAGGGAAGATAGAGTACGGGCTGTAATTGAATCGGCCAAAGACAAGGCGGTGCCATTACGTATCGGGGTAAATGCCGGTTCTCTGGGAAAGGAATTATTACGTAAGTATAAAGAGCCAAATGCGGATGCCATGGTGGAATCGGCATTGCAACAGATAGCTATTCTGGATTCCTATAACTTTGAGGATTTTAAAGTCAGCCTGAAAGCCTCTGAAGTTTTTATGACTGTAGAGGCCTACCGTAAACTGGCGCCACAGATTCAGCAACCTTTGCATCTGGGTATTACGGAAGCAGGCGGTTTACGTTCAGGCACTATCAAATCTTCTATTGGACTGGGTCTGCTGCTGATGGATGGTATAGGTGACACCATTCGTGTGTCGCTGGCCGCGGACCCGGTTGAAGAGGTAAAAGTCGGTTTCGATATTCTGAAAAGTTTACGTTTACGTCATAAAGGAGTGAATCTGGTAGCTTGCCCAAGTTGCTCACGGCAAAACTTTGATGTGATTGCAACAGTCAATGAACTTGAATCGCGACTTGAGGATATAACAACACCGGTCCATGTTTCTGTAGTAGGTTGTATCGTCAATGGTCCGGGTGAAGCTAAAATTGCGGATGTTGGCTTGACAGGTGCGACACCAGTCAATATGTCATATATCAATGGCAAAACCAGTCATAAAATTAACAATGAAAATCTGGTTGATGAGCTTGAAGCCATGGTGCGTGCAAAAGTTGCCGTCATAGAATCTGGCAGCGCCGATACAGAAGCTGAAAAAGCGACGAAAAAAACAGGGTAACCAGATTGTCTAAAGCAAAAATACAAGCCATTCGCGGCATGAATGATGTGCTGCCTGATCAGAGTCCTCTTTGGCATTATCTGGAGCAACAGATACAGCAATTGATGGCAGCCTACGCTTTTCAGGAAATACGCTTTCCGGTACTGGAACAGACCCAGCTTTTTAAACGCTCAATTGGTGATGCCACTGATATTGTTGAAAAGGAAATGTACACCTTTGAAGATCGCAATGGTGACAGTTTAAGTTTGCGTCCCGAAGGTACAGCTTCCTGTGTGCGTGCGGCTGAACAGCATGGATTGCTCTATAACCAGATTCAAAAACTTTGGTATATGGGGCCGATGTATCGACACGAACGCCCGCAAAAAGGCCGTTACCGTCAGTTTTACCAGTTTGGTGTTGAAGCCTTTGGTATGGCGGGCAGTACCATTGAAGCAGAGCTTATTCTGTTGACTATGGCACTCTGGCGTCATCTTGGGCTTGAGCAGTATCTGACACTGGAAATAAATAATCTTGGTACAGCCGCAGACCGAAGTGCTTATGGTGAGGCGCTACGGAGTTATTTACTGAATTATAAAGATGAGCTGGATGAGGATAGTCAGCGTCGGCTTGATGCTAATGTGTTAAGAATTCTGGATAGTAAAAGTCCGACAACCCAATCTATTCTGGAGCAGGCGCCGGTACTTGAAGATTTCATCGATGCAAGCTCTCAAAGTGAGTTTGAACAGCTATTATCAATGCTTGGCGAGGCCGGTATTGATTACCGCTTGAATTCGCGGCTGGTGAGGGGGCTGGATTATTACAATGGGATGGTTTTCGAGTGGACTACTAAAGAATTGGGTGCTCAGGCTACAGTTTGCGCAGGTGGTCGTTATGATGGTCTGGTGGAACAACTTGGCGGAAGAGAGACACCTGCGGTTGGTTTTGCCATGGGTATGGAGCGGGTATTGTTGATGCTCGAGGAATTGACAGATTTGCCTGCAACGCTTGCTCAAAATGTAGAGGTTTTCCTGGCACTGATTGGTCATGAAAATCAGGCTAAAGGATTGTTTCTGGCCGAACAGATACGACAGAATTTTTCAGGCGTAAGAGTTTTGACCCATTGCAGTGGCGGCAAATATAATAGCCAGCTCAAAAAAGCCTACGCCAGTGGAGCCCGTTGTGTTGTGGTACTGGAAGATGAGCTAATCAAGCTGAAAATGCTCGATCGTGAAGATCAGGCATTTACTGTGGATGCTCAGGGTTTAATCACTGAACTAAAAAATATATTTAACTAATAATTGAAGGCTTAGGAGTAGAACTTGGTTTACGATTCAGATGAAGAACAAATAGAAGCGCTTAAGCGCTGGTGGGATGAAAACGGTACCCTTGTTATTGCTGGAATTGTTCTGGTACTGGCAGTGCTGTTTGGTTCGCGCTACTGGCAATCCTCACAAAGCTCAATGGCAGAAGCCGCTTCCGATATTTATACACAGATGACAGAAGTTGTTCAGTCAAATCTTGATTTGGAAATTGATGATACGGAATTAGCAGAGGCGCTGAATTTACATACCGAGCTTAAGAATAACTTTGCCAATTCTGTTTACAGTCGTTACTCGGCTTTATTGATGGCTCGGCTTTATGTGCAGAGAAATGAGTTGGGTGAAGCCGCTGCAGAATTACAGTGGATTATGGATAATCCAGGTCTGGGTTTCCTGAACAGTATAGATGATGAAATGGCATTAACGGCTCGTAGCCGTTTGGCGCGAGTGATTCTGGCACAAGGAAATGCTGAAGCTGCGCTGCAATTATTAAACGAAGTAGAGCCAGGGACCTTTGCAGGGACATTTGCAGAGATCGAAGGGGATGCCTATGTTGCTTTGGGCCGTATACAAGAGGCCATAGAAGCATACCAAAACGCGCTTAATGCTGGCACTAACACTGAAGTCGTTGAATTAAAACTCAACGATATCCGTTCATAGAACTGACAGATGCAAATAATAAAAGGTAGTGTATTAGTTTTTCTGGTTGCGTTGCTGTCTGCCTGTGGCATTTTGGGTGGCGATGAGGAAATAGAACAACCGGCTGAGCTGGTTAATTTCGATGAAGAAGTCAATTTTCGTCGCTTGTGGAGTACCAGTGTCGGCAATGGGCAGGGTGAAAAATATAATCGCTTGCAACCAGCCATTGAAAACGGCGTAATTTATGTTGCTGCAAATAATGGTACGGTTCAGGCTTTAAACCTGGAAGACGGCAGAAGAATCTGGCAGAGCAGGCTTGCATATTTTATAAGTGGTGGTGTGGGGCTTGGCGATGATTATGTCTATCTTGGTACTGAAGACGCATCACTGATAGCGCTTGATAAAAATACCGGGGAAACGGCCTGGGTAAAAAATGCCAGTAGTGAAGTGCTGTCCGTTCCTGCCAGTGATGGTGATTATCTGGTCGTGCAATCTGTAGATGGCAGGCTGACAGGCTATGATGCCGCCACAGGAGATCAGCTGTGGATTTATGAAAGCGCTGTTCCTGCTTTGAGTATTAGAGGAACCAGTTCTCCCATTATTATCAATGATTTTGTGCTGGCCGGATTTGAAAATGGTGATTTGGTTTCCCTGGCTATAGATAACGGTACGCTAAACTGGAATTCAAGAATTGCTGTGCCGACCGGGCGCTCTGAAATCGAACGTATTATTGATGTTGATGGTGAACTGCTTGTTGATGGCGGTTCAGTACTGGTGACAAGTTATCAGGGCTTTTTGAGCATGATTAATATTGCTACCGGCCAGACCTTATGGCGTGTTGAAGAATCCAGCATAACGGGAGCCAGTATTGGTTTTGGCAATGTTTATGTAAGCGATGACAGTGGACATATTAAAGCTTATCGTCGCGGTGCGCAGGAAGAGCAGGTCTGGGTCAATGACCAACTGGATTTACGTGAAATATCCAAGCCTGTCAGCTTTAGTAACTATATCGCAGTCGGCGATTTTGAAGGTTACCTGCATTTGCTTTCCCAGGTTGATGGCCGTTTTGTCGGCAGAGTCAGGGTTGATAGAAATGGCCTGAGAAGCATCCAGACCCAGGGAGGCGTTCTTTATGCCTATGGCAATGGTGGAAATCTGGCTGCCTACAGAGTTGAAGCCGAATAAACGTAATTTTACTCCTTTGGATCAATTATGATTCCTGTACTGGCCCTGGTGGGTCGACCTAATGTTGGAAAATCAACGCTGTTTAACCGTTTGACGCGAAGCCGTGATGCTCTGGTTGCTGATTTTGCAGGTCTGACCCGTGACCGGCAATACGGGGAAGCTACGCATAATGAACGGCCGTTCATTGTGATTGATACCGGTGGTATTGATGGCAGTGAAGAAGGTATCGATGCGCCAATGGCGGGTCAAGCATTGCTTGCCATCGAAGAAGCTGATCTAACCTTATTACTGGTTGATGGCAGAACGGGTCTTAACCCCGGCGATCAACATATTGTTGAATATCTGCGTCGACAGCAAAAACCTTTTATCGTTGCTGTTAATAAAACTGATGGGATTGATCAGGATGTTGCCATGGGTGATTTTTATCAGTTGGGTTCTAATGAGATTTACCCGATAGCAGCAACGCAGGGTAGGGGCATCAGCAGTATGTTGGATCAACTACTGGCAGATTTTCCTGTAGAAGATGATATAAAAGCAGAGGAAGAGGATGCTGGCATAAAGATCGCCGTGGCAGGCCGGCCTAATGTGGGCAAGTCTACTCTGGTGAATCGCTTGCTCGGAGAAGAAAGAGTCGTTGTGTTTGATCAGCCCGGTACAACCCGGGACAGTGTCTATATACCCTTCGAAAGACGGGGACAGCTTTATACCTTAATTGATACGGCCGGTATCCGTCGTCGTGGCAAGACCAAAGAAGTTATCGAAAAATTCTCTGTTGTTAAATCCTTGCAGGCCATACAGGATGCAAATGTTGTGGTGTTATTGATTGATGCCCGTGAAAGTATTGTGGAGCAGGACTTGCACTTACTTGGCTATGTATTGGAAACAGGCAGAGCTTTGGTTATCGCTTTGAATAAATGGGATGGGATGTCTGAGTTCGAGAAGGACAATGTAAAAAAAGATATCAGACGCCGTTTTGTGTTCGTGGATTTTGCCAAAATTCATTTCATTTCTGCCTTGCATGGTACGGGTGTTGGTAATTTGTATAAGTCGATAGATGCCGCCTATGCCTCTGCATCACGTAAATTACTGACGCCGAAATTGAATGAAATGCTACAGAGAGCCGTGGCTGAACATGCTCCTCCCATGCATAATAATCGACGTATTAAATTAAGGTATGCGCATGCTGGCGGCAAGAATCCGCCACTGATTGTGATTCACGGTAAACAAACAGAAAAATTACCGAGCAGTTATGTGAAATATCTAGAAAAAACATTTCGTAAATATCTGAAACTTGAAGGGACTCCTATACGGATTGAGTTGCGTAGTGACGAAAATCCTTACACAAAAGCTGAAGCCGATTTGACAGATCAACAGATTGCCAGAAAAAGGCGTATTAAGAAAAACAGAGAGTATTTAAAGACAAAATCATGAAGCCAATGCTTATTATAAAAACAGGCAAGACGGTACAAACGGCTTATGCAAAAGCCGGTGATTTTGAGCTCTGGATTCTCAGCGCTATGCAAGCTGAAGCCAGTGATTGTATTGTGGTTGAAGTCTTTAAAGGTGAAAAACTGCCACCAAATGATGAGGTCCGCGGAGCGGTGATAACCGGCTCTCCGGCGATGGTTACAGACAGGCTTGACTGGAGTGAATATACGGCGGAGTGGTTACGTCAGGCCATTTCAAGGCAACTGCCAATATTAGGTATTTGTTATGGTCACCAATTGCTTGCGCATGCCTTGGGTGGACGGGTCGATTATCATCCCAAAGGCCGGGAAATCGGGACTACTGTGGTCTCATCCTTGACGGAAAGTAAGGAAGATATTTTATTCGCTGATATTACTGAGCCTTTCACTGTGCATGTGAGTCATTTGCAGAGTGTCATGGAGTTACCATCGGCTGCAACAGTATTGGCCAGTAACGATTTTGATTCATTTCATGCTGTAAGATTTTCTGATCTTTGCTGGGGATTACAATTTCATCCTGAATTTGAAGAGCTCGCCATGTGTTCATATATTGAAGAGCGTCAGCAAGATTTAAGAAAAGAGGGATTGGATGTTGAAGCTCTGCTGGCGGAAGTAAAACCGACACCGGTTGCACGTAAGATTCTTACTGATTTTTACAGGCTTGCCAGTAAGCTATAGATTTCTCTTACTCAATATAACTACTCAGTATAATTTTTTAATAAAATTTGCTGGGCGGACCTTGCTTTATTACCTGCAAGAACACTTTTCTTATAACTGCCATCGGGCTGTAAAATCCAGGATTGCGTATTGTCAGCCAGATAATTCATCAGACATTCCTTGATTACTTTCTTTTTCATGCGTTTGTCTTCGATAGGGAAACAGGTTTCTATCCGCCTGAAGAAGTTTCTATCCATCCAGTCTGCACTGGAACCAAACAGTTGAATGTCGCCGCCATGATGAAAGTAAAAAATACGCGAATGTTCAAGAAAACGTCCGATAATTGAGCGTACATGAATATTCTCTGAAATACCTTTGATCCCGGGTCTCAGGCAGCATATGCCCCGCACGATCAAATCAATTTTTACGCCGGCCTGAGAGGCTCTGTAAAGTGCCTTGATGATTTCAGGCTCCACCAGGGAATTCATTTTTGCAATGATGCGGGCAGTTTCACCTTTCAGGGCATTTTCGGTTTCGATCTGAATGAATTCGATCATGGATTTATGTAAGGTAAAAGGGGCCTGAATGACTTTTTTAAATTTTCCGGCTTTACCCAGGGCAGTGAGTTGCTGGAACACTTTCTGAACATCGTCGGTGATCGCAGTATCGCTACTGAGCATACCCAGGTCAGTATACATACGGGCTGTTTTCGGATGGTAATTTCCTGTGCCGAGGTGAACATAACGTTTTAACTGGCGACCTTCACGTCTAATCACAAGTATCATTTTGGCATGAGTTTTATGACCAACGACGCCATAGCTGACATGGACACCCGCGTTTTGCAGTTCGTTGGCCAGTTCGATATTTTCTTCTTCATCAAAACGCGCACGCAGCTCAATTACGACAGTGACTTCTTTACCAGCATGGGCAGCTGCAATCAGGGCTTCGACGATATTGGAGTCATCACCTGTTCTGTATAAGGTTTGTTTAATAGCCAGTACATCAGGGTCAGTAGCCGCTTGCCGTAAAAAATCAACCACCGGCGCAAATGATTGAAAAGGATGATGCAGAAAAACATCGCCTTTCTTGATGGTTTCAAATATGTTTTCAGAGCGGATCAGCCGATTTTGCAATGCCGGCGCGAAGGGTGGAAACTTCAGCTCAGGCTGATTAACCATGCTCGATACGGCCATCATGCGATTCAGGTTTACCGGACCATCAACCAAGTAAATGTCTGAGGTTTGCAGATTAAACTTGTGCATAAGGAAATCTACAATTTCCTGTGGACAACGATTTGAAACTTCGAGCCTGACGACTTCAGCAAAACGTCTGGATGGCAACTCACCCTCAAGAGCGCGCATTAAGTCGCCGGCTTCTTCTTCACTGACATACAGGTCACTATTGCGTGTTGCCCTGAATTCGTAGCAACCTGTTACCGCCATGCCTGGAAATAAATCAGTGGCATGCTTATGAATTATTGAGGAAAGAAAAACAAAATCATATTTATGGCTGGCGCAAGAGACTGGCAACTGTATCAGTCGGGGTAACGCTCTGGGAGCCTGTACAATCGCTATCCCGGTGTTTCTACCGAAAGCATCTTTACCTTCCAGTGTAATAATAAAATTTAAGCTTTTATTTAATACTTTAGGAAAGGGGTGTGCAGGATCCAGGCCCACCGGGCTAAGGACCGGTAAAAGTTCTCGATTAAAATATTTTTTTATCCAGGCTAACTGGGTTTGATTCCACCTGTCATGATGCAGAAAGTGGATATCTTGTTTAGAAAGCGCAGGCAACAGCTCATCATTGAGAATTTTGTATTGGTGGGCCTGTAACTCATGTGCAATCTGGTTGATTAACTCTAATTGTTCGGATGGGCTTAAATTATCCGGTCCACGCTGAGTAGAACCATAGGAAACCTGTTGTTTTAGGCCGGAAACACGGATTTCAAAAAACTCATCCATATTGGAGCTGGCGATACAAAGAAAAAACAAGCGTTCAAGCAAAGGATTCTTTTTGTCTCTGGCCTGTGCCAGTACGCGGCGGTTAAATTCAAGCAGGCTTAATTCCCTATTAATAAAATAATCAGAGTTATCCAGATCCAGCTCTTTAACCTGTGGTGCGATTGTATTCATTTTGAATTTTTAATAATTAAGAGATAACCTTCTTTTTCTTTGGGTTCACTGATTTTAACTTCAATTGATTCTGCATTAAAATTTTTAGCGCAGCGTTTAGCCAGCTTCAAAAAAGGGGAGCGGCCGGGATCTGCAATAATTATTCTTGGTACCCCTGCTTTAAGGGCTTTGTTTATCATTTTATATAAAGGGTCAATCAGTTCTTTCCAGAAACAGATGTCGCCACCGACAATCAAATCCTGCTTAGCCAGAGTGTTGCGTTTAAGATTTTCATAACGCGAAACACTTTTTTTGACTTTTACGCCATTAGCCTTGGCATGTAATTTCAAAAAGGGGAATACATGTTTGTCAGCATCTACACCTGTTACTTGTGCCTTAAATACTTTTGCACAGTAGATTGACAATATTCCCCAGCCACAGCCTACTTCCATAATATTGGATTTTAACTTTGGCGGGTTGGCATCAAGGTAGTCAATAATAAAAAAACTTGAATACCAAATTTTGTGACCGTGTATTTCAGGATCGTTGTTTAAATCGAGCAGTTTATTAATGGCTTTCGATTTATTTTTAAAAACAGTCAACCCGCGGACTATCTTGGTATCTGCAGCGGCCACAACTTTCCTCATTTAATAAAAGTCGTAAACAGAAAGTTTATTACAACTTTGTTAAGAGATGATTAATCTAAACTCAATTTCACTTTCCTAACCAGCGGTTCAAATAAGGCCAGAAAATTCAAACTAAACAGCATAAAATTCTACGCTGATCAGAGCGCTTAATCAATAAAGTGAGAAGTGAAACGGTTTATAGATGGCTTGGTCAGACAGAAATAAAAATCACCGTGGACGAGCAGAGCTTTTCAGTAGAGACTATTTCTTGCTGGCAGTTTTATTGACTTCAATGACGCTTGAGACAACTTCTCCTTTGTGCAGGCGTGTCCGTAAGGTGGCTCCATGGCTGACAGCGTCAGCTTGTGTAATCAGATTATTCTCGGCATCGTAGGTCATGGAGTACCCCCGACTTAAAATATTTAAAGGGCTTAGGTTATTCAGGGCGCGACCGAGATCAGCAAATTTAAATTGTGCATTTTGCAGCGATTTAAGAGTGGCTTTTTGCAAGCTGGCGGCAAGGTAACGATTGTTTTGCTGCTGTTCGCGGATTAAAGCAAGAGGTGAATGTTGAATGAGTCCATGAAGCAGTTCTTTTATGGCAGTTTTATTTTGAGTTAAATAAAAATGAAATTCGCGACGCATTTTTATTTCCAGATCATCCAATCTTTGCGCCTGTTCCTGTAAGCGGCGTCCCGGGTGTTTGATCTGTTTTCTTAGCCAGTTCAGGTTTTGTCTGGAATGATTTAGTTTTTCTTTCATTATATTGCTTAGCTGAATCTGGTAAGCACTAAAAATCGCCATAAAATCGTCTTGATCCGGGCTCAGTAGTTCAGCAGCAGCAGAGGGTGTTGCCGCTCTGATATCGGCTACAAAATCGGCAATTGTAAAATCGACTTCATGGCCAACCGCGCTGACAATAGGAAGTTCAGAATCAAAAATGGCACGTGCCAGTTTTTCATCATTGAAGGCCCATAAATCTTCAAGTGAGCCACCGCCACGGCCAATGATTAAGACATCAAGGTTTTTTAGACAGCCTTGTTTAAGGTTTGCCAGCTTAATGGCATTAATCATGCCGGGTGCAGCTTCATTGCCCTGCACTGAAACAGGTAATATGGTTACAGGAATAGCTGGGAAACGGCGCGCCAGCACACTAATGATGTCTCTTATTGCCGCCCCGCTTGGTGAGGTAATAACACCAATATGCTCAGGTAGTATTGGTAGTTTTTGTTTGAATTCATCATTAAATAAACCTTCATTTTGCAGTTTATTTTTTAGTGCCTCAAAAGCAATTCGCAGGGCCCCTTCACCCAGAGGACTGATGGATTGCACAATTAACTGATAATCGCCACGACCTTCATAGAGACTCAATTTCGCTTTTAATTGAATCTGCATACCTTCCCTGGGTTTGATTTTCACATACTGGTTACGCCCTTTAAACATCGCGCAACGCACCTGTGCATGCTCATCCTTTAAAGTGAAGTACCAATGGCCGGAAGCTGGCATGGCAATATTGGAAAGTTCTCCTTCAACCAGAACCGCGGGGAAATTTTCTTCCAGTAAGAAGCGGGCTGACCGATTAAGATCGGAAACGCTATAGACGGTTTCATTTGAGGAATTAGTGCTATTAAAGAGGTCGTCACTCATCGTCTAATAATACCTGAAAATGTAAGTCTGTTTTTAAGTTTTCCAGAGGCTGTTACACGACAGCTTTAGCTATCTATTTACTGGATGCAGGCATGAGTTTATAATAGCGCGCTTTCCCGATTCCGGGATTTGGTGGAAAGTGACGCTATGCTACGAATTGTAGAAGATGCTTTAACCTTTGATGATGTCCTTTTAGTTCCCGCACACTCTCTGGTGCACCCCAACTCGGTCGAATTAAAGACCCGCCTGACACGAGACATACAATTAAATATTCCTTTGGTTTCCTCAGCGATGGATACGGTGACTGAGTCACGTCTGGCGATTGCGATGGCACAGGAAGGCGGACTGGGCATTATGCACAGAAGCATGAGCATTGAGGACCAAGCTCGTGAAGTCCGGACAGTAAAGAAATATGAAAGTGGGGTAGTCACCGACCCGATTTACGTTACCCCAAATACCACCATTCGCAAATTATTGGACACAATTAATGAGCATCGGATATCCGGGATGCCAGTCGTTGAAAGTAGCGATAGTGATAACCTGGTAGGTATTGTAACCAGCAGGGATGTTCGTTTTGAAAATGATTTAAATGCCACTATTGATAAAATCATGACACCAAAAGATCGCCTGGTAACGGTACAGGAAGGGGCGGATCTGGGCGATGTTAAAAAGTTGATGCATAAACACCGGATTGAAAAAGTATTGGTGGTCAATGACAAATTCCAGCTGAAAGGCCTGGTGACCTTAAAAGATATACGCAAGGCAGAAGATTTTCCGAATGCCTGTAAAGATATCCTTGGACAGTTACGAGTTGGTGCAGCGGTAGGCACGGGGCCTGATACTGAAGATCGGGTGCGAGCCCTGGTTAATGCAGGAGTAGATGTGATCGTGGTGGATTCTTCCCATGGTCACTCTCAGGAAGTCATAGACCGAATCGTGGAAATTAAGAAGACTTTTCCGGCATTACCAATCATTGGCGGTAATGTAGCTACTGCGGCCGGTGCCAGGGCCCTGGCAGATGCGGGTGTTGATGCGGTGAAAGTAGGTATTGGCCCCGGCTCTATTTGTACAACAAGGATCGTGACTGGCGTCGGGGTGCCACAAATCACAGCGGTAGCCAATGTGGCAGAAGAGTTAAAAGATACTGATATTACGATCATCTCTGATGGTGGTATTCGTTTTTCCGGTGATATTGCCAAGGCCATAGCGGCTGGTGCCAATGTTGTGATGATAGGCAGTTTACTGGCAGGCACCGAAGAGGCCCCTGGTGAAGTAGAGCTGTATCAGGGACGCTCGTATAAAGCTTATCGTGGTATGGGGTCGGTAGGGGCAATGTCGAAAACCCATAGTTCCAGTGACCGTTATTTCCAGGATATAGAAGCCGGTGCTGCGAAACTGGTGCCTGAAGGCATTGAAGGTCGGGTTCCCTATAAAGGCCCCATGACAGAAATAATCTATCAACTAACTGGTGGTATTCGTGCCAGTATGGGATTGACTGGCTGTAGGGATATTGAGGAAATGCGGGTTAAGCCGGAATTTGTGAAGATAACGAGTGCAGGCGTTTCGGAAAGTCACGTACATGACGTGAGTATTACCAAGGAAGCACCCAACTACCGAGTAAGCTGATATATTTTTCGCGGTTGAAACAGCTCCTACCTGAGGTTACCAATCTGACCAGGAGGGGCTTTAGCTCCGAAGAAATTAACGTTTCAGCCAACTTCGTCCTGAGGCAGGAATAAAATCTCTAATGACCCAAAACATCCACGAACAAAAAATTCTGATCCTAGATTTTGGTTCTCAATATACGCAGTTGATTGCCCGCCGGGTGCGTGAATCCGGGGTTTACTGCGAAATCCATCATTATGGGCTAAGTGAAAAAGACTTTTCTGACTTTGCCCCTCAAGGGGTCATACTGTCGGGGGGGCCGGAATCCGCCAATATTGTCAATGCCCCTGTTGCGCCGGACTACCTTTTCACTGCCAATATTCCTGTTCTGGGTATCTGCTATGGTATGCAAACCATGGCTCAGCAGCTCGGTGGATTGGTAGAAGCTTCAGATAAATCAGAGTTTGGTCATGCTGCCATCAGGCTTCAGGGTGACAGCGTACTTTTGGGTAATCTGGATAATGCCACTGAACAGAATGGTGAAATAAGACATAACGTCTGGATGAGCCATGGCGATAAAGTAACCAGATTGCCGGAGGGTTTTCGTACTATCGCAGCTACTGAAAGTGCTCCGATTGCCGCTATGGCTGATGAAGGCAGACGTTTTTATGGCATACAGTTCCATCCTGAAGTCACCCACACGCCGGCCGGGCAAAGCATTCTGAACCGTTTTGTGCATGATATTTGTGACTGTGAAGCCCTCTGGACACCAGCCAATATTATTGAAGATGCGATCAGTCAGATCAGAAAACAGGTTGGCAAAGATCAGGTCTTGCTTGGACTTTCAGGCGGTGTTGATTCTTCCGTGGTTGCTGCACTTTTACATGAATCAATCGGTGACCAGTTAACCTGTGTATTTGTGGATAATGGCTTGCTGCGCTTACGTGAAGGTGATCAGGTCATGGAGATGTTTGGTCATCATATGGGCATTAAAGTGATACGGGCCGACGCCGAGGATCTCTTTCTCAGCAGACTTGAAGGTGTTTCTGATCCTGAGGCAAAACGTAAAATTATCGGTAATACCTTTATCGAAGTGTTTGATGCTGAGGCCGCGAAAATGGCCGGAGAAATAAAATGGTTGGCGCAAGGAACCATCTACCCCGATGTTATTGAGTCTGCTGGTTCCAAACATGGCACGGCGCATGTGATCAAATCACATCACAATGTCGGAGGTTTGCCGGAAGATATGGCGCTTGAACTGCTGGAGCCGCTGCGTGAACTGTTCAAGGATGAAGTGCGAAAAATCGGTCTGGCCCTGGGCTTGCCTTATGACATGGTCTATCGACATCCTTTTCCTGGCCCTGGGCTGGGAGTACGAATTCTGGGAGAAGTAAAAAAAGAATATTGCGACATCCTGCGCCAGGCAGATGCCATATTTATTGAAGAACTGCACAAGGCGGATTGGTATCACAAGGTCAGCCAGGCCTTTGTGGTGTTTTTACCGGTCAAGTCTGTTGGTGTGGTGGGTGATGGCCGCCGCTATTCCTATGTATTGGCAATCCGCGCAGTTGAAACAATCGATTTCATGACAGCACGCTGGGCACATTTGCCTTATGAATTACTGGAAACAGTGTCCAGCCGTATCATTAACGAAGTCAGTGAGGTGTCCCGCGTTTCATACGATGTCTCCAGTAAGCCTCCGGCTACTATCGAGTGGGAGTAATAGGGTGATGCTAAACTATTGATTTATATAGGTTTACGAGTTGCAAAAAAGTTACAAAGAGCCCCGTTTTTGGGGCTTTTTTACAAGCGAAGTTACAAACGGT
>JAYQWA010000013.1:0-60930 GCA_038148755.1 Gammaproteobacteria bacterium
CACCACAAAGTTCTAAATGAGTTCTTGTTGGTGCAGAATAGGCTGTTACAGCCCAATACTTGGTATTAGCTTGGAGATCGACACCGTCTGAACCAAAGTAGCCCTGGATATATAGCCGATTAGTTGTATATGAGTTGCCTGAAGAGTCATTGACTGTATCAATATCTAATCCATACGTTCCATTACCAGCCACGGCAGTAGCGATAGAAGTGCCTGATGGCGACCCAGCGTTATCCGCGTGTATTTCAATTCGGGTAGGGACTAGCGGGCCAGAAGTTGGCCCAGATGTTAATAGCCCTATCCCGATATATTGGCTATTCACTATAGATGAGCTAGTGAAATCTAACTGATCTGTATAAAACGGTACGGCTATATATTGATAATCGCTGTTAGGGGAATCTTGGCTTTGACAAATATCAGCGCCTTGGTAAAAAGTAGTGACTAATGGCTTTGTTGTAACATTGTAATCTAAACTTTGTGAGCCAACATTCGCTGTATATACACAAGATTGACCCCATGATGGGCTAGTACTTCTAATTCTAAGGGTGTCATCCCCAGCTAAGGTTGTAAAAGATCCGCTAACTAGATCCCCGTTCTTTAATAAGTTTACGCCAGCAGACGAACATGTGCTGCCAGTAATAAGTTCCGTGTAGATATTGTCACTTCCAACGCCCGATATTGCTATCGAATTTGAAGTGATTACTTCGTTTCGATTAACAAGCAAATCATCAGTAAACGTTTGTGATGTTGCCGTAATTTTTCTCTTTGGAAGAAGGCCTGAGTTATCTTTATCAACCCACTCTTCAAACTTCGGAGCTATGACAGTTATATTGCGGTTGGCATAGTAAGTTTCCACATTAGTCCTGATAGCGTTTAAATCAATTTGGGCGCTGGCATTATCAATTGCTGTGGAAATATATGTAGAGTTAACTAAACCGTAGTTCGCAATATCAGAGCCTATATTACTTATGTAAAAAGACATTTCAGCTGCTTGTGATGACCCGTTGGCAGTCGCTGCTGTTGAGGACATCTTTGCGATAATTGCACTTGTTGCTAACAATGCTGAGTCTTGATCTGTGCTCCCTGTTATGTCCATTGCAAAGAGTGACTCTAAAGCATCTATTTTGGAAGAATCGATTCCAAAGACTGCTAATACTTCTGTCTGCGATCGGCTATTCGCTTCGGTATATGCAACTCCGTCTTGCATTAGTCTCTTTACTCTGGGAGCCTGCAAGGTTGTTAAAATGTTTATTGTTGGTGTTTCATCAACGGAGAGGTCAGCTATAGCACTAAGGGTTATTTGAGAAGTAGAAAGACTGCCTGTTATTTCATCCATGTAGTAACCAACACCTAGTAATTCAACTAAGTCTGAAGTCACTGTTGTTGATATAGTAAAGTTACCTAGATCATCTGTAGTTTGAGATAAATAAGTCTTTCCAGTTGGATTTAAATCGCCATCTAGTTCCGAAACCCATATCCGTGATCCAAATATTAGAGGGCCTTTTTGGATTTGACCGCTTAAAGAATGGCTAATTGTAGGAATTGTTGGAGTTGGATTACTCACATTGAGGATGGTAGTTGTTTCACTCCCTCCACACGCTGCTAGAAGTGAACAAATAATAACAACTCTCATTAGTCTAGATAGTTTATATATCATGCTTATCCGGTACTTCCATGTTTTTATAATGATAAAGATTATGATCGGCTATATTTAACTAATCAAGCTAATGACCGCTTTGGATAGATAGCAGACATTAAAATAGAGAGTATACAAGGTCAAATATAGCCACTTTTACTAGCATAGTTTGTGAACGGAATCGATTGCAGGATTAAATAAAGCTACTAGCTGATATTAAAGCATCTTGCTACTGTAATGTAGAATGTAACACGCGGTTTGATTGTGAACGTCGTGTAATTTATTTGGTGCTTTCGAAGGTAGTAAAAGTAGATCGAATTTTTGTTATGTTCAAAGATTTTAAAAACGAACTTTTTAGCCATGATGACATAAATATAAATTATGTCATCGGCGGACAGGGGCCTCCGCTTTTACTATTACATGGCTATCCACAAACTCATGTTATGTGGCATAAAGTAGCACCAATTCTAGCTAAGCGATTTACAGTTGTGGTCAGTGATTTACGGGGTTATGGAGATAGCAGCAAACCTGAAACGACAGCAGATCACAGTCCATATTCAAAAAGGAGCATGGCAATTGACCAGGTAGCTCTGATGGAATCCTTAGGTTTTTCGACATTCTATGTCGCAGGCCATGACCGGGGTGGCAGGGTTGCTCATAGAATAGTTTTAGATCACCCCTATGTGATCAAGAAACTGGCGGTGCTTGATATTGCTCCTACCTATGCCATGTATAAAACAGCGGATATGGAATTTGCAGAAGCCTATTACCACTGGTTCTTCCTCATTCAACCCTATGATTTGCCGGAAAGAATGATTTCTTCAGACCCTGAGTACTTTCTCAAAAAGAAATTTGGGCAATGGGGGCGGGATAGTGGTGCTTTTACGGAAGCGGCCCTGGCGGAGTACCTGCGGTGCCTGACACCGGAAACTATTCATGCAAGCTGTGAAGATTACCGGGCGTCTGCAACCATTGATATTATCCATGATCAGCTGGATATTGAGCAGGGCAACAAAATTCAATGCCCCTTTCTGGCACTTTACGGCAGCAAAGGTTTCATTGGTCAAAAATATAACATGATCAGAGAATGGGAAAAATGGGCTCTCAAGGTGAGTAGTGTGGCTTTACCCTGCGGCCATTATTTAGCAGAAGAAGCCCCATTAGAAACAGCTGAAACCTTAATGCAGTTTTTTGAAAAATAACCACTTACTGAGACATATTAATGGTCTTGTTCGTGATTATTATTTTTGTCCACCTCCTTTCAAAAGCGGACATTAGGTTTTTTTATGAATATTTGGTTAAACTCTGCACAAAATAAGAAAACAACCGAGCCCCAAACAATGAAAAATATACAAAGTTATTTCCGTGCAATCTCTTTGTTCATGATATTGCTGTTACAAGCTACAACAGTGAAATCCCAGATGGATGATGGGATTTTCCCTGTTGGCGTAATTGGTGAGCCAAGTGGAACTGGGGTCTATCCTGCAATAGCTGAATCCTATTCATCTATGCGCGAAAATACAGTTTACCATCCGTTAGCTTTACCGCCTGAACGTCTACCTTTGCTACTCTGGGGTAATGGTGCATGCAGGGATGATGGGCTCAGTTATGCTGCTTTCCTACGTGAAGTATCCTCTCATGGATTTATCATTATCGCTGCAGGATATCCACGTGAAACTCCTGCAATTAATAATGCTGCACCTGAATCGACATCATCTTCTTCAACTCAACGTATGGAAGACCCTACACAGCCTCAGCAATTACTTGATGCTATTGACTGGATTCAAGCCCAGAACAATGAACCAGGCAGTCCTTTCTATCAGCATGTTGACCTGGATAATATAGGTGTCATGGGGCATAGCTGTGGTGGGCTTCAAGCCGTGGTACTGTCCGCCGACCCGCGCGTAGATTCCACCATTCTCTTCAATAGTGGTGTATTGAATGCTGGTCCTGATGCCGGACGTAGTGGCATTTCTGTATTGAAATCGGATCTTGAGAAAATTCATGCTCCCATTGCATACATCAACGGCGGCCCAAGCGATATTGCTTATCTGAATGCCGTAGATGACTTTGAACGCATCAATCACGTTCCCGCTTTTTTTGGTGAAAACCAAGTGGGGCATGGTGGCACCTTCAGGATAGCACCTAACGGTGGGGATTATGCTCAGTTCGCCACTGCATGGATGTCATGGCTACTAAAAGGAAATCAGCATGCTCCAATGTTTTTAGGGGAAGATTGTGAGCTTTGTAGTAGGCCGAACTGGAAGGTGCAGAAAAAACAGATTGATTAGTAAAAATATAAAAGGGCTAATCAGGAACAAACGATAACAAACTATGGATATTTTCATGTAGGGCTTAGGCTATTTTATTATTTTAATTAATCAGACTTGAATCGTTAACGGACATTTTTAAATAATTCTGATTGATGATAATGAGGCATTTATAAAGGCATTCGTGCTCCAGGTCCTGGATTATAGTTGTTTGGAATTTCTAGTAGCCACTGTTGCCGGTCTGCTTGTTCAGTAGAACAATAGTTAATAACAACATGACGAAAGAAATACTGATCAAAACCTTCTGGAGTGACTGCTTCGAAAGAGTCAGAACCAACGGTGATACACATTTCAGGCTTGCTAACTAATTGGAGTAATCCATCATTTGTTAATTTCCAATTTTGTAGGGCGTTATCATTACAACGTTTCAATAACAGATCTGAACCCGGCAAATCAGATCTTGCCTCCAAACAGATATCGTAAACTGGCATGTACAACTGACCATCGGTTGCTGAAATTCTACTAGATTCAATAATCTGATCACCATGGGATCTGTTTTGTTTACAGGTATGTGCCTGCAGCCTTCTATCCCAATTAATATTTTCATCGAAACCACTTAAGTCAAAACAGTACCCTCTTTCTTCATCGAGGTTTGAAGATAATTTCGCAAACATGGGGTCTGCTAATGCAGCTTGCATAAATCCCAAAAGAAGCAGTGAGGTTATAAGAAAACGAATTAGTATATGCATATGATTGTTTTTATAGTTTTTAGCTATTATGGAGTCGCCTTTCTAGCTTAGCAAGCTAAGGTCCACATTGGATAGAAAGCAGCCGTTTGCAATATTAGCAATCTATACTACCTTTAAAACATGTACATCGCTCAATTCTATGTAGCCTCACCAGCCTATAAAGCCAGAATAATAGCTCTGGCTGAGCTGCTAAGCTGCGAATATAGGACTGTAGAGAATATTCTTGCTGTGCAGGTTGATGACGATGAAACGCTTGATAGGTTGAGGACAGGGGTACCCTCAATTAATGCCCCAGGGGTGTTCTATGCAGCTGCAGAGATGTTAATCTACCTATAAAGATTTACTAGAGAGCCACTTGACAAATAGGGAGAATATTTATGAAGTTGTTTTTCGTGATAATGGTTCTTGTCGTATTAAACTCATGCGATAGCAATGGGAGCTCTGCAAATATTCAGACTAACTCTCAAAATGCTGACACAGCAGCAAGTCCTAATAATTCCGATAATATTCAGACATTTCCAGAAATAAGTTCTAAAGAATCACAAGATAATAACAATTTTGGTGAAGCCAAATTTGGCTCAGCTACTTTTGAATAAAAGGAGTCAACAATGAAAAAAATATTAATACTTGCAGTATTTCTTTCACAAGTAACTCATGCGGGAGACTTTGATATTACTCAGAGATTATCAGAAGGTGACGTTATTTCTGCGGATGTTTTTAATGATATTTTAGATTACATAGAGCTTAGCTTGGCAACAGTCAATAGTGAAGACTTAGTAGGCACATGGGACATTGTGCAAACTACAAACTCTATCGGCTGTTTAGGTTCAGGCAACATAGTATGCTCATTGACTGGTGCATCTTCTCCAGTAGATTCCATATATAGACAAAGAAGTGATGAAGTTACATTCACTAACGATGGCGATGGAACCTATAGCTTTCTTCAAGCAAATTATTGCTCTTTCTTCCAAGATGATGGCAGAGGCTCTTCCAACCAAGCATGCGGCAATAACTTTGCAATGGTAGATGGAAGATTTTTACTATCGGCTGATGGTGCTAATTATGCTTATGTAGCTGAAAAGAAAAGTAGGACTCGAATTATTCTTTCTTTATGGGCAGGTGGTTCTCAAAGCTTTAATATAATTAGACTAGATAAAAAAAATCTTCCGCCATCTTCACCAACTTCACTAAATGCAACTATAAGCAATGGTGTTGTTACTCTGAATTGGACGGCTCCAGCGGACACTGTTGATAGCTATAAAGTTATGAGTAAAGACAGTGTTGAAGGGTCTTATACAGAACTAGTTAGCGGGATTGGAGCTGTAACATATACTGATAGTCTTAATTCTGGCACTACTAGATGGTATCGCGTTTTTGCTGTCAATCAGTATGGTGAAAGTACAGGTTCTAATGTTGTAAATATTGCTGCGGAATAAGACTTAGTATGCCCTCAGTATAACAACCCCGGTGGTGTTCTGTGCAGTTGCAGAGATGTTAATATAGCTGGATAGGTTCGCTAGAGGGTGAAAACAAAATGAGTAGTTTCTTTCTTTTTAGCGGCTTCGTCTTTAGCTGCATTACCCATTTTGCATGTTGGGTTTTAATTTCTAATAGAAATACGACTAGAACTAATGAAAGCGATACATCCGAAATGGTTCTTCTAGTTTTAACTGGCGTCGCTGTAAATGCATTCGGCTACTTACTATTCCGATGACTGAGTTCTTCCTTAATCTGAACAGTCTGCTCAATGAGCCTCAGAGCATAAAAGTGCTTTCGGTCTTGGTGTTACTGCTATCTCTGCTGTGGATTACGACTGGCTTTTCTTTTCTCGATAAAGATGATTACTGACAGAATTTTTATTCGCTAATTTGCAAAATCCTATTAAAAATATCATGTAGATATGTTTAATTTTTCTCTTGCTAATGCATTGCTTAATTCTGAGTCATCTAAATTCCAGCCTGCAACTAATTGACGATGAGAAAACTGTTTATTATAAATAAATGGCATAACAAGCTGAAAAACACCAAACGTTAATATTGAAAGGAATAAATGAAAAAAACCGATTGAGACTTCACCTCTAAAAATTGGGACAAAAAAACCAAAAAAGAAATATGTCCATGAATAACCAATAAAGATATTTTTATTTATTCCGGAATCTTTGTGCCTAACTTTTATTGATTTTTGCCAACCCATTACAGCTGACCCTATCAGAAGTGGAGTCAATAGCGCTACAAGTGTTATTAACAAAATCCAGAAAGTCGTAATAATAGCCATTAAAAATTGTATAAATATTTATTCAAAATAATGGGCTAAACATATTGTGTCTATTTTATTTATAAGACCTTTAGATATATATGAGTCTATTTCAACACTCTCATTCGAAGCGCTTGATACCATATCAAAAAGTGGCTCTCCGCTTAAACTTAGTACTGCGTTTCCATTATCTCCTCCAATTTTTCCTATTATCTGGATATTGAACAAAACAGAATCAGACTCTCTATTGCTTATAGAAAAATTGAATTTTACTACTTGAAGAGACTCAGCCATAAAAGAACCAGCCTCTTCGATAAAATAATTATTTGTGACTAGTGTTTTGCTATTATTATGCTGAATAACAAGGTTTGAAAGATTATCGATGCCTACACAATACCAGTTTTCGAACCATTGGTGATATTCAGCATCTCTAAAATCTGCATTATTAGAAGGGTTATCTTCAGCATAACAACTTGATAAGAATGGCGCCGTCGTTAAAACGAAGAATATAAATTTTAAAATAATACGCATGCTAACGGCGCCATTTGTAACAACAATTACGGTGATACTGTATCGTTATTCTTAATTCCAAATAGCCCAAGGACTCCGCCTATAAGAGACAAAATCATAAATACAGCAACAAGCCCGCCGCCCAATATTGCCCCTGAAATTGAAGCAATTATTGTAGCTATTGCTGGTTTTTTTGTTTTTGCGCTGATAGTGACAGAGCCAGTCACTATTACTATGAATGAAAATAATACTCCACCCCAGCCAAGACCTATTACTGTATTGGCGCCATCAGCATCAAAGGCTGCACCCATGCCGCCAAATAGCAGGGTAGCACCTGCAGCGAATATTCCAAAAATACCAGCTATGATACAAATTATTCCGCTAGCTTTTTGCATAATTAATCCTCATTTTATTAAGTTTTTAGAGTGTTTGAAGGATAAAATATAACTATTAAAAATGAAAGATTAACACGATTAATTATTAATCTGACATTGAATTTATTATTTTGAGAATAGGGATTCAATAACTCTTCTTCATACTGCTGATTTAACTCTAGACAGATAGCCGCTGCTTATTTGTCATCACGCGTCTTTAATGACCTGATAATAGTTTTAGCTGGATAGTACTGGCGTAACTCAGCAGGGACTACTCTGCGGTAGTGCCAAGTGTGCCTTCCTTTTGGTTTGTAAAGATAATCCACGTCTATATGGAATAGTCCAACAGTGATAATAGTCATAGGATAGCACTCTTTTTAAATGATATGCATACGATAATGCATACGGTTAAGGTGCTTTATAATATTTAAGTTATTGATTTATATAGATATGAGAGAGGGAAGTGGCGCTCCGGAGAGGATTCGAACCTCTGACCTGCCCCTTAGGAGGGGGCCGCGCTATCCAGCTGTGCCACCGGAGCTAATCGCCTGGGGATTCTATCAACTGCAACACTACTAAAATAGACCCGCTTTTAGCATGCTTCCCACATTTCAAAAGATCATTAAGTCTGTTACCTTCCACCTTCCTCTAAATTTGTTTTTACTACAGTGCGACAATAATGATAACAAAGGAGTTATTATGAAATATTTTCCAACCTTAGTGGTAGCCGGCTTGCTCTCAATATCCGGTTCTGTTTTGGCTCAGGATGCCGGTTTTACTGGCATGAGCTTTTTTGTAACCAGCGTCGGGACTGGTAACGGTGGTGATCTGGGTGGTCTTTCTGGTGCAAATGCACATTGCCAGGCTTTGGCTGAAGCAGCAGGAGCCGGTGATCGTCACTGGCATGCTTATCTAAGTGGTGAGGCAGTAGCCGGAGAAGGCCGTGTAAATGCACGCGACCGTATTGGTTCAGGCCCCTGGTATAACGCGCATGGTGTGCTGATTGCCAATAATCCTTCTGATCTGCATCTTTACAATCGCACCATCGATAAAAATACAGCAGTTGATGAAAACGGCAACCAGATCAATGGTGTTGGGGACAGCCCGAATCGTCATGATATTCTGACTGGTTCACAGGCAGATGGCACGGCTTTCTTTCCTGACGAAGCTGACCACACCTGTAATAACTGGACCAGCAGTGATGAAGGCAGTGCCAGTTTAGGGCACTCTGATCGTCATGGCGGCGGTAACGTTTCCTGGAATGCTGCTCATCCGAGTGCAGGATGCAGCCAGCAGGCGCTGATTCAGACTGGTGGTGACGGCTTATTTTATTGTTTTGCCACAGACTAAGCAGTTATCAATGCAAAAAAAAGGGTGCCTCAGGGTGCCCTTTTTTATGTCTTGCTTATTGCTTTCCTATTGCTTTCAGGAATTTCATTTTGAAATATGCAAAAAAAAGGAATGTGTTTGGATTTGGACTGTTAAGGCTATTATCTTGTCTAAAAAAATTGAATAATTAATCCGAAGCGCTATCAGCTTAGACAATAGTGCTTATATAAATTCTGTTGTCTGATAATTATAAAAACAAGGACATCCTATCTATGCCTATGCAGCAAAGCAGATTGCTCCCGATTTTAACGGCACTTTTTTTACTATCCACGGGTTTTGCTAATACCAGCCTGGCGCAAGGCAATGAAGGCTTTGATATCGCCGGGATGTGGTCGGCTTTAATACTCGAAGACTGGTATGACCGCTTACCGGGTGGTGGATTGGGCGAATACACCGGCCTGCCTATCAATGACGCAGCCAGGCAAAAAGCAGAAGCCTGGGATGCTTCCATTCTGTCGCAGCCTGAACGTCAGGCGCAGCCACACCCGGCGCAATATTCTTATCGAGGTCCGGGTCCTAACTTGCGTATAGAGCGCATACTGGAACCGGTGACAGACCGACTGATCGGTTATAGAACCAATGGGACTTATGGGCGTGCTGACCGAACCATCTGGCTGGATGGCAGAGAGCATCCTTCTGAACGGCATGGCCTGCACAAATGGAATGGCTTTTCTACCGGAGAATGGGTCGATGGCGTATTAATCGTCACCACAACGCATATGAAATATGGTGTCTACCAGCGTAATGGCGTGCCAGCCAGTCCCTATGCGCGAATGACTGAGTACTTTTTCCGAAATGGTGAATACCTCACCATGGTCAGCCATATTGAAGACCCGATCTATCTGGAGGAGCCGCTGGTTCGAAGCCAGACCTGGCTATGGAATCCGCCCCAAGTTGTTGGTCCACGCGAGCAGTTCGAACCGGTCGAAGAAGTTGCCATGGGGGTAGGCTGGGTGCCGCACTGGCCCCTGGGTACCAAACATACCGAGATGGCTGATCGGCTTGGTATTTCTGTTGAGGCAACCGGTGGCGGCAGTACCACAATTTACCCTGAGTACCGTGAAATCCTGCGCCAAATGCGTGAAGAGTTTGACAGGGCTCATATGAATATGGGTGGGGAGTAATAAAGTGATGATAAGAATCTCGCTCAGTATCCTGTCTACACTAAAACCGATAACCCTGTTGAGTATGGCGGCGCTGCTGCCGGCTTCAATGTTAATTAACACAGCTTTAGCACAAAGACCGGAGCTACTGGCTGCGGATAGTGATGAAATTGAAGTATTGCCGGTACAAGGCAACCTTTACATGATTGCAACGGGCGGCAGTAATATCGCGGTTATGTTGGGCGAATTAGGTCTGGTTGTCGTTGATAGCGGCAATGTTGAAGCGTCAGCCAATGTGGTTGAAGCAATTAAAAGTCTTAGTCCGCTACCGCCACGCTTTTTAATTAATACCGCAGCCTTACCCGGGCATCTGGCTGGGAATTCGGCGATCGGTGACATCGGAGAAGCGATGCCAGGCAATGGGGCGAGACAAAATGATCTGGGGCTGCCTATTGTCGGTCATGCCAATGGTTTAAGTGTGCTGGTAACGGAATTTTCAGATCAGGTGCCTTATGAATTATGGCCCAATAACACTTTTTTCGGCGACAAAAAGTCGCTTTACTTAAATGGTGAAGCCATCGATATGATGCACCAGCCTGCGGCGATAACGCAGTCGGATATCCTGGTGCATTTTCGACGATCTGATGTGCTGGTTACCGGTGATATTTTTGATATCACTGCTTATCCACATTTTTATCCTGAGCTGGGCGGTTCATTGCAGGGCGAAATTGATGCACTCAACCGCATTATTGATATCACGGTACCGGAATTCAATCAGCAGGGTGGGACCCTGATTATTCCGGGTCATGGGCGTATAGCGAGTGAATCGGATGTCGTTGAGTATCGAGATATGCTCACCATCATCAGAGATCGTGTGCGTTTGTTACTTGAAGAAGGCAAAAGCTTCGACGAGGTTCTTGCTGCCAGACCATCACTGGAATATGACGGTTTATACGGTGCTGATTCAGGCGACTGGACAACACAGATGTTTTTGGAGGCTGTTTATAATGAATTGCGCTAAACCAAGACTTTTCAGTGAAAAGCACGGCTTATTAGGGTTTATTAGTTGCCTGATTCTGGGCTTATGTCCTGCTGTTCCAGCTCTGGCCCAGGAACTGCAACTGGGTGGTCCGCTACAGGCATCAGCGCCGGGCAGGATGGAAGCGCCGATAGATTTAACCGGCACCTGGGTTTCGCTGGTGACTGAAGATTGGGCTTACCGCATGTTGACCCCGGCAATTGGCGACACCATGAGTGTGCCGGTTACTGCTGCTGCTATCGAGGTGACCAATAACTGGAATCTTGAAGCAGACAATGCAGCAGGTTTGCAGTGTAAGGCCTTTGGTGCTGCCCGTATTATGCGGGTTCCAACCCGTCTGCAGATAAGTTGGGAAGATGACTATACCCTGCGAATTGATACCGATGCCGGTTCCCAGACCCGTTTATTGCACTTTTCTTCTGAGGGGCGTCGTCCTTTATTCAGCATGTTGCTGGAAGCCGCCAATAATGAAAGAAGCTGGCAGGGATACAGTGTTGCGGATTGGGAAAACGTGATGATTGATCGTAGCCATACGTATGCCGCCAGACAAAACAGAGGTGACATCCCGGCAGGGGGCGTATTAAAAGTTGTTACATCACAAATGCGGGAAGGTTATTTACGACCCAATGGGGTGCCCTATAGTGAAGATGCGATTTTGACCGAATATTTTAACCGCTTTACGGCGCCTAATGGGGAAGAATGGTTCGTCGTAACTACCGTTGTGGATGATCCGAAGTATTTAATGATGCCTTATGTCACGACTTCGCATTTTCGCCGGGAAACAGATAACTCAAGATGGGATCCAAGTCCCTGTGAAACCTGGGCACCACCTCCCGGCGCTTTACCGCCCAGTCTTTGACAAAGGCGAGGGAAGCTGTCAGGAACTACAGGACAGCATGGAAGCGCCGGCCTGCTGTTTGGCCCAGTCAGGTCTTTTTTCCGCGTAGCGTTCCTTGCCAGGTTGTTCCGTATACGGATTTCTCAGTACTTCCTGCAATTCATGAATCATGGTGTAACTGCCAGCTTCAGCTTTTTCAATGGCTTCATGCGCCAGATAATTACGTAAAACATAAAGCGGGTTAACAGCATGCATTTGTTTACGTCTTACGTCGTCAGGTCTGCCATCCGCAATCAATCTTTCACGGTACTGCATTAACCAGTTTTTAATATCATTGGCAGCATCAGGTGCTAACTCATCGATATAAAAAGCTGGTTTGATAATGGCTAACAGATCATCGGCATCAACAGTTTTAGCAATCTCCAGATTACTTAAATGACGAAAAAAAAGGGTCATATCAGTTTCAATATTTTTTAGATTGCGCACCAAATCCTGGAAAAAACCTTCATCGTGATCTTTGTCGAATTGCTTGAGGCCGAGCTTACTGGTCATCATGTCGCGCCAGGCGGTGTCATAGACTTTTCGGTAGTTTTGCAGAGCATTTTCCAGACCAGAGGCATCTTCAACCAGTGGATAAATGGCATTGGCCAGTTGTAATAAATTCCATTGGGCTATTTCGGGTTGCTTGCCGTAAGCATAGCGGCGGCCACCGGCATCAGTGGTATTGGGTGTCCAGTAAGGATCGTAATCCTCTAACCAACCGTAAGGGCCATAATCAATGGTTAATCCAAGAATGGACATGTTGTCAGTATTCATTACACCATGCACAAAGCCGACCCGCATCCACTCTGTCATCAGACGTGCAGTGGACAAACAAACTTCATTAAACCATTGCAGGTAAATTTCCTTTGACGGTTTGCCCAGGTGAGGAAAAAAATATTCAATCGTATAGTCAGTCAGCTGCTTTAAAATGTCTATCTGCCTGCGTGACGTAAACAGCTCGAAATTACCGAAGCGGATAAAAGTAGGCGCGACACGACAAACAATGGCACCTGGCTCCATCTTTGAATGTCCGTCATAAAACATATCGCGTTCAACCTGGGTGCCGGTACTTAGCAGAGACAAGGCGCGGGTAGTTGGTACGCGTAAATAATGCATGGCTTCGCTGCAAAGAAACTCGCGGATGGATGAACGTAAAACAGCAAAGCCATCGGCATGCCGGGAATAGGGGGTAGGCCCTGAACCTTTTAATTGCAAAGCCCAGCGTTGCCCTTTTTTGCTGATAATTTCTCCCAGATTGATTGCTCGTCCATCACCCAGTTGGCCGGCCCAGTTACCAAACTGATGGCCTCCGTAACAGGCAGCAAAAGGTTGCATCCCGTCTAAAGGATGAGTGCCGCTAAAAATTTCGGTAAAACGCTGCGTCATGCACTCCATCGGATTGAGTCCAAGTTCCATCGCCATATCGCGCGAAAAAGCAACCAGGCTGGCCTTTGGAAAAGGCATGGGAGCTACCTTTGAATAGCAGGCGGCATCGACATAGCGGCTGTTATTATTGATAACAGGATCCGCCGGCAATTTATTGTAGTAGCTGTTGTCGAACTTCAGGGAGTCCAGGGAATAGATTGCAGACATGTGTAACAACTCAGTTAATCAGGGCTCTATTCTAGCGTGCTCCCAGAAATAATATAAGCAGCACTTTGCTTATCGGCAAGGCATTGCATAGAATGTTTTTTGCCTGTTAAAGAGACGACTATTGATATGCTAGATACCAAACCCTACTTACTGGAGAGCGATTTCCCACCTGTTTACCGGGAAAAACTCAGCACCTTGCAGGTAAACCTTGGTTATTTATGTAACCTGAGCTGCGTGCATTGCCATGTCAATGCCGGCCCAACACGCAAGGAACTGATGAGTCTGGAAGTCGTGGATCTGATTATTCAGGCTTTAAAAAAACTGGATATCAGTGTGCTGGATTTAACCGGTGGTGCGCCGGAAATGAATCCGCATTTTCGTTATCTGGTAAGCAGTGCTAGAGAGTTGGGTATTGAGGTTATTGACCGCTGTAACCTGATGATTTTGCATGAACCTGGCTATGAAGACCTGGCTCAGTTTCTGGCTGACAATAAAGTGACGATTACTGCCTCCTTGCCTTGTTACTCGGAAGAGAATGTTGAAAAGCAGCGTGGTAAAGGTATTTTTGATGGCAGTATCCAGGCCTTAAAAATATTGAATGGCCTGGGTTATGGTGCTGATCCCGAACTACAGTTGAATCTGGTATACAACCCGCAGGGTTTGAACCTGCCCCCCGGACAAGCCGAACTTGAAGCCGACTATAAACGTATCCTAAAAGAAAATTACGCTATCGAATTCAATCAGTTATTCACTATCACAAATATGCCAATCAGCCGCTTTGGCGGCTGGCTGCTGGCCAAGGGTTTGTACGATGAATATATGGGCATATTGAAAGGCGCCTATAGCGCTTCAAACCTGCAAACGGTAATGTGCCGGACACTGGCCAGCGTTGATTATCAGGGTTATGTGTATGACTGCGATTTTAATCAGATGCTGGATATGCCCCTGATCGCCATCAGTAAACCAAAACCACACATTAAAGATATTCTTGATGCGGATTTGACGGATAAACCGATTGCTATCGGCGATCATTGTTATGGTTGTACAGCAGGCCAGGGCAGCAGTTGTGGTGGCGCTTTAAGTGACTAGAGACGTCAGCTGGAGTTCAGCAGTGTCTTTAGCCTCCGCCAAGATAAGTATCATCATTCCCACGCTCAATGAAGCGGCTGCGCTGGCCCGTCAGTTACCCTCGTTACAGTATTACCGTGATGATGGACATGAAATCATACTGGTCGATGGAGGAAGTCATGACGACACCCTCGCTGTTGCCAGACCCATGGTGGATCGTTTAATACAAACGGTAAAAGGTCGGGCTCATCAAATGAACGAAGGGGCTGATGTGGCCAGGCATGATATTTTACTTTTCTTGCACGCCGATACAGGCTTGCCTGCTGCAGCCGACAAATTGATTATGCAGTCCTTGATTGCAGAAAATCATCATTGGGGCCGTTTCAATGTCAGATTAAGTAATGAAAAATTTATCTTCAGATTGATCGGCAGCATGATGAATCTTAGAAGCGCTGCCAGCGGTATCGCCACTGGTGATCAGGCAATCTTTGTAAAAAGAACACTATTTGAAGATGTCGGCTTGTTTGATCGGATTCCTTTAATGGAAGATGTGGCACTCAGTAAAAAGCTATTAAAGCACGGCAGGCCATGCTGTTTACGGGAAGCCGTTGAAACATCCAGTCGACGCTGGGAGGAGAAAGGCTTATGGTCAACGATTTTCCTCATGTGGCGTTTGCGTTTGTCTTACTTTTTGGGAGCAAGCCCTGCGAAGTTGGCCGAGCGTTACTATCCTGATTCGAATTAAATGACCTCAACTTCTGCAACAACTTTTCAATATCCGGATAGCTGCATAGCAATGTTTGCCAGAGCGCCAGCACTGGGCAAGGTGAAAACCCGATTAATTCCAGCTCTGGGCGAACAGGGCGCACTGGATATGCATTTGCACCTTATGTGCAGGCAAATCGAGGTGTTAAATACCTTATCTAATGAGATGCGATGCAATAGTCAATTATGGGTAGATCAGGATATTGAGCATCCTGAATTTAAAAAATTTAAAGGTGAAATGAAACTGCAGCAGGGCAATGATCTGGGCGAGAAAATGTATCACGCAGGGCAGGCGGTGTTACGAGAATTTTCCCGTGTGCTTATTATTGGCAGTGATTGTCCCGGCTTAGATGAGGCTTATCTGGAACAGGCTTTACAGACCCTGGAAGACGAAGAAACCGATATCGTCATTGGGCCGGCGCTTGATGGCGGTTACGTATTGATTGCCATGAAGCAAGCCTGCAAGGAAATTTTTCAGGACATTGATTGGGGGACTGAACAGGTCTTACAGCAAACACTGGATAAATGTCACAGCAATGGCTTGCGCTTAGTCAGATTGTCACCACTTAGAGATATTGATACCGCCGAAGACCTGAAAAGCCTGTTATAATTCCGCAGCATTTTTGCTTGACCAGGGATGACCTGCAACAGTCTTAATAAAAAATCTGAATTTAAAAAAGTATGACTCAGGACTTAAAAGTCGCCATCATCGATGATGATAAACTTTCCACGCATAACTGGAAGATTCTTCTTGGTTTTATCAATGAAGAAATGTTGGCTTTCAGTGCAGAACAGTGGAAAGAGTTTGTTCGTGACAACCCGGATAACAATCAGGTTTTCGCTGTCATTATAGGCAATCTGATGACGCTGGCATTTAATAACAGTGCGCGGGAAGAGCTGATAAAAAGCATACATGAATCATATCCAAAAATACCCATACTGCTTAATTGTGAACAGGCTTTTGTTCAAGATAAAGTTCCTGAAGCCAGTCAGTCCTAGCTGATACAGTTGCCAGACAGCATAGAATATAAAACCTTGTTACAGCATCTGGATTATGCGCGGCAGTTGCATGGACTCGAACTGAAGCAAATTAAAAGCAAAATTATTTCCGAACATGGCACACCGCTTTTTCGCACACTGGCAGGTACCAGTGAAGTCATTTCTGAGGTTAAGGAATTAATTCAATAGGTTGCCAGCAAAAAATTGAACGTCCTTTTGCTGGGTGAGTCAGGCACTGGCAAAGAAATTGTTGCAAGAAACATCCATTACCACTCCGGGCGTGGAGACAAGCCTTTTGTAATCGTTAATTGTGCAGCACAGGGTGAACAGTTTGACGTAGCCTTATTCGGCTGTGCTTCCGGCTATCAGGATAACAGGGAGCAACGCACCGGCTATCTGGAAAAAGCAGATGGTGGCACATTGTTTCTGGATAAGATTGCAGAAATGCCATTGGCATTGCAGGCGAAACTGGCAAACTTTCTGGAAGATAAAACAGTACAAAGACTTGGAGATGGCGCTTTACAAACAGTTGATCTTCAAGTTGTTGTGGCGACCAATACAGACTTAAAACAAAAGGTTGATGCCGGTGAATTCAGAGAAGACCTTTACTATCTGTTGAATGTATTGCCCATTACCATGCCTGCATTGCGTGAACGGCCGGAGGGTATTCCAGAACTGATAAAAGAACTGGTTATCAGGCTTGAACATGAAGGACAAAAAGCCATCCGCTTGAATTCGTCAGCAGTCGATGTGCTTAAAAATTATTCCTGGCCTGGCAATGTTCGGGAATTAACGAACCTGGTTGAGCGTCTGTCAGTGATACATGAGGGTAAAATTATCGGCCTGAATGAACTGCCGCCAGAGTATAGAAAAACCAAAACTGGTGATGAAACACAGGAACAAATTAAGAAAGGGCCTGCTGAAAATCAGGGTGAACATGAATCGTTCAGCGGTGATGCGGTAATTGACGACACAGAAAATGCCCAATCAGTACCTGTGCAGGAAAAAGTCTATCTCAAGATTATGAAGCCGCTTAAGGCTGAAAATATCGAAGCATACTTGAAAAGTTTTGAAAAAGAGATAATACAGACAGCGCTTGAGGCTGCAACCGGAATACAAGCCTTTACGGCTGAACGTTTGGGTATGGAAGAAGACAGCCTGCAACAGAAAATTCAGGAACTCGAACTAAAGTTCTGATGCCTGCCCGCTACTTTGTGGCAAGACTACCTCACCATTGATTTGAGCACTGCTCAAGGTAATTTCAAATTCATCGCCGTCGGGGTCGCGCTGAAACAGCTTTATCAGCAGCATATCGTTATTTTTTGCAAACCATAACTGGGTCAGGCGTTCGCTGTTTTCCCGGATACGCTCAACTTTAATGGCGCTGAAGGTGCCGGCTTCTGTCACAACCTCTTCCTCATTAACAATACGATAGTTAAATTCTTCCACAACATTTCGGTCTATCACTGCAAAGGTAATTTCGGATTTGCCTTTTTTGAGTTCTTCCCTGATAAAGCTGTACATGCTCAGCTCATCCAAAGTGGTGTCTTCTAGTAGCAGCTCTACGGTTTCATTTCTTACAGTGGCCAGAGCCAGATTATTTTGCCAATCAAACTCAACGCTGCGACTGCGTCCTCCGATGCCACTTTGCCGGTATTCATAATGATGTGGGTGAGGGCTGTCATTCTGCCATTCAAACTGGCTGCTTTCTCTGATGGTTGAAACCGTCGCACCTAAGAGGCGAAGTTTGATTAAGGAATTCGCTACAAACTCAGTATCACTTAGTTGTGTTAATGAAATTTCAGCGCGTGCTTTCAGTCCTTGAAAGCGGGCATCGTAATTGGCCGAAAAGGGTAAAGGGGCGGCCACACTGAAGTTTGCCAGGCTTTGCAGCAGCAGTCCGAAAAATAAACAAAAAGTATTAAGGATCCGGTTATTAAGCATAGGCTTATTATCTCGAAAATTAGCTTAACTTTCGCTTAACTCTTGGTTAACTATTGTCTAGCTATGGCTTAACCCATGTATGAAATGGTGTAAGCAGTTTGCTGGTTAGCTAATACCTGAATCGGTTATGATAGCGCTTATGAACTTAATTATGAAACATGGTCAATGCTGCTTGAGTAAAGCCTTAATAATGCTTTGCCTGACCTGCTGTACGCCTGCCGGTTTTGCTGTTGAGGTGGAGGGTCTGTATCAGGCAACCATCACCGTTGAGTCACGCAATAATGAAGCGGAAAGACGCAGAGCATTTAGTGAAGCTATGCGAGAGGTGCTAACAAAAGTCAGCGGCCTGAGTGAAACCATTAATTCATCGTCCATGCGTAGAGCACTGAATAATCCAGAACCTTATGTCGAGTCGTGGAGGGCGCAGGCAAATCTGGTACCTGTTAATGCAGAAGCCCAGGTATCTGAGTTACGGGAAGTTATTGCCATTGAGGTTAATTTTTATGAGTCGGAAATACAACGCCTGCTCGACGAAAATAATATGCCGATCTGGCCAGCTAACCGTCCGGAAACTTTAATCTGGATGGTGGTGCAGGATGAATTGAGTGAACGCCAGATAATAAATAACAATAGTCCAGAGAATGCTGCGAGGATAACCGCGCTACAAAAAGTTGCAGACGCAAGAGGTTTGCCTTTACTGTTTCCCTTGCTGGATCTGGAAGATCAGCTGCGTTTGAATGTGAACAGTCTTTGGGATCTGGATGAGGCTGCCATTCTGAATGCTTCCCAGCGTTATCAAGCAGAAAGTATTTTGGCGCTGAGAATCTATCGTTCTTTGAGCGGGGAAGTGCTGGCGAAAAGCTTATATTTCTTCAGGGATAATGTCTTCAGTTATGAGGAATTTGAGCTGAGTGAAGACTTTATTAGCGGCAGCATCAATCTGGCCAGTGATGAACTATCGCAGTATTTCTCGGTACTGATATCCGGAACGGACAACAATGTCATTATTAATATGCAGATTGATGATATAGACAGTCCGGAAGATTATGCGGCTTTACTGACTTACTTAAATACCCTTGAAGGGGTCAATTCCTTTCAGTTGACCAGAGTTACTGGCTCAAGCCTTTATCTGGAAATGCTGACAGGTGGTCAATTGCGCCAGCTGGTTGAAACCATCGCTTTACAGCCGAATTTACTGGAAGTGTCTGAATTAAACCGAGTCGGTGATGATGTTGCCATGCATTACCGTTGGGTACAAAACTGATTACTTAACTGATGCCATTATCAGCACAATTACCTTTTGATTTTGTTCTGCATGACGAGTTTACGTTTGACAATTTTATTGTGTCTGCAAAAAATCAGGAATTGCTGACTGATTTAAAGTCTGCTGATCCTGCAGATACTTTTTATTTTATCTGGGGAGTGGAGGGCAGTGGCAAAAGCCATCTCTTGCAGGCGAGCTGTGCACAGCATGCTAATTCAGCTTATTTACCCCTCAAAGTTTTTCTTGATGAAGGTGAGCAGGTATTAAACGGTCTGGATCAGCTTGATCTGCTCTGTATTGATGATTTGCATCTGGTGCTGTCAATCCCTAGTTGGGAAGAAAAATTGTTTGCTTTATTTAACGCCTGTCAAACTAATGCAAGCCGTTTGATTGTCAGTTCGGCGTCGAAACCTTTGCAATTAAATTATGCTTTGCCGGACTTGCAGTCACGATTCAGCAGTGGTGTTTCATACCAGTTATATGAATTGGACGAGCAGGAAAAATTGTCGGCACTTAAGAGCAGAGCAGCATTGCAGGGAATTCCTCTCAAGGATGATGTGCTGAATTTTATTTATCTGCGAAGTGAGCGCAGTATGTCACAATTATTTGCTGTGCTTAGCCAATTGGATAAATTATCGCTTGCCGAGAAACGTAAAATCACCATTCCTTTTGTGAAAGCTATAATGCACTGGTAAGTTTTTTCTATTGCTCAAGTTCACTGTAGAAGCCGGCAACATTCAGTACCACAACGATATCCTCAGCACTCTGGTTGTTTAAATACCAGCCATGTATTCCACTGAAAGGGGCTGTTAATGTCCCGCTTTCTTCACCGTCATTATGGATTTTGTAAAACATCAGGAGGCCTGGTTCATCTCCTACCCGGTCTGTATGCCCGTGAAACTCCACTTCAAGCAATGCTTTAAAATTAAAGTGGATTCAGGCATGAAAAGCACTGCAGATACAGATTGCCGGGATCATTAAGCAATGATAATTGCTGTATATCTTCATTGATTTGCTGGTAAAGGCGATTGAAGGGCGTAAAAAGGCTGGTAGCAGGTTTGAACCAGCTAAGTATATTAAAATTTTCAGCCATGCTTTGTATCAGGACTTCGGTAGGAGAGAGGGGCTGGCTGATTTGCAAGGCCCTGTATTGGTCAATATTAGCCAGATTTGCGGCAGCTTCTATTGCATTATCAAGGTCTCCGATTTGATCCACGAGATTTCGTTCGAGTGCGGCATTGGCAGACCAGACCCGGCCCTGACCGACAGCGTCGACTTCTGCAGTGCTCATATCTCTGGCTTCTGCAACAATTTGCAGGAAGCGATCATAGCCTTTTTCGACATTTAACTGGATAGCGATTTGGGTTGACTCAGGGAGCTCCATGCCAAGACCAAAGGCTCCTGCCTGGGTCGTTGTGCCAACACCATCAACATAAATACCCAGATTATTCAGGGTCTGTTTAAAAGTCGGGTAGATGCCAAAGATACCGATGGAGCCGGTTATCGTTGCCGGGCTGGCCCAGATTTCGTCGGCAGCAGTAGCTATCCAATAGCCGCCGGATGCGGCAACACTGCCCATTGAAACAACCAGAGGTTTGCCAGTACTTTTGAATTCCAGTAATTCACTACGAATGACCTCAGATGCAAAGGCACTGCCGCCTGGACTATCAACCCTGAGCACCAGCGCCTTAATATTTACATCATGCCGGGCCTGGCGGATCAGTGCTGCCAGAGTATCACCGCCTATACTGCCCGCTGGCTGTTCACCATCATAAATCGTCCCGCTGGCAACAATCACACCAATCTGGTTGCCACCCAGTTCAGCCGGCAGGATGATCCGGCGCTCATCAAGGTAGTCATCGAATGGAATCTGCAGATAATTATCGCCGGCTTCAGTGGAACCGATCCGGGCAATTAAATAGTTACGTATCTCTGGGCGGCTGGCAATTTGATCTACCAGTCCAAAATCCAGCACCATCGCTGCGGTATCACCCTCGAAAGGAACAAGCTGTTGATCAGGGTTATTGATGAAGTTATTCAGTTCTTCAGTATCAAGATTACGTGCCTGACTGATATCGGTGACAAAGAGCTGCCAGTTTTCATTTAGCCATTCTTCATAATTCTCTCTGGCGGCGTCAGACATGCCATTTAATTCAAAAGGTTCTACCGCTGATTTAAATTCGCCGACTCTGAAGACATGAACGTTTACATCGAGTTTTTCTATGGCTTCAGCATAGTAGTATTGATAACTACTCATGCCTTCCAGGTTAACGGCACCCAGATTGTTAAGAATGATTTCATCAGCATAGGTCGCCAGATAGTACTGGCTTTGATTAAGGTTGTCGGCAACTGTATAGACAGGCTTTCCCGTTTCTCTGAAGACTTTCAGTGCCTTACCTATATCCTGTAACTGTGTCAGAGAAGCAGCTTGCAGATAGTCCAGTTGTAAAACGATTGAACTGATGGCCTCATCACGGCCAGCAATTTCAATACTGTCTATTACATCCTGTAGTAACACTTCATTGTCAGCCGGATTGCCACCTAGCAGATCGCTGAATGAACTGACGGCTGTCCTTTCTTCCACGATATTGCCAACAGGCGCAATCAGCAGGGCAGCTCCGTCAGGAATTTCCAGTCGGTCCGAGCTGAACATGGCAGTCACAACAAATAACAGGATGACGATAAAGACCAGATTTAGACAAAAACTACGAATCCAGCGATAAACCGTGAGTAAAGCTTTAAATAATTTTCTGAGCATAGTTGCCGTGTTTATGAGGTTATATGAAAAAGTTTAAGCTAAGCGGATTTGTTTTTTTGTTCATCGCGAACATAAAAAATTGCGAAACAGAATAGCAGTACGCAGAACAAGGTTAGCATAATTCCGCTGATTAGTTTCTCCGGCGTGAAAATATTCAAAACCCCGCTAATGAAATATAACAAAATAACAAAACACAGCCATTGATATGCACGCAGTTTATTGCTGATCAGACCAGGCAAAAAAGCCAATAAGGGGATGGTTTGAATCAGCCAGCGAGATATGCTGAGCGGCTGATTTAACCAGTTTTCGAGGGTAAGAATTAATAGCAGGGCACAAAGACTTAGCAACACTCCTATACGGAAAAAAGTGGCGATCCGGCTTGCTGCCATGTGCTTGCTTACCTCAGCTTCAGCGCCAATTCTGCCAGACGCTTGCCAAAGGCCTGACAAAGTGTGGCTTCTTCTTCACTGATAGGGTTATTACCGTCACTACCTGCCAGATGACTGGGCCCATAAGGTGTACCACCACTGGTAGTAGTATTCAGTTCTGATTCGCTATAGGGAAGTCCACTGATCAGCATGCCATGATGCAGCAGGGGAATCTGCATGCTGAGCAGGGTAGATTCCTGACCACCATGCAAGCTGGCAGTTGAAGTGAATACACCAGCAGGTTTACCTATCATACTGCCACTCATCCATTGTGCACCGGTACCATCCAGAAAATGCTTCATGGCGCCAGCCATATTGCCAAAACGGGTCGGACTACCTAAAGCCAGTCCAGAGCATTCGGAAAAATCTTCTTCACTGCAATAAATGGCTCCTTCTGCCGGAATTTCCGGCTCACTGGCTTCTATGACAGCGGAAACAGCAGGAACTGTGCGGATACGGGCTTCCATTCCTGTCACGCTTTCAACGCCACGGGCTATATGCTGGGCCATTTGGGCAACCGCACCATAACGGCTGTAATACAGGATAAGAATATAAGGTGAACTCATTTAATTAACTCCAGTACATTTTCAGGTGGTCGGCCCAACACGGCATTATTGCCACGAACTACAATTGGGCGCTCTATCAGTTTAGGCTCTGCTAGCATGGCTTCCAATAAATCATCGTCAGACAAGCTCATATCAGCCAAGCCTTTTTCCTGATAGGCATCTTCAGATTTTCGCAGGATATCGCGCGGGCTTTTTCCCAGTTGTTGTAGTAATTCATGTAATTTCTGTTTGCTGGGTGTATTTTCCAGATAAAGCACTACCTCTGGCTGGATATTATGTTCCTCAAGAATGGCCAAAGTCTGACGCGATTTGGAACAACGTGGATTATGGTAAATCGTGATATTGGACATATGAACTACTCGTTATGAACTACTGATAAAGACGTGAAGTACTGTTTTCATGGCTTGTTGCCTGTCGATGCGGAGCAATAGTAGACATTTAAAAATGATTAAACAAGACAAACAATGTGATAAACAATGGGTGTACGATGAGTTATGCTCCGCATTGCTTTTGTATCCCTGAATACTGAGACTATGATGAAAATACAAATGATTGATCTTTGGCAGTTTGCCAAATTTGTATACCAGAATTTCACCGATCATAAAGGGCTGGAAAATGCCAAGGCACTGACTTACATGAGTCTGTTTGCAGTTATCCCGCTGTTGACCGTATTGGTGACCATTCTTTCTGCATTCCCGGCTTTTCAGGTGTTTGGCAGTCAGTTGCAGTCAATGATTCTGGACCGTTTGCTGCCAAGTTCCAGCAGCGAACTTGAAAATTATTTTACCGGCTTCAGTGAGCAGGCCAGAAACCTGACCTGGGTCGGAGCCATGATGCTGTTGGTTACTTCTTTTTTGATGCTGCGAAATATTGAAAGCAGTTTTAATCGAATCTGGCAGGTCAGAGAGCCGCGCAAAGGACTCAATTCATTTTTACTTTATTGGAGTGTGATGAGTCTGGGACCTATACTTTTTGGTTTGGGCCTTGCGATCAGCTCCTATATCACTTCGCTCAACCTCTTTGAAAGCTTTCTGGATATTTCCGAAAGCCTGGGAACAACCAGCTTTTTACTTGGTCTGTTTCCACTGATATTAACCGCCGGTGCTTTTACGCTGCTATATATCGCGGTGCCAAATTGTGGTGTGCGTTTTCTTCATGGCCTTATTGGTGGTCTGATAGTCGCTGTTTCATTCTTACTGGTTAGGCAGGTGTTTACCTGGTTTATTGCCATGGCCAGTTATCAGTTGGTTTACGGCACGTTTGCTGCTGTGCCGATTTTCCTGTTATGGATTTATATCTGCTGGGTGGTGATATTGCTGGGTGCTAATCTGGTCAGATCACTGCCTGCCTATAGTACGGAATATAAAAACAAAAGAGTGCATCCTCATATTGTGTTAATTGCGTTACTGCACAAGTTCTGGCTGTTACAGAAACAGGGTGACAGTCTAAGCAGCGCTGAATTGATTAAGGAAAAATGGCCGTTCAACGAGTTATCCATGGATGAAGCACTTAAGGTTCTGCAGGAACGGCGCGCTATCAGGAATTGCGGTGCTGATGAATTTGTCCTGGCACGTGATTTCCAGAGTCTGTCGATGCAGCAGGTTTTCAGTTGGTTGAATGTGGCTTTACCGAAGTCAGATGATTTTGAATCTTTGCCCGATTTGATTATTCAGCATCTGCCACAACTGGATAAGCTGAAAGACAGTTTTGCTGAGCTGGAAAATACGTCAAAGCGTGAGTTTGCCGTGCCGCTGGCAGATATTTATCAGCGTTAGCGGGAAGCTGCTAATAAGATTTTGGCTGATTGACCCTTGTGCTTAAAAAACCTTGTTGGTTAAAAAATCCAGCGCAGTTTCCAGGGGAATATCCTGACTATCACTGTCTGATCGGTGCTTGTATTCCAGTTTATTCAGTTCAAGGCTACGCTCGGATATGACCAGGCGATGGGGAATGCCGATTAATTCCATATCGGCAAATTTTACGCCGGGGCTGGTTTTCTTGTCACGATCATCATAGAGCACCTCTACACCTGCCGCTGTTAAATCTCTGTAAAGCTTGTCGGCGAGCTGTGATACCTGCTCTGATTTATGGGCGTTCAGTGGAATTAGGGCGACATGGAAAGGCGCTATATTTTCCGGCCAAATGATGCCTTTTTCGTCATGACACTGTTCTATTGTTGCGGCAACAATACGGGTCACCCCAATACCGTAACAGCCCATTTCCGGAATAATACTTTTACCATTTTCATTTAGGACAGATAAGTTCATGGCTTTGCTGTACTTGTTGCCTAACTGAAAAATATGCCCGACTTCGATGCCACGTTTTATGGATAAAGTGCCTTTACCATCCGGGCTGGGATCACCTTCAACAACATTTCTTAAGTCTGCAATTGTGCCGGTTTTGCAATCCCTGTCCCAGTTTACGCCAGTCAAATGATGGCCATCCTGATTAGCGCCGCAGACAAAATCCGACAATACGGCAGCATCTCTGTCAACGATCATCTGAATACCATCTGGGAGGTCAACGGGGCCGATTGAACCCGGACTGCAATTCAATACGGCAGTTATCTGTTCGTCATTGGCAAAAGTTAGTGGGCTTTGTATGCCGGGAATTTTTGCGGCTTTCACTTCATTAATCTGATGATCTCCACGCAAAACCAGGGCTGCCAGTGCAGTCTGAGCCGAATCTTCATCAGTCGCTGCAGCCAGCACAATCAGGGTTTTTACGGTTTGTTCCGCTTTGACCTTAAGCACAGTGCAGACTTCTTCAATACTGGAGGTATCAGGTGTCGCTACCAGCGCCTTATCTTGTGTTGGTGCAGAGCGCTCGCTGGCAGGTGCCATTGCGCTGGCCATTTCGATATTGGCAGCGTAATCACTGTCAGAACTGAATACGATTTCATCTTCTCCCGAATCTGCCAACACATGAAATTCGTGCGAACTGTTGCCACCGATATTGCCTGAATCAGCTTCCACGGCACGGAAATCAAAACCAAGGCGGGTAAAAATTCTTGCATAGGTCTCGTGCATCAGGTCATAAGTTTCCTGCAAGGAAGCTTTATCGACATGAAATGAATAAGCGTCTTTCATGGTGAATTCACGCGCACGCATGACACCGAATCTTGGACGGCGCTCATCGCGGAACTTGGTCTGAATCTGATACAGGTTAATAGGTAATTGTTTGTAGCTGCTGATTTCATTGCGCACCAGATCGGTGATCACTTCTTCGTGGGTTGGACCCAGACAGAAATCCCGATCATGACGGTCTTTCAGGCGCTGCAGTTCTGGCCCCATTTGTTCCCAGCGTCCGGATTCCTGCCATAATTCAGCGGGCTGTACTACCGGCATCGACACTTCAAGTGCGCCAGAGGCATCCATTTCCTGCTGAATGATGCGGCTGACTTTATTAAGGACGCGCAACCCCATTGGCATCCAGGTATAAAGCCCGGATGCGAGTTTACGGATCAAACCCGCCTTCAGCATCAACTGATGACTGATAACGACGGCATCAGAAGGGGTTTCTTTGGTGGTTGCTAATAAATAGTTGGAAGTACGCATATGCTGGGGAATGATAACCGTTTTGCTTTCATGTTTCTTTCAATAAAAAAGCAGCCCTTGGGCTGCTTTTGAAGTCCTTGCCACTTTAATACTTACTGCAGGGCAAATTCTTTCAGTTTTTTAAGAGGTAATACTTTAACCCTGTTAGTAGCTGGTTTTTTCGGGATATCCATAAACTCACCTGGTTTAAAGGGGTTAGGGACATTTTTACGAGCCGGACGAGCAGGTCGTTTAACAGCTTTAATTTTTAACAGGCCGGGCAGGGTGAATTCACCAGCTCCCCGTTTTTTAATGTGTCTTTCGATCAGATCACTCAGCTCATCCAGCACATTAGATACTTCTTTTTTGGTTAGACCAGTATTTTCAGAAATAGTGCTGAGGATTGCTGTTTTGGTGTATTTATCCTGAATCGCGGTGGTTTTTTTTGCGGGAGCTTTTGCGGATTTTTTTACAGCCATACCTTCATCTCTTTTAATTTGAATTGTTAATAAAAAAACTCAGTCATTGTATTACGACAATTTATCAAAACTAGTAATCAGGGTAACAACCAGAATTAGAGCATTGATTGAGTCCAGATAATTCCAGGAACTTTCATTTTTACACACTTTTATAGTCGAACACTCTATAAAAATGCTGTTCCTAGTCGAGGGGTCTTTATATCTTTTTCACTCAGAACGGGCAAGAGTTTTATCCGGGTTTTTAAGAAAAATTATCATTTTTTTTAAAGCTAGAGTGTTTTAGATCAAAAATGTTGTCGGATAAATAAATACTGTACAATGCACCGCTTTTGATTTCGCATAAACAATTAGAAAGTTATATGTATTATTGGGGTGTGAAATGCCTATTTATGAGTATCAGTGTGAATCATGTGGAGCACACTTGGAAAAGTTACAAAAGGTTAGTGACCCGGTGCTGAAAGAATGCCCTGAATGTCATCAACCCAGCTTGAAAAAAATGATATCGGCTAGCAGCTTTCGGCTCAAAGGAACAGGCTGGTATGAAACGGATTTCAAGACTGGCAAGAAAAAAAATGGTGCGGAGGGCAAACCAGGCGGTTCTGAAAACTCGAAAGAAAAGGCGGATAATGCTGGTTCTAACAAAGATAAAGCATCTGCAGAAAAGTCTGGTAGTTCTGGCAGTAGCGCCAAGACAGAATCAGGCAAAGCCACGGAGTCTGCCAAGAGCAGTACTAGCAGTAAGGGCAATGGCTCAACTGCAGACTCTAAATAAGAGTTGATTCAGTAGCTTGTAATCCAGTATTAATAATGAAGATCAATAAGGTAGGAACTATGCGTAGCCATTATTGTGGTGAATTAAATGAGGCCAATGTCGGAGAGAGTGTTACTCTGTGTGGTTGGGTGCATCGCCGTCGTGACCACGGTGGCGTGATTTTTCTTGATGTGCGCGACAGGGATGGGATTACACAGGTCGTGTTTGATCCTGATACGAAAGAAAGCTTTGCCCGGGCAGAGCAGGTGCGTAATGAATTTGTGATACAGATACAGGGTTTGGTTCGGGCTCGCCCTGAAGGAACCCAGAATGCAGAAATGCTAACCGGTCAAATAGAAATTTTAGGGAAAGAACTGAGTATTCTGAACACGGCGGAGACACCACCTTTCCAGCTGGACGAGCATATGGAAGTTGGGGAAGATGTCCGCCTGCGCAATCGTTTTATTGATTTGCGACGCCCCGAAATGCTGAATAAATTACGCATGCGTTCCAAAGTTACCAGTAGCATCAGGCGGTATCTGGATGACAATGGCTTTCTCGATATAGAAACACCAATACTGACACGCGCCACACCGGAGGGCGCAAGAGATTATTTGGTACCCAGCCGGACTCATCAGGGCAAGTTTTTTGCTTTGCCGCAGTCACCCCAGTTATTCAAACAGTTATTGATGGTTGCCGGTATGGACCGTTATTACCAGATTGCCAAATGTTTTCGTGATGAAGACCTGAGGGCAGACAGGCAACCCGAATTTACACAAATTGACATTGAGACTTCCTTTTTAGATGAAGAAGCTATCATGCAATATGCCGAGGATATGATCCGTTCGGTATTCAAGGAGCATCTGGCTATTGAGCTGGCAGAATTTCCGCGCATGACCTATGCCGATGCTGTCCTGAAATATGGCACGGACAGACCGGATTTACGTAACCCGATGAGCCTGGTGGATATTGCTGATTTAATGCAGCAGGTGGAGTTCAAGGTTTTCAACGCGCCGGCGAACGATCCTGAGTCACGGGTTGTTGTGATGAAAGTGCCTGGAGGCGCAGAAATCAGCCGTAAGCAGATTGATGATTACACCAGCTATATCGCTAATTATGGCGCCAAGGGTCTGGCCTGGATCAAGGTGAACGATATTGGCGCTGGCGTGGAAGGCTTGCAATCACCTATTTTGAAATTTATGCCGGAAGCGGTGATACAGGGCGTGCTTGCCCGTGCCGAAGCAGCAACAGGAGACATCCTGTTTTTCGGTGCTGATAAAGCTTCTGTCGTTAACGAAGCAATGTCTGCTCTCAGAGATATTGTTGGTAAGGATATGAAATTGCTCAGTGCTGATTGGGCGCCGCTTTGGGTTGTTGATTTTCCGATGTTTGAAAAGGATAAGGACGGCAGTTTCACGTCTGTACACCATCCTTTTACAGCGCCTTCATGCAGTCCGGAGGAACTGGTACAGGATCCTGCAAAAGCCCTGTCCCGAGCCTATGACATGGTGCTGAATGGCACAGAGCTGGGTGGTGGATCAATCCGTATTAACAAGCCAGATATGCAACAGGCCGTGTTCAGAGTATTAGGTATCGATGAAAGTGAAGCCGATGAAAAATTTGGCTTTTTGCTGGATGCCTTAAAATATGGCTGTCCTCCACATGGTGGTATTGCCTTTGGTTTGGACAGGCTGGTTATGATGATGACTGGTTCTCAGTCTATTCGCGATGTTATTGCTTTCCCTAAAACCCAATCAGCCAGTTGCTTATTGACTGATGCCCCCGGCGAGGTTGCCAATAAGCAGTTACGGGAATTGAATATCCGTTTGCGCGAATTGCCCAAGACTGAAGCAGAATCTTAAGCTATTTATAAAGCAGTTATAAATCAGAATAGACAGGGGTGAAATGAGTTATGGCAGGTCATAGTAAGTGGGCCAATATAAAACACCGAAAAGCCGGTCAGGATGCAAAGCGCGCGAAGGTATTTACCAAAATAATCCGTGAGCTTACTGTTGCAGCCAAGCTGGGCGGAGGAGAGGTGGCCGATAATCCAAGATTACGTGCTGTGGTTGATAAGGCCTTGAGTGCGAATATGACGCGCGACACAATTGATCGGGCCATCGCACGCGGGGCAGGTAACAGTGAAAATGAAAATCTGGAAGAGCTGGTTTATGAAGGTTATGGTCCAAATGGCATTGCGATACTGGTGGAGACATTAACGGATAATAAAAACCGTACGGTGGCAGAAGTAAGACATTGCTTCACTAAGGCTGGTGGAAATCTGGGAACAAGTGGTTCGGTAGCTTATCTGTTTAACAAGACCGGCGTCATTTCTTACTCCCAGGGGGTAAATGAAGAAGCGCTAATGGAGGCAGCACTTGATGCTGGCGCTGAAGATATCATTAATAACTCTGATGGCAGCATTGATGTTTATACCAGTTTTGAAAACTTTGGTACAGTTAAGGATGCTCTGGACGCTGCCGGCTTGTCGGCCAGTAATGCGGAGGTGACCATGCTGGCTTCAACTGAAGTTGATCTGGATGCAGAGAACGCAGAAAAACTGATGAATGTTGTAGATAGCCTTGAAGATCTGGATGATGTACAAAACGTTTACTCAAATGCCAATATTTCTGATGAAGTTCTGGCGCAACTGGACAGTTAAGAGCGTATAGTGACATTAACAGAAGATCATATTAGCTTATGGCTGTAATTTTAGGGATCGACCCTGGTTCACGCGTATGTGGTTACGGCCTGATTAAAGCCACAGGCAATAAGCTGGAATATATCTCTTCAGGTTGCATCAAGGTTGCTGATTTGCCTTTTACCGAACGCCTGCAAATTATTTTTGAAGGTGTATCCGAGATTATTGAAAGATATCAGCCCGATGAAGTTGCCCTGGAAGAAATCTTTGTCGGTAAAAGTGCTGTGTCTGCACTCAAGTTGGGTCAAGCGCGTGGCGCCGTTATTGTTGCCTGTACTAATCTTGGCTTAGCAGTTCACGAATACCCGCCCAATCAAATCAAAAAAGCACTGGTCGGCAGAGGCAGAGCCGATAAGAGTCAAATGCAACATATGGTGACCTCTATTCTTAAATTGTCTGCAGTGCCTCAGAAAGACGCTTCGGACGCATTGTGTGTGGCAGTTTGCCATGTGCATACTCAGTCGAGTTTGATTAAGATAGCAGGCGTGCAGGGCAGTCGACGTCGACGTTTACAGGAAGAAATTAAACGTTAATTAATGCGGTGTTAGATAAGGCAATAGACACATACGATGATAGGTAGAATCAAAGGCCTCCTGCTGGAGAAGCAGGCTAATCAGATATTACTGGATGTAAACGGTCTCGGTTATGAAGTGGAAGTGCCTATGAGTACACTGTTTCAGTTACCAGAAGCGGGCAAGGAGTTGACTTTACATACGCACCTGGTCGTCAGGGAAGATGCGCAACTCTTATATGGTTTCTACGAGAGCCATGAACGAACACTGTTTCGCTTGCTGATAAAATTAAATGGCGTAGGGCCTAAAATGGCTTTAGGTATATTGTCAGGTTTAAATATTCGTGAGCTGGCTGAATGCGTGCATCGCAATGATGTCACTGCTTTAGTGCGCTTGCCGGGGGTCGGTAAAAAAACAGCTGAACGTCTTATTATTGAACTGAGAGACAAACTTGAAGACTGGTATCAGGAAGGCGGTGACAATGCTGTTACGAATGAAGGAACTTCCGGGCAGGTTTCGGGCCAAACTAACAGAATTATTCGTGAAGCTGAGGATGCCTTGATTGCACTGGGATATAAACCGCAGGATGCTGGAAAAGTAATCAATCAGCTTGCCTTAAAGCTGGAAGCACAAGAAGAGACTTTTGATACCAGCATCCTGGTTCGACTCGCACTTAAAGGCATGGCAGTTTAAAGTTTATTGGTGGCGGAAAAGCAAGAATGATTGAAGAAGATCGTTTGATATCGGGAGTGGCAGCTGATGCTGAAGTTCAGCAGGATATTGCTATTCGCCCAAATAAACTGACTGACTACATTGGTCAGGATGGCGTTAAGGAGCAAATGGAGATTTTTATTTCTGCTGCTCGCAAACGCAGTGAGGCGCTTGACCATACACTTATTTTCGGCCCGCCAGGTCTGGGGAAAACAACACTTTCTCATATTATTGCTAATGAAATGGGCGTAGCCCTGAAAAGTACCTCGGGGCCTGTGCTGGAAAAAGCCGGTGACCTGGCTGCCATGTTGACTAATCTGGAATCCGGTGATGTGCTTTTTATTGATGAAATCCACCGCCTGAATCCGGCAGTAGAAGAAATTTTATATCCGGCGATGGAAGATTATCAGCTGGATATTATGATTGGTGAAGGGCCTTCGGCACGATCTTTAAAACTAGAACTGCCACCTTTTACCCTGGTTGGTGCGACAACCCGAGCAGGCCTGCTGACTTCTCCTTTACGGGACCGTTTTGGCATTGTGCAAAGACTGGAATTTTATTCGGTGCAGCATCTTAAAAGCATCGTCAGCCGTTCAGCCAGTATTTTAAAGGCTGAATGTGATGAAGCCGGAGCGGAAGAAATAGCCAGACGTGCAAGAGGGACACCGCGAATTGCTAATCGCCTGTTACGCCGGGTCAGAGATTTTGCTGAAGTTAAGCATAGTGGCAGTATTGATCTGGATATTGCAACAGAAGCGCTGGACATGTTGAGTATTGATAAAAATGGATTTGACCATCTGGATCGGCGCTTTTTAATGACGCTGATAGAAAAGTTTGATGGTGGTCCTGTGGGCATAGACAGTATTGCCGCAGCCATCAGTGAAGAAAAAGGGACGGTGGAGGATGTGCTTGAACCTTATTTAATTCAACAGGGTTTTATTACCCGTACGCCGCGCGGACGTATGGTCACGGAATATGCTTACAGGCATTTTGGTTTAAAAGGGCGGGATGGCAAGGACTTGTTTTCGCAGGATCAATGAAGCGTTACTGAAAATTAATTAAGCGATAATTAACTATTTTTAAGCATGCATGAAAAAATTCATGCGGTATGGGAGAGGTGAGAGAAAACAGGTATGGGTGATTCAATGAATATCTGGAGTATGATCGTAGATGCAACCTGGATAGGGAAACTGGTCATGCTGAGCCTGTTTGTCCTGTCAGTCATGTCGTGGGTTATTATCGTGCAGAAGTGGATCATTATTAAAGACGCTGAAAGAGAAGTTTTTAATTTTGAAAAATTGTTCTGGTCCGGCATGGATTTGAGCCAGCTGTTTCGGGATGGCACCAATAAACTGAAAAAAGAAGATGTCACTATTATTGGTATGGAAAATCTATTTCGTTCCGGTTTTAAGGAATTTACCCGTTTAAGGCAGCAGCCCGGGATTGATTCTGATGCGGTCATGGAGGGTTCGCAGCGGGCTATGCGAGTGGCATTGTCGCGTGAAGAGAGGGTGCTGGAAAAGCATTTACCCATTCTCGCAACAGTGGCCAGTGTTTCAGTTTATATCGGTTTGTTCGGAACTGTCTGGGGCATTATGAATGCATTCTTTGATCTGGCTAATCAGAGCCAGGCCAGTCTTGCTGTGGTTGCTCCCGGTATTGCTGAAGCGTTATTTGCTACTGAAATGGGTTTGTTTGCAGCGATACCGGCAGTGCTTGCTTTTAACCGCTACTCAGCCAGTGTTAATTCGATTTCTGATAGCTATTACACATTTATGGATGAGTTTTCCAGTATTCTCCATCGTCAGGCTCATACTAAACGTCAGGAAACTTAAAGCGCGGAAAAACGGGGAAATTTATGGAAGCACGCAGGCAACGTAAACGCTTGATGGCAGAAATCAATGTCGTGCCACTGATTGATGTGATGCTGGTATTACTGATTGTTTTTATGATTACTGCGCCTTTGATTACCCAGGGTGTCAGAGTGGATTTACCTGAAGCGGATGCTGAAATAGTAGACGATAACGATGAGCTGACTCTTGTCGTATCCATTGATGCTGGCGGTCTGTATTACATCAGTCTCGGTGAAGTCTCTGAAGAGCCGGAACCGGTACCGCTTGCAACCATTGGTGAAAATGTCAGTAGAATAATGAATCAAAACCCCGGAGTCCCGGTTTTTCTGGAAGCGGATGCTGCTGTAAACTACGGACTGGTAATGAGTCTGATGGCGACACTGGAAGATGCAGGAGCGCCCAGTGTGCGTTTAATTACGCAGCCGCCAACACTTAGTCCTTGAACTGTAAAAAACCATAGTAAGAGTAGGAATAGAACAATGCTGCCCTTTCATCCTATGGCACTATTACTTAAATATGAAGGTTATCCGCCTGCAGTGGTGGCAGCGACCCTGATTCATGGGCTGCTGATTTATATTATTTTTTATAATCCTGTCATGAGAAATGATCTCGTCAACCTGGATGAGCCCGTCTACATAAATGCCACGACCGCTGAACAAAACCCGCAGCGTTTACGCCGCCTGCAAGAACTTGAATTACAGCGTGCGCGTGAAGCCGAAACACAAAGACAGCGCGAACGGGATGCCGCAGCTCAACGTGCGCGTGAAGAGGAAGCCAGGCAACAACAGGCACAGCGTGAAGCAGAAAGACTTGAACAGCAGCGCCGTGAAAGTGAAATAACCCAGCGTCGACAGGAAGAGGCTGCTGCAGAAGAACGGAGACAGCGTGAGCAGGCGCGTATAGAGCAAGAGCGACTGGAGCGGGAAAGACAGGCCCAGATAGCCAGGGAGCAGGAAGCTGCAAGACAGGCTGAACTGCAAAGACAACAGGCACTGGCAGCACAGCAGGCTGCGGCAGATGCTCGCGCAGTTGATACCTATGTTGCTATTATCAATAACACGATTGCGAGTAACTGGGATATTCCACCAAGTGCCAGAAACGGTATGACAGCCATGTTGGCAATCAGGTTGGTACCTACCGGCGAAGTCATTTCGGTGGAAGTTGTTCAAAGTAGTGGTAATGCTGCTTTTGACCGTTCTGTGGAACAGGCAGTCAGAAGAGCTGAACGTTTCCCGGAGCTGCGGGACATGTCGATCAGCTTGTTTGAAGCCAGTTTCAGAAATTTGACAATAACTTTCAGACCAGAGGATTTGTTACGTTGATACTAAAAAAATACCGCATTTTGCTGTTGTGCTGCCTGTTTTTTCCGGCCGTGGTTCATGCCCAATTAAATATTGTTATTACCCAGGGGGTCGATAATCCTGTGCCGGTAGCAATCGTACCTTTTGAATGGGAAGGTTTTGGTGTGTTGAGTGACAACATTGATGAGGTGATTAGTAATAATCTGAGAAATACCGGGGAATTCGCACCGGTTGATCCTGCCAATATGCTGAGTCAGCCACATGAACAGGCAGAAGTTTATTTTCGTGACTGGCGCTTTTTGGGCTCGGATTATTTATTGGTCGGTAAAATTTCCAGAAATGAAAACAGTCAGTTGATTCAGGTGCAATATGAGTTTTTTGATGTTTTACGTGAACAACGTTTGTTTGGAGAAGTGATTACGGGGAATGAATCACAGCTGCGGGATATCGGGCATAAAATCAGTGACCTGGTTTTTGAAGAAATCACCGGTGTGCGTGGTGCCTTTTCAACCAAGATACTCTATGTCACTGAAGATCGCGCGCGGCAATTTCCTTATCGACTGGAAATGGCTGACAGCGATGGCGGTCGTCCTCGTATTCTTTGGGAAGGAGAAGAGCCGATTATGTCTCCGGCCTGGTCACCTGACGGCAGCCAGATAGCTTATGTCTCTTTCGAAACAGGACGGTCGCAGATTTTTATTCAAAATATCAGCACTGGCGTCAGAGAACAGTTAACTGATTTTACCGGAATCAACAGTTCACCGGTGTTTTCTCCTGATGGCAACAGACTGGCGATGGTTTCATCGAAAGATGGAAATCCTGATATTTATTTACTGGATTTACGCACCCGCGATATTCAGAGAATTACCAACCATTTTGCTATAGATACTGAACCGAGTTGGACACCAGATGGTTCATCGCTGATATTTACTTCAGAAAGAAGTAATACGCCACAGATATATCAGGTTGATCTGGAAACCCGCTGGGAAGAGCGTCTGACTTTTGAGGGTAACTATAATGCCAGAGCCAGAATGCTGAGTGATGGCAACAACATGATCCTGGTTCATCGTTTCAATAATAATGATGATTTTCATATTTCAGTGCTGAATCTGGAACGCGGTACGATTCGAATTTTGACTGAAACAGCGTTGGATGAGTCCCCGAGTATTGCGCCAAATGCCAGTATGGTGATTTATGCCTCAAAATCCGGTGATAGAGGTATTTTAAATGCAGTATCCATTGACGGCAGAGTGAAGTTCCAGATACCATCCGCGCAAGGTAATGTAAGGGAACCAGCTTGGTCACCATTTCTGGATTAGCGACTTCTGGTGAGGTATCATTCGCCGTTGGCAGTGTGTTTAAAGCTTTCTGTACCAATACAAATTAAAAATGCGGGCTTGCTAGTAAGAAATTTAGAGGAGTAGACGAAGTTATGCAAAATAACAAATTTTATAAATTAAGTATGGCTGCTGTATTTGCGCTTTTTTTAGCGGCGTGTCAATCATCTACCGATGATATGAGCTCCGGTGACATGGGCGACGACATGGGCAACAATAGTGGTTCCATGAGCGGTAGCAACAATACTGGTGGCGGTAATGCAAATGGCATGGGCGATAACGGTGGACTTTCTGCTGCCCAAATCCGCGAAAGAGATAATGCGCTGGCAACTACCGTGTTCTATTTCGAATTTGACCGTTCTGATCTGAGTGCTGAAGCTCGTGAAGCTTTGGTTCATCACGCTAACCGTTTGATGGAAAATCCTTCCCTGCGTTATCGCCTGGAAGGCCATGCCGATGAGCGTGGTACGCGTGAATATAACCTTGCTCTGGGTGAGCGTCGTGCTCAGGCTGTTGAACGTTATTTGCAGGTGCAGGGAGTTTCTTCAAACCAGCTGGAAGTTATCAGCTATGGAGAAGAACAGCCTGTAGATCCTGGCACATCTGAAGCAGCTTACGCTCGTAACCGACGTGTTGAGTTGCACTAAGCGCTATTGAGTTAATCAAGCCGGGTTCGCCCGGCTTAATTTTTTGGGATGCCCATATGTCTAAATATGCTTCTCAACCAAAAACATCGTTGCTAGTTGCAATCATGTTTTTTCTTGTTTCCGGTACTGCCTTTTCTCAAGTACAGGTTGTCGATGCCGGCGCCAATAATTCTGCGTCCTCTAATCAATCTCCCAATACACAAACGTCCAGTCAGGCTGGTCCAGCGGGAAACGGTAATGAAATCGTCATTACACTTTATAACATGGTTGAAGCATTGCAGCGCGAAGTCCAGACTTTAAGAGGGCTGGTAGAAGAGCATAGCTATCAGATTCGCCGTATGGAAAATGAACAGCGAGATCGTTACCTTGATGTTGATAATCGCTTAAGCGAACTGAATCAGCGCTTGACTGCAGGAGTCAGCAATCCGACTTTCGGCAATCCAGCACCACAGGTGTTTGATTTACCAGAGTCAATTGAGCCCAGTGCTTTGGAATCAACTGCACAGGCAGCACTTAATCCGGCGTTGAGCAATACAGCAGGGACTGATGGTAATTTGTCAGTGCCAGTTAACGCTTCACAGACAACGGTTGCATTAAATCAACGATTAGATATGGCTGAGCCCAGATCTGAAGAAGAGCTGTATCAGGAAGCCAGAAATCTGCTTTTGAATGATGGTGAGTTTGAAGCCTCTATTTCTGTGTTTCAGCAGATGATTGAAGATTACCCGCAGGGACGTTTAGCTCCGAATGCTTATTATTGGCAGGGTGAGGCTTTGATTTTGGTAGAACGATATTCCCAGGCGATTAATGTTTTTAATCAGGTTATAGATAACTTTCCGACACATGAAAAGGCACCTGATTCCATGTTGAAGTTAGGTATCGTATACAGTTTGATGGAAAATGAGCGCCGTGCCCAACAGGTTTGGCGTGAACTGTTAGAAGACTTTGCCGACAGTGGCAGTGCTTCCTTGCGGTTGGCTGAAGTGTATTTGCGCGAAGGCTATAATCGTTGAGTTTAGTGCTCACCAAAAATCCCTAAACTAATTTTTTCAAGAGCGGTTGCCGTCAGGTAATGAGCATAGCGTTGCGTATCACAGAGATATTTTATTCCCTGCAAGGCGAAAGTAATACGACGGGTTATCCGACTGTGTTTATTCGACTGACAGGTTGTCCTTTGCGGTGCCAGTATTGTGATACGGCTTACGCTTTTACTGGTGGCGTTATTTATGATCTTGATCAGGTGTTAAAAGAAGTTGAATCGTATTCGGTATCCTATGTTACTGTCACCGGCGGTGAGCCATTAGCCCAAAATTCCTGCCTGCCTTTGTTGACTGCACTATGTGATAAAGGTTATGTGGTTTCTCTGGAAACATCAGGTGCCATTGATGTGCAGGCTGTAGATCCAAGAGTCATTAAAGTGATGGATTTAAAAACACCGGGCTCCGGTGAATTAAGCAAAAATCTTGAATCTAATATTGAAGCGTTGTCTTCACAGGATCAGGTTAAGTTTGTTATTTGTGACAGAATTGATTACGAGTGGGCCAGAGAGAAGGTGCAGGAATTTCGCTTGCAAGAAAAGGTAGCAGATGTCTTATTTTCGCCAAGCAATGAACAGATATCAGCAACAGAATTGGCTCAATGGATTCTGGCTGACCGCTTAAAAGTCAGGTTTCAGATTCAGTTACATAAACACCTGTGGGGAAACAAGCCCGGGGTTTAGTATGGATTCGCTTAGTACGAAAAAAAGAAAAGCAGTTGTTTTAATATCCGGAGGACTGGATTCAGCAACCTGTCTGGCTATTGCTAAAGAACAGGGTTATGAGTGTTATGCGCTAAGTTTCGATTATGGCCAACGTCATCGAATTGAATTAGAGGCTGCCGCCAACATCGCCAAAAGCATGCAGGTGCAGGAGCATAAAATCATTCCAATTGATATGTCAGGTATAGGTGGCTCAGCGCTGACAGATATGCAGATTGCAGTACCGGAAACAGAGACTCAAGGTATTCCGGTTACTTATGTGCCTGCCCGAAATACTATATTTTTATCTTATGCGCTCGGCTGGGCAGAAGTTTTAGTTGCTGATGCCATTTATATTGGTGTTAATGCCTTGGATTATTCGGGTTATCCGGATTGTCGCCCAGAATTTATTGATGCCTTTAAGAAGATGGCTAATCTGGCAACCAAGGTAGGCGTTGAGGGACATATTATTGACGTAGAGACCCCCTTGATTGATTTAAGTAAGGCTGAGATTATCAAACGAGGGCTGGCTCTTGGCGTTGACTACAGCAAAACAATTTCCTGCTATCAGGCAGGCCATGGTGGTGAGGCCTGTGGACGCTGTGACAGTTGTCGTCTACGCCTCAAAGGCTTCAGGGATGCGGGGGTTGAAGATCCTACATTATACCAGCCAGATTAAGGCTTAAAGTCGCACAAAAACTTGTATTTTTCGCTGAAAACAGTAGTATGTTCGCCTTTCTATTTGGGTCGTTAGCTCAGTCGGTAGAGCAGTTGGCTTTTAACCAATTGGTCGTGCGTTCGAGTCGCACACGACCCACCATTTTCTTAAGTTGTTTTTCGGGGCTGTGAGCCTGGCTCAAGCCCCTTTTCCTCATTTTACTTTTACCTTTCCTTTTTTAGTCGCTATCATTTAAACAGAATATAAGCTTGCCAAGTGGTACTCAGTGCTCATGAACAACATTGAACCCCATCAGTCAGATAATGAGCTGATCGCAGACAGAGTGTTTGTGCGGGAATATCTTGACCGAATTCCGGTAAATCCATCGCTTTCCGAGCAGGAAAACACTGATTACGAAAGTAAGATTATTGCTCTGTTAGCTGAAAAGAATGCAGCCTTGGTTGCGCATTATTACACCGATCCACTGTTGCAGGCTTTAGCAGACAAAATGCAGGGTTGCGTTGCTGATTCTTTGGAAATGGCCCGATTCGGCAGCCTTTCTCCTGCCACTACCTTGATGGTTTGTGGCGTCAAGTTTATGGGTGAAACAGCCAAGATTTTGAGCCCTGAAAAAAAGGTCTTAATGCCAACACTGGAAGCCACCTGTTCTCTGGATATCGGTTGTCCGATTGATACTTTTTCCGCCTTTTGTGACCAGCATCCTGCGCATAAAGTGGTGGTATACGCGAATACCTCAGCTGAGGTAAAAGCGCGTGCGGATTGGGTAGTTACCTCGGCTATAGCCGTGGATGTTGTTGAGCATCTGCTTGATCAGGGTGAAAAAATTATCTGGGCACCGGATAAGCATCTTGGGCGTTATATACAAAATAAGTTAGGAGCAGAGGGCGATGATATTCTGCTTTGGGATGGTGCCTGTATTGTGCATGAGGAGTTTAAGTTAAAGGCACTGCAGGATATGCAGCATCTTTATCCGGATGCTGCAGTTCTGGCTCATCCGGAATCGCCTCTGCAAATATTAAATATTGCAGATGTGGTAGGTTCGACATCACAAATTATTCATGCAGCCATAAATCGCCCTGAACAAAAATTTATCGTGGCTACCGATAGCGGAATTTTTTATAAGCTACAACAAGCCGCGCCGGGAAAAGAATTTATTATGGCGCCCACCTCTGGAGAAGGCGCAACTTGTCGTAGTTGTGCGCAATGCCCCTGGATGGGAATGAATACCCTGCAAAACCTCTATGAATCTCTTTTACAGGAAAGTAATGAGATTAAAGTTGACCCGGAACTGGGTAAACAGGCCATGATTCCTCTACAGCGTATGCTGGATTTCAAAAAATAAGCAGTGGACAGAAAAGGACTATTGACTGAGATCCATTGACTGAGATTTATTGATAGTAGCGATCAATAGTTGTCTGGATGTCGTCCAGGCGTTGCCGTATTCTCGCTGTTGTCAGCGCATCATTCCTTTCAAGCAGAGCCGAATTTAAATGATCTATGGCCCTGCCAAACTCGCCGATGCCATAAAAATACTCTGCGCGGGCCTGATGTACCCCGGAAATATTGCCGACAAGCCCTTGTAGTTCAGCGAGTTCGTACCAGATATTAATATCATTAGGCCTTTGCCTGCTCAGGTTACGATAGGCCTCTATTGCATCCTCATAGCGACTGGCCGCATCAAGTGTCTCTGCATAGCTTAGCGTTAAGGGGTAATTATTCGGATTAATATCCAGGTTTTCTTCAAGGATGTTCAGGGCTTGCTCATAATCACCGCCAGCTTTGGCAATTTCTGCCTCCAGCACGACATAGCTGATACGGTTCGGGTCTTTTGCCAGTAGTGATGCCAGGGATTCAGAGGCAGCTACAAACGCGGCGGAACGAAGTTGTGCCAGTGCTATACCATAGACTGCCGCATCAGCTTCGGCACCATTTAATTGTGGCAGATCGAGTTCAAGGTTCTGGATAAAGCCGCGGTAATCATTTTCAAAATGTAGCAGGGCACGTTGCTTCATCAATAAAAACTCGACATTCTGGATATGTTCAACTGCCGGCAGGTTAAGTGCACGATTGCGACTGTCTGCGACACGGTTTTCATCTAAAGGGTGTGATGATAGGAACTCAGGAATGCGTCTGGAAAAGCTGCGTATCTGCATCATGTTTTCAAACATGCCAGGCATATCTTCAGGGTCAAAACCCGCATTAAAAAGTGTCCGCATGCCAACCCGGTCGGCTTCTTCTTCATTGGCACGGCTAAACTGCAAACGGTTTTCCATCATGGCAGCCTGGGAGGCGGCCATGGCAGCCTGTCCCGCTTCGCCTCCAGCTGCAGCCAGTATTAATAAACTGGCCAGTGTAGTCGCTATGGTGCTTATCCGGCTGGATTGTGCCTGGGCAACTCCGCGGGCATAGTGGCGCTGACTTAAATGCGCAAGTTCATGAGAAATAACAGAAGCAAACTGGCCTTCATTATCTGCATATAAAAACAATCCGGCGTTTACCCCGACAATGCCGCCAGGGGCTGCAAAGGCATTTAGCTGGTCACTGTCAATCAGAAGGAATTCCAGCCGATGATCGGTAAGTTCACTATTGGCAGCAAGGTGATAGCTTAAGCTGGCAATATACTCTTCAATTAGCGGGTCACTCAGTAAAGGCGTCTGAGCACGCATGGAACGTATTATTTCCCGACCGAATTCATATTCCTGCTGTGTCGTAATAGTGCCTGAAACAGCATCGCCTAATACCGGGAGATTATTTATCTGAGCAGAAGCAAACGGGCTTGCATAAAGACCGAGGCAGATACTGGAAGCCAGTATGCAGGGTTTGGCTATTTGTAAGATTCTCATGTTCATCTGATAAGAGTCTATAATAACAAACAGGCTCAATTATGAATCAAGCATGGATTAAGCATGGATTTAAGGGTAGATAATACTACAAATCAATGTAATAGCTCGGTTTTTCATGAAGCACTTGCTAGAATACCGGCATGGATAATGTTGTTGATTTAGAGCTCGATCTGAGTGGTCTGTCCTGCCCACTACCGCTGTTAAAGACTAAACAGGCTCTTAATAAGATGGCTAATGGACAAACGCTTAAAGTGCTGGCAACCGACCCAGGCTCAGAAAGAGACTTTCAGGTCTTCACTGAGCAAAGTGGTAATAAATTACTGGAAATGCAGCACTTGAATGGAAAATTTTGCTATCTGATAGAAAAAAATTAGGTTCAGTTCCCAGCCCTTAATAATTGTTATTAAAGAACCAGGAATTCTCAATGCTGAGAATATTTAATGATCTGTATAAGCGTTACTTTTCTGAAGAAGAGGCGCTGATTTTTACCCTTCTGATTATCATCGGCATTGTTGTCATGATGACAATGGGAGGAGTGATTGCACCCTTATTATGGAGTCTGGTGTTGAGTTTCATTCTACAGGGCCTGGTAAATTCCCTGGTGAAAATGAATGTGCCTTACCGTCTGTCCGTTTACCTGACTTATCTAATATTTTTGAGCGTGATGTTGATTATCATTTTTTTGTTATTGCCATTCACTTGGGGTCGGCTCGGACTTTTTATTGATGAACTACCCAACATGATGAGCCAATTACGTACATCACTCCTACTCTTGCCACAAAATTATCCAGAGTTATTTACTGAAGCACAGATTCAGGGCTGGATAAACAGCCTGCAGGATATGCTGGGACAAATCGGGCAAAGTGTACTCTCATATTCAGTGAGTAGTATTACCCGTCTGGTAACCATACTGGTTTATACCATTCTGGTTCCCATTCTGGTTTTTTTCATGCTTAAGGATGCGGACAAGTTGCTAAACTGGTTTGAAAACTGGTTGCCGGATAAAAAACCTATCATGGCGCAAATATGGCAGGAAATGAATGGACAGCTGGCAAACTATATTCGAGGTAAGGCACTAGAAATAATGATAGTTGGTATCAGTTCATATATTGTGTTTGCTGTACTTGATCTGAACTATTCAGTTTTGCTGGCATTCATCACTGGTTTTTCAGTGGTCATCCCATATATTGGAGCCACAGTCGTCGCAATTCCGGTTTTTTTGGCCGCTTTATTCCAATGGGGTTTTGGCACAGAGTTAAACCAGGTCATGTTTGCTTATGTTGTATTGCAGATGCTGGATGGTAATTTACTGGTACCACTTATTTTTTCTGAGACAGTCAAATTACACCCTTTGGCCATTATTACAGCAATCTTATTTTTTGGTGGTATTTGGGGTTTTTGGGGTGTTTTCTTTGCAATCCCATTGGCGACCTTTATCAAGGCTATTATCCGGGCCTGGCCGGTACCTCATACTGAGGCTGGGTAGGAATCTGAGAGCTGATCAATAAGAGTCTTTCTATTATCTTGTCGGGACTTACGATAAAATCCCGCCTTTGATTTTGGCAATTATTTAATTCTTCCTGGGGTCAGAATGATTAAAGGCAGTATAGTGGCATTGGTTACGCCGATGACCGAAAACGGTGAGATTGATCTACCTGCATTAGATCAGTTACTCGAATGGCATATTCAGGAAGGTACTGACGGTATCGTGGCGGTCGGCACGACGGGTGAGTCACCGACTTTATCCATGGAAGAAAATTCAGCCGTGGTTGATTACGTTGTTAAGGCAGTCAATGGACGTATTCCGGTTATCGCAGGAACCGGAGCAAATTCAACCAGAGAGGCAATTGAACTGACTCAGGCGGCAAAAGAGTCCGGTGCCGATGCCTGCTTGCTGGTCACGCCTTATTATAATAAACCGACACAAAAAGGTCTGATAGCACACCATACGGCTGTTGCAGAAGCCGTTGATATTCCACAGATTTTATATAATGTGCCGGCACGAACTGCCTGTGACATGCTACCTGAAACAATCAAGATCTTATCAGCCGTTGATAATATTATTGGTGTAAAAGAAGCAACGGGGAATATATCCCGTGGCAAGGAAGTTATAGAGCTTTGCCAAACTGAGAGTTTCCAGGTATACAGCGGCGATGACCCGACAGCAATGGCATTGATGTTCCTGGGGGCGCAGGGATGTATATCCGTTACGGCTAATATTGTTCCAAAAATATTTCATGATCTATCCCGTTTTGCCATGTCTGGCGATAAGGATTCTGCTCATCCGCTTAATGAAAGTTTAGCCATTTTGAATAAATGCCTGTTTCTGGAGTCTAACCCCATACCGGTAAAATGGGCTCTGCATGCAATGGGAAAAATTGGCCCTGGAATACGACTGCCTTTGACAACAATGGATGAGATCTATCATGACTATTTTCGCACTACGCTGGAACAAATAGGCATAAATTGCGTCCAATGAAGTCACTTTGTCGTAAAACCATAGCTAAACATTAGTTAAACATTAGCTAAACAATAGATGCATCTGCTAAACGGACGGTTCTGTTATCAATAAATTATTTATGTACAAGGTTTTTAACTTAATAAAAGGTTTATGTATTTTACTTTTGCTGTCGGGCTTATCTGCTTGTGGCATGATGGGTCCGGAACTTTTCGGTGAAGAGGGTTTTTTCCGTGATCGCCAGGGCGATTATCTTGAAGCCAGCTCTATTCCCCGGATAAATGTTCCGGACAATATGGACTCTTACATTATTGATGATTTGCTGGTCATCCCCGATTTGGTTACCAGCTCAGATGAAACTTTTATACAGGCACCCAGACCCAGACCACTACAGGGTAATCCCGATCAGGCGGTTGTTATACAGAGCCTGGCAGATGACAACTGGATTGCTATTAATGCGAGTGTCAGTCAGGTCTGGCCAAGAGTCAGACAATACTGGCTTGAAAATGATATTGAACTGGCTTTGGAGAACCCGGCAAATGGTCTCCTCGATACCAGTTGGTTTGTCAGGTCCGGGAACGAAGAGACGCAAGAAAAATTTCGAGTATTGGTAGAGCCAGGGTTTCAGGATGATAGTGCAGAAGTCAGTCTGGTTCATGTATCTGTCCCGCAGGGGGAACAGGTATATGACGAAGTGAACTGGCCTGAGGAGTCAATGGATGATGATTACGCTTATCAGGTACTGGCTGAAATTTCTTTGTATCTTGCCAATGAAATCAGAAATTATCAGGCTTCAACGGTGTCATTTCTGGCGGGCAATGTGTCTACCGAAGGGCGAGCGTCAATTCGCACTGAAGATGGGATAGATATGTTACACCTTAAGGCTGATTATGAGCGTAGCTGGGCAGCAGTAGGCAGGGCGCTGGAGCGGGCCAATATTGAGATTGTTGAAGAAAATCTTACTGATGGCTTTTTTTCTGTGCTTTATAACGAAGAAGGTGGAGAAGTGGAGGAACCCGGGTTGATCGGGCGTCTGGTTTCCTCGGTAGGTCGACAACAGGAGCTTCCTCTATTCAGTGTATTTTTATTGCCGTCGGCAACCGGTGCTGAGACTGAGGTAATTGCCTTAAGAGAAGTAGACCTGGTAAATAGTAGCAATGTGGAAAGTTCGGATGTGCAAGATCAGCAGAATGCAGAGCTTATCAATAGCCTGATAGAAACCATACAGGATTTCATCTAGTCAGTAATTCACATTTCTTGATTCTGTAGCGACAGAACAGTGGAGAAAAATAACTATGCAAAAAGGTGAGGAGATTTTCTCGGGAAAAGCTAAATCAGTTTACAGCACTGATGATCCTGAGCTTTTTATTATGCATTTTCGGGACGACACCTCAGCTTTTGACGGGATCAAAGTTGAACAGTTGGCGGATAAAGGTAAGGTAAATAATATATTCAATGCCCATATTATGGCTCTGCTGGCCGCTGAAGGCATTCCGACACATTTTGTTGAACGTCTGTCAGAGACAGACAGTTTAGTGAAAAAACTTGAAATGATTCCGGTTGAGTGTGTTGTCAGAAATTATGCGGCGGGTACTCTCTGTAAACGTTACGGTATTGAAGAAGGTATTGCTATCGATCCCCCGACCTTTGAATTTTTCTTAAAGAATGACAAATTGCATGATCCAATGATTAACGATTCCCATATTATTTCTTTCGGTTGGGCCAAGCCTGAACATATAGAGGAAATGAAACAGTTAACTGTGAAAGTTAATCGCATCCTTAAAGAGCTCTTTTTGAAAGCGGATATGCTGCTAGTTGATTACAAACTGGAATTTGGTCTTTCCAATGGAGTCCTGACTCTTGGTGATGAATTTAGTCCCGATGGCTGTCGAATTTGGGACAAGACAACGCGTAACAAAATGGATAAAGACCGCTTTCGTCAAGATCTGGGTAATGTTATCGAAACCTATAAAGAAGTTGCTCAACGTTTGGGCATTGATCTGAATTAAATCCTTTGCAACAGGAGTTTTATGCCTGATACACAGATTATATTCCTCCTGCTTGCCGTCTTATTGCTGATATGTCTATCAGTAATCATCTTGTTGTTCAGAAAAAATCAGAAGCTGCAGGGAAGACTGGAGCAGGAACAAGCTACAGTAACGGAATTAAAGGTTGAGCTGAGTCGACAGCAAACCTTATTGCAGGAAGCAAGCAGTCATCATCTGGAAAAATTAAAAATACTGGAAGAATCCAGGGGGCAGATGGCTGCTGAATTCAAAAACCTGGCAAATGATATTCTTGAACAGAAAAGTAAAGCCTTCACGGAAAGCAATAAGAAAAATATAGAGACAATCCTGCAACCCTTGAATGAAAAAATTCAGGGTTTTGAAAAGAAAGTGGAAGAAACCTATGACAAGGAGTCCAAACAGCGTTTCTCATTAGAACTGCAAATCAAACAGTTGCAGGAAGCCAATATACAGATTAGCCAGGAAACATTAAATTTAACCAATGCACTTAAGGGTGAAAGTAAAACTCAGGGGATATGGGGCGAGTTTATTCTTGAACGTGTATTGGAAAAATCAGGTCTTAAAAAAGGTAGTGAGTATGAAGTACAGGTAAGCCTTAAAGATGAAGAAGGCAAGCTCAAACAGCCTGATGTTATCGTCCGTTTGCCGGAAAACAAGGACCTGATTATTGATTCGAAGGTGTCATTAAGCGCGTATGAAAAGTACAGTAATGAAGATGACGAAAAGAAAAAAGAATTGTATCTGAAGCAACATCTGACATCGATCAGAAACCATATCAATGGTTTGTCGGACAAGAATTATCAAAATCTGGATGCAATCAGAAATCTTGATTTTGTCATGATGTTTTTGCCGATTGAAGCTGCTTTCACCTTGGCTGTGCAACACGATGATAAATTATTCACTGATGCTTTTGAAAAAAATATCGTGATAGTTTGCCCTTCAACCTTACTTGCGACTTTGAGAACGATTCAGAATATATGGCGTTATGAGCAGCAAAATAATAATGCCATGGAAATAGCCAGGAGTGCAGGCAAGTTATATGACAAATTTGTATTGTTTCTGCAAAGTCTGGATGAGTTGGGCGCTTCTCTGGATAAGGCACAACGTTCGTATGATGTTGCCTATAATCGCTTGCAAACCGGGCATGGCAATCTGATCGGCAGCGTTCAGAAATTACAGGAGCTGGGCGCCCGCACCAGTAAAAAAATTCCTCAAAAATTATTGGATGGAGAATTGCTCGAGGATATAGATAAGGCTGTAGATGATGACTGATTCAATATCCAGACTCCATAACTTCCTGGCTTGTAAAACCCCGAAAGCATGGGTAGAGGCAGCGCTAGAGAATCAGGACTTATTGCTGATTGATCACGCCAATTGCGAAAAAAAAGCTGCTGCTACCGCCATGAATCTAATGTATCGCTACGTTGATAGGACTGAGTTATTGCAGAAGATGTCTCAATTGGCGCGAGAGGAATTGCTGCATTTTGAGCAGGTGGTTAAAATCATGCAGAGTAAAGATGTTGAATACAGTCACCTGGGGCCATCACGTTATGCATCTGCACTCAGAGAGCATATAAGAACACACGAACCCGCTAAGCTGATTGACACACTCATTGTTGGAGCGTTCGTTGAAGCCAGATCCTGTGAGCGTTTTGCCATGCTGGCACCTTCACTTGATGAAGATTTACAAAAATTTTACACATCCCTGTTGCGTTCGGAAGCCAGACATTTCGAAGACTACCTTGCTTTAGCGGAATTATACGCTGAAGAGGATATTAGTGAACGAGTGGCTTTTTTTGCCGAGAAGGAGGCTACACTTATTGACAGCCAGGATAATGAATTTCGTTTTCACAGTGGCAGCCCAGAGTCTGCTTCCCATTGAGTATATAAAAAAACTTACTGCTAGTTGCAGCTTAGCGGTCTTCTTAGAGAATTTCCCAATCGAGCTTCCAACTGGTCTAACTGGCGGCAGGAAATTAAATTATTGCCACTAAGGTCTATAAAATTGAGCAAACTGAGGTTGAACAGTGTGCTGATGTCGCGTATGGAATTGTCGGTAATTCGTAAAACACGAAGGTCGTCCAGATAAATCACTGGGCTAAGGTCGGTAATACGATTATTGCTGACATCCAATAAACTAAGATTAGGCAGGTTGTTAAGACCAATCAAGGAAGTAATTCCCGCGTCGTTACAGGAAAGTTGTGAGATTGTTTCCAGGCTTTCTTCAAGATTATTATTTAAATAAGCATTAATGCATCCTTGTAGACCGGGGTCTCTAACTACTTCTTCAATAATGTTTCCTGTGGGTGAATATAAAACATTGTCGTTAACTGAAATAGCATAGGGGTTAAAACTGCATGCGTTTAACAGTGGTATTGAAAAAACCAGATAAATCAATTTGTTAAACATCAGTAGTAGACTCCGGTGCGCTGGAAATTCAAGCTAAGTCTCTGTAATATTGTGCTCTTTGCAAGTTGAAAGCAACACTCTCATAACACTACGGGGATAATATAATGAAAAGTTTCATGAAAGTGAGTATTACCAGAATAATTTCAATATCTGTTTTAAGTTTGTTAGGCAACTCACTTTTTGCGCAAGAACTTGACCTTGAAAGCACTGAGGTGCGAGCAGGTTACAGTATTGGGGTGAATATCGGGCTTAATCTGGCGAGCCAGGGTATTTTAGGCAGTGATATTGATAACGCTGCTTTGGTGCAGGGTATTCGTGATGCCATTGATGACAGCATTCTATTGAGTGACGAAGAAATTGTCGCAGCGCTTGAACAATACAGCCTCTTAATGGAGCAGCGAGCGGAAGAGCAGTTGGCCGGTATGGCTCAGGCTGGACAAGACTTTTTAAATGATAATGCTATGCAGCCAGGCGTTGTTACCACTGCGTCGGGATTACAATATCTGGTGCTGGAAGAAGGTGCTGACAGGACTGCAGCCATGCCACTCGCAACTGATGAAGTCATGGTGCATTACCATGGCACTATGATTGACGGAACAGTCTTTGATAGTTCGGTGGATAGAGGCGAATCTATTTCCTTTCCACTGGATGGCGTTATTCCTGGCTGGACAGAAGGTTTACAGCTAATGCGGGTTGGCGATAAGTTTCGTTTCTTTATCCCTTCTGAGTTAGCTTATGGTGCTAGCGGTGCTGGCCCCATTCCTCCATTTTCTACTTTGATTTTTGATGTCGAGCTTTTGGGCATTAACTAAGCAAGTAGAAAACCTAGATGGCCGCTATGGCAAAACAGGCGAAAGATTTAAATGCTGGCTTGTGTAGCTTTATACAAGCCTCGCCAACGCCTTTTCATGCCGTCGAAAATCTTGGCAAAGTATTAAAGCAGTCCGGCTATCTTCAACTGCATGAAAGTGATTTATGGCAGCTTGAGCCTGAGCAAAGTTATTTTGTTTGTCGTAATGCATCTTCATTAATAGCCTTTCGTACCGGGAAAGGATCTCTTCAAGACTCAGGTTTCAGGATGGTAGGGGCGCACACCGATAGCCCTTGCCTGAAAGTAAAACCACAAGCTGCACTGGTTAACAGAGGCTATGGTCAAACGGGAGTAGAAGTTTATGGCGGGGTATTGCTGAATCCATGGTTTGATCGTGACCTTTCACTTGCTGGTAGAGTTCACTATAAACAGACTGATGGTAAAGTGGCATCCTGTCTGATCAACTTCGAAAAGGCCATAGCATCTATTCCCAGCCTGGCGATTCATCTTGACCGGGAGGCCAATAATAATCGCGGTATTAACCAGCAGCAGCATCTGGCTCCGATTCTGATGCAAACAGATAAAGATAAAAAATTTGATTTCAATGCATTATTGTTAACTTTTCTGCAGGAAAATCTGGGATTAAGTGATGCAGAGAAAATATTAAGTCATGAGTTGAGTTTTTATGACAGTCAAAAACCGGAGCTGATTGGTATCAAGGATGAATTTATTGCCAGTGCCAGACTCGACAATTTATTAAGCTGTTATATTGGCCTACAGGCTTTAATTGACAGTGATAGCGATCGTGCCGCATTGCTGGTTTGTTCTGATCATGAAGAGGTTGGTAGTGTTTCAGCAGCTGGAGCTGCGGGGTCTTTTCTTGGTTCCGTACTGGAACGGATTACAGAAACATTCAATGCAGGAAATGAAGCTAAGGGACAGGAAGCAAGACGCAGGATTTTAGAGCATTCTGTATTGCTTTCGGTTGATAACGCGCATGGTATACATCCAAACTATCCCGAGAAACATGATCAGCAGCATGGCCCAATTTTAAACCAGGGGCCTGTATTAAAGGTTAATGCAAATCAGCGTTATGCCAGTAATAGTGAAACCAGCGCTTTACTGGCTTCCTTATGTGATGAACTAAATGTCCCCTTACAAAGTTTTGTGGTGCGAAGTGATATGGCATGCGGTTCAACTATTGGCCCTATCATAGCTGCCGAGCTAGGGCTTAAGACAGTTGATCTGGGTGTGCCGACTTTTGCCATGCATTCAATTAGAGAACTTGCAGGCAGCAGGGATACCGAATATCTGCTGCAGGTTTTGAGTGCTTTCTTCAGTAAATCACAGTAACTGCTTCTTTAAATTACTGATCAGGTATCTTATCGGATGCAAACAGTTGAGGTTCGCATTGCTCATCGGTAAGGGTGTTTTATTGATCAGGCTTGCCAGGTAACTGGCTGCTATTGGCGTACTGCTAAGCCCGTGAGAACCATGTGCAACATTAATAAATAAGCCTGGCTCATAGATGGGTTCATTTGAGGGTTGCTTCCTGGCGTTGCGGCTTAATACTTTATAGATTTCCTGGCAGCGTATCTTATTTTCTACGGGTCCAACCAGCGGTAAATAGTCAGGACTGCTGCAACGCAAGCCTGAGCGACTTGCAAGGCGCTGTTCTTTTTTCAAATCTTCAGCCAGTTGACTACTGATGCTTTTGCTGAGTTCAATATTTTCCCCCGCAATTTTGTTCCTATCTGCTATCGGGATTTCGTGCGGCTTTGTAATACCGCCAACAAATTGGCTTTCGGAACTGGCTGGCAAGACATAAGCTTTAGCGCAGACTATACAGGACAGGGCGCTGCTGGATTTACTGTTTGAATATTCATCTATCTGGCCGAAATTTTGTAATAGCGGGTAATGGCTACTTTGTTGGAAATTAAGAGCGTCGTAGCTATTGGCAATAATCACGATCGCAGCCTGATAAGCTTGCCCCTGAGAATTTTTAACTTGCCAGACTTCACCATCAAAACATAGTGATATGGCTTCAGTATCGGTTATAGATTTGATATTACTGTCAGCCGTATAGACATCGCATAAAGTGCGGGGGTTCAGGTAAGCGCCTGAGGGAAAAAATAAACCACTTTTATCAAGAGAGATGCCGGCGATTTCACTCGCTTCTTGCGCGTCCAATATTTGCAGAAAATCTGCATTAGCAAGTTTTTTTATGGCAAGACTTTGTCGTCTATGTTCACGCTCATCATAGGCTATTTGCAATAGCCCAGCAGGCTGCCAGTCTATGGTATGCTGTTCTGCAATTTGTTGGTAGCGCTGTAGTGCAAAAAAATAAGAGTGCAGGTAATAGTCGGCACTTGAATCAGCACTGTTGGATAGTTTGCAATAGACTATCCCACGCGGGTTACCGGAGGCTTTGTCGGCAATTCTGTGTTGACGCTCAATCAGTGTGACCTGCCATCCTGTTTTGGCTAGTTCTGAAGCAGTAGAACAGCCGGCCAATCCGGCACCGATTATAATGGCGCTTTTAGCTTTAAAGTCTGCTTGTGGAAGCTGAAACCACGCTTGTGTTTTGATTCTGCTTTTAACAAAACTCTGTTCCCCGCCAGCTTCATATTTGCCGATAAGCATATGACGTTTATCAGCAAAACCCTTTTTTCTTTCTATACTGAAGTTGTTTTTTCTGAGTGATTGCTTGACAAGCCCCGCAGCGCTATAGGTACTTAATGTAGTGCCCGTCTTGCTCAAAGCAGCAAGGGCTGAGCATAACTGATCATCCCACATCTCTTTGTTTAACGCTGGGGTAAAACCATCAAGGTACCATGCATCAACGCGAAAGCCATTGGGCTGCCAAATTTGAGAAAGCATTTCTTTGGTATCACCAAACAGTAAAACTAAAACAATTCTTTTATCAGCAAAAACCAAATCTATGCTGTGGACGCCAGGGTGAAGTGACGGGTAAAGCTGTAACAATCGCTCAGAATAATCTGCTAGCTGAGGATGTTTACTGTAGAAATTTATTAAATCATTTTTACTAAAAGGATGTAATTCAGAGGCAATATAATAAAGGGTAGAGTCGCCAGTTTTGCTATCGTGCCATAGCCTGCATGTGTTTAAAAAATTTAGACCAGCACCAAAACCGCATTCGCCAATAATAAAACTCTTGTTATTAAGATTTTTCCAGCGTTTATTTAGATCATTTGCTTCAAGAAAAATATAAGAGCTTTCGGCCAATGCGTTGGCCTTAGAGTGAAAAATATCCTGGTAATCTTCTGAATAAGGACTCCCTGAATTATCCCAACTGAGCGTGGCTACTTTGAAACTGTTATTAGGTTGCGACATTGTTTCGCTTCAGAGCGACACCTTGAGTATGAGGAATTCCCCCGGCAATAAATTTTGTAATTGCCAGTCGTCTATCTGGTGACGTATCAGGCGTAAAGTTGGAAAACCCAGTGCGGCTGTCATTCTCCTGACCTGCCTGTTACGACCTTCACGAATTGTAAGCTTTATCCAGGAGGTAGGGATGTTTTTACGTTCCCTGATAGGCGGCGTTCTCGGCCATATTTTGGGTTCAGCAATTTTCTCAGCCAGGGCAGGTTTACTGATGCCGTCTTTTAACTGAACGCCGTTTTTTAACTGATCCAAGGCCTGCTGGTTAATGTCTCCTTCTACCTGGACCCAGTAAGACTTCTGCATCTTCATTTTTGGATTAGCGATACGATGTTGCAGGCGGCCATTATTGGTAAGTAATAGTAAACCTTCAGAATCTTTATCAAGTCTGCCCGCCGGGTAGAAATGTGGCAAATCTATAAATTCTGAAAGTGTCCGAGATGGTTGGGCAGTCGAATCAGTGTCAGTAAACTGAGAAAGTACGTTATAAGGTTTGTTGAATAAAATAAGCTCGGGCATTTTTATTTAGCGGACTGCTGCTCTGCTGCTTTGTAAGAAAACTCATTATGGCAATAGTTAACAAAGAGTAAAATGGCTAGCGTGATAAATACTGAAAAGGGAATAAAAGTCGGATAAGAAGTGAAAAAACTTCTAGCTTAAATAGGAAGGCTGGGTGGAATATAGAAATATGAAGAACTTAGGCTTGCGCACTCAGTCGTCTTTAAATACAGCCTGATCATCAGCAGTTTCTTCCTCGGATTCGCTGTCACTACCTTCAATCTGTTCAAACTGTTCTGCTTCAGAGCTGACTTCTGTATCGTTTGAGTGTTCGGCATTTTGTGAGGCGTCAGCATTATCAAGCGGCATAATATTTGCCGCATGCAAACCTTTTGGACCTTCGACAATGTCGAAAGAAACCATCTGGCCAGCTTTGAGAGTTTTATAACCTTCCATCCCGATGGACGAGTAATGAGCAAACAAATCGCTACCACCATCATCAGGCAAGATGAAGCCAAAACCTTTTGCATTATTGAACCATTTAACTTGACCGGTGCTCATTCAGACTCTTCCACCCTAACTTTATATTTTTATAGTAATTAAGCACACTAAGATATAAACCCATTTAGCAGGCAAGTCAATTTGAATTGTGCAAGAATCTTGAAAAATCGAAAGCCTGACTCCATTTACCTGGAAGGAAGTTATTTTTTGGAAAAACGCATCGTTATATAATGAAGCGTGTTATAGTTTTAAGCAGTGATATTATTATGCTAGATAGATTTTTTGGTGTATTTAAAAATTTTATTTTGATACTTTTATGTAATTAATGATGCAAACAAATAGACAGACAGTTATACATACAAAGGCTTTGAAAAACAGGCTGCAGGATGAAATGACTGATTTCTCTAAGGTGGTTCTTTCAGGTAATGGCGAGAGTGATCGCGAGGGAGTAATCAGTGAAGCGTTGGCACCTGAAGAGTTGAAAGTTAAACCGCCGCCTCTTTACCGCGTGATATTGTTGAATGATGATTACACGCCAATGGAGTTTGTCGTTAATATTCTTTGCAAGTTTTTTGCGATGAGTGTTGAAGCGGCGACGGCCGTGATGCTGAAAGTTCATACCGAAGGTAAAGGGGTCTGTGGCGTTTTCCCAAAAGAAATCGCAGAAACCAAAGCGGTTTTAGTTAATGAATATGCGCGTGACTCGGAGCATCCGCTGCTTTGTGATATTGAGATAAATGATGATTATTAACCGGGGTTAAGACGAGCGAGTTGATTTATGTTTAGTAAAGAATTGGAGTTCACTCTTAACAGAGCCTTTAAGGAAGCCAGACAAAAACGTTACGAGTTTTTAACACTGGAGCATTTGTTGTTGGCTTTATTGGAAGATCCTGCAGCCCGTGAGATTTTATTAGCCTGCGATGTTGATTTGGCTGAATTAAGAATGGATCTTGAACAACACCTCGATCTTTATGTGCCGACACTGGTAGAGGATGCCGGAGAGAATAAAGACATCCAACAGACCTTAAGTTTTCAAAGGGCAATGCAAAGAGCGGTTTTTCATGTGCAATCTTCTGGTCGTCAGGAGGTGAGTGGGGCAAATGTACTTGTCGCCATTTTTAGTGAAAAGGAAAGCCATGCTATCTATTTTATGAACAAGCAGGGTGTGACCCGCGGACAGGTTGTCAATTTTATAACTCATGGTTCAGTAGAAAAACCGGGTATTGGGCATGATGACAGTGCTGAAATAAATTCTGATGCTCAAGGTCAGGAAGCAGATGCAGGGCCGCTGGAAAGCTATGCTCAAAATTTAAATGAAATGGCAAGACGGGGGAAGATTGATCCATTAATCGGTCGTGCCGATGAAATTGAGCGTCTGGTGCAGATATTATCTCGTCGACGTAAAAACAATCCTTTATTTGTTGGTGAATCAGGCGTAGGTAAAACTGCAATAGCTGAAGGTTTGGCTAAGCAAATTGTCGATGGTGATGTGCCTGAAGTACTAAAAGAAAGCACTGTTTACTCTCTGGATATGGGTGCTTTACTGGCAGGAACCAAATATAGAGGAGATTTCGAGAAACGGTTTAAAGCCTTATTGGCGGAATTGGCTAAGGATGAACATGCCATTTTGTTTATTGACGAAATTCATACGATTATTGGTGCGGGTGCGGCATCTGGAGGTGTTATGGATGCCTCGAATTTGCTTAAGCCCTTGTTGAGTTCAGGGAATCTGCGATGCATTGGTTCGACGACCTATCAGGAATATCGTGGAATTTTTGAAAAGGATCGTGCCTTGTCCCGACGTTTCCAGAAAATTGATATCATCGAACCGGATGTTGAAACGACCTATCAGATCCTGAAGGGCTTAAAAAGTCGTTATGAGGAACACCATCACTTACGTTACACCAATAATGCATTAAAAGCGGCGGCTGAACTCGCAGGGCGTTATATCAACGACCGATTTATGCCGGATAAGGCGATAGACGTAATTGATGAAGCAGGCGCCTATCAAAATTTACAGCCCAGCAGTAAACGTAAAAAAATAATTCAGGTGGCGGATATAGAAAGAGTTGTTTCACAGATAGCTCGAATTCCAGCGAAGAATGTTTCTGCTTCAGATAAAACTTTGTTAAAGGATCTGGAGAAAAACCTCAAGCTGGTGGTTTTTGGTCAGGATCCGGCGATAGAAGCCTTGTCTGCCTCTATCAAATTATCACGTGCTGGTTTGAAAGAAGGCGAGAAGCCTATCGGGTCTTATGTGTTTGCCGGACCAACCGGTGTCGGTAAAACCGAAGTCAGTAAACAGCTCGCCAGAATCATGGGCGTGGAGTTGATCCGCTATGATATGTCGGAATATATGGAGCGTCATACCGTGTCTCGTCTGATTGGGGCGCCACCAGGCTATGTCGGCTTTGATCAGGGAGGATTGCTCACCGAAGCAGTCAGTAAACATCCGCATTGTGTGTTGTTACTTGATGAGATAGAAAAAGCACATCCGGATGTGTTCAATCTTTTACTGCAAGTAATGGATCATGGCAAGTTGACTGACAATAACGGTCGTCAGACAGATTTTCGTAATGTCGTTTTGATCATGACTACAAATATTGGGGCTCAGGAAATGAGCCGGAATTCCATTGGTTTTACCCAACAGGATCACAGCCTGGATGGTATGGAGTTGCTGAAAAAAGCGTTTACACCTGAATTCCGTAATCGTTTGGATGCAATTGTGCAGTTTGAACCTTTGGATAACAAGGTTATCAGAACTGTCGTTGATAAATTCTTAATGGAGCTCCAGGTACAGCTTGATGAAAAACATGTTTCCTTGCATGTCGATGATGAAGCCATTGACTGGTTTGTGACTCACGGTTATGACAAGAAGATGGGTGCCAGGCCGATGCTCAGATTAATTCAGGCCGAAATCAAAAAGCCTCTCGCTGAAGATATTTTATTTGGGAAATTAATGCATGGCGGCGATGTTCACATTTCTGTGAAGGATGATCTTATCTGCCTGGAAATTGAAGCGAATAAGTCTGGTAAAACTTCAGGTAATAAAAGCAAGCAGCAGGAAGACCTGGAAGCCTAAAGCAAGAGCAGAACTAAAGTAGGGATATAGCCTTTAGCGGGCGCGGTAGGTGATACGACCTTTGCTAAGGTCATATGGCGTCAGTTCAACGGTTACTTTGTCACCTGTCAGTATGCGAATATAGTTTTTTCGCATTTTCCCGGAGATATGTGCTGTCACGACGTGACCGTTTTCCAGTTGAACCCGAAACATCGTATTGGGAAGTGTATCAATCACTTCACCTTCCATTTCAATTTGGTCTTCTTTTGCCATGCATTCCTCGTGATAAGTGCTAGCCAGACTTACTGTAAAAGCGCCGCATTTTGCCTGAAATATGTTTGATTGGCAAAGTTTCTGCTTACTTATTGTCTGGACCAGCCACCAGGCTGAAGTAATTCATAAGGCTTAAACTGACTTTTGTAGTTCATTTTTTTGCAATCTTTGATCCAGTAACCAAGGTACAGGTGAGAGAGTTTAAGACGTTTTGCCGCTTCAATTTGCCAAAGAATAGCAAAGCTTCCCAATGACCTTTTTGTCAGTTTAGGGTCATAAAAAGTGAAAACAGCCGAAAGAGCATTTAATAATCGGTCGCAGATCATGACACCAACCAGCTTTTCATCATGACGGATTTCAAGATACAAGGTATCCCTGCGTCTGGTGAGTAAAAAAGATTGATATTGTTGTCGCGATGGTGGGTACATATCACCATCATTATGGCGTTCATTGATGTATTCTTCATAAAGTTTGAAATGCTCGTTAGTAGCAATAGAGGCAACAGGATTAACAGTCAGATCATTATTTTTATTCAGAACCCTGCGAAAACGCTGACCGGGCTTGAACTCGTTTACCACGATACGGCAGGGGATACATTGTTCACAATCTTCACAGTGCGGGCGATACAGATGTGCACCACTTCTGCGGAAGCCAATTTCATTTAGACGGGTATGAAACTCCTTATCAATACTGAACTCCGGATCAACGAATAGGGTTCTCGCTTTTCTGCCGGCTAGATAGCTGCAGTCATGTTCGCTGGTAGTGTAAAGTTTTAAATCTTTTAAGGAGGTCATGATGAGCCATTGTACTGCCAGATAGCTTATAGTGAAAACGTACTTTTTTGCGTTGGATTTGTATTTTTATTCAGGTAATTCCTGAAATCCTGCCGGCTGATTTCTCTGGCACCCAGGCTGGCAAGATGTGCGCTGCTAACCTGACAATCAATAAGTTTAAAATCCTGTTTTTGCAGATAGTGAATTAGATGCACAAAAGCTACCTTGGATGCATTATCCTGTGTTGAAAACATGGATTCCCCAAAAAAGATTTTACCCAGAGCTATGCCGTAAAGCCCGCCAGTCAGATTGTTGTTATGCCAGACCTCTACTGAATGAGCCCAACCTGCTTTATGCAGATTGATGTAAGCCTGTTGCATTTCGTCTGTTATCCAGGTGCCGGTTCGGTTTTTGCCGCGTTGTTTTGCACATGAGCTGATTACTGCCGGGAAATCTTGATTGAAGCTGACTTTGTAGCGTTGTTTTTGCAAGATTTTATGCAGGCTTCTGGAAATGTGTAGTTCTTCAGGGAAAAGTACCATGCGTGGGTCAGGGGACCACCACAAGATGGGTTGGCCAGCTTCGTACCAGGGGAAAATGCCAAGCTTATAAGCACTTAAAAGTCTTTCAGGACCAAGGTCACCACCTATAGCCAGCAGACCATTAGGCTTTTTTAAAGCCTGTTCGGGGTCTGGAAAGCTTAAATCACCCTGTTGCAGCCAGATTGGATCATGCATGGCTTCAGTTTAACGATGAAATGGCTTGTAGTGGAAAATTTTCAAAGCCAGCACAATGAAAACTGCATGCTTTTATTGTTGTCCTAGATTATCCAGGTATTTCTCTGCGTCCAGTGCCGCCATGCATCCGAAACCAGCCGAGGTGACTGCCTGCCGATAAATATGATCTGCAATATCACCAGCAGCAAAAATTCCGGGGACGCTGGTCTGTGTTGCGTTACCGGCAGTCCCTGAAGCTATTTTTATATAGCCATTTTCCATGTCCAGTTGTCCCTGGAAAATGTCCGAATTGGGCTTATGCCCGACGGCAATAAATACAGCGCTCAGGGGGATTTCCCGGGTGTCACCTGGAGCTGTGCTTTTGATACGCATGCCGGTGACTTCGCCATTTTCACCCAATATTTCGTCAAGCGTGTGATTCCATTCGATGCTGATATTGCCGTTTTTAACTTTATCAAAGAGTTTATCCTGCAGGATTTTTTCAGCCTTAAGTGAATCCCTGCGGTGGACCAGTACAACTTCACTGGCGATATTAGACAGATATAAAGCTTCCTCAACAGCAGTATTGCCTCCACCAATTACCGCAACTTTCTGCTCCTTGTAGAAGAAACCATCACAGGTAGCGCAGGCGCTTACGCCGCTACCCATATAACGCTCTTCTGATTCCAGCCCAAGATATTGTGCAGAAGCGCCTGTGGCGATGATAAGTGCATCACAGCTGTACTCAGCAACACTGCCAATTAAGCGGAAGGGTTTTTGACTTAAATCTGCAGACTCTATATGATCAAAAATTATATTAGTATCAAAGCGTTCAGAGTGATTTTTCATTCTTTCCATTAAGTCTGGACCTTGCAATCCTTCAACATCACCAGGCCAGTTATCAACGTCTGTGGTTGTGGTCAGCTGACCACCTTGCTGCATCCCAGTGATAATAACGGGGTTGAGGTTTGCTCTTGCGGCGTAAATCGCAGCCGTATAGCCGGCAGGGCCTGAACCTAAGATAATTAAGCGGTGATGCTGTACTTCACTCATAGCAGTTTGATCTCAATGCTGGTTAAAAATGAAGGCTGAATGTTAGCAGAAAACAAGCGTCGAATTCATAATTAAATAAGCCAGATGTATCCCTTATATGGATAATTTATTATCATACACCCCTAGATATGCCATTTTCGACTAAGCAGGCAAGTTTTTGGATACAGCTAAATCTCGATTAAAAAAAGCCGCAACTAATGATGCCGACAGGAGTGTGAAGAGCATGCTGCTGAAAGAGGGTCTATTGCTGATCTTACTGGCTTTGGCTATTT
>JAYQWA010000014.1:0-59159 GCA_038148755.1 Gammaproteobacteria bacterium
GAACCCGCATGATCAGCTTGGAAGGCTGGAGTTCTACCATTGAACTATACCCGCATGTAACCCGCTTCATCCCCGCGTCAAATCTGCGTCAGACTGTAAAATCCACCCGCAATCCAACTCCTGTCGTGCCTTATATAGGCTCGCATACAAAAAACAGAGGACCAGGAACTATTAACGTTTGCGTTATTATTTTCCTAGTCCACTGTTTTCTGCTCTTTAATCCCAAGGTTTAAAACCTTCGGGACTACCAGAAACCCTCTATCTGACTGGTGGAGGGGGGTGGATTTGAACCACCGAAGCTTACGCGTCAGATTTACAGTCTGATCCCTTTGACCACTCGGGAACCCCTCCAAAAAGAACATCAGACAAGCTTTTTTCTGGCTCTCTTTTACACAGAGGCGGCATTCTATGGGAATTAGACTTCAGGTGCAATGATTTGACAGAGATTTTCTGATTGTTTTAGGTCTGGCCAGGTATTCAGTAAAGTTTGCCACAAGGCCTCTAATTCCGAGCTTGTCGCCGAATTAATTACAATCCAAAACTCGGTATTACTGCGCACTATTTCCTGAATATTGGTTGCATAGCCCTCTGATGCAAGCTCTCCTTGTAAATTAAAGGCAGATCTTTGTTGTGAAAACACCCCCAATGAAATGCCTCGCGCCAGATCCCCGTCAGTAATAAGAAAGCTATCTATGCCGTTTTCCAGCAGATTCGCCAATGTTTGCCTGGCGGCCGCATCGGAGCTGAATGGTGGCATATAAACCCGATATTCAGAATCTATCTGTTCTACCGTCTCAACTCTGGCTTGCAAGCCTTGTTGTCTTATCTCGGCAAGCCGTGCATTACTGTCAGTAATATTTCCAAAATCACCCATCGCAAAACAGGCAGACTCTGAGACAGCATCTCCAGATTCACTAGCTGCTGGTTGCGGGCTTACCCCACCGAGAATCGTATTCTCTAAAATTGCAGTTTCTGCATCAGATGATCCGCTAAAAGCCTCCTTGTTTTCTGTAATCTGCTCATCAGACAGCTCACTAAGTAAAACCAGGCGCTGCGGTGCCAGTTGTGCAGGTTCTCTGACAACAAGCTTATCTGAATTGCCTGACCCCGGTAAAAGTTCCAGATTCCAGGACAGGTAAAGCAGATTCAGAAGTACCAGGCAAATTGCAAAATTTCTCATTGCTCGTTATCGCCATTCTCTGAATAAGTACAGACTAAAGCCAGACCCTCCATGACCAGTTCAGGCCGGTGTTCATGCTGCCATGTAATAAAAGGAGATAAAAGTGCCGCATCTCCACCACACAAATACCAGTGCTGGTCATGCCCCCACTGTCTGCGAACTTTCTCCATCATGCCCAATGCCATATTTAAAACACCATGATTTATGGCTTCGGTTGTTTTTTTTCCGGGTTCAAAGCTGGTATTCGGGTCAGGATGGTATGGTAAATTGGCTGTATGCTCACCCAGACTACGCTGCATCAATTGTATTCCAGGGACTATAAAGCCACCCTCATGCTGCCCCTCAGCATTAACCAAATCTATTGTCATGGCGCTACCACAATCAACAATGCATACGGCTGATCGAGCCGCCCTATAAGCTGCCAGCATTGCCAGCCAGCGATCCACACCCAGCGCTGCAAAATCCTGATAGGCATTTTTTAAACCTGCAAATTCTGCCTGCACTGTTGCGTAATTAACTTTTAAGGCAAACTGCTCATTGCAAAAAAGGGAAAAAGAATTTTTGAAATTTTCTCCTCTTACATTTGATGCTCGTATTTCTTTTATTTCTGCTTGTTTCAGTTCTTTTAATTGCAGGCAAAAAGAATCAGGAAACACCTCGATAGACACTGGGGCAAAAACATGGTCAGAGCGAATTTTTTCATTTTGCTTTTCCTTGTAATCTATCAGTCGCCATTTAATGCAAGTATTGCCTGCATCAACCTCAAGAATTCTCATTGATTTCTTTCCTTCAACAACCTCGGCGACAGCTCTCCGCCATGAAAAGTTTCTACACCTTTCTCAGTCTGTAAAATGAGCGCCCCCTGATCATTAACACCCATTACTTTACCCATAATACCCGCAGGCTGATTACTGTGAGTCTTTAATTCCACCTCCTGATGACGCAAGGCATCAAAATTTTCCCACTCCGTTTTAAAAGCAGTGAAACCTTTACGTTCAAATTCATCAATTATAGTGGTAATTTCAGTCAACAACTCAGCAGTCAATTCATTTCTATCCGGAGCACTGCCAGAAATAGTTTTTATATCCACCCAAGCCTGATCCACATCTGCCATTACTTTCAAATTTGCATCTACATTCAAGCCCAAACCAATCAGAACTTGCGCCAAACCAGTCGGGTCACCTGAAATTTCCAGCAATATTCCAGCCAGTTTTTTACCCTGCCATAGAACATCATTAGGCCATTTTATACCTAATTCCTGAACCTCATTACGTGTTAATACCCTGACAACAGCTAAAGCAACAACCAGACTCAACCCCTCCAGCTCACTGACTCCAGTATTGAATTCACGCGCAATAGTGAGATAAAGGTTGCAGCCGTATGGGCTGACCCAAGGTCTGCCTCTTCTGCCTTTCCCCGCCGATTGCTGTTCAGCCAAACACACAAACACTTTGTTTCCGGTTAATTTTAACTGGCTATTTTGTAAAAGACTCATCACATATGATGAAGTTGAATCAATGTTCTGAAAAATTTCGATATGTGAAAATTTATCTTGTGAACCTTCTGCAATATTTTTCCTGATACTTTCTTCATTTAGTAAATTCAGAGGCTCAACTAATTTATAGCCTTTACCTTTTATTGAATGCAATTCAAGACCCAATTCCTGAATTTTAGGAATCATTTTCCAAATGGCTGTTCGGCTTACCTTGAGTGTCGCCGCTAGTTTTTCACCAGAATGGAACTTGCCATCAGCAAGAAGTTTGAGTAATTCAAAATGCATATTTACGTAGATAAAAAATTGGGAAGCTGAAGCTTCCCAATTTTAAGATTGTGGCTCAGCTTAAAATTTAGTCTGAGCATGAAACAGTAAAAATAGTGCTAGCCAGAATTAAAGATCATACCCTCTTTCATCATGCAGAACGATATCCAGTCCTGAAGTTTCGTCTTCTTCACCAACCCGAAATCCAATAATGGCAGTAACAACTTTTACAATAATGTAGGTCAATACTGCCGTATAAACCAGCGTGCTGACTATTCCAAGTAACTGCACACTAACCTGGGAGCCCATCGTCATCCCCTCGTTATAACCCTGCCCACTGAATGCACCCAGTCCTGCTGAAGCAAATATTCCTGCAAAAAAAGTTCCCAGAATTCCACCAACACCATGCACCGGAAAAACATCAAGTGAATCATCAATTTTAAGTACCTGTTTGATATATTGCGTCGCAAAGAAACAAACCACACCGGCACATAAACCTATAACAAGCGCACCACCCGGACCAACAAACCCGGATGCTGGCGTAATCGTACCCAGACCTGCCACCATTCCAGTGACAATACCCAGGACTGAAGGTTTACCAAATTTAATTTTTTCCATCATCATCCAGGCTATGGAGCCGGCTGCAGCAGATATATGGGTCACCAACATAGCCATACCAGCATCGCCATTAGATGCCAGGGCGCTACCACCATTGAAACCAAACCAGCCCACCCAAAGCATACCTGCGCCTGTGACAGTCATGGTCATGTTATGTGGTGGCATGGGTGTTTTACCAAAGCCACTTCTGCTACCTATAATTAAAGCACAGACCAGAGCAGCCACTCCAGCGGTGATATGTACAACTGTACCCCCGGCAAAATCCAACAGCCCCATAGCACCAAGCCAACCGCCGCCCCACACCCAATGGGTGATTGGGACGTAGACCAACAGTAACCACAGAATACTAAATAGCATCACTGAGCCGAACTTTACCCTTTCCGCAAAACCTCCAAAAATCAGCGCCGGCGTAATAATCGCAAAGGTCATCTGAAATAACGCAAACACAGATTCAGGAATAGATCCCGAAACCGTCTCTTCCTGAATACCGGAAAATAGTAGATTACTGAAATCACCTATAAAGGCATTACCTTCACCAAAAGCCAAGCTGTATCCACATATCAGCCAGACAATTGACGCTACGCAGGTAATAGCAAAACACTGCATCAGTACGGAGAGAACATTTCTTACCCTGACAAGCCCGCCGTAAAAAAGCGATAAACCAGGAATCGTCATAAACAGAACCAAGGCTGTAGACGTCATAATCCAGGCGGTATCAGCTCCATCGATCTCCTGAGCAAAGCCAACAACTGGTAACAAGACAAGACCCAGCATCAAGCAAACCGACTTAAAGATATTTCTCATTATTTTCCCCTTCAGATTTTTTTATTTTTTATTTGCTGAATCAATAATTTAATAAATTAATCGCCCAGCTTTAAGCAAAATAAAGCATAAGTGAAAGCTGAATCTAAAAACAAGCGTTTTAGGTCTTTCATGCCCCAAAATAAACCAGATCTCATGATTGTGCTGCCCCTAAACAGATCATTAAAAATTCTTTAAAGCGCATTATTTATAAAAACGCACCAAATATGGGCATAACTATGCCAAGGTCTGGGGTTTTAAAGATTAATTATTTATATCTTATTGTTTTTATTGATTATTTCAATATTGGCATAGTGATTGCTATTTCTCTTGTGCAGCTTCCAGGAGCTAATAATTAACACTTTGTTTCTCAGCAGCTCAACTAGTAAAAAAGAAAAAGCTGCTAAAACTAAATGTAGGAGAATCTAATGAAAATGATTAATGCGATTATCAAGCCATTCAAGCTTGATGACGTCAGGGAAGCACTATCAGAAATAGGAGTTCAAGGGATTACTGTCACGGAGGTGAAAGGCTTCGGTCGTCAAAAGGGACACACTGAGTTGTACCGAGGTGCTGAGTACGTTGTGGACTTTCTGCCTAAATTAAAAATTGAGGTAGCTGTCACCGATTCTGCTCTGGACCAAACCATTGAAACTATCACTAAAGCGGCCAATACCGGCAAAATTGGCGATGGCAAAATCTTTGTCTCTGATATTGCACAGGCCATCCGTATCCGAACCGGCGAGTCCGGCGACGAAGCTTTATAAGCATTTGAATTAACGTTATACCAAGCTTTTAGGAGGGCTTAGTATGGAAAGCAACTTAAATTATATTTTTGAACTGCAGTACGCCATGGATACCTTTTATTTCCTGGTGACTGGAGCATTGGTTATGTGGATGGCCGCTGGCTTTGCAATGCTGGAAGCTGGTCTGGTTCGTTCTAAGAACACCACAGAGATTCTTGCTAAAAACGTATCACTGTTTGCAGTAGCTTGTACCATGTACATGATTTGCGGTTACGCCATTATGTATGACGGCGGTATTTTTCTGAGCGGCATTACAACTGTTGCTGAGATGGATGACGCTGCTACTGCTGCAATATTAGCGGCTTCTGCTGAAGCGGGTTTTGCCGATATGGGCGAATATTCAGGTGCTTCTGATTTCTTCTTCCAGGTTGTATTCGTTGCTACGGCTATGTCCATTGTATCGGGTGCAGTCGCAGAGCGCATGAAATTATGGGCCTTCCTTTTATTTGCCATCGTCATGACTGGCTTGATTTACCCAATGGAAGGTAGCTGGACCTGGGGCGGTGCTTCCGTTTTCGGCATGTTTGAATTGAACTACAGTGACTATGCTGGTTCAGGTATCGTGCATTTGGCCGGTGCAGCTGCTGCACTTGCAGGCGTACTCTTACTGGGGCCTCGTAAAGGTAAATATGCAGCAGATGGTTCGGTGAGACCAATTCCCGGTGCCAATATGCCATTAGCTACTTTAGGTACCTTCATCCTGTGGATGGGCTGGTTCGGTTTCAATGGCGGTTCTACTTTAAAACTGGGTGGTATCGGTGTTGCTAACGAAGTCGCGAACGTATTCCTGAATACTAACGCTGCTGCTGCCGGTGGATTAATCGGCGCACTGATTGTATCTCGCATTATCTTTGGCAAAGCTGACTTAACCATGATCTTGAATGGTGCATTAGCTGGATTGGTTGCTATTACAGCTGACCCTGCTTCTCCTGGCCCATTAGCTTCCACTATCGTTGGCTTAATCGGCGGCATTATCGTGGTATTCAGTATCGTTACTTTCGATAAGCTGAAAATAGATGATCCTGTCGGTGCCTTATCAGTACACGGTGTTGTTGGTATCTTCGGTGTCATGGTTGTTTGTGTCACAGGCGGCGCCAGCGTCAGTGGTCAAATCGTGGGGCTGCTCACTATCTTCATCTGGGTATTTGTTACCAGCTTTATTGTCTGGTTCATACTCAAAATGGTCATGGGTATCCGTGTCAGTGAAGAAGAAGAGGAAGAAGGTGTTGACATTTCAGAGTGTGGTGTTGAAGCCTATCCTGAATTCGTTAACAACTAAACTTTTACTAGACCTAACTAGTACTCGAAAAAAAACGCCACTCTTTGAGTGGCGTTTTTTTTGCATAATAAAATCATTTTCTTACTGGTTTTCCGATTCTTCCGGCTGACGGATTTCTTCCAGGCTATTTGAGAATTGACTGGACTCTTCTTCACCAATTTCCAGATCGCGACGTATTAAATACTCAAAACGGTTGGTAGATAAATCACTGGCACTTTGACTGTCACGAATAATAGTAGGCCGAATAAACACCATCAATACACCCTGATCATCACCATTATTGGTAGAACGAAATAATGGCCCTAACAGTGGCATGCTGCCAAGGATGGGGACTCTGGTTTCAGTATCGTCATACTGATCATCCATTAAGCCGCCCAAGACCAGAAACTCTCCATCTTCAACCAGAACATTGGTCGTAATTTCACGCTCGGCAGTAACGACATCGGCAGTACCCAGCTGTGCAGGCGTAGCCAGCAGACTGGATGATTTTTGTTGTATGGTAAGACGCACCAGACTACCCTCACTCACCTGCGGCGTGACGGTTAATTCAATACCGACAGTTTCACGATCAATCGTCTGGAAAGGATTGCTGGCATTGTTGTTGGAAGAAGTAAAACTGCCCGTAATGAAAGGGACTTCAGTACCGACAGCGATATAACCTTCTTCATTGTCTAATGTCACAATTGAAGGTTGAGACAAAACACGGGTGCTGGCATCTGACTCCAGAGCCTGAATCAACAAACCAAAGCCACGTCCTTCCGCAGCATCAAAATCACCACCCCCTATAACGGCACCCTGCACACTGCTGATCGCATTTGTCGCCGCATCAGATGTGAATTCAACTTCACCACTACCAACCCCGATGATCGTCGCAAGCAGATTATCAAACTGCGTTAAATAACCGCCGGCTTGTTGATCAACATAAACTAACTGAGCACTGAGCCGTCGTGCCTGATCTTCAGAAACTTCTGCAATCACGGCTTCAATCAACACCTGCGGCTTTCTAATATCCAACTGGGCAATAACTGCGCGTATTTCCCGCAACACACTGGGTGATGCTGCAATGACAAGTGCATTATTGGAGTCATCGACTTCGACACGATAACTTCCCTGGCCAGAACCCTCTCCATTATTGTCACCTTCTCCAGCAGACATAAGAAATGTTTCTGACTGCATCATACTGTCCAGAATCGGCTTCAAATTAGATGCCTTGGCGTAATTCAGATTGATGACAGCAACACCAGACTCACGCTGATTAGGCACATCCAAAGTTCTCAGCATATTCCTGAAAGTGGTACGCAAGGTTGCCGGGCCGGAAATGATGACCCGGTTATTTAGTGTATCTTCAACAATCGACAGACCCTGTTCCTGTATTTGTTGCAGTTCTTCAACAATATAAACAGCCTCTCCCGCCGAAATATTTTCAAGGTTAATCACTTCAATTTCTGCTTCAGAGGGTTGATCCATTTGCTCAATCATGCGGACAACTTCTTCAACATTTGAACGAATATCCGAAACCACCAGATAGTTGCTTTCTGCAAAGGCCTGAATTCTGGCATTGGTGCTGATTACTTGTCTGATAACAGGCGCAAGTCCCTGTGCATCAACATAATCAACTTTAATCAACCTTGTTTCAATCTCATTATCACCACCGCCCAACACACCGAAAGCCTGATTGAAAGGGACAATGCGCACAACAGCACCGTCATCAACCGCCTGGAAACCCTGTACCTGCAGGGCTGACAGAAATGCCTGATACAGCATGTCAGCATCTATCGTATTGGGCGCAATGATAGTCACATTGCCCCTTACCCGGGGGTCAACCACAAAAGACCGGCCGGTAATTTCTGCAACACTTTCAATCAGGGTATTAATATCCGCATCGCGGAAATTGATGCTGGCCTGTTCCTGTGCCATTGATAAGGCTGAGCATGACATTGCCAAACTCAGGGCCGCTACTTTAAAAAATTTTCGTTTCATTATTACACCGACTATTGCATCAACTCGCTGGTTAAATTAGGTAAAATTCTTGCGGACAAACTAAAAGCATTGACGTATAAAGTGGTTTCCTGACCATTGCGCATCACGGTCACCGGTAAAGTTGTTTCAGTGCTATAGCTCATCCATTGACTGGGATTGGACATCAATTCATCAATACTTGTTGTACCAACCTGAACCACGACATCACCATCCTGTAATTCAGTCAGTGACAGCATTTCTTCCGAAATGCCACCGAGCTGTATCCCAGTGGCGGCATTATCCAGTTGTATCGGTACAGCATCGAACATGTTTGCCAGGGAAAAGCCATCCTGTAATAAAACTGTGCTATTCGTATTTTGTCGCTGGTTACGAAGCTGTATTGGCATATCTTCAGGTTTTCTCATGGTTAGCTGTACCTGTCTGCCGCGCTCATCCAAAACAACTCGGGACGTGCTGACACTTACCAGCTCGACACCCGGCTGCAGTTCATCACCAATAGCAAAAACCTTTTCCGCTTGACCGTTTATACTGATTGTCGCTGTAGCAAAACCCTGCCTGCTTAAAACACCAAGCAATTCAGCATTGATACTCGCTTCAGCAAGCTGCTCTTCAGCTTCAATTTGTCTTAATTCCTGCTCCGAACTTAAGGTACTTTGCCCAAACCAACGCCAACTCAGGTTTTGATCAGTTGGGGCTGTCGCCTGCACTAATTGTATTCCTGTTTGTTCATTCTGGTCCGGGTCTGTCAAATAAGGCATGAGCATTAAAATCACCAGTACCAGACAACAAAGCGACAAAGTGATATTTAAGCTTAGGCGCAAAGTATTAGCCTTCATGATTAAACTCCAGGCGCCCTGTAAAAGAAGTTGCTTGCTCACTTCTATCAATCTGTACATTTGTCAGAGAAAAACCCTGACAGGCGCTTTGATGAATGAAGCGTAGGATGCTATTACCATCCAAACTTTCTATCTCCATCGAGTACATGATTTCACCATTAGCAGGCCTTTGCCTGAAATTCTCAAGTACCAATTGATTTCTACTTGCCAGCAACTCAAGTAAATCAGAATCAGGCAAGGCAAAAAATTGGTTGTCACGACAATTACTGACTAAGCGCTCAGCCACTGCAGACTGTTCCTGCATCCATTCCCTTTCCTCTATGAGTGCTGTTCTATCCTGCATAAGTGCAGACCGGCTTGTCCATAATCCATCAAAAAACAAATACACTGCCGTTACCAGAACAAGAGTAGCTCCTGACAAAACAGTTATTTTTTCACGCGTCTGTAAAACTGACCAGAACTGAAGAAGCTTACCACTCATCGCCTGTACTCCGGGCTCAGAATCAGCGCTAAGCTATCTTCAGAGGTTACGCTAATGCGCTTTTCATAACCTTCAAAATCCCATTGCTCAGCAACAGTCGCAACAGATTGTGGCAGGATGAGTTCAAGACTGCCGTTTCGCCACGTCAGCCCCTGTAAGTCACAGTTGCATGATGACATGGCTCTATCCAAAACAGTTAAGGCCTGCATAATTTCACTTTGCAGACTTTCACGTTGCCTGAAACGATTGGAAATATAAGATTCAAGTGTTGTTCTGATATTGCCAGAGCGTATGGTAAGTCCCGGAAACAAACTATAAAACGCAGATATATTTTGATCACGTAAAGCTGCGATTTCTTCTTCCAACCGCTTGTTCTGCATATTCAGGGTGGCAAAACCCAACACTAGCGCCAACACAAACAAAGCTGCTGTTTTCAGCCATGGCATCAGATCATTGGGCGTTGACGCAAGCGCAAAATCACCTTTGAGCAAATTGGCATTAGCAGGGTATCCAGCATATTGCCAATCAATACTCGGATGTACTATTTCAACTTTCTCTGCAAATTTCTCTTTAAACAGTGTCGGTAATTCATCTTCGGATAGTCCAGATAAACTAAGCGAGCTCCCTGTTTTTTGCATTAAGTCAGCCAGCATATGCCAGGCTAAATTAGCCGACGCTGAAAAGCCCTCGAATTCACCACAGCGAACCAATATTCTGTCGGCATGCTTGGCGACACAAAGTAAACCTGAATGCCAGGGCAAAGCCATGTAATCCGGTATAAGCCGATAACTAGCTAAACCTGATGCTTCCACAGTCTCTTTCCAGGCCTGAATCTGAGACCTGGCCACTACCAAAACATTGAGTTTATTCTGGTCTTTACCCGCAATAACAAAGTGCATGTCATCAGGGGACTGCAAAATTTTATCTTCCAGCATCCAGGGTAGCAGATCAGGCCATTTATGTCTGGGAGCAGAAGGGACAGGCACCTGGTGAAACACCAGTCTATCGGATGGCACCCAGATGCAAGGTTCGCTGCTCTTGAGCAACTCAACAGAAAAGTTTGCGATCTGATCCAGGTGACTATTCATGAGTCTGAGTCCAGATGTTCACAAAAACCTGTAGGACCCATAGACGTATCATCACCCAGACTACCTGCAAAACTTGGAACCATTGTCACTGTTCTTGAAATAACAACAGGGTCATTTCTGTCATAACGACCCAATACACTATCAATTCTTAGCTGTGATTCACCAAGCATAACTTCCAACTGCAACTGAAAGTAGTCAGTCGTAATTCCTACAAAATCTGCTGCCCATAAATCTTCAACCTGCTGTAAGTCCATATCCAAGGCACCACTTAAACCTTCGTAAAAGTTATCCAGACTATAAAAAGGCCTTTGTCTCAATACGTAATCAGCAAAGGCCTGAGGAGTTTCACCTCCCATTGCCAGAAGAATTTGCTCTGAAGCCGTATTGATATTAATACTGCTGGCTCTTGGCAATGCTGAAATCCAGGGTTTGAGTAATCTGACAGACCCCGGCCCATAACCTCTCATAATAGCCAATTCTTCAACGTCAGTTAATGCGGAATTGGCAACCATAACAAGCTGCCTGTTGGCATCATAATTTTGCTGCTCTGCACCCCATTCACTGACTTCAGTGTCATCACTATCCACCCAGTCAATAATTGTTGCTACAGAAGCCTCATCAAAAGGCAATTCACTGGCGCGCAACAGAGCCAGCCAGGTCCGTACCAGACCGTTAGTCTGGTTTTCCATTTCAGCGTTGAGTTTTTCTCCATCATAAATGGAAAAAGAACTGATATTGACTCTGCCCTGTAAATCCTGCAAACAGCCTCGTAAGAATCCACCCTCTACAGGCAATACAGGTACCGCAATAGCCCAGTTTTCCTGGAGGTGATCTACCCCTCTGTCATCCTGGTCAGACGATAATAATTGTCGCGCCCAGCTCTCTGCACTTAATGCTAACAGGAGTGCCTGGTCCCCATGTAAACTTTTAGTCAATCTGGCCACATCAATCTGGTGCGCATAAAAAATATTTCCCATGGTTAATACAATTGCCAGCATAAAAATAAGTGCAGCGAGCAATGCTGCACCTGTCTGCTTTTGTGGATTTGTATTAACCATTACTTTCCACTCCAGGCAGTAAACGTCTGCTCACTGTTCCATCTTCAAGCTGGATACTCACATCAACCATCAAGGGTAAACTCAACAGATTATTTTCAAACTCAACATCAATGGGTGGCCAGTTCAGCGAGTAATATCCCAGAGTTGTCAAATTATTGAAATCAACAGCACTGACATCTTCCAGCAATACCCGTTGCTGACCGTCAGAATCCCGTATTGAAACAAATGCGGGCCAGACTGTCCGCAGCAAGCGTCCCGTATCGTCAAGACGGTATTGAACTCTGGTCAGACCAGTCGGATTTGATTCCAGCAAAGCCCCACCACCGCGCGTAAAACTTAATAGAATATCACTGTTACTGGTTTGATAGGCTGCTTCGATCCCACCAAAACCATCAGCATATGATCTGGCTCTCAAGTGTAAAATATCATTTGAAATAATTTGCCAGGCTAATTGTAATTGCTGCTCATTTGACAGTTCATTCCGGCTACGCTGGTTAGTATTTAAAACAGATTCAATTGCCTGATAAGCCATGACAGACATCACCGCCAGCAAAAACAAAGAGACGATTGCTTCCAATAAGGTGAATCCAGATGATCTTTTATGATACTTGGCAGGCTTCATGGGCTTAAAACACCTGCTTCATTGACTCTGCCTTGCCCACTTTGGGCATTCAACAAATACATTGTTAGAGTGCTTTGAGTATCATCTCCCTCTCTGGATTTAACACGCGCCTCATATCGAAAGAGATCCCTTCCCATAGCTGGTGTTACCTCTAATTGCCAATCCCAGTTTTGCCCAGCTTGCGCTTCGCGGCCATCAAGTTCAACATTGGTACTGCGAGTCACTGAAATCCACCCTCTGGTTTTTTGATAATTATCCAGTAGTTGATTCCAGGCGACCTGATTGCCATAAAAGCGTTGCCGCATCATAAGACGCTCATCAGCATATTGAGCCACCAGGAAAAGTACGCTGCCCAACACCCATGCCAATATCGTCAGTGCAATGACAACTTCAATTAAAGTAAAAGCTTGCTGACTACGAATCTTTTTCATCAGAGGTTGCGCTCTATAACAAGATTAATGCCGTCTTCCTCTTGACGATAAATAAACAAGGGGGCGTAATTCTCAAAAGCCAGACTTAAATTAACGTCAGGCTCAATATAACCATCCGGGAGCATAATAATATCCGGCAAGACAACACGGTTTCTTTCAGCGTTTCTATTATTGACACTGTTATTCCGACTAATAAATTTTCTCTCACTTTCATTTTCAGTCAGGGTAAGTTCTACAGCATCATCAAAAAAAAATGGCTCAGGCACATTTACCTCATACCAGGCATAATTATAAAAAACCATTGCCTGAAAACTTTGATCGTCAGCTGTTACGCCGTAAGCAGAACCTTCCAGCATGGCCAAATCAGACAGTTGCTCAAGCCAAACTAAAAAATCTTCCGCCTGGCTGGAGTAACGTCTATCGCTGGCCTGATTCAAAGCGAAAAAACTCAGTCCCGCCATAATCGCGATAATAAATACCACAACCATTATTTCGAGCAGTGTAAAGCCGCGTTGTCTGGAATTTAAAATCACGATAATTCTTTGTACTAGTTGTTCCTATTTTATATTCCAGTTTCCCCAATCCTGATCAGCACCTTCTCCATTTTCCTGTTGATCAGCTCCCAGTGTGTAAATATCAAAATCCCTGCCGTTATTACTTGGGTAGGCATAAAGATAATTTTGCCCCCAGGGGTCAACCGGCATACTTTCCAGATATGGGCCATTCCATCTATCTTCTGATCCGGATGGCGCACTCAACAAAGCACTCAAGCCCTGGCTTTGAGTTGGGTAACGATAATTATCCAGCCGGTAAAATTTAAGCGCACTTTCTATCGCACGAATATCCTGTGCAACTCTGGTCTCTTCCGCTTGCTGTACTTTATTAAAAAGCGTTGGCCCTATCATGGCACCGAGTAAAGCAATAACAGCAACAACGACCATTATTTCAATTAATGTGAATCCTTTTTGAACGTTCTGTATTTTATTCATTTTTTTCTCCAGCCAGCAGCTAAATCATATTATTCATATCCATTATCGGCAGCATGACAGCCGCCACAATGGATAGAATTATCAAGCCCATAATTATGATCAAAATGGGATTAAATATTTTCAAAAAAACTTCTACCGCATTTTTTAAACGTAAAGAATAGTAATCAGCAACTCTCAGCAGCATCTGATCCAATTGACTTGAGGCTTCGCCACTGCCAACCATGTGAACCAGAAACCCACTGCCTAATTGGTGTTCAGTAAGCGCTTTTTGCAAACTTTTTCCCTGCCGCATACTTTCAGTAACGGCTTCCATTTTTTCACGCAAAAATAAATTATTCATGGTCGAAGAAGAAATTCTCAATGCCGCTAAGGCTGGCACACCGCTAGCCAGCAGTATTCCCAAACTTCTTGACCAGTCTGCTATGTTAGCCATACGCAACCATGAACCAAGACCTGGCAACTCCAATAAAAAAGCATGCCAGCGTATCCTTCTGCTGCTATCCCTCAAGAGATATTTTGCTGTGATAAAAGTGATAACCGCCAAGATTAATATACCCAGACCATAGCTTTGAGTGAACTCACTTAAACCAATTATCACTTTTGTAATAAACGGTAATTCCCGGTTCGAGGAAGCAAATACCACTGTGATTTTCGGCACAACCCACAGCATCATGATGGTCACTACGACGATGGAAGTAATGATCAGCGTCAAGGGATAAATCAATGCGCGCGTTACTGTTTTACGATTCTCCATGTTGGTTTCGAGTTCGTCTGCCATACGCATAAGAATTTCATGCAGATGGCCACTTTCTTCGCCTACACCAACACCGGCAATGACACTGTCAGGAATTTTATAGGGACTGCGACGTAGAGCCTCTGAAAAACTTCTGCCTTCGACAATCTCACTGCGCCAACTTTGCATGATTCTGGCTTGCCTGTCTGTCTCGGCTTGTTCAATCGTCATCTTCATGGCTTCTTCAATCGGCAGGCCTGACTGAATTAAAATTGCCAGCTGTCTCAGTAGCAATGACAAATCGAAGGTACTGAGACGACCGCCTTTCTTGCCTGAAGATTTATTTTGGCTATTGCCGGAAACACCTATTTCAATAACATCCAGAGGCAGTAATTTTTTATCTTTAAGCAAGCGCCTGGCCTGACGATCAGAGTCGGCTTCAATAATGCCACTGACCTGTTTGCCTGTTATGTTGTATGCAGAATAATCAAATGCCGGCATATCATTAACCTAGTGGGACGTTACTCTCAGCACTTCTTCGATGGTGGTTGTGCCAAGCCTTACTTGCTCAAAGCCAGCTTCTTTTATACTCGGTGTTTTTGTGCGCACTGCTGCTTCCAATGTAATTTCCCCGGCATTTTCATGAATTAGCTGTTGCAACTCTGTATCAATAACAACCAGTTCAAATAAGGCTTGCCTGCCATAAAAACCGGTATTATTACATTGTTCACAACCAACTGCCTGATAGATAGAGTCTCCCGGGTTTAAGCCAATCAAATTACTTTGAAACTCGTCGCAAGAAACTTCCCGACGACAATGCTGACATAGCTTTCGCAATAAACGCTGCGCAATTATTCCTCGAATTGTTGAGGCTAATAAAAAGCTGTCAACACCAATATCCTGTAACCTAGTGATAGCCCCAGATGCAGTATTGGTATGTAAAGTAGATAGCACTAGATGCCCGGTTAAGCTTGCCTGGGTGGCTATTTCGGCGGTTTCTTTATCCCTGATTTCACCGATTAAAATAGCGTCAGGATCCTGTCTTAAAATTGCCCGCAGGCCTTTTGCAAAGGTCATCCCTGCACGCATGTTGATTTGTGTTTGACTGATTCCCGGCAAATCGTACTCTACCGGGTCTTCTACCGTCATAATGTTTCGTTCCTGACGGTTCATCTGTTGTAAAGCTGCATATAGCGTTGTAGTTTTACCAGAGCCGGTAGGACCTGTTACTAGGATAATGCCATGCGGACGTTGAATCAGTTGTTCCAGCCTGCCTTTGGTTTCTGCAGGCATACCTAAATCTTCGGTCTGCATTTTACCCGCATCTTTATCCAGTAAACGCATGACTACCCGTTCACCATAACTGGATGGCATGGTTGAAACACGCAAATCAATACTACGTCCACCCAGTTTAACAGCCATTCGCCCATCCTGTGGCAAACGCTTTTCTGCTATATCCAGGCGGGACATCACTTTTATACGGGAAATGAGTAAAGGGGCTATCTGAATCGAAGGTTTTAAAACAGTTCGTAATACGCCATCAAGCCGAAATCTTACTGCCGCCTGTTTTTCATAAGGTTCTATATGGATATCCGAAGCATGCTCTTTCAAGGCTTCAGCCAAGATAGAATTAAGCAAACGAATTATCGGCGCATCATTTTCGGAATCAAGCAGATCAGCAGATTCCTCAAGGGCTGCGGCAGCTTCTTCAAGATCAACAAAATCTTTAATTCCTGCCATCACAACTTCTGAAGAGGATTGCTGATTCTGGTACAGGTCATTCAACTGCTTATCAAATTGTTCCTGGTCAACTTCTACCAGTGACAAATCTGCATGACTAAAACGTGCAATCTCATTGATGACCCAGTTTTCTACATCCGCAGTATGCACAAGTTCAGCCTGTTCGGGCCGAACAAGCACCTGATTTTGACGGGCAAAATCATAGGGGAGCAGTACCAGTGATCCAGAATTATCAATCATATAGTGTTTTAAATAAGGGCTAATATCAGGTTTATGCTATTTGAGTACAGTTTACTGCTAAATAGACAAACATCAATAAATACAAAGGGTTTATGCGAAATCGATAAGCTAAGGTTCAGCTACTTATAATAAGTAAAAACCCCGCAAAAGCGGGGTTTTTTCAAAGCTCTCTAAAAGCAGTGATTAATAGCGCCATCTAATGTCAAGCCTGAGTGTCGAACCTGGTTTCTGGTTGAACACTTCGACGCCTTGCCTTTCAACAGTCACTTCTTCATCCAGGAGGTTTTGTGCCCTTACCCGAACAATCCAGTTTTCGGTTGGATAAAAGAAATAGCTTAAATCCACAGAGTGAAAAGGCTGTTCAAAAGCATCCGGAGCTGAATTACGACCCGCGAAGAATAATCTTTCGCCATTGACGTTATATACCAGACTCGCTGAATGCCGCCCACTTGCTGAGTCCCAACCTAACATCAGGTTCAAGGCATCAGATGCGCCAGCCAGTTCACGGACAGGATTGGTTGGTGCATCCGCATTGGGGCCAGCAACCAGTTCTGAATCAAGAAAGGTCAGATTCCCCTGCAAAAAGAACCCCTCCAGGAAATCTGCGACGTCCCATAAGTCTTTATTGAATTCCAACTCAACACCAGTGATCTCGGCACTTTCTGCATTTTGGATCTCTGTCGCTACCGCTTCTTCAAACGCTGCTGCCTCAAAGAAATCAATCGGATCAGCCATATCCTTATAGAACAAAGATACTGTGAAGTTGTCACCGTTATCAAAGAACCACTCTGCTCGTGCGTCATAGTTCTTCACCATAGCTGGTCGAACATTGGAGTTACCGCTGACGATCGCGCCAGTGATTGGATCCAAATAACTGGATGGTGTAATTTCACGCAAATCAGGGCGCACCAGTGTTTCACTGTAACCTAAGCGAAACTGGAAAGTTTCAGCCCAGAAATAAGGACGCATATAGGTAAATGAAACCGTTGGATAATAATCATCTTCAGCAAACAAGGACTGCAGAATTTCATTTGAGTCACAAGAGATTTGACAGCCATTATATTCCAATGGGTCCCACGGAATACCTAGCTGCTTGTAGTCTTCCCAACGTAGACCCGCTGTTACCCGGTAAGTCTCATTCCAGTTGTAGTCAATTTGACCATACGCAGCGGCATTATCAACTGCAGCCAGGTAACTTTCACCATTACTTCCAACGACATCGAAGATAAAGCTATTGGCGCTATTCTGAATATTGCTATTGGATAGGATAGTAGAGGGCAATCCCGTTAACCCGGCTGCAATCGTTGAATCAGGTGTACCCATGGCAAATTCAAGCTGTCGGTAATCCCTGACTTTTCGCGTGTACTCATATCCACCACTTAGCTCTAATACTGCATTGCTTAAGTAAACTGGCAAAAGCGCATTAATACCTGAACTTTCCACCTGGTCTTCCAGATCAGTAAAACGGAAATTTGCCGTATTAGTCCCTGGTCGAAGACTCTGGGTCAAAACATTACCCACTGAATCTATCGTGGTCAGGTAAGTGAGTTTAGATTCATTGGGTAAGCTGGTTTCAGCAGTTGAATCAGAAAAATACCAGTCTACAGTCAAATCAGATAGCCAGCTTAATCCATCAAAATTAATCAAATCTCGTGTAGTTTGACCCAGACGATGGGTTCCACGAATCTGATTTACTGTTAATTCACGCTCTTCGTAACGGGTACCATAGCTTCTGAAACCACCGCCATTATCGAAGTCCCGGCTGGAAGTATAAAAATTTCGTATAAACGCATCATCATCCGTGTTTCTAATCAACAGGGAAGTTGTTTCTATGGTGTGCTCGTCATACCAGGCCCAACCCAGGTTGAGGTTTCCAGTTAAATTGACATTTTGAGTAGTTTCATCGGTTTCACTGAACTGATTATTTGGCTGACCAACACTCCTGTCGACCCTTTCCCGGCTGAATGTTGTTTTGCCATAAGCGCCTGCTGCCAGAAAGCCAAACTCCATACCATTACCGAAGAAAAAGTTATTGCCGATATTGGCATCCAAATTAACATTTGGGTCTCTGGATGCTTCTCTAACATCAACATTACGGTTTATTAATAGAGCAAGATCACGGTTAACAGCCTGAGCGCCAGAAAAAGGAGTGAACGCTGAAGCAGGCTCGTTAGCATTAATGACTGGAAGTATAGACGAAGGTGAAAGAGAACCACTATAGATATTCAGAGCATTTACCAATGTCGGAGAAAGACCCCGAGTCCCATCATCTGTAGCTAACCAGTCATCGCCACCACCGTTATAACCCAAAGCTTTTCCTGTTGATTCAGTATTATATTGGGAGCCTATGTTAAACGAATAAGCCAAACCATCTGGAATACTGGTTGTTCTGATATCTATGAGACCACCACTGAAAGAAGCTGGCATATCAGCGGTATAGCCTTTTTGTACCGCGATAGAACGAACAATTTGAGTGGGAAATATATCCAGTGGAATAACGTTTCTGGTCAAATCCGGAGAGGGAATTTGTGCACCATTAAGCAAGGATGTTGAATACCTTTCACCCAACCCTCTGACGAAAACATATTTATCATCAACCAAGGTCACACCGGGCACACGGCGAAGCGCTGTTGCAACGTTGGAGTCACCTATACGAGTTATCGCTGTCGTATCGATAAAATCGGCAACTACAGCGCTTTGCTCTCTTTCCATGGCTATTTCATCAGCTGAAGTCTGCAAACGCCCTAGCACCACAACTTCTTCAATGGTTGATGGAGCAGCTTGTGCTTCCTGAGCCTGTAACTGATGACTCGCGACAGTATTAAACACAACTGCCGAGACTGTTAAGCTCAATAATTTTCTTTTCATTGACATTACGAAAACCTTTTGCTGTTTGGTAAGAACTTAGAAATAAAGGGTGCTCTCATTAACACAAGAGCACCCTAACCATTCACAAACTTTTTGGATAAGGTTCTCTTATTCGAACCACAAAGCTTGAGCTCTGCTACCCGGATGTAAACCGTAAGTCCAACCTGCAGTCCAATCATCAGTAGAAATGACCGCTCCAATGTAAGTTTCACCAGCAGGTGTAGGTACAGTTTCGCCATTGATATTCATGATTCCATCAGCGCCTGGAGAACCTGCAGGAACTGTTGAAAGTAATGAATAAAAACCATCAAGAATCTCTAAATTGGTGTTAGAAGTTTCTGTTGGATCTTCTCCGGCTTCAGCACTTTGATATGTGGCATTATTGAAAGCAGGCGTATCCAACCAGGTTAATGTAGATGAACCACCACCTAGATCTCCATCAATTAAGTCCTGACAGGCTAAAACAGTATTAGTGATCTCAAGGTCACCAGCCAGAGCAGCTGGACCACCTTCTTCATCGATGCGAACACACCAGTTAAAATCATCATCGCCCAGTTTTTCATCGCCACTGTAAGCCGTAGTCACAATAGAGTTTCTGATAATAGGAACGTGTGCTTCACGAATTCTTAATCCAGCACCTGGATCATGTGTTCCCACTTCATTAGCAGATACGATGCAGGTCATATTCAGGATAGTCGCTGCTGAATTTAAACCACGAGCCATAAGGTCAGCAACAGCACCTGGAGTAGCAGATACATCAGAATAAGACCCGATACCGTCAGATTCTACACAACGGTTACCATCAGTTTCAGATTGGATCACCAGCGCGTTAGTAATGGTACCGCGATAGCCTTCATCAATATCAATTGAATCGTCTTTTGCATAAACAGCAACGTAATTATCAATATCAACGGCGCCACCGAAGAATTCGATTCCATCATCATACACACTGTAAACTTCTAGAAATTCTACAGTTGTACCAGAACCAACAGCATTGAAGGCAATACCATTCAACTCATTACCAGGAGCCACCTCGGCACCTGTGTGTTTAACAACAACATAGCGCATGGTGCCAGAATTATCTGCATCGTTATTACCGCCATAGTTGGTTTCACCGGCTGATGCCTGACCTTCAGCTACCACATGACATTCACCAGCTAATGCCAGGTCTGTACCTCGAGTTCCTGTGTAGGCACATTTATTGGTTACACCAAAACCATTAATCACTAAACCGCCCCACTGCTGAACATCTTCAGGGCCTACTGTTCCAAACACAGCATCAGTTTGTGAAGTAATCGTAATAGGAGCGACTGGTGTACCGTTGGCTACAATCTGAGAACCACGATTGATCACCATAAAGTCATCACTGGATTGGAAAGCCAGTGTAGATCCTGCACCGATCGCCAAAGTTGGTCCATCACCACCTGCTGTTATACCGGCAGCAGTCAAGCCAGCATCTGTATTGAAATTTTCACCGACAACAAGACTTCCTGCAAAGACATGCACACCATTATTAGGAAGAGCCTGGAATGTCACATCGACAGTCAATGGATTATCGATATCAACAAAACTGGTATTGTACTGGCAGTTATTACCGCTTAACGTTCCCTGAAATGTAGTTCCACCAACAGTATAGGCAGCACACACAGAGTTTGAGCTACTACCGCCGGTAGAGCTAGTTCCAGTCGTATTAGACGTTACTGATGGTTGAATATTGATATCGCCACCGCCGCAAGCTACCAGTGAAGCAGCAAGGACATTTAAGGTGAGTATTTTCTTAAAAGACATTCTTATCTCCCAATTAATGTGAATAGTTACAGCCGCGTAATCTATAGGGAGCGGATGTCAGAAAAGTTAACTTTATGTGACAAATTTCGTAATTTTTTATTGCATATATATTACGTCTCAAAATATGAATCATAGTTATATGACATTTTTATGACATTTTTATAAATATTTGTTGACAAAGCATGTTATGTATATACATAATGCATGCAACTGATATTTATGTGAGTTAAAAAAGACTCACGTATAAGTCAAAGTAGCAACATGCCGAATGGCATATAGGCATAATGGAGGACAATATAATGAAAAAATTAGGATTTATATTACTATTTGGTGCTTCAGCTTTAATAACCAATACAGCTGTGGCTGATATTACACCGGTTGTGGATGTTGCCCCTAACTATCCTCAAGCAGCACTGCGCAGAGATATTACAGGCCATGTGGTTGTTCAATTTGATGTTGATTCTAGTGGTAAAGCCCGTAATATCACTATTGTGGAGGCTAGCCCTGAACGCATCTTCAATGGCGCAGTCAGAACAGCTCTTATGCGCTCTACATTTGAGCTAAGCGATAATGATTCTTTAGGCAGATTCCAGAGAACTTATCACTTTGATCAGAACGCTGATACTGCAAACTTGGAAGAAAACCGGTTCAACTTCATGGAAGTGGCACCGCAAATGGCTTCAAACTAACATTATAATAATTTTAGTTTAATGCATAAAAAAGCCAGGACTTAGTTCCTGGTTTTTTTTCACGTCTAAAAAATATATTAAAAATCAATCTTCATCATGTTGTTTTAAAAACTTCCGGATAAAATGTCGAACTTCCCTCGCAGCGCTCGTATCAAGATCATCGCAAAGTTCGATGAACGCATCTTTCTCCTCTTTATTAAGACGAATTATTAACTGACTATTTTTTTTCTTTTTCTCTTTAGCCATAACAGATTCCCAAAAAGAATAGAGACAAGATCAAGCAGTATATACATTCAATATCTACTAGCCAAGCAGATTTAATTACTAGCTGAAAGTGGGAATATGCAGACAAACTCCGCCCCTTTTCCCAAACTGCTATGTATTTCAAGATTTCCATCATAGCGGTTTATTACATGCTTCACGATGGCCAAACCAAGACCACTACCACCAATTTTAGAATTTCGGCTTCTATCCGTTCGATAAAAACGTTCTGTTAATTTTGGTATCGCATCGGCACTAATGCCAACGCCATCATCTTTTACAGATATCTTTACACTGTTTCCATCTTCTTTAACATTCACATCAATGCTTATACCTTCTGGATTATGGTTTACAGCATTAAAAAGCAAGTTACTAATTGCACTATGTAAATCAGATTCTTGAGCCATTAAATAAATATTTTCCGGGCAATCCAAACTAAAGTTATATTTTTCTTCACTGACTATTTTCACTTCATCAATTAACCCCTTCATTAAAGGCAACAGTTTGACTTGTTTTTTCTTTATTGTGTTAGGTTGAGATTCCAGTTTTGATAGAACTATTAAATCATCCGCTAAATCTTGCATGCGGATGACTTGCTCAGACATTTGTTCACAGGCTTTTTGCACTGGTGGATTATTGACAATCATACCATCTGTTAACGTTTCCAAATAACCGCGTAAAACAGTTATTGGCGTGCGTAATTCATGAGATACATTCCCAACGAATTCTTTTCGAAGCCTCTCTGCATCTTTTAAGGGACTGATATCTGATATAACAAGTGCAATTTCACCATGACCATAACGGGAAGCTGTAAACATAAGCCATTTTGAAGGATTTACTCTGGATGGTATTTCGATTTTGCCAGTGATTTTTTTTTGGGAAAGATAGGTATTCAATTCAGGCTCACGAACCAAACTTGTTAATATATGTCCTCTGTCTGACGACTTTAATCCCAATAATTTTTTAGCAGTGGCATTCCACCAGTTCAAACTGAAATCGTCTTTTAGAACAACAATTCCTTCGTCAATAGCATGTGTTAACTGTGAGGTACGCTTAACTGCCTTTCTCATCTGCTTAATCGACTTCACTTGTTTAGCATGTTTTTTCTCTAACGTTTTAAATAACTCATGCCAAAACCCAGTCAGCTTAGGTGCCGGATTTTTCATGCCTCGATCAACCCAGAAAAAAAATAAAACAGCAGACCTAAAATGCCAGGCCATATATAAAAGGGCAAAAACTGAAAAGCACAAAGTCGGACGCGCTGATAGCCAAGCGCATAGCAGAACTATCAGCAAACAAACACTAAGAATTTTTAATTCAACCTTAATGCCAGGCAGCAAAATTTAGTCCTATTTTTTGAGTAGTGATTATAAATATAGCTAGAAGATTTGTTCTAAGTATTACTAGACATCGACTATTTGAGTAGAGAAGCGATAACCAGCTCCCCTCACAGTTTGTACATATTGGTCATGACCTTTTTCAGAAATCGCTTTCCTTAAACGCCTAATATGAACATCAACAGTACGCTCATCGATATATACATTACCGCCCCAAACATAATTTAAAATCTGATCACGGGTATACACGCGTTCTTGGTGGGTTAGAAAAAACTCTAAAAGCCGATATTCTGTAGGTCCCAGGTTTATGAGCTTATTGCCGATACTGACTCGATGGCCAATAGGGTCAAATATCAGGCCTTCAACTTCTATAAGTTCAGTAGCATCCTGTCTCTCAGTACGTCTTAATACCGCTTTCACCCTGGAGACAAGTTCCCTAGGTGAAAAAGGTTTTGCCAAGTAGTCGTCGGCGCCAGTTTCTAGACCTGTAATTGTGTCATCCTCTTCAGTTTTAGCTGTGAGCATAATAACAGGCAATTTCTCGGTTAATTCATTCTTTTTTAAGCGCCTTAATAGTTCTAAACCAGAAGTGCCAGGCATCATCCAATCCAACAATACGAGATCAGGTTTTCTATCAATAATGATTGTATAGGCTTCCTGTGCATTCTCAGCTTGCATAACAGTATACCCACCTGCTTCCAGCGCCATAGTCAACATGTCACGAATTGGCATTTCGTCGTCGACGATAAGAATGTTCTGATTTGGCAAACTAAATTCCTTCTTTAATAAATCTGCAATATTACACACAGCAAATATTACAGCAAGATGAAAATTAACCAGAGATATTAGTTACATTAAAGTAGGCAAAAAAAAACCCGCAATACCAAAGGTATGCGGGTTTTTTATATCAGACTAAATTAAGCTTTAGCGATATTGATACGTCCATTACTGTGACCTAACTGGTCAAGATGGATACCATATACATCTAGGATGCTTAAAAGTAAGTTTGTGTTAGGAGTAGAATCACCATTCTCAGCGATCACATCAGTGTGATGTCCGCTACGAAGCTGACCTGCTCCACCACCAATAACAACATTAGACAATGGATCTTTACTATGTACGTTACCATCACCCATACCAGCACCGAAGAGAACAACAGTGTTATCTAACAGGCTACCATTAACATCTTCAATATTAGCGAGTTTCGCAACTAAATAATCAGAAACCATTTTCGCATGATAAGTGTTAATTAAAGCATGCAATGCTTCCCTTTCAGGATTGTAACCGTGGTGAGATACACCATGATGCTGCTCAGGTACACCAATTTGAGGATAAGTACGCTGGTTCAACTCTCTTGAAAGCATCATAGTAGAGACACGAGTTGTATCAGTCTGGAAGGCCAAAGCCATCAATTCAAACTGAGTGCGAACGTGATCATCATAAAGCTCAGGAATCTCAACAGGAGCAGCAGACAAGTTTGAACCCTGCTCTCTCATGCGACCTTCCAGATTACTAATACGACGCTCAACTTCACGAACATTTTCCAGGAAATCGTTAATTCGTTGTTGGTCACGAATACCCAATCTGCTCTCCATGTTTGCAGCAGCAACCATTATTGAGTCTAATAAGCTCTTATCAGTTTGAGCTCGAACCAAGCGCTCTTCAGTAGTAGAGCCGTAGCCAAACATACGCTCAAAAACAACACGAGGGTTAATTTCCATTGGCTGAGGCTTATTAGCTTCTGCCCAAGAAATTGTATTGATGTAGCCACAGCTACTTGTTCCATCGCAGGCTCCGATCATTGCGCCGGCATCTTCAATAGCCAGTTCCAAAGAAGGCAGAGGGGTATCTTGACCAATTCGATCAGCAATCATCTGGTCGATTGTTTTACCTGCTTCTACGTCAGCACCTGAAGTATCTTTAGCAATCGCACCACTTAACCAAGTACAGCTAGAAGTAGCGTGGCCTGAACCAGTAGTATTAGCAGTATTCAGCTTCATGTTGCTGAAAATCTGCATTTGGTCACGGAAAGGCTCAAGGGGCTTCAGAATCTGAGTCATTTCATAATCTGAACCTTCAGTTGTAGGTACATACTCATCAAGTATCACACCGTGAGGAGTATAAATACCAGCGAACCTAAGCTGTGGTTCAGCCGAATTTTGTGCACTTGCAGCTGGAATCATAGCTTCCAACATTGGCAAGCCCATAGTTACACCGGCGCCTTTTAAAACTGTACGTCTCGGTAGTGATTTCTTGGTGATAAACATTGTCAAACCCCCTAATCGAGTAATCTTTGTTAAGTTTATATTTCTACTTCTTTAACCTGTGTCCGATTATTACCAAACACAAATAGAACTGCAACAAAAATCTACTTTAATTCCAAGAGATTCATGTTATTTACACAATTCTTTAAAGTTCATATACAGGCAATTTAATCCTTACAAATCATATGGTTATTGTTAGGTAAAAACTACCCTCTCAGCCCATGAACACCCCTCCAACCTTGCGGTTTCACTGGCGTTAGGGCTGGTATGCTCAGCCCCTATTATGCGGCCTTTCATAGTCTATATCCGGTCCTTTTGGTACCACCTGAGTTGGATTGATCATATCGTGACTATAATAATAGTGCACTTTAATATGCCTAAAACTGACCGTTTCCTTGATTCCAGGCAACTGATACAGCTCCCTCACATAGTTGGATATATTGGGATAATCCTCAATACGCCTTTTATTGGTTTTGAAATGACCGTAATAAACACAATCAAACCTGATCAGGGTTGTAAAAAGACGCCAATCAGCTTCGGTTATTTGATCCCCCGCTAAATATTTTTGTTGGCCCAAAATACTCTCAACTTTATCCATCGCCGAGAACAGGTTTTCGTAATGTTTTTCATATACATCCTGCTTGGTAGCAAAGCCACATTTATATACGCCATTATTGATATTGTGATAAACGAGTTCATTAATCGCATCAATAGCAGTATGCAAAGACTCTGGATAATAATCAGTCTTGTCATCAGTGAAGTCATTGAATGCCGTATTCAGCATGCGGATAATCTCGGAAGATTCATTGTTAACAATACAATTATTCTTCTTATCCCACAGCACTGGAACTGTTACCCTGCCTGAATAATCTGGTTGATGGCTTGTATAAACTTCATACATGTACTTGATATCCGGAATCGGGCTTGCCTCGAACCCGTATTTGAGACTTTCCTGCTCACTTAAAACCCAGCCATGCTCGAGCATTTCAGCTTCGACAACTGTCACTCCTATGATGGATTCAAGTTTCTTTATTGCCCTGAATATTAATGTACGATGCGCCCAGGGGCAGGCCAGTGAAACAAACAGGTGATAGCGGCCTGCTTCTGCCGGAAAACTCTCATCTCCAATCTGGTTTCTGAATTGCGCATCAGTACGGATGAATTCTCCGCCCGATGATTTTGTGTCATACCAGTCAGTATTCCACTCTCCTTTTACTAATAAACCCATATTTTTCCCCAATAATAAGCCAGGCCTTAATTTAAAGGCTTGGAAATGAATAAGAACATGATTATCTATACTTTATTGACATTGAAAACTAGCAGCATCACTGCTTTCTGCACCGTCAGTATATACCGCAACCTGCGGATATGCACAAAGTGGCCGGGTGCTCATCACCCCGTTGTTTTCAAAGCGTGCTGCGTTAATGCGTTCTGGCGCTTGTCCCGACTCTCGCCAGGTATCAATTACCTGAAGTTTACTCCATGTATCAAAACCATTCCCACCTCGACAGTGATTGACACCTGGCATCATAAATAGACGAACCGATTCTCTTGTATTTAAACTGACAGCAGCCTGCACCTGATTATAGTAATCTATTGAATTAAAAGGAGAAATCAGTGGGTCATTCCAGCCATGATAGAGCAGCAACTTACCCCCGTTGTTAATAAATTCACTGATATCCGGATCAATAGCCTGCATACCAAGTGCATCAACTAACTCATCTAAATCAGTCAGGTCTCCTGCATAATCCATATCCATAAAATCCCAGTCAGCATCCTGATTAACAACATAAGCCTGCATCGCATTTGAATAAGCAAAAGGTTGACGATTAACCATGGCGGACCAGCCAAGTTCACTGCCTTTTGCAAAACCTGGATAAATCAAGTCACCATTGTCAGGGTTAACAGGACCTTGATATATCTTTTGTACAGCTTCAACCTCCAGCGCACTCAAGCCTGCAATGGATGCAGGTTCAGCATGACACATAGCAGGGTTTTCTATAATCCCGTCTTCCAAACCATCCAGACCATCACAGGCAGCAAGCATAGCGCCATTAACAAGCATGAAGTCATCTTCAGACAAATCCAGACCAGGGGTGTCATTAACAATACGGCTATTCCAGAGCTGTTGCATTGTCATTCGAATGGTTGAGTTGGCCGGGGCACCAGCAACGATGCCATCAAAATCACCAGGGTAGCGTTGCGCGGCCGTTAAAGCCTGTCGGCCACCGGTTGAACAACCATTGAAATAAGTAAAACGCGGAGCAGTAGAGTAGAAGTTTGTTACCAGAATTTTAGCGGCAACTGTCATTTCATGAATTGATCGATAAGCAAAATCAGCCAGAGTTACCTTATCAAACAGGAAGTCCGGAGTACCCCCTTGATGTCCGGTATCAGTACTCACAGCAGCAAAACCCTCTGCAAGTGCTTCAGCCAGCGCATCATAGCTTATGACACCAGCAAATCCTCCATTGCCGACAGCAACCAGTTTGTTATTCCAGTTTGTCGGCAGCCAAACTTCAATTTCTATAGTTGAGCCAGTAACTGGGGAAAGGACGGCACTGACCCGACAAAAAGCTCCAAGCTGACTATAGATTTCACTATTGTTTGAAGGTGGCTCAAATCTACCAGCTTCAACAAGCTCTGTCGCAGTAATAAAGCCTTCACTTAGCAACTGGGAACCTAGACTCTCACAGGATAACTCCATCTGTTGCGCCGAAGCAGATGCTGCCATGAGCCAACAGAGAAACAAAATACCACTGGTCATAATTTTTTTAAGCATTTCCTCTCCTTTTATTGCCTGATAACCCATCTCATTAAGCGGTTTGCAAATTCATTTATAGCACTATCTATTTATTATTTTAATAACATCACTCAGTTGATTTTTTTTACCTGCTATCGACTTTCTGTTTTTATTCACTTTCTTTAAGCTTCTTAAAGCAGAAAAAAAAGCTTTTATATTTTTCTTATCAACCAGAATTAACTCGCCAAGTAGCTGCAGCAAGGTGAAAGGAAGGGTCGAGCCAAGCAGGCGGGGCACGGAGAAATGCGTCCATTCGAGTAAATAACGATTTCGCCGTTGCGTACTCTTTATCAGGTCAGACTTGAAATGGTCCTCGATGGTGCCTTTATCAGCATGAATGACTTCGGCATTTGGATTAAAGTGGGATGACCATCCCTGATACCAGGCCCTGAGCCCCACATCGAAGTCTTCATAATAAAAAGGCTTATAAAGGTCACTGAAACCACCCAGTGTTTCAAACATGCTCTTGCGCATCATCACGGAGCCACCCGAGCAGTACAGAGTTAAATAGTCTCGCCCTGATTGCTTCATGCTGGAAATTTCTTCTGTGTTCCAGGGAAGCAGCTTCAACCTGCCATGTGAAAATCTAGAACGGGTCCACGAACTCTGGTTGACTTCAGTGTCCTGATTAAGAATTAAGGGATTCACAGCAAAAGTATCATCCTTGCTAAAACTTTTAGCCAGTTCATTCAGGCAGCCTGTTTTAAGCTGAACATCGGAGTTAAGTAAAAATATCAATTCATGACGGGCAGCGTCGACACCTGAATGAATAGCATCCGCAAAACCTTTATTAGACTTATGCTGAACCAGTCTGACAGAGGCGAATTTTTCCTGGAGAATTTTTACACTCTGATCTGTGGAGGCATCATCGACAACAACTACCTCACAGTCACCCTTAAAATTTTCACACTCATTGATAACGGAAGGTAAGTTTTCCTGTAATAGTTTTTCACCATTGTAATTGGGTATGATTACTGAGCAATTCTGCATCATCAAAAATCAGGTATTCGCGTAGTTATCCAGCAACTACACTATTATTCGGCTGTTTGGTCGCTTCATAATGCAGCAATTCCAGTTTCTGTGTGCTTATTGCCACACTGGCAATAATTCAAACCAGACTTTATTCTGAGAGCCCTTCTTTATAAAAATTGTCTGGTAAATCTACTATAAAACCCACTGTAAGGCTTTAATTATCTTTAATATTGTCTGAACCAGGCCTGAATTTTAATAGTTTAAATGTAACTGTTTAATCTGTTTTGAGTAATACCTGGCACACAAAGGAATTGCCACAGGTAAGATAAAGTGCAGGTAAGGAGCACAGAGTTCAAACTATTAAGGAAGAAGTAAAGTAGATAATGCTGAGAATAATCCTGTAAAAAATTGAATAACCAAGATACCAATTCCTAACTTGGTATGAATTTCTTCTAGCTTATTTAAAGCCAGCTTCGGATGATCTGCTTGCCTGCGTCCTGTTAGGTATTATGATCTGCAACAGAGAGCCTAAATTTTGCAGGGTAGGACTGTTATCCATCGCATTCTCTTCTATCCGGTCTGCCTGTAATTGTAAATGAGCAAAAATTTTTCTCCCGGCATATGGCGAGGGCGCAAAATATTCCCCGGCTCTGGTTGCCGCAGGAAAAACCTTAAGCCTCACCGAAGCTCTTACATTACCACCTATAGCTTTGATTTCACCAGCCGTTTCATCTACTGCAACCACAATATCACAATGCGTTCGTGCACCTTCTCCCAAATGCCCCCGACGTTGTTCAAGATTGCTATATTCGGGCATTGACCCTTGACAAAGCAGATCGCCTGGATTTATTTCTGCTTCTCCGACATCAAATGCAACATAAGCTGTATCATTGCTGACACCATCCCGCGCCAAAATTGCCTGATCAATATAACTGTGATGAGCAATGGCTCGTGAGAATTGTTGCATTTCTCCCAAGCCACTCTCGCAGGCCACCCAGGAAATAAAAGCCGCAGACCAAAAATCTCGCCATCGTGCGCCCAATCCATCACGTTGCCAGTTTTGATTCTGCCTGGCTAAAATCCAGCTACTGTCTGGTGCTGCAGACCAGTACCCCGCGATGGAATCCGCTACTCTGGCAGCCTCTTCATAGCTGGGACGATAATAACGCCGTTGACCACTAGCATCCCGGGGGAATAATTCGGACTCACTGATGTTGGCCATATCCAATACGCTCAGACCAAAATAGGCCCATTCCTGGATAGCAATATTCACCATGCGGCGTCTGATTTCAGTTCTGGGAAGGGAACTGCAACTTCGATCGATAATCTGCATTTCACCAGGCTCACCCTCGACTCTTGAAGACGGAGGATTTACCGCCAGCATATCCAATGGCAGGCGCTCATAAGCTGTTATTTGTTGCGCGTAAACCTGCTGACTTAGGGAGAAGAAAAGCACTAGCGCAACGAAGAGGTTAAAACATTTTTTCAATTGTTTTTTCTCATGATTTTTAATTGAAAAGCATAATAGCACTACTCACTAAAATCCAGAGAAAGTACTTACAATAGGGCTTGGATCAAAAGGTATAGCTATGAGATTGCGCTGATGAAGTTATTCATGCGCCTGTAAATCGGTAGCGTTTCAATTCTCAATTCTTAGCTCTGAGGCATAAAGCATTTGCCGATCATTATCCCTAGCAGCCCAGTTAAGCAGGGTTTCCAGGCTAGGTTCCAGCATGCCCTGAAACCTAACAACATTATTAACAGTCACTGTTACAGGCTTTGAAAAATCAATAACTTCAGGTGAAAGCAATAATCGAAACGCGCCAACAGCGTCACTGATGGCCTGAATATTATTACCCTCTCTCACCAGGTCCACCCTTCCTCCTGCATCCATATCCAAAACCGAAGAACCGTCAGCCGGATCAACACCGATTTCAAATAAAGGAATCGGGCTTTCTTTTTCGAAATCCAGCTCTTCAATAACCAGCCAGTATGAACGCATATTCTGTCCCTGCACTGCTTTCCAGGTGATTGATGCCGGATTGGCTTCACGCGGATGTGCAGTAACAAATTCTTCAAATTCATCACGCCAATCTGGCCACCAGTCAGTATTGTGCTCGCCATTTCTCAATGGCTGGTATTCAATATCAACCCCTCGCATTTGTAGGTAGGTAATAAAAGGAGTCACACGCGAAGTCGGATACAAACGATCCCGCCCGCCATTAATGGCATACCACGGCTTACCCAATAAATTGTGGAGAAAGGATGTGCCATCTGATATGGATGGATTAGCCAGCACCATCGTATAACCAATAAATGAATAAAATGCCGCAAAACGTGTGTTTTCATGCATGGCAACATACCAGGCACCAGTACCGCCATCAGAGATGCCTCCCATGACCACCCGGTTTTCATCAACATTATATTCTCGCTTAACCCGATCAAGAATCTGGCGGATATTTTCAACCTGGCTGACATCCCACCAGGGCGAATCTAACCAGGCATAAGGCATAACATAAATCTGCTCTGCTCCCTGTAAGCGGGTTCGGCCACGGCCGCGTCCACCTGGACGATTATCTGTTCTACCCCCTATCCCACCATGTAACTCGAAACGAACCTGGTATTGCTGCGATGGGTCATAATTGTCAGGTACATTTAAATGGTAGAAGTATTCTGTGCCATCTGCTGCTTCATAAGAACGTAGCACCACGCCGGTATCCGCCGTCTGATAATCTTTGCCTGCCTGTAATAACTGGTAAGCATCCATAAAGCTGATGCCGCTTTGCAGAATAGCCGCAACACTTTCCTCCGCTTCCTGAATATCAGCAGCATTCCAAAACTCATCAAACAACGAAACATATTGAGCTGGTTGAGCAAATAACTGAGAACTAAAAACAAAGAATAAAGCGACCAATACTATTTTTTTCATAAACGGGCCTGCGCTGTGTTTCCCAAATCCTATTAATACCTGAACTTTAAACCTTAACTTTATACCTTGCCTACTTGCACCATTTCGTTACCGCCTTTTTGAAATTCATAAGCGACTTGTTTAATGGCTACAGAATAACCGAGTTTTTCAAGCTGCTCTATCACCGACAAAACAAAATCTGATTGTTTCCCTTCCAGAGTCAGTAAGGGAAATATTCTAACTTCATCTGCGACTCTCAGCATTTCCAGAATTGAATTGAGATGAAACTCGCAGGAAAAGAAGTCTGAATATAAAAACAGAAAATGCGAACACAAGGCCAAATCGAACTGTTTATCGCTAAAATTTAATGTGGGTAACTCACCACTCACGTAGCGTCCTTCCTGCAAACCTTTTTCAAGGTCAGCAATGAATTTTTTCACAGTATTCATTCTGGTGTTTTTTAAATCTTGAACAGTCTTGTGATAATTCCAGACCCAGTTATCCGAGCCTGCTTCTACTTGAGACATAATTCCATCTATTACCTGATAAAATTTCTGCTCAATGTCATCTGCACTAAAAATATAAACAGGATCCATCGATACATAATTCTTACCCAACTCTGTCAGCTCAGCATTTACGCAGGCCGGGCCGTCAGCCACACCAATGATATTCTTGTCCAAATCTGTTTCAGATAATTGAAACATGAGCCTGTACTCATCAAAAGAACGGCCCAATGGTGCTACATCATCCAGTTTCATAATTATTCCTATAATTCAGGATTGGAAATCCTACCTTTCATTTCGACATATAACAGGAAAGCACCCCAAAACTGACTCAACACAATGATAAAAGTACCCAATGCGAAACATAATCCCGCACAGAACCCAGCATGTTCCATACTATTTGTCATGGTAAGCACATTCCACCAATCATGAGTTGTATCTATGCCTGTAATTAAAGGCAAATAGCGGGTTGGCGCATCAGCAATATAAGGAGACACATCAATACAATTCTGCCCACACCACCAAAGCATTAGAGAGGCAGCAAAATTATCCCGCCGCCAAACCATAAAATAAACCAGGGGTGCCAACGGTGTGAGGATCTGGAAAAAGCTGCCGCCCATGAACATCCAGACGGTGCCAAATGGCCTGAAAAATATATGGCCGTATTCATGGAAAGGTAAATTTACATAATGCAAAAAGGAGTTACCGATATACTCCCAGTCAATGCCGTGCAGAATAAAGCTCTAGCCCCAGATAAAAAACCAGGCAAACAACACACTATGTCCCCAGAAGGGACTTTCATCACGGTCGCTTGGCATAAAGAAAATATAATAATAAATGCGCTTCAGCAGCGGCTCTTTTGCCTGTTCTACTGATTCATTTATGCCAGTTTTATTGTTTATCACCTGCCACTTTGCATAGGCAATACCACAGGCAGGACAAACGCCTTCCAGCATGTCGCTGTCATGTTCCTGTGCTTCATATTGGCATTTGGGGCATATCGTCCGGGACAGTATAAATCACTGCTTCACAGTGGCTCCATTTCTGTTTTAATAACTGAATGGATGATTTGTTTTGTCAAAATGATCAGCAGGTAATTTCACTCAACCAGCACCAGGGCAGTCTGGATTGTTATCCCGCCTGGTTAAGCCCCTTGGAAAGCGATTATTACTTTAAGCTTTTTCACCAGGAACTCGCCTGGCAAACAGAAACCTTGGTGATGGCTGGCAAGTCAGTGCAGTCACCAAGACTGGTCGCTTGGTATGGCGATGCAGGAGCCTCCTATCGTTATTCAGGGACACATTACAAAGCACTACCATGGCATCCAGCACTACACAAAATTAAAGAACAACTTCAGCAGCAATTTAAGGCTCCAATCAACAGCGTACTGACTAATCTCTACCGCCATGGCAGAGACTCAGTTGGCTGGCATGCTGATTCAGAAAAAGAATTAGGCAGCCAACCAACAATATTTTCTTTATCCCTGGGTGCTTCCCGCTATTTTGATTACCGTCTTAAATCTAAAAAAGAAAACAAACAACGTATCGAATTACATGCTGGTACCCTTTTAATCATGCAAGGTGATTTCCAGCAATACTGGCAACATCAGGTACCTAAACAATTAAAAGTTACTGAGCCAAGAATCAATCTGACCTTTCGATATATTCAAAAAAATACTCCTTGAACAAGGAGCTTTGACTTGCTTGTAATGTTGTTTTTAAGTTCTTTCTGCGAAATGACCCGACAACAAAACTCAGTCTGTTGTATCAGGAACCAGACCTGGTTGCCCTGCTCTCGTAGGCGCAAGTGTTCCGTCATTATTAATTAGATACCATTCATCACCCAGTTTAAGATGGCGGTTATTTTCCGCACAGGAATATTCCATCCAGACGATATCTTCTAGCTGTCTTTCATAAACATGATCAACTGTCCAAGGCCCTGTCAGCGCATCATCAATCGTGGTAATGGTATTTACCATGGTCATTTCATCACTCAGACGAAGCTCTTCCAACACAACCGTTTGATTGTTTTCATGCAGGGGGGTGCCCGTTGAATCATACGAACGAGGACCTTTCAGGCCACGGGTTTCTATTGCCAGCATATCGTAAATACCGTCGCCATCTTCATCATGCCATTCACCGATGGAGTAACCATTGAAAGCGGGCAGAATATAATCAGGCCAGTCTCTGCCATCTGTATAAATCCGTCGAAATTGTGCATTCCATTCAGCATAAATATAAGTGGTTTCAGGCGTGATGATTACTTCCATGGGGTAAACCATTTTCATTATGCGTGGCATGCCTTGTGGCAAACAGGTTGCTGTAGGGTCACCAGCAAGAATTCCTTCCTCCTTTGCCGCAGCATAGCCTTCATAGATAGCCATATATTCATCGGTCAATGGCGGAGGACCATACTGTTCGTAACCTTCCGAAGGCCAATTCAAACTGCCTGGGGCCCGATGCCACTGTCCGCTCCAATCAGGGTAAACAGATGTTTGTGCTAAACAGTCAACAACAGCAAAGGCCATAACAGCAACCATCAATCGAGAAACCATGTCTTGTATTCGGAAAAACTTTAATTTCATTTTCAACTCCATCATACAGCCTTTACTCTTTACTTCTGTTCTACCTGCCAGCTCTCGGATCGATGACTGTGCCATCTTCCCACCGCACATTACTGTAACTGCCGCCCGGCTCACCACTGTGTAGCGGACTTACAGTCAGCATTACTTTATCACCCGGCTGAAGGCTTTCTGGGGTCCAGCCCAGGCGAAAAATGGCACTTGGGCTGCGACCTTCGAGCGTCCATTCCGTAGAGTTTCCGTTTTCATCAGTGACTTCAAGAATAATAAAAGTATGCGGGTTGCTGTATTGCCATTCGACAATGCTGCCCGTTAATTCTATAGGATTGTCAGCATCAAACATGGCAAAAGAATGATGCGCATAAACAGCCTTACACAGACCTAACCCAAAAAAGAAACCGGCAAGAATATATCGCAGAGCTCTGTTCAATGGTTTTCTCCTATAATCTGTACATTTGCATTAAGGCCAAAGATTCTAGCCCTTAACTATTTTCAGGCTATGATAAAAGTCAATAACGTCAATGTCATTGAATAATTTTAGCTTAGATTTATGGAGAAATTGCGTTGAACGCCAAATGAAGAAACCAGTTTTAAAACTGGTGGGTCTGGGTGGATTTGAACCACCGACCTCACCCTTATCAGGGGTGCGCTCTAACCAACTGAGCTACAGACCCAAACTAGAAAGTCTGGCGTATTTTATATCAGGTCGGTTTCCCGACCTCACCCTGCTCTTTACCCAGAACCAGGGGGTGCGCTCTAACCAACTGAGCGTCAGACCCAAACTAGAAAGTCTGGAAGTGTTTAATAAAGATCGCTGCCGACCTCACCCTGATCTTTACCTAGAACCAGGGGATACGCTCTGAGCAACTGAGCGTCAGCCCCAAACTTTGGAGCAAAAGCCCTCAAAACGAGGAACGCGCATTATACAGAGTCAGCGTTTTCAGACAAGGGTTTGTTATATCAAGCTTTATAAAGCAGGTGGAAAAGTTTTTTGCCGCGCTTGAGCAGAATGTATTTACCGAAAAAAGCTGAGTCCCAGTCCAGCTCTGCTGCACTATCCGTAACTTTTTCACCATTAACCAATACCGCACTATTATTGATAAATTCACGCGCCATTTTGTTGGAAGTGGCCAGTTCACTTTCTACTAAAGCCTGCACCAGAGACAATGAAGTTTCAGTCGAACCTGATGCTGGCAGGCCATCCTGCTTCAACTGTTCAAAATCACTTTCTGTAAGTTCTGAAATATCACCACTGAATAAAGCAGCTGAAATTCTCTCTGCTGCTTGTAGCCCCTCTTCACCATGGACCAGGCGTGTGACTTCTTTTGCGAGAATACCCTGGGCTTCCGGCCTACCCTGAGCACTTTTATCCTTCTCCTCTATGGCATCAATTTCTGACACATCCAGGAATGTGAAATATTTTAAAAATTTATACACGTCCGCATCGGCTGTATTAATCCAGAACTGGTAAAAGGCGTAACAGGACGTCCGCGCAGCATCTAGCCAGATTGTGCCTTCCTCTGTTTTGCCAAACTTGCCACCATCAGCTTTAGTCACTAAAGGCAAAGTAAGTCCATACACCTGCTTCTGGTTAAGGCGGCGGGTGAGATCGATACCTGCTGTGATATTGCCCCACTGATCACTGCCACCTATCTGTACCGTACAATCAAACTGGCGATTTAACTCGGCAAAATCGTAAGACTGCAAAATCATATATGCGAATTCCGTGAAGGAAATACCTTCACCTTCGCGTTCTATACGCTGTTTGACGCTTTCTTTTTGAATCATGGCATTCACTGAAAAGTGCTTACCGATATCACGCAGAAAAGAAATCAAATCAACATTTTCAGTCCAGTCCAGATTATTGACGACGACAGCCGAATTTTCACCACAGTCAAAATCAATAAATTGTTCCAGCTGTTTTTTAATACTGGCAGTCCAGGCTTGGGTAATCTCAGCCGTATTGAGTTTACGTTCCTGTGATTTGAAGCTCGGGTCACCAATCATGCCTGTAGCACCACCGGCAACGGCAATCGGTTTATGACCTGCCAGCTGAAAACGTTTAAGTGCAAGCAAAGGTACCAGACTACCTATATGCAGGCTGTCTGCTGTCGGATCAAATCCACAATACACGACGCGGCTATCAGATAATAAGTGGCTTTCCAGCTCTTCCTCGCCGGCAGTTTGCGAAAGCAGCCCACGATTCCTGAGCTCTTCAACGATATTGTGCTTGATGCTTGTCATAACGGTCTTGAAAAAATAAAAGCGGCAACTTTACAAGATAGTCCTGTAATTACAAGGCTTATTTGTAATTAAAGCCGTAATCCATGGCGGTGTGCCGTCATATTTTTGTAAATAAGTGCTTGGCAGATCAAATTAACCAATATAAAATCCATAACGTTTCCATATACTTAGCTTATGTATTGAATAAGACACTCTAAGTTTACACAGGAATAAAGTGAATCTTATTGATTTTATTAAACAGCGCTTAAGCAAGCTGACAGCACATGATCTGCCCTACAGGCATCGTAATGCCTGTTTAGGACTGGTGCTCACGCTGGTTATCCTATTGATGGTTCCTGATTCTGAATCCATCGTGCCAGAACCCCAGAGCACTGAGCAAATCCTGGCAATCAGCAACTCTGCTTTCTCGACTTCAAATTTTGATCCGCTAAATGCAACACTTGATCCTGTTTCAAAAGAGCTAGGCAACATAGATGAAATAAAGCTTGAACCTCTACAAATTCCGGAACAGAGCTCACAAATAATTTCTGAGGTACGTTCCGGTGACAATTTGTCACTAATTTTTGACCGGGTTGGTCTGAGTCCTCAGGATGTTTATCGTGTTTCTAACAGCATTGGTGACGCCGGCATTCTGACCCGGCTTTATCCCGGTTACCAGCTGGCTTTTGATATTGATGAGACAGGCGAATTGAATGAACTGGAAGTTATTATCAATCCGCTGGAAAGCTATTACTTTACGCTCAACAGTGATAATAAGTTTGACAGTACACATATTGAGCGCGATCCACAGCTTATTCCGGTCTACAAGGAAGCCACAATTAATAACTCATTGTTCCTGGCTGCACAGCGAGGTGGTATTTCTGCTGCGATCACCATGGAAATAGCCGGAATCTTCGGTGGCGTTATTGATTTCATGCTGGATACACGCGTAGGCGACAGCTTCAATGTTCTTTATGATGAACGCCATCTGGATGGAGAATTTATCGGTAACGGTTCTATCCAGGTTGCACAGTTCATTAATCAGGGAGAAAGCTACACGGCCATCCGTTATGTTAATTTAAATGGTGATGTTGATTACTATAATCCTCGGGGGGAAAGCATGCGCAAGGCATTTATCCGTAACCCTGTCGACTTCACCCGCATCAGTTCAAACTTTACCCTGTCCAGACGACACCCTATTCTCAATACAATCCGGGCGCATAAAGGTACTGATTATGCCGCACCAACAGGCACGCCTGTTGTAGCATCTGGAGATGGTCGCGTAACCTGGGCATCACGTAATGGTTCATTTGGTAATCTTGTCGTTATCCAGCATGGTGAAAGATTTGAAACCAAGTATGCGCACCTGTCATCTTATGCCCGAGGTGTGCGTGTCGGTTCACGGGTCAAGCAGGGCGATATTATCGGCTATGTTGGTGCAACAGGTGGCGCAACCGGACCGCATTTACATTATGAATTTCTAATTGATGGCGTGCACAGGAATCCGCGTACTGTGCATGACCAGTTACCTAAAGCTGAATCTGTGCCTGCGGAAGAAATGGACAGATTTCTGCAGCAATCACAAATTCTTATGGCCCGGCTGAATGAAGTCAATTCAGCCCCTACTCTCGTTCAAAATACTGTTTCTGCTAGCACTCGTACTGCAGAGCAATGAGCTCTCAACTCTATATAGGCCTGATGTCCGGTACCAGCATGGATGCCGTTGATTGTGTGCTGGCTGATATTTCTGAAACAATCAATGTCATTGATTTTATAAATGTCGACATCCCTTCAGAATTAAAAAATGACCTGCTTGAGATTTGTCAGGAAAGCGGTAATAACTTGTTAAAAAAACTCGGTGAAACAGATATCGCGCTTGGCAGACTCTTTGCCAGTGCTGCCATTTCGATACTTGAAAAAAATCAGATCAATGCCAATCAGATTCAGGCCATTGGCTCTCATGGACAAACTGTTTATCACCAGCCTCCGGGGCAAAGCGACTACCCCTTTTCCATACAAATTGCTGACCCCAATAGCATTGCGGTGCTTACTGGGATTACCACGGTTGCCGACTTCAGAAGAAAAGATATGGCTCTGGGTGGTCAAGGTGCACCTTTATTACCTGTATTTCATCAGCATCTTTTTAAAAGCACTGAAACTGACCGGATTATTTTAAACATCGGTGGTATGGCGAATATCACCTTACTGCGTAAAGATGACAATCACATCACAGGTTTCGATACTGGCCCCGGCAATATCCTGCTGGACTGCTGGATACAGAAAAATTTAAACCAGAGTTTTGATCAAAATGGCAATTGGGCTGCAGGTGGTAAAGCCAATACTGAACTATTGGAGTTCCTGCTTGATGATCCTTATTTCGCTGCCCCTGCACCCAAAAGCACCGGACGCGAATATTTCAATCAACAATGGCTGAATCGTGTCCTTAAAGATTATGCCAAAGACATTTCAGCTCAGGACGTACAGGCTACTTTAATTGAACTGACCGCAACAACTGTTGCTCAGGCTATTCAGGGTGTAACAGAAGAAGCGGAAGTGATTATTTGTGGCGGAGGTGAAAGAAACAAGCAACTTATCGCCTGTCTTGAAAATCAGCTTGAATCTTTCAAAGTCACCAGCAGTAATGCTTATGGTGTTAACAGTGACGCACTGGAAGCCTTTGCCTTTGCCTGGTTTGCCAGACACACCCTGCAAAACCAGGCGCTGGATTTCACCAGCATCACTGGCTCATCGCGCCCTCATGTCGTGGGTGGTATTTACTACCCCTGATAAGAAATTAATAACTGACTGACTGAGCAAATAGGCAACGCCGCGTAAGCGAGCGCAATAACTACTTCAGATAGAGAAGGACATTCCGCAGCCACAGGTAGTTGTAGCTAAAGGGTTGTTTACGATAAAGCGCGACCCTTCCAAGCCTTCCGTATAATCAATCTGTGAACCAACCAGATACTGAAAGCTCAGCGGGTCGACCAGGAGTTTGACACCATTGTTGGTAATCACCGTATCGTCTTCATTAACGGCTTCATCGAAAGAAAAGCCATACTGAAAACCTGAACAGCCGCCACCTGTTACAAACACACGCAACTTGAGTTCTGGATTACCTTCTTCAGCAATCAGAGTACTGACTTTTTTTGCTGCATTATCGGTCAGGGCCATTGCAACGGCATCATGTGTTTGGACAACAGACATAAAGTTAAATTATTTGTTTAAAATTAAATTAGCAAATAGTGCTTAGGTGATTACAAAGAACCCGGTTATTATGGCAATAACCAAGTAAATTAGTCAAGTATTAACTGGATGCCTTGGCCGCTTCGACAACGACAGCCTCTATGCCGGCACCTGGTGACTGTTTTACATTCTGCTGCATATCAATCTGTTTGGGTTTGAGTTCAACAGGTGTGCGATGGTAAAGACTACCGTTAACTTCTGAACCCATCACCATTTCAATCAGGTGGTAATACACATTACCAATAACCCTTGCCTTGGCAGCTAATTCGATATGCTCGCTCGAATAAACATCACCTTCCACCAGGCCGTTAATAATAATTGAAGGTGCTTTTATCTCCCCATGAACCAGTCCACTTTCCCTGATTCTTACTTCAGCGGGGACTTCAGGGTCAGCATAAATATTACCTCTGATTTTCCCCTCAACCTCCAGCGTACCGGAAAAAATGCAAATCTCCGTTTATCTCGGTTGATTTTGGAATCAGAGTTGTCACATTTTCACTAAATTTATTTTTCACAACTTATCTCTTTAAGGCTATTTAATATTTCAGTATGCACTACCGTTCTACCAGCCAGACAAAATTCTTCTGTACTGTTTTGGCATTTTCACCTTGTGCCACTGCCAGTATCTGCACAGTTTCCGGCACAAAGTTCTCAGGAATAATTAATTCGTCTTCTATGTTTTGAAAATATCTGAATTGCAGTCTGATATCTAATTGATTCTCATCTACTGCAATGCTGCGTAATGGAAACGAAACTTCACTACCTTCCTGCATACCCAGAATATTGACATTGGCATAGCCACTAATAACATTTTCGTTATTTGCCAATTGCTTTAATTCGATATGATATCGAATCCGATTCTCCTCTTCGGTGGCACTCAGGTCAAGCTGACCAATCGCCAAACCACTTTCGTCATTTTCCGGCGACATAATCTGTCGGTAAAACAATACATCTTCTTCCAGCTGGGCGTTAATTTCGCGCAGACCAACCAGCATATCCTGCACTTCAATAACAGCCTGTCTATCTACCAGACTCGCCTGCTGCAGATTTACAAAATCCTGTTGCAAGGTTTCCAATTCTGTCTCTAATGAATTCACACTGGCACTTAACTGATCACGTTCAATACGCACGTCTATATTTTCATTAGTGCCACGCGAATAACCATAATAAACTCCTGCTCCTGTCAGAATAACCGCGACAATCAGCCCTGCCAGCGTCAACAACAGGTTGCGCCAGGGACGGTGTGGCACCACCACCATTTTTATTTGTTTACTACCTTTTACTACCGCCATATTCAGTAACCATTATTTTTTTACGGTAATACAGATACTATGTTTAAACCCAGCGTTTCCTTAAAGCCATACATTATATTCATATTTTGAACTGCCTGGCCCGCTGCGCCTTTAACTAGATTATCTTCAACCACAAGAACCACAACCTTATTACTTTCTACTGGTTGAGTTACTGCCATCCTGCACATGTTACTGCCGCTAACCGATCTGGTCTCGGGGCTCAAACCCGGCTCCATCACATCAACAAATATTTCATCCTTATAGAAATCTTCATACAAACTTTGCAGATCAATATCCTTTTTTAACAAGGTGGCATACAAACTAGCCTGTATGCCTCTGATCATGGGAACTAAGTGTGGCATAAAAGTCAGGTTCACCGGCTTAGAGCTGTGTTCATTTAAACCCTGCACAATTTCCGGCTGATGTCTGTGACCCGTTATGGCGTAGGCTTTGAAACTTTCACTGACCTCGCAAAGTAATGTTCCCATGGCTGCTTTTCTGCCAGCGCCACTGACACCCGATTTCGCATCTGCAATCAATGAATCCGGATCAACCAGATTATTTTTCAACAGAGGTAAAAATCCGAGCTGAACAGCTGTTGGATAACATCCTGGATTCGCAACCAACACAGCCTCTTTTATCAAACCCCGATTAACTTCCGGTAAACCGTAAACAGCTTCACTCAACAGTTCAGGACAACTGTGTGGCATGCCATACCATTGCGCCCAAAGTTCTGCATCCTTGATTCTGAAATCTGCTGATAGGTCGATAACTTTCACGCCTTTTTTCAGCAGCTCAGGGACTAAAGCCATCGCAGCTCCATGTGGTGTTGCAAAAAAGACTAAATCACATTGAGCCAGTTGTTCTGGATCTGGATCACAAAAATCAAGCGAAAGATGTTCCCGTAAATTTGGAAATACAGAAGCGACAGGCGTACCAGCCTCTGATCTGGAGGTGACCATCTGAATTGAAACTTCCGGGTGTTGCACCAGAATACGTAATAACTCTACGCCGGTATATCCGGTTGCTCCTACCACAGCTACTTTAATCATTTTTCAGCTCTATACTGCTTCGTATTTAAATCAGGGGCGTAATGATAGCAAAACTCAGGCTTCAGCCACTACTAAAGCTTTATCTGGACATACTCTCTAATGATGATGTGACTTCACCGTATTTCCAATATGTAGCTTCAGTGAGATTGATGCTATTATTGCCGCCGAATTAAAAAATGGAGAATTCAATGGCTTTTCTCTGGTTTAAAGCCTTACATTTGATCGCTGTCATATGTTGGTTTGCGGGAATTTTTTATTTACCGAGACTCTATGTCTATCACGCCATGACTGATGATGAAGTGAGTATTGAGCGATTTAAAATCATGGAACGCAAATTATTCTGGGGCATCATGACCCCTTCGGCCATTCTGAGTATTATTTTTGGCACTCTGCTTATCAGCACCAATTTTCAACTTTATATGCAATCCGGCTGGATGCATGCAAAGCTGACCTGCGTTTTTTTATTAATTGTTTTTCATGTTATATGCTGGCGTTATCTGAAAGCATTTAAGGAAAACAGAAACACTCATAGTGATAAATTTTATCGCTGGTTTAATGAAGCACCGGTTATTTTATTGATCGTCATTGTTATTCTTGTCGTTGTAAGACCCTTTTAGGAATTTTGTATGTCTGAGCGTAAATCTTACTCACGGTCCGAAACTTTATTTGAACAGGCCAAAAAACATATTCCCGGTGGAGTAAATTCTCCGGTACGCGCCTTTAAAGGGGTCGGTGGTGATCCGGTATTTTTTGCCCGGGGCGAAGGTGCTTACGTTTATGATGAAGATAACAATGCTTACGTTGACTATATCGGCGCCTGGGGTCCTTTAATATTAGGGCACTGTCACCCGAAAGTTACCGCAGCACTAAAAGAGCAAATCGAACTGGGTTTAGCCTTCGGTGCGCCTACTGCCAAAGAAGTTGCTCTGGCTGATCGCATTTGTGAACTGATCCCCTCTATAGAAAGCGTGCGTCTGGTGAATTCCGGAACTGAAGCCACTATGAGTGCAATACGTCTGGCGCGTGGTGTTACCGGACGCGATAAAGTCCTGAAATTCGAAGGCTGTTATCACGGACATGTCGACTCTTTACTGGTTAAAGCAGGTTCCGGCGCTTTAACCATGGGCTCACCAGATTCGGCTGGCATTCCTGCAAGTACTGCCGAACAGACTTTTATTTTGCCTTATAACGACAGTGAAAAAGTGGCAGAACTCTTTCAGCAATATGGTGAAGAAATCGCCTGTATTATTGTTGAACCTGTTGCCGGCAATATGAATTTCATACCACCAAAAGACGATTTTCTGGAAAGCCTGCGCAACATCACCAGTCAATATGGCAGTCTGCTGATTTTTGATGAAGTCATGACCGGTTTCAGAGTTGCACTTGGTGGCGCACAGTCTGTCTATAACATTGATCCCGACCTGACCACTCTAGGCAAGGTAATCGGTGGCGGTTTACCTGTCGGCGCATTTGGTGGCAAACAACACTATATGGACATGCTGGCGCCAAACGGTCCGGTTTATCAGGCCGGTACTTTGTCAGGGAACCCCTTGGCAGTTACTGCTGGTCTGGTCATGCTGGAAGAGATTTCTCAACCGGGTTTTTATGATTCTCTCACACAAAAAACTTCTCAGTTATTGAGTGGCTTACAGCAGCGTGCTGACAGTGCAGGCATTCCTTTTAGCACCAATCAGGTTGGTGCCATGTTTGGCTGCTTCTTTTCAGAAGATAAGAATATCAATAGCTTTGAGCAGGTCATGGGCTGTAATGTTGAACGGTTTAAACAGTATTTCCATCTGATGCTGGACCGGGGTATCTATCTGGCCCCTTCGGCTTTCGAAGCAGGCTTTCTTTCTGCTGCCCATGGTGAAAAGGAAATACAAGTGACACTCGATGCTGCCAGTGCCGCATTTTCTCAACTTGCCAATTAACAGGATTATTTGATGAAAAACTACCATATCTATGCCCTTGGCAATGCCCTCGTTGATAAGGAATTTGAAGTTGATGACAGTTTCTTTCAACACGAAAAAATTCAGAAAGGTGTTATGACGCTGGTTGATGGTGAATCTCAGGAGACCCTGATGGAACGCCTGGAAGAAAAATTTGGGTTAAAGAAAAGTGCAGGTGGTGGTTCTGCGGCCAATACCTTGTACGCTGCCTCACAATTCGGCGCCAATACTTTTTATTCCTGTAAAGTTTCCAATGATGAATCCGGTGATTTTTATCTGCAGGAATTGGGTAACCACAACATTGATACTAATTCAGACAGCATCCGAAGTGATGATGGCGTTACCGGCAAATGTCTGGTTATGGTCAGTCCAGATGCCGAGCGTACCATGCTGACTTATCTTGGTATTTCAGAAAAACTGACTCATGACGATGTCCATGAGGACGCTTTGATGAATTCAAAATATCTGTATCTGGAAGGTTATCTGGTGAGCTCTGAGACTGCGCGCAAAGCCTGCATTCAGGCAAAAGAACTGGCGGAAAAACATGGCGTCTCAACGGCCTTAACTTTATCTGATCCAGGCATGGTACAGTTTTTTCGTGGCGGCTTGGAAGAAATGATCGGCACAGGTGTTGACCTCTTGTTTGCCAACGAAGTTGAAGCGCTGACCTGGACGGGTGAAGAAACAATTGAAGCGGCTGTCGAGTCTCTGAAAACAATTTCTAAAACGCTGGTTATCACGTTGGGCGCTGAAGGTGCATTGTTATTCGATGGTGAAAAACATATCAAGATTGCCCCTCACAAGGTCAAGGCTGTCGACTCCAATGGCGCGGGCGATATTTTTGCCGGAGCTTTCCTTTACGGTATTTCCAATGGACTGGATTTTGAAACTTCAGGCAAGCTGGCAAGCCTAAGTGCAGCAACACTGGTCTGTGAATTTGGCCCCAGACTGGCACCGGAAAAACATCAGGAACTATTACAGCAAGTAATACAATAACCAGAAATACAATAAATAGCGCACTAGCTTAATTGTTCAGCGCGCTATCTAGCTCCAGGCGGCGTTTAAAAAACTCCAATCGGCGTTGCAGGCGCTCTGTGTTTTCAGGCCCCAAACGTAAGAGTAACTTTTCAACATCCGAGTAATTTTCTATTTCTGGGTTGGCATATAAATAATTAAGGTTGGGACGAATTAATTGCTGCGGCTGTGGTGCCATTCTGGCATTCAAAACATTATCAATCGCCAGCATAAGCACATCATTAAATTCACTGTTGCGTAAGCCCAGCTCCGCATAGGCTTCCCGAAAAAGTGGCTGCAGTTGTTGATAGAAATCCACAGCACTTTCTGTACTGATATTTGTCAGGCTCGTTACCAGAGCATTAAAGCGTTGATAGGACTGCTCATCCATCAGGTAGAACTCACTGCCCAGTTCAGTCACTGTCATTCTTTCCTGCGGGTAAAGCAGGGGCAAATTACGTTCAGGAAATTCACCACGGCTGATATTCTCAATCATGACGACAAATTTTCTGACAAGTTCATCGGAAACCAGGTACATTAATAATGACGAAGTTCCATCCATGGTTGCCAGCTCTTCCCGAACATAACTGTCACTGTTATTCAAAAGCGGCAAGACAGGTTCAGGCTCGACCACATTTTCAACTTCCGCAATCAGCTCTTCTGTTACGTCAATGACTTCTTCTACCGGCGGCTCAATAATCTCTTCAATGGCTTCAATAATTTCTTCCGGATCTGCTACAGTAACTTCTTCAGTAACCTCAGGCATAACAGGAAGCGCAGGCGATGGTTCTCTTGGCTCATCACTCACGATGACCGTCACCGGCTCCTGATCATCGCCGGTTAGCATCATAAACAAACCAAATAAAACGATGACGCCAATAACCAGGGAAAAAATCAATTTATTATCATTCATCATGGTGTTTGATCACTTAATCCTGTTTTGCTGATTTACGGTTATTAATATCTTAGGTACAGAACCTGCTCTGAGGTTCCCGAATGCTGCGCCTAGTTTAATCAAGTTGCAGGGAATCTGACGGAAATCAGGCAAAAATAGTTTTTTAGACACAAAAAAGCCCGATTTCAAACAGAATATCGGGCTTCCTGGTTTAGCTATTAAAGCTGCAAATTACACCTCAGCTTTTTCCTCGTCCGTGACATCTTTCATGCTCAGGCTGACTTTACCGCGATCATCTATTTTCAAGACTTTCACAATAATTTCCTGCCCTTCACTTAAATGATCAGTGACTTTCTCAACACGTTCCTGAGCAATTTGTGAAATATGTACCAGACCATCCTTGCCTGGGAGAATCGTTACAAAGGCGCCAAAATCAACGATCTTGGAAACCACACCTTTGTAGACCTTGCCAATTTCAGCTTCTGCTGTGATTTCTTCAATCATGGCGACTGCAGCATCTCTGGATGCAGCATCTTCGCCATAAATGCGAACATTACCATCATCATCAATATCCACAGACGCACCAGTTTCTTCGGTAATACTGCGGATAGTTGCACCCCCTTTACCGATCACATCACGGATTTTATCCGGATGAACTTTCAGCACACCCATGCTAGGGGCATTCTCGGAAACCGTTTCACGCGAAACTGAAATCACTTTATTCATTTCACCCAGAATATGCATTCTGGCAGCATTGGCCTGCTGCAAGGCAGTTTCCATGATTTCTTCAGTGATACCCTGAATTTTAATATCCATTTGCAGGGCTGTGACGCCGGCAGCCGAACCGGCCACTTTAAAGTCCATATCACCCAGATGATCTTCATCACCCAGAATATCAGTCAATACAGCAAAACCGTTGTCTTCCTTGATCAGACCCATGGCAATACCGGCAACTGGGGCTTTCAAAGGCACACCGGCATCCATCAGAGCCAGGCTGGTACCACAGACCGAAGCCATGGAAGACGAACCATTGGATTCAGTTATCTCTGAAACCACACGGATGGCATAAGGAAAATCTTCCTCTTTTGGCAATACGGCTGCCACACCGCGACGTGCCAGACGGCCGTGGCCAATTTCACGTCTTTTAGGTCCACTCATGAAACCAGTTTCACCCACACTAAATGGCGGGAAGTTATAGTGCAGCATGAAAGGATCTTTCTTCACACCGGACAAATCCTCAATCATTTGTGCATCGCGAATGGCTCCCAGTGTAGCCACAACCATGGCCTGCGTTTCACCACGAGTAAACAATGCGGAACCATGCGTTTTTGGCAATATGCCGGTTTCTACGTAAATAGGTCTGACTGTTTGATTGTCACGACCATCAATACGAGGCTGCCCGGCAATGATATTGCTGCGTACAATTTTCTTTTCCAGTGAAGCAAAAACTTCCTGAATTTCACCTGCAGTAACAGCTGGCTCAGATTCTTCATCAGCAAACTGTGCAACAGCCTGTTCCTGTAATTCAGCCAGTTTGTCCTGTCGCTGCATTTTGTCTGAAATGGTATATGCCTCTGTGATGCCTGCACTGTAGGCACCTGATACGGCATCTATCAGCACCGTATTTTTTTCTTCAGGAACCCATTCCCAATCAGGCTTACCTGCTTCGGCTTTGAATTCTTTAACTGCCTGTATAACGACCTGCATTTCCTGATGTGCAAACAAAACAGCACCCAGCATTAAGTCTTCACTTAACTCTTTGGCTTCTGATTCCACCATTAAAACGGCTGATTCAGTACCGGCAACCACCATGTCCAGATCAGAGCTTTCAAGATTTTCATAACCAGGATTCAGGATATAACCTTCACTTTCAGTAAAACCAACCCGTGCCGCACCCAGCGGTCCGGAAAACGGAATACCTGAAATTGCCAGAGCAGCTGAAGTGCCAATCATCGAAGCAATATCCGGATCAACATTCTTTTCAGATGAAACCACGGTACAAACCACCTGTACTTCATTCATGAAACCTTTAGGAAACAGTGGTCTGATAGGTCGGTCAATTAAACGTGAGGTCAGCGTCTCTTTTTCAGTGGGACGACCTTCGCGCTTGAAGAAACCACCGGGGATTTTACCAGCAGCATAGGTTTTTTCCTGATAATTAACGGTCAGCGGAAAAAAATCCTGACCTGGGTTAGCTGTTTTTCTACCAACAACTGTTGTCAAAACTGATGTACCACCAATAGTTACCAAAACTGCGGCGGTGGCCTGACGTGCGATTTTGCCTGTTTCCATGACAACCGTATCGTTGCCATACTTAAATTCTTTCCTCATCGGATTTAACATATTTTCTTTTTCCTAACGTATGAGCCTGGCTGACCCCATGCCAGCCAGGAGAGAAGGGTTTGATTAACGACGCAGACTCAGTCTTTTAATCAGCGTACTGTAACGCTCAAGGTCTTTTCGTTTGAGATAATCAAGCAACTTACGGCGTGTATTAACCATGCGGATCAGCCCTCGACGGGAATGATGATCATGGTTGTGCTCTTTGAAATGATCTTGTAAGTGATTGATATTATTGGTTAATAATGCAACCTGCACTTCGGGCGAACCAGTATCACCTTCAGCACGGGCGAAATTTTGGATAATTTCTGCTTTTTCATCAACAGATAAAGCCATTGTAGTCTCCTGTGAATATGCCATTAATTAAGGAATGTCCTTATTAAAGCCAGATTAACCATGCATATTAATAGTTAACTGGTTTTCTCCTGCGTCACTAACGACGGGGGGCGAAAGATAGCATAAAATAGCCGCCGGATACACTTTATTCTCCCATGTTTTCCCCAGTTCGGCCGCCCCATCCCCCTGTTTATAGACATCAAACCTTTCCATCGTTATGCTTTCAAAAATTAAAAACCAGAATAAATATATAAAGGTAAAAAATGAGTTCATTACAGATTTTTGACGAAGCCGGAAAGGCATTATCGACTCCCGTCACCAATGTCGATGCAATCATTTCCCAACTGGATGAACTAAATATCCTGTTTGAACGTTGGGAAACATCTGCGGAACTACCAGCAGATGCCACACAGGAAGACATACTGGCAGCCTATCAGGATGCAATTGCCAAGCTGAATGAAACCTATGGCTTTGAACTGGTTGATGTCGCCATATTAAGCCCGGATAACCCGCAAAAAGAGCAAATCCGCCAACAGTTTAATTTTGAACATACGCATGATGATTTTGAAGTACGTTTTTTCGTTGAAGGTAGCGGCCTGTTTTACTTTCACCTCAATGAAAAAGTGTATCTGCTGCTTTGTGAAAAAGGTGATCTGATCAGTGTGCCGGCCAAAATTAATCACTGGTTTGATATGGGCGCTAACCCCGACTTTAAGCTGATTCGTTTTTTTCCAACGCAAGATGGTTGGGTTGCCGAAGGCACAGGAAATAATATCGCCACTCGACTGCCAACCATGGATGCCTTTGCCGCTTAAAGTTTAGGCCATTACCCCGTGGGCTCGTTCTATAGGAAGACGGCGGTGAATGCGTTTGCTTCGGATCACGCCATGAATAACCCTGCCTATTGGTGCTTCTGGTGCTTCGTGTTAAAACGGCAAGTCCCGCTTTAATACTTCTCCTGCCTGCACACCCGTTACAGAACCATCGGTAAATGCAAATTCACCGTTCAAAATGACGTGCACAATACCGTCAGGTCTGGCAGTCGGGTTTTCAAAAGTTGCGTGATCAATGATCGTTGCTGGATCAAATACAGTGATATCGGCAGCCATGCCTGGCTTCAATAGCCCCCTATCTTTTAATCCAATTGTTTTTGCCGGTAAACCTGTCATTTTGTAAACGGCCTCTTCCAGCGTCAGGGCGCCTTTTTCCCTGACATATTCACCCAGCACTTTGGGAAAAGTCCCCCAGTAACGCGGATGATTTATAGAATCTTCAGGTATCGCATCACAATCACAGGCTATGGACACTGTGGGATGTTGCATAATCGCAATAAGATCTTCTTCACTGCCAAATCTGAGTATGACACGAGTATCCGCTTCTTCCAGAACCCGGATGACCGCCTCACCGTGGGAATCAGTTCCAAGCTCATCCATGATATCAGTGAGTTCCCGCTGACCGCCTACCAGAACACCGGTTGGTCCTCCCCAGCGCAAATCCATGGCCTGTTCGGCTTCCTCAATAATTTGTTGACGTAACTCACTATCCCGAAACCTTTGCAGCATGGCATCCCATCCCCCTGCCTGTGCCCAGCTTGGAATAATCAATGCTTCGAGCCCGGTTTGTCCTGCCAGATATGGATAGACGTCCGCCACGGCTCCACCAGAATTTGAAGTCTCTGCAATCCGCATGATTTCAAGAATTTCAGCTACCTTGCCCTGCTCCCAGCCCTGCACTTTCATATGGGTAACCAGCGGAATTAAACCGGTCGCTTCACCTATCCTGACTGTCTCCGTCATACCTGTGATGGAGCTATAATCTGTTTCCGGTGTGAGGCGGTCATGGTTGGAGAACACTACCCCCCAGTCAGAGAAAGGTTCGAGCACCTGGATGACTTCTTCCGTTTTAGCATAGTATCCGGGAACATAATCCAGTCCTGCCGATACCCCCCAGGCTCCAGACTCTAAAGCATTTTCAACGAGCCTCCGCATCTGGTTTATGTGAGCCTGAGTCGGCCTGATGTCTTCAACCCCGACAACATCCTCCCACACACTGTTAAAGCCGATGAAACCGCCAACATTTATGGCCAGCTCACTTTGGCTATACGAATTAAACTGAGTACCAATATCACTGGGACCAAAACCATCTGAATTCATAATCTCAGTCGTAACACCCTGGCTCAGCATATTGACTGCAGTCGACAGGGCATCATCACGCGGATGACTATGTATATTGATAAAACCAGGCGCCACGACCAGACCACTGACATCAATCTCCTGCAAGCCACTGGCACCACTTAAGTTCCCGATAGCCGCTATTTGATTACCGTTAACAGCAATATCTCCCTGAAATGCTGGCGTGGAGCTGCCATCAATAAGCGTGCCGTTACGTAATATCAGGTCGTAAGTCACCGATGCTGGCTCGGAACAAGCCGAAAGAACCAGCATAAATAGGGATGATAAAGTTATTCTTGAACTGGAAAAGTGATGATTACTATTTCTCATGATTACCCTCTTGGCTTATTTCATAGCTGAAAATTTTATTTAGCGGCTATGATGCCTATCTCAACATTAAAGTCAGTTGATGCCAGCCTTGGTGATTCGACACAAGCACGACAAGGTGCGTTACCACCGGCTGCCCAGGCATCCCACACTTCATTCATTTCAGCATAATCATCCATATTGCAAAGCCAGATGGTCGCGGATAAAGCCTTGGATTTATCAGTCCCAGCTTCAGCCAATTTTTCATCAATCATATCCAGAATGGTTTTTGTCTGAACGGCTACACTCTCACCCGGACTGGTTAATGCCACCTGACCAGCCAGATAAACGGTGTCGCCATGTATAACAATCTGGCTCATACGGTCATTGGTTCTTAATCGTTGTATAGTCATACTTACCTCTTTTTTATTGCTTTATTGTTGTTGATTTTCCTGCTTGCTATAAACCCAGATTATCTTATATAGACCAACTGTAAATAATGGAATCACAAATACTGCCAGGAATAAATAAGTCAACAAAACATAACCATTTGCTATCAAGGCAATCAAACCTATCCTGTCACTGATAAATACAGCAATAATCATTGCAGTCACAGCAACCATCGGACGCAAATAAGTCGGCATAACTTTTGATTTCTCTTCATAGGTTACAGCAATACGTTCATTCAATGCATGCAGAAGCGCTGTTCCGGTTTCTATAAAAGTGCCAAATATCACTATTTGAAAAATGATTTGAAAAAAAGGAATCCCCATAGCAGCAAGCATGGTATTAATTGGAACGGCTTCTCTGATTATGTCCGGGTAAAAACCAACCAGAACACAGTAAAAAAGTATGCCTGGAAAGATTGCCAACACCCCACCAATCAAACCGCCGGTAATAGCTTCCTGTCTTGAGCTGATATGTCTCAGACAAAACAGGATAGTTGGAATGATCGCCAGGTTATAACTCGCATATTTTATGCCATCACCTGCCCAGCGGGCATTATCAATCGGTACGGAAAAGCCTTGCTGTATTTCCCCGCCAAATTTAATAAAGCCTATTATTAAAAAACAGGCATAAACTACATATAACAGCAAAGACCAGCTTGCGAGCACTCTTTCAATCAGTTGCGTTCCAAAAAAAGTCAGCAAACCAATGGTTGCAATTAAAAATACCGTTCCAACCAGGGGTAGTGTATTAATCATTTCCGCTAACAAAATGCCCGCGGCAGACCCAATAACTGACAAAATAAGCACGATGGTAATAATATAAACAATCTCATAAAGCACCCAGGCCCGGCCCAGCAAGTGCCTAAAAAATGTTTTGTAATCGCTGCTTCGGGTGAGTCTGGCAAACTCCAGGCTTGTCGCTAGTACCAATGACCAGACAAGCATTGCGACGATCATTCCGTACAGCCCGGCACGGGGACCGTTTGAAAGAAAAAATTCAACCAGCTCGCGTCCAGTCGCATAACCGCCAGCAATCACCACTGACTGGAAAATTAAACCCGGCAGAATAATCGCTTTTAAAAAATTCAGCTTCATTAGTTTCATAACAAGCAACAGACAGCTAAAAACGGCTTACATTATAAGCAGACACTTCAATATCCGGTTTCAATCCACTGATGACGTCAGCCACCAATTTCCCGCTTCCCATCGCAAAAGTCCAACCCAGATGACCATGACCGGTATTCAGGTAAAGATTTTCAAACGGTGTTGACCCGAGGATCGGAACACCATCAACGCTTGTTGGCCTTAAACCTGTCCAGGGACTGATTTCCACTCTCTTGCTGCCTCTTCCCGCTGCGGGGTAACGCACTTTAACTTGATCAAGTACCATCTGAATGCGCTGGGAATTAATATCCCTACTGTAGCCAGTAAGCTCTGCAGTTCCCGCAGCACGTAAACGATTGCCAAGTGGTGTAATCGCAATATGGGTCTCTTCATCAATCACCGGCATACGCGGTTTGATCTCCCAGTCATGCATATCCAGGGTTATTGAATATCCTTTTACCGGCCTGATAGGCAATTTCAGTTTGATAGACTTTGCCAGTAAGGGGCTGTAACTGCCTGCAGCCAGGACATAAGCATCGGCTGTATGTGTCACCCCGGCAGTCTTAACACCAATAATTTTATTGCCTGAGTGTATTATCTCTTCTACCACCTTATTGTATTCAAATTGGACATGATTATTTTTTGCAAGCTCAGTCAGTTTTGTACAAAACTGATGAGCATCTCCAGATTGATCACTGGGATAGTAAATACCGCCAATCAGTTTCTTTCCGTTCTCAATCAATGCCGGTTCCTTATTGAAAACTTCGGCCTGACTTAGCACGGTACATTGAACACCCAGACGCTCAAAAAGCGGAATCGAAGAGATGGCAGTTTCCATATCCTGTTCACGCTCAAGCACTTTCATACTGCCCAGACTGTTAGCGCAATAATCAACAGGATGTTTTTTTAACAAGTCCTGCATGCATTGAATATTGTAATTCGCCAATACCGTGTTTGATTGCAGATTTGCCTGAAAATTATTGGGCCTTGCATGACGCAGAAAAGATATTCCCCAATTAAACAGTGATGGCAGTGCACGGGGCCGCAGTAAAAACGGTGAGTTTTCATTACCCATCCATTTCAGTATTTGTAGTGCGATACCTGGATGATTCCATGGGGCTGCCTGACTTGGATGCAGGACACCGGCATTGGCAAAACTGGTTTCCAGGGCAGGCCCTCCCTGGCGGTCAATAACCAGTACTTCGTGTCCCTGTTCGGACAGATAATAGGCTGAAGTCACGCCCATCAGCCCAGCGCCGATAATTATTATTTTCATTATGTGTTCTCCGGGCTTAGTGAGTGATTTATTCCTCAACAAATTCTCGAACGACATCGATGGTCAGTTCTACGCCTTGATTAAATGACTCAAGAGGAATTCTTTCATTATTGCCATGTATGTTCGACTCAACACCATCTGGAAAAACAATAGGTGCAAATCCATAACTGATAATGCCTAAGTCGCGAAAGAAATGACTGTCAGTAAAGCCCGTCATGGCAGAAGGAATGATATTTACCGAGGCAAACCTTTCTTCAATCACTCTGCTCATCAAGCTGTAAAGATCGGTATCAGGGCTGGATTCTGCTGGCCCGAATAACATAATTTCTTCAATGGCGATCTGATCGTCAGCAATGCGTTCTCGAATTCCCGCTAAGAATTCTCCGGCATCCTGATCAGGCAGGATTCGGCAATCTAACTCAGCACTGGCTTCCGGTGAAACAACATTAATTTTTTCACTGCCGTTTAATATAGTGATAGAGCAGGTATTACGAATCAGCGAATGAAAGCCTGGACGTTCAGCCTGTAACACCCGCAAAAACTCCGGATCCTGTACGGCAGCATCAATGTCACTCATGGCCGCCTGCCATTGAGCCGGCATACTCGGCGCCAGACGCGCAAACATTTCCCTCACCGTATCAGTAATATGCGGTTCAAAAGGTGTCTGCTGAATTCGATTAAGTGCTGCGATTAAACGGGTAGTTGCTGATGTGGTTCTTGGTATGGAACCATGCCCGGGCACATCTGTGGCAACCAGTCTCAACCAGTAAGGCCTTTTTTGTGCGACTTCAATCGCCAGTTGAATCTCGTCGTTCTCCATCAGGGTAGCGCCACCGCCTTCATTCAACAGGTAACCCACTCCTTCAAATATTTCAGGACGGTTTTCGACCAGCCAGCCAGCACCAAAGAGACCTCCAGCTTCTTCATCAGCGGTTGCCATAAAAATAACATCGCGGTTCAGCCTGATATTATTCCTGTGCAGATAAAGAAAGGCTTCCAGATGCATGATACCCAGGGACTTGGTATCTGAAGTCCCTCTGGCGTAAATCATGCCATCTTTAATCACAGCATCCAGCGGGTCGGTATCCCAGTATTCAGGTGTTGCAGGAACCACATCGATATGATGCAGCAGCATTAAAGCTGGTTCATCACCGCCTTCAAGACGAGCCCAGATATTACCCCGGCCAGGCGCAGACTCTACCGTTTCATAATCAATACCGGCTTCCTCAAATATTCTTTGAAAAAACACAACGCCACGACTTTCATTGCCTGGAGGATTGATCGTATCAATTTCAAGATATTCAAGTAGTCGATCCAGCGGAACATTCTGCGAATAAGCAGCAGACGAGGTGAACATTGCAGATGCAATAAACAAAAAAATCGTGACATTTCTCATAACGGAATACCTTTTCAGAAGAAGAAACAGGGTCAGAAAAAAATATTATTCTGACCCTACTTACATTCTCTATTTATGCCTTTTTAGGCCAAAGCATTTTCAAATAGATTCAACAAACGGCTCCAGGCTCGCTCTGCCTGAACTTCATTGTAAACAGCGCTGTCCGGCGGACACCAGCCATGTAAAGTTCCTGTATAAACTTCAATTTCTGCAGGAACATCTGCTCTGGCAAACGCGCCTCTGAGAATATTTTTTACTTCAGGCTCATTCTCGTCGTCATTGGCAGCGACACAAATCAGCATGCTGGCATCCATCTGCGGAATCAGCAGATGCGGACTATTGGGTGCATCTGTTGCCAAGCCACCACCGTGGAAAGTTCCACCAGCGCCCATGCGGCTGTTTGTGCCAACCGTACGCATAACCATCGGGCCACCCATACAATAGCCAGTCGTTCCCATTTTACGGCTGCTATCTACTGCAGACTGAGCATCCAGGAACTCAACAAAAGCAGCCGCATCTGAAATATCAGTTTCTGCACTCAGCTCACCACGCAAAGCCATGACAGTTTCTCTAACCGCAGGATCCTGAAAGCTTGCGCCTTCGCCAACAACAGGGGCTCTTGCACTTCGATAGAAAGGATTGGGTACCAACACAGAATAACCAGACTGTGCCAGACGTCTTGCCATCATTTCAAACGCCGGACGCAGACCCAGAATATCAGTCCAGATCAGTACACCAGGGTGCTGCCCTACTGCCGGATGTACAAAAAAAGCATCTGCCACACCATCCGGCGTCCTGATCTCCACATTTGATTCTGTCAGCGCTTGGGCGTTGGCAACCGGAGGCAACATCATTGCAACTCCTGCACCAGCCGCAGCCTTGCCTAATTGCCGACGGCTTAAATCCGGATTCGCCTTAAAAAATTCTTCATTTTCTTTTACGGTTCTTTCATTACACATAGCTTCATTCTCTCGTATACATTGTTTGTTGTTGATTTACAGCTTGGCTTTTACAAAACTACACTAGCTTGAGGCTAAACTCTAGAGGGAAACGGCGAAAGGGCAGCAAGAGAAAGGTATCAGAGTGAATTTTGCGCTGGCACCCACTTAAAGCAGAAATAATCGCTTGGGTGCCACCCGGCCATCATCAAGAATTTCGCCTATCCCGATGAATGAATTGCCTTTATACAAGCGTACCAGTCCTGAGCTTGGCAGATGTCTGACGATTACTGCCTGCCCTTGTAAGACATATTCAGCCGTAGCGTCAGGTAAGACCACTTCAGGTAATTCCTGAATGGCCTGATCTGCAGGAATTAAAATTCTATCTAGGGCTTCAAAACCACCATCTTCATTGTATTTTTCCAGTGCGTCATAGCTTACAGCCTGTTCAAGTGTAAACGGACCCGCCTGGGTACGCCTTAATGCTGTGACATGCGCTCCTACACCTAATAGATCACCCAGGTCATCTGCCAGAGTCCTCACATACGTGCCTTTACTGCAACGAATGTTTACCTTGATTAAACTACCTTCATAGGAAGCAAGGGAAAATTCAAACACGGACACCGTTCGAGTTTTTCTTTCTACAGTTTTACCTGCCCTGGCTATCTTATAAAGCGGCACACCATCATGCTTAAGTGCTGAATACATGGAAGGAACTTGTTGAATTTCTCCCCTGAAATTATCCAAAGCTTTTTCTATGTCTTTTTCAGAAATATTGCTGCAAAGCTTTTCTGCAACAATATCTCCTTCAGAATCACCAGTAGTTGTTTTAATACCAAGCCTGATTTCAGCGCTGTATGCTTTATCAGAATCAAGCAAGAACTGGGATATTTTAGTGGCCTCGCCAAAGCAAAGGGGGAGGACTCCGGTAGCGAGAGGGTCAAGACTGCCTGTATGGCCAGCTTTGGCAGCCTGAAACAATCTTTTTACTTTTTGCAGACTTCTATTGGAAGATTCACCTTCGGGCTTATCCAAAACAAGAATGCCTGAAATTTTTCTGCCATGCCTTTTTCTCATGCCTACCCTTTATTTTTTACTTCAGGCAACTCAATCTTTTTTATCGCTGGCAATAGCCTCATCAATCAGGTCAGATAAGAACCTTCCTCTGTCCAGACTGTTATCGTAGCTGAAACTCAACTTGGGTGTCGTTCGTAAATTTGCACTTTTAGCCAGCAAACTACGCAGAAAGCCTGATGCTCTATTTAACGCTTTCATGCTTTCAATGATTTCTTCCTCGGTATTCTTGCCCATAATGGTGACAAAGACTTCAGCATAAGAAAGATCACGACTGACTTTGGCGCCAGTGACAGACACCATACCAACCCGCGGATCCCGAATCTCAGACTGAATCAGCAGCGCCAATTCCTTCTTTAAAAGATCAACAACTTTGTCATTACGATTGGAAGTTCTTTGCATGGGAGTTTTAGTTATTTATAAAGTGTTATTGTTGGAAATTAAATTTGATTTATGTTTTCTATCACCTGACTAGGACATACT
>JAYQWA010000015.1:0-58963 GCA_038148755.1 Gammaproteobacteria bacterium
ATCACATAAGTGGCTGGAAATGAGTGGTGAGCATTACCTGCACCAACTGCAAACATAGTAAATCCAAGTGATAGAACAAACGCGGTAAGCATGCGTTGCTTCATAGTATTCTCCTCAAATTATCAATAATGGTGAAAAACAGACTTAATATTGTTGTTATAAAAAACTTGCTAAACCAAATGCAAATTTATACAGTCGTATAAATTTAATGTCAATACAATTATCCACAATAAGTAAACACAAGGAAATGTACACAAAAATTGATACGTCACGATATTGAATAAAGCTTATAAATTTAATAACGCATTGAAATTCAATAAGTTATAGAAAAAAATAATTTTGGGCGCTTGGATATGATTTATGGAAAACCGTGTAAAAGCAAAACGAAATCCTAAATTAAGAAAGATTAATGATGCTGAAAAAGCGTTTTTGGATGCGGCAGAAATAATCATTGGAGAAAATGGTTATCACGGCACGTCTATGCGGGCTGTTGCAGAAAAGGCCAATGCTAACCTGGGGTCTATTAATTATTACTTTGGCTCCAAAGAAGTGCTGGTGATGAAGGTACTTGAAAGGAGTTTGAAAGAGGCTAATGAAGAACGTCTGAAAAAACTAAAAACATGTAAACCGGCAGTAAATGCTGAAACCCCGGATTTTACATGTCTCTTAAAAGCCTATATCGAGCCAATGTTTGCCATCCATAAAACCAATCCTACATTTGACAAAATGGTGTTGAGAATAATTAATGATCCGGCACCTGAGGTTCAAAAACTATTCCGAAAATTATTTGATGAGCCAACTGATTTGTTTATTAAGTTATCCCGCAAATGTAACCCGCGTTTAAGCATGGAAGAGTCCTATTGGCGATTGAATTGTGTGGTAGGTAGCGTAGGCCAGCTATTAGTCAGTCGCTCCTATCTAGCCCAGGTTTCAAGGGATAAGTTTGTATACCAAAATGAAGACTTGGGACTCGAACTGGTTATAAAAAGCCTGTATCGGCTTTATATGGCGCCACCCGATATGCTAGGAGGCGCATAGCATCTATTAGATTGGCTCAGAAAGTTCTACCTGGAAGGACATTTCATCCTGATTGCGCCGTCTGGTAAATACTTCAACAATATCGCCGGGCTGAAACTGTTCAAGGGCGTTTAACAGATCGTCACTGTTAGTGACTGCCATATCCTCAATACCGACAATGACATCGCCAAGAATAATATTGCCCCGTTGATCCTGTTCGAGACCAATAAGACCTGCTTCAGCTGAACCAAGGCCGTTAGTGACTTCTGCGACTATGACGCCGTTAATATGGTTTTGGGCACTGATGGCATCGTTCAGATTGGAAATACCCAGAATAGGGCGGATTTCCCGGCCAAACTCCATTAACTGCGGGATAACACGCCTGACCGTATTAACCGGAATAGCGAAGCCTATACCGGCGTTTGCCCCCGAGGGGCTGATAATTTGAGTGTTTACCCCAACAAGTTGGCCTAGTGAATTCAACAAAGGGCCACCGGAATTCCCTGGATTGATGGAAGCATCAGTCTGAATCACATCGCGTATGGTGCGATTGGTTAAAGAGGTTATTTCCCTGCCCAGCGCACTGACAACGCCTACAGTTAAGGTTGTATCCAGGCCGAAGGGGTTACCAATGGCGATAACTTTGCGGCCTACCTGTAATTCTGCTGAATCACCCAGTGGGAGAGGTATCAAGTGTTCTTCTGGTGCGTCTATTTTAAGCAAGGCAAGATCCTTGTCCGGGGCAACGCCAATGATTTCGGCTTCCCAACTGCTTTGATCCTGCAGTCTGATCATTACTCTATTAGCTCCTTGCACAACATGATAGTTTGTCACAATCAGTCCACTTTCGTCCCAAACGAAACCTGTCCCTGCACCCTGGGGTATTTCCTGAACATTGCGCGAGAAGGGACTACTTCTGACGAGAGTCGTGTTGGTCACGTATACTACAGAAGGACTGGCTTCACTGAAAATCTCAATATTGTTGGCCTCATCTTCCGTCTGAAAACTCAGGTAGTCAGGAGCAGATAGGCTTGGTTGAGAAAGAATAATGCTGGCGAGAGCAGTGCTGACAAGCAAAAAGTTAATGGTTTTTTTCATGGTTCTCTACTAGGTTTATCTGTGTAAATGTTTAAAATGATCACCTGAATTTTAGGTAGATTCTGTGTCTAAAAGTTCCGGGTTTCCTGCTTCACTTATATAAACTTTGATATTTTCCAGATTTCGTACACATTTCAATATTTAGGTTACTGCTGTGTTTTTCAAGGGCAGGCAGTTAAAGGGGGTAGTTAAAGGTGATTAGTTGCTAGACATTACAGGAAACATAGTCAGTCAGCTTAGCGATGCATGTAAAAAATATGCTGACAATAAAGCCTATACCTTGCTTGGCAAAGATTTAAGCTATCGGGAACTTGATGAGTTAAGTGATTACCTGGCAGCTTACTTAAGGCAGCAGACACAATTAAAACGCGGTGACCGGGTGGCTATTCAGTTGCCTAATATTCTGCAATATCCGATTGCTGTGCTTGCTGTGTTTAAAGCCGGGATGATCGTTGTTAACACTAATCCTGAATATTCAGCGGATGACCTGAAACATCAACTGAATGATTCGGGCGCAAAAGGCCTGATTGTTTTCTCTGGTTGTGCAAAAACTTTTTTAAGCATTAAAGAACAAACCCAGGTTGAGGCAGTTATCGTTAGTAATATTGCAGATTTGCATCATTCTATTAAGCGTTCAGCTATTCACATATCGGCACGAGTAAATGGATATTGTTCCTGTCTGGAGTTTCCTGCACTGACAAGTTTTAGAGCAGCACTTACACAGGGCAAGCAGGTCTTCAATCAAGACGATAGGGCATTTGCGCATAACATTCCTCATCGTGAGGTGGCGATCCTCCAATATACGGGTGGTACAACGGGCATCGCTAAAGGCAGTATGCTGTCGCATCACAATTTGCTTTCCAATTTCCTACAGCTGAAAACTCAACTGGGAGAAGATTCTCCCCCAGAGGCTTCAGTGGTAGCTGCACCCTTGCCGCTTTATCATGTATACGCTTTTACCGTGAATATATTGTTCAGCCTTATGATGGGTTATCACAATATTCTGATTGTTAATCCGCGAAGTCCTTCACTTTTTGTTAAGAGTATAAAACCCTACAAGATAAATATATTTTGCGGCATCAACCCGTTATTCAAAAAACTGTGCGAGTATCCAGCTTTTGGGAAATTGGATTTTTCGGGCTTATTGATTTGTCCTACCGGCGGCATGCCATTGACAGGTGATATCGCCGCGCGCTGGGAAGAAGTCACAGGGTGCAAAATTCTGGAGGGTTATGGCATGACCGAAGCTTCACCATTGGTCGCCTGTAATGACTATAAAGATTATCAGACAGACAGTATTGGTAAAGCATTGCCGTTTACAGAATTAAAAATCATTGATGAACAGGGTAAGACCCTTGAGCAAGGACAGGAGGGAGAACTTTGTGTACGAGGTCCGCAAGTGATGCTGGGGTACTGGCAGCAGGCGGAAACAACCAGAACTGTGCTGGATGAAGATGGCTGGTTAAGAACCGGGGATATTGCGAGCATAGATAGCAAAGGTAACCTGAAAATTATAGACCGGCTAAAAGATATGATTATTGTCTCGGGCTTTAATGTTTATCCCGTGGAAATTGAAAACGTTGTCAGTGCATATCCTGGAGTAAAAGCTGTGGCGGCTGTTGGCGTAAAAAATTCGGAAGGGGTTGAGCAGGTAAAATTAATTGTTGTTCCAGAAGACCCCTCTCTGGATAAGAATGAGATTTTAAATTATTGCCGAAGCAAATTAACGGCATACAAAGTGCCTAAAATTATCGAATTTAGAACGTCACTGCCGCTTTCTAATGTGGGCAAGGTCTTGAAAAAAACTTTGCAATCTGAGTTTCCAGAGTTTGAATTGTCCGAATAGTACGGGCTCCTATCTGTAATTATCAAAGTATGAAAATACAAGTCCGCAATGTTCCTGTCTCCTCTGGGTTCGACCTGGGTTTGCATCCTGTATTGGAGCAGATCCTGTTAAGTAGGGGGATGACAGAGAAAACAGATTATTCACTGCTTTTAAGTGAACTGCATAATCCTGAGTTGATGTTGAACATAGACACTGCTGTTGCCTTAATGCTTGAGGTACTAAAGCAGCAGAGCAGAATACTTATCGTCGGTGATTTTGATGCTGATGGCGCCACCAGTACCGCTTTATTGAAGTTATGTTTGCAAGAGTTTGGCTACCAGCATGTTGACTATCTGGTGCCCAACCGTTTCGAATTTGGTTATGGACTGACGCCGAAAATTGTTGAAGTGGCAAAACTAAGACAACCGGCACTGATTATTACCGTTGATAACGGAATTGCCAGTATAGAAGGGGTCAATAGGGCACGAGAACTTGGTATTAGAGTGCTGGTTACCGACCATCATTTGCCTGCTAATGAATTGCCTGCTGCGGACTGTATTTTGAATCCCAACCAACAGGGTTGTCAGTTTCCTTCCAAGGCCCTGGCCGGAGTTGGAGTGGTGTTTTATTTGTTATTGGCCTTACGTTCAAGCTTGCGCGAACAAGGCTGGTTTAAGGCTAGTCAAAAACCGGAACCTAATATGATGCAGTTTCTGGATCTGGTAGCTCTGGGTACAGTTGCCGATGTTGTGCCTCTGGACAGGAATAATCGTTGTCTGGTTAAGCATGGCGTTAATTTAATTCGTTCAGGTCGTTGTCGGGCAGGTATTGATGCGCTCCTGAAAATAGCCGGGAAAAATCAGAATAATCTTAACGCCAGTGATTTGGGTTTTGTGCTGGGCCCACGCTTAAATGCCGCGGGTCGCCTGGATGATATGAGTTTGGGCATTGAATGTCTGCTTGCTGAAAGTCCGGCTCGGGCTTATCACTTAGCTCAACAACTGGATGACCTCAATAAGGACAGACGGAATATAGAACAAACAATGCAGGCAGAGGCCTTGAGTTTGCTTGCAGATATCGAGATCCAGCCAAAGCAGCAGAAAGGTCTTTGTCTGTTTAGTGCTGAATGGCATCAAGGTGTCGTAGGTATTCTGGCCTCACGCCTTAAGGATAAATTTCATCTTCCGGTAATCGTGTTTGCGCTTTCCTCAGAAAATGAAGATGAAATAAAAGGGTCGGCACGCTCAATTTCAGGTTTGCACATTCGTGATTTGCTGGATCAGATTGCAACCAATAATCCTGGTTTGCTGAACAAATTCGGAGGACATGCCATGGCAGCGGGGCTGAGTTTGCGCTTGCAGGATTTGTCATTATTTGAACAGGCCTTTGCTAAAGAACTAGATACGCTGGTAGATGCGAGTATGCTGGAACAGGTGATTTATACAGACGGCTGTCTGGACGAGCAGTATCTGAATCTGGATTTTGCTGAACTGCTGCAAGAAGCAGGGCCATGGGGGCAGAATTTTCCTGAGCCGGTATTTCAGGGTAGCTTTGATGTGATTGAAAGCAGGGTGTTACATGACAGGCATTTGAAACTGCTCTTAAGACCGACAGGTTCGGAATACCTGATTGATGCTATTGCATTCAATGTTGTAGCAGAATTACGGGAAAATGTAGTGGATAAAATCGACGTGCTTTATCGTCTGCAAGTCAATGAATTCAGAGCTAACCGGTCTGCCCAGTTATTGATCGAGCATTTTATTCAGCACTAATTCGCCCATAAAAAAGCCCTGCATGGCAGGGCTTTTAAATAGATTTGTTAATCAACTATTTGCTGATCGACTTTTAATCAACTAGTTACCCAGAGACTCAATATAGGCTGCAACATCTTTGATTGCTTGGTCAGTGGTTAAAGTCTGAGCCATAGGTGCCATTTGCTGGCCATAGATATCTCTAGGATCCGAACCACGAGCACCGGACTTGAAATTCTGTAACTGACGCTCTGTATACCAAGCCTGCTGACCGGCTATTCTGGGGCCATTTAAAGCTTGCAAGCCTTCTCCATTAGGGCCATGGCATGCACTGCAAACACCATAGAGAACTCTGCCAGCTTCAATATCCTGAGCCAGTGCAGTAGTAGAAAAAAATGTTAAAAAAATAGTTGAGGCCAATGCCAGTTTTAACTTCATTACATACTCCCAATTTTCAAAGGACTGTTTAAAAATATTTACAAGAATTAACTCAATAACCGCTCCGGTAATTGTAACAAATATTGGGCTGTCAAAGTTAGCTTTAACTGCGTAATATGTGAATTTTTTCAGGCCAGCCTTGTTTATGATCAAAGCCGGACAGGAATAAATAGTTCAGCTTCAGGTCACTATATTAGGTGATATAAATTCAATAGATATTTGGTAGTTTTGAGTATGACGATTAAATCAGATAAATGGATTCGCAGCATGGCAGAGAAGGAGGGCATGATTGAACCTTTTGAAGCCGGACAGGTAAGGGAGATCGGCGGCAGTAAAGTTATTTCCTATGGGACTTCCAGCTACGGTTACGATGTGCGCTGTGCCAGTGAATTTAAAATATTTACCAATGTCCATACGACAAATGTCGTAGACCCCAAGAATTTCGATGAAACCAGCTTCGTCAGCATTGATGAAGATTACTGCATCATTCCACCGAACTCATTTGCACTGGCCAGAACCGTAGAATATTTTCGTATACCTTCAAATGTTTTGACGGTTTGTCTGGGGAAATCCACGTATGCCCGTTGCGGGATTATCGTCAATGTCACGCCACTGGAACCGGAATGGGAGGGTCATGTGACACTTGAGTTTTCCAATACAACACCATTACCAGCCAAAATATATGCCAATGAAGGTGTAGCGCAGATGCTGTTTTATGAGTCGGATGAGCAATGTGAAGTGACATACAAAGACAGGAACGGGAAATATATGAAGCAGACCGGAGTAACCCCACCCCGCTCCTAGCTATTACACTTGTAAATACTTCGTTAAGAGCTTCATTTCATTCAGTCACTTATGGCTTTAATAAGCTCCTTCTTGAAATGAAGCTCTTGCCTCGTCTTTACGTCGTTCATTACGCTAGGGATTATCTAAAAAATCCTTTTTTGTTTCATGAACTTACGTATTTTCTGTAAGGTATAATTCAGCTACTGCAAGAATAAATATTGATGATGCTGACAGTTAACAACTTATATTGTGAACGTGATGAACGGGTTCTGTTTCAGAACCTGGATTTTGCTGTTGGAGAGGGCGAAATCTGGCAGATACAAGGTTCCAATGGCAGTGGTAAAACCACCTTGTTACGAATTTTATGCGGCTTGAATGATGATTTTTCCGGTGAAGTTCTGTGGCAGGGTGAGGAGCAAGGTAAAGCACGCCAGGCTTTTAATCAGCATGTGTTTTATCTGGGGCATGCTCCGGCCATCAATAAGACCTTAACAGCCAAAGAGAATCTAAGTTGGTACTGCGCTTCGCGTGGTTTGACGAATAGCGATCAGATTAAAGCAGCATTAAACAGTTTTAACCTTTATGGTTACGAAGATATGCCCTGTTATTTGATGTCTGCAGGTCAGCAACGACGGGTCAGTCTGGCACGCATGCTCTTGAGTCAGGCAAAACTATGGATTCTGGATGAACCGTTCACAGCGCTTGATAAGCAGGGAGTCATGGAATTGGAAACTTTGCTTGCTGAACATGCCAGGGCAGGAGGCGCAATAATTTTAACCACTCATCACAGCTTGCAAATGAATCATCCGCTACAGGCAGTTGACCTGGATCTATTAGCGGGTCTGGTGGCAGCATGAGTATTATTGCAGCAACATTGCGACGCGAGTTACTGATTGCATTTCGCAGTCCGGGTGAGATCATCAACCCGCTCATGTTTTTTGTAATTGCCGTGAGTCTGTTTCCGCTTGGTGTTGGTGCGAACCAGGAATTTTTAAGTGAAATTGCAGCTGGCGTGATCTGGGTGACAGCGCTACTGGCTGTTATGTTGTCTATGGACAGTCTGTTTCGGGCTGATTACGAAGATGGCTCTCTGGAACAGTTACTGTTGAGTCCTCAGCCCCTGTATTTTGTCATTTTGGCTAAAGTGGCCAGTCACTGGCTGGTATCAGGATTACCTTTGGTCATATTAGCTCCAATTTTTGCCAGTATGCTGTCCTTACCAGCAGAGGGGATACTGCCATTAATGGCAGCTTTATTAATTGGTACACCCATTTTAACAATGCTTGGTGCGGTAGGCATGGCTTTGACGGTAGGGCTTTCCAAGAGTGGTTTGTTACTGGCTGTGTTAATATTACCGCTTTATATACCGGTGCTGGTGTTTGGCACCGGCGTAGTGGATTCAGCGCTTAACAGCCTGGCTACCTCGGGATTACTGGCCTTATTGGGTGCCATGTTGATACTGGCTTTGTGCCTGACTCCGCTTGCGATAATTGCGGCCCTGAGGATTAGTGTGAGTTTATAAAATGTGGCAATGGCTTTTTAAATTAAGTTCACCTAAGTGGTTTTATACCATTAGCGGGCAGTTGATGCCCTGGCTGATTGCGATAACAAGTATTTTGCTGGTTATCGGGTTGGTTTGGGGGCTGGCATTTACGCCGCCGGATTACCAGATGGGTGAAAATTATCGCATTGCCTACATACATGTCCCGGCCGCTTCAATCGCCATGGGGTGTTATTACATGATGGCCGGTATGGCAGCTGCTTTTCTGATCTGGCGTATAAAAATGGCCGATATGGTCGCTAAAGCCTGCGCTCCGGTTGGTATGACTTTTACGGCGCTGGCTTTATTTACCGGTTCTGTCTGGGGTATCCCGACCTGGGGAACCTGGTGGATATGGGATGCCCGCCTGACGTCAACCCTGATCATGCTGTTTCTTTTTATCGGCGTTATGGCTTTACGTTCCGCCTACGATTCGGAAGCTGCCGGTGCGAAAGCCTGTGCAGTATTAAGTCTGGTTGGTGTTGTTAATGTGCCGATTATCAAATATTCAGTTGAATGGTGGAATACTTTGCATCAGGGGGCCAGCTCTTTGTCTTTAAGCAATACATCAGCAAACCCCCCTGAAATCTGGTTGCCGGCTTTTTTTGTTGGCTTTGGTTTGTTTGGTTTTTATCTGATTGCCATTATTTTGCGTACCCGTAACGAAATTCTAATCAGGGAACGACGTACTGAGTGGGTTGATGAATTGCTTAGTACCAATTTTGGTAACAATATTAGTACCAATGAGGGCCTGGGTTGATGGGGCGCTTTGACAGTTTCAGTGATTTTCTGGCGATGGGCGGTTACGCCAGCTATGTCTGGTCGGCCTACGCATTTTTTGTTGTCATACTGGTATTTAATATCTGGCAACCGGTACTGGCCAGGAAAAAATTTCTAAAGCAGCAGCTGAGGCGGGAACAGGTTCAGCGCGAGCGTATGCAGGCCAGGCAAAAACAGGAGGGAAGAATTAATGATAACGCCTCGTAAACAGCGGATGGCAATTGTCAGTTTTATTGTCGCTGGTTCGGCTATTGCTATAGGCCTTGTATTATTTGCCCTTAATGAGGGCATTAATGTGTTTTATACACCAACAGAAGTGGCCCAGGGAGCAGTACCCAGTGGTCAGAATTTCCGGATTGGGGGCATGGTCAAGACCGGCAGCTTGAAAACCGGTGAACTTGAAGGCACTCTGGTTGAGTTTTTAGCGACGGATTGTGCGCAAGAAATTCCGGTTAACTATACCGGGGTATTGCCCGATTTGTTTCGAGAAGGCCAGGGGGTTGTTGCTGATGGTTACATTGACAGCAATGGTGTCTTTCAGGCCTCTCAGATTCTTGCTAAACATGATGAAAACTATATGTCTGCTGAATCGGTAGCAGCTATGGAAGCTTCAGGAGCGACCTGTGATCCCTGAGTTAGGAAATTTTTCGCTGATACTGGCTTTTTGTCTGGCATGCCTGATGGTGGTTATCCCCATGGCGGGCGTCATCACCAATAATCAGTTATGGATGTCATTGTGCCGTCCCTTAAGCTCCGGCATCTGGGTTTTTATGATCCTGAGTTTTGGCTGCCTGGCTTATGCCTTTCTGAATGATGATTTCTCGGTCAATTATGTTGCCAATAATTCAAACAGCTTGTTACCGGGACGTTACAAATTTGCTGCTGTCTGGGGCGGACATGAAGGTTCTCTGCTGCTTTGGGTGTTGATGCTAGCCAGCTGGTCTTATGCAGTAAGCCTTTTCAGTAAAGGCCTGCCTCAGGATATTTTGGCTCGTGTCCTGTCTGTGATGGGTATAATCCTGGTTGGCTTTTTGCTGTTTATGCTGCTGACTTCAAATCCTTTTGAACGTACTTTATTAAACACACCACTGGATGGTGGTGATCTAAACCCGCTGTTGCAAGATTTTGGGCTGATTGTGCATCCGCCTTTTCTCTATATGGGTTATGTTGGGTTTTCAGTGGCTTTTGCTTTTGCCATCGCTGCCCTGTTGAGTGGCAGGCTGGATGCCGCCTGGGCACGTTGGACCCGGCCATGGACCAATGCTGCTTGGTCTTTTCTCAGTATAGGAATTGCTTTGGGCAGCTGGTGGGCTTACTACGAGCTAGGCTGGGGAGGCTGGTGGTTCTGGGATCCTGTTGAAAATGTTGCTTTTATGCCCTGGCTGGCTGGCACGGCTTTGATTCACTCTCTGGCGGTGACAGAGAAACGCGGTATATTCAAAAGCTGGACTGTCCTACTGGCCATTGCAGCATTTTCATTAAGTCTGCTTGGTGCATTTATTGTGCGTTCTGGCGTGCTGACCTCGGTTCATTCCTTCGCAGTTGATCCCGAGCGCGGCATGGTGTTGTTAACAATTATGCTGCTAGTTATTGGCTCTTCATTACTGCTGTATGCAGTGAGAGCTCCAGTAGTTAAAGGGATAGCTTCATACACGCTGACTTCGCGAGAAGTATTTTTACTGATTAATAATATTATTTTAGTGGTAGCGACGGCTGCTGTGCTGTTGGGAACCTTGTATCCACTGATTCATGAAGCCATTTATGGTGAAGCAAACCGCGTTTCTATCGGCAAGCCCTATTTCGATACGATATTCGTTCCTTTAATGGGCTTGCTGGCATTTGCATTAGGGTTTGGAACCTTTTCGCGCTGGAAAAAAACCTCAGTGGATTATCTGAAAAAACAAACAGGGAAAATTCTGATTGCCAGCGTTGCACTGGGCATTATTATCCCGCTTGTTGTGACTTCTGAATTTAATATTTCTGCCATTATTGCCGTCATACTGGCTTTCTGGATTGTGTTTGCAGTGTTAAAGGATATTGTTGACAAAACAACAAACAAAAAGTCATTTCTGCAAGGCTTGAAGGCTTTGAGCCTGAGTTACTGGGGTATGCAGGTGGCACATTTTGGTATGGCAGTGATAATTCTGGGAGTCTGTCTGACCAGTCATTACAGTGTGGAAAGAGATGTACGGCTGGCGCCTGGAGACTCTGAAATTATCGGGGATTACGAATTTATCTTTGAAGGGGCCAGCCTTGAGCAAGGGCCTAATTATCAGGCCGACCGGGCAGAAATCAGGGTGCTTAGAAACGGTGAAGACTATATAACGCTACAACCGGAAAAACGCTTATATTTTGCAACCCGTGTCGTTCAGACCGAGGCGGGTATAGATGTTGGTTTATTCAGGGATTTATTCACTGCCCTGGGCGATGAAAGAGGCGATGGCAGTTGGGTGGTTCGCATTCACTACAAGCCTTTTGTGTTGTGGATATGGTTAGGCGCTATATTGATGGCATTCGGCGGCGTACTGGCGATTACAGATAAGCGTTATCGCAGCAGTAAAGTTGTTGTACAAAATGAAAGTACAGCTACATCTGCAAACAATAATTCCAAGGCTAAATTAGCTGTGGAGTCCTGATGAATAAACGAGTTCTATTATTAATTCCGGGAGTCTTTTTTGTCGCGATGCTTGGGCTCCTGCTATTTGGTCTGGGCCGCGATCCAAATATGGTGCCTTCAGCCCTGGTTAACCGACCTCTGCCGGAATTCTCATTACCCGGCCTAGAGTTGGACCAGACAGAAAACAATTTAGTGATTGCATCGGAGGATTTAAAGGGAGGCATCAGGATCATAAATTTTTGGGCAACCTGGTGTCCGCCTTGTCATGTTGAACATCCCTATCTGGTCGAGATCAGTCAGCAGGAACAGGATGTCACTTTTATTGGTGTTAACTATAAAGATGATCTGGAAGAGGCCCGTCTTTTCCTGGAAGAAAAAGGTTCACCTTTCGAAAAAATTATCGTCGATCTTGATGGCAGTCTGGGGATTGATTTTGGTGTGGCCGGTGCGCCGGAAACCTTTATCGTTGATAGCTTTGGCATGATTCGTTATCGCCATGTTGGAGTGATTAATCATCAAATATGGGAAGAAACTTTTGAACCTGTCATTTCCCGTATTAAGTAAGATGCGTAAACTTTTATTTTTTTTCCTGTTAAGTTTCGTTTGCTTTCTGTCAGCTAATGCTGCGATAGAAGTCTATCAGTTTGACGACGAGACACAGCAACAGCGGTTTAATGCATTGAGTGATCAGTTACGTTGCCCCATGTGTCTGAATTCAAATTTGTCAGGCTCTGATGCCCCCATAGCTGCGGATTTACGCGCTGAAATTTATGAGCAGATTCTTGATGGCAGAAGTAATGATGAAATTATTGATTTTATGACACAGCGCTACGGTGACTTCATCAATTATCGTCCCCCACTTAATTCAGGAACATTCCTGCTTTGGTTTGGCCCATTAATTTTATTATTGAGCGGTTTTTTGATTATCTGGCGTATGGGAAAAAACAGCCAGAATCTGCAAACTGAAGATTTAAGTGCTGAAGAACAGCAGAGGCTGAAAAGCCTTCTGGCCGGTAAAAAATAAAGTAAAAATAATTTTAATTCATTTATAAAAACAAAGCATGAGCGCTCTTATTCCTTATATTGTATTGTTAATGCTGGCAGCAAGTCTGTTTGTGCTGGTGCCCGTACTGCGGTTTAGAGCACGAGGGTCTGATGATCAGAATTCGATAAGGGAACAACAAAATGTTGCATTATTTCAGCAAAGTCTTGATGAGCTCGAAAGCAACCAGGCCGAGGGTTTAATTGAAGCGTCTGAATATGAAAAACTCAAGCTGGAACTCGAAAGAAACTTTCTCAATGATATGGAAAGTCGGGAAGTCAGCCGAAAAAATTCCACGGCATCGTATACCCGGCTTCTGCCTTTAACATTAATGCTCTTCATCATGGCAGGGGGTTTTCTGCTTTATCGCAGCATTGGATCAGGGCCTGAACTGGTCTTACCTGAATTAATTGAAGAGCTGAATGTCTCTGAATCTGTCGATGAGCAACTGGCTGTTTTAAAAGAAATTGCCTCAATTCTGGATCAGCGTTTTCAACGCCGGAGTGATGACATTCAAACCGGTTATACCCTTGGGACACTTTATATTTCGCTGGAAGAATATGCCGATGCGGTCAGGGTTTTTTCACGTTTATCAGAAAGGATGGAAGCAGGGCCGGATAAAGCAACAGTGTTGGGACAATTAGCCCAGTCGCAGTATTTGTTGGCAGACTCCACAATCACACCTACCGTGCAGGCAACAATTGATGAAACACTGCTGCTTAACTCAAATGAGCAGGCCATCATGAGTATTCTGGCAGTTGAAGCCTTGTTATCGGAAGATCTTGCCGGCGCAGCTAATTACTGGCGCAGGCAGGTTTCACAATTACCTGTAGGCAGTGAACAGGTTGCTCAGTTAAATGAACGCATTGCAACGATAGAGGCCTATCTCGCTGAAGAAAATGGCACTGAAGACAATGAAGAAAGCCCTGCAGACAGGATAGAGCTGACTGTTACGGTTAGTATTGATGACAGTATCCGGAATCAGATTGAGCCGGGCATGAATGTTTATATTTTTGCTAGAAGTGAAGGCACACCACCACTAGCTGCAGTGACATTGCAACCTGAAGACTTGCCTGTAACGATCACCCTAAATGAAGATATGGCAATGTTGCCCCAATTTACTCTGGCTTCGGTTGAAACAGCCTATATCGGTGCCAGTATAAGTCGACAGGCCGTTGCGGAATCCGGAGATTTTCAAGCAGTCTCTGAATCATTTGTCATCAGTGAGCAGCAAGCGCCTATCGTACTGTCGATAAAAGACAGACTTCCTTAAGACTATCAAAGAGATTTTTTAGTGGACCTTTCTGCAATACGTTCACTTTTTTCCAATAAAAATTTTGCCATCTACGTCAGTGGCAACAGCATTTCCTTGATTGGTTTCTGGATGCAGAGGTTGGCGATCAGCTGGCTTACCTGGGAAGTTACAGAGTCGGAATTTTGGGTGGGCGCGGTAGCTTTTGCAGAACTGGCGCCCTTGCTGATAATCAGTCCAATTGTTGGCGTCTGGGCCGACCGGGCCAACCGTAAATTGCTGACTGTTTTATGTCAGTCAACCATGATGCTGGTGTCGTTTGTATTGTTTTTGCTCATTATTTCTGATCTGGTTTCCATAAAAATCCTCTTCATTTTCGCCTTGCTTGACGGCATTCTTCAGGCCATTCACCAACCAATTCGTCTGGCTATCATTCCAAATCTTGTTGAGAAAAAGGATATAGTTTCGGCATCTTCCTTTACCGCGGTGGTTTTTAATGTTGCCAGGTTGCTGGGGCCGGCTTTTGCAGGAATTATCATCAGTTTCTATGGCAGTGCCATGGCCGTGCTCTGTAATACAATTACCTATATACCCATTCTTATGGCCTGGTTTTTTATCAACCTGCCTTTTACCAAAAAAATTAATTCAGAGGATTCATTCATCAATGGCCTGCAGGAAGGTGTTCACTATATAAAGAATATTCCTGCTTTGAGTCATATTTTTATTCTGCAAACTATTCTGGCTTGTGGTATCAGACCGGCAACCCTGATGCTGGCAGCCTTTGTTGGTGCGATTTATAAAGGTGGGGCAGATTATCTCGCTTTATACACGGCTGTGTTAGGCATGGGGGCAGTCATTGGCGGGATGTACATTACCCTGCAGGGTAAAGCCAAGGGGCTGGTAAAAAGCATGCTGATAAACAGTCTTATTTCCATTATTGCGCTGGCTGTTTTTGCCTGGACGACTCAGGTCTATCTGGGTTTGCTGGCCGTTTTCGCCATAGGCTGGACTATCACCTTAAGTGCTGTTTCCAGCCAGACCATGGTGCAAAACAGTATTGATGATGAGTTACGTGGTCGTGTATTGAGCTTATGGGCGGCCCTTACGCGTGGTGCGGCAGCTATCGGCGTGCTGATTATTGGATTTTTCGCGGATTATTTCGGTCTGTTCTGGACCAATATCATAGCTGCAATGCTTTGTCTGGTAGGGTTAATCTGGTTCTGGCAGAAATCTCACCAAATGCAGTCATATTTTGAACAATAAACGGTTTAATGCGTTAACGAATAGACAGCGTAGTTTACGCCAAATTGAATACCCATAGCGGCGTCCTGCTGAGGATAATAGGGGTTATCCTGGTGCTGCCAGGAATCTCCCATATCATTATTGAATGAGATGGCAACCATTACCCGGCCACTGTCATCCAGGATTGCCTTCCATTGCGGATCATGACCATCAGCGCGATAGGGGACACCGCGCCCGGAAAGTGATCTCATGTTGCTGATTTGTTTTCGGTCTTTCAGATCATAAATAATATTAAAAACAGGATGATCGTCCGGCAGATCGACAACTGCCCGATCAGGAAAAACACGTCTGAGACCATTAATAAACCCTGACCATTCACTCGTGCCAAAAAAACTATCAGCGAGCAGAAAGCCGCCTTTAAGCAAATATTCCCTGAGTTTTACTGCCTGACTGTCCGTTAAATCCCAACTGCCTGGCATACCGACCAGCAAAAAGGGCCAGTTGAAAATATCATCACCATCATCAAGATTCACGGGTTGTTCCACTGAACGTACATCTGTCGTTGTCAGTCGTTTTAACAGCCGCGCGTAAGTCCTGTCACCGCGGGGGTAATCTACGGCCCAGGTGGTGCCTCCCAGCTGCCAGTTACCTCCACCAAATGCCCCTCCATAGGATGGATACATCAGGCGACCAACCACAAATTCTCCCGGTACCATATAATCATCAGGCAAGGCTGCATAGGCATCGCCCTCTAGGCTTTGCAGTACCCTGAATCCACGCTGGGCGTAGAGGTAGGAGCTGGTAAGGCTGAGAAATAAAATCAGCACTTTTAGGAATACATTGGTGGTGGGTCGTAAAGGCATGAAGCAGTTATATCAGATAAAAAGCAGGCCGTACAAGGTGGAAAATATTTAATGGTCGGAAATCAAGTCAAGGCTTGATTCACGAATGGGCCTATCGAAGTTTGTTCGCTAATAAAAAATTCAATGTGAAGTAAAAAAGGAAGAAAATTTTTTAATATAGACTTTGTTCTGCTAGCTGGCTAAGCTGTTTTACATTGGTAAGAATGTGATAAGTAACAGTAATAATGAAAAAGAATAAAAATGGAAAGTTGCAATATGTCTGCTGATGATGAGTCTATTGCAACAGCTACGGCCAGTGCCTTACATCGTTTTAACCGTTATGAGATAAAGTATTTTTTACCTGAAGCACAAATCAGTGAGTTTAGAGAAAATATCCGGCAACGCATGAGTGAGGATGAACATGCTCATGAAAATTCTAGGCGTATCACTAGCCTTTACTACGACACAAACGATCTCAGATTTTATTGGGAAAAAATCGAAGGTTTACGATTTAGACGGAAATTGAGAATCCGTGCATACGGTGAACCTGAAAGCATTAACGATGACAGTATTGTTTTTGTTGAAATCAAACAGCGTGTCAATCGGGTAACCCAGAAACGCAGAATTCCTTTACCTTATGCTCAGGCAAGAGTTTTGTGTGACGACAGGATGGATCCGGATTATCCTGGAGTCAGGCAGACTTTCGTTAATGAGGTAAAAGCATTGGCTGAGATGGCAGATTTAGGGCCAACGGTGATCACCACTTACCAACGTGAAGCCTATGTTGGCGTTGATGCTGACCTTGGCCTTAGAATAACCATGGACCATCGGGTACAGGGTAGAAATAAAGATTTCCATTTAGGCACCCGGTCAGAAAACAAATTTATTATTCCTCCATACCTGTCTATCGTCGAAGTAAAAGCCAATGAACGTGTGCCGACCTGGTTTACAGATCTGGCGGCGAAAATGAGCCTGGATGTTATTCGTGTTTCAAAATATTGCAAAGCCATAGAAGCAGAGATAGATGGAATAAAGGGAAATTTGCATGCAAAAAATTTTTCAGACTCGCCTAAAAAGGCATTCAGCTAAGCACAGAGGGAGATCCCCAAATGAATTTTGATGTTGTCGACTTATCAGGAACGTTTAATACCCTGGATATCATTCTGGCACTTTCCTTATCTTTTGCCTTGTCAACCATAGTTGGTCTGGTATATCGGGCTACTCACCGTAATATTTCTTATAGTCAATCCTATGTGCAAACACTGGTGGTGGTTTGTATGGTGCTGGCCGTGCTGATGTTGGTTGTGGGTTCTAATATTGCTCGTGCTTTTGCACTGGTAGGCGCTTTTTCTGTTGTACGATTCAGAAATGCTTTAAAAGAAACCAGGGATGTCGGTTTTATTTTTCTGGTCATGGCAATTGGTATGGCGACCGGAACAGGGTTTTATACCCTGGCCATCGCAGCAACTATTGCTATATCTGTCGTAATACTGCTGATGACAAAACTCAATGCGTTTGCCAGCAATATTCAACGCCAGGTAGTTAAAGTGCAGGTTCCGCCGGAAGGTGATTTTGATAAGTTGGTCGAAGACGTGCTAATCAAACTGACTAAAAGTTTTGAGCTGGTAAGTACTGAAACAATCAGAAACGGAGCATTGATGGAATTATTTTATACCGTGGAGCTTAATCGGAATGTTGAACCCAGAGAGCTGGTTAATAAGATTACTGAAGTGAATACCGGTCAACGGGTGACTGTGCTAAGTGGGTATGACCAGACTGATCTTTGATGGATAAAGTATTTCATGGTGGTTCTATGCTAGACACACCCGTAATCTGACTAGCCAAGGCAACAAACTTAAGACGATATTTTTTCTATGCTAAGATGCCCTCAGGCTTTAGCAATATTTCTAATAAAGTAATCAGGTCTTAACTCATGACTCAAAAAGATGAGCTTATTACCAAAGAACGTTCCTGGTGGAAACGTACTGTCCCTGTCCGGGTAAGACATAATAGCCGTTTAATTCTGGGGTCTGTTCTTGTCTTGCTGATGACAGGAATAGTATTGGGTTCTTTTCGCATAGATCCTATTATTTTTACGCAGGGAAGCCAGGAGCAGGTAACTAATTCCCGCTTTAATATCGTTGGAAACATTGATTTATTTGACCTGAGTGTGCCACATAAGATTGACATGTTTATCAGTCCCAGCAGTTATCAAACCTTGATTAATGATTATCAGCGTCAGGGTTTGAAAACCTGGGTGCCGGCAGATATCAGAATTGACGGGGTTTTGATTGAAAATGTTGGGGTACGACTGAAAGGTAACTCTACCTTGAGGGAGTTAGGCAGGAATTCCCGGAGTTGGGGTGGGCCGGGACGTATGAGTAATGCAACTTTTGATAATCCTTCTACCTTGCCGTTTGCAGTCAGTTTTGATGAATTTGAAGATGACCTCGCATATCAGGGAAGAGAAGAATTGGCCATAAGACCGGCCCGGACCGGAGGCACAAATATTAATGAAGCACTCTCTTTGCAATTGATCGCAGATTCCGGACAGATTTCTCAAGCTTACACCTGGGTTAATTTCAGTGTTAACGGTTACCCTGATACGACGCGTCTGATTATTGAAAATCCAGATAAACGGTATGCTGAATCCATTGGCTTGGGTAGTGGAGTGTTGTATAAGTCCCGCAGTGAAAACCGCTTCCGCTATCTTGGTGACAGCCCGTTATATTATGAAAATGACTTTGATCAAATTAACGCGAAAGCAACGAATGATATAACGCCAATTATTAATTTGCTGCAATGGCTGACTGAAGCGGATGCAGAGACATTTGGAAATGAACTGGAGAACTGGATTGATATAGACAGTTTCTCACGGTATGTGGCAACACAGGACATATTACAGAATTTTGATGATATGTCCGGCCCCGGTCATAATTTTTTATTCTGGTACGACCTGGTGGATGAAAAATTTACAGTGATTAGCTGGGATATGAACCTGGCCTTGGGTGCCGGCAATTTTATGGGCGGTTTTGGTGGTTTTGGCTATGGTACCGGGAATGCTTTAAAAGAACGGTTTATGCGCAGTAAGTTCAGGGATAATATCTCACAGGCACGCGAAGAATTACTGGGTGTCTGGACGGATAATAATCATGCAGTAAGGACGCTGGATCAACTATCTGAAGTTATTCCTTTATCAGACACACTCAACGAAGACCAACGCCTGCGTGATATTGCACTGGTACGCAGAACCGTACAATTTATTCGCTGAACTAAATAATAGATTAAATAGGAGTAGTAATTTTGGCTACCTGGGTTGAAGGAGAGGTCGTTGAAAATATTCACTGGCATGAGAATTTATTTACTTTAAAAGTTGCGGCGGAGATAGAACCGTTCACGGCTGGTCAGTTTACCAGTCTGGCTTTAGAGATTAATAATGAACAGGTTGCCAGACCCTATTCCCTGCTGAGTTCACCAGGACAGCAGCCCTTGGAATTTTTTTTCTATGTTGCTGCTGATGGTGTGCTTTCCAATGCGCTGGTCAAGCTTGATGTTGGCGATAAACTGTTACTTAAAAAACAGGCTAATGGCTTTTTTACTCTGGATGAGGTGCCGGCATCCCGTGATCTTTGGATGATAGGAACAGGTACCGGCATTGCGCCGTATCTTTCAATTTTGGGCACTGAAGAAGTCTGGCAGCGTTATGACAAGCTTGTATTGATTGAAGGTGTACGTTCAACTAAAGATCTGCCGTATCAGGGTTTAATTGAAAAAGTTGCTGAGAAATATGCCGATAAATTTATTTTCCAAGCTTTTATCAGTCGGGAGACTTCACCTGGGGCAATAAAAGGCCGTATACCGGCAAGTTTGGCTGATGGTAGTCTTGAGGAAAAAATAGGGTTGGCACTAAGTCCGGAAGATTCACAGATTATGTTGTGCGGTAATCCTGCCATGGTAAAGGACTGCGTCGCTTTATTGAAAGCGCGTGGTTTCAGTAAAAATTTACGCCGTAAACCCGGGCAAATTACTACAGAAAATTATTGGTAACACTTGGGCTGTGATTAACAGGTGACTATCAGGCGAGAACAGCAACACTTTTTATTTGAGCGAAAACAGCCTTACCCTTTTGTAAATTTAAATTATCTACTGATTTTAAAGTGATTCTCGCCAGCACTGGAGATTTATTGATAAGTAAACGAACAGTCACCTGGGAATTAGCTTCCGGGAATAGCTCATCAATTATTGCAGGAAAAATATTTAAGATACTGGTGTCTTTCTGTGCTTCAAGTGTCAGACTGATATCCTGCGCAGCCAATCGCAGTCTGAGTTTTTTTCCAGGCTGGATTTTTTTTCCTGACACGACAAAACTGCCAAAGTCTGAGCTTAAATAATTCAACTGAAAATCTTCATCATAGTTCTTAGCTTCTGCGAGTATTATTGACTCTGCCTGACGCCGGTGAGCCAAAGACAGGTCGGCACGAGTAAGCAATTCATTTATAGGGCCTGATGCCTTAATCATCCCGTCTTCAATCAGGATCAGCTGGTCTGCCAGTCTCGCAATTTCTTCTGTGGAATGGCTGACATAAATAATTGGTACATGCATCTCCTTATTTAAACTTTCAATATAAGGTAACAATTCATCCTTTCTTGCCTGATCCAAAGAGGATAAAGGTTCATCCATTAACAGTATTTTTGGGCTGGCCGCCAACGCTCTGGCTATAGCTACACGTTGACGTTCACCACCCGATAGCAGGGCAGGTTTCCTGTTTAATAAATCTTGCAGGCCTAAAAGATTGATTATTTTTTCCAGAGAAAATTTTCTTGCTGCTTCGACTGTGCGCTTATAGGCATAGTCAATATTGCCCTGAACACTTAAATGTTCAAACAGACTGGCTTCCTGAAAGACATAACCAATGCCACGTTGATGTGGAGCAATGAAAATATTGTCATCCTGCCAGCTTTCATTAGCCACCTGCAGTTTTGATCCTGAGTGTTGGTCAAGACCTGCAAGCGCTCTGAGCAATGATGTTTTACCGCAACCGGAAACACCAAAAACAGCTGTGATTCCTTCTGCAGAAATATCAAATTTAAAATTCAGAGGCCTTGCGCGAGTAATCTGAAAGTCGGCTTTAATCCTCATAAGCGGATAACCTTAAAGCGCCCATTCAGGGCATAAACAGCCACCAGCATCAGAAAAGATAACAGTACCAGGCTGGCTGCTAATAAATGAGCATTGGCATATTCAAGTGCTTCAACATGCTCGTAAATTGCAATGGAGAGTACTTTGGTCTCACCGGGTATATTGCCGCCAATCATTAGCACGACACCAAATTCCCCGAGGGTATGGGCAAAACCCAGAATAATCGCGGTCAGAAAACCCTGGCGGGCTAAGGGCAAAGCAACCGTGACAAAACGGTCTAAAGGTGCAGCACCTAAGGTAGCGGCGACTTCCATGGGGCGCCTGCCAATATTGCTGAAGGCATCCTGTAAAGGCTGCACGACGAATGGTATCGAATATATCACTGAACCGATTACCAGGCCGCTGAAACTGAAAGCTAAAGGTTCAGCGCCAATAGCTTGCATAAAAGAGCCAAAAGGACCATTGCTGCCGAGCATCAGCAAGAGATAAAAACCGAGTACCGTGGGTGGCAAGACAAGCGGCAAGGCAACCAGGGCTTCCAGGAAAAATTTAAAACGCCAGCGGCTCTGCGCCAGAAACCAGGCTAAAGGGGTGCCGAGAATCAATAAAATTAACGTGGTGATAAAAGCAAGTTTCAGTGTTAGCAGGAATGCTGTTAAATCGGCAGGTGTGAACATCAGAAAAGGTTTGCTTGGTATTTTTCCATCTGTGAATAAATCAATGGTAAGTGTGCATGATGTCTTATGTCCAGCTATCCGGACAATAACTTATTTTAGATAGACTTTTTTAATTCCTGTATTATTAGCGTTTACCTGTAAAGTGTATTTTAAGCCAGAGCGAAAATAGATGTCAGATACTGCAACAGCATTGATTGATAAACATGGTCGTCATATTGACTATGTGCGCCTGTCATTGACAGACCGTTGTGATTTTCGCTGTGTTTATTGCATGGCTGAAGAAATGACCTTTTTGCCTCGAAAACAGATTTTAAGTCTGGAAGAAATCTATAAAGTGGCGAAAGCTTTTACCGAATTGGGGGTGAGTAAAATCCGCTTGACCGGCGGCGAACCCTTAATCAGAAATAATGTCATGTCACTGGTTGAAAATATCGGTCAATTGCCAGGACTGGATGAGTTTCTGTTAACAACTAATGGCTCCCAGCTGGAAAAGCTGGCAGTGCCTTTACGGGAAGCGGGAGTCAATCGAATTAACATTAGTCTGGATAGTCTGAATGCTGAAAAATTCAAGGCAATGACGCGTACAGGCAAACTGGAACAGGTTTTAAAAGGCGTAGAAGCGGCGGTAGCTGCGGGTTTTGATAGTATCCGGCTTAACTCCGTTATTTTACGAGGCATCAATGATCATGAAATTATTGATTTGCTGGAATATGCGATTGGTCTGGGAATCAATATCGCTTATATCGAAGAAATGCCCCTGGGCAGCATTGATGATCATGCAAGGCAGGACACAATGTATTCCAATGAAGCGGTAAAGGAACTTATCTCCGGGCATTATGAAATAAGCCCTGTTGATATGAGTACTGCAGGCCCTTCTCGTTATTATCAGATTGCAGGACAGCAGAGTAAAATAGGTTTTATTTCCCCGGTCAGCCATAACTTCTGTGATAGCTGTAACCGTGTCAGGGTGACAGTGGAAGGCCGTTTGCTCCTGTGTTTGGGGAACGAGTATTCAACGGACCTAAGGCAATTACTCAGAGAACAACCTGAAGATACGGAGCTGCTAAAGCAAGCCATTGTTAAAGCAATGGATATCAAACCCTTACGCCACCATTTTTACGATGAAGAGCAGCCGCAGATAGTAAGATTTATGAATATAACAGGGGGATAATTCAGGATGGCCAGTAACAAAGCCCATGCAGCATTTGTTGCTTTGAATATTGCAGTTGTGACTGTTTCTGATACACGTACCGAAGAAAATGATACTTCCGGTGCTTATTTACAAAAAGAACTGATTGATGCAGGTCACCGACTGGCAGAAAAGCATATCTGTAAAGATGATATTTACCGATTGCGTGCCTTGATTGCGAATCTGGTGGCAGATTCTAGTATCCATGCTGTACTGGTTACCGGAGGGACTGGTTTCACCCGCAGGGACAATACGGTTGCAGCTATAAAGCCTTTGTTTGATGCCAGTATTGATGGTTTTGGAGAATTATTCAGAGCACTTTCTTATCAGGAAATTGGTTCTTCCACGATACAGTCCAGAGCGTTTGCCGGTCTGAGTAATGATACGGCTATTTTTTGTATGCCAGGTTCAACGGGGGCGTGTAAAACTGCCTGGACAGGCATAATTGCTGAACAGCTGAACAGCCAGCATAAGCCTTGTAATTTTGTTGGACGAATTACAGATGACTAAAAAGACGGGCAAAAAAAAGCGCAGCCTAATTAAAAAGAAGGGATAACTCAAAGGCTGCGCGAATGATGATTTTAATTACAGTTGACAGAGCAGGGGGGGAGCTTTATCAACTGTGTCTAAATCTGGATGTGGGTTCTTACGCGAAAGAAGCCCATAGTGCTAATACTGGGACTACCAGTATTGCCAGCGTACTTAGCGCTGATTTGATGTATTCCATCAATGTTTCTTTATCTTCAATACTGATTACTACTTTGTTCATCACTGTGCTCCTTATAAGAATGTTGGATGATTTACTCCGTCTCTTTTAAAAACGTGGCGCCATGGTAACACAATAATTTATAAAAAGGCAACACAATGAGTTGATAATTCACATTTCATGCTAAATTGTTACTTTTATTTGCACGTTTTATACATTTTTAACTTGGCTCTAGGCCCTTTTATTGTGAATATTTGATGGAAATATTATGGAGCGACTTCGATTGGTAACGCATTTCGGTAACATATTTGAAAATTGTGCTTAAAATATAACCATAATTATTATTTTATCTCTAAAAGTGTTACCTTTTTCACACTTTTTTTATTTTGGAAAAAAAGCTTGGCTATTGCACAATTCGAACAAGCTTTGAACATGAATTTGGTGGGGACATGAAGAGTTCTGGTTTGCTGTCCAGTGAAAGTCTGCAAGGAAAAGTCATTGCAATTCCTGAAAACAGGCAATTGCAGTTATTTAGCGAAATATTAAGAAAACGTGGTGCAGAGGTGATACAGGTGCCAATGGTGGCGATTCATGATGCGCCAGACTCAGAGCCTGTCATGGGCTGGTTACAGGCTTTTATCAACGAACCACCGGATATTCTGATTTTGCTTACAGGAGAGGGGCTCAGACGCTTAGTCAGCCTGGCAGATAAGCAGGCATTGAAAAAGCAGTTTATCAATGCCTTAAGTAAGGTTGATAAGTTATGTCGGGGGCCTAAACCCAACCAGGCTCTGCGCGAGTTAGGTCTTGAAAGAGAGATTGATGCATTGACTCCTACGACTGATGGCGTAATTGCCAGCTTGGATAAACTGGAATTGTCTGGAAAGAACATTGCCGTGCAACTTTATGGTGAAGATCCCAATGTGAAATTGATTACTTACCTGAAACAAGCTGGCGCGCAAGTGCATACAGTTGCGCCCTACGTTTACGCAAACAAGCTGGATGACGAAAAAATAATCGATTTAATTCGAATGATGAATAAGAATGAAATTGATGTTATTGCTTTTAGTTCACAGCCGCAGGTTAAGCGTTTATATAGTGTTGCAAAGCAATATCAGCTGGAAAAAGAGTTAAGTAAAGGTCTGAGTCTTTGTCATGTTGCTGCTATGGGACCTGTGGTGAAAGATGTATTAACAGAACAGGGTGTGGAAGTTGCAATCATTCCTGAACGGACCTTTTTCATGAAACCTTTGGTCTCGGCTATTGCGAAGTTCTTGAATAAGTAGGACTGAATGGCATTATAATGGCCCATTGATTACCTTGAACAATTATCCCGGGAAATGAGAATGAAACTGATAAAAATTATTTTGGCTTTGATAGTTGGCAGTCTTGTAGCGCTGAATACCTCTGCGCAGGAAAAAGACCCGGCCGAGCTATATGCAGTTATTGAAACCGATCACGGTACTTTAGAGTTTTTACTATACAAATCGGTAGCCCCAATAACCGTCGCCAATTTTGTTAATCTGGTGACGCGCGGATATTACGATGGTTTGACTTTTCACCGTGTTATTGATGATTTTATGGCGCAGGGTGGTGACCCTTTCGGCGATGGCTCAGGTGGACCTGGCTACAACTTTGAAGATGAAATCCGCATGCGACATAACCAGGATGGCATACTCTCAATGGCAAATGCTGGCCCCAACACCAATGGTAGCCAGTTTTTCATTACCCATGTTGCTACGCCACATTTAAATGGTCTGCATACGGTATTTGGCAAAATACACAGTGGCAGGCAGCTGATACGGCAGATTCGTGTTGGTGATACGATTAATTCAATTACGATAGAAGGGAATGCCAAGACATTTCTGGAAAGGTATGCTGACAGGGTTTATCAGTGGAATGTGATACTGGATGAACGCTTTCCTAACCTGAAAGAAGCCTTGACCGACTAGAACTGGTCAGAAAGATTAAACTGACGATTTCTTAATTTCTTCCTTATCGTTCTCTTCTTCCTGCAAATAAGGGTAGAGGTAGAATGTCTGCCCGATGATAAACAGGAAGATCAGCCCCATACTGCCGAATACTTTGAAATCAACCCAGTATTCATGGAAGGTAAAGGCAACAAAGAGATTAATAGTACCCAGAAACAGGAAGAAAAAGGCCCAGGCAAAATTGAGCCGGCGCCAGGCCTGTTCAGGCATTTCAACAGCATGTTCCAGCATTAACTGAGTGGCATTCTTCCTGGTAAAGAAATGACTGCCAAAAAAGATGGATGCGAATATCCAGTTAACCACGGGCGCTTTCCATTTCAGGATGGCCTCTTCGCGAAAAATAATCGTAAAGGAACAAAAGATCAGCACGGCAACAAGCGTTATAAGCTGTGTTCTTTCCAGTTTTTTGTTGATGATGAAAAGAGCGCCATAGACTAGAACAGAGCTGACCACCAGAATTTCGGTTGCGCTGAAAATGCCGCCAAAGTTATAGGCAAAGGAACCGAGCTGGATAACCCGCTCATCCATCTTGTAAACGACGAAAAAGATAATCAGCGGGATGTAGTCAAGTAATTGTTTCATGCAGCTATTCTAGTTGATATCTCTAAAAGTCGCTATCCTGTGCTAATCTTGGTTTTTTTGGAATTCGCAGCCAGTAGGCTTCCTCATGTCTCAGGTCTTGCATATACATGCCGAAACCCCCCAATTGAGGTTGATCAGGCAGGCCGTTGATGTGATCAAGGCCGGTGGAATCATGATTTATCCGACAGATTCCGCTTATGCGCTAGGCTGCCGTATAGGCAACAAAGCGGCTTTACAGACAATATCCAAAATCCGGCAACTGGATTCCAGACATAATTTTACTCTGGTTTGTCGGGATTTATCTGAAATTGCCCTGTATGCCAGAGTTGATAACAGTGCCTATCGTCTCCTTAAGGCATACACCCCTGGGGCCTATACCTTTATTTTAAGGGCAACATCGGAAGTTCCACGTTTATTGATGCACCCAAAACGTAAGACCATTGGTATTCGTATACCGGATCATCCGGTAGTTGCATCACTGCTAAGTGAGCTAGATGAACCAATACTCAGCAGTACGTTGATCATGCCGGGGGAAGATAACCCTCCCTACGAAATCGACAATATCAAGGATGATTTGGGGCATGCTGTGGATCTGATTATTGATTCCGGTTTTTGCGGTCTTGAGGCGACTACTGTGGTTGATCTGGTTGATGGCAGCCCTCGTCTTTTGAGGGCAGGTAAAGCTGATATAACGCCATTTCAAAATCAGTGATAAAGCTGCCACGTCAGTGTAAAAACTAGTTATAATAAAAGCTCTTAGTAGTTGGGGAAACAGATTGAGCTCAGTAGATTCGCAGCAGCGAGTATTATCAGGAATGCGTCCAACCGGACGTCTTCATTTAGGCCACTTTCACGGCGTCATAAAAAACTGGATCAAATTGCAACATGAATATGAGTGCTTCCTGTTCGTTGCGGATTGGCACGCCTTGACTACGGATTATGATAACCCTCAGGAAATTGAAGCCCATGTCTGGGACATGATAATCGATTGGCTGGCAGCTGGAGTCAGTCCGAATGCAGCAACCCTGTTTATACAGTCCAGAGTGCCGGAGCATGCAGAGCTGCATTTATTATTATCGATGATGACACCTTTAGGCTGGCTTGAACGGGTGCCGAGCTATAAGGATATGCAGGAAAACCTGAAGGAAAAGGAACTCGATACCTATGGTTTTCTGGGTTATCCCTTGTTACAGAGTGCCGATATTTTAATTTATCGAGCCGGTTGGGTACCCGTTGGCGCAGATCAGGTTGCGCATGTTGAATTAACGCGTGAAGTGGCGCGGCGTTTTAATCATCTTTATGGGCGTGAAGCAGATTTTGAAGCTTTGGCTGAAGCTGCAGTGAAGAAGATGGGAAAAAAAGCGGCGAAACTTTACAGTAGTTTACGCAAAAGTTACCAGGAAGAAGGTGATCAGGATGCCTTGCTAAAAGCCCAGGCTTTATTAAAAGAGCAGCAAAATATTACTTTGGGGGATCGAGAACGTCTGTTTGGTTATATTGAGGGAGCCGGCAAAATGATATTGGCCGAGCCGCAGTCGCTATTAACCAAGGCTGCCAAAATGCCGGGCCTTGACGGGCGCAAAATGTCTAAATCCTACAACAACATCATTGGGCTGCGGGAAGATGATGATGACGTTATGCAGAAATTAAAAACCATGCCGACAGATCCGGCCAGGGTGAGATTGTCTGATCCGGGCGACCCCGATAAGTGTCCGGTGTGGCAATTTCATGAAATTTATTCTGATGAGAGCACATGCAATTGGGTGCAGGAGGGTTGCCGCACTGCCGGGATTGGCTGCTTGGAATGCAAGAAGCCGATTATTGATGCGGTTATCGCTGAGGTAGCGCCGATCAAGGAAAAAGCCAGACAGTTTGAAGACAACCCTTCAGCGGTCAGGGCGATTATTGCTGAAGGTTCAGAAAAAGCCCGTGAGGTTGCGAAAGACACTCTGGATGATGTGCGCCAGGCCATGGGCCTTAATTATCGTTAATAAACAATAAGCAATAATGAATAATGAGTGAAGAGACTGAAACAGCATTAAATGAATGCCAGAGACGTGCCAGCCTTTTGCAGGAAGCAAGGCAGCACAAGAGTGAACAGGCTGAGATGCCTTTTGCTTTTGTGGCTGGGCAGGCGGTTACGGATCTACCAAAAGATTTGTACATTCCACCTGATGCGCTGGAAGTTTTTCTGGAAGCGTTTGAAGGTCCCCTTGATTTACTGCTTTATCTCATCAGGCGTCAGAATATTGATATTCTTGATATTAATATTGCTGAAATTACCGAACAGTACATCTCCTACGTTGAGTTGATGGAAGCGGCTCAGTTTGAACTGGCTGCTGAATATCTGGTTATGGCCGCGATGCTGGCGGAAATAAAATCACGATTTTTGCTGCCACGCATGGAAGAGGACGAAGAAGATGAAGAAGATCCCAGAGCTCAGCTTATCAGACGTTTGCAGGAGTATGAGCGCTACCGGGATGCAGCAGAAAAAATTGATGAACTACCGAGGTTACACCGGGATTTTCACATTGCCTCTGCAGATATCCCCGTGTTGGATAAAGAGGTGCCATTGCCTGAAATTGATTTACAGGAAATTTTGATGGCTTTTGCTGATGTCTTGCGGCGCTCGGATCTGAAAGAAAGCCATCATATTCAGCGTCAGGCCTTATCAACGCGTGAGAAAATGTCACAGATATTATTACGCATTTCTGATAAGCAGTTTACGCCCTTAAGCTCGCTGATTTTAAAAGATGAAGGTAAGCTGGGTATTGTGGTGACTTTTCTGGCGGTAATGGAATTAATTAAGGAATCGTTGGTAGAGTTAGTGCAGAGTGAACCATTTGCACCAATTCATATTAAGGCAATAAGTACATGAATGACCTTGAAAAAGTAAGACAGATTATTGAAGGTTTGTTGCTGGCAGCAGCTAAACCTTTGACCCTGGATAAGCTCGCTGAGCTTTTTACCAAAGAAGAATTACCGGAACGTGCCGTCCTCAAGGAGGCGCTGGCTGAAATTGAAAAGAGCTGTGAAGGTCGCGGCTTTGAATTAAAGAAAGTTGCTTCCGGTTATCGCTTCCAGGTGCGTCAGGAACTTAGTGATTGGGTCGGTCGCTTGTGGGAAGAAAAACCGCAACGTTATTCAAGAGCATTGTTGGAAACTTTGGCAATCATTGCGTACCGGCAGCCAATAACACGTGGTGACATTGAAAAAATTCGAGGCGTAGCGGTTAGTTCAAGCATTATCCGAACTTTGCTGGAAAGAGACTGGGTCAGGGTAGTCGGGCATCGTGATGTTCCGGGACGTCCTGCCATGTATGCGTCCACACGCGAGTTTCTGGATTATTTTAATCTGGAAAATCTGGATGAACTGCCTGCTTTAACAGAGATCCGGGATATGGAAGGCTTGAATCAGGAATTAACTCTGGATGAGGAAAAACCGGAAGGGAATGTATTAGAATTTCCAACGGTACTGGAAGAGGAAGACCAAGTGGTTGTGGCTGATGAGGAAGAACTTGCAGCGGCAGCAATAGGTACCCGCTCAATTGATGAAATCCTGGGCATAAAGGCAGATAAAGATGAGGCTGAAGAGGGAGAAGAGGGAGAAATTGAGGCAGATCAGGATGAAATTTTCGAAGAGTCTGAACAGTCTGTCAGTGAGTCTGCTGAAAGCGACAATGTCACAGAAAGTGATGATGACGAAGAGTCATTAGCTTAAAATCTACCATGACCAATAATTAATTTCGTGAGAAATCAAGGCAGTTCAACATGGATATAGTGTCAGACGAAAAGCTGCAAAAAGTACTCGCACGCGCTGGTTTCGGTTCGCGCCGGGAGATGGAAAACTGGATTCAGGCCGGCCGGGTTAAAGTCAACGGTAAAGTAGCCAGCTTGGGAGACAGAGCCAACAGTAAAGATAAAATTACTGTTGATGGCAAAAAGCTCTCTGCCAATACCGCCAGATCAGTGGCACAAAAAGTGCTGATTTACAATAAACCGATTGGTGAGATTTGTTCCCGTAATGACCCCGAAGGGCGTCCTTCCGTGTTTGATAAATTGCCTCATTTGCAACATGCACGCTGGATATCAGTAGGGCGTCTGGATATCAATACCAGCGGTTTGCTCCTGTTTACTACCGATGGAGAACTGGCCAACAAGCTTATGCATCCTTCAATGCAAATCGAACGTGAATATGCCGTGAGAGTTATCGGTAATGTTACCCAGGAAATGATCCAGACCATGCACAAGGGCGTTTTGCTGGAAGATGGATTGGCGAAGTTTAGTGATATCCAGTTTTTTTCCGGAGAAGGAGCCAACCAGTGGTATCACGTTGTTATTATGGAAGGCAGAAACCGGGAAGTCAGGCGTTTATGGGAATCGCAGGGAGTCAAAGTCAGTCGCTTAAAACGTGTACGTTATGGCAATATCTTTATTCCGAGTGTTGTTAAAGTCGGACAATTCCGGGAGTTACCAGCCAATGAAATGAAGGACTTATACAAACTGGCGGGCTTAAATTACCGACCAGTTAAAACTTATAAACAACAAAATAATACTAGAAGCGCTAGTAAAAGGCGTAAGCCTTCCAGATAAAATATCCCTTTGTTCCTGCCATTTAAATGAGACATAAAAAAATGAAAATATACGGTAATTCACCTTCTCCCTTTGTGCGTCATTGCCGAATTGCTTTGATAGAAAGCGGTCTGGATTTTGAATTTCTGATTGATACGGATTACAAGCTTAGTCAACAACGTTCGCCGACACAAAAAATTCCTTTTCTGGAATATGAAGAAAATGGCGAAACCAAAGTACTAACGGACTCCAGTTCTATCCTGCGTTATGTCCGGGAAAAATCAGGTCAGGTCTTTCTGCCGACAGTGGAAGTCCTGAATAATTTTTGTACAGTAAATACCTTGATTGATGCGCAGGTGATTATATTTCTATTTAAAAAAGAAGGGGTCACCTCTGAGAATGTAAATTACTTAAAGCGGCAGGAAAATCGTATTCAAACAGGCTTAAAAGAATTTGAAGCTATGACATTTTCTGAGCAGGCTCCCTGGTCAGATTTTGAAATCAGACTGGCCTGCTTTCTTGACTGGGTTCGTTTCAGGAAACATTTTTCACTGGATGCTTTTCCAAACTTATTGGCTTTGCTGGCACGTTTTGATAAATACCAGCCCTTTATTGAAACGACTATCGTTGATGCCTAAGGTGATGCTTAACAAATAGGAAGATTCGTATCCGGGTTTATTGGGCGTCAAACTGCTTGCCGTTTTCCTGCAGACTTTCGGCACCCATCAGGTATAAATAAAGCGGCATAATTGCTTCGGGTTTGGGTAAGTTTTCAGGGTTTTCACCCGGGAAGGCCTGACGTCGCATTTTAGTCGCTGTAGCTCCCGGGTTCACCGAATTTACTCTGATTCTGGAGGTATTCTCGAGTTCAAGGAACAAAACCTGAACTAATGCTTCGGTAGCAGCCTTGGAGACTGAATAGGCACCCCAGTAAGCGTAGGCTTTGCGACCAGCCCCCGAAGAAGTAAAAATAATTGAGGCATTGTCTGCGGCCTGTAATAAAGGCAAACAGTATTTGGTCAATGCAAATTGTGCATTCAGGTTGGTTTGTATGACCTGATTCCAGGTGCTCAGGCTGTAGCTCTGAATTGGTGTCAGGGTTCCCAGTATTGAAGCGTTATTGAGCAGGCCATCAAGCCGGCCAAATTCATTATGAATGCTGTTGACTAATTCCTGGTAACTGTTGTCATCTGCGGTTTCAAGATCGAAAGGCGTTATAGCAGCCTGTGGCGCACCAGTCTTTTCTATTTCATCATAGACCTGTTCCAGCTTTTCAACATTGCGTCCCAGCAAAATGACTGTTGCACCACTTGCGGCATAAGCCAGAGCAGCAGCCCTGCCAATACCGGAACCGGCGCCGCTGATTAAAATAATTTTGTCTTTTAATAGGCCCTGAGGGGACTGGTAATCAAACATAAGTTGTCTCGATATATCGTTTTCTAATCAAATAAATAAGCTGTAATTTCCTGCGGATTTGCGACGACCAGATCCGGTTGCCAGTCTTCAAGCTGAATGTGTTGCGGAAAATAACCCCAATTAACGGCAATGGTCTTAATGCCGGCATTTTTTCCAGCGTCTATATCGCGCTTATGGTCGCCGACATAAATACATTCTTCTGGTTGGCAGGCAAGCGTCCTGCAGGCCAGCAATAAACTTTCAGGAGAAGGTTTGCCCTGCGCAACCTGGTCAGCACAGATAACAACTGCGGCATTTTGCATGGCCGGGAAATTGGTCAATAAAGGTGTTGTGAAACGGGAAGGCTTGTTGGTCACTATACCCCAGCTGTAGTTCTCCAAATTGATTCTGCTTAGCAACTCAGGGATGCCATCAAATAAATCGGCTTCGGTGCTGGTAATTTTTATGGCGTATAAATCAAGCAACTGTTGTAGATAATGGTTAAAGTTTTTATCTGTTTCTTCGATATCAAAGCCCAGTTTTACCAGAGCCCTGGCGCCGTCAGATACTGTCTCTTTAACTTTTGCGTGTGAGACTTCATCTCTGCCGTATTCCTTGAGTAGCTGATTAAGTACTTGAGTGAAATCTTTGGCGGTATCTAGCAGCGTACCATCAAGATCAAAAAGAACGTGTTTACTCACAGATTTTCCGGATTTATTCTGGTTTGACCAAGTACATTAAATAATTAACATCGACATTATCGGACAAACGATATTTTTTACTGAATGGATTATAAGTCATGCCAGTTAAGGTGTTTAATTGCAGCGATGCATCACGCGCCATTTGTGCCAGCTCAGAAGGGCGAATGAATTTTTCATAGTCATGAGTGCCTTTAGGTAGCATGCGCAGTATGTATTCAGCGCCGATAATGGCAAATAAATAAGACTTTGGATTGCGGTTGATGGTTGAAACAAAAAGATGGCCGCCAGGTTTAAGCAGGGAGTAGCAGGCTTTTAGTACTGATTCAGGCTGCGGTACATGCTCCAGCATTTCCAGACAGGTCACTATGTCAAATTTGCCGGCATGGTCTTCGGCAAATTTTTCTGCGGAGGCCTGTTGATAATTGATGTCCAGCTTGCTTTCCAGCAAGTGGAGTTTAGCGACAGACAAAGGTGCTTCGCCCATATCAATACCGGTAACATGAGCATTCCTGTGTGCCATAGCTTCCGCGAGAATGCCGCCGCCACAGCCAATATCCAGAACCTGACGCCCGGCAAGATTGACTTTTGAATCAATGAATCCCATACGCAGGGGATTGATATCATGCAAGGGTTTGAATTCACTGTTACGATCCCACCAGCGTGAAGCAAGCGCTTCAAACTTGGCTATCTCACTGTAATCGATATTGGCATCTTTGTTGTTGCTCAAAATATTAGTCCTGTATGTTAAATACTGTATTATTACGCAGCTTGAATTTTATCAGACCAGTGCTGCGCTTTTGCGGTCAGCATTTCCTGGTCCAAGTTGAGTAATTTTCCATCTTCAACATTAAGCTGGCCGGCAACCCAGACATGACTGACCTGTGATGCCTGGGCACTGTATACCAGGCTGGCAACAGGGTCATACACGGGCATGCTATTGATCCGGTTCAGGTTAACGGCAGTGATATCTGCGAATTTTCCTGATTCAAGTGTGCCAATATAATCACTCAAACCTATTTGTCTGGCGCCGTTTATGGTTGCCATGGCCAGGACATCCCAGGCGGTTGCTACGCTGGCATCTTCAGCCTTGCCTTTTCCTATCAAGGCAGCAAGACGCATTTCATTCAGCATGTTGAGTTCATTATTACTGGCACAACCATCCGTGCCGAGAGCAAGGTTAACGCCATTGTCCAGCAGTTGAGTTATCGGGCAAAAGCCGCTGGCCAGCTTCAAATTTGAGGCAGGGCAATGCACAACAGAAACACCGCTGTCAGCAAGCAAGCGTACTTCTTCATCAATAAGCTGAGTCATATGTACGCATTGCAGATTGGGAATCATCAAGCCCAGTTCCAGCAGGCGGGCCAGCGGCCTGTTGCCGGTTTTGGCGAGGCTTTCTTGAACTTCATGGGCAGTTTCATGCACATGCATATGAATGGCTATATCCAATTCACTGGCTAGTGTCGCAATTTTTTTCAGAGGTTCATCTGAAACCGTATAAGGCGCGTGAGGACCAAAGCCGACATATATGTGTTCATTGTTTTTAAAATTATCATGCAGTTCCATCGCCTTATGAATATATTCCTCAGGGTTCTGTGCCCAAACGGTGGGAAAATCCAGCACCGGTGAAGCCAAGTGCGCCCGGATATTATTTTTCACTGCTGCTTTGGCGACATGGTCCGGGAAAAAATACATATCAGTGAAAGTGGTTGTGCCAGACAGCAACATTTCGGCGATAGCCAGTTCTGCACCATCACTGACAAATTCTTCATTAACCCAAAGCCCTTCGGTAGGCCAGATTTTTTCTTCCAGCCAGACTTGTAAGGTCAGGTCATCGGCGAAACCACGCAACAAACTCATGGCAGCATGACCATGTGAGTTAATGAGTCCAGGAATCACGATATGCTGATCCAGTTGATAGGTGTTTTTACTTTGGAAATAATTTAAGGCTTCAGTGTTGGGCAGAATTTCCCGAATCATGTTGTGTTGAATAATCAGACTGTGATTTTCTAGAATCAGTCCTTTATCAGTCATCGGCACCAGCCATTTGGTCTGGATAATTGCATCGACTTCCTGGAGCTTTGCAGAATCTTGTTTGGCTGACATAAAACTGAATTTTCATTAATAAATTTAACAAGCAGCGAGTATACCGATTATTCCCCGAAGTAGGTACTTAATGGCCTGTATACAGGACCGATTAAGACTGTTATCAAAGCCACTTTTGACTGTCAGTTTAGGCCTGAAATATGCTAGAATTCGAAGAATTAATTTTGTTAATTTTTAATCAGTCAAGAGCCTCACAGAAAGGTTTAAACGGCGGGTTATCTAAGGGAATTTAAAGCACTTTATGTCAGATAATATTGATCAGAATGAAGGCCAGAACGGAAATCATGGTGGGGGTCAGATACAGTCAGTTGCCATAGAAAGTGAAATGCGTCAGTCCTATCTGGATTATGCGATGAGCGTAATTGTAGGTCGGGCGCTACCCGATGTCAGGGACGGACTCAAACCAGTACACAGGCGCGTGTTATTCGCGATGAATGTACTGTCCAACGACTACAATAAACCTTATAAAAAATCTGCGCGTGTGGTCGGTGATGTTATCGGTAAATATCACCCACATGGTGATTCTGCTGTGTATGAAACCATTGTGCGGATGGCGCAGGATTTCTCCCTGCGTTACCCCCTGGTAGATGGTCAGGGTAATTTCGGTTCTATTGATGGCGATTCCGCGGCCGCCATGCGTTATACCGAAATTCGCATGAAAAAAATTGCGCATGATTTATTGGCGGATCTGGATAAAGAGACCGTCGATTTTTCTGAAAACTATGACGGCACCGAACAAATTCCCGATGTATTGCCGACACGTGTGCCAAATTTGCTGGTTAATGGTTCATCCGGTATTGCCGTTGGTATGGCAACCAATATTCCGCCCCATAATATGAGAGAAGTGATAAGTGCTACCTTGGCCTTAATGGATAATTCGGATATTGATGTTGATGAACTAATGCAACATATCCAGGGCCCGGATTTTCCAACTGCAGCAATCATCAATGGCCGAGCCGGTATTGTTCAGGCATACCGCACTGGACGTGGCAAAATTTATATGCGTGCGCGTGCTGTCATCGAAGAAGATGAGAAAAGCGGCAGGCAAACCATTATTGTCAGTGAAATCCCTTATCAATTGAACAAAGCCCGTTTAATTGAGCGTATTGCTGAGCTGGTTAAAGAAAAGAAACTTGAAGGTATCAGTGAACTCAGGGATGAATCTGATAAGGATGGATTGCGCATTGTCATCGAACTACGTAAAGGCGAAGTTGGTGATGTCATACTGAATAATCTTTATGCCCAGACACAAATGCAGATGGTGTTTGGCATCAACATGGTTGCCCTGGTTGATGGTCAGCCCAAAGTTTTAAATCTGAAAGACACGCTGGATGCTTTTATTCAGCACCGACGGGAAGTTGTTACTCGCCGTACCGTTTATTTATTACGTAAAGCCAGAGAAAAAGGTCATGTCCTGGAAGGCCTGGCTGTTGCACTGGCAAATATTGATGCAGTGATTGAATTAATTAAGACATCACCCAGCTCAGCCGAAGCGAAAGCCAAGTTGCTGGAACGGGCCTGGAATTCAGAGGGTGTGCTGGCGATGCTGGGCGACTCTGATCCGAGAGCCTGCCGACCGGATCATTTACCTGAACAATATGGTCTGAAAGATAAGGAATATATGCTGTCGCCGGAACAGGCACAGGCCATTCTCGAGTTACGTCTGCACCGTCTGACCGGACTCGAGCAGGAAAAATTAATCAATGACTATAAAGAATTGCTATCACAGATAACGGAATATATGGAAATTCTGGCTAATAACAGTCGTTTGATGGAGGTTATTCGTGAGGAGTTGAATGAAGTCAATGACAGTTACGGTGATGAACGCCGTACTGAAATTCGGGATTCCCAGCAGGACCTGACTGTAGAAGACTTGATTACTGAAGAAGATCGTGTGGTCACCATTTCGCAGACGGGTTATGCCAAGAGTCAGCCGCTATCGGATTACCAGGCGCAGCGTCGCGGTGGCAGAGGTAAAGCGGCGGCAACGGTCAAGGAAGAAGATTTTGTTGAGCATTTGCTGGTTGCCAGCAGTCATGACACCCTCTTGTGTTTTACCACAACAGGTAAAGTATTCTGGATTAAGGTGTTCCATATACCGGTAGCAGGAAGAACGGCGCGTGGGAAACCCATTGTGAATATTCTGCCCCTGGAAGAAGGCGAAAATATCACCAGCATGCTACCAATCCGGGAATATCCGGAGGATGAATTTGTGTTCATGGCAACCTCCAACGGCACCGTTAAAAAAGTGGCCTTGACCAATTTTGCAAGACAGCGCAGTGTCGGTTTGCGTGCGATTGAGCTTGATGAAGGTGACACGCTGGTTAAAACGGCCATTACCAATGGCGAGAAAGACGTCATGCTTTACAGTAGTTCCGGCAGAGCGGTGCGTTTCAGTGAAGATGCTGTCAGGCCCATGGGCAGAACGGCACGTGGAGTCAGGGGAATAAGACTGGAAGATGGTCACCATATGGTGGATATGATTATTCCTGAAGAAGGTGGGCAAATACTTGCTGTCAGTGAGAACGGTTATGGTAAACGTACACCTGTTGATGAGTTTCCTTGTAAGGGGCGCGGTGGTAAAGGCGTGATTGGGATCAAAGCCAGTGAACGTAATGGGGCAATTGTTGGCGCTGTTCAGGTTTTCGATGGCGATGAAATTATGCTGATCAGCGATAAGGGCACGCTAGTGCGAACCCGGACTGATGAAGTTTCATCCCAGGGCAGGAACACCCAGGGAGTCCGCCTGATTAAATTAAAAGATGAGGAAACTCTGGTCGGTGTGGAACGCATAGAAGAACCGGATGAAGTTCCTGCATACGAAGGTGAGTCTGAAGAAGGCGATTCACCAGCAGACGATGAATGACATCACCACGGATCTGCCGGTTGCATACCTGGGTCCTGAAGGCACATATTCTCACAGTGCGCTGCGCCGGTATTTCGGTGCAGATCAGGCTGGTCTGCCTTTAGCCAGCATCGAAGATGTTTTTAACAGTGTCACAGTTGGTGACTGTGATTACGCGGTTGTGCCGGTTGAAAACTCCTCTGAAGGGTCAGTTACCGCCACCCTTGATTGTTTCAAAAAAAATTCTGTCATTATCTGTGGTGAAATTTCCCTGCGCATAAAGCATGTATTGATGGGCAGTTCACAACTGAATTCAGGCAATGTCGAAAAAATAGTCTCTCACCAGCAATCTTTAGGACAATGTCGTCTTTGGCTGGATAAGCACTTCTCTGGCGTTCCCCGAGTTCCCGTCAGTAGTAATGCTGAAGCAGCGCTTATTGCTTCGCAAGAAGCCAATGTTGCTGCTATCGCCAGTAAAGCAGCGGCAGAAATCTATCACTTATCCATCCTGGCTGAAGATATAGAAGATACTGCAGATAACACAACCCGCTTTCTGATAATCAGCAAGAATTTCCAGGCGCAGCCGAGCAAAAACTCCGAGGATGACAAGACATCGTTGATTGTCACTACCCGTAATGAACCCGGTGCCTTACTGGAAGTACTGGAGCCCTTAAAACGACATTCGGTCAATATGAGTAAACTGGAGTCCAGACCTTCGGGTAAAGAGGCATGGTCTTACAGTTTTTATATTGATGTGGATGGTCATCAGCAAGCTGCTAATGTGGCTGCTGCCCTGTCGGCGCTTAGCAAACCAAACATTGACGTTAAAATTCTTGGTTCCTATCCGGTATCGGGGCTGGTTCATACCGAACGGGCTCGAGCTTTATCAGAGCCGGTATTGCTGGGTAAAAAAATTGTGATTATTGGCTTGGGTCTTATCGGAGGCTCTATTGCCAGAGCTTTGTCAGATAGAGGCTTAAGTTCTCAGATCTGGGCAGTTGGCAGGGATGCAGAAGGGCTGCAATATGCTCAGGATAATGGTGTGATTGCTGGTTACAGTACTGAACTTGAATCGATTTGCACGGATGCAGACCTGATAGTAATCGCTGTGCCGGGTTTAAGTGTTGCGCCAATTATGCAGGGTCTGGCTACTCTGGTTAAAGATGATTGTGTCATTACCGATGTTGCCAGTGTTAAACAATCAACGCTGGATGCAGCAGAAAAAGCTTTTGGCAAAATTCCATCAAACCTGGTGCCGGGTCATCCGATTGCAGGTTCTGAAAAAAGCGGATTTAGAGCGGCACAAGCTGATTTGTTTTTGCAACGGCGGGTGATTTTGACGCCGGCAGCTGAAACCAGTGAAATGGCCCTGGGTCTGGTCAACAGTTTATGGCGGGAACTTGGCGCTGAAGTTCTGGAAATGCCGGTTCGACATCATGATGAAATTTTGGCAGCGACCAGCCATTTGCCACATTTGCTCGCGTTTGTTCTGGTAGATTCTCTTTCACAGCAGGGCAGCAGTGATGAGATTTTTCGCTTTGCAGCCGGTGGGTTCAGGGATTTCACCCGCATTGCGACGAGTGACCCTGATATGTGGCGTGACATTTTTTTGAGTAATGCTGATGCGTTATGTGCGATTCTTGAAGAATTTGAGACTGATCTGGCAGAATTCAAGCAGGCGATAAAGATGGCTGACGCTGAGCAAATTAAGAAAGTGCTGCAACGCGTCAAACAATCTAGAGATAAATTCCTTTTTAAATAATCATGACTACCAGACAAATATTTAAAGTGCAGCCGAAAGGTACACTGCAAGGCAGAATACGCGTTCCCGGCGATAAATCCATTTCGCATCGAGCCATCATCATGGGCGCTATTGCTGAAGGGACAAGCTCTATCGAAGGTTTTCTGGAGGGTGAAGATAGTCTGGCGACACTTCGTGCCTTCAGAGCAATGGGGGTGACCATCAGCGAACCTGATAATGGCAGTCTCAGAATTCAGGGTGTTGGCTTGCATGGTTTGCAGGCACCACAGCATAGTCTGGATATGGGAAATTCCGGCACAGCCATGCGTTTGTTATGCGGTTTGCTGGCAGCACAAAACTTTCCTTCAGTGCTAACAGGCGATGAATCGCTTTCCAAAAGGCCAATGCGAAGAGTGACAGATCCCTTAAAAGCGATGGGGGCTGAAATAGAATTGGAAGCAGGTGGTACTGCACCGATCAGAATCAGTCCAGCTCAACTAGAGCCCATAGATTATGCTATGCCGGTTGCCAGTGCCCAGGTGAAATCCTGTTTATTGCTGGCTTCACTTTATGTCGATGGCAGTAGCAGCATCATTGAGCCTGCGCCTTGCCGTAATCATACAGAACTGATGTTACAGGGCTTTGCTTATCCTCTGCAGGTAAATGGAAACAAAATAGAAATAAGTGGCGGTCATAAACTTGAAGCCTGTGATATTGATATTCCTGCGGATATCAGTTCGGCCGCATTTTTTCTGGTTGGCGCCAGTATAGCGCCGGGGTCGGATCTTGTGCTTGAGCATGTAGGTATCAACCCGACCCGAATTGGTGTGATTAATATTTTACGTGCCATGGGTGCCGACATTGAATACCTGAAACAATATAAAGCGGGCGGTGAAGAAGTTGCAGATATCAGAGTACGTTATGCGCCATTAAAGGGCATCACTATCCCCGTTGATGAGGTTCCTTTGGCTATTGATGAGTTTCCTGCCTTGTTTATTGCGGCTGCCTGCGCAGAGGGTGTTACTACCTTGAGTGGAGCGGAAGAGTTAAGGGTCAAGGAAAGTGATCGTATCCAGGCAATGGCCGATGGTCTGGCGACGCTCGGGGTTAAGCATGAGGTGAAGCCTGATGGCATTGTTATCAGGGGAGAAGGACTACAAAGGGCTATGCGAGGTGGAGAAATAGACAGTAAAGGTGATCATCGTATAGCGATGGCCTTCGCTGTTGCCGCTCTGGCTGCTGAAGAACCTATTACCGTACTCGATTGCAATAATGTCGCAACTTCTTTCCCCGGCTTTGTCGAACTTGCCTACAGCAGCGGCATAGATATAAAGGTAAGTGAGTCGTGACAGATATGCTAACGATAGATCCACCTGTTATTACCGAGGCACCAGTGATTACTATTGATGGTCCCAGTGGAACAGGCAAAGGCGTGATTTCTCACATGCTGGCTGAAACACTGCAGTGGCATCTTCTGGATAGTGGAGCTTTATACCGTCTGGTTGGAGTAGGCGCCCAGGCTGCAGGAATTAAGTTTAATAATATCAATGAGTTGAGGGATTTCACCTTAAATATGGAAGTTTACTTTTCCAGGCTGTTTGAAGGCTCCCTGGAGTTAAATGGCGAAGAAATCTCTGCTTTAATCAGGGAGGAAGCCAGTGGTGAACTGGCTTCACAGGTAGCTATTATTCCTGAAATCAGAGAAGCACTTTATGAAAGGCAGTTGGCCTTTCGCCAGATGCCTGGGTTGGTTGCTGATGGTCGCGATATGGGAACGGTTGTTTTTCCGGATGCCGTACAAAAATTCTTCCTCACGGCCTCACTCGAGGAAAGGGCTCAAAGACGTTATAAGCAGTTGATAAATAAGGGACTTAGTGTTAATCTGCGCGACCTTTTGCAGGATATAGAGGCTCGTGATGCACGGGATTCGAAACGAAAAGTCTCACCACTTGTTCCTGCTGAAGATTCTCTACTGATTGATACAACGAACTTGAGTATAGATCAGGTGTTTGAGAAGGTGTTTTCCACCACTCAGCAAGTATTAAATTTAGACATTTAATACTGCACAGCTGCAGGAAAAATCACCAAATCAAGTGTGCTTCAAGCGCCAGTAAAAGCTGAAGTGTGCTCAAATTAACTGACCCATATTGACTGGAATATGGACTGATATGAAAACTGACTCAGTTTTCTTTATAGGTAAAAATATGAGCGAAAGTTTCGCAGAGTTATTTGAAGAAAGTTTAAAAGAAATTGAGATGAAATCCGGTTCTATTGTGACTGGGACTATCATTGATATTGATTCGGACTGGGTGACAGTCCATGCAGGTTTAAAATCAGAAGGCGTCATTCCACGCCAGGAATTTTTAAGTGAACAAGGTGAGTTCAACCTACAGCTTGGCGATGAAGTTAAAGTCGCTCTGGATACTGTAGAAGATGGTTTCGGTGAAACCAAATTATCCCGTGAAAAAGCCAAACGCGCTGAAACCTGGATGGTTCTGGAAAAAGCTATTGAAAATAACGAGCCGGTTATCGGCGTTATTAACGGCAAGGTCAAAGGTGGTTTTACGGTCGATGTAAACACTATTCGCGCATTTTTACCGGGTTCACTGGTTGACGTACGCCCCGTGCGGGATGTTGATCATCTCATGTTTAAAGAACTTGAGTTCAAATTAATTAAACTTGACCAAAAACGAAACAATGTAGTGGTTTCTCGTCGTGCGGTGCTGGAGTCTGTGAACAGCGAAGAGCGCGATGAATTATTGTCTAACCTGCAGGAAGGTCAGTCTGTTAAAGGTGTTGTGAAAAACCTTACCGATTACGGTGCTTTCGTTGATCTGGGTGGCGTTGATGGCTTGCTGCATATCACGGATATGTCCTGGAAGCGTATCAAGCATCCAAGTGAAATTGTTGAAGTCGGTGCCGAAATAGACGTTAAGGTATTGAAGTTTGACCGCGAGCGTAACCGTGTTTCACTGGGGTTAAAACAGCTTGGTGAAGATCCCTGGATTGAAATTAAAAACCGTTATCCTGAAAACACTAAAGTTAAAGCCGTTGTTACCAACCTGACTGATTATGGTTGTTTCGCTGAACTTGAAGAAGGTGTTGAAGGACTGGTTCATGTTTCTGAAATGGATTGGACCAATAAAAATATTCATCCTTCTAAACTGGTTAACCTTGGCGATGAAGTTGAAGTCATGATTCTTGAAATTGACCAAGAGCGACGTCGTATTTCACTGGGCCTTAAACAGTGTCAGAAAAACCCTTGGGATGCTTTTGCAGAAACCTTCAAAAAAGGCGACAGAATTTCCGGCAATATCAAATCCATTACTGACTTCGGTATCTTTATTGGTCTTGATGGTGAAATTGATGGTCTGGTTCATTTGTCAGATATTTCATGGGAAGAGCCGGGTGAACAGGCTGTGCGCCAATATACCAAAGGCGATAAGATTGATACTGTCATTCTGTCTATTGACCCGGAAAGAGAGCGCATTTCCCTGGGTATCAAGCAGTTATCCGGTGATCCATTCGCAATCTATACGGATGAGCATGACAAAGGCGCTATCGTCACTGGTACAGTTAGCGCTGTTGATACCAAGGAAGCAACGATAACACTGGCTGAAGGTGTTGAAGCTTTGTTGAAAGCCTCGGATCTTAGCCGTGACCGTGTTGAAGATATGCGTACTGAGCTTAATGAAGGTGATGAGATTGAAGCCAAAATAGTCAACCTTGATCGTAAGAACAGAACAATTACCGTGTCTGTGAAAGCGAAAGAGATTGATGAAGAAAAGGATTCAATTGCTGAGCATAATAAACAAACTGCCAGCGCGGCTTCTCCAGCGACAGTAGGCGATTTGATTAAAGCGCAGATGGATAAAGAATAGCGTCTAAATAGCGATAATTAAGGAAAAGCTATAAAACAGGTCTGTTAAGGTAGCCATGTTATGACTAAATCAGAATTGATAGAGCGTATAGCAGCAAAACAGAGTCAATTATCATTGAAAGATATTGAGTTGACGGTTAAAGCTATTATTTCTTATATGTCAGAATCTCTCGCCGAGGGAGGACGTATTGAAATTCGCGGATTTGGCAGCTTTTCATTACATTATCGCGCGCCTCGCGTTGGCAGAAACCCTAAAACCGGTGAAGCAGTGGACTTAAAAGGGAAATATGTTCCGTATTTTAAAGCCGGTAAGGAATTAAGGGATCGAGTCAATGAGAGCCTGTTAAGAGAAAGATCGTAATTCTAAAGCGCTTTTTAAAGTCGAATAAACGGCGGAACCTGTAACAGGAACCGCCGTTTTTTTTCAATGCGTTTTTTTAGTCAGGTTCTAAGCTAAAATAGCCGAATGTCAAAAATACCCCGTTTCATCATTGTTTTACTTTTTTTGCTGCTGGTGCTGGTCGGTTTTATTTTTACTAGCAATAATAGTGTTATGGTGCAACTCTGGATTGGAATAGAACTGGCACCTCAAAGTCTTGCTGTCTGGGTACTTTTAGCATTTGCCTGGGGCGGTGTCTTGGGTTTGTTATTAGGTTATGGTCTGTTTCGGCGTATAAAAGCCCAGTTCAGAATTAATCAACTGGAAGCGCTGCTCAAAAAAACACAGGAAGGCAATATCAACTCAACTTTAGTAAAAAACAAAGATTTAAAAAAAGGCAAAGAAAAATAGGCTGTTATGGAGCTAGGAAATTTATTTCTATTACTGTTGATGCTTATTGCTCTGGCCTTGGCCTGGTATTCGGGTTACAAGACACAGTTCAAGATCAAATATTTCCCACACAAGAATGCGGCTAAAGATTACTTTGTTGGCCTGAATTATTTATTAAATGATGAGCCGGACCAGTCAATTGACACCTTCATCGCTTCGCTCGAAGTAAATTCAAATACACTTGAAAGCCATCTCGCTTTAGGCACTCTATTAAGACGTCGTGGCAAGGTGGATGGATCAATCGCTGTTTATCAAACCCTGCTCGCTAATTCACAGTTAAGTCAGGCTGAATTAAATCAGGTCAAGCTTGGTCTGGTAAAAAGTTATGTGGCTGCTGGTTTGCTTGATAGGGCGGAAAAGTTGATTGATGAATTGAAGGTGGCAGAGCCAGAAGTGAAAATTGCTGCGTTAAATCAGGGGTTAATTGTTTATCAATTAGAGAAGGAATGGCAAAAAGCAATTATGGTCGTGAATGATTTGCTTAAAGTATGTTTGCCGAATCAACGTTCTGGGTTTCAAAATAAGGCCTCTCATTTTTATTGTGAAATGGCCGACAAGGAACTGGAATTACAGCACTATAACCAAGCTAAAAAATATCTCGATAACGCGAGAAGTATGGACAAAGACAATCCCAGAGCCAGCCTTATTTTAGGCAGGCTGGAGTTTGAACAGGCTAATTATAAACAAGCGATTAAAGCATTATTAAAAATATCAATGCAGGATCCCAGCTATAAAGCAGAAGCTTTTGAGTTAATAATTACTGCTTATCAGGCGTTGGGAGACCAAAAGAAACTGGGAAAATTTATAGAAAACAGCTTACAGGAACCGCTTACAACCACCTTGCTGCTGCAGCTTACTAATTACATAAAAAATAATGAAGGTGAGGAGAAGGCCAGAGAGGTGTTATTAGAAAAACTTCCTTCCAACCCGTCAATAGAATTATTAGGGCAGGCCATTCTATTAAACACAAGTGCTCAGAATGACCCTGATAGCGCAAAATTTCATCAGGTTCTGGAAAAGTTTTTGGATGATAAAACCGGGTATCGATGTGGAAACTGCGGTTTTAATTTGAAAAAATTACATTGGTTATGTCCAGGATGTAACGAGTGGGGAAAGGTTAAACCGATTGATGCCTTGTTGGTAGAATCAGAAAGTTAGAAAAGCATAGCCCAAAAAAATAGAAATGGGTTTTGGAAATAACAGTTACAGGTAGTCAAGATGCACTATGATAAGCAAATAATTGTGGCTCTGGATTTTCCGGGTGAAAAACACTGTTTGGACTTTTTACAAAATATTGATCCGGCAAAGTGTCGTGTAAAAGTGGGTAAGGAGCTGTTCACGAGATGTGGTCCGGCTTTGGTCAATAAGATTAATGCAGCAGGTTATGATGTTTTTCTGGATTTAAAATTTCACGATATTCCTAATACAGTTGCAGGGGCATTAAAGGCTGCGGCCGATCTTGGTGTGTGGATGGTCAATGTCCATGCTTCGGGCGGGCTGGCTATGCTGGAAGCTTCCAGAGAGGCCTTAAACTTTGAGGGCGCGCCTTTATTGATTGCTGTCACAGTGCTGACCAGCATGGCGCCGGAAGATTTGTTGCAGATTTCCGTTAATAATACGCCGCAGCAGCAAGTGCAATTGCTGGCAAACCTGGCAGTAGATGCGGAATTGGATGGAGTAGTCTGTTCTGCCCAGGAAACGGTTACTTTACGGGCACAATGCCCTGATAATTTTCAATTGGTAACGCCTGGCATTCGACCAAGTGGTGACAGTGTTGATGATCAAAAAAGGGTTGTCACTCCGCGTTCCGCCTTAGAACAGGGGAGTAACTTTTTGGTCATTGGTAGACCCATAACGCAGGCAGCCAAACCTTCTGAAAAACTTGATAGCATTATTCAGGGAATTGAAGCGTAGTTATTACGAGTATTTTTTCAAACTGCTCTCCTGATCAGATTCAAAATAAAACAGGAAATATTTATGTGCTCTGCTAGTCTTAAGAAGCAGCATGAGGGCTGTGTGTATTAATTCTAAATAAATAAAGGAGATAGAAATGAAAGGAATCATCAATAGAATGAAAGGAGAAATTTCAGTTAAATTAAAATTTTTCCGGTTAGCTTTATTTGCTTTTTTACTGCTGGGTTCATATACAGGACAGGCTCAAAACCTGCCTGCTACAGAAAATAGTGAGGTCTCATATAGTGAGATGTCTGAATGGGTTAATATTAACATCGCAGATGCTGAAACCATTGCAATGATGCTGGATGGTGTCGGTTTGAGCAGAGCGGAAGCTATTGTTGATTATCGTGAATCCAACGGTGATTTTAAAAGCGTCGATGAATTGATTATGGTTAGCGGTATAGGAGAGGTAACTCTACGAAACAATGTAGATAAGATAACTCTCGTTGACGAGTAGAAGCGCGAATTAGCAGGCAAAAAAAGACGGATAATTGCTGTTGCAGCTTCTAATAAGCTATCAGCTTTATCCGGCAGCAGTACGAACTGTACTGTTTTGCTATGAGAAATTGGCTGCCCAACCTGGACTCGAACCAGGAACCAAGTGATTAACAGTCACCTACTCTACCATTGAGCTATTGGGCAATAATTCTGAGCGTGAGATTATAACTCGAACGCGGCGCGTATGTTAATGAGATTTAAACAAAGGGTCAACCTATCTTGCTTGGGGTAGTGGTTCATTTCAATAATTAATGCGCATACAATGAGCCGTTTTGCACTTGGGTAATCTGCTTGGATCATTTCAAACTAAAAGCGCCTTTTCCACCTGCCGGAGATCAACCGGCAGCGATTAAAAAACTGGTAGAAGGGCTGGGAGACGGGCTTGCAGCACAGACCTTACTGGGCGTAACCGGTTCAGGTAAAACCTATACAATCGCAAACGTGATACAGCAAACCCAGCGTCCTGCACTCATCATGGCGCACAATAAAACACTGGCGGCGCAGCTTTACGGTGAACTAAAGGAATTCTTTCCCGATAATGCTGTAGAGTACTTCGTATCCTACTATGACTATTATCAGCCGGAAGCCTATGTCCCGGCCTCTGATTCCTATATCGAAAAAGACTCTTCGGTAAATGAGCATATTGAGCAGATGCGTTTGTCTGCGACCAAGTCCTTGCTGGAAAAGCGCGATGTTGTGGTTGTTGCGACGGTTTCATCAATCTACGGTCTGGGTGATCCCACTGTATATCTGGATATGGTGCTGCATCTGAATGTTGGCGGTAAGCTGGATCAGCGTGTTTTATTGAAACGCCTTGCTGAATTGCAATACACGCGCAATGAGATGGATTTGCACAGAAGTTCATACAGGGTCAGAGGGGATGTTATTGATATATATCCTGCGGAGTCTGAGAGCAACGCAATACGGATCGAACTTTTTGACGATGAAATTGAGAGTCTGGCTTATTTTGATCCCTTAACCGGTGAAATCTTACAAAAAGTCCCGAGACTCACGGTGTTCCCAAAATCACATTATGTCACGCATCGTGAACGTATGCTGGAAACAATAGAACAGGTAAAAGAAGAATTGGCCCAACGATTAAAATACCTGGAAGAAAATAATTTTCTGGTAGAGGCCCAGCGTCTGAAGCAACGCACCCAGTTTGATCTGGAGATGATGGCGCAGTTGGGCTACTGCACAGGGGTGGAAAATTATTCACGTTATTTGTCAGGGCGTGAAGAAGGGCAGCCACCGCCAACCCTGTTTGATTATCTGCCTGCAGATGCCTTCGTGGTGGTCGATGAATCACATGTGACGATACCGCAGATTGGCGCCATGTATAAAGGCGACCGTTCACGTAAAGAGACACTGGTACAGTATGGTTTCAGATTGCCTTCAGCTCTGGATAACAGACCTCTGCGTTTTGCCGAGTGGGAGCAACTGGTTCCACAACTTATTTTTGTTTCAGCGACACCTGCACAATATGAAAAAGAGCATGAAGGGCAGCGGGTGAAACAAGTTGTCAGACCAACTGGGTTGCTGGATCCTGAGCCTGAAGTCAGACCTGCTACTCACCAAGTAGATGACCTGCTTTCCGAAGTAAAAAAACGTGTTGCTATACATGAAAGAGTGCTGGTTACCACACTAACAAAGCGTATGGCAGAAGACTTAACTGATTACCTGGCTGACAACGGCGTACGAGTGCGTTATTTACATTCAGACATTGATACTGTTGAACGTGTTGAGATTATTCGCGATTTGCGTTTGGGGGAATTCGATGTACTGGTGGGTATTAACCTGTTACGGGAAGGATTGGATATTCCGGAAGTTTCCCTGGTGGCTGTGCTGGATGCAGACAAGGAAGGTTTTCTGCGTTCAGAGCGATCTCTGATTCAAACCATGGGACGAGCAGCAAGAAATATCAACGGCAAAGTTATTTTATATGCGGACAGGGTAACCGATTCAATGCGGGCAGCTATAGATACTACAATGGAGCGCCGTCGCATTCAGCATGAGTTCAACCTCAAACATGGCATCACTCCGCAGGGAATTAAGAAAGGTGTTGCAGATATCATGGAAGGCGCAGGTCAGACTCAGGGTAAAAGCAAGCGTAACTATGCACAGTTAAGAGAGGTTGCTGAAGTTTCCGGAGATTATGATGTCAGTCTGGAGAGTATGACACCGGCGCAACTCACGAAAGAAATTAAACGACTGGAAGAGCTTATGTATGAACATGCACGTAATCTTGAATTCGAAGAGGCTGCCAAAGTTCGGGATCAGGTTGCCGTGATCAGTAAAAAATTTATTGCTTAGTGGGATAGGCGTAAACAAAAACCAGAGAAAGCTCTGGTTTTATCAGTTTACTTGGCTTAATTAAAAAAAGTATAGTTTGCCTAGTATTTCAGCGGTTCAAGAAAGCTGATTAGTTCTTCTTCCCGGTGTTTAAACGGAGGCGGAATTTGTAATGAGCTGCCAAGCTCTTCAAATTTCTCATCAATGAGAAAGCCTTCCTGTTTTGAAACAGCGGCTTCAAACAGGGCTCCACCTGGAGTTCTTACATAAACTGAATCAAAATAACCACGATCTTTTCTTTCTGAGACATCTGTATAGCCCAGACCTTCCAGATTAAACTTTACCTTGCTTTGTACATCGAAATCTTCAACCTGAAATGCACAATGGTGCACGACACCTTCACCGTATTCCCAGGAGCCCTGTTTTAAAGAAGGTTCTTCCTTGAAGTCGATGATTGCACCACTGCCACCATTCCCAACTTCATAGCGAATATAGTTAGCATCTGTATTTCGTTTTTTACCGCCCCATCCGTGCTGCATAAATTCGTCAGAGTTTTCAATATCCTGCACGGACACCGTAATGCCGTGCGTACCACGTATGCCAAATTCCGAAGGAATTTTTCCATTGGAGTAGGGCTGTCGGTCATCATCTTCAATCCCGACTAATTCATAAGCAATCCCGCAGGGGTGTGCAAATTCAAGTAATGATTCACCAAATCGTTCATTTTCATTGACGTCAAAACCGTGTTCACGGAGATGTTTGTCCCAGAAAGTTAAGGCTGACATGGGTACGGAGAGCGCTATAGTGCTTATCTGGCCAGTACCCTTACGACCTTTGCGACCAAGTTGTCGGAATGGAAAGCAGGTTATCAAGGTGCTTTCTTCTCCATGGTCATTACCATAATAAAAATGATAAACAGGTTTATCACCATCATAGAGCGCGGTCTTTTTAACACTTTTTAGTCCCAGTATCTGGGTATGAAAATCGTAATCTTCCTGCGCACCTCCCACATTCAGAGTTAAATGGTGGTGGCGCTGAATAAATGTATTAGTGTCCATGTCTATCTCCGGTACTCTATGTTTATTTTGAAAAGTTTGTTGAGAGCATTGAACGTGCTAAGTCTATCTCATCATCATTGACGCTATGATCAAGCCCTGGGTAGATTTTTAAGGTTACACTGGCACCCATTTTTTTGAATACGCTTGCAGTCTCTTTTGTGCGGCTTACAGGTACCCATTCGTCTTCATCGCTGTTTCCCAATATTACGGGCATATTGCCCAGCTTGCCAGTCTCGGGCCAGATTGTATTTTCCGGACCGATTAGCCCTCCGGTAAAAGCAATAAGTCCTCCCCAGGCTTGTGGGTTTCGATAGACATATTCACAGGCGAGACAAGCCCCCTGGGAGAAGCCCAGGAAGAAAATATTATTGTTTGTAACACCCTGGGCATTCAGGCTTTTGGTGGCTTCATTGACTGTCTCAAGAGAATAATCCAGAAAGGGCTGATTTTCTTCAACAGGCTGCATGAACTTCGCCGGATACCATGAATTACCACTTGCCTGTAGCGCTACATAACTGGCAGTAGATAATGAGATTCTCTCTGTCAGTGCAAACATTTCTTTTGGGCTGTGTGTTCTGCCATGGATTAGGATGACTGCGCTGCCGGATTTCTCGGGAGCAGGCCCGGAAAATTGCCAAGCCTCCTGCAGATGTACATTGGTCATTGGTAAACTGCTCTGTCAAAGTAAATACCGATGCAGGTTGCTATATGAAAAAAAGAATGTCAATTCACCTGCAAAAGTTAGCCGTTGCGTCGTGATTTTCTCGAACAGCGAATAGGAAAAGCTTAAATTCAATCCAGTCAACGATGAAGTTCCCAGTCAGAAGATTGTTTTAGCAAGTATCAGTAACTGGAAAACAGTTAAACCCTTAATTTTCTTGTGATTTTGCTTTAGTCTCTCTATAATCGCCGGTCTTTTCGGGAAGCCTGCAAGCAGCGTAAGTAAAGGGTTTTTGAGAAGCTGGACAGGTAAATGAAAAGCGGTAACAGGCGCGTAGCTCAGTTGGTTAGAGCGCTACCTTGACATGGTAGAGGTCACCAGTTCGAATCTGGTCGTGCCTACCAATCTAAGAATGTCCTTACAAGTCTACAAATCATTATAAAGGGGAAAACAGAAGAGTAATTTCTGTTTTGGAGAAAATGTTAAGCATTACTTTGCCGGATGGCAGCAAGCGTGAATTCGATCAGCCTGTTAGTGTTCATGGCCTGGCTGAATCAATTGGCCCAGGTTTAGCCAAAGCGGCGATTGCCGGGAAGGTTAATGGTGAACTGGTCGATACTTCCTTCGAAATTTTACAGGATGCTGACGTTGCCATTATTACTTCGCGTGATCAGGAAGGCCTGGAAGTCATCCGTCATTCCTGCGCACATTTAATGGCAAATGCGGTACAGAATCTGTTCCCATCTGCCCAGGTGACTATTGGGCCGGTGATAGAAAACGGCTTTTATTATGACTTTGCCTTTGAAAGACCCTTTACCCCGGAAGATCTCGAAGCCATTGAAAAGGAAATGTTGCGTTTAAGCAAAGAAGACGTGGCTGTTCATCGCAGCATGATGAATAGGGATGAAGCGGTTGCCATGTTTAAAGACATGGGTGAAGACTACAAGGTTCAGATTATTGAAAGTATACCCAATGCTGAAGGGCTGTCATTTTACCGCCAGGGCGATTTCATTGACCTTTGTCGTGGCCCTCATGTCCCCAGTACAGGCCACATTAAAGCCTTTAAATTAATGTCAGTAGCCGGCGCGTATTGGCGTGGTGATTCCAATAACGAAATGTTACAGCGCATATACGGGACAGCCTGGACAGATAAAAAAGAATTAAAACAGTATTTACATCTGCTTGAAGAAGCCGAACGCCGCGATCATCGTAAAATTGGTAAGAAGCTGAAGCTGTTTCATTTTCAGGAAGAAGCACCAGGCATGGTTTTCTGGCATCCACAGGGCTGGAGTATTTATCAGACTATCAAACGTTATATGCAAAGCCTGTTTGAACAGAATGGTTATCAGGAGATTAATACGCCGCAGTTAGTTGATTACAGTTTGTGGGATAAATCCGGGCATTCGGCTAAATTTTCTGAACAGATGTTCAGTGTTGAATCAGAAAATCGCATGTATGCGATCAAACCAATGAATTGTCCCTGTCACGTTCAGGTTTTCAATCAGGGTTTAAAATCTTATCGTGATCTGCCACTACGTCTGGCAGAATTTGGCTCCTGTCATCGTTATGAGCCATCCGGCAGCATGCATGGTTTGATGCGTGTCAGATCATTTACTCAGGATGATGCACATATCTTTTGTACAGAAGAGCAGATTCAGGATGAGGTCTCTGTTTTTATTGATCTGGTGTATAAGGTTTATCAGGATTTTGGCTTTGATGAGATTATCCTGCGGCTTTCAACACGGCCTGAACAAAGAGTTGGATCTGATGAAGTCTGGGACCAGGCAGAAGATGCGCTTGAACTGGCACTGAATAACACCGGCAAGCAATGGCAGTTATTACCAGGAGAGGGTGCTTTCTACGGACCGAAAATTGAATTTGCCTTGAAGGATTGTATGGGGCGTGAGCAGCAATGCGGGACTATTCAGGTAGACTTTTCCATGCCAGGTCGCCTGGGTGCCCAATATATAGCAGAAGATAACAGCCGCAAAACGCCGGTTATGTTACATCGGGCAATATTTGGTTCTTTTGAACGTTTTATCGGTATTTTGATTGAACATTATGAAGGCGCATTTCCAGCCTGGTTGTCGCCGGTTCAGGCTGTTGTCATGAATATTACGGATAAACAGGCGGATTATTGCGGAAAAATCGTGGATTCCCTTAAAAATAAAGGGTTTAGAGTCGAAAGCGACTTGAGAAATGAGAAAGTCGGGTTTAAAATCCGCGAGCACACTGTGCAGCGTGTACCCTATCTGCTTGTAGCGGGAGACAAAGAAGTTGCCGCTAATACCATTTCGGTCAGAGACCGTACTGGACAGGATCTGGGAGTGATGGAAATCGCCCAGTTTGAGGCTTTGTTACAGCAGGATATTGAGAATTACAGCAGGCTGTAATTAATCAAGGGTATGTAATATTAACGTGAACGGAGAATTCTATTATTAAGCGTGAAAGTGACAAAAGTAAACGTGCTGTTATCAATGATGATATAGAGTCAGAACAGGTGAGATTGATTCTTGCCGATGGTGGCCAGAAAGGCATAGTAAGCCTGGAAGAAGCAAAAGAAGAGGCGACAGCAGCCAAACTGGACTTAGTATTGATTTCACCAGATGCAGAGCCGCCAGTTTGCAAGATTATGGATTACGGCAAACATGTTTTTGAACTCAAGAAACAAAAAGCCGCAAACCGCAAGAAACAAAAAGTCATTCACGTTAAAGAAATCAAATTCAGGCCAGGGACGGAAGAAGGAGATTATCAGGTAAAACTACGCAACCTGATACGTTTCCTCAACGATGGAGACAGAGCCAAAGTCACTTTACGTTTTCGTGGCCGCGAGCTTGCCCATCAACATATCGGGATGGAGCTGATTCAGCGATTGAAAGCCGATCTTGCTGAACATGGCACAGTTGACCAGGAGCCGAAAATGGAAGGTCGACAGTTAACCATGGTGTTAACCCCGGTAAAGAAAAAGCAGTAAAAGTTTCCCCTTAACTCTTCGTGAAACCCGAAGATAACGGGAGGAAGTGCTTTTACTTTTTATTAAACGTAAGGAAGTCTCAAACAGAAAAAAGACTTACCTTAAATGCGGAGTAAGACAATGCCAAAACAGAAAGTTCACAGTGGAGCAGCTAAACGCTTCAAGAAAACCGGATCCGGTCTCAAGCGCAAAAGCGCTTATAAAAGCCATATCCTCACTAAAATGACGACCAAACGTAAGCGTCAGTTACGTGGAACATCTGCGATTCATCCGGCTGATATGTCCAATGTAAAACGCATGCTGCGTCAGAATTAAGGGAGGATTAATTAATGGCAAGAGTTAAACGTGGTGTGGTTGCACACCGTAGACATAAAAAAGTTCTCAAGCAGGCTAAAGGTTACTATGGTGCGCGTAGTCGCATATACCGTGTAGCCAAGCAGGCTGTCATCAAAGCTGGTCAATATGCTTACCGTGACCGCAAAGTAAAGAAACGTGTATTCCGTGCATTATGGATTACCCGTATTAATGCGCAGGCCCGTGCTAATGATATTACCTATAGCCGTCTGATTGCCGGTCTCAAGAAAGCTGAAATTGCCATTGACCGCCGTGTCCTGGCTGATTTAGCGGTTAATGACAAAGATGCTTTTGCAGCAGTAGCTCAAGAGGCAAAAGCGGCACTAGCCTAATCAACTCCCAGACGAGACACCCTATATAGGTATGGAAAATCTGGAAGCCATAACAAACTCGGCCTTGCAGGCTATCAATGACGCTGAAGATGCAGTTCAGCTTGATAGCTTGCGAGTACAGTATTTGGGCAAGAAAGGGAGTCTTACCGAGCAGTTAAAAACGCTAGGGAAACTGCCTGCGGAAGAAAGACCTGCTGCCGGAGCGGCTATCAATAAATCCAAGCAGGTGGTGCAGGAAGCGATCAATCAGCGCAAAGAATTGATTGAAAGTGCAGCGACTTCAGACTTATTGCAGCGAGAAGCAATCGATGTCACTTTACCTGGCAGGCGTCAGCAAGCCGGCGCTTTGCATCCAGTGACCAGAACCATTGAACGCATAGAAGATATTTTTTCTGCTGCCGGGTTCAATACGGTTGAAGGTCCTGAGATCGAAGATGATTATCATAATTTCGAGGCTTTGAATATTCCTGATCATCATCCGGCGCGGGCAATGCATGATACCTTTTATTTTGACGCCAATACCTTGTTGCGCACGCACACCTCCACGGTTCAGGTCAGAACAATGGAAACCGGTGAGGCACCGTTCAGAATTATTTGCCCGGGACGGGTTTATCGTTGTGATTCTGATTTAACTCATACTCCGATGTTTCATCAGGTAGAAGGTTTGTTGATTGATGAGCATGTCAGTTTTGCTGATTTGAAAGGCATTATTGCTGATTTTCTCAAAGCTTTTTTTGAAGCCGATTTATCCGTGCGTTTCCGCCCTTCTTATTTTCCATTCACAGAGCCATCAGCAGAAGTTGATGTGCAATGTGTTAATTGTGGCGGAGAAGGTTGCCGCGTATGTAGTCACACTGGCTGGATCGAGATTCTTGGTTGCGGCATGGTGCATCCTAAAGTATTGGAATTTTCGAATATAGATTCTGAACGCTATTCAGGCTATGCCTTTGGCATGGGCGTGGATCGTCTGGCAATGTTGCGCTATCAGATTACAGATTTACGCTTATTGTTTGATAATGATCTGCGTTTTCTACAGCAGTTTTCATAGGAGCCAGTTAAGTGAAATTCAGCGAAAACTGGTTACGCGAATGGGTGAATCCCAAGATATCCACTGAAGAGTTAGTGGCCCAACTGACTATGGCGGGTCTGGAAGTTGACAGCGTTGAACCTGCTGCCAATAAATTTACCGGTGTTGTTGTTGGAGAAGTTCTGAGTGTAGAGAAACATCCTGACGCCGATAAGCTCAATGTCTGCCAGGTCAGTAGTGGTAAGGAAAATTTTCAGGTGGTCTGTGGCGCTCCCAATGTTGCCGCCGGTCAAAAAGTTCCTTTCGCGCTGGTTGGCGCAGAACTGGCCGATGACTTTAAAATCAAACAGGCAAAATTACGCGGTTTGGAATCTAACGGTATGCTGTGTTCTGCTGAAGAACTGGGTTTGGCAGAAAAATCAGATGGCATACTGGAACTGCCACTGGATGCAACAGTTGGTCAGGATTTTCGTGACTATCTGAATCTGGATGACAGCATTATTGATGTTGACCTGACACCAAATCGTGGTGATTGCCTGAGTGTACAGGGTATAGCACGCGAAGCTGCTGTGTTGAATAAAACGAGTGTCAGCACGCCTGAGCTTGATGAAGTCGCCAGTACGATTGATGATGTCTTCCCGGTTGAATTGCTTAGTCCTGTAGATTGTCCACGTTATCTTGGCCGGGTCATTAAAAATGTGGATGTCAGTGCTGTTTCACCTGTTTGGTTAAAGGAAAAGCTCCGTCGCAGCGGCATACGCAGTATTGATCCAGCGGTAGATGTGACTAATTACGTTATGTTGGAATTAGGCCAGCCTTTACATGCATTTGATCTGGATATTCTCAGCAAGGGCATTCGGGTACGTCGGGCCAACAAAGCTGAAAAACTGGTTTTACTGGATGGTCGCGAAGTTGAACTGAATGAAGAAACGCTGGTGATTGCTGATCATGAAAAAGCCCTGGCCATTGCCGGTGTTATGGGAGGGGAGCACAGCGGGGTCAGCAAAAACACCAATCATCTGTTCCTGGAAAGTGCATTTTTTAATCCCTTAAGTATCGCCGGTAAAGCCCGAAACTATGGTATGCACACAGATGCCTCACACCGCTTTGAACGTGGTGTGGATTATGAGTTACCCAGACTGGCTATAGAAAGAGCTACCCGTCTGCTGCTTGATATAGTCGGCGGGGAACCTGGTCCCGTTGTTGTAACGGATGCTGAGTTGCCTGAAAGCAGAACTGTCAAATTACGTGCAAGTAAAGTGCTTGGCTTGCTTGGCCTGGATATTCCTGCTGCTGACATTGAGGATATTCTCAGCCGACTTGGACTTGAAGTAATCGAAAAAGATGCCGGGAGCTGGTTATTTAAAGTACCAAGCTGGCGCTTTGATATCAGCATAGAAGCTGATCTGATAGAAGAAGTAGCCCGTGTTTATGGCTACGATAATTTACCCATTAGCAGATCTACAACGGATAGTCGTTTAAATAGCTCCAGCGAAAATAAACTGAGCATAAAACAGCTTAGAAGGCGATTAATATCCCTTGGATATCAAGAAGTTATATCTTACAGCTTTGTAGAACCTGAACTGGAAAGCAGCTTGTCTTTGCCTCAGTCTGATGCCATTACTCTGTCAAACCCTATTTCGAGTGAAATGTCGGTCATGCGCCGAAGCCTTTGGCCGGGATTAATACAAACTTTAAAGCATAACCAAAACCGCCAGCAGGACAGGGTGCGCATTTTTGAATCCGGTCTGGTTTTTTCAAAAACTGATGCAATACAGCAGGAGGCAATGCTGGGGGGATTAATTTGGGGAAATCAATCTCCGGAGCAGTGGGGTGAAAAAGGCCGTCCTGTAGATTTCTATGATATTAAAGGTGATGTGGAGAGTCTTTTGTCCATGACTAACGATATTGCGGCTTTTCGTTTTGAGTCCGCTGAGCATCCAGGGTTACAGACTGGTCAGAGTGCCCGTATTTTAAGAGGACAGCAATGTATTGGCTGGCTGGGTGCATTGAACCCGCAGTTGCAAAAAACGCTGGATATTCCCGCTAAGGTCTATCTATTTGAACTGGCCATGAATGGCCTGCTTGATGCTGCTCTAACTAAAGTTACGGCCTTATCCAAATACCCTTCCGTGCGAAGAGATATCGCTTTAGTGCTGGATACAGGTGTCAATTATACTGAGCTGGAACAGCTTATCCGCCAGCAAGCCGGTGAGAATCTTGAGCGTGTTGTGCTGTTTGATGTCTACCAGGGTGAGAATATCCAGGCGGGCAAACAAAGTATGGCCATAGGCCTGATTTTCCAGAATCCATCACGAACTCTTAATGATGATGAGATAAATAGCATAATTAATAGCTGTATCAAGGCACTAGAAGCACAATTTAATGCAGAATTAAGGTGATTTTCGGCTGAACTTAGGCCATAATTATCGACCCGATTAAGAAAAAAGCTAAATAATACAAGTATTAAGGCAGTAACTATGGGCAGTGGAGCACTGACAAAAGCAGAAATGGCCGAACGTCTTTTTGACGAAATGGGCCTGAATAAGCGTGAAGCCAAAGAGTTAGTCGAGCAGTTCTTTGAAGAAGTCAGACAGTCACTGGAAAATAATGAGCAGGTGAAGTTATCTGGTTTTGGTAATTTCGATTTACGTGATAAACGTGAGCGTCCAGGACGCAACCCCAAAACCGGAGAAGAAATACCCATTCAGGCACGCCGAGTGGTGACTTTCAGACCAGGGCAGAAACTTAAATCGAGAGTAGAAAGCTATGCTGGAACCGAGTCATAATTCAGAATTACCGGAAATCCCCGCTAAACGATATTTCACTATTGGTGAAGTCAGTGACCTGTGTGAAGTAAAACCCCATGTACTGCGTTACTGGGAGCAGGAATTCACACAGTTAAAACCTGTTAAACGTCGTGGTAATCGCCGTTATTACCAACGTCAGGATGTCATACTGATTCGTCAAATCCGTTCTCTGCTGTATGAACAAGGTTTTACCATTGGTGGTGCCAGACAACGTATGGCAGGGAACGATGTTGCTGAAGCGCAACCTGTGATGAACCAGAAAGTGATCAAGGAACTGATCGAAGAAATTGAAGAAGCTTTAAACTATTTGGTTTCCTAGTCCTTGCCAGGGGCTTTATAATCCTATTTTTAAAATCAATCAGTCAAATCGGAGTGTAGCGCAGCCTGGTAGCGCACCACACTGGGGGTGTGGTGGTCGTCG
>JAYQWA010000016.1:0-31195 GCA_038148755.1 Gammaproteobacteria bacterium
AACCGGCGTACACGGAGTTGCAGTCCGCTGCATAACCACTCTGCCATCCAGCCTTGTAAGGGACTTTGACTACTTAGCAGCCTGTTGAAAAACTATCTGCATGGCATCTGCATTGTTAAAAATTGGTTAAAAATGCTCATTTATTATCTATAAACTCCGCTTTTTCACCAATTTTTGCCTTGCAGCTGCTGCTTCGAAAACATTTTTCAACATTCTACGAGATAAAAACAAAATTGGAGCGGGAAACGAGATTCGAACTCGCGACCCCGACCTTGGCAAGGTCGTGCTCTACCAGCTGAGCTATTCCCGCACTGTACTTCTAAATCGTGCTTTTATCCTGCTTGGGAACATTGTTTTGTTCCCAGCCAGAGTTCCATTATTTCAGGCTCTTTGGCTTCGTGAGCCTGCTTGAGAAGCAGGGCTTCAAAGAGGACGCTATTCTAATCAGATAGGCTGTGAAGTCAAGTAAAGAGTGGTTTGCAGCGTGTTACGGGGTTTTCTGTTTGAGATCCTGACTGAGAACGGGCCAGGCATTTTTGAAATAGCTGAACATGGACCATAAAGTCAGAATGGCAGAGATATAAATCAGGGCATAACCTGCTATCAGCAAGAGATTAACTTCCACCGGGTCTGCTGCCAGCAAGGCAATAATCGCCAGCATCTGTGTGGTCGTTTTTACTTTGCCGATGTAACCAACGGCAACGATGTCGCGCTGGTTATTACTGCTCATCCATTCCCTTAAGGCTGAAATCAGCACTTCCCTGGCCACCATGATGGCCGCAGGGGCAACAAACCAGGGGCTGGTGTAATTGGCAGCCAGCATTACTAGGGTGACCGTGACCAGTAATTTATCGGCAACCGGATCCAGAAAGGCACCGAAATCGGAACACTGGTCAAGTTTGCGTGCCAGATAACCATCAAGCCAGTCGGTAATACTGGCAAAAATGAAAATGACGGCGGCAATCAGGTTATTGCCAGGAATATCGGAGTAATAAATGGCGATAAACACCGGAATCGCCAGTACCCGCAGGACAGTGAAAAATGTTGCCGTATTCATTTTTTCATTCTACACCACTCGTGGCTATGCCGTGTGAATAATGTCATATAGGGATTCAGCCAGGGCCTGACTGATGCCCGGTACTTTTTGAAGATCTTCAATGCTGGCACGCTTGATTTCCTGCTGCCCGCCGAAGTAGTTAATCAGTTCCCGGCGTTTTTTTGGGCCTATGCCGGGAATCGCATCAAGAAAGGATTCGGTCCGTTTCTTACCGCGGCGCTGGCGATGTGCAGTAATGGCAAAGCGATGGGCTTCATCCCGGATGTGCTGTAACAAATGCAGTGCCGGGGATTCTGCCTCCAGCACCAGTTCTTCACGGGTGCCGCCAAAAAACAAGGTCTCCTGCCCTGCTTTGCGGCTGATACCTTTGGCAATGCCGATAATTAACACCCCTTCAATGCTCAGCTCTTCTAAGACCGCTTCGGCTTGCGTCAACTGACCTTTACCGCCGTCTATCAGCAGGATGTCAGGCAAACGGGCTTCGCCACGCTTCAGGCGTGTATAGCGGCGTTTCAGGGCCTGCTCCATGGCAGCGTAATCATCTCCGGGGGTAATGTTGTCAATATTGAAACGGCGGTAATCGCTTTTCAACGGGCCGTTCTGGTCAAAGACCACACAGGAGGCCACGGTGGCCTCGCCGGCGCTGTGACTGATGTCAAAGCATTCCAGCCGGTTTGGCAGCTTTTCACTTTGCAGAGCCTCCTGTAGTGCACTGAAGCGTGTTTCCATGCTCTGTCGGCTGTTGAGTTTGCTGATCAGACCTTGCTGGGCATTAGTCTGTGCCAGTTGCAGCCATTTCTGCCTGTGTTGTCTGACCTTATGCTTGATTTCAACTTTATGCTGACAACAGTATTCCAGCGCAGCCACTAGGCCATTTAACTCTTCCGGGGTATTACTGACGATGATTTCACGTGGTATGCTGTGCAGCCCTTGATTTTGAATATAAAACTGGGCTATGAAGGCATGCAGAATGCTGGCAGATGTATTTTCCATGACAAATTTCGGGTAGTAGTTTTTATTGCCCAGTACTAGACCATCGCGAATAAAAATAACCTGGATGGACACTATCCCGGCCTCGTTGCACATAGCGATTACATCAACATTTCCCCTTTCACCTGAAACATACTGACGTTCCTGGACTACCCGGAGATCACGCACTTGGTCACGGATGCGTGCAGCCTTTTCAAATTCTTTATTGGCTGCCAGTTTTTGCATTTTTTCCTGCAGCTCAGCCGCAATCTGGTTGCTTTTGCCTTCCAGAAACATCACGGAGTGACGGACATCATCGGCATAATCTTCTTCACTGACCAGCCCCACACAGGGCCCGGAACAGCGTTTAATCTGATATTGCAGACAGGCACGGCTACGGTTACGGAAATAGGAATCTTCACACTGGCGTACATGAAAGACTTTTTCCAACAGGTTCAGGCTTTCGCGAACTGCGCTGGCACCGGGGAAAGGCCCGAAGTAGCGCCCCTGCTTTTTCTTCGCACCGCGGTGCAATGCCAGTCGTGGAAACTTGTCTTTGTTGCTGAGAAAAATAAAGGGATAGGATTTATCATCCCGCATCAGGATATTAAAGGGTGGCCTCTCCTCCTTGATCAGCGTCTGCTCCAGAATGAGTGCTTCAGTTTCTGTATTGGTAATGGCAGTTTCGATATGATCGATTTTGGATACCAGCAACATGGTTTTGCTGTCCAGTCCGGAAGCACGGAAATAGGAAGTGATACGTTTTTTTAGATTCTTGGCTTTGCCGACATAAAGGATTTTGCCGTCAGCATCATACATCTTGTACACCCCGGGACGGGTGCTGACATGTTTAAGAAAGTTCTTGCTGTCGAAGGTTGAAGCTTGCATAGGCCTATTCTAACCGATACCAAGCCCAATGCTTATCTGTTGCATGGCTGTATTTTCTGTAAGTAGCCTTCCTCGAAATTTATTGATTAATCGGACTTCTTGCTAAATCCGGGGCATAAAAAAAGGCAAGCTATAATAGCTTGCCTTTCTTAAAAGAATTAACGTGCAGATCAGACTGCTACGATATTCTCTGCCTGAGGGCCTTTTTGACCTTGAGTCACATTAAACTCAACCAATTGGCCTTCCGCCAGTGTTTTAAAACCGGGGCTAACAATTGAGCTGTAATGTGCAAAAACATCTGCACCTGATTTTTGTTCAATAAAGCCAAAACCTTTAGATTCATTGAACCATTTAACGGTACCAGTAGTTGTATTAGACATAATAAATATCCTGTATATATAGTAAAAAAATGCCCTAAAAGGCATAGGTATAAGCGGGAAAACTAGACTGAAATTTAGAACTACAGGACGATGTACTTATGAAATGCAACGAAATGGAGGTATAAAAAAGAGGCTTACTTTCAAGCTGTGCAAGGAAGGTATAGATTAAGTGGGACAAAGTCAATACTGCGGGGAATGAGTGGCGCAATGGTAGGGATGGCTAATAGTCCTTTGACTACTTTGAATCGAAAAAGACATATAGTAATTTCTGGTAATTTTTTCTATTGAGATCAGCAAGAGGCATGGCGTTGCTTCCGATAATATCCAGTTATCGGAAGCAAAACCAAAGGGATATTTATTAGTGGAACATTTTTCTAAATGACCGTTTCCAGCCATTAACTGAACTTTGGCTGGCCATAAAACGACAATTTATTATTTATTGTCCAGGCTGTATTTACCAGCGCCACTGGCATATAAAACCAGCAGACCGCCCGTGATTGACAGGTTCTTGAGAAAGTCTGTGGAGATTACTGGCATGTGATAAATTAATGCCGCCAGAAAGGTAAATATCGCCAGAGTCAACGCCACTGGTTTAGTCTTGAAGCCAACGATCAGCGCAAGCGCTCCTACTACTTCTATCAGTATGACCAGAAACAGTAATTGTCCGGGGACTCCTATACCCAGAAAGCTACCACCTGACATAAATCCGGCAGTTCCGGCATAACCAAAACCCAGCCCAAAGCCCGAGCCTATTTTTCCAATGCCAGAGATCAAAAATAAAATTGCGAGTAATACACGGCCTGCTACATGAGAATAGTCATTCATACGTCTTTCCTTCTTTATTATTGTTATGTGGTTCGTAGATATTAGCTGAGATTTGATAAAAATGCTCTAGTTGTGACAGATACTTTTCCAGAAAAATGCAGCTGCTTCTGTATAAGTTCCCATTAAGCTTAATCACTGAAAACCTGTAACTAATATTGTTACGCATTGCTGTTGACTTAAGGCATGCTATAAAGGGTAGAATCAAACTCAAAAAATTGGGTTGCGAACATAAAAATTATTCATTTCAACCCTCATAAAAATACTTATAAGAATCTGTAAGGTTGCAAATATGGTCCAGCCCTGTTTAAGAGTAAATCCGCTTGTTTTAGTTAGATTATTACTGATCGTCAGCGTCAGTGTTCTTCTCTCCCGTGAGGTATTGGCACAACCCAGCGCCTCCTTCCAATGTCCTGACCCGAGTGCAGATAGCGGCGTTGAAGCAAATCAGGCGGCATCAAACTTTCCAACTGTTAATTTATTCCCCCTGGACAACCGGGCACCCGCCAGCTTTTCACTTGAAAGCCGGCCTGACTTACCCGCTCAGGTTGCACGCTATAGTGGTGATCTGCGTTTATTGCCTGTCCAGGGTAATGTTTATGTGCTGATGGGCGCAGGCGGCAATATCACGCTGCAAATTAGAAATGAAGGGACTGAAGATGGTGTATTGCTTGTCGATTCCGGCAATGCCGAATCCAGTGAAGCTGTACTGTCCGCAATCAAACAAATTACAAGTGCCCCCATTCGAACGATAATCAATACCTCTGATGACGCTCAGCACACGGGCGGCAATATCCTGGTGGGCCAAAATGGCAGCAAACTGGTGACGAACACGGCGGACACTGACAATGGCGAAGAACCGGGGGCAGCCATCATTGCACGTGAAGAGGTGATGATTCGCATGCTGGTGGCTGGTATCGAGGACTGTGGCTGGCCCAACAGAACCTATGCGGCCTACCCAAGACTAACCATATTCTTCAATGGTGAGGGAATCCGAATCATGCATATGCAAAACGCCGTCACAGATGGCGATTCTCTCGTCCATTTCCGTGGCTCGGATGTGGTCAGCACTGGTGACATTTTCAATACTGATCGCTACCCGCCCATTGATCTGGACCGTGGAGGCTCGATCAATGGCGTAGTAGCGGCACTCAATGAATTGCTTGAAATTACCATACCTGCACTGAAAAATGAGGGAGGTACTTATGTTATTCCCGGTCATGGCAGGGTCGCAGATGAAGCCGATGTCTCAGAATACCGCGATATGGCAACAATTGTCCGTGACCGTATCCAGACCTATGTAGATAGGGGCATGAGCCTTGAGGAGGTGCAGGCTCTGCGTCCGACGCTTGAATACGATGGCCGCTATGATCGTGGCCTGAACCCCGAAACCTTTGTTGAAATTGTTTATCAGAGCCTCAGTCAGACAGGAGGTTCACAATGAAAACTCTGCTTTCATCTTCTATGCGTTTATTCAGTGCCTGCGTTTTTGTTTCTTCATCCTCCATGTTATTTGCTCAGCTACCACAGGATGAGCCTGATTTAAGAAGTGCCAGAGAAATGGCACCGGTAGACCTTACCGGCACCTGGGTATCCGTTATTAGTGAGGACTGGCGTTATAGAATGGTGACACCACCAGCCGGAGAGTTGCATGGTCTTCCCTTGAACCAGTTGGCTGAGGATGTCATGAATGCCTGGAATCCCGATGCTGATGAAACTGCTGGCCTGGCATGCAAGGGTTATGCAGCGCCGAATCTGATGAGCCTGCCGGGACGCGCCCGGATTAGCTGGGAGAATGATGAAACCCTGAAAATTGAATACGATTACGGTGAACAGACACGCTTGCTGCATTTTGATGGGTCACCCCCAGCCGACGCTGAAAGAAGCTGGCAGGGTTATTCCCTTGCCCAATGGATAAGGCAAACGACTCTCGCAAGGGGTATTGGTTTCTTCGGCGTAGGTGGCGGTTTGGGAGACTTGCTGGGCCCGCTGGAAATTACCACAACCAATCTTCGCGAAGGTTATCTGAGAAAAAATGGCGTTCCCTTCAGCGAGGATGCTGTCCTGAAGGAATATATTGTCTGGCGCAGGGATACCGTCACAGGCGCTGAGTGGTTTTCCCTGATCAGCACCGTTGAGGATCCAACCTATCTCAGAGGTCTTTACATCAGAAGCTCTGAATTCAGAAAAGAGACTGACGATTCCATGTGGTCGCCACGACCCTGTAGCGTGAGGTGAGAATAATCATGATAACAAAAATAAAAAATCTTGCTGTCGCATCACTTGCACTGTACGCAATGATGACGGGCAGCATGCTTAACGCTCAGTCCGGAACAGCCGGCGGGGCCTACGAGGCCGATTTGCAGGGTTACTGGTACAACCCCCTGTATGAAGACAACCGTGACCGGGGCGAAGGCCCCTATATTGGCGATTACCTGGGTTTGCCCCTGAACGAGGCTGCCATCCAGGCTGCTGAAGCCTGGGACCCAACCATCCTGTCCCTTGAGGAACGTCAGTGTAATGATTATTCCGCCGATTACGCCGCCCACAGTATTGGAAGTCAGGCTATCTGGAAAGAAGTTGATCCGTTCACCAATGAAACGATTGCCTGGCGTTTACGCCTTTCCTGGATGGGAGGACAACGCACCATCTGGATGGATGGACGGCCACATCCACCTGAAGGGGCTCCGCACACATGGCTGGGATTTTCCACCGGCGAATGGGTAGGCCCTACGCTGGTGGTCACCACGACACACCTGAAAAATACCTGGTTGCGGCGTAATGGCGTTCCCCGTAGTGACAAGGCTTATGTCGTTCAGTATTTCACCCGGCTTGGTAACCTGCTGACCATTGTTGATCATATCTATGATCCTGTTTACCTGACCGAACCTTTGGTGCGCAGCAGTGATTATATTCTGGATCCTGCCGGAAAGATGGCAACTTTTATCTGTGAAACAGTTGAAGAAGCACCACGTGATCTGGGTGTCGTTCCACACTATCTACCGGGTGAAAACACAAGTCTGAGCGAATTTTTCGAAACTTTTGATGTCCCGATGGGGATCATGCATGATGGTGCAGCAACGATGTACCCGGAGTATTTGGATAAGCTTGAAGCTATCCGCAATGACTGAGATAACTCATTTCAGTGCTTAGCTGACAAGCCGAGCTTCTTTTATTTGCAGGCCATAAAGCCCAGCGACTTTATTGAGCCAGCATCTCCTCATAATAGCGCTCAAGACTATTATTGAGCCAGGTTGAGGTACTGACAGTGTTGTCCCAACCAAGCTCGTCCAGTTTAAGCAAGGCCAGCACATCCTCTATCGGTTCGCCACTTTGTGCCAGTTCCTGCATACGCCGATTCATTTCCTCGAATCTGTACTTATAGGCCACAACATCCTCTTTATCCATCAGCCATCCGTGCCCCGGTATCAAGATATCAAAATCAATTTCAAGCAGCGCATCAATAGTTTGAACCCACTCTTTGGCACTCCCTCCTGAGGAGTAGTCAATAAAAGGCATCCCATCAATAATTAAGTCGCCGGCATGAACTGTTCGTAGGTCAGGAAAGTAAATGATGCTATCCCCATCAGTATGCCCCCGCCCGACATGCAGTAAGCGAACTTCCACATCGCCAAGAAAAACAGAGGTTTCCTTTTCAAATACAATATTTGGTTCACCGGGTTGCGCGATTTCCAGGAAATTATTGCGAGTGTTTTTATGCCCAACGATATTCATCCCTAAGGATTTAAAGATGCCGTTACCCTGAGCATGGTCAGGGTGATGATGCGTATTCAGGAGATACATGATAGGCAGTGGAGAAATCGTACGGACCAATTCAAGAATATTATCGACCTGATCATAAAACTTGCTGTCGACAAGTATTAATCCCTGAGGGGTCACTCTTACAGCAATATCACCACTTTCATGATTAAGGTCATCGGCATAACTTCTTGCGCTATCTGGAGGGCAGTTGTCCCGCATACAGCGAGAAAAGGGACCTCGAATTAGAAACAACCCCTCCTTGACCATCTCGATTTGCATAGGACCAGCACCAATGTCTTCCTGCTGATGTCTTAAAGGAGGCTGGGCAAAAAGGTTAGTTGAAGCAAACACGCCCAGTATAAAAAGCATTACAAAGCCTATATTTCTATTCATACCATCCTCTTTGACAGGTAGTGCTTTAAAAAAAGATCTTCTAATTTAAGTAGCTTTCGTCTGCTTTTGACAGCTAGCACAAATAACGACAAAGACAACTATCCTAGCTTTCAGGCCAGCTAAAACTTCAACTGAGCTTAAATAATACGCACTTCAGGCTGCAGTTCAATCCCAAACATGTCTTTTACCGAAGCCTGAATACGTATTGAAAGTTCGTAGAGTTCAGCACCGCTGGCTGCTCCGTAATTCACCAGCACCAGTGCATGCTCCTTATGCACGCCAACATCCCCTTCCCGGTAACCTTTCCAGCCGGCTTGCTCAATCAGCCAGGCGGCCGCGAGTTTATGTTGTCCCTGGTAAGGATAGGCAACGATATCCGCGTGAGACGTTTTTAAACGCTGATATTCTTCATCTGATACCACCGGATTCCAGAAAAAACTCCCTGCATTCCCCAACTGACCGGGGTCAGGTAATTTTGATCGTCGAATCCGGCAAACAGTATCACTGATCAATTGTGGGGTGATTTGATCTTTCGCTTGATCTTTCAAGGCTTCTTGCAAAGCAGGATAAGTCAGATTTATTTGTGCTCGTTTCAATAATTTAAACGTGACACTGGTTATGACATAACGGTTTTTCAGTTCCGTTTTAAAGATTGATTGGCGGTAACTTAAACGGCAATCCTCTTTAGAAAAAGTCTGCACTTCGCCGGAGGCAATTTCCAATGCGTCCAGTTCATGCAGAAAGCCGGATAACTCCACACCGTATGCACCAATATTCTGTACCGGTGCTGCACCTACAGTGCCCGGAATCAGACTCAGATTTTCAAGACCATAATAACGCGCCTGCAGACAGTATTGGACAAAGTCATGCCAGATTTCACCGCAACAGGCTTTAACAAGATAATAATCTTCGTCTTCGCCAACCAGACCAATACCCTTGATGTTTAATTCAATAATTAGCCCGGCATAATCTTCCTTGAACAGCAGGTTACTACCCTGCCCGATTATCATAAACGGCAGTTCATGTTGTCGGGCGAAATTCAGGGCTTCTAATAAATCATCCGGGTTCTTTATATCAGCAAAATAACGGGCATAGGCTGACACATGAAAGGTATTGAATTTTTTAAGATTAATATTTTCCTGAACCAGCATAATAATGTGAGTTAAAGTGCTCAGGACAACTGATGCACATCAACAATATGATCCAGAATATCTTTGCTGGCGGCTTCAACCAGATCGAGCACCAATTCAAAACCTTCTTCACCCGAGTAATAAGGATCAGGCACTTCACGGTAACCATCCCGGCCCTCCTGTTTGTCCGGCCAGGTCAGAAACAGCTGTGTACTGGCTTTTGCATTTGCCGGCTCGATGGCTTTTAAGTCGCTCAGGTTAGTGGCATCCATGGCAAAAATATAATCAAAGTTGTGAAAGTCATCGGCTGCGACTGTGCGAGCCTGAAGCGGCTCCAGATCAAGCTCACGTAACGCTGCGGCAGCGCGGGCGCGTTTATCGGGTTTTTCCCCAATATGCCAGGTGCCTGTACCGGCTGAATCAATATCAAATAAATGCTCAAGCTGACGCTTGCTCACCTCGTTTCTGAATACGACTTCGGCTGTTGGTGAACGGCAGATATTACCCAGACAAACCATTAATACTCTTATTGGCTGTGTAGCCATTAGTGCTCCGTTATTTTCCCGTTATTTTCCTAACGCTTTTCCAGCAAGGTTTTAATATGTTTTAAATCGGCTTCGGTATCGACGCCCGGCGGAATGCTTTCACAGGACTGTGCCATATGTATTTTTATGCAGTTAGCCATAAAGCGCAGTTGTTCCAGTTTTTCAATTCGTTCCAGTTCACTGACCGGCCAGCTAACAAAGTCATGCAAGGTTTTAGCTCTGTAGGCATATAAACCAATATGTCTTTTATATGAAATTTCTTCAGCCTGATCGCGATTAAAAGGAACCACTGCCCTGGAAAAATATAAAGCCATGCCTTTTTTATCAGTCACGACTTTCACCATATTTGGATCCGCTGCTTCATCCGAGTTTGGAATCAGCTCGTACAGCGAGCATAAGCCTGCCTCAGCATTAGTGATTAAATTATCCGCAACCTGGTTGATCACTGCCGGAGGAATTAACGGTTCGTCGCCCTGTACATTTACGACAATATCCTCATCGTTCAAGTCAAGTAGGCGACAGACTTCTTCTATACGATCACTGCCAGAAGCATGTCCGGCATCTGTCATGCAAACCTGCGCATCAAAGGCTTCACAACTTTTCTTAATGTCATCGTTATCAGTAGCAATATAAACGGCTGCCGCCTGGCTTTCACAGGCACGTTCGAAAACATGCTGGATCATGGGTTTACCGGCAATTTCAATTAAAGGTTTACCCGGTAGACGAACGGACTGATAACGCGCAGGAATGACTACGATAAAAGACATCAACGGGGCCTGTTTTCTTTTTCCTCAGTACTCAGGGTTCTTGCTTCACTTTCCAGCATGACAGGAATTTCATCACGGATTGGAAACGCCAGCGCATCGGCATAGCAAATAAGTTCCAGTGCTTCCTTGTTGAAGTGTAATTTGCCTTTACAGATTGGACAGGCAAGGATGGCTAGTAGTTTTTTATCCATAGGTTATTGTCGTTCAATTAAATACTAAAGGCTTTAAGTTTTGTGAGCAGGTTGTCAATAAAGGCTTCATCGATGACAGCGTCCACACGCAAATACCAGTCAATTTTTCTGGCAAAGTCCATGCACTTCACCGCATCTTTTTCAGTCATGATCACTTCGTAATCGTCTGCAAAATTAATATCCTGCAAAGAATAAACATGATGATCAGCAAAAACGTGGGTAATAATATCAAAACCACAATCACAAAGAGAGCTAAAAAACCGCTCAGGATTGCCGATACCGGCAATGGCATGAACTTTATGTTTAGTTGCAACAGGCTCAGCATTTTCCGTTTCATTGTTCTGGGCTGATACTTTGGACTTCATCATTTCTTCCCTGACATGGGCTATCGGAAATATTTCAGAGGATAAAAGATGACACAAATGCCTGGGCTTCAAAGTCATCTCATAACTGGGTTTATTAAACCTTAGGTGACATGCTCCGTTACAGATAATATAGTCGACTTCATTCAGACGTTCCGGTTTCTCCCTGAGCGGCCCTGCCGGCAGTAAATAACCATTACCAAAGCCACGGCGACCATCAATAACAGCAATTTCAATATCCCGAGCTATGGCGTAATGCTGCATGCCATCATCACTGAGGATGACATTACAGTCATAATGCTGTTCCAGACTCTTTACGGCTGCTGCCCTGTCTGCATCAATGACTAACGGGCATTCGGTATTACGTGCTATCAGCAAGGCTTCATCACCGCTATGTGCAACCGCTGAATCCTTATTCACATGAAAGGGATAACTCGGCGCTTTGGAGCCGTAACCACGGCTAACTATGCCAGGCCTGTAACCGGCATAAAGTAACTGCCTGGCCAGATAAATAATCAGGGGGGTCTTGCCGGTACCGCCAACAGTGATGTTGCCGACAACAATAAGTGGAACGCTGGCTCTGTAAGCTTTTTTCCTGCCGCTGGTGTAAAGGCTGCGCCTGACGCTACTGATAAAGGAAAACAAGGCACTGACTGGCTTCAACCAGGATATGGGATTAGCTCCATACCAGGTATCAACAATCTTTTTCATGTTGGTTTCTTCATGCGCTGACAAATTGTTTTTTATGCAGCTTGGCGTAGTACTGATTCAGTGCCATGAGCTCATCGTGCTTGCCGCTTTCAACAATTTCACCATCCTGCATCACCAGAATTTGGTCGGCTTTCTCAATGGTAGATAAACGATGAGCAATAACAAAAGTGGTCCTGCCCTGCATCAAGGTTTCCAGAGCGGCCTGAATGTGCTGCTCTGATTCTGTATCCAGTGCAGAGGTGGCTTCATCGAGAATCAAAATGGGCGCATCTTTTAGTAAGGCTCTGGCAATCGCAATGCGCTGGCGCTGGCCGCCTGATAATAAAGTGGCATCATCGCCGACAACGGTATCCAAGCCCTGTGGCAGTTTTTCTATGAACTCCATAGCATGGGCACTTTTCAGTGCTGCGATTATGTCAGTTTCACTTTTATCGGCCAGTTCACCATAGGCCACATTGTCGCGAATTGACGAATTAAACAGGATGACCTGCTGGCTGACCAGAGCAATCTGCTGGCGCAGATTATTCAGTGTGTAATCAGTGTTAGGCACATCATCAATCAGAATCTGCCCATGGCGGACATCATAAAAACGCGGAATCAGATTGACCAAAGTCGTTTTACCACTACCGGATTTGCCAACAATTGCAGTGACCTGTCCCGGGTTCGCGCTTAGGTTAATTTCGCTCAGTACATCTCTGGCATTTTCATGATAACGGAAACTCAAATCCTTAAAGATAACCCTGCCCTCTACCCGTTTGGATTCGTAATTGCCGTTATTGGCTTCAATATCTTCATCCAGCAAAATAAAAATGGAACTGGCTGCTGCCAGCCCGCGTTGAATCGCTGAATTAACCTGAGTCAATTGCCTGATCGGTGTGGAGAGCATGCCGGCGGCAATAATGAAGGATGCCAGATCGCCGGTGCTCAAATTGCCAATCATTTGTGGCGATAACACCAACCAGACCATCACGGCCAGTGAAATAGTTACCACCACCTGGATTACCGGCGTACTGATATTGGAAACTGATTCCAGCTTGAGACTTTGGCTGCGATTGCGCGCACTGGCCTCAGTAAAATTATCCAGCGCCTGTTTTTCCGCGCCGAAGCTTTTAATAACCCGCATGCCCTTGATGGTCTCAGACAAAATATGCGTAACATCGCCAATGGAAGACTGAATACGGTGGCTGTATTTACGAAACAGTTTTGATGCATAGTTAATCAGGGCCGCAATCAAGGGTAATGCTGCGATAAAAATCAGAGTCAATTGCCAGCTCTGATAAAGCATATAGCCCAACAAACCTATCACTGTCAGCCCCTGTTGCAGCAAGACTTTCAATGAATCACTGACGGCTGAAGCAATTTGAATAACGTTATAGGTCACCGTCGACATCAGCTTGCCAATTTCGCTGCGGTCGTAAAAGTTAATGGGTAACTGGAGAAAACGCTCCAGTAATTGAGAACGGATACGATGCACCACAGTATTGGCGATATAGGCCATCGAATAGCCACCAAGATAGCCACCGACACCCCGGGTTACTGCCAGCAAGACCAGCAGCAAGGGAATCCGTAATCTTTCTCTGGTACTTATTTCACGTGCAACCTCAATGGTATCAACCAGTTGTCCGGTCAGATCGACAAACCAGAAATTGGTACTGGCGAACATGGCAAAACCCACGATACTGATAATGGCTGCCGGCCATAAGGGTTTTAAGTACCTCAGCAAGCGCCGGTAAATAACCAGACTGGCTTCTTTTGATAAATGCGAAGAAGCAGAGTCTTTACTCATTCTTCCTCCGATTCCTGACTGGTGGCAATATTCAGCTGGCTGAAACCGAGCTGGGCAACAGCATCCATAACAGTTACCACGGACTGGTAGGAGGTATTGGCATCGGCGGTAATGATCACCGGCAGGCTGCGGTCACCGGCAGACATCTCTTCAATGGCATCCATCAGGGTGGATAACTGACTGTTGACCAGGCCCCGGCCATTAACCGCATAAGAACCATTTTGTGCCACCATAACTTCAATCTGATCAGGGGCAACATCCATAACTTCACCTGAAGCTTCCGGCAGATTAATCAGCAAATTAGTATCTCGGGTAAAGGTGGTGGTTACCATAAAGAAAATTAGCAATAAAAACACCACATCAATCAGAGGTGTTAAATTAACACTGACCTCTTCTTTCAGTTGGCGTTCAAATTTCATCTTAGATTGCTTCGTTGCTGTTTTTTTCGTTGTTTTCGTTTTCGTTAGCGTCTTTATAGTCCACTGTACGCGACGAATGCAAGGCATCAACCAACTTGATGGATTCGCGTTCCAGTTCGACGACCAGTGTATCTATCCGGCGTTGAAAGAAACGATAAAACAACAGGGTGGGAATTGCGACAGTCAAACCGGCAGCCGTTGTAATCAGGGCTTCGGAAATGCCGCCTGCCAGTACGTTGGCATTGCCCGTGCCCTGCGCCATGATTTCAGTGAAAACCCGTATCATCCCCAGCACTGTCCCCAACAGTCCCAGCAAAGGCGTGATCTGGGCAATGGTTCCCAGCAGGTTGAGATAGCGTGACATATCATGAATCACATGGCCGGCCGCCTGCTCGATACTTTCCACCATAATGGTGCGGCCTGATTTGGCACTGAGTAGCCCGGCTGCCAGAATCTGCCCCAAAGCCGATGAGTTTCTGAGCTCCCGTAATTCATTGGCGTTAAGCTGGTTTTGTTTAATCTTAGCCCAGACATCAGGCAGCATGTTTCTCGGGGCAATACGTGAAGGTTTTAGGGTCCAGAAACGTTCAATGATGATGGCAATGGCAAGCACGGAGCAAAGAATGATTGGCATCATTAAAATGCCACCGGCCTGAACTATTTCAAACACTAGGATTCATCCTCTTTTTAATACCACTCAGTATACGGATTCTGTATACGAAAAAGCGCTGGTCAGAAACGCGGATAGTAGCATATTCCATCGCTAAACCTCAGGGTTTAAGAGGAAGCTTAAAGGCATTTCTCTGCTAAATTTCTGCTCAGGGCAGCGTCCTCCAGAAGCGTTTATTTTCCTGTCGGTACAGCAAAACTTCAGGCAGGCTGACCACTTCTCCCCTTACCCAAAAATCTTTTCTTTCCAGCTCAGCGGGTAAAATCTGCTCAAGACTGTTTACTGCCCAGTACAAGATCCAGAACAAGCCGAAACCATAAGCTGACAGCAGACGCAACGCAGAAAAGCGCAAGCTCAGAATAAACGGAATAAAACATAAAGGCAGATAGTCAGGATCAGGTGGCCCGGGAATCATGCCGCCAAGCAAAACACCCAGGCTGAAAGCGATCGTCCATGAACGCATAGCTTAACCGGCACTAAAAAAAGATATTTACAGTTTAGGTCGTTCTCCGCATCACGCCAGTTTTACTCAGAGCATTTATGGCAAGCGATGCTTACTGAAAAACGCCCAGATTAATTCACTGGCATTGATTTCCTTGTTGGATCCGGCTCTTGGAGAATCCGGCCAGCTATGACCACCATTGGTGAGCTGATAAAACTGTATCTCTGCTGAAGCCGCACAATCAGACCATTGGTAAAAAGTAATACGCTGGGTGAGTCTGTCAGCGTTGTTAGTCAGTGAACAGTCATTGGCCTGACGCCATTTGTCCAGTGCTGTTTCCACACCCATACGCCAATACGGGCGGGATCTGGCAGAAACTTCATATTGATTGGTGGCATCATCCAGACTGTGAAAACTCAGTATCGGAATGGCTCTTTTCAGCGTGCAGCCATCGGGGTATTGCAAACCCGATACAGGGGCTGCAGCGGCTAACACATCGGAAAGTTCACAAGCCAGTCTGCTGGTCATGCGGGCACCACCGGAAAAACCGGTTGAATAAATCCGACTGTGGTCGATATTAAGCATGGCAGCCACATCTTCAATCATGTCACGGGCAAACTGCACATCATCAACACCGGCATCTAGATTCGCGTTCCAGCTGCCTGAAGTGACCGAGTTGGTAAATGCGCCGACCGGATAAACCAGAGCAAAACCGAACTCTTCAGCTAACCTAATAAAGTCCGAGGTGCTTTCCTGTCCTTCCGGCGAACCACCGGAACCATGATAGTTCAATACCAGAGGCAAACTGGCATCAGCATCGTGTGGCGGGACATACAAGACATAAGAGCGCTCGACACCAGCAGACACTACTGAATGCCTGGACTGCCCCTCCATGTTTTGTGCAAAAGCACTTGCCGTCAGAAAGCTGCAGAACAGCAGAGTCAGTTTTAATGGTTTAATTTGTTTAAGCATGTCAGCCCCTTATTCTTATTAATTTTTAACGGAACAGTGTCAGGATTCTAGCCGTTTCGTCATCCAGATATAAGGCTCCGCTTTGCCATCAATCACAAACATATCGTCGACCTTGCAAAGCTGCTCGAAGCCCGTCTTTTTATATAAGTGCACGGCTGGAACATTTGACGCAAGCACTTCCAGGTCTATATTTTTTATAAGTCCGCAACCTGCTGCCCAAGCCAAGGCAAAATTTACCAGCTCTGTGTCAGTTCCCCTGTGCTTGTAGTTTTGATGAACACCCATGCCTAGCAAAGCACGATGAGAGGTGTTGGGTTCCCGACGACTGCGTAAATCCACATGGCCCTGAATATTTTCAGCTTCATCACATTTAACCCAGGCTCTTCTCCAGCTGGTATGTCCGACCGCTATCTTCAAACCCTCAATAAAACCAGCCTGCTTTTCAACTGGAAAGCCCTTCTGGCTTCTCGAAACAGGTTGAAACAAGACGCCGCCAGCTTGGCCATTCTCACTTAACTGCTCATCCAGATAGCTGAAAAACTTTTTAAACTGGCTGTCGTCCAGAGGAATAATCATGCTTGTTTTTGTCCAAACTATTCATAACGTAGAGTTTGCGCCGGATCGACATGTGCCGCTGAATAAGCTGGATATAAGGTTGCCAGTAAACTTAAAATAATTGCGATGCTGCAAACCAGGACAAGGTCGCTGGCAAGCAGTTGTGATGGCAGATAGTTAATCGGATAGACATCCGCACTGAGCAGCTCCAACCCTATCGCACTTTCCAGCCAGGCGAACAGATCGCTGACATAGATTGAGCCCAGCACCCCCAGAAACAATCCCACCAGCGTTCCAATCACTGCAATAATGGCACCCTGCACTAAAAAAATATTACGAATACTGCTGAAGGAAGAGCCCATGGTTCTCAGGATGGCAATGTCAGCCTGCTTATCCTTGACCACCATAAACAGACTGACGACTACATTAAAAGCGGCAACTGCAATCAGTAAAAACAGCAGCAAGCCAACCATCGATTTGGAAAGCTGGATGTTCTGATAAATATTACCGTAATCCAGTGTCCAGTTACTGAAAGCGTAATCTCCGCCAATCCGGTTTTGTAGGTCGCGGATAACAACTGAGCTGGCAAACAGGTCATGTAACTGAATTCTCAGGCCATGAATATTGTCAGCCAGCCTGTAAAGTAATTGCGCGTCATTCATATGCACCAGTGCCAGATTGTCATCAAGCTGCGAACCGATTGTGAAGATTCCGCCGACCGTAAAGCTTCGCTGTCTGGGAAACTCCCCCATGGGGGTGATATTCAGATAACTGGAAACCAGCGTCAGTTCATCACCCACTCCGACATTAAGATGTTCTGCTATTCCGGAACCGATGATTATTGAAAATTCACGCGGCCTTAATGCCGATAAAGAACCTTCATTCATGAAATCCTGCAGAATTGACACTCTGCTTTCAGACTCAGGGTCGACACCATTTAGCAGGATGCCGCGGGACTGTCCATTCGCCAGAAGCATACCCTGCAATTGCACTAAGGGCGCTGCCGCAGAAACTTGTGGATTGGCTTCCACACTGGCCTGAATCAGTTGCCACTGTTCCCGATTCATTAAGGCTTCATTGGTCAGGCTTGTCATGGTGACGTGAGGCACCAGTGACAGAATGCGTTCCCTGAGCTCGCGGTCAAAGCCGTTCATGACAGAAAATACAATGATAAGTACGGCAACACTAAGGCTTAATCCGATAACAGACAAACGAGAAATAAAACCAACCAATAAGTTATCAGAAGTGATGGAGGCATAGCGTTTGCCAATAAACAATGCCTGCAAGGCCATCTTAGGTGGTTTCCTGTGCGACGAGTTTGCCATCCTGCAATATCAGTCTGCGGTCCTGTTGGTTCGCGAGTTCCTGATCATGCGTGACAATGACAAAGCTGCTGATGAAGGTCTGCTTCAACTCAAGCATGAGCTTCTGGATGCTCTTGGCAGTGTTGCGGTCAAGGTTGCCGGTCGGTTCATCCATCAGGATACAGGCCGGGTTGTGTACCAGGGCTCTGGCAATAGCCACACGTTGACGTTCACCGCCTGATAACTGCGAAGGTTTATGTGTCAGACGCTCCCTCAGTCCGACCTGTTCAAGTATGGCGGCCGCCTGCTGCATGGACTCCAGAAAGGGACGTTTGGCAATAATTAATGGCATGGCAACATTTTCCTGGGCAGTAAATTCTCCCAGTAAGTGATGAAACTGATAGACAAAACCCAGTGTGCGATTACGCAACGCATCCTGGGCTTTATGACTTAAAAGCTGGACATCGTGACCCTGGATATAAACATTGCCTGAGCTGGGTTTATCCAAACCACCAAGCAGGTTAAGCAAGGTTGTTTTACCGGAACCTGAGGCGCCGATAATGGCAACACTTTCACCCTGATACAGACTGAAATCCAGATTATTCAAGACACTTAATTCATGTCCGCCTTGCTGAAAGACCTTGCTTAAGTGCTGACATTTCAAGATTAACTCACTCATAACGTAATACTTCCGCCGGATGAATACGTGAGGCTTTCCAGGCCGGATAAAGGGTTGCCAAAAAAGAAATGAGCAAGGCAAACAGACAGGTAATGGTGACATCGGAGCTTTGTATATCTGTTTCAATAATGCTCAGCATGAACATGCCATCAGGAATAAACAAAAGTTCAAGTAGCTCGCCAATAAAGCCAAAGTTGGCAGCAATGACCAGACCCAGAATCGCTCCCAGCACTGTGCCACTGACGCCGACCAGCAGGCCTTGTACGATAAAAATTGCCATGACCGTGCGTTCCCCAGCCCCCATGGTCCGCAGGATCGCTATGTCCGCCTTTTTTTCTGAAACCACCATGACCAGCGTCGAGATGATGTTAAATGCGCCAATGGCGACTATCATCATCAACATAAACCAGGTCATGATTTTTTCCATTTTCAGGGCGTTAAACAAACTCGCTTCACTAATGCTCCAGTCTTCCCCCTGATAATCCGCACCGGGTAATTCATTCCTCAGTAAACTCAGGCTGGTAGCAACAGAATTTGCCGCATTAAAAATATTATCGACTTTCAGGCGCAGGCGAACCGCTTCTCCAGTGTTGTTTAAATCAAGCAGCTCAACGCTGTCATCCAGATGAATAAGCGCCAGTTCAGAACCAATACTGAATTGCACATCAAAAATACCGCTTACCGTAAAAGTATGCATATTCAGCTGCAGATTCGAAGCCGAACCGGACAGTTCAGGGACGATAAGATTGACACTGTCGCCGGGAAGCAGGCGCAGGGCATTAGCTAACCTGCGCCCCAGAATAATCCCTCTTTCGCCTGCAGCCAAAGCATGTAAGCTGCCCTGCAGCATGCTGTCTTCTATTGTTGAGGTTTGTATTTCAGCTTCAGGAATGATGCCTTTTACCTCTGTTACCTGGTGAATACCGTTTTTGCTGAGCATGGCTTCCAGTGAAATATAGGGCGACACACTGGCAATCCCGCTTTGCTGAGACAGAAGCTCTGCAGCCTGCTGCCATTGCGGAAAATCTCCTCTGGTATAAATATCGGCATGCGGCACAGTGATCAGTGTTCGTTCTCTTTGCTCGCCTTGAGCACCGTTAAACACGGCCAGCACTATAACAATAACCAGCACGCCCAATGTCAGCCCGGTCATCGATATCAGAGAAGTGAAAGAAATAACCCGATTATCTTTCTTGGAGAGTATGTAACGCAGACCTATAAATAAAGGCGTGATTTTCAGCATTCTTGACAACAGCGCTCATCTGAAAGCAAGCCGCAATTTTGCAGGCAGGATGCTGGCAGGTCAAGGCGCAGCGCCTGAATTAAACAGCGTAAAAAAATATAGCCCTACTATACTGACATTAAGTTACTTAATCAGACATCATGAGCATGACACAAGTTGTTGAATTTCCACAACGCCAGCATCAGGAGTTTAGGAGACTGGTGTTCAAAGCAGTTTTCGATGCGGCTCGAGTACAGCAGATGGATATAGAGAACTATATTTCTGCAATTTACTAGGACGGTGAGAATCCTCCGCTGTTTGCATCCACACACAGCCTGAATAGAGTTTATTTACGCCTTAAAGATTTGATTGAGACAACAGTCAGCTCCGATCCAGAAGCTGACAGACTTTCTGGGCATAATAGTGCCTACTTATGCTTTCGCGTTTATCTGCATAACATTTGCATGACAAGACAAACATTGCCGGAATCCGAGAGCGAGCAATATTTGCAGGATGCCCTGAAGGATTATTTTCAGGCAGGAGCCAAAGTGCTTTCCATTCAGGAAGAAGTGAAAATATTGCGGTATTTAAAGCGTTTAAGGCAGCAGGCCTCAAGTCAGCCGCCAGGGACTGTTCTTTAGCACCTAGTCTTTGCTTAACTCGCGGACTGTTTGTCGCTGTTGCCTATCAGGCCGGATTCATGTTTTTTAAGCAGACGCTGGACTGTTTTAAAAGAGATTCGCACCATGGGGGTGCTCACTTCAGAAGAAATTGCACGTAAAGATTTGCCCTCTTTCTTCATTTTAATAATCTTTTTAAGCACCCCCTGCTCCATTGGATTTTCAATAAGACGTCCATTGGAATGGATCATGTAGCCAAAAGGTCGACTGCCTCCGAGGAAACGCCCTTTATTGCGCTGACTTTGCTTCACCGTTTTTATACGCTCTGTTGATCTGCGTTTTTCCAGACTATGGAAGACATCTAACAGCCGATTGAAGGAAGGATTGAAGTCAGCGGCAGTGACTTCGCCGCTTAGTTCCAGAATAAACAGACGAACTTTCTTATCTTTGAACAGCTTAAGCCCGGTCAGCATGTCATCACAGCTACTGAAAATTCGTTCGATTGAGCAAGTAAGAACTACGTCGCCTGCTTCCAGCAGTTCCAGCATTTGCTTGGCTTTTGAGCGCTTGCCAAACTCAGTCGACCATTTCAGGTTGCTGTCTATAAAACTATTATTAATGTGCATGCCATGAGCAAGCGCATAGGTCTGCAATCGGAGGTTTTCCTGCTCCAACAAGCTTTCAAGATCTTTTTCTTCTTGTTCTTCTACTGTTGAAGTTCGAGCGTAGCTGTATACGGACATGATTATTTCCCTGATGCTTCAACTTTAACATTTAAGTTCTATCTTCATGTTTTATATGAAGAAAAGAGCAAAACTTATTGTTTATTCTTATTTTTATATTTCGTTTGTGTCTCTGCACAGACGACAGAGTACTTTTTTATCACCCTGAGTTTAACTTTGCAAGATAAATGTAGGAAAAATAAGAAAATTATGGATTTCAGGGGCTAATATTGAACTCTTCAAGCTTACTTGCTTGCTGCCATATAAAGGCTGAGCAAGCACTGACCGGTACTCAACGAAAGTGTCTATTAAGGGTATTGAGAAATGAGTTGCTAATAATTATTTGCTAGCTATTTAAAAAGCTGCAGCGAGAGACTGCAGGATATCTATCATCGGCATCGGGTAAACACCCAGGTAAATGATGATAGTTGACATGCTTGCAAGTACAGCATGCGTACCGAAAGGAATTGCCTGCCCTGCCGGATCCTGTTTTGACACTTTTTCAACCGGCTGCAACATGGCGTAGATAATTCGAAGGTAATAATAAAGACCAATTGCACTACCAATGATGAGCATGGTTAACAGGAACCACAATGAACCCTCTACCCCGCTGGTAAAGACATAAAACTTGCCGATAAATCCTGCCGTGAGTGGAATACCTGCCAGAGAGAACAATACGGTAATCATGACTGCTGCCAGCCATGGGTTGCGCCAGAACAATCCCTGATAATCACTGATCATGTCCAGCTCTTTGCCAGAATTGGAGATTGCATTGGTCACAGCAAAACCACCCAAAGACATAATGAAGTAGGCAGCAACATAAAAGCTCATACTTTCCACACTCAGCATGCCCGGAACAGAGGCTGCAGCAATAATGACAACCAGCAAATACCCCAGATGAGCAATTGATGAATAAGCAAAAAGTCTCTTCACATTGGCCTGCATAAGCGCCAGCAGATTACCCAGTAACATTGATGCAGCTGCCATAACTGTTAACACCAACATCAGTGCATCGTACTGGAAAGCATCGGAAATAAGCAGCAATCGTAAAACTACAGCCAGCATGGAGGCTTTTGATACCGTAGCCAGATAGGCTGTAACGGGCACAGGGGCACCTTCATAAACATCAGGGGTCCAGATATGAAAAGGAACCAAGGAGAGCTTGAAGGCAATACCAGCGATAATCATTAACCAGCCGGTGACCAATACAGGACTTGCAGCAACATCCTGAGCTTCAATAGCCGGTGCCAGGTCAGAGAAAAACATGGTGCCGGTTAAAGCATATAGCAAGGCGATTCCAAACAGAATCAGACCGGAAGCCAGTCCCGACATAATCAGATATTTTATGGCCGCTTCCAGTGGAAATTTAGCCGATTTTTCTTCATGCACCGGATAGGCAATCATGGCGTACAAGCTGACACCAAGCATTTCCATGCCAATAAAGAAGCTGACGAAATGCGTACTGCAGGCCAGTACAACAGCACCGAGAGTTGCTGTCAGCAAGAGAATATAGAACTCTTCATTCAGTGCATTGTGAGATTCAAAATAAGGATAGGCCAGAATACTCACTGCTAATGCACCAAATATAATCAGACCTGAGAAAAACAGACTATAGCCATCAAAGTACAAAAGCTCTGTTGCCTGTAAAGGTAAAACCGGATCAACGAAAATAAAGACGAGTAATGAAGCTGCCAGACCCGCAGTGGTCAGTGCATTGACCAGGCCATGTTCACGTTTAAAACCTGCAACCAGCATGACCCCTACTGTCGTCAAAGTCAGCATGATTATTTGCAGTAAATCTATAAGAACGTCAGTACTCATTTAATTTGTCGCCACCATCTATCTTTCTGCACTAAGGGAAAACAACATCAATACTTCTGAGTGTTGGTTCAGCCATATCCATCATGCTTTGTGGATATAAGCCCATCCAGAACAAACCAATCATCATGAGAGCGAAGCATGCCATTTCAATAAAGGTCAGATCAGCGATTTCATAATTGTTTTTATTTTCACCATGGAAAACTTTTTGAATCACAATCAATGAGTAAACAGCTGCGACTACCAGACCAAGTGCAGCAAAAGCTGTTGTTGTAATGCTAACCTGGAAACTGCCCAGTAAGACCAAGAATTCACCGACAAAATTGCCTAGACCGGGAATACCGACTGCAGCAACAGTAAAGAACAGGGCCATAAAGGACATTTTCGGTGCGACGCCCCAGAAACCACCCATCTTGTCCATATCACGGGTATGAATTCTGTGTTGCAGACCGCCTGCCAGCATGAACAATGCCGCGGCACTGAAACCATGCGCCAGCATGGTCATAACCGCACCCTGCAGAGCTTGTGCATTCCAGGCATAAACGCCCAATAGTACAAAGCCCATGTGACTGACCGAGGTATAGGCAATCAGGCGCTTTAAATCATTTTGTGCAAAAGCAACCTTCGCGGTGTAAAGGATACTGACAACACCGAGAGTCATGGCGACAGGCGCAAAAGTCTGAGAAACCTCTGGAAACAAAGGCACGGTAAAACGAATCAAGCCATAGGCCCCTGTTTTCAACAGGATTCCAGCAAGTATTACCGAACCGGCTGTGGGCGCCTGTGAGTGAGCATCTGGCAACCAGTTATGTATGGGTACCGCTGGCAGCTTGGTGGCGAAAGCAATAAAAAAGCCCAGCATCACAAGCATACCCAACTCTCCGCCCAGGCCATTGCCTAAGAGGTCAAAATAGCTGAAGGTAATTACTTCACTTGCCTGATAATTCAGGAATACCAGTACCAGGATGGACAAGAGCATCAACAGGCCGCTGACCTGGGTAAAAATAAAAAATTTCATTGCGGCATATTCTTTATTTTCATGCCCCCATATGGCGATGATGAAGTACATAGGAATTAACATCACTTCCCAGAAAAAGAAGAAGAGAAATAAATCTAGTGCAGTAAATACGCCTATGACACCAGCCAGAGTCCACAGCAAATTAAAGTAGAAAAAGCCGGAGCGTTCTTTGATTTCATGCCAGGCTGCACCCAGTGAAATCATGCCCAGGAACACGGTTAATGCGATCAGCAACAGTGACAGGCCATCCGCCCCGAAAATAAAACTGATACCAAATCGTGGAATCCAGTCAGATTGAAACAGCACCAGCCATTCACCGTGACCGTTATCGACTGGCGATAATCCGATAGTTTCAGGAGCCACCAGCATGAAAATCACCAAAGCCAGATCAAGCAGTATTGCCATTAAGGCAATAACTCTTGGTGTACCAACACCACGGCTTTCTGACAGCCATGCTCCAATGCCGCCAGCAAAAAGAATAAGCATTAACCAAACTAGAATCACACAAATACTCCTATGCTAATTACCAGGAGAACGCCTAGCGCCATTGTCATTGTGTACCAACGTAGTTGACCCGTCTGGATTTCACTGACCATACTGTGCAGATAGCGAGTCAGCGTGGCAGTGCCATTGTAGATACTGTCGATAAAGTCTTTCTTGTTAAGTTTGGCCAATTCAACGTAAGGGAAGACAAAAAGTCGATCATACAACCAGTCCATGCCCCACTGGGTAAAGAAGAAACGATGCATCTTGGCACCGAAACCAGAACCGGCCAGTTTTTCGACATCAAGTTTCTGTTTGATAAAGATCAGATAAGCACAGAGTACACCTAATAAAGGCAGGCCGATCATGATGGCCTGATAAAACAGTGAGACATGATGCTCTTCTTCGTGTGCATGGAATACTTCTTCAACAGGAATATGGATAAAACCACCGATAAGAGAAAGAATAGCCAGCACTACCAACGGCCCCTGCAAGTGCAGTCCCATCACTTCATGTCCATCATGGGTTTTCTTGCCATAAAAGACCAGGAAATAAAGGCGGAAGCTGTATAAACCAGTCATAAAGGCCCCCGCTACACCGCCAAGCCACAGCAGATAACCGCCGTGCTCATTAGTTAATGCGGAAGCCAGAATTTCTTCCTTACTGAAAAAGCCGGAAGTCGGGAATATCGCAACCAGGGCAACGGTACCAATCAGGAACAGGATATGGCTCCAGGGTAAATCTTTGCGTAAACCGCCCATTTTGAAAATGTCCTGCTCATGATGCATGGCCAGGATGATGGAGCCAGCTGTCAGGAATAACAATGCTTTAAAGAACGCATGGGTCATCAGGTGGAAAATCGCTGAACTCCAAGCGCCGACTCCCAGGGCCAGGAACATATAACCAATCTGACTGACGGTGGAAAATGCCAGTACCTTCTTAATATCGTTTTGCACCAGTGCGGTAAAACCGGCCATCAACAGGGTGATCATGCCGATAACGCCAACCAGATATTGCACACTCGGCGCCAGTTCATACAGAACGTGGGTACGGGCAATCAAATAAACACCTGCAGTAACCATGGTAGCGGCGTGAATCAAAGCTGAAATTGGTGTCGGACCTGCCATGGCATCAGGCAACCAGGTCTGTAATGGTAATTGCGCAGATTTACCGACAGCACCACCCAACAGTAACAAAGTAACTGCTACCGCTATTCCGGCACCGACTTCCCATTCTTCTTCCGCCAGCACCATCAGTTCCTGAATATTCAGCGTACCGAGGCTGGCAAATAACAGAAATAAGCCCAATGCCATTGACGCATCGCCCACACGTGTTACCACGAAAGCTTTTCTGGCACAGTAGCCGTTATAGGGGTCCTTGAACCAGAATCCGATCAACAGGTAGGAGCACAGACCAACGCCCTCCCAGCCCATAAATAACAGTAAAAGATTATCAGCCAGCACCAGAACCAACATGGCCGCAACGAACAGATTCATATAGGAGAAGAAACGGGCAAAACTTGGATCGTCATGCATATAACCTGTGGCATATACATGAATCAGAAAACCGATGCCGGTAATGATAAACATCATGACCAGAGAAACACCATCGAGGTAAAGGGTAAAACCCGCCTCAAAAGATCCAACTGACATCCAGGTCCATAATGTCTGGGAATAGGAATGTACGCCAGCCTCAGACATGGCCATAAAATCCACGCCAACCAGAATGGCAACTAGAAAAGAAAGGCCAATGGAGCCTGCACCAACAATTCCTGCAGGAATTTCAGCTAATTTTCCAAAGCTCAAGGTCAGGATTAAAAATCCGATTACAGGAATGGTCGGGACTAACCAAAGTAAATCAATCATCTTTTCCCTTTCTAGCCTTTCATCTTGTTCAAAGAGTCCAGATCCAGCGTTTTATGCTTATGAAAAAGCTGTAACACCAGACCTAAACCGATAGCAACTTCTGCTGCTGCCAAACTTAAAATCATTAAAAACATGATTTGCCCGTCAGCCTCACCCCAACGTGAAGCACCTACAACAAAAGCCAGACCGGCAGCATTTAGCATTATTTCCAGCGACATCAGCACAAAAATCAAATTACGCCGTGTCAGCACACCGACCAGCCCCAGCAAAAATAATATGGTTGCCAGTATCAGTCCGTGTTCCAAAGGTATTGCCTGCATCATCACTGTCATAGTCTTACTTCCTCGCCAGGTGGTAGGCACCCACCAGACCGGCTAATAACAGCATGGACGCCAGTTCCACTGCCAGGACATAAGGCCCGAAAAGCGCTATACCGATTTCTTTTGCTTCAACCATGGTATGAGCAATCGTCGCATCCGTAGTAAACAGACCGAGTAATAATTCAATCAGCAGAATGATTGCCAGAATAGTCGGCCCGATCCACATATTGGGAGACAACCAGGCTTTTTCCTGCTCAATGGTAGGCTGTCCCATGTTGAGCATCATCATGACAAACAAAAACATCACCATGATTGCACCGGCATAAACGATTACCTCAAGCGCAGCCGCCATCGGCGCACCCAGAGTGTAAAAAATTACCGCCACTGCAAGCAGAGAAACAATAAAATAAAGCAGTGCATGCACGATATTAATCCGTGTAATCACCATCACGGTCGATACCACGGCAATCAATGCTGACAGATAAAACAATATACTCATGGCAACAGGCTCCTTCTATCTACTGGCGGCAATTCATTCTGGGCTTCACCCTTGTCCTTGCCGCCGATGGCTTTACCAGCCACTTTATAGAAGTTGTAGTCGTGATATTTGCCTGTGCCCTGTATCAGCATGTGCTCTTTTTCCCAGACCATATCCTGGCGCACATATTCTGCCATTTCAAAATCCGGGGTAAGTTGAATAGCATGCGTTGGACAGGCTTCTTCACAAAAACCGCACATGATGCAACGTGAAAAATTGATACGGAAAAACTCCGGATACCATCGGCCGTTTTCATCTTCGGTTTTCTGCAGGGAAATGCAGTCCACCGGACAAGCGACAGCACAAAGGTTACAGGCAACACAACGCTCTTCTCCGTCAGGGTCACGCGTCAGAATAATACGCCCACGCCAACGCGGGAACATATAAGGTTTAACATCCGGATATTCGACAGTATCGGCTTTTTTGAATAAATGCAGAAATACCAGCCACAGACTGACTATCTGTGACCATATAATATTTATCTGCTTGCCAATTGCCTTAAACATTACTTTTATTTCTCCGGATTACCTTTACTCTCAGCTTTTTCTGTTTTTTAGCGCTGTTACCCAGCCTGATACAAAACGACGGCACCAGTAATTAACAGGTTTATTAAAGCCAGAGGCAGCATTACCAGCCAGCCGTAATTCATTAATTGGTCATAACGCGGTCTGACTAAAGCTGCCCTGACCAGTACAAAGAACAATAAAAAGAAACTTGTTTTCAACCCCATCCAGAACAGACCGGAAATTATTTCATTGCCAAATTCCAGACCAAAAGGTGCCAGCCAGCCGCCAAAAAACAACACGGGGATTAATGCTGACATGACAAACATACCGATGTACTCACCAATCATGAATAAACCAAATTTCATGCCTGAATATTCCGTGTTGTAACCTGAAATAATTTCCGATTCGCCTTCCGGCAAGTCGAAAGGCCAACGATGCGATTCAGCAATAGCCGCCACCATAAATACAATAAAGCCGAAAAATTGTGGAACAACAAACCAGCCATCGGCTTGCGCTTCTACAATTTCGCGCAGACTGAAACTGTCTGCGAGGATAATAATGCCCAGCAGTGATATACCCATAAATACTTCATAGGAAATCATTTGTCCGGCACCACGCAAAGCACCCAACAAAGAAAATTTATTATTCGATGCCAGACCACCCAGCATCGTTGAATAGGAAGCCAGACCTGCCATGGCGAAAACCCACAACAGGGCAATATTCAAATCCATGATGCCTATACCTGGGGCAAAAGGAATAACGCCCAGGCTCAACAACATAACTATCGGCAGAATCATCGGCGCGACAACAAAGGTAAATTTGTCCGAGAACGGTGGTATCCAGTCTTCTTTTGCCAGCATTTTAATCGCGTCAGCAATCACCTGAAAAATACCAAAAGGGCCTACTCTGTTTGGCCCCAAACGATCAGACCAGAAGCCCAGAAAACGTCTTTCCACCCAGATCATCATGACCGAAATACCCAGTCCGACGACAAGCACCAGAGCGATATTCAATAAAGAACCGACTTCAAAACTAAACATTAATCGGCTCCCTCGCTTACGGCATCACTCACAATGATATTGCCTGCCTTCCATGTTTCCGGGAAGTGCCAGTTTTCCGCTTTAGCCAACGCAATGGCTGAACCCATGTCCTGGAAATTCAAACCTTTGAGACCGACAGAGACGCCTACTGTTCCAGGCAATATGGATTCCCGCACAATAAATGGCACCGCCCCATTATGTTCTACCTGTACGCCATCGCTGACTTGCAGACCTAGTTTCTTCGCGTCTTCTGGGCTTAAGGAAATATAAGCCGATGTGGCTTTTTCCTGAATAGCGGGTGTATAGGCACTTAGCTCTTCCGAACCAAACAGGTGATACAGAGGGAAAACACTGAAGCCTTCACCTGCAGATTCTGTTACCGCTGATTCATACCAATTCTTTTCGGTTGCCTGATTCTTTAATAAATGCTGTCCGGGTGAACTCTGCTTTAACGGACCGCCGGCAAATTCCTGAAACTTGAAAATACTCTGATTGGAGTTCCAACCAGGTGCCCAGGGCGAATTTAAAACTGCAGCATCTTTGATTGCGGGCACACCCTCCATGGAGTAAACCATAACACCATCTTCATCCTGCTCCTGTTTGGGCTCATGCACATTGATGTTGGCCCGCATGGAAGTTCGTCCGCTGTAGCGGTGATGTTGTCTCGGTGCTTTAAGTCCGGCAAAGTTGTAATTTTCACCGGGCGTCAAATGGGCAATTTCTGCACAATTTTCGATACTGTCTGCACATGCAGCAGTGATTTCGTTGAAATGCTTGTCAGATAACCAGAGCGCACTTGAACGGATATTTGAATCTGCTTTGTAAGTTGAGTAATAGTGCTGGGCACGTCCTTCATAATTCACAAAGGTGCCTGAACTTTCAGCAAAAGTTGCCGCAGCCAATACCAGATTGGCCTGCTCCCCCGTGCGATTTTTAAGATGATCAAGGACAACCAGCTTTTCCAGCCCATTGATGAAGCTATCAACATCTGCTGATGGCGCACGACGGTACAAGTCGTTCTCAAGTACGATGGCTGATTTACTGCTTGTTGCCATAGCCTGCTCAAGTCCCTTGGCACTACCCTGCATCATTATTGCCAGGCCCATGCTGTTTGACTCAGCGCCAACCAAAGCCAGATTGGCTTTTTTATCACCATCCTGCAAGGCAGTAGCAATATTACTGGCCGCATCCAGTAAGGCTGGTTCCAAAGTACTGGTACCACTAATAACAAGAGCCTGTTTGGCTGATTTCAGGGTTTCAGCGATTTCATCAACCAGAGCCTGTTCTTCTTTACTCAAAGCTTTAACGGCTGGTGCCGACGAATCAATGGCATTGGCTATAGCCAGTCCAATTTTTGCGCTATTGGCCGCTGAACTGATATGTACAGTTTTAGCGATATCATCCAGGCGGGTCGTATGCGGACTCAGAATATAAAGCGGACTTAATTTATCCATTGCCAACTGGCGGATGGCTGCATCATGCCAGATTGGAAAATTCAGATCTGCACCCATCTGACGGCCCAGATTCTTTACTGACTGCCTGACACCCAAGGCCAGTCTGGCTGCTGTATTGGTAATATCTTCACCCAGTATCAGGACAGCATCGGAGTTTTCAATGTCTTTTATGCTGGCAACATGGACTGGCTTGCTCTGATAGATATCAATGATTTTATTCAGCATACCGAGTTCCTTTTCAGCTATGCCGGCATAAAAATTATCGCTGCCAACCAGTTCACGCAGAGCAAAGTTAGCTTCCATGGAGGCTCTTGGAGAGCCGATGCCAATGGCGCCGTTAGCAGACTCTTTAAGCGCTGCTTTTGCAGCATCCGGCTCAATCTGAACAGGATCTGCATCATGGGAATTACGGGTCATACTGACCGGAATACGCTCCGGACTATTGACATATTCAGCACCAAAACGGCCCTTATCACAAAGGAAATAACCATTCACTTCATCATTAAAGCGGTTCACAATTCTTCTCAGGGTACCGTAGCGCTCACCCGGGTTAGTGTTACAGCCAACGCTGCAACCTGTACAGACTGATGGCGATGACTGCAGATCCCACTTACGGCTGTAATGTTTACTGAACGGCTTGTCTGTAAATACGCCGGTTGGGCAAACTTCTACCAGATTACCTGAAAATTCGCTTTCCAGCGGACCTTCCTGCCAGCGACCAAAATAAGTATTGTCATGGGAAGCCTGCGGGCCAAAATCAGTACCACCAGCATAATCCTTGTAGT
>JAYQWA010000016.1:31205-56257 GCA_038148755.1 Gammaproteobacteria bacterium
CAGGTAATACAACGGTTCATTTCATGGTTGATGAATGGACCTAAATACTGGTTACGATGGGTTTTTTTCTTACCATCATAACGACGGTAGGTATGGCCGGACATGACCGTCATATCCTGCAGATGACACTCACCACCCTCTTCGCAGACCGGACAGTCATGGGGGTGATTGATCATGATACTTTCTATTGCCTGTGCCCGGAATTTGGCAGCAGCCTCTATGGAATAACGCGCGCCATCACGTGGCTCTGTCATACAGGCCATTACCAATCGGCCTCTTTCGTCATCCTCATTAGCATATTCAACAACAGCACACTGGCGACAGGAACCCACCGACCCCATACTCGGATGCCAGCAGAAATAAGGCAAATTCATTGCATGAGAGAGACACTCCTGCAAAAGATTATTCTTTTCGTCTACTTCAAAGACTTTGCCGTCTATCGTGATGGATGCCATCTATTAACCTGCTTACTTAACCTTTTAATTTAACTATTCTTTATAGTTCAATATATTACTTAGATAACTTAATGTTTTTTATAGCTGCAGCCATGCTTCACATGCTGCTCATACTCATCCATGAAATACTTGAGACTGCTTTGTAGTGGTTCAGCTGCACCAGGTGCTAGGGCACAAAAAGTATTACCTGGTCCCATATAGCCACACATCTCTTTCAATATCTCAATATCTTTCATTTCACCCTTGCCTTCTTCCATTTTGTTCAGGATATGCTCAACCCAGGGTAAGCCATCCCGGCAAGGAGTACACCAGCCACAGGATTCATGCGCAAAAAACTTGATCAGGTTCCGTACGGTACCTATCGGACAGGTTTTATCATCCAGCACCATAATCAAGGATGTACCGAGGCGTGAACCGGCTTTGGCAACTTCTCCCGGGATCATTGGCAAATCCAGATGTTCTGGCATTAAAAAGTCTGTTGAACCACCACCTGGTAAAAAGGCTTTTAATTGATACCCATCCTGCATACCTCCGGCATAATCTTCCAGCAAGGTTCGGAAAGTTGTCCCTACCGGCATTTCCCAGCAACCAGGATTCTTAACCCGACCGCTGACACCTGAAATACGAGTACCGCTCTCCTCACCCAGACCCAGTCCTTTAAACCACTCTACACCGTGAGTCAGGATGCCGGGTATGTTACAAATTGTTTCAACATTATTGACCAGGGTTGGTCTTCCCCAAAGTCCGCTGACCTGAGGGAACGGGGGTTTAAAACGAGGATTGGCACGTTTGCCTTCCAGTGCATTAATTAATGCCGTTTCTTCACCACAAATATAACGTCCTGCACTGGTGTGCAGATATATGTCCAGACTGAAATCTGAACCCTGAATGTTTTTGCCCAGCATGCCATTATCATAGGCTTCGGCAATGGCTTTTAATAAATTTTCTTCTGCAACTGTATATTCCCCTCTGAGGAAGATATACCCCGTGGTTGCCTGGATCGCATAAGAAGCAGTAATCATGCCTTCGATTAGCAGATGTGGATCACTTTCCATTAGCAGACGGTCTTTGAATGTCCCCGGCTCCATTTCATCAGCGTTGACCACCAGATAACGTGGCAAACCGTCAGGGTCAGGCGAAAAGCTCCACTTCAGTCCGGTATTGAAACCAGCACCGCCTCGACCACCCAGACCTGCATCCTTAACCTGCCCCATGACATCCCGTGGCGCCATTTTTACCGCATTGGCAAAACTTTGATAGCCGCCAGCGGCCTTATACTCAGCAAAAGTAAAAGGGGCTCTGCCTGCTTCAATATTTTTGGTTAATGGATTATTTATGCTCATCTAATTCAATTTTCTGTTGTTTCACTTTAGCAATTTCAGTCTATCTAAGCCTTGGCTTTATAGTCTGCAATAATCCGATCAATCTTTTCATTGGTCAGATTTCTATACAATTCCCTGCCCACCATCATGCTGGGTGCTTTATCACAATCTCCCAGGCATGGAACTGGAATCAGGGTAAACAGGTCATCCTCAGTGGTTTCCCCGTAATCAATACCCAGCGTTTCTGTTATATGTGCTTTCAGATCATCACAACCCAGCATCCAGCAGGCTACGGAATCACATAACAGAATGACATTCTTACCAACCGGGCGGCGGAAAATCATATTGAAGAAAGTCGCCACACCTTCCAGATCATCTGGTGGAATATCCAGATATTCTGAAACTGCCAGTAAACTCTCATCACTGACCCAACCCTGATGCTTCTGCACTATTTTTAACGCTTCCAGACCAACTGCCTGCGCATAAGGATAATGCGTTTTTTCATGCTCTATCTCATGAATCTCCGCTTCTGTCAGTTGCCGTGCTTTAGGGGCTGTGCTGGCAATAATATTGCTCATGGTTTGTCTATTTTCTCAGTATTTCTCTAACTATTTATCGTCTCTACTTATCCACATCCGCCATCACAAAATCCGTCGTTGCAACAACGGCAGTAAAGTCTGCCAACATCAATCCGCGACTTAAAAATGGAATGGCCTGAATGTGGATAAAGGATGGTGTACGAATGCGCGTTCTGTATGCCCCACTGCCACCATCATTAATCAAGTAATATGAATTAATACCCTTGGTTGCTTCAATCGCCATGGAAACCTCAGTCGGATCCATCACCGGCCCCCAGCTTACACTGAGGAAATGGTCAATCAGGGTTTCAATATCTTGCTTACTCTTTTCTTTAATTGGTGGCGTCGTTAAAGGATGATCAGACTTGTATGGCCCTTCCGGCATATTCTCAAGACACTGACGGATGATTTCACAACTCTGGCGCATTTCTTCGACACGGACTGCAGCACGATCATAGCAGTCGCCGTTAAGTGCGATAGGCACTTCAAATTCAAAATTCTCATAGCCTGAATAAGGACGATTCTTACGGTAATCCCATTCCAGCCCAGTCGCTCGTAAAGCCGGGCCGGTCATACCCCAGTCATACGCATCCTGAGTATTCATTTTGCCAACACCAACAGTACGCTGCTTGATAACCGTATTGGCCATGACCATCTTGTCGTACTCACGCAGTTTCTTGGGAAACATATCGACAAATTCACGAATACGCACATCCCAGCCATTCGGTAAATCCTGCGCAACTCCCCCTATGCGGAACCAGCTTGGATGCATGCGTCCACCGGTTATCGACTCAATAATATTAAAGGCTTTTTCGCGATCAACGAAGGCATAGAATAAAGGTGACAACTGACCCAGGTCGACAGCCCAGGTACCAAAAAACAATAAATGACTACAAATACGGAAAAATTCTGCCAGCATTACCCTGATAACTTTTACTCTGTCAGGCACTTCAATGCCTGCCATTTTTTCAACCGCCATAACATAAGGCAGGTTGTTCATCACCCCACCGAGGTAATCGATTCGATCGGTGTAAGGAATATAAGTGTGCCAGGTCTGGCGTTCACCCATTTTTTCCGCGCCGCGATGGTGATAACCGACATCCGGCACCACATCCAGCACATATTCTCCATCAAGCTGCAAAGCAAAACGGATAACACCGTGAGCTGCCGGATGGTTAGGCCCAAAGTTCAGAAACATGAACTCACTGGTATCGGATTTACGCTCAAGTCCCCACTCTTCCGGCTTGAACTTCATCTGTTCCTGTTCGTAATCGACAATATCATCATCCAGGCGATAAGGATCCATCTCGGTGGCTCTGGCGGGATGATCCTTGCGTAAAGGATGCCCAACCCAGGTGGGTGGCGTATAGATGCGGCTTAGATTCGGATGCCCTTCAAAAACCACACCGAACATATCCCAGCACTCACGCTCATGCCAGTTTGCCGCCGGCCATAAGGAAATAATGGTGGGTATTTTTAAATCACCTTCTTTCAAGGCAACTTTTAACCGTATATCGCAGTTACCTGAAAAAGAAATGAGCTGATATACAACAGTAAAATCACTTTCCGGCTGTCCAACCCTGTGGACACGTAGACGTTCGTCAATCGCGGTAACATCAAGCAACATTTCATAACGTGGACGATAGTCGTCACGCAGAAATTTGAGCACTTCAATGAGTTTATCCCGGCCCAGCCAGAGTGTTGGCATGCCTTCGGCGGTATGCTGACGGACAAAAGAAGATTCACCGAACTTTTGATAAAGCTCAGTAATGACCGCCGGAATTTCGGACGTACTTTGCTGTAAAGATGCGTTTGCAGTGCTCACCGTTTACTCTTCTTCGTTAATAGTAAATATCAGGTCTCGTCGGGACTTCTTAATTCAGTCGCGGAAATTCTGTCTTTCAAGCGGGCCTCACGCTGAACGATGTTTTTTTCACGCTCATAAATACCCTGATCATTAATGACCCAGCTTACCGGACGTCGTTTCTTGCCAATGGAATCTTGTAACAGATTTAAACCCTGCAATAAGGCTTCCGGTCTTGGCGGACAACCAGAAACATATACATCAACCGGCAAGAATTTATCGACACCCTGTACAACCGAGTAGATGTCATACATACCACCAGAATTGGCGCAGGATCCCATGCAAATCACCCAGCGTGGTTCCATCATTTGTTCATAAAGGCGCTGCACAACTGGCGCCATTTTCCTGAATACGGTACCGGCAATAATAATCATATCAGCTTGGCGTGGTGTGGCTCTGAAAACCTCTGCTCCGAAGCGGGCAATATCATGACGGCTTGAAATAGCCGTTGCTGCTTCTACGTAACAACAGGATAAACCGAAGTTGAAAGGCCAAAGTGAGTTTTTACGACTCCAGGCCAGCATGTCTTCAAGCCGGGTCATGATCACATTCTTTCGAATATGGTCATCAAACTGATTCATCCCGGGACTGGGAGAATAAGTGTCTTCAGGCTTAACCAGTTCCCAGCTCATTAATGTGCACTCCCATGGCTGTGCTCTGCACTTTCTTTCTTCGCTGCTTTCTTCCCGATATTCACAACACCGCTCTTACCGATAGTATGTCTAAGATCGTCCCGCTGTCTCTGAGTTCTCCATTCCAGAGCGCCGGAACGCCATAAATACACTAAACCTGCAATTAAAATGGCGATAAAAATAAAGACTTCGGCATAACCCAGCCAACCAGTTTCACGAATGGAAATAGCCCAGGCAAAAAGAAATACGGCTTCAAGATCGAAAATGATGAACAGGATGGCAGTCAGGTAAAACGGAACGGAGATCTTGAATTGAGCAGAACCGACCGACAGCATCCCTGATTCATAAACTTCTTCAGTAGCATGGTCTTTACGTTTTTGCCCTAACAGATGAGAAACGCCTGTTAATGCAAGAATGAGAACAATGACTATGCCGGAATATAGAACCAGTGGAAAAAGATCGATGTTCAAACTGCTTACTCGTTAAATTAATTTACAGACCAAAAAAATCGCCGGAATTATATGCCAACACGGCAGCCTATTCCATTAGTTCTGGGAAGTTAATGCGATTTTTTTTATTTCTTTGATTAAAAAACCCGGTTATAACCGTCATAGGCAGCCACCTTATATGCTTCTGCCATTGTCGGATAATTAAAAGTTGTATTCATAAAATATTTCAAACTGTTGGCTTTGCCTTTCTGACTCATGATGGCCTGGCCGATGTGCACAATCTCTGAGGCCTGAGAACCAAAACAGTGAATGCCCAAAATTTCCAGGGTATCAAAATGAAAGATAATTTTTAGCATGCCCACTTCCTCGCCGGTAATCTGTGCCCGGGCGATATTGCGGAAATAAGCCTTACCCACTTCATAGGGCACTTTTTTCTCGGTCAGTTCCTGCTCATTCAGGCCAATCGTGCTGATCTCCGGAATGGTATAGATACCGGTTGGAACATCCTTAACCACATAACATTCTTCTGGTTTAACAATGGCATTACAGGCTGCCCTGCCCTGATCAAATGCTGCACTGGCCAGTGAAGGCCAGCCAATAACATCACCCACAGCATAAATATGCTTAACATCGGTCTGATACTTGTTATTAACTTTCAATTGCCCTCTGCTGTTAGCTTCCAGCCCCAGGCATCCAAGATTCAGTTTATCGGTGTTGCCGGTACGGCCATTGGCCCATAACACAATATCACTTTTAATTTTTTTTCCAGACTGCAGATAGGTGACAACAGCGTCATTGCTGCATTCCATTTTTTCAAAGTGCTCATTATGGTGACAGCGCACATTAAGGTTACCCAGATGATAACTCAGTGCATCACTAATTTCCGTATCCAGGAAAGAAAGTAGAGATTCCGCAGGATTGATCAGTTCAACATTAATACCCAGACCACCAAAGATTGATGCATATTCACAGCCAATCACACCGGCGCCAATAATGGTGACTTTGTCAGGGGTATAGTCGAGATTCAATATGGTATCGCTGTCAAAGACCCGCTTATGCTCAAAATCGACAAAGTCAGGCCGGTAAGGTCGTGATCCGGTAGCAATTATAAAATGCTGCGCTTTTAATTTACTGGTCTTCTTGCCATCGCTTATGGCAATCGTATGCTCATCCAGAAATTGCGCCGCACCATAAATAACCGGAATCTTGTTTCTCTCATAGGACGCTGAGTGCATGCTTAGCTGCTCTTCAACGACATGTCTGGCATTCTTGATGATGGTTTCATAACCAACTTTCCCGACCTTAGCCAGCTCGCGAAACATGGGGTTACTATTTAAGTCGATAAATTGACGTACGGAGTTACGCAGAGCCTTGGAAGGAATAGTGCCATGATAAACCGAATTGCCTCCAGGCCTTGGCTTGTCACAGATCATGGCAACATTATGATGAGACTTGGCCGCATTCATGGCCGCAGACTCTCCGGCAGGGCCACTGCCTATAACAATAATTTCATACTCTTTGTTTGCCATCTGGGTTTCCGGTGGCTGTAACTGTAACGAATTTGAAAAAGAGTCAGTTCTGACCAGGGCTTATTATACGGCGGACTCCTGACTATGCCTAACGATACCTAACTATGCATACTCTCATTTTCAGGATAAGACATGTAATTCACACCCGCCATCTTTGAAACCATTCGCACAACCTGGTTGCTGTAGCTGAATTCATTATCATACCAAAGATAAAGCACCATATTGTTGCCCTGCACTTTGGTTGCTGTGGCGTCCAGCGTTGCCGCTTCCCGCATGCCGATAAAATCGCTGGAAACAGCGTCAGGCGATTCGGTATAACCCAATTGATTCTGCAAAGGTGAATGCAGAGCAATAAGTCTTAAATAATCATTAATGTCTTCTTTGGTCGTTTCCGACTCGAGGCTAAGACTTAAAATCGCCATGGAAACATTAGCCACTGGCACCCTGACCGCATTACCGGTTAACTTACCTTCAAGTTCAGGTACTGCTTTTGAGACAGCCGTTGCCGCGCCGGTCTCAGTTAACACCATATTAAGGGCAGCACTGCGTCCACGCCTGTCTGCTTTATGGTAATTATCAATCAGGTTCTGGTCATTGGTATAAGCATGAACTGTTTCGACATGACCATGAACGATGCCGTAACGTTCATTAATCAGCTTAAGTACCGGCGCAATGGCATTGGTAGTACAGGACGCCGCAGAAATAATTTTATCTTCCGGAGTGATCATGTGATCGTTAATCCCGGACACAATATTTTTGACATTGCCTTTGCCTGGCGCTGTCAGCATAACTTTGCTGACGCCTTTGGATTTCAGGTGCAGTGACAAACCTTCTTCGTCACGCCATTTTCCTGTATTATCAATAACCAGCGCATCACTAATATCATACTGTGTGTAATCCAGCGTATCTGGGCCATCGGAATAAATGAAAGGGATGACATTACCATTAGCAATAATCCGGCTGTTCTTTTCATCGACCCGGATAGTACCTTCAAAGGGGCCATGGACAGAGTCATTGCGTAGCAGGTTTACACGCTTTATCAGGTCATTAGCCCCGGATTTACGGACGACAATGGCGCGTAAACGCATGATCTGACGGTTCCCGGTTTGTTCAATCAACAAGCGGGTCAGCAAACGCCCTATTCGTCCAAAGCCATAAAGCACAACATCGGTCGGCTTTTCTATCGGCTTGTAGTCAACATCTATTAAATGCGCCAGCTCTTTTCTGACAAATTCTTCAACATCAGGTTTTACATCAAGTGACTCAGCATACTCCATGTAATTAACAGTCAGTTTGCCCAAATCAATCTGACAGGGGCTCAGATTGAGTTTACACATGGAGGTAAGAACCGGATGGCTTTCAAATTCAGACAGCTCATTGCGGGCAACTTCACGGACACGACGATGGTATTGCATGATGGTGACAGTAGAACGTTTATTTAACGCACGCCCATAAAGAAAAGTCTGTACCCCTTTCTCATATTCCAGCATTCCTATCATGGGAATCATTTCCCGGGTCAAGGCTTCCCTTGCTTTCCAGTCACCAAAATAATCATCTAAACTCGGTCTTGCCACAATGTAATCCTGCATTCGTATTTAAGTAATTATAAGATAGGGTCTTTTCGACGGCGCGTATTATCTTAGCTCAGCATTAAGATGTCCAACGCTAATCTCAATGCCATGAATAATCCCTTGATTTGTGCCATGATAGCGCCGCTTTATTATTAGCTAATTGGTGTGTTGTTGACACACTGACTTAAATCAGACAAACGTGACACAGTTTACTATTTTTTCACCTCCGCTGGAAAAAAGCGCGCTCTTGCCTGGCAACCGGCAACAATGGGGAGGTTTCACAGGTTCCGCTTCAGCATTGTGTATTGCCTCTTGCGCAAAAAACTATCCCGGCCTGATTTTGTTGCTGACGGAAAATAATCAGCAGGCTCAACGTCTGAAATCAGAATTGATTTTTTTCTGCAAAACAGATAAGCCGGATAATCAGTTCTTTATTGAAGAGCTCCCTGATTGGGAAACCTTGCCTTACGATAATTTTTCTCCACATCAGGATATCATTTCACAACGCCTGGACATCCTGTCTTCCCTCAAAAATGTCAAGCGTGGGATCCTGATAGCCTCTATCAACACCGCCTTACATCGATTGATACCTGCTTCCTATTTAAATGGCCGTTCACTGACTTTTTCGCTGGGTCAGGAAATTGATATCAATGCCCTGCGTCTAAAACTGGAAAGGGCTGCTTATCGAAATGTTGATGCGGTCTACGAACATGGCGAATTTGCCTTGCGTGGTTCGATACTGGATATCTTTCCGATGGGGTCACAAAGTCCTTACCGAATAGAATTATTTGATAATGAAATAGAAAGCCTGCGTAGTTTTGATCCTGAAACACAAATATCGCAGACACGTATTGAGCAGATAAGTTTATTGCCTGGCAAAGAATACCCTTTTGACCAGTCAGGCATAGAAACATTCCGCCAACGATTCAGGGAAGAATTTGATATTGATTTACGCAAATGTCCTATCTATGAAGATGTTTCTCAGGGTATTGCAACAGCAGGCATTGAATATTATCTGCCTTTATTTTTCCCCGATCTGGCAACAATTTTTGATTACCTGCCTGACAACACGTTGATTATCAGTAACGGTTCAATACAAACTGGTGCGGAACAATTCTGGCGTGAAATTAATAGCCGTTATGAAGACAGACGTTACGATCAACAACGTCCACTGCTTCCCCCTAACAAAGTTTTTATTCCGTTTAACGATTGTTTTGCAAGCATTAACAATTATCCCCGTATCGAGCTTACAGCGCAGCAAGGCAAACAGCTTCAATTCGAGACCCGAAGTTTTCCTTCTCTTGAAGTTGGCCACAAACTTGAAAGACCACTAATCGCACTGGAAAGCTTTCTGACAGATAATTCGGATTATTCTATTTTGTTTTGCGCAGACTCTGCCGGCAGGCGTGAAACTTTACTGGACCTGTTAAAGAATATTTCGGTATATCCTGAAGTCATCAATTCCTGGGAAGACTTTATTACACAAAGACCTCAGCTGGCTATTACTGTAGCCCCTCTGGAAGTTGGCTTCTGGTTATCGCATCCAAAACTCATCGTCATCACAGAAAGTCAGTTATTCATTCACCATGTCAGCCAACAGCGACGCCGAGGCAAACTTCAGGACAACACTGACTTTATTGTTAAAAGCCTGACGGAATTAAGTATTGGGGCGCCAGTAGTCCATATTGACCATGGAGTTGGCCGTTACCAGGGGTTACAGACTTTTGATGTAGAAGGCCAACAAACAGAATTTCTTGTATTAGAATATGCTGATCAGGCCAAATTATATTTGCCGGTAGCTTCACTGCATCTCATTAACAGGTACAGCGGCGCAGATACAGATTCCGCACCTTTACATAAGCTTGGTAGCGATCAATGGATAAAAGCTAGACGTAAAGCTGCTGAAAAAGTGGTCGACGTTGCTGCTGAATTACTTGATATCTATGCCCGGCGTGAAGCAAAACAAGGTCAATTATTTAAATTACCTGATCATGAGTATCAACTTTTTATGAATGACTTTCCATTTGAGGAGACAGAAGATCAGATGGAAGCCATACAAGCCGTTATCGAAGACATGACGTCGACAAAAGCCATGGATCGACTGATTTGCGGAGACGTTGGCTTTGGCAAAACCGAAGTTGCTTTACGTGCGGCTTTCGTCGCCGTACATAACCACAAACAGGTTGCTATCTTGGTGCCGACCACCTTGCTGGCCCAGCAGCACCATGATCATTTCAAGGACCGTTTTGCAGACTGGCCAGTAAAAATTTCGCTGATGTCACGCTTTGTGACAAAGCAGGATCAAGACAGCAACCTGCAGGAACTTGCAGACGGAAAAATAGATATTGTTATCGGCACTCATCGACTACTGCAGGCAAATGTTAAATATAAAAACCTGGGACTCCTGATCATTGATGAAGAGCATCGCTTCGGCGTGCGGCAAAAAGAAATGTTGAAAGCGCTCAGAGCAGATGTTGATATCCTGACCCTGACAGCAACGCCGATTCCCCGTACGCTTAATATGGCAATGTCCGGTATGCGGGATTTATCAATTATTGCCAGTCCGCCGGCACGCCGATTATCCATCAAAACCTTTATTCGCCAGTCGAGTCCTCCTCTGATAAAAGAAGCCATATTGCGCGAATTACTCAGAGGTGGTCAGGTGTTTTTTCTACACAATGAAGTTAAAACCATTGAAAAGGCTGCCGAAGATATTCGTAAACTTGTGCCTGAAGCACGTGTAGCTGTTGCTCATGGTCAGCTGCGCGAGCGTGAATTGGAACGGGTAATGTCTGCTTTTTATCATAAGCAATACAATGTGCTTGTCTGCTCAACGATTATTGAAACCGGCATAGATATCCCCAACGCCAATACCATTATCATTGAACGGGCAGACAAATTTGGTCTGGCACAATTACACCAATTACGTGGACGGGTTGGCCGATCACATCACCAGGCTTATGCGTATATGCTGACCCCTTCTCCCAAAATAATGAGCAATGATGCGAAAAAGCGTATTGATGCCATTGCCTCGGCTGACACGCTTGGCTCTGGTTTCACTCTGGCCAGTCATGACCTTGAAATCAGAGGTGCTGGCGAATTGCTTGGCGACGAGCAAAGCGGTCACATCCAGACTATTGGTTTCTCGCTTTACAGTGAAATGCTCGAACAGACTATCAAATTAATGAAGGCAGGCAAGCAGTTAAATCTGGATAAACCCATACAGGAAAGCACTGAGATAAATTTGCGCATTCCAGCACTTATTCCTGACGACTATCTTCCAGATGTGCATTTACGCCTGTTGATGTATAAACGCATAGCCAACGCCCTATCGACGGAAGAACTGCGGGAATTGAAAGTAGAAATGATAGACCGTTTTGGACTCTTGCCACAGCCGGTAAACTTTTTGTTTGCTGTTACCGAATTAAAGCTTCAGGCTGAAGCACTGGGTATCGCCAAAATTGAAGCAAATGCAAAAGCAGGTAAAATGCAATTTAAAAGTGATACCGTGATCGACCCCTATTCCTTAGTCAAACTAGTACAGGAACAAGCAAATATTTTTAATCTATCCAGTGGCAATGAATTAAAATTTAATCATGACAGTATTGAGCCTGAACAACGTCTTGAATTTGTAAAAAACACCTTAAGCCTGCTAAAGAAGGCTGCCTGAGTTAAACGCATGCAATGTAGATTAACAGCAAGTATTCTTTTATTTGCCCTGATCATAAACCAGGAGGTTATAGCACAAACCTTCAGTTATGACGGTAATCGCTGGTATGAAATTGAAGTCAGCATCTTTACTAACCAGAATGTCAGTAGTGTTGATCAGGAATTATTTTTGCCGGAACTTTTGGAACTGTTTTATCCAGAGGCCCTATTGCAATTAACACCCTACTTACAAAATTATGTTCTTGATTCCTGGCAAACTGAGTCAGCTTTGAATTCATCAAATGTGCTGGTTGGGGATTCTACCAACTCGCAGGAAGCAGTCGTTGTTTTGCCCAACTATGGACCTGAGCTGCGTGAAGCAAATACAGATTTCAGATTAATTGATAAGACCCGTGACCCATTTATTGCACTGGGTGAAGAAGAACATGAATTCACCCGTTTTAACAGCAATATAGACCGAAGTCCTGGGCATCGAATTTTATTCCACTCAGTATGGCGCCAACCCGTGTTGAATAAAGTTCAGGCCAGTGCAATTTTAGTCAATGGTGGAGACCGGTATGGTCAACACAGCGAACTCGAAGGTAGTTTGCTGATCAGTTACAACGTAAACCGGGTTGATGTTGATACAAGACTTTGGCGCAATAGTTTCAACATCATCAGCGATCAACAATGGAATGTTCCATTACCTCCCTTTGCTGAATTCATGGCTGCAAATACCCAAAGCACAGGAAGTGCTTTTGATTTGGTAATAGACCAGGTTTATCCCATGTTGCAAACCCGACAGATGATCAGCAATGAACTGCATTATCTGGATCATCCTGCCCTGGGCATGTTAATTGAAGTCAGGCCTTATGAGCTGCCACCTTTATTTGATTTTTCTTTGGACTAACGCGTTGGTTTATTGCAGAAATTTTATAGCTGAAGTTTTTCAAGACTAGTATTAAGCAAGCTGCGTACATCCTGTATGCCAGCATCCAGAACTGTTTTTATTTTCTCAACGGTAATCAATTCATCGCTAAGGCCGGCAGCCGGATTCACAACCAATGTAATACAGGCATAGGCCATACCCAGCTCTCTTGCAAGTGCCGCTTCTGGCATGCCAGTCATTCCTACCACGCTACAACCATCACTTTTAAGCCTCTGGATTTCTGCTGCTGTTTCCAGACGCGGACCCTGAGTACAGGCAAAACATCCCCGAGGAGTAATTTCGATATTTAACTTAGCTGCTGCGTCAATCAGAGCGTTACGGAGTTCATCATCGTATGGGAACGTGAAATCAATATGGTCATGCAAGGAATTCAATCCATCAAAAAAACTATGTTCACGTCCCCAGGTATAATCAATTAACTGATCAGGAATCACCAAAGAACCCGGTGTCAGGTTCGGCGCAATACCGCCAACAGCATTGACCGCCAGAATTTTCTTTACGCCCAGCTCTTTTAGAGCCCAGATGTTCGCACGGTAATTTATTTTATGAGGAGGGATACTGTGTGTGACACCATGCCTTGGCAGGAAATACACACAGTGATTATTCAGTTTTTCCCGAAACAGTCTGTTTGCTTGATCAGAAAAAGGCGTGTGGACATCAAGGTAATCGACATCTTCAGCTTTCATATCAGTATTCAAGTGATAGAACCCACTACCACCGATAATGCCTATCTCGGAATGAAAGCTCATGCAGGCTACTTACTTGTTGTATTATTTGTAGTAAGCATTTTCCTGGAAACTGTGGTCAGTTATATCCCTGACTGCAGATAGCTCTGGCAAATGCTCCATCAACGTTTTTTCTACACCATCTTTCAAAGTCACATCCACCATGCCGCAACCCTGGCAACCGCCACCGAACTGTAAAACAGCAATATTATCTTCAGTCAGCTCTTCTAGCGTGACATAACCACCATGGCTTTGCAGGCCGGGGTTAATCTCGTTATAAAGTATGTAATTAATCTTGTCCTGTAAAGAACTGTCTTCAGAAATTTTCGGCATACGTGAATTTGGCGCCTTTATGGTTAACTGTCCACCCATGCTGTCTTTGGCAAAATCCACCACTGCCTCTTCCAAATATGGTTTACTTTTGGCTTCAATAAATGTCTTAAAGCCTTCATATTCAAAAGCCTCATCTCCTTCCTGCTCCTCGCCAGGGCGGCAAAAAGCAATACAGGTCTCTGCTTTTGGTGTGCCACCGTCCAGCACAAAAACACGAATGGCTATACCCTCACAATCTTGTTTGGATAAAAGCTCATAAAGATATTTCTGTCCTGATTCTGTAATTTCAATCATATATGCACCATGCTGTGCTGGTTAAAGTTTTATAACATTGAAAATAATTTATTTGCTTGGGTTATAATAGCACCCTTGACACCAACCCAATGTCCATTCTGCAAAAAATCTATTAGAGATACTATATAAGGCTGAATTACTGTGGATCAAGCCCCCAAAGACAACAAAGCTTCCGAGCTGAAAAACAACGAAACGAAACAGCAAGATGATATTCCGTTCTGGCGTGTTATGTTGAGTGTCATCCAGGCTAGTATCGGTGTGCAGAACTCAAAGAACAAAGAACGCGATTTCACTCAAGGTAAACTCTTGCCCTTTATCATTGCGGCCTTGTTGTTCACCGGCTGTTTTATACTGGCAGTAATGCTGGCTGTTAATCTCGCACTCGGCGCCTAAGCGCTGTTGTCCGGGTTAGTTCCAGTTAATCTCAGGATCAGACTAGCTATTTGCCAGATAAATCATGGCGCCTACCGCTATCGCGATAAGGCAGAAAATAGCGATGGCATCCGCCTTGCTGTCGGCATCGTTAAACTCAGGCGCTGAAGAATTGTTTTCGGTATCAGTCATGATAGGTATCGTCTTAAACGGAAAAAGCCAATTATCCTGATCCAACACATAAAACTCAAGCCCGGATGGCGCTTAAAGTGCTGATTGTGTATCATCTCGCCTCCAATTTTTAGATTTTTTTTATTATGTACGTATACGATAACTACGATCACCAAATGCTGGCAGAACGCATTACCCAGTTTCGTGATCAGACCAAGCGCTATCTGGCAGGAAAGTTAAGCGATGAGCAGTTCTTACCTTTACGCTTACAGAACGGACTTTATATTCAACGTTTAGCCCCTATGCTGCGAGTGGCAGTTCCTTATGGCTTACTCTCTTCTACCCAGTTAAGAAAGTTAGCGTCAATAGCCAGAGACTATGACAAAGGATACGCCCACCTTTCAACCCGCCAGAATATACAATATAACTGGCCAAAATTAGAGCAAGTGCCTGATCTGCTAGCCGAGTTGGCTGAAGTCAGCATGCATGCAATTCAGACCAGCGGTAACTGCATTCGCAATACAACCACAGACCAGTTTGCCGGTTCCACACCTTATGAAATCGAAGACAGTCGCCCCTGGTGTGAAATTATTCGGCAATGGTCTACTTTTCATCCTGAGTTTGCCTATCTGCCACGCAAATTCAAAATTGCAGTCTGTGGCACAGAAGTCGATCAGGCGGCAACTCAAGTGCATGACATCGGTCTCTATCTGTTAAAGAACGATAAGGGTGAAGTCGGCTTCAAGGTATTGGTTGGCGGCGGTTTAGGTAGAACCCCAGTTATTGGCCAGGTAATCCGTGAATTTTTACCCTGGCAACATCTCCTAACCTATCTTGATGCAATCATGCGTATCTATAACATGGAAGGACGCCGGGATAACAAATATAAAGCCCGTATAAAAATTCTGGTTAAAGAATTAGGTGTTGATGCTTTTCGCGAAAAAGTGGAAGCACAATGGCAATTCAGCAAGAACAATCAGGCCACTTTAACGGAAACAGAACTCGCACGTTGCAAAAGCTTCTTCAGCAGCCCCGACTTTGAAGAATTATCTGACAAAGATGATGCCATAGAGGCAGCCCTGCAAAAAGACTTGCTGTTTAAGCACTGGGTTGATCGTAACGTTGCTGAACATAAACAGAGTGGCTACTGCATCGTGACTTTGTGCTTGAAGGACACTGGCGCTGCACCAGGTGATATCACTGACCGGCAAATGGAATTTGTCGCCGACTTGGCCGAACGTTATAGCTTCTCTGAACTACGCATCACGCATGAACAGAATTTAACCCTGGCTGATGTGCGTATCAAAGACCTGTACGAAATATATACGGCTTGTAAAACCGAAAGTCTGGCCACTCCATACCTAGGTCTGCTCAATGATATTGTCTGCTGTCCCGGCGGTGATTATTGCTCGTTAGCAAATGCCAAATCCATTCCAATTGCTGAAGCCATACAACGACGCTTCGATGACTTTGACCGTCTAAACGAGATAGGCGATATAACGCTGAACATTTCTGGCTGTATGAATGCCTGCGGTCATCACCATGTTGGCAATATTGGGATTTTAGGGGTTGATAAAAAAGGTGAAGAGTTTTACCAGATTGCCCTTGGCGGAAATGCCGGTCGCGAAGCCGAAATAGCAAAAATTTTAGGCCCTTCTTTTGCCCAGGAAGAAATTCCTGATGTAATAGAAAAAATTATTCAGATTTATCTGGATGAACGGCATGATAATGAAAAATTTATCGACACCTACCATCGTCTTGGAATGGAACCTTTCAAGGAGAGAGTATATGCCAAAGCTGATTAAAGACGGACTGCTTGTTGAAGATAACTGGCATCTGATTGGAAAAGAAGAAGAGCTGATAAAGTTAAAACCTCTTGATGGCAGGCAGCTCATCGTACCTCTGAAACTATGGTTGGAAAATAAAGATTTACTGAGCCAGTATAAGCATAATATTGGCATCTGGTTTGACAGTGATGAGAAACCGAATTTATTGGATGAGGACCCCAACAGCTTCCCTATTATCGGCCTGAATTTTCCGGCCTTTAAAGATGGAAGATCCTACTCTCACGCAGCAATTCTGCGTCAACAACTAAAATTTACAGGTGATTTGAGAGCGATTGGTGATGTTCAGAGGGACCAGCTTTCTTACATGTTGAGCTGTGGTTTCAGCAGCTTTGCTCTTCCCGATGAAGCCGATGAAGAATTAATGCTCAGCGGTTTTCATGATTTCTCAGAAAATTACCAAAGTTCTGTCATTAAGCCTGTGCCTCTTTTTCGCAGACGCTGAAGGCTCTTTGCAGACACTGAAGGCTCTTTCGTAGACGCTGAAGGCTCTTTGCAGGCGCTGAAGGCTCTATGCGGACGCCAGTCACTAGCATCCGCAGACAGACTTGACTACAAATCTCGTGGAGATTTATGTAACCACTTCAGCAGGCTATTATCCAACGCACTTTCCATAGCGTGGCTAATACGATCAGCAAGTTTTGGTTTTTTCTCATAAGCAACCAGATAAACATCTGCCTCTTTACAGGCATCAACTATGTATTCATCACTGGTTTTAATTTCATCAACCAGCTTTTGTTGAAGTGCTTTTTTGCCAAGCCAGACTTCACCGGTTGCGACCCTGTCAATTTCCAGTATAGGACGATTTTCTTTAACAAAACTTTTAAAAATATCGTGAGTTTCCTGAATTTCTTCAGTCACCTTCTCTCGTCCTTTATCTGTATTTTCTCCAAAAATCGTCAGTGTCCGCTTATATTCCCCGGCTGTTATCATTTCAAAATCAACATTTTTTTCTTTTAACAGGCGGTTAAAGTTAGGTAACTGCATAAGCACCCCAATTGAACCTATATAGGCAAATGGGGCAGCTAGAATTTTGGTGCCCAAACAGGCCATCATATACCCTCCACTGGCAGCAACTTTATCGACACAAATCGTCAAAGGAATATTTAAATTTCTTATCCGAGCCAATTGTGAAGCTGCCAGACCATAAGCGTGCACCATACCACCGGGGCTTTCCAGACGAAGGATAACTTCATCCTGTGTGGGACGTATGATGCTTAAAACTGCCGTGATTACTTCACGCATACTGTCAACTTGTGAAGCCTTGGGATCACCGTTGAAATCAAAAACATAGTAACGTTTCTTTTCACTATCTTTTTTGTCTTTATTCTTTTCTTTCTGCGCAAGTTTCTTTGATTTCTTAATATCTTTTTTGGCTTTTTTCAGTGTTTTTTCGTCTTCAACCACGCTTTTTATTTCATGCAGCATCTCATCAATTTCTTTATTCAGATGCCTGACTGAAATCGTTCCTTTTTGTTCCTTTTTAGTTTTTGCAGCACTACCGATTGCCGCCACAATGACAAACACTATTGCTACGGCAAAGGTTAAAGTTTTGGCTAGAAACATGCCATATTCTGTAAGAAATTCCACAAATTACCCCAGTTTAATCGCTTAGATAAATATTATTGAAAAATAGCAACATCAACTTTCATCAGACATCTGCCATAAGTTGGTTCCCGATTCATTTTGAATGCTTTCCAGTCTCGATTGATGCGCAGCCTCTTCTTCTGCCGTGGCCCTTAGCACTTTAAGGGACACTTTATTTCGATCAAGCCTTTTAATTTTTTCCGTCGTTGAACCATCTGCAAGGCTATCATGCCCCAGAGCAAAGCTTGATTGCCCCCCGGTCATTATCAAATAGACATCAGCAAGAATTTCAGCATCCAGCAAAGCCCCATGTAGCTCTCGCTGTGTGTTATCAACAAAGTATCGTTTACATAGTGCATCCAGATTATTCTTTTGTCCCGGATGTTTTTTACGAGCCATGGCAAGTGTGTCCAGAATATTGCAGTACTCTTCCATGGTTTTATAGCCACGATTTAAATCAGATAATTCAGAATCAAGAAAGCCAACATCGAAGGGTGCATTATGAATAATCAATTCAGCATCTTTGACAAAGTCAATGAAGGTATCTGCAATATCAGAGAACAAAGGCTTGTCTGCTAGAAACTCATTTGTAATGCCATGCACTTCCAATGCACCTGCATCAATTTCGCGTTGCGGATTAATATAAATATGTAAATTATTTCCAGTCAGGCGTCGGTTAATCAATTCGACACAGCCAATTTCAATAATGCGATGACCCTGGCTTGGCTCCAGTCCTGTAGTTTCAGTATCAAGTACAATTTGTCTCAAAGTTCGTCTATTCCTTTGTTTGCCAACTGGTCTGCGATGTCGTTACCCCTGTCACCACTATGTCCTTTTACCCAATGCCAGTTGATTTCATAATTCGATACTAATGTATCCAGCATTTGCCAGAGGTCAACATTCTGCACAGGCTTTTTATTTGCTGTTAACCAGTTTCTTTTTTTCCAGTTTGGCAGCCATTCAGTAATGCCCTGCAAAACATATTTTGAATCCGTATAAAGTTCAACATGACATTTCAATTTCAACGCTTGCAGGGCCTTTATGACTGCAGTCAGTTCCATCCTGTTATTCGTTGTCGGATCTTCCCCGCCATATAAAGTACGCTGATTGTCACCATATTCAAGCAATACACCCCATCCTCCAGGCCCCGGATTGCCACGACAGGCGCCATCCGTGTAAATAGTAACTACTTTGCTCATCAGTTCAATTACTCTTGCATGTCATGAGGCAGTTTCAGTGCAATTTTTTTTATGCGGCTGAGTTGGCGCAATGCTGGCATTATCTCCCAGAGCCAAGCCTTTCGTTTTACTGGGTATTGCCTTCCATGGTTCACGTATTGGCGTCATCGCCAGAGCCTGTTTTTTTGCAGAGATGACATAGATGCCGCCTGTTGGCCAGTTCAAACGTTGAGCAAGCTTTCCTAACAGCGAAGAATAGCGAATCAATCCCGGACTGTTTACAGGTAAAGAGTATAGACCATAGTGTATTTGCTCCACTTTGAAGTCCAGCAGATTCAACCAGTCACTCAACCGAAGGCTGGAAAGCAAACTTGATTTCCATGGGCTTTTCCCAGCCTTCCTGCCAAACCTGTGACGTACTCCCCAGGTGCTGAAGGGGTTAAAGCCTATTATCAGCAGGTATCCCCCCGCTATTAACACGCGGTCGGCCTCGCGTAACAGCTGGTGAGGGTCTGAAGAATAATCCAAGACATGATGTAAAACGACCATATCTACTGCTTCTGCTGCCAGTGGAATTGCTTCAGCCTGTGCAACCAGACTGCCATTTTTGACTTTTGTAGAAGGTGTCAGACAAAATTTGTGTCCAATCGGGCTATCTTCATAGACGGCAACGTCTGCACAGCTTAACTGTAACAAGTGATAACCAAAACGGCGATTAATCATTTGCTCGAGCAAAGAGATCTCAATATCCAGCAAGTTCTTGCCCAAAGGTGTTTCCAACCATTGAGTCATATCGGTAAAATTACGCTCGATATTGTATTTTTCGTTACTCATGCAAGCATGATACCCTATTAGCAAATCAGCCTAAATAAATTACTTCTCATGTTGAAAATACACCCGATCAAAGCATTTTCTGATAACTATCTTTGGATGTTTAAACAAGCAGATTCAGACAAGGCATGTGTTGTTGACCCTGGCGACGCAGCTCCAGTATTAGCCAGGTTGGAACAAGATGCTTTGCATCTCAGCGCAATTTTATTAACTCACCATCACCCTGATCATATTGGCGGTGTCAGTGAATTACTTCGTCATTTTGATGTGCCTGTCTATGGACCGGAATCTGCTGCCATTCCGGCAGTAACTCATACTTTGCATGAAGGAGATAGCTTCGTCGCTGCTGACACTGGTTTTAAAGTTTTGGAAATACCTGGGCACACCATGGATCATATTGCTTATTATGCAGAACCTGAATCTGGTGCACCTGTGCTTTTTTGTGGTGATACTTTATTTGCAGGAGGCTGCGGACGTGTTTTTGAAGGAACGCCTGAGATGATGTATCACTCCTTGCAAAAACTGGCAGCCTTAAAACCCGAAACTCAGGTTTTTTGCGCGCATGAATATACACTAAGTAATCTTGCCTTTGCTGAGGCTGTTACACCTGACGATGAAGTGTTACAGGCCCGTGTAAAAAGTGAAAAAGAAAAACGTGAAAAAGATATTCCTACCGTTCCTAGCAGTATTGAAGTAGAACTTTTAACGAATCCTTTTTTGAAATGCTCTGATCAAACCGTGCTTGCTAAGTTTCCTGGACAAGAACAACCCGCTCAGGTTTTTGCTGCTTTAAGAGAATGGAAAGATAGGTTTTAGCCTACACCTAATAAGGATTTCCCTGGTATAGCATCCAGCAAATCACGGGTATAAACTTCTTGCGGGTTGGTAAATATCTGATGCACATCACCCTCTTCAATCAGTTTACCTTCTTTCATAACCAACACCCGGTCTGAAAGGTAACGTACCACACCAAGGTCATGTGAAATAAACAACATAGTCAGATTAAACTGATCCACAAGACTCAAAAGTAAATCAAGTATTTGTGCCTGTATGGTTACATCAAGCGCTGAAACCGGTTCGTCGGCAACAATGAAAGAAGGCTTGGTAGCAATTGCACGTCCAATGGCAATACGTTGACGCTGCCCACCGGAAAATTCATGCGGATAGCGCAGGACACTTTCTCTTGCTAAACCCACTGAATCCATCAGAGCAAAAACTTCATTATCCAATTCTTTTTTATTTACAATTTTATGCAGCAACAAAGGCTCTGCAAGTGCATCATAAACAGACATGCGTGGATTTAAACTGGCGTAAGGATCCTGGAAAATCATTTGCATCTGTCGGCGTATAGGTTTCATTTCTGACATTGAATAATGACTGATATCTTTGCCAGCAAACTCAACCTTGCCACTGGTTAAATTTAATAGCCTTAAAATTGCACGTCCGGTCGTTGATTTTCCCGAGCCTGACTCTCCTACTAAACCAAGAATTTCATGCTGATTAATTTCCAGAGATACATCATCGACTGCCTTTATTACCCCTTCTGATTTACCTCCCTGAAAATGAATACTCATATTTTCAACTTTAACTAACACGGGCTTTTCTGTCTGTGCACTTTGTTTTTCAGTCGCAGGAACTGCCGCCAGTAATTTTTTTGTATAGGCATGTTGTGGCCTCGAAAAAATTTCATCTCGTGAACCCTGTTCAACAAAAACACCATCCTGCATAACTGCAATTTCATCGGCTATATCCGCGACAACACTTAAATCATGACTGATAAAAATTACGCCGATATTCCTGCGCACCTGTAACTCTTTTAATAATTTTAGAATCTGAGCCTGTACTGTTACGTCAAGTGCTGTAGTCGGTTCGTCAGCAATAATAATTTTTGGTTCTGTTACCAAAGCCATTGCTATTATGACCCGCTGTCGCATACCTCCAGAGAATTCAAATGGCCATGACTGCATACGCTGAGCAGGATTTTTTATACCTACTTCTTCGAGGATTTCTATGCCTTTTTGCCAGGCAGCTTTTTTACTCATGCCGAAATGCAGACGCAAAGGTTCAATGAGTTGATCCCCAATTTTTAAAAAAGGATTCAAACTGGTCATTGGGTCCTGGAAAATAATTGAAATACCTTTGCCGCGAATTTTTCTCAGCTGAGCTTCAGACAGTTGCAGTAAATCCTGTTCCTCAAACCAAACTTTACCGGACTCAATCTTGCCTGGTGGCATGGGCACCAATCCCAACATGCTATAACAGGCGACAGACTTTCCTGAACCGGACTCGCCAATAATGGCGAAAGTCTTACCCTGTTCCACGCTATAACTAATGCCATCTACAGCTTTAACCAGACCATTTCTGGTATGAAAATGTACTCTTAAATCTGTAACAGTTAGCAAGGACATATCAATCTCTGGAAGCTTTAGGATCAAGTGCATCACGCAAACCGTCACCTAGAAAGTTTAATGCGAACAAGGTCAGTGTCAGGGCAAGTCCAGGAAAAATTAACAACCAGGGATATTCTTCCATGGTCTCCACCCCGTAGGAAATTAACAGCCCCCAGGAAGATTGTGGCGGTTGAATTCCCAAGCCCAAAAAGCTGAGAAAGGCTTCCAGCAACATCACATTTGGAATAGTTAAAGTGGTATAAACAATGATCGGGCCTAACGCATTAGGAATAAGATGTTTTCGAATAATTGCTGCTGGTGATAACCCGATCGAAATGGCAGCCTCAACAAATTCCTGTTGCCTTAAATTTTGTATTTGCCCTCTGACAATACGAGCCATGACCAGCCACTCAACCGCACCAATTGCCAGAAAAAGTAATAACAGATTTCTGCCAAACACCACCATGAGCAAGACGATAAATATCATAAAAGGCAAGGCATAAATAATGTCTACTAAACGCATCATCAAAGCGTCAGTTTTACCACCTGCATAACCGGCAATAGCACCATAGGTCACACCGATCAATAAAGCCACGGCCGTAGCAATAAAACCAACCATTAGAGACACTCTGCCTCCGTAAAGAATACGGGTCAACATATCCCGCCCAAAAATATCAGTGCCTAACCAGTGCGTTAAAGTTGGCCCTGTTGCACCCAGCCTTAAATCCTGCTCTTCATAACCATAAGGTGTAAGTAAAGGCGCGAAAACGCAAAGAAAAATCATGAACATCAAAAAAAATAGGCCAAACATAGCTAACTTATTTTTCTTTAACCGTAACCATGCATCATCCCAAAGAGAAATGCCTTTTGGCATGGCATCAACTTTTCCAATTATTGTTGCGTTTTTTCTCATTATTTTTTGAACTGATAACGAAGTCGCGGATTCAGCCAGGCAGCCAATACATCCGAAAGCAAATTGAACATGACAATTAAAGTTGCTAAAAATATAGTTGTGCCCAATATCATTGTGTAATCACGATTAAAAGCTGCCTGTATATAGAAGCGGCCCAAGCCCGGCACCTGAAAAACTGTTTCCACCACAAAAGAACCGCTTAACAAACCTGCAAAAGCCGGCCCTAAATAAGTGATAACTGGAAGTAGTCCTCCGCGTAGTGCATGTTTCAGAATAACTTTATATTCGGGTAGCCCCTTTGCGCGAGCGGTGCGCAAATAATCCTGAGACAAAACTTCCAACATGCCAGCTCGACTTAAACGTGCTATATAGGCTGCATACATTGCCCCCAGGGTAATGCTTGGCAGGATTTTATCTCCAGGTATATCGCCCCAACCTGAAACTGGTAACCACTCCAACCATATTGCAAATACAAGAACCAAGGTTGGACCCAGCAAAAAGGAAGGCATACATATCCCCACCATAGCTATCCCCATTGGCACATAATCCTGTGCGGAATTCGGCTTTAATGCAGCAATAACACCAGAAATCGTACCTATCACTAAGGCGATTAACAGCGCATAAAAACCTAGCTCGGCAGTAACCGGCAGCCCCTGAAAAATCAACTCATCAACACTACGCCCGGTGTAGTTAAAGGAAGGTCCAAAATCCCCCTTAGCCAAGTCGCTCAAATAAGAGAAATATTGTTCATGTGCCGGTAAATCCAGCTGATATTGCGCCTCTAAAGCTGCTTTCACTTGTGGAGAAACGGCTTTTTCAGTTGAAAATGGCCCGCCTGGGGCAGCTCGAACCAGAAAAAAGGTAATCGTGATGACAGCGAAAATAACGGGTATTGCTTGAAGGATTCTGAAACCAATAAAACGCCACATGGTAAGTTTATTGTCCTTTACTTACTGCTGGCTTCTAGATAGATATACTTCCAGTTGTAGTGATCCATGATATTAGAAGGAGCCCCTTTTATATCCGGGCTTTTTAAGTTTTTTGTCTGATAAATATAAATAGGAATAATTGGCATCTCATTCATTAATATGGTTTCTGCTTCCCGGTAAAGCGCAAAACGTTCTTTGTTATCAAGTTTAAGCGGTGCTTCATCAATTACAATCTCATCATATCTGGGATTGGAAAAACCCACATTATTATTTCCGCCACCGGTTATGTACATATCCAGATAAGTATTGGGATCAACATAATCACCCACCCAACCTCTTCTGGCCACGTCATAATTCATATTATCTACACTTTCCAGATAGACCTGCCATTCTTGATTCACAATAGATACGTTTATATTTAACTGTTCTCGCCACATTTCCTGGATAGCGATAGCTATCTTCCTATGATTTTCTTGTGTGTTGTATAA
>JAYQWA010000017.1:0-45258 GCA_038148755.1 Gammaproteobacteria bacterium
TGCGTATGCAGAGCCTGGAAGTTATCGATGGTGACTTCGTATGGCAGGGTGACTTTGATTAATATTGCTTCAGCATAAAATAATATATAGCTGCTTCTATTTTCTTCGGAGGAATAATGAAAACCACAACATTAGCAAAGTTGGCAGGATGCACTTTGGCCTTACTGCTCAGCTCATTTGTCACAGGACAGGAAATTAACTTCGCCGGTGACTGGAGTGCAATTTTCCATGAGGACGAACCGGAGCGCCTTCCTGGTCCTCCACTGGTGGAGTGGGCTGGTTTACCTCTGAATGAGGCAGGCAAAATGCGCGGACTTACCTGGGACCCTAATCGTATTTCTGTGGTTACTGAACTACAGTGCCGCGAACATGGCGGGGATTACTCCATGCGTGGTCTGGCACATATGCGCATTGAGCGGGTAATTGATGAACGCAATCAACAAGCCATTGCCTTTAAAACTCGTATGAATTTCCACAACCAGGAAAGAACCATCTGGCTTGACGGCCGTGCACATCCCCCGGCTGATGCGCCACATACCTGGGCTGGTTTTTCTACTGCCCACTTTGAAAATGGCATGATGGTTGTTAACACAACCCATCAAAAACAAAGCTATACACGTCGTAACGGCATCCCAGCCAGTGCTGACAGAGCATTTACGGAATACTGGTATATTCATGAAAACATTTTGACTGTAGTCACCGTTGTTGATGATCCTGTTTTTTATACCGAGCCACTGGTAAGAAGTCAGAATTGGGTATTGAACCCAGGTTTGCGTATCACCAGCAATAATTGTGAGTATGTCCTGGAAACCCCGATTGGTGACGATGGGCAACTCGTTCCCCATTACTTACCAGGCGAAAACCCCTTTGTGACCGAAACGGCAGAAATATACCACCTCCCAATAGAAGGTTTGCAAGGTGGCGCGGAAACCATGTATCCGGAATTCCGTGAGCAGCTTGGCCAACCTCTGGGTGACAGCCGTTTCTGCACCCTCGACTGCGAATAAGCATAGAGCTACTGAGGAAACAACATGAAAAAGTTAAACAATAAAATTAGCCAGCTTCTGCTTGTAGCTGTACTGGCTGTACCGAGCTTTCTGGCAACACAGGCGGCAGCACAGGATTCAGAGCTGCAGTTACTGCATGTACAGGGAAATGTCTATATGCTTTCCGGTGCAAGTGCAAATATCACGATTCAAATTGGCGATCAGGGTATCGTTTTTGTCGACTCTCCAGAGGAGGAAGACGTTCCCGCGATGATGGCGTTAATCCGTGAACACACTAACTTCCCTGTACTTTACGTGATCAACACCCATCTGGATGAAGATCATATATCCGGCAATAGCATCTTAAGCAGACAGGGCGATAGAATTAATTCCAACATTGTCAGCTTTGGCCCACCTGGAGCCCCTCAAGCCACAGCAATAGCTGGAGGTACCGGGGGAGTATCATTGCTTGGCCATGAAAACGTCCTAAACCGCTTTTATCTCACCGAACACGATATTGAGCAACTGGAACTAACCTCGACTTATTACACTGACAGTAAAGACATCTACTTGAATGGAGAAGGTGTTTTTATTTATCACGTAGCCAATGCACATACCGATGGTGACAGTATTGTTTATTTTCGCCGTTCTGATGTCATCAGTGCCGGCGATATATTTACTCCTGGCCGTTATCCTGAGATTGATGTTGAACGTGGTGGCAGCGTGCAGGGCTTAATTGAGGGCCTTAACTACCTGCTGGAATTGATAGTTCCAGGACCTGAGGAGCAAGGAGGCACTTATGTCATTCCAGGACATGGCCGAATCAGTGATGAAATTGATGTCGTTGAATTCCGCAATATGGTTTATATCGTTATGGAAAGAATCGAAGCATTAATTGAAGATGGCGCAAACCTGAGTGAAGTCATCGCTGCCCGTCCAACACTGGATTATGATACTGAATATGGCGGCTATCGCGGGGGGCCGACTTCCGAAGAATTCATCACGGCTATTTACACCAGCCTGACTGAAGAGGATTAAGGAAATAACTATGAAAATGATCTTTAAAACAGTTCTAACTATTTCACTATTAAGTAGCGCTACTGTTCTTTATGCACAACAGGAAGAAGCTGAGCGAGCATCATCAATTGGCGATTTAAATGCCGAACTCGGAATAGAATTTGCTGAAATGGCTCAAGGAAATGGCCGCGCAGTTACACCCGTCGATTTAACTGGCACCTGGGTCAGCATCGTTAATGAAGACTGGCGCTTTCGTATGGTGACACCTCAGATTGGTGATTTCGCGAATATTCCTGAGAACGAGGCAGCCCGCGAATTCGCTATGGAATGGCGCCCTGAAGTGGACGTGGGTAATGAATGCCGCGCCTATGGCGCACCAGCCATTATGCATGAACCCGGCAGAATCAAAATCTCCTGGGAGGATGACCTGACATTAAAACTGGAATTCGATGCCGGGCATCAGGTTCGTTATTTGCATTTTAACCCTAATGCGCAAGCAGGACAGCCAAGCCGCCAGGGACATTCTCTTGCCAGGTGGGAAAGACCCCGTGGCCAGCAAATATCACCTGTGATAGCGAATACTGTTCCTATCGGGCAGCAATTTCCTCGTACTGAAGGTGTTAGTAATGCCCTGCAAGTTTTTACCGATAATATCGTTTCTGGCTATCTGCGTAAGAACGGTATTCCCCACAGTGACCAGGTTGAGGTACGTGAATATTTTGACTTGATTACTATTCCGGACGGATCGGAATGGCTAATTGTCAACATTGTTGTCGAGGACCCTGTCTATCTGGAAGCTCCCTGGATTACCAGCATGAACTTCAAAAAAGAGTCTGATGACTCCAAATGGAACCCGCAGGATTGTTTTGTGACCAACCCTGGTTGGTAATTCCAAACAAGTTTTGCGGCTTGAAAAAAAAGGCTTCCCGATAATATCTGGAAGCCTTTTTTTTGCCTAAAAATTAAGCCTTATAAACTTTGTTTTATATAAGACTCAATTTCAGTTAACTCATTTGGCAACACAACATAACGCTCTTCACGCTCAAATAAATCATTCAGATGCTCTGGTAAACCTGGCGTCTGCAGACCAGCTTTTTCAATGGCTTCTGAAAATTTGGCCGGATGTGCGGTGGCCAGGGCTATCATTGGCAGTGAAGTATCTTTATTGCAAAGCTGAGCAGCTTTAACGCCGATGGCCGTATGTGGGTCAAGCAAATAATCATGCTTGGTACACACTGCTTTAATCACGGCACAGGTTGTTTCGTCATCAACACTGGCAGAATCAAAATAAGCTTTTGCGAATTCCCACTCTGCATCCGTAACCTGATTGATATTGCTGCTTAGCCCGGTCACAAACTTACTGACTTTATCAGTATCACCCTTGAACATATCAAAGATAAAACGTTCAAAATTGCTTGAAACCATAATATCCATACTGGGTGACAGGCTGGCTTCCAGACCGGTCAAGTTGTACTGATTCTGGCTGATAAAACGATGCAGAATATCGTTTTTATTAGTAGCAATGATTAATTGTTTAATGGGCAGACCCATTCTTTTTGCCAGATAGCCGGCGTAAATATCACCAAAATTACCAGTTGGAACTGAAAAGGAAACCGCTTCCTTAGTGTCTATAAATTTTAAAGCCGCATAAAAATAGTAAACAATCTGCGCCATAATTCTCGCCCAGTTGATGGAGTTTACCGCGACCAGGTGATAACCCTCAGGTAAAAAACTCTGATCAGCAAAGGCCCGTTTAACCAGCTGCTGGCAGTCATCAAAATTACCTGAAATGGCAATGTTATGAACATTATCTCCTGACACCGTTGTCATCTGTTTGCGCTGAACTTCAGACACCCGGTTATGCGGATGCAGAATGAAAATATCGACAAATTCAGAATGCTTGCAGCCTTCCAGGGCAGCAGAACCGGTATCGCCTGAAGTTGCGCCCAGTATAGCCACGTGCTGCTGACGTTTTTGTAAAAAATAATCCAGCAAACGGCCAAGTAATTGCAGGGCGAAATCTTTAAAGGCCAGCGTCGATCCGTGAAATAATTCCAGTACCCATTCGTTATTGTTCAGTTCATGCAAAGGAGCAACATCAGGATGACTGAATTCAGCATAGGTCTCCGTAAGCATCTGCTTCAAAACATCATCTTCAACTGCGCCATCAACATACAGACGAATAATCTCGTAAGCCAGATCAGCATAGTTCAGATTTTTCCAGCTTAATATCTGCTCACGACTAAGCTGTGGCACTGTTTCCGGAATAAACAGGCCGCCATCAGGTGCCAGTCCTGTCAACACGACTTCTTCAAAGCTGTGTGGCTGGCATTGTCCCCGCGAACTTATATATTTCATATTGTTTTTACCAGTGTTTATTCACTGAACTTATTCACTAAATTCGGCTACCCGAATACGCACTATTTTTGCCGTTACTGCATCAAGCGCTTCCAATTCAGCAATTGCCTTATTCATGACTGCTTCCTGTATTTCATGTGTCATTATAATGACAGGAATTGCATTGTGATCCTTGCCGGATTTATCAGGATCTTTTTGAATCATGGCATCGATATTAATTTCATTATGACCCAAAATTTCCGTAATATCCGCTATCACACCAACCTTATCCTGCACTGAAATTCGCAGATAATACGAACAGATAATTTCTTCAATGGGCAAGATGCGGGTATCACTGAGCGCTTCTGACTGAAATGCCAAAGCAGGGACCTGTTCCCCTTTATTTTCGAGCCGTCTTGCAATATCAATCACATCAGCAACAACAGCAGAAGCAGTGGGCTTGGCTCCCGCTCCCGCCCCATAGTAAAGTGTCTGACCAAGGGCATCACCATGTATTAACACCGCATTCATCACGCCATCGACTTTCGCAATTAACTCTTCTTTAGCAATTAGTGTGGGGTGGACACGTAAATCAATCCCCTGTTCAGAGTAACTGCTGATTCCCAGATGCTTGATGCGGTAACCTAGTTCATCGGCATACTCCAGATCTTCAGGGGTAATTTGGCTGATGCCTTCTGTATAGGCTTTTTCCAAATGTAAGGGCGTACCAAAGGCCAAAGCTGAAAGAATGGTAAGTTTATGCGCGGCATCAATTCCCTCAACATCATAGGTGGGATCAGCTTCTGCATAACCCAGATCCTGTGCTTCTTTTAATACCTCTGCAAATGGCCTGGATCTGGATTGCATCTCAGTCAGAATATAGTTACCAGTCCCATTGATAATACCCGCCAGCCAATCAATTCTGTTTGCAGCGAGCCCCTCCCTGATGACTTTGATAATCGGGATACCACCGGCAACCGCTGCTTCATAAGCGACAATGACATTATTGTCTCGGGCTACCTTGAATATTTCATTGCCATAAGTAGCAATCAGAGCCTTATTGGCAGTAGCCACATGTTTACCGTTGGCAATGGCTTCAAGAACCAACTCATAGGCAAATTCAGTACCGCCGATTAGTTCCAGTAAAATATCCACTTCAGGATTTCTGGCGAGTGCCATCGCATCATTAGTGACTTCGGCATCACCCACATCCTGGCCATCTTTGATAGACCTGACTGCTACATGAGAGACACGTAAAAGCCTTCCCAGGCGACGGGATATTTCCTCCTGGTTACTTTTAAGCACACCATAACTACCATAACCAACGGTGCCCAAGCCACAAATACCAATATTGATTGGTTGCAAGCTAATCTCCTGGAACTTTAATAGACTAAATAGAAAGGTTTATTCGTTTTCGAATAAGAAGGCCGCCAGATCATCAGCAGGCACATAACCCGGCACCATGGATCCATCTTCGAATACTAGGGTCGGCGTACCCGTCACTCCAACTACTCTGCCCAATTGATACTGTTCAGCAACAGGGTTGGCACATTCAGTCAAAGGAATAGCGGCACCTCGCGATACCGTCGTGAAAATTAAATTACGATTTTCAGCACACCAGGTAGAAACCATCTTGGGATAAGTGACTTCATCCAAGCCGCTGCGTGGAAATGCCAGATAGCGGATAGTGATGCCATAGTCATTTAACTGCTCTATTTCACTATGCAGTCGCTGACAATAGGGGCAATCAACGTCAGTAAACACTGTCAGTGTTACCTTGCTTTCACCTTGTGAGGGATAAATGATCATATCAGCTTCATCAACAGCCGATATCAGGTCACGTCGTATTTCGTTACGACGTCCTTCACCCAGATTAACCAGACCATCTGTTGTAGCCTGATATAAATCACTGGGCAGAAAATATTGTGCATCAGCACTGGCAAAAATGGCCTGGCCATTTTGTATTCTGACTTCGTATAGACCTTCAATCGGGCTTGGCACTATGGACTGAATATCTATTGCGGGTTGCGTCTCCAGCAATACTGAACGAATTGCAGCAACCTCGGGGGTGTCATCAATTTGACTGCTGGATAAACCCTGAGCCAGAGTTGTTTCTGAAAGCAGCAATGAAAATAACAAAAAAACTGCTACAGTTTTAATTTTACTGCTTTCAGCAAACAATAATTTGAGAAAATTTACCGACATGTGCGCCCCTTGTTCAGTTGCTCTGTGGAGTCCAGACCCCATATTCAAGGCATTGTAACAAGCCCTAAAGCACCAAAGCAAAAGCGCTAAAGACCTAAGCGCTTTGCTCTGCTTTTTTATCCAGTTTTTCAGAAATACGTGCTGCACGGCCAGTCAAATCTCTTAGATAGTAGAGTTTGGCCTGACGAACATCGCCACGACGTTTTACTTTAATGCTTTCTATCAATGGGCTATGGCTCTGGAAAGTTCTTTCCACACCAACACCATGAGACATTTTGCGTACAGTGAAAGCTGAATTCAGTCCGCGGTTACGTTTACCGATAACAACACCTTCAAATGCCTGCAAACGTTCACGGTCACCTTCGTTGATACGCACCTGCACAACAATCAAATCACCGGGACTAAACTCAGGGATATCAGTCTTTAACTGATCCTGTTCAACTTTTTGAATAATAGCGTTCTTGGCACTCATTTTCTCTTACTCCAGTTTACTTATTCGGCATCGCGTTTTAGCTATCCGGGCTTTTTTGTTCCTTGATGAACTCTTCCAACAACTCTTTCTGTTCATCATCCAGTTTATGTTCTTGCAACAAGTCAGGACGTCTCAACCAGGTTCTGCCCAGACTTTGTTTTAACCGCCAACGTGCTATCGCGGCATGGTCACCACTCAGCAGAACTTCCGGAACCTTATACCCGGCAAATTCTTCTGGCCGGGTATAGTGCGGATAATCCAAAAGCCCTGTAGCAAAAGAATCCTCAGCTGCGGAGTCTGCATGACCAAGCGCATCAGGTTGTAGCCTGATTATGGCGTCCATCAACACCATCGCCGCTAACTCTCCCCCGCTGATAACATAGTCACCCAACGAGAATTCTTCATCTACCCGGGCCTGTATGACCCTGTCATCTATTCCTTCATAACGACCGCAAAGCAAAATCAAACTATGCTCTTTTGCCAGTCGAACAATATCTTTCTGTTCAAGCCTCTTACCCTGCGGACTTAAACACAATACTGTAGGTTTTTTGTCACCTTCAGTTAACTCGACTTTTGCAGCATCTATAGCAGCAACAACTGGCTCGGTCTTCATCAACATACCGGGACCACCGCCATACGGCCTGTCATCTACGTTACGGTGCTTGTCCTTGGTAAAATCCCGTGGATTCCAGCACTGCATGTGCATGATTCCCTGTTTCACCGCTCTGCCACTAACTCCATACTCAGTCAGCGCAGTAAACATTTCGGGGAATAAAGTGACTATGGCTATATTCATCACGTTCCCTTTCAATGTCTTAGCATGATGTCTTACATGCTTTAATAATCCTTTTCCCAGTTAACTTTTATCACCTGCAAGCCCAAATCAATATTATTGATAACCTGGCCTGGCAAATAAGGAATCAATCTCTCTTCCTTATCAACGCTACTTTCGTCACCTCTGACAACAAGGACATCATTTGCGCCGGTTTCAAGCAGATGATCCACAACTCCCAGATCATCCCCGTACATTGTCCTTACTCGCATTCCCTGTAGCTGATGCCAGTAGTATTCATCTGCATTCAGCTTCGGTAACAGATCTTTACTGATGTAAAGGTCTTTACCCGTAAATTCCTGGGCTCGCTCTCTGTCATCGCAACCCTTGATATGCGCAACAAAACCTTTTCCCTGACTTTTGCTCTGATCCAGCTCCAGTTCTACCAGCGCCCCGCCCTGAGGAGTCAAAAACAACTGGTAATCAAGGATATTCTCTTTCGGGCTGGCAAATGAATTCAGCTTTACCCAACCTTTGATTCCGTAAGCAGCGCCGATACGAGCAATCAGAATATGATCAGCAAACTGCCGTTCTGCCATTTAGGCTGCCGCAGCTTCCTTTATCAGACTGCTTACACGGTCACTTAGCTGAGCACCCTGGCCTTTCCAATATTCCACACGCTCCAGGTCAACTCGCAGACGCTCTTCCTGCCCTTTGGCGCCAGGATTAAAAAATCCAACACGCTCAATGAAACGGCCATCACGCGATTTACGCTTGTCAGCTACCGTGAAATGGTAAAATGGGCGTTTCTTGGCACCACCTCTAGAAAGTCTAATCATTAACATAAGTTATTGTTCCTAAATAAAAAATTCTGTTTTCTTCCGGTAATTTCTGCACTCTGTCACCGGAATTTTCCGGCATGGACTTTCCAGACCGGAAAAAAGGCGGGTATTCTAAGGGAAAAGTATGGCTATTGGAACCTTAAATCACTGATTTCACATAAAAAGTGCAGTTTATATCCGGCAATCACCTGCCAGGGAAACCGCCGCCTGGCGGCATACCTCCCGGTGGGTTCATCCCCCCCAAACCACGCATCATGTTGGCCAATTTACCACCCTTCATTTTCTTCATGACCCGCTGCATCTGCTTGTGCTGTTTAATAAGCCGATTCAGATCCTGGATATTGGTACCTGAGCCCTGGGTAATACGGCGTTTACGCGAACCATTTAGCATATCCGGGTTACGCCTTTCCTGCATAGTCATCGAGTTGATTATCGCTTCCATACGAGCAAACATCTTGTCATCTACTTTGCTAGCAGCTGCCTGTGCCATACCGCTCATAGCCGGCATCTTGTCGAGCATATTGGTGATGCCACCCATATTCTGCATTTGCTGCAACTGTTCTTTGAAATCTTCCAGATCAAAACGCTTACCGCTTTTAATTTTCTTCGCCAGGCGCTGGGCTTTTTGCTTATCAACTTTCTTTTCAACATCCTCGATCAGGGAGAGCACATCCCCCATACCGAGAATTCTTGAGGCTACCCGATCAGGATGAAAGGCTTCCAGGCCATCAATTTTTTCTCCAATGCCCAGAAATTTAATCGGTTTGCCAGTAATATGTCGGACCGATAAAGCCGCACCACCTCTGGCATCACCATCAGTTTTAGTAAGAATAACGCCAGTCAACGGCAAGGCTTCATTAAATACTTTTGCTGTATTAGCGGCATCCTGCCCTGTCATGGCATCAACCACGAATAATGTTTCTGTCGGGTTAATGGCAGAGTGCAAGCGCTTTATTTCAGACATCATCGCTTCATCAATCGCCAGTCGACCTGCCGTATCTACAAAAAGCACATCAATGAATTTTTTCTTGGCTTCAGCCAGGGCGTTTTTAACGATGTCTTCAGGTTTTTGCTCGGCATTGCTGGGGAAAAACTCGACCCCAACTTCACCGGCCAGAGTTTCCAACTGCTTTATTGCTGCTGGACGATAAACATCCGCGCTGACGACCATAATCGATTTTTTCTGATTATTTTTAAGCCATAAAGCCAGTTTGGCTACAGAAGTGGTTTTACCAGCCCCCTGCAAACCTGCCATTAATATGACTGCGGGTGGAACGGTTTTTAAATTCAAGGCTTCATTGGCATCGCCCATCAATGCCTGCAACTCAGCCTGCACAATTTTCAAAAAGGCCTGTCCGGGATTCAGACTGGCACTGACTTCCTGTCCAATCGCACGTTGCTTGACCTGATCAATAAAATCCTTGACCACAGGCAGGGCGACATCAGCTTCCAGCAAAGCCCGGCGCACTTCGCGTAAACTCTCCTGGATATTATCTTCTGTTAGCTTGGCTTTGCCGGTGATGCTTTTAAGCGCACCAGACAGTCTCTCGGTTAAGGTTTCAAACATTTTTTACCACGTTGTGCTACGAATTCAGACCAACAATTCTACAACAAAAAAGCTTCTATGGCGTGCCCAGTTATGAGAGACTTTCCTCATGCTTGCAACAGTTTCAGGAATCATCGCAGTCGCACTTTATGCATTAGGGACCTGGTTTCAGGCTCAGGCTTTATTCCAGGATCGTCAGACCAGATCACTTGTCCTGACTTGCGGCGGTTTGGCACTGTTGGCGCATCTAATCAATATGACCGAAGTAGTCAGCACAGATGCTGGATACAATTTTGGTTTATTCAAAATAGCGACCTTATTCAGTTTTGCCATTTCCTCTGTTGTCTTACTCAGCAGTTTAAAAAAACCTTTGGAAAACCTGTTTCTGATTATCTTCCCTGTCGCCATTATCAGCGTTTTATGCTCCTTGTATATTCCCAGCACTTATGTGCCGCACGCAGATTACAGTAGTGGTCTGGCACTACATATTGTGCTGGCAATTCTGGCCACCAGTATTATCACCATTGGAGCCGTACAAGCTGTTTTTCTGTCTTATGAAAATCAACAGCTTAAGCAGCACCACGGATTTCAATTAATCAAGCATATGCCGCCATTACAAACCATGGAAAGTTTATTATTCGAGTTTGTCTGGGTTGGCATTTTTTTATTAAGCGGCGTTATTATCACCGGCATCCTGTTTACGGAAGATTTTTTAGGGCAACACCTTTCACACAAAACTGTACTCTCAATCAGTTCATGGATTATCTTCGCCATACTGCTATGGGGTCGGCACTTTGCAGGTTGGCGTGGAGCCACTGCCATTCGCTGGACCTTGACGGGCTTCATTTTCCTGATACTGGCTTATTTCGGGAGCAAGTTCGTGCTTGAATTAATCCTGCAACGCACCTAATCTACAATAAATCAGACAGCAACTATGTATAACGGCCCTGTAGTAAAGTTACGCTGTAAAATCTATGCGTTAAAACTTAAATGAGTAACCTTTCTCTAGAAGCTCTCTTTAGTATTCTTCTTGCCTTAATTATTATTTCGGGCTATTTCTCAAGTTCTGAAACTGCAATGATGGCGCTGAACCGTTATCGTTTGCGTCATCTTGTAAAACGTCAGCATAAAGGCGCAATGCGGGCAAATAAATTACTCGAACAACCTGACCGTCTTATCGGCATCATTCTTATCGGCAATAATTTTGTCAATATTTTTGCATCGGCCATCGCTACCATTATCGCCGTGCGTTTATTCGGCGATGCCGGAATTTTGGTTGCAACTGTTGTGCTTACCATCGTGATTTTAATTTTTTCGGAAGTAACACCAAAGACTATCGCCGCTGTTCACCCTGAAAAACTGGCCTTTCCCTTTAGCCTACCCTTACTTTTTTTATTAAGGGTTTTTCATCCATTGGTCTGGTCTGTCAATACAGTATCCAATTCTCTGGTACGTTTGCTTGGCTTTGACACTGATGACATCGACCACCACCAACTCAATGCAGAAGAATTAAAAACCGTTGTTTTTGAATCAAGCACTCATCTGCCGGTTCGGCACCAGAATATGCTGGTTAATATTCTTGACCTGGAGAAAGTTTCCGTCAGTGACATCATGATTCCCAGAAATGAAGTTGTCGGCATCAATATTGACGACAGTATGGATGAGATTATGCAAACTATTATCAATAGTCATCATACCCGCTTACCCGTCTACAAAGAGAACCTGAACAACATACTGGGCTTTCTGCATATGCGAAATACTGCACAATTAATTAACCTGGATAAAGTTAATAAAGCTGAACTCATGCAACTCACCAGAGAAGGTTACTTTGCCCATGAATCTACTTCCTTACATACTCAGCTCATTAACTTCCAAAAGAAAAAGCGCAGAATTGCCATGGTGGTTGATGAATATGGTGATGTGCAGGGCATAGTCACCCTCGAGGATATTCTGGAAGAAATTGTCGGCAACTTCACAACCAACATGGCCGAAGAAACTGACGAAATCCATCCACAACCGGATGGCACTTATTTAATAGATGGCAGCGCAAACATACGAGAAATTAATCGGGCATTAGACTGGGACTTACCTACTGATGGCGCAAAAACCCTGAATGGCCTTTTGACTGAGTTTCTTGAAAATATCCCGGAAAATAATGTTGCCATACAGTTACCTTATTATCGGGCTGAAGTCATTCAGATTAAGGATAACATGATAAAAAACGTCCGAATGTGGTACTTCGACCCTGAAGCTGAAGCTAAACAGGCGCTACTATTTTAAAAAAACTTGCAGAAGACGCTTATGAATTTTTGTAACTTATGCGGCGAAGAACTAGTCCTAACCATTCCTGAAAATGATGACCGCGAACGTTACGTCTGTACTGATTGCGGACATATCCATTACCAGAACCCACGAATTATCGTTTGTACCGTGCCGGTTCATGAAGACAAAGTGCTTTTGTGCAAACGTGCCATCGAGCCCCGTTATGGACTCTGGACTCTGCCCGGGGGCTTTATGGAAAACGATGAAACAACGCATGAAGGTGCCCTCAGGGAAACACTGGAAGAAGCCTGCGCCAGAGTAGAACTGATGGACATTTATAGCCTGTACAACCTGCCTCATTTCAATCAGGTCCATCTGTTTTTCCGGGCAAAGCTGCTTGATTTAAACTTTGCAGCTGGTACTGAAAGCCTTGACGTGAAACTATTCACGGAAGATGAAATTCCCTGGCAGCACATTGCATTTATTCCGGTACTGGAAACCCTGAAACATTTTTTCCAGGATAGAGTTAACAATACATTTCCGATGCATTGTGCTGAAGTTGTCATAGAGACGGACAGCCAAAAAAGAACAGTCAGGAACTACTAGACCATTATTTCAATGTTTATTAATACAACAAAAGTAAACAGCCTTTCAGCAACCAGCAAACAGCAGGATGATGTCGTTGCTGACGAAGAGCCACTGGAAATTCGTCTGGGTTATGTCGATGCCCAGCGTGGTCGCCTGCATAAAAGCATTGCCATTACCATGCGTACCCCCGGTCAGGATTTAGAACTTACACTGGGTTTTTTATTCAGTGAAAATATTATTCAGTCTGCCGCACAGGTTATGGATATAGACACGGTTAAAGACAACCTGATAAGGATAGAACTATCCGATGAATGCAGTTTCGATCTGGCGCGTCTGGAGCGACATTTCTATACAACATCCAGCTGTGGAATATGTGGCAAGGCATCGCTGGAAGCACTAAGCACAAATGGCGCAGAAGCAGTGAGCAGTGATCAATTCCAGATACGTTCAGAGCATTTATCAACGGTAGGAAAAAACCTCCGCCTTAAACAAAACCTGTTTCACAGTACCGGCGGAACCCATGCCTGCGGCCGCTTTGATAACCTGGGAGTAGTCTTAGATATGGCGGAAGATATTGGTCGCCACAACGCCATGGACAAACTCATTGGCCAAATGCTGATAAAAAAATCTCTACCCTTACGTAATAGTGGTCTGATTGTCAGTGGCAGAGCAAGTTTTGAGCTACTGCAAAAAGCCTTGATGGCACAGTGTCCATTGCTGCTTGCAGTGGGCGCTCCTTCATCACTTGCCGTAGAGTTGGCGCAGGAATTTAATATCTCTCTGGTAGGCTTCCTCGGCGAAAGCGAATTCAACATTTACCATGATGATGACCGCATCATAATCTAATAGCTGCTTCAGGCTTAGACCAATTCAATTTCAGTTAAACTGCACTTTACCGGCACCCCTGACGCCAACAGGAAAAATAACCATCAATAATAAAACAACCATCAACACATCTCTGTCTAGTGAATATTGTGCCAATAAATCACCAGGAAGATTCACAGCTAAACTCATTAACAAAGCAATAATAATAAGCAGCAATCCTCTATAAACCAGCAAACCACTGATTACCAGAGCCCCTAAGGCAATATAAAGATAGTTCGTATCCATGCCTATACGCTCCAGCAGTGCTTTACTCAGCGTAATACCCATAGTCATAAAAATAATTAATCCATAACCAAGTACTTTCATCGTTCACCTCAATAGCCTGTTAAATGCAGCTATGTATTAACCAGGGAGTGAAGTTTAGTTAAGAACCATGAGATGAAACTGTTAAAGCCATCACAATAACATTACGCGCCGCCATCTATGCCTAAAAATGCGAGCTAAGTCTAAATATTGAAATTCAGGAAAAAGCTTTAAACCCAGTAAAGATCCTGCTTTTGTAGCCTCGTGCCTAAGCCGGATCATGTGTTAGGATTGCTCAAGTGAGGCTAAAAAGCATATAGAACTAAAAGGCCACTCCATGTTGGATAATGCTTACAAAATTGACAGAAATCAGTTTAAGGACTGGCAGGTTGAGCTGGCTGGAGAACTGTTAAAAGAATTTGATCATGAAGAGCACAACCTATTAGACGTTCTGCATTTTTTTCAGAACGAATTTGGCTATATCGATAAAGAACTCATCCCACTTCTAGCAAAGTTTTTCAATCTATCTCGTGCCGATGTTCATGGTGTCGTCAGTTTCTATCATGATTTTCGAGAACAAAAACAAGGAAGCTATGTATTAAAAATCTGCCAGGCTGAATCCTGCCAGGCCATGGGTTCAAGAAAACTGACTGAAGAAATCAAGACTTATCTAGGCATTGATTTTCATGAAACCAATATTGAAAAAGGTATCACACTGGAACCTGTTTATTGCCTGGGTAATTGTTCCTGTTCTCCCAATGTGATGCTTAATACAAAAATTTTCAGCCGTACTAACAGTGACGAATTAAAACAGATTCTGGATAAGCTTGATAAGACAGAACATGCATAACATTTACCTGCCAAGAGAAACCACGGCTCTGTCCCTGCATGCAGAAGAGCTTGCTGTTGCTTTGGCTACAGAAGCAGCCGCCCGCAATATTGACATCAATATCATCAGAACTGGTTCACGTGGTGCAGCCTGGCTGGAACCCCTGCTTGAAATTGAAAACCCAGATAATAATGCTGAACGGATTGCTTATGGCCCGGTACAGCTTGACGATGTGGCAACCCTGTTCGATGCGGACTTTCTAAAGTCAGGGGAGCATTCTCTCAAACTTGGCAACATTGACACTATTCCCTGGTTTCAGCAACAGCAGCGTTTAACCTTTTCACGTTGTGGCAGCATTGATTCGCTCTCCTTGCATAGCTACCGGGAACACGGTGGTTTTAAGGGCCTTGAAAAAGCTCTCAAACTTGATAAACCGGAAATTATTCAAACAGTGCTGGATTCCGGCTTACGAGGTCGTGGCGGCGCGGCCTTTCCAACGGGCATAAAATGGCAGACTGTTGCCGGCGCAGAAGCTGACTGTAAATACATAGTTTGCAATGCTGATGAAGGTGACAGTGGCACTTTTTCTGACCGACTCTTAATGGAAGGGGACCCCTACTGCCTGATCGAGGGCATGCTAATCGCCGGCATCGCTACAGGTGCAGAACTGGGCATGATATACCTGCGTTCTGAATATCCATTAACTAAAATAATCCTGCAACAAGCCTTAACCAAAGCCAGACAGGCAGGCTATCTCGGTAATAATATTCAGGATAGCGGCTATAATTTTGATATACATTTGCATGTTGGTGCCGGCGCCTATATCTGCGGCGAGGAAACTTCCTTGCTGGAAAGCCTGGAAGGCAAGCGCGGACAAATTCGTTTCAAGCCGCCTTTACCTGCACTGGAAGGCCTGCATGGTAAACCGACAGTTGTTAATAACGTTATCACTTTTGCTTCCGTACCCATCATTCTCGCTAAAGGTGCTGAGTATTATGCTAACTTTGGTACAGCGAAATCCCTGGGCACCATGCCATTTCAGCTCAGTGGCAACATCAAACGCGGCGGCCTGATTGAAACCGCCTTTGGCATAACGCTGAGAGAACTTATTGAAAATTTTGGTGGCGGCACCTGTTCCGGCAAGCCTGTCGGAGCCGTGCAAATTGGCGGCCCTCTCGGTGCCTATCTTGCCGCAGAACAACTGGACACGCCTTTGGATTATGAATCTCTAAGCGCTATCGGTGGCATGCTGGGACATGGAGGCATTGTGGTTTTTGATGATAGTGTCGACCTTCTGCAGCAGGCACGTTTTGCCATGGAATTCTGTGCCATAGAGTCTTGCGGCAAATGCACTCCCTGTCGCATCGGTTCGGTGCGGGGAATGGAAATCATTGACAAAATCTATAACACACAGGATAACAGCAGCAAAGCAGAACACTACGCCTTACTGGATGACCTTTGTGACACCATGGAATCCGCTTCACTGTGCGCCATGGGTGGCTTAACCCCAATGCCAGTCAGAAGCGCAGTCAAACTCTATGAACAGCAGTTTGCAGATAAAAAATGAGCCTGAATAAAGAAAAAGACTACGGGACGCCCGCTTCAAAACAGCAGAATCTGGTTAATCTGGAGATTGACGGGCATAAAGTCAGTGTACCGGAAGGCAGCAGTGTGATGCGTGCCGCCAAAGAATTGGGCACCAGCATACCGAAACTTTGCGCAACCGACAGCCTGGAGGCCTTCGGCTCCTGTCGCTTGTGCCTGGTTGAAATTGAAGGCCAGCGTGGCACACCCGCTTCCTGCACCACGCCAGTGGCAGAAGGCATGGTTGTGCGTACTCAAAGTGAAAAACTCAGTAAACTGCGCAAAGGCGTAATGGAACTTTATATTTCAGACCACCCTTTGGATTGCCTGACCTGCAGTGCTAATGGTGATTGTGAGTTACAGGACATGGCCGGCACCGTAGGTTTGCGTGAGGTACGTTACGGCTATGAGGGAAGCAATCACCTACAGGCTGAAACGGATAATTCAAATCCTTACTTCTCTTTTGATGCCAGCAAATGCATTGTCTGTTCCCGTTGTGTCAGGGCTTGTGATGAAGTCCAGGGAACTTTTGCCCTAACTATCAGTAAACGTGGGTTTGATTCACACGTCAGTGCAGGCATTGAAGAAAACTTTCTTGATTCCGAATGTGTGTCCTGTGGCGCCTGCGTACAGGCCTGTCCGACTGCCACCCTGATGGAAAAAAGTGTAATTGATCACGGCATACCCGAACACAGCGTAGAGACCACCTGTGCTTATTGTGGTGTCGGCTGTACCTTTAATGCAGAAATGAAAGGTGATCAGGTCGTCAGAATGGTACCGGCGAAAAGCGGCAAGGCCAATGCGGGACATTCCTGCGTAAAAGGACGCTTCGCCTGGGGTTATGCCAGCCATAAAGAACGAATTTTGAAACCCATGTTACGCAATAGCATTGACGATGCCTGGCAAGAGGTCTCCTGGGATGAAGCCATCAGTTTTACTGCTAAACGCTTCAAGGAAATCCAGCAAAACTATGGCCGTAAGGCTATCGGCGGTATTACCTCTTCACGGGCAACCAACGAAGAAGTCTATGTAGTGCAAAAGCTGGTACGTGCAGCTTTTGAAAACAACAATGTGGACACCTGTGCCAGGGTTTGTCATTCACCTACCGGTTTCGGATTAAATAAGACACTTGGCACTTCTGCAGGAACTCAGGATTTTATCAGTGTCGAAAGTACCGATTTAATCTTGCTTATTGGCGCCAACCCTACCGATGCCCATCCGGTTTTTGCTTCACGCATGAAAAAACGTTTACGTGAAGGCGCACAAATTATTGTTGCCGATCCGCGGCGCATTGATCTGGTTGAAAGCCCACACATTAAAGCCGCTATACATTTACCCCTGCTGCCTGGTACGAACGTCGCTTTGATCAATGCCTTGGCTTATACCATCGTCGAAGAAAATCTTGCCGATTGGGACTATGTCTCTGAACGTTGTGACAAAGCGCTGTTTGAGCAATGGTTGGAATTTATCAAGCAAGACAAAAATGCCCCCGAAGCTGTCAGCCAGTTTCTAGGCGCTGATGCCGAAACCATCAGAAAAGCTGCCCGACTTTATGCTGAGGCTGAACGTTCGGCTATTTATTATGGTCTTGGTGTAACCGAACATTCCCAGGGCTCCACCATGGTCATGGGCATGGCCAATCTGGCTATGTTGACCGGCAATCTTGGTTTTGAGGGTTGCGGGGTCAATCCTTTACGCGGACAGAATAATGTACAGGGCTCGTGTGACATGGGGTCTTTCCCGCATGAGCTTCCCGGTTATCGACCGGTTGGTGATGATGCTGTTCGTGGCAGTTTCGAACAGGACTGGGGCGTTGAAATTGACCATGAACCCGGCTTTCGTATTCCCAATATGTTTAACGAAGCCTGTAAAGGGACTTTTAAGGGCATGTATATTCAGGGTGAAGATGTTGCCCAATCAGACCCTGACATTCAGCATGTGCATGCGGCATTAGCCAGTCTTGAGTGTCTGGTGGTACAGGATTTATTTCTTAACGAAACGGCCAAATTTGCCCATGTTTTTTTACCCGGCACTTCCTTTCTGGAAAAAGACGGTACTTTCACTAATGCCGAACGCCGACTCGGCAGGGTTCGCCCGGCAATAAAACCTCGAACAGGTAAGCATGAATGGGAAATTACCATGGAGATTGCCCAGGCCATGGGCTACCCCATGCACTATAACACCCCCTCTGAAATCATGGATGAAATTGCGCGCCTGACGCCAACCTTTGCTAACGTGAGTTTTGAAAAACTTGACCGTGAAGGCAGTTTGCAATGGCCCTGTAATGACCGGGCTCCCAATGGCACACCTGTTATGCATGTCGGTGGTTTCGTCCGTGGTAAGGGTGCTTTTGAAATCACTGAATTCGTACCAACGGAAGAAAAAGTAACACCCAAATTTCCACTGCTTTTAACTACCGGCAGAATTCTCAGTCAATATAATGTTGGCGCACAAACCCGCCGTACCGACAACAATCTCTGGCATCCAGAAGATATTCTGGAAATTCACCCGCATGACGCCGATGAACGTGGCATTAAAGATGGCGATCTAGTCATGCTGCGCAGTCGCAAAGGCGAAACCTCACTGCATGCCTGTATATCGAAGCGTATGCAACCCGGCGTGGTGTATACGACATTTCATATGCCTTTCTCCGGCGCTAACATCGTTACCACTGAATACAGCGACTGGGCAACAAACTGCCCGGAATATAAAGTGACAGCTGTGCAGTGCGAACTGACTGACCATATTTCAGAGTGGCAACAACAATTTCTGGACTATCAGGAAAAGCAAAATAAAATCAATACGCCCGTTCCAGTATAAAACAGACATTTTCACTGCAACTTAAATAGACTGAATTTGAGCTGTGCTCTTCTCTAACTAACAGCCCCGCGTTATTCTTCGCTTTTCAAAATAAAGATCGGGAAATTCTTTTGCTTAATTTCAAGAAGCCTGGGGGCATATTGGCAAGCTTCACACTTTTAGTGTTTTTCATGGCCTTCAGTTTATCAAGCCCGCTATTTGCCCAGCCAATAACTGTTAATAACAAATCTATCGAGATTCAGCGTACTGACAGCCCTCCCGTTATCGATGGAATAATTGATGATACCGTCTGGGAAAACGCTGCCTTTATCGATGACCTGCATCAGGTCAATCCGGTTGAATACGCCACCCCATCTGAACGCACGGAAGTATATTTACTTTACGATGCCGATGCCCTTTACATCGCTGCCCGTTTATATATTGATGAAGAAGCCCTTACCAATAATATATTGCGAAGAACCGGCAATGTGATTCAGGACGACAATATTGTCATCAACCTGGACCCCTTTAATAATCAGCGTACCGGTTATTATTTCGGTGTGAATGCCAATGGTGTGAGAGTTGATGGCATCTTTCAGAACGTTACGCAGCCGGATAATGACTGGGACAGTATTTTCTTTGTTGAAACATCCCGTTTTGATGGCGGCTGGGTGGCAGAATTTGCCATTCCTTATCGCTCACTGTCCTTTGATCCTAATTCAGACACCTGGGGGCTGAACTTTACCCGGTCTATTCAAAGCCGCAATGAGTTACTGGCTTGGCAAAGCTACGACAGGCGCTATGACCCGAGCAGTTATGGAAAATTGACCGGCATAGAAAATATTAATCAGGGTGTCGGCCTGGATATCACGCCTTCACTCAGCATGAATACTAACCGACGGTTTTCGCCCGATAACCGTGATGACAATTTCGAGCCAAGCCTGGATATGGTTTATAAAATCACGCCTTCCCTGAACGGCTCGATTACTGTTAATACGGATTTTTCCGCTACTGAAGTCGATAATCGCCAGGTTAACCTGACGCGTTTCAATCTGTTTTTTCCGGAAAAACGAGACTTCTTTTTACGCGAGTCTGATATTTTTCAGTTTGGCCGCATCGGTGCCAGCAACACGCTGGGTGGCGGACAAAATGGTCGCCCATTCTTTTCCAGAACCATTGGCCTTGGTGGTAATGGTGAATCAGTAGACCTGGACTACGGTGCCAAAGTCAGTGGACGTGTCGGCAATCTGGATATAGGCGCACTGACTATACGGCAGGCTGAACAGGCAGCCGTAGATGCCACTACTCTTTCTGTGGTACGTGCCAATATGGGTTTAAGTGGTGAATCCACTCTGGGCTTTATCGCCACTGACGGCAACCCACGCTCAAATCTGGATAACAGTTTATTCGGTCTGGATTATCTTTACAGAAATACCAACCTGTCTGGCAGACGTAGTTTGGAAGTCTCTGGTTGGTATCAGGCTTCAGACACAGAAGGTATAGATAACGATGACAGTGCCGCCGGAGCGGGTTTCGCGCTGACCAATAACAACGGCTTCAATGGCGGTGTCGCTGTAAAGCGTTTTGAAAGCAATTTTAATCCTGCGCTGGGTTTTGCCAATCGCACAGATGTAAATGATTATTCTGTCCAGACTGGATACAGCTACCGCTTTTCCAGTGGCTACCTGCAAACCTATGATGGACGCTTAACCGGGCGTCGCTACGATACCATTGGGGGCGGTCTGCAATCACAAACCATTTTGTTCCAGCCTTTCAGTATCTCCAACAGAAGTGGCGACCGCTTGTTATGGATATCAAAATACAATAAGGAAGTACTGATCGCCCCTTTTGAGGTTTCACCCGGTGTCATTATTCCGCCTGGTGAATATCATTTTAGCGATGATGGCTTTACCTTCAGAACAGCTGGTTTCAGGGAGTGGTCAGGCAGCATTTCTCATATCCATGGCAATTTCTACAGCGGTAAATTTGATCGTTCCTGGGCCGACCTTACATGGAAACCCAGCCCCAAATTCAATGCGACCATCAGTTATGACATCCAGTTCTTTGACCTGCCTGAAGGTAAATTTACCACGCGTATTATCAGCGGCAGCATCGATTACATCTTTTCAAACAGAGTGTCCTGGATCAACCTCATCCAGTACGACAATGTCAGTGAGACCATGGGTATCAACATGCGTCTGCACTGGATTCCGCAAGAAGGCCAGGAATTCTATTTTGTCATCAATCAGGTAATGGAAGACTACGACCGGGATAATCGCTTTCATTCAGAACGTACTGATATGACAGTCAAATTCAGTTATACCTTCCGCTATTAATCGATAACTTTTGACTGTGTTACTGCGGACTATTGTTTCCACTCAATTTATGGCAGTATCAAAGCATAAAAAAACTCAGGAGCTTCTTATGTCTCGTCTTTCGCTTATTTCTCTGCTTACTGTTTCTTGTTTATTTACAGGTTCAGCTATTGCCCATCACAGCACAGTTGCTCTCTTCGATGGTGACCAAACCATTGAGGTGACCGGTGTTATTGAACAGGTATCCTGGCGTAATCCGCACGGTTATATTCTATTTAGAGTCGAAGAGGACTCCGGTGAATCCCGCTTATGGCGTGCTGAAACCATCTCCTATAGTGTGATGCGCAACCGCGGTATTGAAGGTGATGAAATCAAGGTAGGCGATACCATCACCATGGCAGGCGCACCATCCAAGCTGGACAGGCCGGAAATTCTCGCCCGCAACGTATTGTTACCTGGGGGTTATGAATTCGATTTTGGCACCGGTACGCCCTATTTTCCTGCAGGCAAGGCAGGCAATCTGATTGGCTATGTCGATCCGGAAGACTCCGAAGTTGATATTGACGCAGCAATGGCTTCTGCTGATGGTATTTTTCGCACCTGGAGCACCATCATGAATGATCCGGCAGCCTTTCCCATGTTTACCGGCAACTACCCTCTAAATGAGGCTGGTGAAGCCTTCCTGGATGAATGGGATCCCTGGGATAACGAGCTGTTACGTTGCGGCACCAAAGGCACACCACTAATTATGATGACACCCTTCCCCATCGAATTTGCCGAAGTCGGCGATACTATTGAAATGCATATGGAAGAATATGATGCCATGCGTACCATTCATATGAATCCTGATGCAGTCGCACCTGTAGGTAACTCCATGTTTGGTTTTTCACGCGGCCACTGGGAAGGTAACACTTTAGTCGTTGAAACTGACCATATCAGTGCCGGTTATTTCGGCTGGACCGGCGAACCACAAAGCGACCAGATCACGATTGTTGAGCGCTTTACGCCAGCTGATGATTATGAGCGTATGGATTATCGTCTGACCGTGACTGACCCGGTTTATTACACCGAAAGTTTTGACCTGACTAAATATTTCGTCTGGTTACCTTATCGCCAGGTTAATCCTTATGAATGCCTGGAACAGATTTATGAAAACTAACTTTCAAGCCTTTTTGTAGTGAATAAAGTTATCTGCCTGCTGCTGTTATCTCCAGTCATTGCGAATGCTGAGGGAGTTGAAACCTGGTCCTGTCAGGGAACAGCTGCAGGCGGATTGCACTGGCAAGAGGGGCAATGGAAGAGCAGTGAGTTTGCGACCAGAACCTATAGAATAGAATTGCAAGACTTACAGGCCAGCATCTCTGAAAATAATGATCCGGCTTTATTTGTGATGGATTGCGAGGCAAACACCTGGTCATGGAGCTGTGCCAATGACGCTGCTGCCTTGGAGTTCAATAAGGAATCCAAGACAGCCATATTAATTCGCTTCTTTGGCGCAATATTTCCAAAAAATGATTCAGAGCAGAAAGATTCCATTTATATGGAAACCTTAAACTGTACAAAGTTTTAAACCAGGAAAGACTATGAAAATAAATGTAGGACATTTTCGACAGGAAACTTCGGACGGCGATTTTATAGACTTCGCCGTTTTTAGCGCCAAGTCAGAATCCGGCACGGAAAAAGACAACCTTGAACTACTGAATTATTTAGTGCGCGAGACCGTAAAACAGAAAAACCTGAAAATTGACAGGGCAGCATTAGTTTTCGACAAGGGTGAAGAAATTCGTTTTTATGGTTCGCAGGATCTCGTCAAATTCCTATCCAAACATGGTTTTCCTAAATGGAACGTTGTACTTGAATTACCTGATCCGTAAGAAACTTATCAGGTGGTAGTTGAAAAATTACAGTGTTATAGCCTATCCCAATATATAGTGAGCTCACTTTCAGTAATTAGTGTTTCCAAAGCAATTCCTTGAAGCCCGCTTGGGATAAATAGCAGTCCTTTCTACCTTTTAGTCATTAGTCGATCAATAAACATTGCGAGTGTTTCTAATACAATTAGATTTACTCGCTGGAAATGTAAATAAATGAAATTTTTAATTACAGACTCTTACCATCAAAAGGTTGGCTGTTTAATTCTTTAGGGTTAACTCCCTCCAAGCAATTTACATTAACACCAACTGCCTGGCTTCCATCTGGCATAGTTGCGTAACCAAAACTTTCAACCCCGCAAACCTTACAGAATAGATGGCGAATAACCTTTTTATTAAACAGAAATTCAGTAAGCATTTCTTCTCCAGAATTCAAATGGAAATCTTCCGGTTTAGCAAAACTCAGTACAAAACCCATACGCTTACATCGAGAGCAATTACAAGTGATCGTTTGATCAATGTTTAAATCGACATCAAATTGTACTGCTCCACATTGGCAGCTACCTTCATAATGTTTAAGTTCCACTATTTTTTTTCCTTATTGTTTAAAACTGAATTTTTAGAAATTAAAAAATAAGAAGTTACCCTTTACTTGATACCAGCTTATTTCAGCCCGAAATATTACCATAGCGGTAAAAAATAAATTTACTTATCAATATGTAACATGAAAAAGAATTAAGAGCAGATAAGGTTACCTAAAAGGTTTTTATCCCATGATAGGAAAATCTAATCACAAAATGCCCGAATTCCAGTAAATCATTTGCCTATAATTCCCGTTTTTTTGATTTAAAGGCAAAACCAACATGCGTTTTCTTCAATTTTCCATGTTAATCGGCTATCTATTTATCAGCCCGACTGTATTCAGCCAGAAGGTTGATCAGAGCCAGCTGGGGGCCTGGTACATGTATATGTGGAGCGCGGAAGATACTGCCAAGGAGCTTGGTTTTCAGGGCGACATACAGCATCGTAACTGGGAGACTACCGGGGATCTTGAGCAACTACTGATTCGTGGCGGCTTAACCTGGCGTCCGCAAGGCTCTGCTGTTAAATATACTTTAGGTTATGCCCATATCACTTCAGGCAGGTTTGGACCTTCCAGTGATACAAGTGAAGAGAACCGTATTTACCAGGAAGCATTTTTCGGCCAGACCCTGGGAGACAAACTGTTTCTGACACACCGTTTTCGCTTGGAACAACGCTGGGTTCAGAATCAGGATTACAGATCTCGTATCAGATACTTTCTTGGCGCAAACTATCCTTTAAACCAGGATAATTTAAGTGAAGGCGCAATTTATTTGGCTTTTTATAATGAACTGTTTGTAAACTTCGAACTTGATGGCAGACCTGAACAGGATTATTTTGACCGCAACAGAATATATGCAGCACTCGGTTACAGTGTTCGTGATAACCTTCGCTTGCAGGCAGGTTACATGTGGCAGGAAAACAGATTTTTTGGCAAGGGCCAGTTACAGTTCAATCTTATCCAAAGCTTTTAAAATGCAGTTTTAATAATTTTCCAAAAAACGTATTGCAATCACCCTAATGCCGGAAGAAATTTTACAAGATTATCTCGTTATACTCACTTCTTCCCTGTTGGGAACGGTCATCTTTCGTCGACTGGGCATGGCAACGATCGTTGCCTATATCGCTGTTGGCGTATTAATTGGGCCTTATGTCTTAAGCCTCATTGCAAACCCTGATCAATTTACCTTGCTGGCCGAATTTGGTGTGGCATTTTTGCTGTTTACCCTGGGCCTCGAATTCAGTCCGGCAAAAATGCTGGCTATGCGTTTTGTTGTCTTTGGTGTCGGTGGCTTTCAGGTTGTCACCTGTACTATCGTATTTGCCCTGGCTGTATTTTTATGGGGAACCACTTTTTCAACAGCAATTATAGGAACACCGGGGAATCAATGGGTTTAAATCCAGTTAATATGAATTGTTTTATTTGCTAATAGGAGTTCAAAACCTTGGACTACGGAATCGCATCCAGTTCCGCATCATCTTTCTGTGCAGGAATTAAGTCTTCTTTACTGATATGCATGTAGAGCAAGACATTGGCTGCCACATAAATCGAAGAGTAGGTTCCGATCACTACACCCACTGTTAGCGCCAGCGCAAAACCACTGATCATTTCCCCGCCCACCAAAAGTAAGGCGATCAAAACCAGCAGCGTTGTCAAAGAAGTGATAATCGTTCGACTGAAGGTTTGCGTTATTGAAGTGTTGATTGTTTCAGTTGAATCAACTCCTCTGAGCAAACGAAAGTTTTCACGGATACGATCTGACACTACGATGGTATCGTTCAATGAATAACCGACAACCGCTAATACAGCTGCCAACACCGTCAAATCAAAATCGAACTGCATGACCGAGAAAAAACCCAACACAATAATGACATCATGCGCTAATGCCACAACCGCACCGACAGCAAATTTAAACTGAAAGCGTAAGGAGATATAAATCATAATCATGATCAGGGCGACCAGCATCCCCAGCCCACCCTGTTCACGTAATTCATCACCAACCTGGGCACCGATAAATTCAGAGCGTAATAGCTGGATATCCTGCCCAGAGGCATCTCTTAACATCTCTAATACCCGATCACCCGTTTGATTCGACTCTTCCAGCGATACGTTTTCTTCCTGCACATCCTGTATTCTGATGACCACATCGAGGTCACTGCCGAAGAAAACCACTTCGTAATTTTGGAAACCATTTTGTGCCAGTGTGTTACGGATATCTTCCAGATCAGGTGACTCTTCATATAACAATTCGGCCTGTGTACCACCGGTAAAGTCCAGACCAAAGCGCATGCCATTAACAAAAAACGATCCAATAGAAATAATGATAAGAATGGCTGATAAAGCCGTAGCAAACTTGCGCTTGCTCATGAAGTCGATAGTGTTACTAAAATCTATCATATGATAACCCTACGCTTGATCCGCTGTTTTGACTGTAGTTGGCTGAGGCATTTTAATACCGATAGAAAGCTTCTCTACTTTCCGTCCACCGTATATCAGATTAATAATGGCGCGTGTTACGACAATAGCCGTAAACATGGAAGTCAAAATACCAATGGACAGGGTCACAGCAAAACCTTTCACCGGACCAGTCCCAATGGAATATAAAATAATCGCTACCAGCAAAGTCGTTACATTGGCATCGAGGATCGTAACAAACGCCCGACCATAACCGGAGTCAATTGCCTTTTGCACGCTCAAGCCATTCTTGAGCTCTTCCCTGATACGGGCAAAGATCAGCACGTTGGCATCCACGGCCATACCGACAGTTAATACAATGCCGGCTATGCCAGGTAAAGTCAGCGTAGCACCTATAATCGACATGACCGCGATTAACAAAAACAGGTTTATGGCTAAAGCTACATTCGCTACCAGACCAAACAGGCGGTAATAAACCACCATAAATAACAACACCAGAGCAAAACCAATTTGTACTGATAAGACACCCCGATCAATATTTTCCTGCCCCAGACTCGGACCAATCGTGCTTTCTTCAAGGAAGTACATCGGCGCTGCCAGTGCACCAGAGCGAATCAACAAAGCCAGATCATTGGCTTCATTACCCATCAAACCTGTGATTCTGAATTGTCTGCCCAGCGCTGCCTGGATAGTCGGTGCACTGATCACCCTGACTTCTTCATAGGGTTCAGAGCTGGAAACAATTTCGCCACTCGGCAGCATTTCAGTCACCGTACGTACTTTGGTTTCACTTAACAGAATAGCCATGTTACGGCCGATATTGCCACGCGTTGCCTCATTCATCTGGCGGGCACCTGCGGCATCCAGCGTAATGTTTACCTGTGGCAAGGAAGTCTGGGCATCGAAAGTCGCCTGCGCCTGGGTGACACTGTCGCCACCAACAATCAGGTCATTTTCCAGTGTAAGCGGCAAACCTTCATAATCGTAATCGGTCGTTGTTCCGGGCGCAGCACCCGGCTCAGCTACCAGGTGAAAGCGCAGAGTCGCAACTGTTGAAATAATATCTTTGGCTCGTGCTGTATCCTGAATACCAGGTAATTCCACGACGATGCGATCCTGCCCCATACGCTGTACTTTAGGCTCTCTTACGCCCAAGGCATCAACCCGGGTTCGCAAGGTTGATAGGTTTTGCTGTAAGGCATAATCCTGCAATAACAAAATGCTGGCTTCGGTCGGCTGATAATACAAAATAAATTCGCCACCAATTTCGTCGTTACGATTAATCAGGTCAGGAAATTCATCACCAATCAACCGGTTAGCCGCACTGCGGGTCTCTGCATCATTAAAACGAATAACAATACGGTTAAGATCATCAACTTCAATGGGTGGGCGATAACGCAAACGTTCTTCACGCAGCAGGCGACGCATCACGGCAATGGAATCATTAAGCTGATTACTGACAGCCTGCTCCATATCCACTTCCATCAGGAAGTGCACACCACCACTTAAATCAAGTCCGTAAGCCATGGGACCAGCACCAAATGACTGTAACCAGCCTGGTGTATTCGGCGCCATATTCTGCGCAACGATATACTCGTCGGGCAAAGACAGTTGTACGATTTCCTGTGCGCGGCGCTGATCATTTTGATCCTGTAGCCGAATCAAGCCGGAGCCATCTTCCAGCTCTGCAGAAACATAACTGATACCGTCAGCAATCAGAGCCGCTGCGGCTGTATCTATCGCACTTTGATCAACCAGGCCACTGTCATGGGAAATCTGAATGGACGGATCAGGCGGGTAAAAATTAGGTGCGGCATAAACTACCGACAATACAATAACAAACACTATCAGCAGGTTCTTCCAGAGAGGATATTTATTTAGCATGCATCAGTAACCGGTTGTTATTAGTCAGTGTAATACTGCTGTTTTACTTTTTATCTTCAATCGACTTGATTGTACCCTTCGGCAATACAGCAGATACTGAGGACTTTTGCATTTTCAGCTCCACATTGTCAGCAACCACGATAGCGACATATTGCTCATCAACTTTGGTCACCTTGCCCAGAATGCCACCTGCGGTAATGACTTCATCACCTTTGCCAATCGCCTCAATCAGCGCCTTATGCTCTTTTGCCCGTTTCGACTGCGGACGAATAAGCATGAAATAAAAAATCAGAATAAAACCGCCCAGAAAAATAAAACTGGTCCAGGGGCTTTGCTGGGCTGCGCCGTTAGCGGCTTGTGCATATGCGGAGCTGATAAAAAAATCCATAATATCGCCTTAAAAGTTATAAATAATCAGTTTTCGTTAGTGGCTGGCTGGTTCGCCTTGAGCCTCATAGAAGCCGCGTTTAAAGGCGGCCAATGTACCTTGTTCTATAGCACCGCGCAAATCAGCCATTAAGCTTTGATAGTAGTGTAAATTATGTATGGTATTTAATTGTGCTCCCAGCATTTCTTTACACTTGTCCATGTGATGTAAATAAGACCGGGAAAAGTTTTTACAAGTGTAGCAGGTACAATTTTTATCCAGCGGCGCCAGATCATCTTTAAATTGGGCGTTTCTGAGCTTCAGCACACCTTCAGAGGTGAAAATATGCGCATTTCTGGCATTTCGCGTTGGCATGACGCAATCAAACATATCAATGCCCCGGCTGACAGCCTCCACCAGATCAGATGGCGTACCAACACCCATCAGATAGCGCGGCCTATCTGCTGGCAAATGCCCGACCAAATTATCCAGCACAAGCATCATTTCGTCTTTAGGCTCGCCGACAGACAAACCACCAATCGCATATCCGTCAAAACCAATTTCCAGTAAGGCATCAAGAGATTCCCGTCGTAAATCCGGATACATACCACCCTGTACAATACCGAATAAGGCAGCTTTGCTCTCCGCATGAGCAGCTTTACAGCGCTTTGCCCAGCGCATGGACAATTCCATGGAATCCCTGGCCTGTTCTTTTGTAGCAGGGTATGGCGTACATTCATCAAAAGCCATGACGATATCCGCGCCCAGGTCACGCTGAACTTCGATGGCCTTTTCCGGGCTTAGGAAAACTTTATCGCCATCTATTGGTGAACGAAACTCCACGCCCTCTTCTGAAATTTTACGCAGGTCGCCCAGGCTGAACACCTGAAAACCACCGGAGTCAGTCAGAATCGGTTTATTCCAGGCCATAAAGTCATGCAGGTCACCATGTTTTTTAATAACCTCAGTCCCCGGCCTCAACATCAGATGAAAAGTATTACCCAGTAGAATTTCAGCGCCAGTCTCGGCAATCTGGACAGGTGACAACCCTTTAACTGAACCATAGGTGCCAACCGGCATGAAAGCAGGAGTATGCACCTCACCACGCACAAAAGTCATACAGGCACGACGGGCTTCGCCATCTGTTGTACTGATTGAAAATTTCACTGGTATTTATACTCTTTTTAATAAAAGAAAAGGAAGTGTTCACACTTCCTTTTCTATGAGTTATTCGGACAATATCCGCTCTTTACCAGAAACAGACATTGCTTCAATACACTGATTTAAGGGGGTGGCTCACCCTGAAGTAAATAAGGAGGCAAAGTATTTGTAATCTCTGCAGGAACACCTAAGGGACCTGGGCCGACAATTCCAAACCCTGGACCACGAGTCCACCACAAAAAAGTAGGCGCATAATCAGGGAAGCGTTCAGCCATTATTGGCGCAAAGTCACGCAAAGGAACTCCTGGTTGAGCGATTTCAGAATAAACGTCCATATAGTTTATTGCTTCATCCAACAATTCAGGTCCACCACTAGGACCGTGTCCGGGATAAACCGTAGTTACAGGAGAAATCGTTTGTGCCAACTCTAGTGCATTTTTCCAACTAGACGGGTTATTTAAATCTGCAAAATAAGGATGCATCTTGGAAAAGATTAAGTCACCTGTAATTAGGGCTTCTAATGAAGGAATGTAAAATATAGTCGCATTCATTGTTTCTGCAGGTGGTAAATCCATAAATTGAATTTCATACCCTTCAATAGAAATATTATTACCTTCTAACAATGCAGGGATGACTGGTCGTATTGGAAGCTGAGAACCATAGAGTGGCTCCCAGTGAACCCATTTGGATTGAAACTGTGTAGAGATTTCATCAATTACTGGTTGGCGTGCAACCACACTTACATTGGGAAAAGCGTCAACAATGGGGGCAAGCCCCATATAGTGATCGGGGTGACCATGTGTCAGTAAAATATGTGTAAGCTCCCGGCCACTTTCTTTTATTTTTATTGCAAGAGTTTCGCCATCACCAAGTAGCCAGGGAGAGTCGATGAGAATGGCCTCATTTTCACCAAGTAGTAAATATGAATTCTCACCAATACCACTGAGCTGACCTGTATATACTTCAAGCTCAATGCCATTCGGCTCAGCCGCACAGGCACCAAGCTGAAAGGAAAAAATAGTTAACAGCAGCGGAAAAGCAAATGTTTTTCTAAATAATCTCATTTTAAATTGCCTCTTAAGTTATTCTTATATATATGGTTGCCGAGTCTTACTGCTCACCAGGGTTATATTACTGCACTTAAAGTATTGCCGGTCACTATGCAACTACTTGCTAAGTAGAATTAGCAGTCCAAGAGATTTTAGCAATTGAGCACTATTACTTCGCTTCAGGCTCTAGCAAAGGTCTCAGGATAGAAAATCACTCTGAGACCTTCGCAATTTTAAGGGAACAAATGTGAAACGCCATCACGCTCTTCTGATAACTCAGTTTCTGTTGCTCTCATCAATTCCTGACTAAAATCATTAACATTGAGTCCTTGTATGATGGTGTATTTGCCATTCTCACAAGTCACCGGGAATGAATAGATCAAGCCTTCGGCGATACCATAACTGCCATCACTGGGGATACCCATGCTGACAATCTTGCCATTGGTTCCCAGAGCCCAGTCACGCATATGCTCAATGGCTGCGTTAGCTGCTGAGGCAGCACTGGAAAGGCCTCGTGCTTTAATAATTGCTGCACCACGTTGCTGAACAGTTGGGATAAAATCATTAACAACCCAGTCTTTGTCTACCAGCTCAGTGGCCTTGGTGCCGGCAACCGTACAATGGTGAATATCGGGATACTGGGTTGCACTGTGGTTACCCCAGATGATCATGCCTTCTACATCAGAGCTGTGCTTGCCGGTTTTTTCTGCCAGCTGCGCCATGGCGCGGTTATGGTCAAGACGGGTCATGGCAGTGAACTGACCAGGATCCAGATCAGGGGCATTGCGATAAGCAATCAGGGCATTGGTGTTGGCAGGGTTACCAACCACAATCACTTTGACGTCGCGACTGGCATTATCATTGATCGCCTTGCCCTGTACTGAGAAGATCGCTGCATTGGCTTCCAGCAAATCTTTACGTTCCATACCCGGTCCACGAGGACGAGCACCAACCAGCAGACAATAATCAGCATCTTTAAAGGCAACATTTGGATCATCAGTTTGTACGATGCCGTGTACTAGTGGGAAAGCACAGTCATCAATTTCCATTGCTGTACCTTTTAAGGCTTCCAGTGCCGGAGTAATTTCCAAAAGTTGAAGAATAACCGGTTGGTCTGGTCCAAGCATGGCGCCAGATGCAATTCTGAATAAAAGTGAGTAACTGATTTGTCCGGCAGCCCCTGTGACTGCAACCCGTACAGGTGATTTCATTGATGGGATCCCTTTAGCGTAATTATAAAAATAGTATCAAGACAGCGCCGAAAAAATACTGCTGGCGACGCGAGCGCGCGATTATAGCAAATTTTCAATTCATGGACAGCTGAAGCATTAATTCAGTGAAACAAAATAAAAACACCACCTGTTGCCCTAAACTGCGCGCAGCATCCATTTCCAACAATAGACATCCCCGACTGGCAGGGATGTCTATTGAAGCAGAAGAAAACTATCCGGTTTTTCTTCGAAGTGGCAGATTCAAGGACCTGGCAGCCATCAGAAACGACCACTGACTGTTACACTTGCATTAAGAGGAACACCAACAGTTGCCTGGTGAGTGCTATGAGCGTTCGGGAAATACAGCTCATCAGTCAGATTCTCAATATTGAGCTGAAGTCGAAGTTTTTCTGAAACATCATAGTAAACTGCTACATCTACACGGGTATAGCTCGGCAATTCAGCGCTATTACTGTTATCGATGTAACTATCATCCTGGTAGGTCAAACCAAGTGCCAGGCCCAGGTTATTGCTGGCCTGGAAAGTATTCCATAATGAAAACATGTTTTCCGGCAGTTCCCGCGGCCGCAAACCCGTTGGTCCAGATCGATCAACCTGTTCACCATCAAGATAGCTGTAGCCTGCAGATACATACCAGCTATCAATTAACTGGCCCTGTAGCTGAATCTCGAAACCACTAATTTCAGAATCAATCACATCCAGTGTGTCAGGGTCTGCGTCTGCTACCTGTGGGGAACTTTGTTGAATTTCAAAAATAGCTGCAGTCAAACTTAGCCCTTGACTGAAATCCCATTTCACTCCGCCTTCAAGATTCTCGAACGTATCCGGATCCAGTTGGTTATTACTGCCATTGATATTGGCAAATTGTTCACCACTGCGTGGCAGGAACGACTCACTGTAGCTTCCATAGATTGAAACGTTTTCCACTGGTTTAAAGACAACACCAAGGCGCGGCGTTATTTCTTCATCTTTTCGACTTCTGCTTTCATTGGCAATCACATTGAACACTTGAATATCGAAGCTGTCAAAACGCGCTCCGAGAATCACATCCAGCTTATCGTGAAGTGAAATTTCGTCCTGCATATAAAACGAAAATACATCGATATTTACTCGTGTATCATCATTGATATCGGTAGTGAAACTATTCGTTGTCGCAACTCCGGAAGAGTTAACACCGACTCCTCCTCTCAACATCAGAGGGCGGGATATTGAAAAGATTTCATTGTCATCCGAGCTCGTGTTCCAGAATGAATTGTATCGATCCTGATCTGATGAAGTACCTATATATTCAGCACCGGCAATGACAGTGTGATTAACACTGCCAGTAGCAAACTCACGAATCAGATTGCCCGACAGAATCATGTTTTCTCGTTGTGTTGTATCCAGATAACCATCCAGCGTTACTTCATTTGGAGTAAGTGACTGATCATAAGCTGATGCATAAAAGTTCTGATAGAGTTTGTCATAATCACCATAGAAAACACTAAAATTTCCTTTTAGCGTATCCGAGAATTCATGCTCTAAAGCTGCTCGCAGCAAATGGGCTTCCAGTTCTGTTGAGTTCAGGGCTGGATCAGCGAAAATGATCTCCTGGAATGCTTCTACTGGTCGACCATCGGCACCCGTAGGAATACCGCGATCAATAAAACGTTGATGATCAACATATTCATAGGAAAGATCGATGCTTGTCTTCGGGCTTAACTGGAATTTTATAGTTGGGTTGAAACCAAATCGCTCACCATCATAGAAATCCCGCTGGTTGTTAGGACGTTCATAAAAGGCATTGATTCGTAAAGCGGAATCAGCACTGGTATCGAAATTACTGTCGATCTGCAAACTGTATTCGCCATAGCTGTCAACGCCGGCCTGGTAGTTTGTGAAATTTTCACCAATTAACCCCTTCTTGGTGACACGATTCAATATTCCACCAGTTCCACCACGCCCGAATAAAAGGGCATTCGGTCCCCGTAAAATTTCCACCTGCTCCAGATTGTATAGTGGACGGTAATACTGAACATCATCCCTTGCACCATCAATATAGAAATCAGCTGTTGAACGTACACCACGGAATACCACGGCATCACGGTGTCCTTCTCCCTGCGAGGTACTGACTCCGGGGGTATAGTTAATGATGTCACCGATAGCAGTAAAACCCTGTAATCTGATCTGGTCAGCAGTCACAATAGACAGACTCTGGGGGACATCAATGATCGGCGTTGGTGTTCTGAGCGCATTTACCTGGTCTCTTTCCAGATACTCTCCCCTGACCATCATTTCTGTGATACTTCTGTGTTCTGAGTCTTGTGCATTAACCATAGGTACGCTGCATACAAATACAATTGCCGTTAAAGTGGACTGCCTGCCTGGAAATAATTTCATAACTTCTGTGATCTTGAATTATTAAGTGCGGGCAATTCTAGGCTATATATAAATGATAATCAATTTCATTTAGATTATTGTTTATAAAGTTTTGGTCAATCAAGAAGCTCTCTATGTTTTTTACTTAAATGCTTATTGCCAAATCAGCCGAAGCAGCAAATACTTTTCTGTAAACCGCAAAAATACTGCCTTGCAGTCCAGCTCTCTGTTAAAATCATCATTACTTCTGTACAGCAATCAGCTCATCTAACGGACGCATTCATGCGCAAAACCAAAATAATCTGTACCCTCGGTCCTGCCACCAGTAATTTCGAAAAACTTAAAGAAATGCATGAAGCAGGCATGGATATCATCCGCCTGAATATGTCACATGCGCCGCATAAATGGGTTGACCGTATGATTGATCATATTGTCGAATTGAATAAAACTACTGATTTTCCCGTCGGCATATTACTTGATACACAAGGGCCGGAAATAAGAACCGGCGTGCTGGAAAATGATATGGATTTAAAAGCCGGTGATGAAATTTCCATTACTGTGCGTGATGGTGTCGATGTTGAAGAGTCATCAATCCGTATCAATTACGACGAGTTGATTGATGCCGTCAATGTCGGCGATAAAATCACTGTTGATAATGGTCTGATCAACCTTCAGGTGCTGGAGAAAAACAATCCCGTTCTGCGCTGCAAGATTCTGGATGGTGGCAAACTGGGCAGTAAAAAACATGTCAACCTGCCAGGCATCAGAGTCAATCTGCCTGCAATTACCAACAAAGATCGTGAAGATATTCTATATGGCCTGACCCATGAACTGGACTATATCGCCCTGTCATTTGTCAGGGAGGCCGGTGATATCGATGAACTTCGAAAATTAATTGCTGACAACTTTCCTGATAAATTATCCACAGTAAAAATCATTGCCAAAATTGAAGATCAGCAAGGTGTTAAAAATCTGGAAGAAATTATTCAGGTTGCCGATGGCATTATGGTTGCCCGTGGTGATCTTGGTGTAGAGATTGATTTAGCTGAGTTGCCAACTGTACAGCGTCATATTATTCGTTTGTGCGCACGCTATGGCAAACGCGTGATCGTCGCAACACACTTGCTGGAATCCATGATTGAAAACCCGATTCCGACAAGAGCAGAGGTGACCGACGTTGCCAACGCCGTCTACGAAGGGGCTGATGCCATCATGCTGTCCGGTGAAACCACGATCGGGAAACATCCGGTGCGCTGCGTTAAACAACTTGATGCCATTGCTCGCGCCACAGAAAAACAGCCGGGCCTGAATTTTACCAGTGAACTGATTAAATCAACGGATAAGGAACATCTGGCAGCAACGGCTGTTGAACTTGCCGAAGACTTAAACGCCAAGGGCATTGTTGTGGTAACCCGTCACGGTATCATGGCTAATTATGTGACTAATTGTCATCCTGAAAGCTCACCCATATTCGCCTTTACCAATATCGGCATTACCCGCCGCCTGATGACGCTGAACCGTTATGTTTATCCCTTCAAAATCGAATTCAGCAAAGACCCTGAAGAAACCCTGAGTCGCGCCTTCAAGGAATTAAAAGATAAAGCCGGCTTTGTCAGCAACGATAAAGTCGTGGTGATTTCCGACCTTCTGATTGACCAGGATAGCGTAGGAATTCAGATTCGCTCTCTTCCTTAACTACAAAATTCAACCAAAAAGAGAGTAATAGCTTTCTATCTTATTTTATCTATTGAAAACGTTACGAGCGAAGCTAAGACGAAGCAAACCTAGAATTTCATTAAGGAGTTTACAAAGAAGTAAGTGACTGAAATAAATTTTAGTTTTAACGCTGAGATGACAAGTGTAATAGCTCTATTAACTAATAAAGGTGGCATCCCCATAACTAAAGAACCGGTATTGTTCTTTAATTGCCTCGTTATAAGCCTTAAGAATATTTTCTCTTCCTGCCAATGTGCTGACCAACATGATCAATGTTGATTCCGGCAAATGAAAATTCGTCAACAGCGCATCGACAGACTTAAATTCATAACCCGGATAAATAAAAATGCTGCTATCACCTTTATAGGGTGAAATTTCGCCTGACTGACTGGCCGTTTCCAGACAGCGTACTGAGGTTGTACCCACCGCAATCACGCGTCCACCTCTGGCACGGCAGGCATTCACTTTGGCACAGACCGTTTTATCAACTTCCAGGTATTCGGCATGCATTTTGTGCTCTTCAATAAGTTCCGTGCGTACCGGCTGAAAGGTTCCCGCGCCAACGTGCAAAGTCACTTTGGCCGTTTCAATACCTTTGGCTTCGATCTCGGCCAATAACGCTTCATCAAAGTGTAAACCCGCCGTCGGCGCAGCCACAGCGCCCTGTTTTTCGCCATAGACTGTCTGATAACGCTCTTTATCCAGCAATTCATCTTCACGTTTTATATATGGCGGCAGCGGCATATGCCCAATTTCATCGAGCAACTGCATCAGGTCGACTGTTTCAGGAAAGGCCAGAATAAAAAATTCACCTTCACGGCCAAGCACCTCGGCTTTAGCATCAGCAGTAAATATGATTGTGGAACCGGTCTTGGGTGTCTTGCTGGCCCGCACCTGCGCCAGTATCTGGTTTTCAGCCATAACCCTTTCAAGCAATACTTCAACCTTGCCACCGCTTTCCTTTTGACCAAACAAGCGTGCAGGAATGACACGGGTATTGTTAAACACCAGCAAATCCCCAGGGTTCAGTAAAGCGGGAAAATCCGTGAACTGGCGATGACTGACATCACCCGTTTCGCGGGAAATACAAAGCAAACGGCTGTCCGTTCTTTTTTCCGGCGGGTAATGGGCAATCAGCTCTTCTGGCAGATCGAAATAAAAGTCGCTGCGTTTCATGGGGGCGCAAGATTACCGTTTTTATCTGAGAAATCATAGGCAGCAGAACAAACAGACGTTATAATCCGCGCTCGTCTAGCCAGACACGTTCAGACAGACTCTTCGTGCCGGAGTGGTGAAATTGGTAGACACGCCGGATTCAAAATCCGGTGCCCTTAAAAGCGTGCCGGTTCAAGTCCGGCCTCCGGTACCAAATTTAATTCCATCATTATCCAGAATCTTTTTTTACTCTATTATTAACAGAGTATCTCTAATACACTTCATCTATAGCCATGCAACAACATCCATAAATATACCGTAATAATTACGGTATAAATCAGAATTAAAGTAACATATACCGTAAAACAACAATAATGATTCAAAAGCTCAGCGCTACTAAAGTAAAACAAGCTAGGCCAAAAAGTAAAACCTTCAAGTTATTTGATGGAAATGGTCTATATCTACTCGTTCATACGAATGGCAGTAAATATTGGAGATATGACTACCAGTTTACTCACAAGTGAAAAACATTAGCACTTGGTATTTATCCAAGCATAAGTCTGGCTGATGCTAGAACTGCACATCAAAGCGCTCGAGAACTTCTCAAAAATGGGATAGACCCATCACACAATAAACGTCTAGAGAAATTAACTCGCAATATAGCTGCCAGTGACACATTTAAAGCCATAGCTGAAGAGTGGTTTATCCAAAAACAAGGAGAATCATCAAAAAGAAACCAAAGTCGAACATTAGCCATACTAGAAAAAGATTTATTCCCATATATTGGAGATATAGCAATTTCACAAATAAAACCTCTAGGGATACTTACTGCAATTAGAAAAATAGAGCAAAGAGGCAGTACAGACTTACCTCAACGCGCAAGGCAAATCACTGGGCAAATATTTAGATATGCAATTATCACTAACAGGACACAAATTGACCCAAGCAGAGATTTGGTAGGCGCACTAAAGGCCACCCCTACTGTTAGACACAACCCCACCATCACTGACCCAGAGCAATTAAGCTATTTATTAAGAGCTATCGATTCTTATCAGGGAACAATTGTCGTTAACGCTGCGTTAAAAATTTCGATTTTGCTCTTCCAGCGTCCCGGAGAAATAAGACACATGGAGTGGTCAGAGATTAACTGGCAGGAGTCTCGTTGGGAGTTGCCAGGAGCTAAAATGAAGATGGGGTTGGACCACATTGTACCGCTATCCAAGCAAGCTGTATCAGTGCTCAAAGAGATACACATGCATACAGGGCGAGGTAAATATATATTTCCTAGCGCCGGTACCAACTATCATTCATAGAATAGCTACCCTTTTAGGTCATCACTGAAGCCTACTATTTACACACAGTCGGCCCGAATACGACGTATTCCTGAATCCCAGATACCTTGAAAATGACACGCCGGATTCACTTTTCACAAGTGCGCGGTGCCGGTGATAGCGCACCGATTCAACTCCGACCACTGGTACCGTATAAAATAAAGCCGTTTCCCTAGCGTATTAAATGATACTAGTATTGAAATCATGTGTGGTCGCTTCCAACTAAAGAAAGACAACAAATCGGATAAGCTCTTAGCTACGCTTAAAGTACAGGGCAAACCCCGCTATTCGGATGATTACTCCCCAGGCAGTTGGATATCCGTTATCCATGAGAATGGTGATCGGCATATAAACAGCGTCATCTGGTGGCTGCTCCTGGACCATAAAACACATAAGCCCAACTACAAGTATGCCTCCTTCAATACCCGCTCAGACAAGCTGGATAACAAGCGCTCCATCGGCTACCACCCCTTTCGGGAATCACGCTGCCTTATCCCGGCCACGGCCTTTGCAGAAGGGTTGGGTGATAAGAAAACTTATCACAAAATAGAACTGGAGAATCAGGCTATCGCCTTTGGTGGACTGTTTAAAGAACACATCAATCAGGACTCAGGGGAAATTATTTACTCCGCTTCAATCATCACCTTGCCCCCTGTTGAGAAATGGGCGAATATACATCCTAAGTCCATACCCTTGATGTTGGACTACGAAAATGAAGAATTAATCGACAAGTGGCTTGATCCCGACTTCAAAGACGTTGAGGCTTTCAACGACATACTGAAGCCAGCGATACACCAGACGCAGCGCGTCACCCCTATAGATAAGCCCGGTAAGTGGAATCCTATTGGAGAGAGCTACTTGATTTCCTGACCAGGTGAATCATGCAAGTTACTTTGATAGACCCCAAAACAGCACCCAAAGAAGCTCTCAGTTATCAGCCACTTCCCTTATACAGTTCGCGAGTTCCGGCAGGCTTTCCGTCTCCGGCAGATGACTATATTGAAGACTCGCTGGATTTAAACGAAGAGCTGATCAAGCATCCTTCAGCGACCTTTTTTGCTAAAGCGTCCGGTTTATCGATGGTCAATGCGGGCATACTGGATAAGGCTTTGTTGATCGTTGATCGCTCACTTGATGCTAAGCATGGTGATATTGTCATTGCGGCCGTGGATGGTGAATTAACCTGTAAGATTTTGGACAAAGAAGCTTCAGTCCTTCGCGCAGCCAATATGAGCTTTGCGCCAATTCCCATTAGCGAGCATACAGACTGCGTTATTCAGGGCGTTGTTACTCATGTCGTTAACAAACTATGTACGCACTCGTAGATTGCAACACCTTTTACGCATCATGCGAACGGATCTTCCGGCCTGATTTGGATGGCAAGCCTATTGTCGTGCTGTCAAATAATGACGGCTGCGTGATCTCTCTTAATGCCGAAGCCAAGAGCTTTAATATTCCCAGCTATGTGCCTTTCTTTCAGGTCAGGGATGAAGTCATAAAAAATAAGGTGCATGTCTTTTCCAGCAACTATGAGCTGTACGGTGATATTTCAGCCAGGGTCATGAAACTACTTGAACCTTTCAGCACTGAAATGGAAGTGTATTCCATTGATGAAGCCTTTCTCCGGCTAGCTAAAGTCGATTACCAAACTCATGGGAAAGAGATTAAGGACATGCTTTGGAAGCAGGCCAGAATGCCGGTATGCGTTGGTGTAGCACCGACGAAGACATTAGCCAAGCTGGCTAACCATGCCGCCAAGAAGATCATACGCTTTAACGGTGTCTGTGTGCTGGATGAACCTTATAAGTGGGAATGGGTATTAAAGCGAATCACGACTGACAAGCTCTGGGGAGTCGGCAGCAGGATATGTAAACGACTCCATCACTTGGGCATCCATAATGCGCTGCAACTAGCTCAGGCTAATCCTAAATATTTAAGAAAGCATTTCAGTGTGGTGCTGGAACGAACTGCCAGAGAATTAAATGGCGAAGCCTGCCTTGACCTACAACTGGAGCCGGCTCCCCGCAAAGAAATTATCTGTACACGCAGTTTCGGCTATAAAGTCACTGAGTTACATGAGCTGCAACAGGCCATGAGCCTTTATGCTTCACGGGCCTGTGAAAAACTACGCAGCCAGAACGGCCTGACGCAAACCATCTGGGTTTATCTTGAAAGCTTTGACAAGAAAGTAGGTCATTATTTCCCTCAACGCATAATACCCCTGCCTCACCTGACTAATGACACACGGCATATTTCCAGTGTGGCCGCTAAAGCCATCGTGAATTTATTCAAGCCTGATATCAAATATAAAAAATGCGGTATTGGTTTACTGGATGTCCGTACGAAAAAATATGAACAGGCAGACTTGTTTAATCCCCAGCAGACAGAACAATCAAGAAAGCTTATGAGCGTATTGGATAAAGTCAATCAGAGATACGGCAAGCATGCCATGAAGCTGGCTAATACTGGTATTCAGCCTCTTTGGTCAATGAAGCGTGAATATATGTCACCGCGATATACAACTCGGTGGCAGGACTTACCAGTCGTTCAGTGCTAATGAAAAAAACAATCTCTACTATAAGCTTATTAATAGCAATGCTACTGATTTCATGTAGCCAAGAGCAGGCAGTGGATATATCCATGCTGCAGGTAGACAAGGGTCTTGCTTACCTTAAAGATACTGATCGTTTATTTACCGGAACCGCTGTTTCTTATTATGAAAATGGCCAGCTACAATCAGAGCAGCACTTCGACAATGGCACTCTTGATGGGAGAAATGTTTTCCTGGACGAAAGCGGCACCCTAAAACTGGAGCTGAACATCGATAATTCTTTTCTCGATGGCGTTTTTTATTCCAGAGATGGCGATTATATTTTCAACGCTACTTTTGATCATGGTGTCTTAATTCAACGGCAAATACAGTATCAACTTGCCGACACAACTATTATTCAGACTTATGCAGAAAACTTACTCACGACTCAGGAATTAGATTCAAAAGGGGCGATTATTACAATTACTGAGAAGCCTTTTAGTGATAAAAATATAGCAACTGCTGCGATTGAAGAAAATATGCTGCTTGTTGCTTTTGCTGAAAACGCGCAATTGACAGGTAGGTTGTTCTATCAGAATGGCGATATCATTTTCCAAGAAAACTATGTCAATGGGCTGCTGGATATACTGCTTTACCATGATCAGTCAGCCGGTAACAAAATTTATCATTGTTATTATGAAGGGGAGGTTCTGGAGGCCGATAGCGATGAAATTTGCACCAATCTGCCCATAAAACGGGGGGGGGGGGTTGTAGAGGCTATATTGCTAGCAAGAGCAAAGAGGCACATAATCAATCCGAGTCTGAAACAAATCTGCTTATTCAGGGTCTATTAATCTAATAAGCACGATAATCAATTTGGCGTATTAGCTATAAGGAATTTTTAAAAACAAAAAGAGACAAGATACAAAAATCAAAATTACGGGGTATACAAAGGAGCCTGGCTTCGATGAAAACAAAAACTATACACTTCATTTTGCTCTATACATTAACAATACTCCCTAATCTTTACTTAAAAACTATGCACTTTTGAGGTAAAATTGCTGCCACTGATCAGCTTCGACCAGAGGTAAAATTTACAATGCTTGATCGCAGAACAACCTTGAAACTTGGCGCTACCAGCATACTGGCTAGTTTGGTCAATCTGCCCGGGCAGTCACTTGCAAACTCCTCCTCCAAGTCTGCGAACACCCATCTTCTTCATTCTCACGTTTTATTTGATAGTCAGCACCCTGAAAGCCAGAGTTTCGCTGCTGCGGTTAAAGCTAAAGGCATCCCCATTACCGATATCAATGGGAATTTGAGCAATTTATGGTACCAGCAGCTCCGCCAACAATTGCTAAGCGACAGAAAGCCTTTACTGGGCATGACAAGTCGCCTTGATCTGTTTTGCCTGGAAGAACTGGCCCGTGATGTAGGCATGAAAGTGCATTTACGTTTTGATCACCTGATCCATCAGAACGGCCGGGTTGAGCATCAGATGAATGGTTCCTCATTTGTTGAATTGGGGAGTAAAGCCGGTTTCGGTAAAAAAATGGCTGAGCTTGCTGACTTATCTCTGAGTCACCAGACTGCAGAAATAACGGTGCAGAAATTAACCGGACCTTTTACTCCATCGGATAAAACCGCCCTGGTTACCTGGGTGGTCAGCTAAAAGTTTAATACTAAATAGATAAAAAATATTAAAGGAATAGGCAATGGCACTACCTCCTAATTTAAGCCAGGCAGAATTTAATAGAGCTCTGAACGAATTTGAAAATGTGGTTGGCGCAGACTGGGTTTTCAGCTCGGATGCCGATGTTGCTCTTTATCGTGATTCTTATTCTCCTTTTTGGGGGGAAGCAGAAGAAAGAATAGCTTCAGCTGCAGTAGCACCAAAAAGCGTAGAAGAAGTCCAGGAAATTGTCCGCATCGCCAATCGCTACCGAATTCCTTTGTACCCTATTTCAACCGGCAGAAATCTGACCTATGGCGGAGCTGCTCCCACCTTGTCGGGAAGTGTCGTTCTAGACCTCAAGCGCATGAACCGCATCTTGGAAGTCAATGATGAAAGAAATTATGCACTAGTTGAACCTGGCGTTTCCTATTTTGATTTATATAACTACATTACCGAACGCGGCTTAAATGTCATGCTTGATATCCCTGACCCCGGCTGGGGAAGTCCGATGGGTAACAGTCTCGATCACGGTGTTGGCTATACCATGGGGCCCTATCGTGACCATTTTGGTTCGCACATTGGCCTTGAAATTGTAAGCGCTGAAGGTGAGCTTATTCGCACAGGCGCCGGAGCCATTCCCGGCTCGGATGCCTGGCAGGACTTCCATTATGGTGCCGGCCCCTCCATAGACGGGCTGTTCGCACAATCCAATTTTGGCATCGTCACTAAAATGGGCGTGAAATTGATGCCTATGCCTGAGACTTACATGACAGTCACTGTGACTGTGCCACGTTATCAGGATTTCCAGGCCATGATTACCGAAGTTAATTATCTGGAAGACTCTATGCTGGTTGGTATGCCAACCTATGGAAGTCCTGTTGGTGGCGGATTGTTCGATCCGGCACCGCTGACTGAACTTATGCAAAATGGCTGGCCAACAACAGAACAGCTGGAAGACTTCGTTAGTGCTCAAAATAAACACGCCTGGTCTGTCAGTTTCCAGTTATATGGCCCGGAAGAAATCGTCCGTGCAACCTGGGTAGCTATCCAACGACGTTTTAGCGAAAAAATTCCAGAGTCAGCCTTCGAGGAAGATGTTTTCTATAACTTGCCCATTCCTGCTGAAGATATTCCTGCCTTACCAGATAAAGCCCGATTGGGGATTCCCAATCTGGAAATTTTTCATATCGTGAACCGTAACCCGATGAATGATAATGATCCGCCTGATGGCCATGCCGATATGTTTACCATGACACCAAGAACTGCTGAAGGTGTTCACACGGCTTCCAAGGTACTGGCAGAAGCTTATCAGGAATTTGGCTTTGCCCCAGCGACCCACCCCTTCACGACACCTATCACTTTCTATTCGAGAGCCTTTGTTGTGGCAGTTTTAATCCCAACCTGGAGAGATCCAGCTAAAAATGCTGTTTCGCGGGCATTATATGAAAAATGCCTGGATAAAATTGCGGAACAGGGCATGGGGACTTACCGTACCAATCCAGCCTTCCAGGAACATGCTATTAGCAAATACAGTTTTAACGATAATGCCCTGCTGAAGTATCAGGAAAAACTTAAAGACAGCATTGACCCGAATGGCATTATTTCTCCAGGCCGCTATGGCATCTGGCCTGCACATATGAGGAACAATCGAGGATGAGCAAATTAACTGTTTTTTGTTTGCTGTTGGTCTCATTAATCACTAACGCCCAGGCTCAGGAACTCAGCCCTGCAGAGGCAAGTGGTAAAGTCGTGTTTAATAAATGGTGTGAACCTTGCCATGGCAGAGTAGCCGGTGGTGTTTTCGGTGGCCTGGGTGCGAATGCTTTACCAGGGACATCTGCGCTAGGCGTGAAGTACAAAGGCGATTTACCTCCGGTACTGGAAGACAGGCTTGATCTTCAACCGATCTATATCAGAACTGTGGTGAGGAATGGTTTGTACGGTATGCCTATCACCCGTAAGACTGAAGTCAGCGAAACCGACCTGGACAATATCATTGCCTATCTGACGCGCGCCCGCTAAATCTTCAAGCCATTTGGTCGCAAGTTCGACCCGCCAGGCAAGTCCAAGATCAATCCAGCAGTCCTTAGACTTGCCCCTAGCGCGGACAAATTAACTGCTTCTATTTGCTCTCAACTTTCTCCCTCAACCATCCATGTTTAGCAAGAGCTAACGAGATCAGATTTACCTTAAGGTTGGATACTCAATACCCAGTTGCTCCAGATAGGTGTCATACCTCTCAGGATCAT
>JAYQWA010000018.1:0-44027 GCA_038148755.1 Gammaproteobacteria bacterium
CTCTCTCCCAAACCTTCTTAGTCGCGCCCGCCCCCATCTACACCGTCTGCTTGCCTGCGAGAGCTTATGTGCCTCCCCCTACCCGGCAAAAAATCAAAACAGGCTTTGAGTTAAGGCTTATTTTAAATCAAAGCGTTAATCACTACTTTTATTAGACTGAAATGATAAGTCTCTTGTTTTACCTTTGTTCTTATATGGGTATTAAGTTGGAGTTTGGGGAAACTATATACAAATGACTAAGCATCAGACATCAGAAAAACAGCAGAGCTGGCTATATCACCCTCAGAGGCTAAGATTTCGAAAGATTCTGTTCCAGATACATTTATGGAGCGGGATCAGTCTCGGACTCTATATTTTTTTCGTCAGTAATACCGGCAGCGTGCTCGTTTACCGCAATGAGCTTTCTGTTTAGTGCCGCCACGAAGAGTCTCAAACTTTTGAAGAGAGGGGGACCTACTGATACAAGTCAGTTGCTCTATTACGGCTGAGCTTTTTAAGCTTCATAAAAAAAGCCCCAATCTTTCGATTGAGGCTTTTTAAATTTGGTGCCGCCACCAAGAGTCGAACTCGGGACCTACTGATTACAAGTCAGTTGCTCTACCACGGCTGAGCTATAGCGGCTAATTCTGTTTCTAAAGACAGGGCGCGAATACTACCAATCTCCACCCTATTGATCAATATTTTAAGGTAGAATTGCCTCATTCTGAAACAGATTAATCCGGGATGTTGATGTCTTCTTCTGATACTACCTCCATTGAAAGGTCCTCTGCTTGGCAGGCACTGCAAAAGCATCAGCAGCAACTATCGAATACCAGCATCAGTGAGCTTTTTGTCCAAGATCCGGCGCGTTTTGAAAAATTCACTCTGCAGGCCCCCGATCTGTTTTTCGATTATTCAAAGCACTTAGTCACGATAGAAACGCAGACCCTGTTACTTGAGCTTGCCGAACAGGCTGGTATGCAGGAAGCCATCGCTGCCATGTTTGCCGGGGAATTAATCAACAACACCGAACAGCGCCCTGCCCTGCATGTCGCCCTGCGCAGTCCACACATAAATACGCTAGAGGAAAAACAGGTTCACGCAACACTCGCCAGAATTGATGGCTTTGTGGCAAAAATCCACAATGGTGAATGGACCGGCTTTAGCGGTAAAGCCATTACCGATGTCGTTAACATCGGCATTGGCGGCTCTGATCTGGGGCCTGCCATGGTTTACGCAGCCTTGTCCCCCTTCCATGCAGAACAGCTACGTTGCCATTTTGTTTCCAATGTGGATCCTGCCCACCTGCAGCAGACCCTGGCAGCTTTAAGCCCTGAAACCACTTTATTTGTGATTGCATCCAAGACCTTTACCACGCTGGAAACCCTGCAGAATGCCCAGGCAGCCAGACGCTGGTTACAGGCAGCGGTACCATTCGAACAAGCCCTGGCTCAACATTTCGTGGCCGTTTCTTCCAATATTGAAAAAGCTACGGCTTTTGGTGTCGCAGAAGAAAATATCTTCCCGATGTGGGATTGGGTCGGCGGACGTTATTCCCTGTGGTCTGCTATCGGCCTACCAATAGCCGTGGGCACTAGTATGCAATGCTTCAGAGAATTACTGGGTGGTGCACATGCCATGGATGAGCATTTTAAAAGCAGTCCGCTCGAAACAAATATGCCGGTTTTAATGGCAATGCTTAGCATCTGGTATCTGATTTTTTTCGAGGCTGAATCCCAGGTCGTGCTGCCTTATGTTCAGAACCTGCATTTGTTTCCGGCATTTTTACAACAGCTGGATATGGAAAGCCTGGGAAAATCTGTTGCTAAAAATGGCGATAAAGTGGAAGGCGATAGTGGCGGCATCATCTGGGGCAGTGCCGGCACGAATGGTCAGCACTCATTTCATCAATTGCTACATCAGGGTACGCATTTAATTCCGGCTGATTTTATTGCCAGTGCAACAAGCACTACCGGAGAAACTGAGCAGCATCAGCATCTGCTGGCAAACTGTTTTGCCCAGAGCCACGCCCTAATGCAGGGAAAATCATTAGCGGAAGTTCAGGCAGAATTAGCAGCACTGGGTTATGAAGACAATGCAATCGCCTCGCTCGCACCACACAAAGTCATCGCCGGTAATAAACCAAGCAGTACCATCATGATGCAGGCATTAACACCCGCTGCCTTGGGAGCTCTGACTGCAGCCTACGAACATAAGGTTTATGCGCAAAGTATTATTCTTGGCGTGAACGCTTTTGATCAGTGGGGTGTTGAATTGGGCAAACAGCTCAGCACACAGCTATTCCAGGCCATAAGTACTGACGAAACCTGCAATAAATTCGATGCTTCAACCAATGGCCTGATTAATTTCTGTAAGAAAAATCAATAAATATAAATTGGTAAGTGTAAGCATTAAAAACGTCATTAGCGTGGCCAAGACGAGGAAATACTTTTCGAAAAAGCGTAATTTACAGTTTAGTAAATGAGCATTTGTGAAAATACCTAAAGATGCCCCGGCAAGCGTAATAGTTTTAAATACGTCATGAGCGCGGCCAAGGCGAGGCAAAACTTTTCGAAAAAGCGCAGTTTACTAAACTGTAAATTACGCTTTTTCGAAAAGTTTTAACGACGCATTGGCAAGCGTAATAGTTTTTAACTAGAAAGTATAAACCAGGCTGATACTCGTCTGAGTATCAGTATTTTTAATCCCCGGCGGCACATCACTGTTATTTCTGTACTGCAACGCAATCCTGGTCGAAATACGATCAACTATGTTAGATTCAAGACCAATTTCAAAAGTGGTAATCGTCCGTTTATCACCGATCTCAAATGTCAGTGCCTGGGTTAGAGAAGATGTTTCACTGATGACCCAGTCCAGTTCTTCACCCAGTGTTAACACTGCCTCACCTTCAGAACCTGTGGCTTTAGAATCATTCTGACGATAACCCAGACCGGCAAAACCCTGTAAATCCAATCCATCACCACGCAAGAAATACTGACCATAACCCGAAGATACGGCTGCCTGATAATCGAAACCACTGAATCGGTCATCGGTATAGGAAGCTTGCGCATAGAGATATCTGTCTTCATCCATCAGGGCATAATCAGACTTGTTTCTTATAAAATAACGTTCGGCTTTTGCGTCACCGTCCTGGCGTGATGAGAGCGTATTAAACACAAAATTATGCGTCCAGTTTTCATCAAAATAAGTCATCAGGAATTCTGTATTCAAGGTTGTAACATCTGTATTACCTGACGTACCTACATAACCGACAGAAGCGCTGGCATCATAGGGGCGTTCTCTTTCTTCCTGATCTTGTGCGGCACTTGCAAGACTGAACACGGAAACCACAATAAACACCAAGCTGACAATTACGTTTTTTATCATAACCTTCCATTATGCTGTGAATTTAAAGCGCGCATTCTAACTTTTCTGGCAGCATAAATCATGCCCGAGCGGTAAAAGTATCAGTCAATGTGTATAATCTGCCGCTTCTGCATACTGTGATTCACTATTATTTTATCGAGATAAACTTATGACTTTAGCAACCCGAATGTCCCGACTCGGTACGGAGTCAGCTTTTAAAATTCTGGCCAAGGCAAAAGCACTTGAAGCAGCTGGTCATGACATCATCAATCTGGGCATCGGTGCGCCTGATTTCAGAACGCCGGACAATATTATTGCTGCCGGAAAAAAGGCGCTGGATGACGGGTTTCATTTTTACACCCCCGCCAAGGGCATTCCTGAGCTGCGTGAAGCGGTAGTTAATGATATTCAGAAATACCGTGGTGTCACAGTTGATAAAGAAAACGTAATGATTGTGCCCGGCGGCAAGCCCACCATGTTTTTTGCCATCACCATGTTTGGTGAAGCCGGCACTGAAATCATGTATCCGAATCCCGGTTTTCCCATTTATGAATCCATGATTGAATTCAGTGGCTCCAAAGCTGTGCCGATAGAGCTACTGGAATCCAGTGGCTTTGCTTTCGACCCGGACCGCGTACTTGCCCAGATTAATGAAAAAACCCGGCTGATTATTTTAAACACCCCGGCTAACCCGACTGGCGGTGTTCTAGAAAGAGATGCCATTGAGCGTTTTGTCAGGGGTCTGGAAAAACACCCGCATGTGGTGTTGCTGGCTGATGAAATTTATTCCCGCCTGCTTTATGACGGTCTGGAGCATGTGAGTTTTCTGGAATACGAATCCATTCGTGACAGAACTATATTGCTGGATGGCTGGAGTAAAACTTACTCCATGACCGGCTGGCGTCTGGGTTATGGTGTCTGGCCAGCAGCCCTGATTGATCATGCCGAGCGCCTGCAGATCAACAGCAATTCCTGCCCTTCTGCACCTGTACAGGTAGCAGGCATAGAAGCGCTGACAGGACCACAGGACTCTGTTGATATGATGCATCGTACTTTCGATGAAAGACGCAAACTTATGGTCAAACTGTTAAACGAAATCCCCGGTTTCTCCTGCATTGAACCCAAGGGGGCTTTTTATGCCTTCCCCAATATCACCGGCACTGGCATGACGTCCAAAGAACTGGAAGAAATTCTGCTTGATGAAGTGGGTGTTGCAACGGTATCCGGTACCAGCTTTGGTCATCTGGGTGAAGGTTATATCCGCTTCAGCTATGCCAGCAGTACTGAAAATATTGCAAACGCGCTAAAGCGAATAAAAGATTTAATGTCCACCTAACTGAATAATTCATCAGACTAGTTATTTATTTAAGCCAGAGGAGGTTAGCATGAAAGCCATAATTAATTACTTAGTAATTTGTAGTGTAAGTTTCATTGCAATTATTAGTCTGGGAGCTAAAGCACAGGATAATTTTGATATCCTGATACGTAACGGCCACATTATAGATGGCACTGGCAATCCATGGTTCGAAGCCGATGTCGGCATTATAGATCAACGCATTGTTCGCATTGGCAATCTTGAAAATGCTCAAGCTGACAAAGTAATTGATGCCTCAGGTTTTATAGTTGCCCCGGGCTTTATTGATCCCCATACACATGCTATCCGCGGCATCTTCGATAACCCAACTGCTGAAAGCTCTTTGCGACAAGGTGTTACAACTCTACTGGAGGGTAATGACGGCAGTTCCCCCTTCCCTATCGATGAACATTACCAGGCAATAAGAGACAAAGGCATTAGCACAAACTGGTCAGTGTTTGTAGGTCAGGGCACCATTCGAGAATTAGTAATGGGAACTGAAAATAGACCCGCCAGTCCTGACGAATTGCAGCAAATGAAAAACCTGGTAGCGGACGCCATGGAACAAGGAGCTATGGGAATTTCAACTGGATTATTTTATGTACCAGGAAACTTTACACCCATAGAAGAAGTTATAGAACTCTCTCGGGTTGTCGCCGACTATGATGGTATCTATATCTCTCACATGCGAGATGAAGTCGCAGGATTGATGGATTCAGTTAATGAAACCATCTTCATAGGAGAAGAAGCCGGAATACCAGTGCAAATAACTCACCATAAAACCATGGGGCGGCAGAACTGGGGCGCCAGTGTCGACACCTTAAGTATGATTGATGCTGCGCGCGCTCGAGGCATAGATATTACTATGGACCAATACCCTTATACTGCAGCTCAAAGCAGTATGACTGCGATAGTGCCGCAGTGGGCACAAGAAGGTGGCACAGATGCGTTGCTTGCAATCTGGAATGATGGCGCTCTTCGACAAGAATTAAAGGCTGGCATTATAGATAGAATATTATTTGACCGAGGTGGTGGCTCACCTGCAAACATTGTTATCTCTTTTAGTGATTGGGACACATCGCTTGAAGGCAAAAGCCTTGCAGACATTGCTAATGACCGAGGGATAGAACCCTCGCCAGGCAATGCCGCTGAAATTGCTATGGATATTATTAGCAACGGCGGCGCACAGGCCGTTTATCATGCCATGGCTGAAGAGGATGTAGAACGAATAATGCAACATCCAGCAACTGCAATCGGATCTGATGGAACACTAACTGTTTTTGGAGAAGGCGCTCCTCACCCGCGCCAATATGGAACATTCGCTCGTGTACTTGGGACTTATGTCCGTGAGAGGGGAACTATTACTTTGGAAGACGCAGTTAGAAAAATGAGTGGTGCAACTGCTCAACGTCTGGGAATTCGGGACAGAGGCATTTTGCGGGAAGGTTACTATGCTGATATCAGTATTTTTGATGCTGATGAGATTCGTGATCTTTCAACCTTTGAAGAACCTCACCAATATGCTGAAGGCGTGAAGCATGTCATTGTTAATGGCACACTGGTTCTTGATGACGGGCTTGTCACTGATGCCCGACCCGGCCAGATTATAAATGGCCCTGGTTACCTTGAAGATTAGTTTATATGTCACTAGCTTCAGTAAAGCCTTTTAAACTTGGCATTGTCGAAGGCTTTTTTGGTAAGCCCTGGCCCTGGAATGCCAGAACGGCTTATGCAGATTTTCTCAGTGAATACGGTTTTAACACCTACCTTTATGCACCCAAGGACGACCGCCTCTTACGGCAGAACTGGCACATCCCTTTCCCAGATGAGCATCTGGAAAAATTAAAAACACTCTCCAGCGTTTACCGGAATAAAAATATTCATTTTGGTATTGGTTTAAGTCCCTTTGAACTTTACAGAAACTTTAATACCGAAAATCAAGGTTTGCTGAAGGCTAAACTGGAACAGATTAATGAGATCAATCCATCCATCCTCTGTATTTTATTTGATGACATGCAGGGTGACTTTGATTCTCTGGCAGAACAACAGCTCAAGATCACAAACTTTATTATTGAAAACAGTCAGGCATCTCATTTTATTTTTTGCCCGACATACTACTCTGATGACCCTGGCCTAATTGATCACTTTGGAAAAAAACCACCTGCCTATCTTGAAGATATCGGTAAACTGCTTGATCCTGCTGTTGATATATTTTGGACGGGCCCCAGTGTTTTTTCCAAACACTATCCAGCTAAGCATTTACAGGAAATAGCTGCGAAGCTGCAACGTAAACCACTCATCTGGGACAATTACCCTGTCAATGATGCTAAAAGGTTAACGGGATTTTTGCATCTGGAACCCTTCCCTGACCAGTCAAAAATCATGCGGGAATTTAGCGCGGGGCATCTGGCCAATCCAATGAACCAGGCCTATCTTTCCAGGCTAGCTTTATACTCACTAAGCCAACACTATCAAGGCAAAGCAGCGTCGAATCTACTGCAAACAGCCTGTAATTCGTTATGCACTAGACCTTTAGCGGAGCTTATTCTTGCTGATGCCGATTATTTCCAAGAGCAGGGACTTTCTGCCATGACGACAGAAGATAAGCAGGCGTACTTGGACCGGTATTTACCTTATAATGATGACCCCATGGCCAAGGAAATCATCGCCTGGCTCAATGGTGTTTATGTTTTTGATCCGAATTGTCTGACTTGATTATTTTTTCTTATCAACACTTATAACTTTCAACTTCTCTACCAAGGAATAAGTATGACTTTATCTTCCAATGCTCTTTTTACGTCTTTTCAAAACCCCAAGCTGACATTAGCAAATCGCTTAGTCATGGCACCCATGACACGAAGCCAGAGTCCGGGTGGAATACCCGGGCAAAATGTCGTTGATTACTATCGACGCCGGGCGGAAGGTGAAGTCGGCTTAATCATTACCGAAGGCACCACAATTGGACACCCGGTTGCCAGTAACGATACCAGCATACCTGAATTTCATGGCGATGCTGCGCTTGCCGGTTGGAAAAAAGTCGTTGAGGCAGTACACGAAGCTGGCGGCAAAATTTGTCCGCAGTTATGGCATATGGGTGCGCAGCGGGAAAATGGTAAAGGCCCCCATCCTGAATTGGAATCAATCGGCCCTTCCGGCTTAAATACCATGGGCGAGCAAAGCGCCAGAACCATGACGCAAGAGAATATTGACGACGTCATTGCGGCGTTCGTTAAAGCTGCTGTTAGTGCCAAAGCACTGGGATTTGACGGCATAGAATTACATGGTGCGCATGGTTATCTGCTAGATCAGTTTTTCTGGGAGGGGCAAAACAAACGGGCTGACAAATATGCAGGATCGGTTGACGCGCGTACGCGTTTTGCTGTGGAAATAGTTGAAACCATCAGACATGAAGTCGGCGCTGATTTTCCGATCATATTACGGTTTTCACAATTTAAAATTCCGGTTTATGACGCAAAGATTGCAGAAACGCCTCAGGCGCTTGAGGAGTTTCTCACGCCACTGGTTGATGCCGGTGTGGATATTTTCCATGCCAGTACCCGACGCTTCTGGGAAGCGGAGTTTACTGATTCTGACCTGACACTGGCTGGCTGGACCAAAAAACTCAGTGGCAAGCCCACCATAGCAGTGGGCAGTGTTGGCCTTGATGTTGATTTCATGTCCAGTTTCGGTGGCGCAGAATCCAAGCTTACCGGTCTGGATAGCCTGCTTACCCATCTGGAACAAGAAGAATTTGATCTGGTTGCTGTGGGCCGCGCCTTGATTGGCGATCCGGACTGGGGCAAAAAAGTACATCAGGGCATGCAAAACACAATAAATGTTTTTCAACCGGAAAATTTACAGACTTTAATTTAAGTACAGCTCGGGTTTCAGTATTAACCCTATGGTGACAAAACACTGAGCCGAACAACATTCAGCTTTTATTCAGGCTGACGGTTTCATACTGTCTGCATCCAATCTACACAGGGAGCAGCACTATGAAGAAATTAACATTCGTCATCGTCAGTCTGTTTTTTATTGTATCGGGCATGAGTGTACAGGCTCAGGGTTTCCGTCATAACCGCATGGGAAGCTATATAGGAATAGGTTTTGCTGACCCTTTTTTTTACTCGGGATATAATACTTCCAGTTATCAGCCTTTTTCTCGGCCTTTTTCTCAGCCTTTCCATCAACCTCTTTATCAATCTTTTTATCAGCCCTTTCCTTCTGCCAGTTTGATCAATGGCATCGACTATCGCAACTACAACAGTCGCATGAGGCTGCATAACCGGGCTTACAATGGCAGGGCTTATCAGCGAAGTTACAGGAATGGCTTCGAGCATGGTTTTGACAGGGGTTATAGTAAAGGACGCAGAAGCGTTAATCACAACTATCAGGAAAATCTCTACACTCGACCAGCACGCTCCTGCTATGAAGTTTATTATGATCGTAACGGTAATCGTGTAGAAAGAAGTTTGCCGGCTTCAGCCTGCAGGCATTAATCTGTTTTCAGGTTTACCTGTAAGGAAGCGCCGCCTAATGCGCTGTTTTCCACTTTCAGTTCGCCGCCGTAGGAACTGATGATGTCCAGCGCTACCGCCAGACCGATGCCTTGCCCGGTTTCGCGGGTATCGGCCCGGGCTCCGCGCTCCAGCACCCAATGGCGATACTGTTCTTCAATGCCTGCACCATCATCTTCAATTATTATTGTTAAACTCTTATCAGTTTGGGTAATTTGAATTTGCACCTGCTGCTGACAATACTTGTAAGCATTATCCACCAGGTTACCCAGAAGTTCAGTGAGATCACTTTCTTCACCGTAAAAAGTCGCCCCTTCACTGACTTCAAGCTCTAGCTTAACTTTTTTATCCAGATAAACCTTATTCAAAGCTGCAGATAACTTTTCAACTACCGGTTGAATCAATACCGGGGTTACCAGCATTTTGCTTTGACTGGTTTTTGTTGCACGATTGAGCTGATAAGAAACAATCTGATTCATGCGTTCAATTTGCTCAGAAATGTCCGCCATATCTTTTTTATTCAGCTTCCTGTCCTGCTGTGCTACGCCTGAAATAACCGCTAATGGGGTTTTCAAACTATGGGCCAAATCACCCAGCGTTGTTCGATAGCGACTCTGCCTTTGCCTTTCACTCTGGATAAGCATATTCATGTTATGACTCAGATTGTGTAATTCACTCGGATAATCTTCGCCAAGCTGTTCCTTGTTGCCTGCTTCTATTTCTGCCAGATCTTGTGCCAGTTGTTTTAGCGGTGTCATCCCCCAGCGTAGCAATACAAATTGAGCCAGCGACAGGAATACCGCTAACCCCCCAAGCCAAAGCCAGAGATTGGATTGAAACTCGTTTATTTCGGCATCAGTCGGCGCTACAGACTCCAGCACAACAAAATTGAATTCCTGCTCAAGGCTTGACCAGTAAGTGCCATAACTGGCAAATGACATCGGCCCCTGCTCTTGCGTCTGTGTGCTGCCATAGACCATCTGGCCAGGGTCTATATCCTGCACGGTCATATTTAATTCCGACAGCAGCATATTAACGGCTGAAGGACTGCGCCAGACTTCATTGCCATGTTGATCAAAAATAAAGGCATAGAGCCCTGAATCAATCTGGGAAAAGCGTGCCTCTTCAAGATCCGGCACAAAAAAAGTCGCATCAATATCAGGCTCAGCAACACCAAGCACAGCATAAATCTGCAGTTGCAAACGCTCTTCCACGGAAGCTTTTATGCTTTCCTGAAAAGCCCTGTTCAACACCAACCCGGTCAAGCCCAAAAACAGGATGAGCAGAATGCCGAAGGCCAACACCAGGCGTTGTTGCAAAGAATACTTTGTCAGAGAATTAATTGGGCGGGACATTAAAACGATAACCTTGACCACGCACGGTATCGATTGGTTTTAGCGACTCTTCAGGATCAAGTTTTTGCCGTAGTCTGCGTACAAACACTTCCAGCACATTACTGTCACGATCGTAATCCTGATCATACAAATGCTCGGTTAGCTCCATCTTGGAAACCACCTGGCCGGGATGCAGCATCAGATATTCCAGTACCTTGTATTCGTAAGCTGTTAACTCTACCGGGTTGCCAGAAACCGTTAATTTTTTAGCTGAAGTATCCAGACTTAAATGCGCAAAATCCAGGCTGGGTTTAGCAAAACCGGCGGCTCTTCTAAGCAGGGCATTCAAGCGGGCTTTGATCTCTTCAATCTGAAAAGGCTTAACAACATAATCATCAGCACCGGCATCCAGACCTTCAACCTTGTCGGTCCATTTATCACGTGCTGTCAAAATTAATATCGGAAAAACCTTACCTGCCGACCTGATCGCCTTGATAAGGTCTATACCGTTTATTTTAGGCAGACCTAAATCGATAATGGCAGCATCATAAGAAAACTCATTAGCCTGGAACAGGCCCATTTCGCCATCCTGTACACTGTCTACAATATAGCCATTATCTTCCAGTGCTTTGACTAACTGGGCTCTTAACAGATCTTCATCTTCTACTAGTAACAGGCGCATGCTGATACCCTTACTGCATAGCGTTGTCTGGAATTAATCGGCAAATCGGCTGACTTCACCGGTGCGGCCATCAACAAAGACATTAAATACCGTGCCGTTTTGATCGATACGTACTCGCCAGTTACTACCGTCCATACGGACACTCAAAACTCTGCCCTGAAACCTGTCACGGGCCAGATTCAATGCTTGCTGTCTGGAAATTGAGGCAGCCGGATCCAGTATAGGCGGAGCCAGACCATTACCAGGGCGTCCGGGCTGTCCACCAAAGGGAGGGGCTTGCTGATCAGTCCTGGGACCTGACTCAGGACCACCTCGTGGCGCCTGAGCAAGTACCCCGGAGGAACATACCAATGTAGCCATCATCAATATTATTGCTGTCTTATGGGTCACTTATTCGCCACAGGCCATCGTTTATGAAACTTAGTTAAAGTACAGGTTCTACATTCACTCTGACCCTGATAGTAGCACCTGGATCTCGTTGAGTACGAACCCTATATTCCTGATTATTGTAGCTATAAAGCACATCATAACCAACCAGTCTTTCCTCCAGGTAAGTGTCATAAACGGTTTCACAACGTTCTATGGTTTCATAATAGACATCTCGTGACCTGTTCGCATGAGTGATATCCCTTGCAACAGAGGCTCCCAGGACGGCCCCAACAAAAGCACCGACACGCTGGTTACTTTTATTATGACCAACAGCATTGCCAATTGCGCCCCCAATGACCGCTCCCAAAATATTGGGTGTAGTTGAGCGGTATTGGGGACGACTTTCCCGAACGACCTCTTCCAACCAGCATTCCTGTCTTGGTGTTTGGGTTTCTACAGTGCGGTAAACTGCAGTACTTTGAATCACATCAGCTTCGTAATAACTGGTGGAACCAGAAGCTGTGGAAATCAAACCGGCGCTTAAGAAAGCTGTTACAGCAACTGTATTAATACGATTTAATAGTTTCATGATGTTCCCCCTTTATTTAACAAAAATTATCAACAAATGCTTCTCGGTAATTTTCTGATTGATTGAAAGCTTAACAATCGCAATATGAACAAAGGCTTAACATCATGAAATTTCGAAAAATATGAGACTTGGGTCAAGGTTTAGTACATTGTATAAAGCCGGAAATGCAGGGATAATGATTTTGATTCACTATTCTAGAATGGTATTAAAGTCAGTTTTACTGGCACTTTCTAGCACAACGAATAAAAAGACGAGTGCTGATTATGGAAGTCATTTCTATCCTGATACTCATGCTGGCGGGTCATTTTGTAGGCGATTTTGTGCTACAGCCTGGCCCTATGAGTTCAGGAAAAAATCGGAATAAAACCCGCGAGTAGTTCGATGATGGTTTTCCTCAATGGTATTACTGGTTATCAGCACATGCTTCTAGTCATGGTCTGATTGTTTACTTCTGTACCGGAAGCATTACTTTTCTGGTTGCCGAGTTTTTAAGTCACTGGTTAATTGATTATGTTAAATGCGACAAGATTATTAATCTTCATCAGGATCAGTTTTTGCACATACTATCCAAAATCGCGTATGCCCTGGTAATTTTATTTGTCGGCATGCCGACTTAGTAAGCTAGCAACTCAAATATTAATTATGGCTGAGAAATTTTCTGAGTTAAGTCCCTCACTAATTAGATTTATTGAAAAACGGCATATGTTTTTTGTTGGGACGGCGCGCTCAACCGGAACGGTTAACGTTTCACCCAAAGGGATGAACTCCCTTAAAATTCTGGATTCAACCAAGTTGGTCTGGCTGAATTACACGGGCAGCGGTAATGAATCTTCTGCACATATTTTGGAAAACCCGCGCATGACAATCATGTTTTGTTCTTTTGAACGTAAGCCGCTAATTTTGAGACTGTACGGAACAGCTCGAGCTGTCCATCCAAGGGATGAAGACTAGCAAAGCTATCTGAATATTTTTCCCGAATGTTCAGGCGCCCGGCAGTTTTTTATTATGAATATTGATCTGGTACAAACATCCTGCGGCTTTGCTGTGCCTTTTTACGAATTCAAGGAAGATCGCAAAGCCTTATTAGAATGGTCTGATAAAAAAGGCGAACAGGGTATAGCATCCTATTGGCAGGAAAAAAACCAACAGTCGATAGGTGGCTTTGCTACAGAAATCCTGGATAACACCACTGAAAAACAGTATTAATCCCGCCTTGGATACAGGTTATACAGCGTCTCACCCACCAGCAAACGTTCAGTTTTCATTTCCAGATTATCGACATCGGCATGGCGGTGCCCATAGGCTGTAATCGTATCACCAACCTGAATCATATCTTCTGAAAGCCCGGCACGGCGGGTTCTTGATGGAGGACTTAACAATAAATTCCATATCCTGCCATCAGCCTCCACTGACATTCTGTCATGGGGATTAGCAAACTGAATCTGCACGACTGTTGCCGTTAAAGTGAAGTCATCCTCGGTGTACCAGGACCAGCCATGATGGGAGAGTGCCTGACTGGTCAGTACTGCGAAACCCAGAGCCGATAATACTTTTAATAGTTTCATAAGCTTTCCCCGTTTATGTATTTTTTCAACACAATAAGTAACAGACAAATACCTACTTACATTGTTATTTCTACTTCTTTCTACTCCGCGCCTTCCATCATCTTCCTGATCACGGGTGAAATTACCAGCATAACGACGGCTATAGCCATCGCGATATAACCAACCTGGGTATAAACACTGATATAGTTTGCCTTGGCTGCTGCAACATCCGTCAGTTGTCCACCAATGGTTTCTGCACCAGTGGTCGCCGCGATCACGCCAGCCAGGTAATTGGATAAACCGCTGTACAAAAACCAGGCTCCCATGGTCATGCCCACAACTCTGACCGGAGCCAATTTGGTCACCACAGATAAACCAACCGGAGATACCATTAATTCCCCCATGGTATGCACCCAGTAGATCAGAAAAATAAAGTAAACAGCTGTCAGGCCTGAGCTACCGGATAGCTTCATGCCGGCAACCAGCGTCAGGAAACCCAAACCCGCCATAAAAACGCCTAAGGCAAATTTGACCGGGCTCGAAGGGTTAAGATTGTGTTTCGCCAGTTTTATCCAGAGCATAGCCATAAGCGGGGCGAAAAAGATAATAAACATGGCGTTAAGAGACTGAAACACCGGGGCAGGTACTGTAAAACCCAGCATTGTCCTATCCACCAAACTGCCGGTAAACAGATTTAAGGATGTCCCTGCCTGTTCAAATAAAGCCCAAAATGGAATTTGTGCCAGAATAATATAGATTGCTGCCAGCATGCGGTTTCTTTCAATTTTGTCTTCACAACCAAAAAAGGCATAAGCCAGCATAAAAGCAAACACCAGAATACCCAGAAAACCAACATAGGCATCATCAATAAGATGTGCATTCATCACCATAATCATGGATATGGCAATAATGCCGAGTCCAGCCAGATAACACATGGCCTCAATATTCAGTGGCCCCAGTACTTTCTGTTTCAACTTTTCAGTATCCGGGGGTTCTGCCTTACCTTCCAGCCAACTCTGATATTTCAAAAATACCGCCAATCCACACAGCATTCCAATACCAGCCAGTCCGAAGCCATATTTCCAGCCATAGGTAATACCCAAATAACCACACAGTATGGAAGAAATAAAAGCGCCTAAGTTAATACCCATGTAAAAAATGGTAAACCCGGAATCACGACGGCTGTCACCAAAACCATAAAGCGCACCAACGATGGATGAGATATTGGCTTTCAAAAAGCCTACTCCGGCAATAATCAGAGCCAGAGAAAGATACAAACCATTTACATAGAGCGCTTCAGTTTCAGTGCGACGGCTATAGTCAGTCACTGCAATGACGGCCGGTAAGCCTACATTGTCAGGGTCGGCAATTAACATCTGGGTGGCTCCTTCATTAAAGGAAATTAAAGAAGCCCCCTGCGCAGAACTAATGATCTGATTACCATCACCACCTCTGGCATCAAGCCCAATCTCATAGTCAGCATCATTGTAGGTCAGGATTTCTCTGGAACCATTACCTTCAAAAGCCATGCCCATATGTCCTATAACCAGCAGGATCGCCCCAAATGTAACCGCTTTTCTTGAACCCAGATACTTATCAGCCAAAGTACCTCCGATAATGGTCATGACATATACCAGCGCCGTATAGGCACCATAAATAATAGAGGACCGCTCCTGGCTGAATAAGAAATGTTCAGTGAGATAGAAGATTAATAGACCACGCATCCCGTAGTAGGAAAAACGTTCCCACATTTCGGTAAAAAACAGGATCACCAAACCACGGGGGTGCCCAAAGAGCGTTTTATCCGAAGCTGGTACCCCAAGCACCTCTGCCGAATCTGCCAGGTCAGTCATGCTATCTCCTGATTTATTGGTTTTATTGATATAGGTTCAATGCAGAATAAAGACGCCTTCACATAAAATCAACATATGTCCTCGCAGTTTGTGTATCTATTTGATAGTCAGGGTGTTTACAAGCGTTGTGTGAATATTTATATTCTTGCAGGATCAGGCAATACGGATAAATCTTTAGAGCGTGAAAGATGTATCTCAACTTACTTGAAGCACATATAAAACAAGGCATACTCCACCTTCATCTGCCACAGGGCAAGGTGCATACCTTTGGCACTGAGGGTAAGGAAGTTAATTGGTATGTCACTGATGAGAAGGCTCTCAGACGTATTGCCCTGGATTGGGAATTTCAACTTGGACAGACTTATATGGAAGGTCTGTGGCATGCTGGAGAAGGTTCACTTTACGATCTTCTTGGCTTGCTAAGGGCCAATTTTCAACCCAAAAAAGGCAGTTGGCTCAAACCTCTGCAGGGGATGATCCAGCAATGGAACAAAGTTTCACGAGCCTATGCCAACATCTCCCACCACTATGATATTCACGAAGATGTATTCAGGCGTTTTCTGGATAAAGAGATGTTCTATTCCTGTGCCTATTTTGAATCAGATGATGCCACGCTAGAAGAAGCACAACTTAGTAAAGCCAGGCATATTGCGCGCAAGCTATTACTGCAACCTGGCCAAAAAGTACTCGATATCGGCTGTGGCTGGGGCAGCATGATGTTTTATCTGGCGCAAAACTATCATGTTGATGTCAGCGGCATCACCCTTTCCAGAGAACAACTGTCTGTAGCCCAGGCTGAAGCTGAGAAAAGACAGTTGGACAATACCCATTTTCACTTGCAGGATTACCGGGAACATCAGGGGCACTATGACAGGATCGTCAGCATCGGTATGTTCGAACATGTTGGCACGCCTTTTTACACGACTTATTTCAACAAAATAGCCGAGATGCTGAATGATGATGGTGTCGCACTGGTGCATACGATTGGTAAAACCGGTATCCCCCGTACAACCAATCCCTGGATTCAAAAATATATTTTCCCAGGTGGAGTCAATCCTTCAATGTCACAGATTAGTAAAGCGCTTGAGCAAAGTGCTTTAGCCGTTACCGATATAGAAGTGCTGCGTTTACACTATGCGCATACACTGCGACACTGGCAGTCCAGATTCCAGCAACACAGAAAGGAAATAGCGAAGATTCTGGATGAAGAGTTTTGCTTAATGTGGGAATTTTATCTTGCTGCCAGTGAAGTTGCTTTTGTGTTTTCTGATCTGGTGGTGTACCAATTACAGCTTGCCAAAAAGCATGGCTCTGTTCCTATAACCAGGGACTATCTGTATAAAAACTAGTTTGCCTCAGGAAACTTTGAGTAAATTAAGTTTATATAGCGCCATCTACTCAGGCTGTAACAATGCCTCTGGATTTGCAGAGTAACACTCAGGAAGCATTAATGGCCTTAGCATTCAACAAATTCAACTTCCCCGATTTCGACAATTTTTTAGATAAAACACATAAACGCTCGTACCCTGCTGACAGTCTGATATTCAGTGAAGGTGAAGTCTCTGACACGCTCTATTTCATAATAAGTGGCTCCATAAGTGTCATATTAACTGATGACACTAACCGGGAAATCATTATTGCCTATCTCAGTCCCGGTGACTTCTTCGGTGAAATGAGCTTGTTTGACATTAATATGAGCCGCAGTGCCAGTGTGCGTACCAAGGAAAGTAGGGTATTAGCTGAAATAAATTATGAAAATTTTAAAGCCTATGCCGATGAGCACCCTCAGATTTTTTATTTTCTGGGAAAACAAATGGCACATCGTATGCGTAATACCACTCAAAAAGTCGCTGATTTATCTTTTCTTGATGCAACAGGACGAATCGCCAGTGCTTTGCTTAATTTAAGTAAAGATCCAAGTGCTATTACTCACCCCAATGGCATGCAGATTAAAATTACCAGGCAAGATCTGGGGAAAATTACTAATTGTTCACATGAAATGGTTGGCCGAATTCTAAAAGATATGCAAAACCAGGGGTTAATAGAAGTTTCAGGAAAGACCATCGTTGTCTTTGGTACACGTTAAACTCCCAAAAAAAAACCGCTAACAAAGCGGTTTTTTTAAAGAACTTAAGTGTTAATTGACAGTTATTTATCTTTTTCTTCTTCCTGGTCTTCATCTGCCTGCACTTCATCTGTAGCGTCTTCCGTAATTTCTTCTGCAACTGCTTCTTCAGACACTTCTTCTGGAGCTTCCAGTTCTTCAACTACTTCCTGTTCTTCCACTACTTCAGGCGCTGCTACCACTTCATCAGTAGCATCTGTATCGTCATCATAATCATCAAAATCTGCAGCTGGACGATCTACCAGTTCAACATAGGCCATGGGTGCTTTATCTCCAGGGCGAAGTCCACACTTTATAACACGCAGATAACCGCCAGGACGTTCCTGGTAACGTGGACCCAGTTCTGTGAACAACTTGCCCACAGTCGCTTTGTCTTGCACGCGGCTGAAAGCCAAACGGCGATTAGCAACACTGTCTTCCTTAGCCAGCGTAATCAAAGGCTCAGCATAAGATCTTAATTCTTTAGCCTTGGCTAAAGTTGTTTTGATAATTTCGTGCTCAACCAGTGACGAAGTCATGTTACGGAACATGGCCTGACGATGACTGCTGTTTCTGTTAAGTTGACGTCCACTTTGACGATGACGCATGACTGCTATTCCTAATTAGTTTTTAACTTTTCTTTAAATCTTTTATGTATTATTTCTTACTCTTTCTTGTGCTCTAGGAGAGTAATGAGCGAGGGCAATAGCTCCTATCCTATCTCTTAAGCGGCTCTATCATCGCCTTTAAGCGATGATGGTGGCCAATTCTCTAGCCTCAAACCCAAAGATAAACCACGTGAAGCAAGCACATCTTTAATTTCAGTTAATGATTTCTTACCCAGGTTTGGTGTTTTCAACAGCTCCACCTCGGTACGCTGAATTAAATCACCAATATAATAAATATTTTCAGCTTTTAGACAGTTTGCTGAACGTACAGTAAGCTCCAGATCATCAACTGGACGTAATAATATAGGATCAATTTTATCTTCAGCTTCTTCAGGCTCATTAACAACATCACTTTGTAAATCAACAAAAACACTCAGTTGATGTTGCAAAATGGTCGCTGCCTGACGAATGGCTTCTTCAGCATCCATTGTTCCATTGGTTTCCAGTTCAAGAATCAGTTTATCCAAATCGGTACGTTGTTCCACACGTGCATTTTCAACGGTATAAGTTACCTGATTTACTGGCGTGTAAGATGCATCCAGTAATAATTTACCAACTGAACGAGTCTCATCATCATCACTCAAGCGAGAATCTGCAGGAACATAACCCCTGCCAGAGCCTATTTTGATGCGCATATTGATGGAACCATTTTCATTAAGGTTACAAATCAGATGGTCAGGATCTACTATTTCCACATCGTGATCTACAGTAATGTCGGCAGCCGTCACTGGGCCTTTGCCTGATTTGCTCAAGCTCAGAACCGCTTCAGTCTGGGCATTCAGGGCAATCGCAAGACCTTTAAGGTTCAGAATAATTTCAATAACATCCTCTTGCACCCCTTCTATCGTGCTGTACTCATGCACCACCCCATCAATTTCAACTTCTTCAACCGCAAAACCAGGCATTGAAGATAATAGAATTCTTCTGAGTGCATTACCTAATGTATGACCAAACCCTCTTTCAAGTGGCTCCAGTACCACTTTGGAACGGTACTTATCTAATTCCTCTACCTGGATCACTTGAGGGGTCAGAAAGTTTGCTAGGGAAATCTGCATGTAGTTCCTCTTTTATTTGGCTTAGTTAATATAAATTTTTTTCTGCTTACAATTTCAGCTTTCAGGCTTATTTAGAATACAGCTCAACGATCAAACTCTCGTTAATTTCAGCTGGTAATTCACTACGCTCAGGCTTCTGTTTAAACTGACCTTCAAGTTTACTGACATTGACATCAATCCATTCAGGCGGAGTACGAGCAGCGGCCAGATCCAACGCAGATTTAATACGCAGTTGTTCTTTGGCTTTTTCCCGGACTGAAACTACATCACCTTCCTGAACCTGATATGAAGGAATGTTAACAACTTCACCATTAACCAAAATGGATTTATGAGAAACCAGTTGTCTTGCTTCTGAGCGTGTTGCACCAAAACCAATGCGATATACAACATTATCAAGACGGCTTTCCAGCAGCTGTAACAGATTCTCACCTGTAGCTCCTTTTAAACGTGCCGCTTCTTTGTAGTAAGAGCGGAACTGCTTTTCCAGTACGCCATACATACGGCGAACTTTTTGCTTCTCACGCAACTGCACGCCGTAATCAGACAGACGGGTACGACGTTGGCCGTGCTGACCTGGAATCGATTCAGCCTTACATTTATCTTCTAAAGAACGCACGCCACTTTTAAGAAAAAGATCGGTACCTTCTCTTCTGGATAATTTACATTTTGGGCCTATATAACGGGCCATAAGTTCTTCTCCTGTTTACCTACTCTGGCAATCTCTTGGCTTACACACGACGTCTTTTAGCAGGTCGACAACCATTGTGGGGAATTGGGGTAACGTCTGTAATATTGCTGACTTTAAGGCCACAAGCATTCAATGCTCGAACAGCAGACTCACGACCTGGGCCTGGTCCATTTACTCTGACATCAACATTTTTCAGACTATACAGTTCAACAGCAGCTTTACCTGCTCGTTCCGCTGCAACCTGGGCTGCAAATGGGGTACTTTTTCTTGAACCACGGAAGCCAGATCCACCAGAAGTTGCCCAACTCAAAGCATTCCCCTGTCGATCAGTAATCGTGATAATCGTGTTATTAAAAGAAGCATGAATATGCGCAACACCATCAGAAACTGATGTTCTCGCTTTTTTACGCCCTTGCGCTGCAGGTTTAGCCATTAATTTAATACCTTAATTTTGATGCTTTTTTATTAAGTTCTGTTAGTTACGTATTGGTTTACGTGGCCCTTTACGGGTTCTGGCATTGGTTTTAGTCCGTTGTCCGTTAACCGGTAAACTACGACGATGACGTACTCCGCGGTAAGTTCCCAAATCCATCAGACGTTTGATATTCATGGATACTTCACGTCGCAGATCACCTTCAACATTCAATTTAGCGATTTCATTTCGCAGAGCATCCAGTGATTCTTCACTTAAATCGCTGACCTTGGTCTCTGGTGCAATACCAGTAGTTTCACAAAGTTGTTTGGCAGTTGTAGAACCAATGCCATAAACATAGCTCAGTGAAATCACTACATGTTTGTTATCTGGTATGTTGACTCCGGCAATACGGGCCATATTTTTACTCCAATTCTCTTTTTACGTTTCTAATCTTCGTTATTTTTTATAAGTAAAATCAATTAGTTAATATACTGATTCTCAAGTCAAAAGGCGCGATAGCTTATACCCTGCACCTAGCAAAATCAAGCAAGAACCCCTCTGTTTCCAGCCTCGGTTCTAGCCCTGACGCTGTTTGTGACGAGGCTCTTTACAGATCACCCGCACATTGCCATTGCGCTTAATCACTTTGCAATTTCTGCACATTTTTTTTACTGAAGCTCTAACTTTCATGGTTCTACTCCTGAATTCTTTTCGGACTCTAGCGTTTAAACGAGCCAATATTGGATTTTTTCATCAAGGACTCATATTGATGTGACATCAAATGCGATTGCACCTGCGCCATAAAATCCATACAAACAACGACAACAATCAATAAGGATGTGCCACCCAATTGAAACGGAACATTAGCTGAAGTCTGTAAAAACTGTGGCATCAGACATATCAATGTAATGTAGGCAGCACCAAACATGGTAAGACGCGTCATGACACTATCAACGTAGTTTGCTGTCTGCTCACCAGGCCGTATGCCTGGAATAAATGCACCTGAACGTTTCAGGTTTTCCGCAATTTCTTTGGGGTTAAACACCAACGATGTATAAAAGAAACAAAAGGTCACAATCAGCACAGTAAACAATAAAATATTCAGGGGCTGTCCGGGACCGAGCACTAAGGCTATATCGGCCAGGAATTCATAACCTTCATTATTACCAAACCATGTACCCAATGATTGTGGGAACAGTAAAAACGAGCTGGCAAAAATTGCCGGAATCACACCGGCCATATTCACTTTCAAGGGCAAATGACTGGATTGTCCCTGATACATCTTGCGACCCTGCTGTCGAGGTGCATAATTCACAGTAATACGACGCTGTGCTCTTTCAACAAAAACCACGCAGGCAATAACAACTGCTGCAATCACAGCAACCACAAACAAGGCCAGAGGCTGAATCTGACCTTCAGCAGCCTGTTCCAAAGCCTGACCAATTGCAGCTGGTAAACTGGCAACAATACCGGCAAAAATCAGCAGAGAAATCCCGTTACCTACACCACGCTCGGTAATTTGCTCACCCAACCACATAAGGAACATCGCACCGGTAATCAATGAGACGATTGCAGTAAAGTAAAAACTGAAATTAGGCTCAAAGGATATTGGCGCCAGCAGACCTGTAGTAATAGCAACAGCCTGAACACTGGCAAATAACAATGCCCCATAACGGGTATATTGACTGATTTTACGACGACCAGACTCACCTTCTTTTTTCAATTGTTCAAGTGAAGGCGTGGTAGCTGTCAATAACTGCATAATAATAGAGGAAGTGATATATGGCATGATCCCCAGCGCAAAAATACTCATACGCTCAATGGCACCACCGGAAAACATATTGAACAGCCCTAAAAAAGTACCCTGATTCTGGTTAAATAAAGCCTGCAACTGATCGGGGTTAATGCCGGGCACAGGAATATGCGTACCAATCCGGTACACAAAAATCGCAAACAACACAAACAATAACCTGGCTTTGAGTTCTACCAGACCATCGCCTCTGCCTGCCTGCATTCCTGATTGTGCTATGCCTTTCTTAGCCATTTCGTTTTATTTCTAAGGTTCTTTTTCCTAATTACTCTTCTATTTTGCCACCGGCAGCCTCAATCGCTGCTTTAGCACCTTTAGTGACACGGATACCTTTCAGGGTAAGTGCTTTAGTCACGTCACCGGACAACATAACTTTAACCCGCTTAACATTACGGTTAATGATGTCGGCTTTTTCCAGCGCAGCAAGATCAATCACATCAGCATCCACTTTATTTAATTCTGAAGTACGTACTTCAGCAGTGACCATGCCAATCCGTGAAGTAAAACCGAATTTTGGCAAACGTTTTTGCAATGGCATCTGGCCACCTTCAAAACCTGGTTTTACAGTTCCACCCGAACGTGATTTCTGTCCTTTATGACCTCGGCCTGCAGTTTTGCCCAAACCACTACCAATACCACGACCCACTCTTTTCTTGGAGTGGATAGCGCCAGGTATATTGCTTATTGTATTTAATCTCATTACTACTCTCCCTCCACCTGTACCAGGTGACGGATTTTATTAATCATGCCACGGACAGCAGCAGTGTCTTCCACTTCAACCTGGTGACGAATACGGCGTAAGCCAAGACCCGATACACAAGCCTTGTGCTTGGGTATCGCTCCAATAGGACTTCTTACTAATGTCACTTTCATTGTTTTTGCTGCCATTGTTTCTTACCTGATTCTTATCTAATTCTTAAGCTTTGCTACTAGATAGCCTGTCTTTAACCAACTATCTCTTCAACTTTTTTGCCACGTTTTTCCGCTATTTCTTCAGGAGCACGCATATGCTGTAAACCTTTAAAGGTAGCCCGAACGACATTAACCGGGTTGGTAGAGCCATAACATTTAGCCAATACGTTATGTACTCCAGCCAGTTCAAGAATCGCACGCATGGCACCTCCGGCAATAACGCCAGTACCTTCAGAAGCTGGTTGCATATATACATTGGAAGCCCCATGACGAGCCTTAACCGGATATTGCAAAGTGCCTCCATCCAGTTTCACAGAAATCATATTGCGTCGAGCTGCTTCCATCGCTTTCTGTATTGCCAAAGGAACTTCACGTGCCTTACCGCGACCAAAACCAACACGGCCATTACCGTCACCAACCGCAGTTAAAGCAGTGAAACCAAATATACGTCCACCTTTAACAACTTTAGCAACACGGTTAACCTGGATTAGCTTTTCCTGTAAACCTTCTTCGTTTTTATTTTGCTCGTTTTTAAATGCCATATTCTAAAACTCCAGTCCACCTTCACGCGCTGCATCAGCCAAAGCTTTAACCCTGCCATGGTAATGATATCCACTACGGTCAAACGCCACTTTTGTGACCCCCGCAGTTTTTGCCTTTTCAGCTATCTGCTTACCAATTTCAACGGCAGATTCAACATTGCCAGTTTTCTTGGCGCCCAAAGAAGAAGCTGTCGCCAGAACTTTATTGTCCGGAGAAATAATCTGCGCATAAATATGTCGCGGGCTACGATAAACAGTCAGTCTGTTAACCCGTAATTCGCTGATCTTGGCACGAGCTCTCTTGGCCCGACGCAGACGCGATTTTTTCTTTTCGTTCATTACTCTTCTATTGCCTCAATTATTGCCGCATTAATAGCTTTAACTAGTCTTATTTCTTCTTAGCTTCTTTACGATAGACATATTCATCATCATAACGAATACCTTTACCTTTATAAGGCTCAGGTGGTCTGAATTCTCTGATTTCAGCAGCTACCTGACCAACAAGCTGTTTATCTGCACCTTTTATAACAATCTCAGTCTGACTTGGCGTCTCGGCAGTGACACCTTCCGGCAAGTCATAATCAATCGGATGTGAATAACCGAGAACCAGGTTCAGGGTTTTTCCCTGAGCCTTTGCACGGTAACCAACCCCGATCAGTGTCAGTTTTTTCTCAAAACCCTGACTGACACCAACAACCATGTTGTTAACAAGCGCACGAAAGGTTCCTGCAAGTGCAACAGAACTTTTCTCATCAGTTTTGGCTTTTAGCTTCAACTGATTATCTTCGTTCACGATATCAACCTGCTCATGTAAAGCGAGTTCAAGTGTTCCCTGGCTCCCTTTCACAGAAATCAGACCATTAGCAATGTTGGCTTCAACACCACTTGGTAAATCTACTGGGCTATTTGCTATTCTGGACATAAGCTTGCTCTATCAAATCTTTAAAATTAAAAAACGGTACACAAAACTTCGCCACCAATACCTGCCTGACTAGCAGCTTTTCCTGTCATGACACCCTGGTTAGTCGACACAATTGCCACACCTAAACCAGCACGAACTTCTGGAATATCTTCATTTGAAACATATTGACGTAAACCTGGTCGGCTGCCTCTGTGCAATTCTTCTATTACAGCTTTGCCTTTAAAGTATTTCAGGTCTACTGTCACCACAGGTTTAACCAGGTCATCACTAACTTGATAACCATTGATGTAACCTTCCTGTTTCAACACTTCCAGGATTGCCAGCTTGATTTTAGAAGCTGGACAGTCAACGCTTTCTTTTTGCACTAACTGGGCATTCCTGATTCTGGTCAGAAGATCCGCTATTGGGTCAGACATACTCATGTTTTTATATCTCTCTGTTATCTCTTTTTTTGCCGGACTAAACGCCTACCAGCTAGCCTTGGTTAAACCTGGCACATCACCACGCATGGCAGCTTCACGTAATTTATTTCTACACATCTTAAATTTTCTAAACACACCATGTGGACGCCCGGTAACCTGGCAACGACGCATTTGTCTGACAGGGCTGGCATCTCGAGGCAATTTTTGCAATTTTTTCTGAGCTTCCCATTTCTCATCATCAGAAGCCGTAACACTGTTAATGACTGCTTTCAGTGCTGCACGTTTCTCAGCATAGCGCGCAATCATTTTGCTACGTTTCTCTTCTCTTGCAATCATTGATGTTTTAGCCATCTTTAAACTTTCCTCTGATTTTATTCTGCTTTTCGCTTATGCCTGGGCTTTCTCTGCAGCCATCTCCCCACCTTTAAGTGGAAACTGCATAGCTCGTAATAAGGCTCTACCTTCTTCATCATTTTTGGCTGTAGTAGTAATCGTAATATCCATACCTCTTAAGGTATCAATTTTATCGTAATCGATTTCAGGGAAAATAATTTGCTCACTGACACCCAGCGCATAATTACCACGACCATCAAAAGACTTTGGGTTCAACCCACGGAAGTCACGAATACGTGGTATTGCAATACTGACCAGACGATCCAGAAACTCATACATACGCACACCGCGCAAGGTAACTTTTGCACCGACAGGCCAACCTTCACGCACTTTAAAGCCTGCAATAGATTTACGTGCATTGGTTACGATAGGCTTTTGGCCACTGATCTGAGTCAGATCATTCAAAGCATTTTCCAACACTTTTTTATCGCCGAAGTCGCCATTGCCCATATTGAGTACCACTTTAGTAATTTTTGGTACTTCCATTGGGTTTTTATAGCCGAACTGTTTAGTCAGTTCCGACACTACTTCGGTTTTATATAATTCTCTTAATCGAGCCATTTCTGTAATCCTGCACTTACTCTGCCTGTTGTTTTGCTAATTTATCAATCAACCTGCGAGCTATCTGATTTAAATATACGAACCTTGGTACCATCATCCTCAATCTTAAAACCTACACGGTCTGCTTTGCCTGATTTCGGATTAAAGATAGCAACGTTAGAAATCTGAATACCTGCTTCTTTCTCTACAATTCCACCCTGCTGACCGATATTCGGATTTGGGCGGGTGTGACGTTTAATCATATTGATTCCAGAGACAATTAAACGACCATCTTTTAACACGCGCGTGATCTTGCCTCGCTTGCCTTTATCTCGGCCTGCGATCACGATCACTTCATCATCTCTTTTCAGCTTTTGCATTAACCTTTTCTCAACCTCTAAATCCGTAATACCTGACTAAAGCACTTCTGGTGCCAGAGAAATTATTTTCATAAATTTCTCATTTCTTAATTCACGTGTTACCGGTCCAAATACACGGGTACCGATTGGTGCATCCTGTGCATTCAATAAAATTGCGGCATTATCATCAAATTTAATCAATGAACCATCTTGTCTTCTAACGCCGCTTTTTGTGCGGACAACCAAAGCACTCAAGACCTGGCCTTTTTTGACTTTGCCACGTGGAATAGCTTCTTTAACAGTAACTTTAATAACGTCACCCACTCTGGCATAACGTCTGTGAGAACCGCCAAGCACTTTAATACACATAACGCGTCTCGCACCGCTGTTATCTGCCACATCTAAATAAGACTGTGTTTGAATCATTTAACTTCTCCGCGCCTCTCAATCCTGCTATTTACTATTTAACTGGTTATTTGTACTTAAACTTGTACTGCTTTTTCATCGACAGAAACCAGAGCCCAGGTTTTCATCTTTGAAATTGGTCTTACTTCTTTAACCGTTACTATATCGCCCAGCATGCACTCATTGCTTTCATCATGCGCATGCAATTTTGAAGATTTGGTTACGTATTTTCCGTACACAGGATGTTTCACACGACGTTCAACCAGAACAGTCACAGTTTTATCCATCTTGTTACTAACCACTTTACCGCTGGCAGTACGCGCACGTCTTTCTTCTGATTTAACTTCTGACATTTCTTAAGAACCTGCTTTTTCAGTAATTAGCGTTTTAACTCTGGCAATATCTTTTCTCACTGCAGACAACAAATGCGTCTGGTTCAACTGGCCAGTTGTTTTTTGCATTCTGTGATTGAACTGATCACGCAATAAGCCAAGTAAAATCTCATTAAGTTCATCAACAGATTTATCTCTTAATTCTGTCGCATCCAAACTGGCCATTACATCACCACCCTTTTAGTAAATTTAGTTGCGAATGGTAATTTTGCTGCTGCCAGGCTAAAAGCTTCTGCCGCCAATTCTTCACTCACACCTTCAATCTCAAATAACACTTTACCTGGTTGAATCTGGGCTACCCAATATTCAACACTACCTTTACCTTTACCCTGACGAACCTCTAAAGGTTTCTTGGTAATTGGCTTGTCTGGAAATACCCGTATCCAGATTTTCCCACCACGTTTTACATGACGGGTTAAAGCACGACGTGCCGATTCAATCTGACGAGCAGTTAAACGACCACGGTCAATCGCCTTTAAACCGTATTCGCCAAAACTCACTGCACTACCGCGATGCGCAAGACCACGATTACGGCCTTTCATCTGCTTGCGGAATTTTGTTCGCTTCGGTTGTAACATTTCTCGCCTACCTCTTACTTAATTCTTTTCTATACAACTCTATGTCTTTGGTCTTTTTATTTAGTTTCTGCAGTCGCAGTCATTTCTTCACCAAAGTTAAAAACTTCACCTTTAAATATCCAGACTTTTACGCCAATGATGCCGTAAGTTGTCAGCGCTTCGCTGGTGGCATAATCAATATCGGCACGTAAAGTGTGCAAAGGTACACGACCTTCGTGATAACGTTCCGAACGGGCAATCTCGGCTCCGCCTAAACGACCACTGACCTGCACCTTGATACCCTCAGCACCCTGACGCATGGCATTTTGCATTACTCTTTTCATCGCTCGTCGAAACATAACACGACGTTCCAATTGTTGAGCAACACTGTCAGCTACCAATTGCGCATCCAGATCCGGTTTACGAATCTCTTCAATATTAATATGTACCGGTACACCCATTTTTGCCGTTAGTTCAGATCTGAGTTTTTCAACATCTTCACCTTTCTTACCAATCACAATACCGGGGCGAGCAGTATGAATGGTAATTCTTGCGGTTTGAGCCGGACGTTCAATCTCAACACGGGAAACAGACGCAGCCGCCAGTTTCTTTTTCACAATGTCGCGAATTTCCATATCCTGTAACAGATGATCCGCATAATCTTTTCCACTGGCATACCAGACCGACGTATGTTTTTTAACAATGCCAAGTCTTATACCGGTTGGGTTTACTTTTTGCCCCATGTTTGCCCCTTACTCTCTCACTCTTTCTCAGTTAACTAGTTAGTGCTGTCGTCAGCGACTTTAACCGTGATATGGCAGTAACGCTTCAATATCCGGTCTGCCCGACCCTTAGCACGCGGACGAATTCTTTTTAACGTTGTGCCTTCATCAACAAAAATGGTGCTGACACGGAGCTCATCAATATCAAGCCCTTCATTGTGCTCAGCATTAGCAATAGCTGAATCCAGAACTTTCTTAATGACCGCAGCACCTTTTTTAGGACTGAAGGCCAATATCTCCAGCGCGGCTTCAACACCAAGACCACGAATCTGATCTGCTACCAGTCGTGCCTTTTGTGCTGAAAGGTTTGCACCTTTTAATTTCGCTGTTACTTCCATTCTCTTCTAAGCCTCAAAATAACTTATTCTTTTCTCTACCCTGACTGTCTTAACGTGCTTTTTTATCTGCCGCGTGGCCACGATAAGTCCGGGTTACCACAAACTCACCTAACTTATGACCAACCATATCTTCAGAGATCAAAATCGGTACATGTTGACGACCATTGTGTACAGCAATCGTTAAACCAAGCATTTCCGGAGAAATCATGGAACGTCTTGACCAGGTTTTGATTGGTCTTCTGTCATTGTTCTCAGCAGCAACCTGTACTTTCTTCAATAAATGAAGGTCAATAAAAGGTCCTTTCTTTAGTGATCTTGGCACTTTCTCTACCTACCCTTATCTTTATCTGTGAGCATTTCGGCGACGAACAATCATATTATCCGTACGTTTGTTAGCTCTTGTTTTATAGCCTTTAGTTGGCGTACCCCAAGGCGAAACCGGATGACGTCCACCGGAAGTTCTACCCTCACCACCGCCATGTGGGTGATCTACCGGGTTCATGGCAACACCACGAACAGTCGGTCTGACACCACGCCAGCGTTTGGCGCCTGCTTTACCTAATGAGCGTAAACTATGCTCACTGTTTGATACTTCACCCAATACAGCGCGACAATCAGATAAAACTTTGCGCATTTCACCTGACCGCAAGCGTAAAGTGGCGTATTGTCCTTCTCTGGCAACCAGTTGCACTGATGTTCCCGCACTGCGAGCCATCTGAGCGCCTTTCCCTGGTTTCAGCTCTATACAATGAACCGTACTACCTACTGGAATATCACGTAAGGCCAGACAATTCCCCGGCTTCATCGGTGCACCAGCACCAGAGATAACTTCATCACCTGGTTTTACCTTGCCTGGAGCAATGATGTAACGACGCTCACCGTCTGCGTATTTCAGCAAAGCAATATTGGCGCTGCGATTCGGATCATATTCGAGGCGTTCAATTACTGCAGGAATACCATCTTTATTGCGCTTAAAGTCGATAATGCGGTATTTCTGTTTATGCCCACCACCCACGTGACGCGTTGTAATACGTCCGGCATTATTACGTCCGCCATTTTTTGTCTTTTTCTCTAACAACGGCGCATAAGGCTGACCTTTATGCAGATCAGGGTTAACAACCTTGACGACAAAACGACGTCCTGGTGAAGTAGGTTTACTCTTTACAACTGGCATGATCTTCTCCTACCCCTTAACCCAATTCGGCAAAGTCAATTTCCTGACCCTGCTCTAATCTGATATAGGCTTTCTTCCAATCTGAGCGGCTACGAATTTTCCCACGCGCCGTTCTTTTGGTTTTACCTTTTATATTTAAAATCTGCACATCTTTCACCTGCACATCAAACAAACTCTCAACAGCTTCTTTGATTTCAGGTTTGGTTGCATTATTAGCTACCTTGAAAGTCACCTGATTATTCTCTTCAGAAATAATCGATGTCTTTTCAGAGATATGTGGCCCAAGAATAATGGTTAATATGCGTTCCTGATTCATGCCAGCATCCCCTCTACTTTCTTCAGTGCAGGCACTGTCATCAATACCTTTTCAAAACCAATCAGGCTGACAGGATCGACCGCTGTTGCATCCCGTACATCAACCTTATACAGATTGCGTGATGCCAGATATAAGTTCTTATCGACTTCTTCACTAACGATAAGGACATCTTTTAAATCAAACTCGGAAAGTTTTTGCACAAGACCTTTAGTCTTATGATCTTCGAGTGTGAAGTCATCTACGATGAGGAGTCTTTCTTGACGGATTAATTCTGAAAGGATGCAGCGAAGTGCGCCACGATACATTTTTTTATTGATTTTCTTGGAGTGATCCTGAGGTCTTGCAGCAAAGGTAACGCCACCGGAGCGCCAGATAGGGCTTCTCGTGGTTCCTGAACGGGCACGGCCTGTGCCTTTTTGACGCCATGGCTTTTTACCGCCACCACTAACTTCTGAGCGCGTCTTTTGCTTGACTGAACCCTGGCGGGCTCCCGCCATATAGGTCACTACCACCTGATGAACGAGGCTTTCGTTAAATTCCTTAGCGAAACTCTCATCAGAAACTGATATTTTTTTACTGGTCTTCTTGCCAGGTGCTGCAACATTAATATCCATTGCCTACCCCCTTGAAGACTTGGTTTTGACTGCTGGAGAAATGATCACATCAGTCCCGGTTGCTCCAGGCACTGCTCCCTTGATCATCAGCAGATTATTTTCAACATCAACTTTGACAACTTCCAAACCTTGTGTCGTTGATCTGACATTGCCCATTTGTCCGGCCATTTTCTTACCCTTCCAAACCCGGCCAGGTGTCTGGCACTGTCCAATAGAACCCGGTGCTCTATGAGAAAGGGAATTACCATGGGTTGCATCTTGCATACGGAAGTTATAACGCTTGATAACACCCTGAAAACCTTTACCTTTTGAAGTGCCAGTCACATCGACTTTTTGGCCTGCCTCAAATTTTTCGACAGTAAGTTCAGAGCCAGCCAGAATTTCCTGCTCAGTTAATTCTGCTGCTTCTGCACGAAACTCCCAAAGACCGCGGCCAGCATCTACACCAGCTTTAGCGAAATGACCTGCTTCAGATTTTGAGACATGCGAAGCCTTGACCGAACCTGCAGTAACCTGAATAGCACTATAGCCATCAGTTTCCACTGTTTTGATCTGCGTTACTCGGTTGGGAAGTACTTCCACAACTGTTACGGGTATAGAGGACCCTGTCTCGGTGAAAATGCGGGTCATCCCGCTTTTTCGACCGACTAAGCCAATCGACATTATATTAACCTCATCGTGTATGGGGCTTTAACCCACTATGGCTGCTTACGCATTACACCATGTTATGTTTTGCATCCCTCGCTGCCCTTTCTAAGCGCAACCGGGATAACTGCTTGTTGTATTTAAAGTGCCAGCTTTTTGATAAACAGACACTACTGCTGCTGAATCTTTTACTACTTACTAGCCAAGACTGATCTGCACTTCAACACCGGCAGCTAGGTCCAGCTTCATCAAAGCATCAACGGTCTTTTCCGTTGGCTCTACAATATCCAGAAGACGTTTGTGTGTTCTTATTTCATACTGGTCACGTGCATCTTTATTAACATGCGGTGAAATCAGCACAGTAAATCGCTCCTTGCGGGTAGGCAAAGGAATAGGACCTTTTACCTGCGCACCAGTACGTTTTACAGTATCTACTATTTCCAGTGTAGACTTATCAATAAGCCCATGATCAAAGGCTTTCAGCCTAATTCTGATTCGCTGGTTCTGCATGCGACCAACATCTCCTGTTTATTGTTAAAGAACTCTCTTCAAGCGGCTGGACAGGAAAGACCCTTTTCAACCGTGAAAAAAAGAGCGCAAATTGTAAGGATGAGCCATACCGCTGTCAAGCATTGTATAGCTCTGGAAGTGAATATTTTCAGGCGATTGAGGGTAAATAAGTTAAAACTGACCTATAAAGCGGAAAATTCCTTAAAAAGCTCGTCAAATTTCTGTTCCCGCATGCCTGGAATAAGCGGGACAGCAATATTTATGATGGTTTCCGGGCTGGGAATAATGTTAACAGCATGCTCAATATCCGCAATCGTCATAGTTGAAGCCCGATCTCCCAACAATTGATTAACTGTTCTTACCGTATGAATTGCACCAAACATGATACCGATTGCTTCGACAGAGCCATCATATAGCTCAAGTACCAGTGCGCCTCCGGAGCTTGAGCCGGTTGAATCACAATTCGTGTAAATGGAATGACCCGAACCTAATAGTGCTCTTGGAGTGGGTTGCCATATTGAGCAATTATCAGATATCTGTATACGGGCACTGCCCTGCTCCGGAATCTGATTGCCCCCGTAAAATTTAATTTCTCCAAGGCCCGCCTGCAATAGTCGATATATTTCATCATAGCTCCGATGGCTCAATGTAATTGTATTCATTACTGCAAGTGCCTCCGCCGGCAGAATACTCAACCCCCAGTCATTTTTGATGAAGTCCGCAGGGTTTACCTGTGCCAGGTTTCCGGCAAAATTATCAAGCAGTGGAAAAGTCTGCTTGGAACCATAGGGCCGAATCCGGCAATCGGAATGAAATTCATCGTCACTACTGTCCCGAAAGGTATGCCCAGAGGTGATTAAAACCGGCTGCTCACTATTTTCACCCAAGTCGAGCAAAAAACCTGTCGTCGCCTTCAATTGCCCGGTTTTAGCAGCAGTGCAAAAAATTTCTCCGGTCGCTTCTATGGTATTTTGTTCCAGTTCATTACCCGGGTCGCGTCGATTTACGCCGTCATAAGTGAAATTCGCAGCATAAACTGGGGCTGTGAATACAACCAGTGTGAGCACTTGAATTAAGCGGATAATAAAGTTGCTTAGCATTTGTTTTTCTTACTAGCCAACATGAGAAAATTCTTACTATATTAAAAAAAAGGCTTCTTTAGTAAAGAAGCCTTTTTATCTGGCTGTTAATATCAGTTATGGTGCCATTTCACCAGCATCCATGGCTTCCTGTTTGGACTTGTAACCTTTCGCATACCAGTCCTGCCAGGCTTCCCTGTCTGCTCCACAACCACCATCACTGGGGTCGTACCAAATACCATCTTTCAGTACCAGTCCAACTGCACCACCATTTCTGCCATCACGCAGGGGGCACTGCACAACAGTCACCTGATCGCCTGGTTGGAAAGTAAAACCGGTCATCGATGGTGAGCTTTCTATCATGCGGGGAGGAGCAGCACCTTCAAAGGCAAAGATCACACCTGCTTCATCTCTGATGTAGAGAGCCACATGTGGACTATTAAAAGCCCAGCGTACCACTTCACCTGAAATAACCTCCTCAGTTTCCCGATCAAACATGGCAAAACTGTGATGTGCAGAACTATAAGCAGCAGCAACGAGACTCAGCAGGCTAAAAGCGAACAAAGCGATTTTTTTCAATGATAATTTCATAAGTTTTCCTCAATTTTTTACTTTGTCAGTAGTAGTCCGCTTAAAAAGCAAAATCGAACTGATCATCAAACACCGGACTTTTCTCCTGACCCACCAGGCCTTGAGGTAAATCCGGATTTCTTGTCAAAGGCGTACCCCGTGGATCAATGTAGCCTGGTTCACCAGGTAAACGATACTGTGTATTAGGCCTGCCTTCTTCATCAAAGGTCAGATAGGTATTCTGGTTTTGTGCACATTCCCAGTACCTGATTCTCAAACCTGCCTCTTCCATATCCGCACGATGACGGAAGGTATAAATGACATTTAAAGGTTCTTCAAGCATTAAGGCATCATAAAAATAGACATTAACAGCTATCTTTTTCTCATCACTCTCTGCATCCCACCACTCATACCAGATCTCTACGGTTTCGGCCTGATTACTGGTCGGCGGCATACCACGGAAAAAATCGGCAGGATAGATATCTTCAGTGTGTACAACGAGCACATCACCCAACTCATCATCAACCGCCCAAAAGCCTATGCTGTCACCCGCAGCAAAATGCGTCCCGTCGATGTTGATATGCTCCTGATTGATATAAATCCGGCGTGTATCATTAGCCAGGTCATTGTGCCACAGTGAATAAGTCGGCGTGTTTAAAAACTCGCGAACGTAAGGTTCCCTGAACCAACGTGGAATACCCGCAGGCTCACAAGTCGTTAAACGGTCGTAATCCACACCCGCATTAAACGCCTGATTACCAAGGTCCAGTCTGTAACGGAATGCATCTTCATATTCCGGTGTCAGTACACCCGGAAGAATTTCACCGTCCTCATCCATAAACAGGTATTCGTTCCTTCCCTGGTGCGCTGCTGTAGACCAAAGCCCTTCCCATTTAGGCACGCTCAGATAGTCATGCTGTACTCCTCCTTTGTAGTAATCCATTAAATAGTCATAGTGTTCCCTTGAGGACTCGAACTCCATGGGAAATGGAATTGCATCAGGCAGGTTACCTTGCCCGGGTTGAGCGAAAACCGCTCCTGAAGTCACAAGACTTGCACTTAAAACAACGGTTTTTAAATACTTAGATAGTGTCATATTTCCCCCTGTGGAAATCTGTTTTATAGACTTGAGCGGGTAAAAGCAAAAACGCTCAATGTTCTGTTTTTATTATTTCCAGCTTCATGTAATCTACTTACAAGGGCCTAATCATCAAACCATTAGATAAAATAATCAAGTTTGAAATTGTTTAAATTCTAAGGAATCAAATATACATATTGAACCTTGGCCTGAAATTGGTATGCTTGCCCAACTAAAAAAATAAGCAGTTCCTATAGAAAGAGGAGTTTCCACAAGTGAAGATAAAAACATTGTACCCATTATTGGGCGGACTCATTACAGCAGGTCTATCTTATAACGTTCTGGCTCAACCAGGCCCTCTGCCAGAAAATCCCGGACATTATACGGCTGAGCAGGCAGAACGGGGTGAAGCTCTCTATACGCAAGGCTGTGTCGTTTGCCATGGTGAAAACCTGAATGATGGCGAATTCGGCGCTCCCCTGAAAGGGAATTCCTTTTCAACACGCTGGGCTGGTATCAATATGGAGGCGTTTTATGATGCCACCCGAGAAATGCCTCCCGGTCAGGCAAACAGCCTGAGCAGAGAACAATATACTGATCTGATAGCTTTTATTCTCAGAGAAAATGAAGTTCCAGCAGGTGAAGAAGCCTTGCCAATGGATTCTGATATGCTGGCTGCACTGTTTGTACCAGGCAACTCCCAAAATTCCGCTCAGGCACTGAGACGTAGTGGCGGCCCTGGTGGCGGCTTCGCTCCCGGTGTACAGATCCCTGCATGGGATGCAGGGCCTAACCCCCTGGATAATATTTCCCTGGTAACCGATGATCTGTTAAATAACCCGCCTGCTGAATCCTGGCTGAACTGGCGCGGTACTCATGACGCCATGGGTTATAGCCCCTTGGATCAAATCAATAAAGATAATGTCGCTAACCTGCGTGTAGCCTGGTCACTGGCATTACCCCCTGGTCCTAATGAAGCCACCCCTTTAATCCATGAAGGCGTCATGTTTGTTCATAGTTTTGGCGACAATGTCATGGCACTCAACGCAGTGACTGGCCAGGAGTTATGGCATTATCGTCATGAACTGGCTGAAGACGCCCGACCCAGTGTCAAACGCAATATTTCCATCTACGGTGATAAAGTCTATGCAGCAACATCTGACCAAAAAGTAATTGCCCTGGATATGCGTTCTGGCCGTCTGGTATGGGAAACAGAAGTTGGCGGTGTTATTACTGGCGGACCAACGATCGCCAATGGTGTTGTTATGCAAGGCACTCTGCAGACCAGACAACCTAATGTCGTCCCGGGTGGTGGTTTTATTCAGGCAATGGATGCTGAAACCGGCGAAAAATTATGGCGTTTCAATTCAATTCCTGCACCTGATGAATTAGGCGGCAATACCTGGAATGGTGTCCCTTATGACGAGAGAAATGGTGGTTCATTCTGGGTTCCAGGTTCCTATGACCCGGAAAATAACCTGGTTTATTTTGCCCCTTCTCCTACCTATGATACAGCTCAGCTGGTTAACCCGGTAAACCAGCCAGGCATCAACAATGACGCTTTGTTCACCAACTCGACGCTGGCTTTAAGACCTGAGACCGGTGAGCTAGTCTGGTATTTCCAGCATATGAATAATGACCAGTTCGATATGGACTGGATTTTTGAACGTATTATTGTCGACCTAGATGTTGGTGGACGCGAAAGACGTGTTTCCCTGACAGCCGGTAAACAAGGCTTTTATGATGCCAACGATGCGATAACCGGGGAATACCTTTTCTCCTATGATATGGGATTACAAAATTTCATTCTGGGTGTTGATCCTGAAACCGACAGAAAAATCGTTGATATGTCTCTCTACCCTGACGGCGAACGTAAAATAGTCTGCCCACATGCAGGTGGTGGACGTAGCTGGACGCCTGGTGCATACAATCCTGAAACACAGATGCTGTATGTTCCTGCCGTTGAGTCCTGTATGGATTTAATGCCAACAGGTGATGGTTTGGGTTCAGGAGCATTGTCTGCTGGTTATAACTGGATGATCCGGCCACGTGATGACAGTGATGGCCTTTATGGTCATATTCAGGCCATCAATGTCAGTGAAAACATGACACAAGCCTGGATTGAACGTCAACGTGCTCCACAGACCACTGGTGTCCTGGCTACTGCGGGCGGCCTTGTATTTGCCGGCGCTCTGGATCGTAATCTCACAGCTTACGATGACATGACTGGTGAACCTTTGTGGCACACAACTTTGACTGATGTGCCAAATACAAACCCGGTAACATTTGCAGTCGATGGCAAGCAATATGTCGCCATTGTTGTTGGGTATGGCGGTGCACAGACAGCAACCTTTGGCAGACTGGTACCTGAAATCAGCTTGCCGGCCTCACCAAGCTCTTCAGTCTGGGTATTTGAATTACCTTAATGAAGACGTAAAACAAGCGACAACAAAAAAGCCCTCTTTCGAGGGCTTTTTTATATTCTAAGTTTTATCGCGATTAAATATTTCGTTTCCAGACGAGGCGAAAAGCCGCGCAGGGAGGGAGCATACGAGCCAGTATGTGACCGACTGAGCAGCTTTGCAACAAGGTCTGGGGACGAAAGATTAATCGCCCCGAACTAATTAGCCCTTGTTTATAATGGCGTCGGCTACGTTACCTGGAACCTCAGCATATTTTTCAAATTCCATTGTATAGTTGGCTCTACCCTGAGTGGCAGAACGCAAATCAGTGGAATAGCCAAACATTTCTGCTAAAGGTACTTCAGCGGTAATGACTTTACCTGCAACCGTATCTTCCATTCCCTGAACAACACCACGACGACGATTCAGGTCGCCCATGACGTCACCCATGTATTCTTCAGGTGTTACCACCTCAACTGAAAATATAGGCTCAAGCAAGGCAGCATCAGCTTCTAACGCGCCTTTTTTCAATGCCATGGATCCGGCAATTTTGAAAGCCATTTCGGAGGAGTCAACATCATGGAATGATCCATCGAAAATAGTCACTTTCATGGCTAACAACGGATAACCCGCGAGACAACCATTTTTCATCTGCTCCTGCACACCTTTATCGACAGCAGGGATATATTCTTTGGGCACCGCACCACCAACGATCTCATTAACAAATTCGTATTCGGCATCAGCAGGCAGCGGCTCAAGTCGTAACCAGACATGACCGTATTGGCCACGACCACCAGACTGTTTAACATGCTTGCCTTCAACTTCTACTACTTTGCGGATGGTTTCACGATAAGCAACTTGCGGTTTACCAATATTCGCCTCGACACCAAATTCACGACGCATACGATCAACTAACACGTCCAGATGCAACTCTCCCATACCGGAAATAATGGTCTGACCTGATTCTTCATCAGTTTCCACGCGGAAAGAAGGATCCTCCTGGGCCAGTTTACCAAGGGCGATGCCCATTTTTTCCTGGTCAGCTTTGGTTTTAGGCTCTACCGCTACCGAAATCACCGGTTCCGGGAAATCCATTTTTTCCAGAGTAATCTGTTTATCTTCAGCACAAAGCGTTTCACCGGTTGTCACATCTTTCAGACCAATGGCTGCAGCAATATCACCAGCTAACACTTCTTTAATTTCTTCACGTGAATTGGCATGCATCTGTACCATACGACCTACACGCTCTTTCTTGTGTTTCAATGGGTTGTAGACTGTATCACCTGATTTCAGCGAACCTGAGTAAACCCGGAAAAAGGTCAATGTCCCCACAAAAGGATCGGTTGCAATTTTAAAAGCCAGTGCAGCAAAAGGCGCACTATCATCAGACTCACGAGTTTCAACGGTTTCACCATCTTCCAGCACGCCCTGAATGGCTTTTACTTCAGTCGGTGAAGGTAGATATTCTACGACGGCATCCAATACCGCCTGTACACCTTTATTCTTGAAGGCAGACCCACAAAGTGTTGGCACGATTTCATTAGCCAGTGAACGAATACGCAATCCTTCTTTGATTTCAGCTTCTGTTAAAGTACCTTCTTCCAGGTATTTATTCATTAACTCTTCAGTAGCTTCGGCAGCAACCTCAAGCATTTGCTCATGCCATTTTTCTGCTTCAACCTTCATGTCATCAGGAATGTCTGCATATTCAAACGTCGTACCCTGGTCTTCTTCATTCCAGATGATCTGCTTCATTTTTACCAGATCGATAACACCCTTGAATTCATCTTCAGCGCCAATAGCCAGTTGAATAGGCACAGGATTAGCGCCCAGACGGTCTTTCAACTGTTGTACGACTTTCAGAAAATCTGCGCCGGCACGGTCCATCTTGTTAACGAACACCATACGAGGAACTTCGTAACGATTAGCCTGACGCCATACCGTTTCAGTCTGTGGCTGTACACCTGAACTGCCACATAAAACCACTACAGCACCATCAAGCACACGCAGAGAGCGTTCTACCTCAATAGTAAAGTCAACGTGTCCCGGTGTATCGATGATATTAATGCGGTATTCATCGAACTGCTGATCCATACCTTTCCAGAAACAGGTAGTCGCCGCAGAAGTAATGGTAATACCACGTTCCTGTTCCTGTTCCATCCAGTCCATCACCGCAGCACCGTCATGTACCTCACCGATTTTATGAGAAATACCGGTATAAAAAAGTACACGCTCGGTAGTCGTGGTTTTTCCAGCGTCTACGTGAGCGACAATACCAATATTACGATAACGATTAATGGGGGTTTTCCTAGCCACAGTCTAGACCTCAATAATTAAATTAATTAAAAGATAAAGTATTCTTAGAAACGGTAATGAGAAAAAGCTTTATTAGCTTCAGCCATACGATGAACGTCTTCACGTTTTTTCACAGCACTACCACGACCCTGTGAAGCATCCATAATCTCACCGGCTAAACGCAATACCATGGATTTTTCACCACGTTTACGTGAATGCTCAACCAACCAACGCATGGCCAGGGCATTTCGTCGTTCCGGTCTTACTTCTACAGGTACCTGGTAAGTAGCACCACCAACTCGGCGGGATTTTACTTCTACCAGAGGCGCGATATTGTCCAAGGCAGTTTCAAACGTTTCAAGCGCTTCAGTGCCTGCTTTTTCAGCAACCACATCCAGAGCGCCATAAACAATTTTTTCAGCAATAGATTTCTTGCCATCAACCATCACATGGTTCATGAACTTGGCAAGTATTTTATTACCGAATTTTGGATCAGGCAGAACTTCGCGCTTGGCGACAACTCGTCTTCTAGGCATGTTTTCCTCTCTTCAGGTTATTCCAGGATAAGTATCTATTTCTTACCTGGCCTTACTGTTAGTAATTTGATTTATTATTTAGGCCGCTTGGTTCCGTATTTGGATCGACCTTGTTTACGATCAGCAACTCCAGATGTGTCCAGGCTGCCACGAACTGTGTGATAACGTACACCAGGTAAGTCTTTTACCCTGCCGCCTCTAATCAAAACTACAGAGTGTTCCTGTAAGTTATGACCTTCGCCGCCAATGTAAGAAGTAACTTCATAAGCGTTGGTGAGACGCACACGACAAACTTTTCGTAATGCAGAGTTAGGCTTTTTAGGCGTAGTTGTATAAACACGAGTACATACGCCTCTGCGTTGCGGGCAGCCCTGTAAGGCTGGCACATCACTTTTTTCAACTTTACTTCTTCTAGGCTTTCTAACCAGCTGGTTAACGGTTGCCATTCATAACTCCTGCATTAAAGGCATTTCCCAATGCACTCTTAATATTTAAATTTTAAACTAACTAAATTTTGCTTCTATCCTAACAAAGAGGCGCGATTTTAAAGAGCTGCACCGCTATAGTCAACAAGACGTCAGCGTAATTTTAAATTTACGCTGGCGCCCCAGTTCACTTATTACTCTTCAGTTTCTTCTACAGAAGCTGATTCAACTTCAGACTTCAAGGCTTCACTCAGCGCTGCTTCAACTTCACTGGCTGATACACCATCTACATCCTGCTCAGCTTTACGCTTGGCTTCGGCACGTAAACGTCGGGTTTCGTGATAAGTCAAACCTGTACCTGCAGGTATCAAACGCCCTACAACAACGTTTTCTTTCAAGCCTTGCAGGAAGTCCTGTTTGCCTGTTACTGCCGCTTCTGTCAGTACGCGAGTAGTCTCCTGGAATGAAGCTGCCGAGATAAAGGACTCTGTTGCCAGAGACGCTTTGGTAATACCCAAAAGTACTCGCTCAAATTTGGCAGGTTGCTTACCTTCTTCTCTGAGCTTGTCATTCTCTGCTTTCACTCTGATGTACTCGACCTGTTCACCTTTAATGAAAGAAGAATCCCCCATTTCCGTGATTTCAGCTTTACGCAGCATCTGACGGACAATAACTTCAATATGCTTATCGTTAATACGTACACCCTGTAAACGATAAACATCCTGTACCTCATTAACGATGTAGTTAGCTAATGCTTCTACCCCTTTAAGTCGGAGAATGTCATGCGGAGTAGGTGGTCCATCAGAAACGATTTCTCCTTTCTCAATAAACTCACCCTCAAACACTGTCATCTGACGCCATTTTGGAATCAGCACTTCATAATGATCACTGCCATCAGTTGGCGTAACCACCAGACGGCGCTTACCCTTGGTTTCTTTACCAAAGCTGACTGTGCCAGAGATTTCAGCCAGTATGGCCGGCTCTTTTGGCTTGCGTGCTTCAAACAGGTCGGCCACACGAGGCAGACCACCGGTAATATCGCGTGTTTTTGAACCCTCTTGAGGTATACGGGCGATAATGTCACCTATATTGACCTTATTCCCATCTTCCACGCCTACAATGGCTTTGGCTGGCAAGAAGTAGTGCGCTGGAACCGTGGTTCCAGGCAAATTCAGCTCTTTGCCTTTACCGTCCAGCAAGGTTATTGCAGGTCGCAAATCCTTACCGGCAGAAGGCCGCTCTGCTGTATCCATAACAGAAATGCTGGACAGACCGGTGATTTCATCAGTCTGATGAGTCACACTGAGGCCCTCTTCCATACCATCGAATTTCACCTTACCGGCAACTTCCACGACAATCGGGTGAGTATGCGGATCCCAAGTTGCTACAACCTGACCGATTTCCACTTCTGATTTGTCTTCACCATTGATCACTGCACCATAAGGTAATTTGTAACGCTCACGCTCACGGCCATGCGTATCATTGACATACAACTCACCGGAACGTGAAACCACGACCAGCTCGCCGCTCACTTTTTTCACAGTTTTCATATTGTGCAGGTGAATGGTACCAGTCGTTTTCACCTGTACACTGTCAGCAGCAGTCGCACGTGATGCCGCACCACCGATATGGAAGGTACGCATGGTTAACTGAGTACCAGGCTCACCGATAGACTGGGCAGCGACCACACCGACAGCCTCACCAATGTTGGCAAGATGACCACGGCCCAGATCACGACCATAACAAAGTCGACAGATGCCCTGATCAGCTTCACAGGTAATGGCTGAACGTACAATAACTTCATCAATACTATTGGTTTCAAGCGCATCGATCATCTTCTCATCGATTAAGGTGCCCGCTTCAATAACCAGTTCGCCATCAGCATTAACAACATCCTGTGCAACCACTCGTCCCAGTACGCGTTCACCCAAGGGAGCGATGATGTCACCACCCTCAATAATGGGCGTCATCACCAGGCCTGTTTCTGTACCACAGTCCGCTTCCTTGATCACAAGATCCTGAGAAATATCGACAAGACGGCGTGTCAGGTAACCTGAGTTTGCTGTCTTCAATGCTGTATCGGCCAGACCTTTACGAGCACCGTGTGTCGAAATGAAGTACTGAAGAATATTCAGACCTTCCCGGAAGTTTGCCGTAATTGGTGTTTCAATAATCGAACCATCAGGCTTGGCCATCAAACCACGCATACCGGCTAACTGACGAATCTGTGCGGGGGAACCCCTGGCACCGGAATCCGCATAAATATAGACTGAGTTAAAAGATTCCTGTTCCTCTTCTTCGCCATCACGGTTTATTACTTTTTCAGTGGAAAGACCGTCCATCATGGATTTTGCAACCTGATCATTTGCACGTGACCAGATATCAATCACTTTATTGTATTTTTCACCCTGAGTTACCAGACCTGAAGCAAACTGTGATTCAATTTCCGCAACTTCAGCTTCAGCTTTTGAAATCAGCGTGGCTTTCTCATCAGGAATCTCAAAATCATTCACACCAATGGATGAACCAGAATAAGTAGAATACTTATAGCCCATGTACATCAACTGGTCAGCAAATATAACGGTTTCTTTCAAACCCACGTTGCGATAACAGGTATTGATAATATGAGATATCTGTTTTTTCGCCATTTTCTGATTCACCAGTTCAAACGGTAAACCATCTGGGACGATATCAAACAGCAGTACGCGCCCTACTGTCGTATCAACAATAGAGGTTTTTTCAATACGCTCACCATTATCATCAAACAATACTTCTTTCAGACGTACCTTGATACGCGCCTGTAAATGTGCATTTTTAGAGCTATAGGCTTTCAGTACCTCATTGGTGTTGGCAAAAACCATGCCTTCACCCTGCGCATTAATACGCGAACGAGTCATGTAATAAAGACCCAGTACCACATCCTGCGAAGGCACGATGATTGGCTCACCGGAAGCCGGTGATAAAATGTTGTTGGTAGACATCATCAAGCTACGCGCTTCCAATTGAGCTTCCAGCGTCAAAGGAATATGGACAGCCATCTGATCACCGTCAAAGTCAGCGTTATACGCTGCACACACCAGCGGATGTAACTGAATAGCTTTACCTTCAATTAATACGGGCTCAAATGCCTGAATACCCAATCTATGAAGTGTTGGCGCACGGTTAAGCAGTATCGGGTGCTCACGGATAACTTCCGCAAGAATATCCCAGACATCTGCTGTTTCCTTCTCAACCATTTTCTTGGCGGCTTTAATTGTTGTCGCAGCACCGCGCAAAATCAGCTTGCCCAAAATAAATGGTTTGAACAGTTCCAGTGCCATTTTCTTCGGCAGACCAGCCTGGTGTAATTTCAGGGTAGGACCTACCACGATAACGGAACGGCCGGAATAGTCGACACGTTTACCCAACAGGTTCTGACGGAAACGACCCTGCTTACCTTTGATCATGTCGGCCAGTGATTTTAACGGACGCTTATTGGAGCCTGTGATAGCC
>JAYQWA010000019.1:0-40380 GCA_038148755.1 Gammaproteobacteria bacterium
AACATTTCTATAAAATCCAGCATATAGTTACGTAGATAACTTTCGCGACGAAAAGCAATACTGGTCGTGCTGTAGTCAAACAAATGGCTAGCATCCAGTGCGATCAAATCCTCATCCCGCTCAGGCTCCCAGGCCATGGAAGCAATAATGCCGACCCCCAGGCCGGAACGGACATAAGTCTTGATGACATCAGCATCGGCAGCAGTCACAACAACATTGGGGATCAGCCCCTGCTTGCTAAATGCTGCATCAAGCTTGGAGCGTCCGGTGAAACCAAACAGATAGGTAATCAGTGGGTATTGATTGATTAGCGCCAGATCCAGTTTTTCCACACTCGTCAATGGGTGATTTCTGGGTACAAGAATAGAGCGGTTCCAGTGAAAACAAGGCATTAGAATCAAGCCATCGAAGAGTTCCAGAGCTTCAGTGGCAATGGCAAAATCAACCGTGCCATCTGCTGCCATTTGCGATATCTGCATGGGTGTGCCCTGATGCAGATGCAGGGAAACTTTCGGATAGCTCTGTTTAAAGGACTGAATGATACGAGGCAGGACATAGCGTGACTGGGTATGCGTTGTGGCAATGCTTAGACTGCCCTGCTCTTCATTTTTATATTCATCGGCTATTCGGCCAATGGCTTTCACTTTGTTGAGAATTTCGGCTGTTTCAGCCAGGATTTTTTCTCCTGCGGGGGTGACTTGTTGCAGTTGCTTGCCACTGCGGCTGAAAATCTGCACACCCAATTCCTCTTCCAGCAAACGAATCTGTTTACTGATTCCAGGTTGTGAAGTGTACAGCCGGTCTGCAGTATGACTGATATTTAACTGGTTCTGCGCGACTTCCCAGATATAACGCAATTGTTGAAGTTTCATCTTATAGGCTCAAATACAATAACGCAGATAATATAACTAAAAAGAATAAATATATAAATAAATATTCTTTTTAAATATATAAGACTCCCCTAAGATGCCGCCATGGAATTACTCTTGCTTATCATTTCAGGGGCGCTGGTTGGTTTCGCTATTGGCCTGACCGGTGTTGGTGGCGGTTCTTTAATGACCCCCATTCTCCTGCTTTTTAATTATCCTGTTGCGATAGCCATAGGCACTGACCTGCTTTATGCAGCGATTACCAAAGCCAGTGGCATGTATTTCCACCACCGTCATGGCCACGTTGACTGGCGTACTGTGGGCTTACTTGCCGCCGGTAGCATTCCGTTATCCATAATCATCAATGTTTTCATTATTGATGAAACGCTCAGGGACAATGAGAATTTCTCTGCTTTTCTCAGCAGTTTTTTAGGCGTTATGTTGATTTTGACGGCGATGGTGATGATTTTTAACCGCTCAATCCAACGCCGCTTGCAGAATGAAGAAGGTATCAAACAAAATAGTTTCTATCTTTTAGTCAAAAGGCACCGGTCAATCTTTGTTTTATTACTGGGTATGATTCTGGGTATCTGTGTAACCCTGTCCTCAGTTGGCGCAGGAGCCTTTGGCGCTGCCATTTTATTTATGCTTTTCCCGAGCTGGCCGGCCAAACATGTTGTCGGAAGCGATATCGCACATGCTGTACCACTGACCTTGGTAGCAGGCTTGGGCTATTTGTTTAATGGCCTGGTAGATTACAGTCTTTTGCTGGCGCTGGTGCTTGGTTCTCTGCCGGGTATTTATCTGGGAACCCGGCTAGGTTCTGTCTTGCCGGAAAAGTTCCTGAGAGTTGTATTGATAGCGGTTTTATCCGGCCTTGGACTTTATTTCAGCCTGAATTGGGCTTATTAGCAATACCGTGAGGGACATGCCCTGTCGCAACATGCTCACGTGTAGACTCGCAATGCCCCTCCTGATCATCGAAAAATACATCGGCGTTATAAGCCCGTAAAAAGGCACCTTTATCAGAACCACCAAGAAACAGGGATTCATCAATCTTGATATCCCAGGCGCGCAAAGTACGAACCACCCTTTCATGGGCAGGCGCCGCTCTGGCGGTTACCAGACAGGTTCTGATCGGACAGTTATCGACATCAAACTTGCACTGTAGCTGCTGTAGCGCAGCCAGAAAGGGTTTAAAAGGTCCTCCTGACAAAGGTTCACGCGCAGCTTCGCGTTCACTGCGGGTAAATTCTGCCAGCCCGCTGGATTTGTAGATACGTTCCGCTTCATCTGAAAACAACACGGCGTCGCCGTCAAAGGCAAAACGAAGTTTGTAGTCTTCAGTATTGGCAATGCTTGAAGGCATGATGGTTGCTGCGGCAATACCATTTTCCAGCGCCTGACGGACATCCCCGCCATCGGTGGACAGGAATAAGTGGGAGTTAAACGCACTGATATAACGATAAGGACTGGAACCTCCACAAAATGCGGCTTTGCTGATAGCCAGCTTATGATGCTCTATAGAGTTGAAAATACGCAGTCCGGTATCGGCAGTATTGCGTGAAAGCAGTATGACTTCGACCTGCTCCCGCTCCAGTAGCGTATTAATATGCAGAAGTTTTTTTACCAGATTAAAGGCATCGCCAGGGGCCAGGGGTTCATCTTCCCGGTCAATCTGGTATTGGCGATAAGCTTCCACCCCCTGATGCTCATAAACTTCATGACTTTCATTAAGGTTAAACAGTGCCCTGGATGAAATGGCAACAGTGAGTTTTTCGGGTTGTTGAGTCATAGTCTAATTGTACTAGTAACACACGCCGGTACCACCCAGACCACAATATCCGCCTGGATTTTTTGCCAGATATTGCTGGTGATAATCTTCTGCATAAAAAAACTGAGTGGCCGCTTTTATTTCAGTTGTTATGGCTGCATAAGCCTGTTTTTGCAGCTGATCCTGATAATGGACTTTGGACTGTTCTGCCTGTTGTATCTGCGCATCAGAATAAGTGTATATAGCTGAACGATATTGGGTTCCCCGGTCATTGCCCTGACGCATGCCCTGGGTCGGATCATGCGATTGCCAGAATTCTTCAAGTAACTTTTCATACGATATCTGTATCGGATCAAAAGCCAGCCAGACTACTTCCGCATGGCCGGTTTGCCCGCTACACACTTCTTCATAGCTTGGATTGGCAGTGTAACCACCGGCATAACCAACTGCAGTGGTATAAACTCCCGGCAAGTTCCAGAAATGTCTTTCAGCGCCCCAAAAACAGCCCAGGCCAAACATTGCCTGTGACAGACCTTGCTCGGCTAGTTCATCGGCAGATAACTTCAAGGGTGTGTTCAGAACCACATGCTTGGGGGCAACCGGTATGACATTCGAACGTCCCGGCAAGGCCTTATCTTCGCTGACAAGAATTTCCTTATTAAAGATATGCAACATGTTGAGACCTCTTCAAGTTTTACAGATGGCCAGGTAACGGGTAACCACCTGCTCAATGCCCTGATCGATACATTCTATGATCAAAGCGTGTCCTATGGACACTTCAAGAATATCAGGAATGCTTAGAAAATCTGGCAGGTTCTGCAGGTTTAAATCGTGACCGGCATTCACCCCGAGACCGAGTTCCTGTGCCCTGCCTGCGACCTTGCGGTAGCTGTCCAAAACTGCACTGGCCTTACCTGCAAGGAAAGCTTTGGCGTAGGCTTCAGTATAAAGTTCTATTCGGTCAGTACCACTCTGGGCAGCAAGCTCCACTTGTCTGACATCTGGATCCAGAAATGCCGCCACTCGAATTCCCGTATTTTTTAATCGTGTTATCAGTGGCTTTAGCATTTCCATACTTTGGCTAAATTCCCAGCCATGATCTGAAGTTAATTGATCCTCTGCATCCGGCACCAGTGTACATTGCGTCGGTTGGCAGTCTTCCACTAACTGTATGAAAGCTGCTGATGGATAACCTTCAATATTAAATTCAACTTGCGGAAAGTTTTTCAGCATATCAGCCAGTTCATAAGCATCGCGTTTTGTAATATGACGTTCATCCGGGCGCGGATGAATGGTGATACCCTGCACGCCCAGTTCTATAAAACGTTGAGCATATCCCAGCAAATCAGGAAAATTGCTTCCCCGGGAATTACGCAAAAGAGCCAGTTTATTGAGATTAACGCTGAGAGCTGTCATAGAAAATAGCTTTAAAAATCATTCGCTAATTCTAAGTTATTTGCACGGATAAAACAGCTAATGATGAAGTCTTGATACATTATGTTTTCTAAATCTTGTTGGTTGTATTGATAGACTCTGCAACAGATATGACATAGTCTAAGCTGAACAAGAGTTAGCACTGGGCGGTATTTTCAGGATGTCAGATTATAAAAAAATCTTAGAAACTGAATCCTTCGTTTTTGGTTTCGTATTGAACGGTAATGGTGGCGGCGTATTGCTTGATCAGGCAGAGAACGGCGCCAAACCAGTCTGGTTTCATCTGGATTTTTTAAAGGAAGACTGTAAAGCAAACCTGGAACTCCTGGCACTTCCTGAGCATGCAATAGATGGCTTGACCCGACTTGATACACGCCCCCGCACGACTGTCTTTGAAGAAGGTATTTTATTAATTTTGCGTGTGATTAATTTAAACCCCGGAGAAGATCCCAATGACATGGTGTCACTCAGATTATGGATCGAACATGACAGAGTGATCAGCTTGCGTCATAAACGGGTACTGTCAGCACAGGATATAAAAGAGGATTTGGTTCAGGGGCACGGGCCTAAGAATATCAATGAAATTGTTGCTGACATTATTGAGCGGGTTGCCGATCGAGTGGCTGAGTATGTTGATTCTCTGGAAGCGCGTATGGAGAAATTTGAGGTTGAGGTGAATGTTGAAAATATTGTGACAACCCGAACTAATGTGGCAAAAGTCCGCCGCGAAGCAGCCATGGTGAGACGTTTTCTGGCACCGCAACGGGAAGCACTGGAAGCACTGCATCGCCAAACAAGCTCTTTTTTAACCACAGATTACAAACACTATGTGCAGGAGCTCTCTGATCGTATCACCCGCTATGTGGAAGATCTGGATTTAGTCAGAGAAAAAGCCGTTATGTTGCAGGAAGAGCTCCTGAATAAAATGACTCAGCAACAGAATGATCGCATGTATGTCTTATCCATTATCGCTGCGATTTTTTTGCCGATATCTTTTGTCACGGGTCTGTTCGGAATGAATGTTGCGGGACTGCCGGGTGTTGAAGAGCCCTTGGGTTTTGCCTATGTTGTAGCCGTCATGCTGGCAGTGGTGGTCGGCACCCTGCTCTATTTTCGTCATAAAAAGTGGCTATGAGCCTCGTGTGATTTTCAGCTCTCCATCGAGGTGTACATCTCTTTGCGGGAAGGCAATGACAATATTATTGGCTGCGAAAAGTTCTTCAATTTTAAAACGTACATCTGACTTGATGCCACGAAGACCCTTTTCCCCACCAGTATCAATCCAGAAGTAAGCGTCAAAAATAAGGGCATTGTCGCCAAAATCTTCAAAAGCAACTTCAGGTAAGGGCTCCTTAAGTACCAATTCATGACCGTTTACAGCCTCATAAATCAATTCTTCTGTCAGTTTTGTTGGTGAACCATAGGCAACACCTACTCTCACCTGAGCTCGTGCCAGGCGGTCAACCAGCGTCCAGTTAGTCACTGTATTTTCCAGCAGGTGGCTGTTGGGAATCAGCATATGTACGCCGTCAGTTCGGCGGATCAGGGTTGAACGCGTGTTAATGGTTTCCACGGTACCTTTAACATCACCCAATTCAAGAAAATCACCGATCCTGATCGGTTTTTCCCACATTAAAATCCAGCCGGAAATAAAATTATTAATGATGTTCTGTGCACCAAAACCAACACCGATAGCAACAGCACCTGAAACAAAAGCAAAAGCGCCCAGTGGCACATTTAACAATGCCAGGGTTGTAAAAATTAAAAGCAGTAAGGTGATAATAAAATAGAGTCGTTGAATTAGCAGAATCAAGTCCGGTTCAAGACCTTTTTGTTTCAATCGGCTGATGATGAAAGCGCTGGATTTTTTGATAAAGTAATACGCCAACCAAACAGCTATGGGAAGCGCTAAAATCTGTAACAGCGTAAATTCCTGATCCTGTATGCTGAACAGCGTAATAGAGAAAAAATCAATTATTTCCTGCATGGTTTCACGTGTTACGAGTTACTAAAACAAACTAAAAAGATAAGAAGGAGCATAGGGCTAAACATAAGACAGAGCAACTGAAAACGCTTTTATTTTTCTATGGTAAAGGTCATATCAATACTTTGGCTTATGCCACTCTCTACCTCAAGTCTGAGCCGGTCATTCAGTATATAGTCCAGAGAAAGTATTGATTCTTTCTCGTATAAGCCTATCTCATAATTCATAAATATATTAGGCGTTAAATATTTACCCAGGCCAAGAGTACTTTGTTGCAGGTCTGCCTGACTGTTTAAAGCCAGCGCATCCAGGCCTAATTGGTTGCGAATGGTATCGGTGATGCCGCCCTGCCCTCTGTTTATACCCAGACTGGTTATTGCGCCAAGCAAATTATTCTGGTCTACACTGTCGGTATCATTAAAAGATTTTCCGGTGATCAAAATGGAAAGAATTTCACTGTCAGGCAGTGTTGGTGTCGAAAAAAGCTGACTTTGCATATTAAGCAAGGTGCCGTTTATCTGAACGCCTGCCTGGATATTGCTACCCTGACGGTAAGCGCGTATATCCAGCGCCGGGTTAGCCAGATTGCCAAAAAATATTAATTTACCATTAGAAACGTCAAGGCTTTGTCCATAGATTTCATAATTACCTTGGCTAATGGAGATGTCACCATAAGTCAGCAATGGCCTGTTAAGTTCCTGCTGAGCCTGCAGCTCACCATTCAGCATCAAATCAAGTCCAAGCCCCTGGAAATGCACATTCTCTCCCAGAATTAAATCAAGATTTGCAGTAACAGGAATTTCTCTGATATTTCCAAGACTTGAGTTATTTACAAGTCGGGATTGTTCAGGTGGCGCGTTGACAATCACGACATCACGCGAAACATTGGTCCCTTCATTAAGTAATACTGTGGTGTTTTCACGAATGTCCAATTCCATTTCCGGCACAACAACTGTTCCTTGTAAATCAAGAATATCAGCCTCGTAACTTAGTCGAATATCGGGGCTTATCAGTATTTTTGTGCCTGGATTATTAATCAAGGTGAAATTCTGACCCTGCAAATCGAGCTGAAAATTGCGTGCGCTGCTATACAAAGAGTCAGCATTGCCAATGAGCTCAAGCTCGCCATTACCTGATCTTGCACTGGCATTGATAAGCAGCTCCTGAGCAGCATTGCTGGAGAACTCTATTGTGACCTGATCAGGATTAATGCCATATTCCGGCATTTCAAAACGTCCATTTTGCAATTGTAAATTGCTGATAAATTTTGGCTGATCAATAGTGCCTGACAGTTGCAAATCACCAGATAATTCACCACGTGTATTACGAATATCCGGCAATAACGCTTCCAACCAATCCAACCTGGAAAAATTAAGCCGCAAATCGCCCTGCAGATTTTCTGCTGCATCCATGCTTGCTGTAAAATTAAAATCACCCTGCACATCCAGTCCGGTATTCTCCAGGTGATAAACACTGAGGTTAGCATTGCCTGTTAAGTTATTATTATCACGAGCAAGCCCCAGGTCGTTTGTTGTAATTGCAAAAGTTCTGATATCAGGTTGCACACTTTGATTGTCGTCTTCCTGAGCTAAAAACAAATTTAATTCCAACGCCTCGGTTTGCAAATCGAGTATAAAATCTGCTTGTTGTAACGCAGTCGTACTGCCTTCTGCACGTAATTCAGCCGTCAGAGTGCCCCGCGTGAAAGTGTTTTGTGGGAGATAAAAATCCCGGCTGTTCTGTAAATCTGTCAGTTTGCCTGGCTTGCTGGAAAAAATTTGATTTAACTCGGCATTATCAAGTTGAGTCATTATTTCTGCAGTATTCAGATAAACCAGTGGGAAATCATTCAGCTCGGCATTAAAGGTGAACGCCTGGTCAAGAACATTGCCATTTAAGCAAAGTTCAGCATCGAGATAAGACCAGCAATGTGGTGAAATAGTAACGGCACCTGTTGTCAGCATTACCTCCATTGGGTTTTGTAATTGCCAGTGACCATAACCAATATCGAATATGCTGTTCTGAACATTAGCCTCCCAGCTGTTATTTGTATATGCGCCGTCAAAAGCAAGTTGAACGTCAAGGTCTTCATCGGCGAGCGATAGTTCTCCGTGGTGCTCAGACAGGCTGCCATTCAGATTAAGCAAGGTTTCTCTAGCCCTTAATTGGGTTCCTGCGATATCGGCATCAAGATTGTTGGCAGAGAAACTGAATTGATAATTTTCCTGTCTGGTCAATATGTCAGCACGCAGGTTTTTCAACCGAAGCTGAATTCCATCTGTTAGATAATGCAGATTATCAGCCTGTAATGAACCACTGATAATCGGATTATCGACTTCGCCACTGATTACCCCACTCCCCTGAATTTCACCATTTAATGCTGGCAACCAGACTGCCAGATCTGGAGCATCTATTAACCAGTCAACAGATAGGGTTTCAGCGATACTGCCACTCAAATTCAGTCTGTTATTGTTGGTAACAATAAGCAGGTCGATGCTACTTAGGGTATTATCATTGAAATTTATTTCTCCTGAGGCAGTAAGCTCATAGTTATTTAGATTTGCATCCAGAAAAGACAGCCTTAGTGCAGAGTCGCCTGTGCCATCCAGATAAAAACTGCCGCCACCATTAACATCACTTAGCACAAAAGCATCCAGATAATTATCCAGTTGCAGTTCATTGAGCTGCCAGTCAGCTTCAAAGGAAAAGGGCTGCGTAGTGAGTTCGGCGACTGCAACAAGATTGATTTCAGGGCTGTTCACTGAAATGGTTTCAAAATTCAGCAAGTTATTTTCGTACTCTCCAGATAATAAAAGCGCTATGGGTGAAAATTGCTCAGACTGCAGACTTAGATCAGCATCTAAGAAGATCAGTTCTGTCGAGCCATGAGTTAACAGCGTTCCTGTGACTGAAGAAATTATTTGCGGGAGAGGCGTTAAATCTGACAGGTTTCCCAGACTGTGTTCAAAAGAAAAATTAAGGCCGGTTCCATCAACAATTCCGGTAGATAGATTGCCGTTACTTGCCATTTGTATTGGTTGCAGTAATTCATGGCTTATTTCAAGACTATTAATATCGCCACTAAAGAACAGTGCACCACTGAAACCATTAGCCGTAAGCGCCTGAGTTGCAGTATTGTTAAGCGTCCAATCCAGATTTCCGTCAAGTAAAAAGTTTTCAGCCTGCATAGCAAAGGCACTAGTTAATGAATAATCATCATCTTCAATATTAAGTTCATTGGCTGCCAGTCTTTCCGTGTTTAGAGAAAAACCACCATAGACACGATTGAACCCCAAAGGCTCTTGTGCATATAAAAATTCGGGCTCCAACGCCTCAAATGCATCGATGCGTAATGCAAACGGTAGAGAAAATAGAGTTTCAAGGCTGCCGATAACAGTCCTTTCCTGTGTCTGAGCACTATCATTAACTCCATTAACTCCATTAACTCCATTAATTTCACTATTGTCATTCAGACTCAGTACCGGATTATCGAGCCTGAGTGTTTGAAGCCTGACCTCTTTGCTGAATAAAGGCCAGAGTGTCCAGGTGCTATCGAATGCTTGTGTTTGTAAACTGAACTGGGAATTAGCAAGTTCAAGCTGGGTAAAAGACAGGCCTTCAGTAAGTGTTCCTGATACCGACTCGTAATCTAGATAAAAAGAAAAATTTTCAGCAAGGTAATCCTTGGCCTGATTGAGAATAAGCTTTGCGCCGATTTCACTGTTTAATAAATAATAAGACAATCCTGCAAGCACCAGAATTGTAAGCATAAGCAGGGATAAAGATCGGTAAAATATTTTAAGCAATAATATTTTCATTACAGATCGGGCCCCATGGTGACATGGAAACGAAATCCACCATCATCAGTGGGAAAGGCAAGATCAATTCGCAAAGGACCAATAGGCGAAAGCCAGCGCAGTCCGATCCCTACGCTTTGTTTTATATCAATATCGTCAAATTCATTAAAAGCATTACCATTGTCATAAAATGCCGCTACACGCCAATTTTGCCTAAGTGAGTAGTCATATTCCATGCTGGCATTAAGCAGATGCTTCCCGCCTACAACTTCTCCAGCTATATTAAGCGGCCCCAGGCTTTGATATTTATAGCCTCGCAATGTCTGGTCACCACCGGTTAGAAAACGTAAGGAAACGGGAAGTTCCTGTTTGTCGTCTATCCAGGTAAAGCCAGTGTTAAAACCAAATAGTACGCGCCCTCTTCTGCCTGCAGGTAGGATGTATTTCCCATTAATAACAGTCTGCACAAAGCTGGTATCAGATATAATTGCATCACTGGCACCGCTAAGTTCGGCAAAAAAATTCCAGCCGCGCATTGGGTTGATCAGATTGTCTGCTGTAGTCTTGGATATATTAAACCCGACAATACTTAGCGAGCTGATATCTGACTGTAAGTTAACTTCATAATCATCACGCTGATAATTGATGAAAGTATTGCGTAGCCAACCATTGACGGATTCATTCCGGTAGGTGGATTTCAGCTCAAGACGTTTGCTATCGAAAGTATCATTATTTTCCAGTATATATCCTGCGCTGTATTGCATGCTTTCACGTAAAGGGTTGCGGCTCAATGGCATCGTGTAATTACTGTTTATCTGCTGTCTGATTTCGGAAAGGGAAATATTGCCATCAACGCGATGTCCGTTTCTGGTTTGATAACGGTTTTCATAGCCTAGCCTGACACGTGGACCGGTGTCTGTGGTAAAGCCAATCCCAGCAGAATATTCATGTCTTGGCCTGTTTTGTAAATCTATGACAAGGGGTACGGTTAAATTTTCTGTTTCGGAAAGCTGAGGCCTGATAGAAACCTGACTGAAGTACTGGCTCTGATCAAGGTTGTTCCTGAGTCTGATTAAATCACCGTTGGCATAGCTATCCCCTGGTTTAATCTGAAACAGGCTGCGGACAAAATTATCAGTCAGTATGCTGTTATTGTTGATTGAAATTTCACCAATGTAATAGCGCGGGCCTGGATTAAAAAACAAATCAATAACTGCACTGTTTTCTGTAAGATCAACATTGACTGATGAGTGTGTAAATCTTGCAGAAAAATAACCATTCTCAACAGCTGCTGTACTCAGATTATTTTTTAGTGCTTCGTAGGTTCCATGATTAAGTTGTTGACCGGGAGCAATACCAGCTTCTTCGATTATTGAGTTAAATACTGAAATTGCTTCGCTTTCAAGTACGATATTGGCTTCAGCGATAACGACGGCGTCACCAGGAGTCACATTTATCAATAAAGACCAGCAACTTTCGTTTTCACTAAAATTGATCTGAATAATGCTTTGATAATAGCCCAGTGCATTTAAGGCCTGTTGTGTATTATTTCTAACCTGATTTTGTAGACGTAGTAAGCGTCCCATGCCAGTGTCGCAACTTTCTCCGCCAATACGTAAATGACTGAGAATATTGTCACGTAATGGATCATCAACACCTTCAACGGTAATTTGGGGTGATTCTGCTGCTATTGCATGGCTCTGAAGCAGGCTCAGGAATGCCAGAACAATGAAAAAAATTCTCTGAAGAGACATCGGAGAATTTTAACCTAACATGGGCTTAAAAGAGTGTAAAATCTCGATTTATAGCGTTTAATTTGGGGGCAGTTAAGCCTGCGCTAAGCTAAATCTTATCAGTTACCTCTGAAGTTTCGGTTATCGTCGCGAACTTCATCTACGGTTATTGCGATTGTTATTGTTCTCATTGCCGCCACCGGGACGCCCGTCTGAATTACCGGGGCCATCAGCATTATCTTCGCAATTCAGATCACTGGAATTACCGCGGCCTCGACCTCTGCCTTGCCCGTTCTCAGGCATGTCACAGTCTTCATCAAAATTCTCGTTTTCAACTTCGTCAGTTTCATCTTCTTCAGAATCTCTGTCTGAGTCATCCCGGCTGTTATCATTACGTCCACTATTCCGATCATTATTGTTTTGATTTGTGTCGTCATCGCTTTCCCTGTCATTAGTATCTTGATCCCCTTCTTCATCCCTGTCGCGATCCCTATCACGGTCTTCATTTCTATCTGAATCCTGATCGCTGTCCTGACTGCTATTCCTGTCTGAATCAGCGTCCCGGTTATTTTGAGAGCCACTTGAATCTCTGTCGGCGTTACCATCACTGCGTCCGGAATCGACATCTTCATTATTATTTTCTGAAGATGATTCATCACTGTTGTCATTTTGTTGAGCGGGTGATGGATTACGTGAACTTCCAGGAGACGTTCCAGGCGTACTAGTCAAACTGTTGCCTATTCCGGATCCCGACCCGGAAGAACTGCTACCACCGTTATTTCGAGCAACGCTCCCAGATGTGCCACTGTTATTTGACGAAGATCCAGAAGATGATCCAGTACTGGCAACCGTGTCATTTTGATCGTTACTATCGTTGTTGGCATTAGTACTATTGCTGCCGGAATTATTGTTACTGGCAGAGCTGCCTCCGGAAGCAGGACTATTAGTAGCACTGCTTCCTGAGCCTGTATTGTTGTCGGCAACATTATTGCTGGAGCCAGAGCCGCTAGAACCTGATGTTGCACTACCGCTGCCTGAGTCATTAGAAGCACTATTGCCTGTTGAACTGCCTGATGTACTGGAACCTATGTCTGCAAAAGTATTACTGGATGAACCAGATGAACCATTGCCGGAATTACTGCTGGCAGTGTTGGATGAAGAACTTTCAATAGGGTTGTTCAGCGCATAGTCGAGGGCACCATCACCTTCATTGAGTTTGCAGCGTACACAGGTTTCCTGACAGCCACTGGGTAGGACATTTAGTGGAAATACATCTTCGACATCTTCGCTGTTCCAAAGACCACAATAAAAATTCAGCCCGTTAGCATTGTTTTCTTTGAAACCAATATGTAAACGGCAATCTTCTATACAGCTTGCCATCAGGCTGTCATCCAACTGCAGGCCAAACCAGCCAATACCGGCATCTTCATTAGCGTAATACCAATACTCCGTGATGACATTGGAAGTGGTTGCCACAGCATTATCAGAGCCTTCAACTTGTGTAGATCCAGCGTCGGTACCAGCCCGGGCAGACATGAGATTATCGGGAAAACCAAAACTTACATAATAGTCGCTGAGGACATTGGTTCTGACGGCATCAAACATGACGACAGCTTCCACCAGCTTGGACTTGGTAATGAAGTTGCTGTAGGTCTGAATGGAAACCGCAGCCAGAATTCCCACTACAGCGACAATCACCATGGTTTCCAACAAGGTAAATCCAGCATTTTTAACTATTTGAACTGTCCTTTTCATTCCCTTAATTCTCATTTATCTGCTCAGTAATACTTAGTGACGCATTTTCGTCGATTACAGTACAGAAATCTTCATGGCTTTAGCCACGGATATATAAACTGTGACCCAGTTTGTCCTTTCTATTGACTAAGGATCTGCTAGCTAAAAGCTGGCAAGCGCTAAAAGGTCATAGAAACTGACCTTTTAGCTGGCTTTTATCAAAATGTGACTCCCTTACTCCGCTGGCGGTAATGCCATGAATACATCTTCCGTGCTTTGCACATAACCTGCGCTGTGCACACCAAGCATATTGTCGAATTCCAAACCATTGTCCCGGATATATTCAGCAAACTCCTCTCCCAGTGGGGTCTGTCCTTCATAAGGCAAGGTGTTGCCATTACCATCACTTCGGATCGTAAAGTCAGCCTGCATGGCCAATCTGTGATTCGGTAAATAGGCAAACAGCATCGAGTCAGTATGTAAACTCGGAATATGATGAATTTCCAGGCGGTTCATGGAATCCTCAATAACCATCACTTCACCATCAGGCACTACCTGAAATTCCGGACTCAAGGTATCTTCTCCCAGTAAGGTTCTTGGTGTGCTGAGCGCCATACGCAGAAAATCCACACTGTTTTCACTGACAATCAAGGGAATCCCTGCACTGACCATTGGAATCAGGCTGGGCGTATGATCAGAGTGCGGGTGTGAATTGATAACAGCCGTGATCGGTTTTTCAGAAACACTGGCAATCGCTTCCATTATGATGGCGGCATTAGCGCGCGGTGGAAACCCGCCACTTTCAAATACAACGAAGCCATCTTCAAATTCAACGGCCAATGAATTGTAGTTGGTACTGATGTGATAAACACCAGGCGCAATTTCTTCAATTAAGTCTGCTGGTGCCGGGGCTTCACCGCCACCGGGAGGACCCCCAGGCCCACCGCGTCCGGCACCTGTCGATGGCGCTGTTGTCAGGGCCGCCAAATTAGCAGGATTGGCATCAGCTTCTCTGATCGCAACACCGAAAATAGCGCCCCCGCCTTGCCAGATTTCAGAAGTGGCCGGCACCATCACGCCATCCATTTCTTCATAGTCACTGTAACGCGCGGATACATGTAGATCTCCCATAAAATCATCTTCAACCCAGGTTTCGGTCTTTTCTATCAGGTTATCGTCATTGATATAGGCATTAACGGTGTAACGCATGCCAGATGGTGAGGTTTGGTTAGGCGGGGACATCCAGCTCAGAACAGCCTGTCCGTCAGTCATGGATAAACTGACACCATTATCTTTCGCACCCTGCAAAAAGCCCCAGGGAGTCAACCAGAGTTGTAACTGCTGATCCCAGGCATTCTGCCCAGCAGGAATATTCTGTAAATAGTTACTCCAGGTGGGTGGATCATAAAACAGGTTATGCGCAAAAAGTTCACCCGTGGCCAGTGAAACAGCATTATCCAAGTCTATCGTCCGTGTGTAGTCCATGATCTCATTGCGATATAGCCAGGGGGGATTCGCTTTACGAGTTTGTCTGAAGCCATTTCTGATTGACCACGCTTCTCCCGAAACAGTGATAGCAGACAGGTTTGTCATGCCCATAGCAGCCTCAACATCAGCCAGGACTTCATTGGCGCTGGGTGGATCTGCAGGCACTGGCGCAGTATTGCCTGCCATTTCTTCTCCGGCGCAGGCAGCTAAAGCCATAACCGAAATAAAAATTATAAAAGCATTACGCATAGCTGATACCTCCAACGATATCTTTTAATTATTAATCTGGAACAGGCTGATAAAAACAGACGACAGCACCCGTGAATGATCGAGTATAGGACTAAGCCACATAAATTCAAGCATTAGCGGCGCTGGAAATGTTTAAGGTATAAAAAGAGGAGTAAAAAAAGTAGCCTCCCGAGAACTGAGGCTACTTAGAGGGATGACACGGTTCTTGCTTAATTAATACGCAATTGTGAATTGCGCACGAGAATATGCCGGTGTTTCGAGTTCATTAAGCAGAGCATCTGAATAGTCTTCAGCACTGATGGCGCTCTCCCCGTTTTCGTTAAACATCAGGGTTGTCGTACCAAGGCGGTAGTTGCCTTTTTTCTCACCGGGCTGGATCATGGCCGGCGGACAAAGTACGGTCCAGTCCAGATCGCTGCTCTGTAATCTGTCACGAACTTCACGCATTGCTATGGCTTCTGGTTTAATTTCGTCAGGTAATGTTTCTGCAACAGGCGAACCATCCGGTAATAACAGACTACCGGCACCGCCAACGTAAAACAGACGCTTGCCGGAGTTTTTTGCCGCAGCCATGGCAGCATCAGCAACAGCATTGGCTTCAGCACTTGGATCACCGCCGTTACGTGGGCTGACTGTCATGACAATTGCATCTGCATCGGCGGCAGCCTGAGCGATTGAATCAGCACTGGTTGCATCAATTTCCACGGCGCTGACATTGTCACCGCTTTCAATTTTTTCCGGATGACGGGCACCGGCAATAACCTGATGTCCGCGTGCAGCTGCTTCTGCCACGATACGTGAACCGATCATCCCGGAACCACCAACTACGAGTATTTTCATGAGTTTTCCTTTTGCTAGTTTACTAAAATTAAAAATGGGTAGACCCCAAGCGTGCTGTATTCTATGCTTTACCAACAAAATAACAAGAACCGACATTTTTGTATGATACTGACATTAATGTATGTATTAATAAAAATGGGCGCTCTGAAGGATACCTGCAGCGACTTATAAAGAATGGAAGTTGTATTGGAGAAGAAAATATGGCTGTCAGCGCAAAAAACATTAAGCAAAGCAGTACCTGTCAGTTTGACAGCAGCTGCCCGGTTGAAAATGCACTGAAACTGATTAGCGGCAAATGGAAGCCGGTAATACTGTTCCAGCTAAGTAAGGGAACACACCGTTTCGGTGAATTGGAACGTTCTATTACAGGCATTACCCAGCGAATTCTTATTTTGCAGTTACGTGAGCTTGAACGTGATGGCATGATAAATCGCAAGGTATATACCGAAGTGCCACCCAAAGTTGAATACAGTCTGACTGAAGCAGCGACCAATATCGGACCGATACTCGCGGCCTTCGGCGAGTGGTTTGAAAATCACTCGCAAGAACTGGTAAATAAAGAACTGCCTTAATGTGACAGCTAATTTATTTCTGCAGCTCCGATCTTAATTCGACTGTATTGCCTTCAGGATCATGGATATAAACTGATTTTCCGAAACCCTGTGCGCCATAGAGGTCACGAAACTCCCCTGCTTCTATTCCATGCCCGGACAGATGCTCCCTGATGTCATTTTCAGAAACAGACTTTAATTGCAGGCAGAAATGATCCAGATTGTTTTCTGTTTGCGTCGGAGCACCACCACCGGCCCTGCCCAGCTCACTGTCAACAGGAACCAGGTCAATCAGGGCTGATCCTGCCCGTAACTGGATCAGTCCTGTTGCTGGCGGTAGTTCTCTTTCTACTGTGCAACCCAGCACATCACAGTAAAACGCCAGCATGGCATCCGGATTTGAGGTTCTTAATACAATGTGATCAATACAGGCAATCTCAAGCATGTTTGCTTATAAATCAGGGTCTTAGTTCCCTGATGACACCGTCACCCTTATTAAGAATAAACACGCGATTATCTGGGCCTGCATCGATACGGGTATCTGCCCGAACTGCTGCCGCTTTGCCCTGCTCACGGTTCTTTGCCTGTATCAGTTGCAGCATGTTTTTCGGACCACTGCCGTTATCAAGCAGTACGCGTTTGATCGGGTCCTGGCCTCCTTCGGGGAGATTGTCAGCATCGACATAAAATATCTCGCCACTCAGAAGATCGGCAAAGAGCAATTTGCCTCGTAATTGAGGAATTGCATTACCGCGGTAAACCAGTAGACCTGATGCCGCTGAGCGTGCCTGCAAAAGTGGATCGGTGTGATCCCATTCAGCGATCGGATAAGTGATGCCTCTTTCACTGCGTGGATTCGCCAAATTGACTGTCCCCTCACTGAAACGGTAACTGGCTTCCCAGGTATTCCAGCCCAGATTGGCACCACGACTGACCAGACTCACTTTCTCAATAATGTTCTGTCCGATATCGGCCAGGATCATGTTGCCGTTGGCGGAATCCCAGACAAAATGTTGGGCATTACGGATGCCGTAGGCAAATATTTCCCCTAAGGTATTGTCATCACCATCATTGGCAAAAGGATTACTCGCAGGAATACCGTATTCACCGTTAAGGCTGTTGTCTCCCAAAGGATCGATACGCAGCATTTTGCCGTAAATGGAATTCAGGTTTTGTGCCATGACCATCGGATCACCACCTGAACCACCATCACCATTGGAAACATATAACAGACCATAATCGGCATCGCCGGGGCCAGCCAGGGTATTAAAGCCAATCTGTCCACCATTATGATTGCGATAAGGTTGCTGAATACGCAGGACTTCACGCGGCATGCCACCCTCATAAGTCGCATTCATGGGGTTGGAATCAGTCCATTCATGCAATACGGTATCGTGGTCATCCAACGGGCCACTTGGCATGAAGTCCGGCATGGGGCGGGTATTGCCGCTATCTGTCCAGGTATAGAATTTACCGTAGCCAGGTGTGCCCGCTTCGCCAAACTGGGGATGAAAAGCAAAACTCTGCATACCGCCTTCACGGAAAGTGCTGTACCAGGCATCCACGCCATAGTCATCAACATCAATGTAGCGAGTAACCCTGCTGCCGTCATAACTGACACTGTAGATAACGCCAGTCATGTCATTAACAAACAGTTGCCCGGTGCCGGGTTCATCCACCAGCTGCATCATGCGGGCTGCTTCGCCGTCAATATCAGGCAGGCTGGCAAACTCAGCCACGTTCACATTGATAATGTCTTCTTCGGCCTCTATTGGTGTGGCAAAGGGGTTGTTTGAAACCTGTGCCTGTAGTGATGCTGTTGATGCCGCAAAAGCTGCGACAGTGCAAAAACCAAGTATGTTTCTAAGCATGGAAACCTCTTATTTAGTCTAGTTAATCTCTGGTGTATTTTACGGGGCAACCTGCCATGTAAATACCGGTAGCTTGATTCCTGCCACAAAACTCCCTGGCAGCACTTACCTGACTTGATATATAGCTGATAACTTCCTGTATGCTGCTGACCCGTCCATGAACAGGAATATCAGTAATGGGATTTAAATTGTGGTGTTCAACACTGTCCATATAGTTACCACCCCACCAGTGCCAGTCCCAGCCGATATCAAACATGTCGCCCTGCATTAAAATTCTTTCCTCTGGAATGTAGGCAAAAACCGCATCAGTCATATGCATGTGTCCGACTACTTCATAAACATCGACTCGCCTGCTGCTGTCTTCCAGCACCAGATGTTCATCGACCGGCATAAAGTGCAAGGGTTGAGGATTGCGCGCCAGCGCATCAGGAAAGTTTGGTGCCGGTCGCGATACCATTTCTCTTAAAATGCCTTCGTTTTCACGTTTGGAGATAATTGTCAGACCTCTTGATACGGCAGCGCGTATACCACCGGAATGGTCAAAATGGTGGTGCGATAAAATCACCTGAGTAACTTCCTTGCCTGGCACCAAGGTATTTGCCATATCGATGCGTGCCAATGAATTGGCTTCGTTACCGTAAACTTCGAACATTAACAGATGATCATCGAATTCAACCACAGCGCCACCGTTGGAGCCCACTCTGAGATCCCAGACACCATCGGCGACTTCGGTAACAGCAACTTCGGGTGTACCACCACCGCCAAAACCGCCGCCACTGGCAACAAACTCAGGCAGCTCGACATTCAATTCATAGGAGTCCACATGAAAAACAGTGACAATATTGTCTCGCCAGTCAATTTCCGTGGTGAAGCCGGAAGGTAATCTGATACCATCAAAAGGTACGTAACCGGTAAACCAACTCATGTAGGTGACTTCACCCAGATTGGCATGCGGTCCTACCCAGCGAACCCAGGCAGGTAATTTATTGAGCTGATTAATACCCAGCCAAAGTGACCTGCCGCTGTCTAGTGTCATTTGAACCACGATGTTGTCGTTTTCTATGCTTACTGCACCCAGATCGGTATCGCTTTCAAAAGCGGCTCTCAAGGCAGATATCGGATGATTCAGCGCATCAACACCCTCCTGTATCTGACTGGCCGGGGCCCAGGCATGACCAAAAGACAAAGCAAAAGGAAATAAGAAACCCTGACGATGAGTTTGATAAGCACGCAGTTCATCCAGATCAAAATAGCGTTCAACACCATTCTGAGCGGCCAGTTTAAGTGGTGCTTTAGGATGTGGCGATGGCGCCGAACCGCCGTCCTGATTTAGCGTTTGGCTGAAACCGGTCATCAGCAAACTGTCAAGATTACGTATGCGGTCAAGCCCGCCCATGGCTTCTGCGGCATCTTCCAGAACTGATCGTGCTGTCATCATCTGTGCTGAAACCGTCAGCGGTGCAAGCAGCAAGCAGCACAGTGCTATTAATTTTAATTGTTTTAAAGTTTTCATTATTCTTACTCGCTTGTTATTTAGGTTGAATACAAACCTTATATTCCCATTACTAATTTACTTCCATCCAGCCTGCTTTCAGAGTTACCTGATCCCAGTGTTCGGTGAACTTGCCATCACGAATACGGAAGGTTTCAAAGGCAAAGGCTTCGTAGGTTTCCTCTGGATTATCAGGATCCGGCAGATCACCTTTGTAGATAGCAGTAACCAGATCATCTTCCGCCATCACAATGATGGGGTTGGTCAATCTGATGCCACCAAGATCAACCAGTGGTATCCCCCCTCTGTCCCGTGCTTCTATCCGAGCCTCTACCCAGGCACGGCTACCTGTGGCACCGGTAAATTTATCCATCGCCAAAAAACGGGGATTATGCTGTATATAATCAACAGCCATAAACTGTTCCATACGTTCAATATCGCTGCCTCTGAAGGCAAAAAAATCAAGCAATAATTGTTTGTTGCTAGCGAGCTGATCACTGGAAGTTTGTGCATTCAGAGGACGTTCCTGAAGAAAAATAATCAGTAAGAGAATAAAGATGAGCAGCGGATACAGATTTTTTTGCAGACTGATATTTTTCATTTAGAGCCCCTTATTTTTATATTGGTTTTATTGTTTCGTCAGGCTGATGTACATAATACGTGTAAACATATCGGCATCTATATAAGCATTTTCAGCGAGAAATTCCGCGTCGAAGTCTTCGGTAGGTCGTGCAGCCAGAATCTGACGCAAGGATTTGCCTTCCATAATCATATTGGCAACACGGCTTCGTACTGTGCGTAACATCGCCAGATAACTTTGCAGATATCCAGTTCCCTTCTCAACCAGAGTGCCGTGACCATTGATAAATTGCGTATCGGCATTGCCCAGCGCCAGCGCTTGCTCCAAGGCACTTATGACACCATCAACTGACCCTCCGCCATGTTCTACGTCGATCCTGGGATAGCTTCCTGTCCAGAGCAGATCACCGAGATGGATAATATTGGCATTTTCAAAATGCACAAAGGCATCAGTGTCAGTATGGGCATTAGGAACATGTATGGCGTGCAGGGTTTCCGTGCCCGAATAAAAACGGATATCGTCCATAAAAGTGACTGTTGGCAGGGCATTAACCGGCGCAGGCATAGTCCGACTGTTATAAAGCGGCAGGAAGACTTCCATACTCATGCGGCGTCTCACATACTCATGGGCAACAATTACGGCGCCACCGTTGGCAAAATTTTCATTGCCGCCAGAATGATCACCATGCCAGTGAGTGTTGATAACATACTTGATATCCTGACTGCTGATACGCTCAACGGCATCACTGATACGGCCGGAAAGTGGCGCGAACTGGTCATCAATTAAAATAATACCGTCTTCACCAACAAACACGCCGATATTGCCACCAGCACCGTAAAGCACATAAAAATTATCACTGACCGGAACCGTGGTAATCTCGACACCAGAAAAATCCTGTGCAACTGCATTCATTCCTGGCATAGCAGACAGCATTAACAGCAGTAAACGGCTAAGCATGACTCTGGGCATTGTAAGTCCTCTTTTTAATTTATGGCTTGGCTTTAATTTAAAGATCTTCACAGGGAGTTGGCGTCCATTCATCATCAGCGCCCATGGTTTTGAAACTTGAGCTGGTAAAATAAGGCTCCGTTAGATACTGCGGATCATCCACAATTACCATAACAGTGAGCCATTCTTCGCCGTAAGTTGTGTGGCGGCGGAAATATTCGGTCACAACAGCGTTTTCACTATATGGCGCGCCATTACGGCGAATATAGCCTGCTCGCAGGTTACGGGTGACAACTTTCAGTGCTTCGCCCTCCCATTCAGCCAACGAGACACCTTGCCAGGATGGCTGACCATCCTGAATCTCGTCGGCATTAAAATGAAAGTAACGTGTCTGCATGCCATGGTCACTCTCAAGACGCAGTGTGTTATCGTCTTCCCAGGTGATATTGATCCGTATGGGCATACGCATGAGATTGCCTGCACCATAAGGCCTGCAGGTGCCGTCCTCATTCTCCGGGTCCCATAAATTACCAACACGTCTACCCTCTTCATTTAAAGGCAGACTAACAAAGTCACCTTTTGGCGGAGTAAACATACGCCAGCGCCAGTCTTCGGTAATAAGCGTCGTCCAGTAACCTTCCAGGTCGATAGGTGCAGCATCACGCGGACTCTGCATATCCTGCGCCATGGATGCCTGCTGCAGGCTCAGGCTAAGTGCAGTAGCGGTAAGTAAAACAGTCAATGCTTTCAATGCTCTCATCATATGCTCTCTTGCTGTTCTTGCGGACTAGCGTGAACTAAGTTCATGGTAGATGGTTTCGACAAATTGCTCTGTGGTCCAGAATCCTCTATCGGAACCGTAGCGCGGGTCGTAGTCATAGGTCGGCTGGCTTGCTTTAACCTGTTCCAGACTGTCTCCCTGATCAATGCGATAGGCAATGCGGTCGCGAATAATGGTCAGCATATCGCGATAATCCAGCACATCAGCTTCATCGGATACTCTGCCATGACCTGGAATCACCATGGTGCCACCTTCCTGACGGTCAGCAGGTACCGTAATATCAAGCAGGTTATTGAGCGCATCAATAATGCCTTGCAGACTGCCGCTGTTTGCCACATCAATATAGGGATAGCTGGTGGTGTTGAAGATATCCCCGGCACTGACAACATCGGCACGCCGGAAAAATACGAAACTGTCTCCATCAGTATGCGCATTCGGCTGATGACTCAACAAAATAGCGTCACCATTAAAAAAGAAGTCTCTTTTCTCCACGAAATAAGTATTTGTCGGCCAGCCTTCCACAGGTGGTGGTTCATCCATACTGAGAATTGTATTCAGCACATTTTCGTGGGATACAACCAGCGCCTGACCAGCCATCATGGAAAATACGTCCCGTGTATTACCGCCCCCATTACCGCCGGCAATATTGCTGCCGCGCGGTGCCAGAGCGGCGTTACCACCAATATGATCAGGGTGTCCATGAGTGTTGATAATATAAGTCAAAGGTCTATCACTAAGGGTACGGATGGCCGCATAAATTTTATCTGCCAAGGGCGCATACATGGTGTCAACCATGAGTACACCCTGATCGCCCACCTGGACTGTAATGTTGCCACCGGCACCAACGAGCATGTAAATATTGCCTCTAACGTGAAATATTTCTATTTCCACATCATCAAAATTTTGCTGCGCCAGTCCATTTAAAGGGCCCAGTAAATAAACACTTAACAGTGCCAGCCCTGCTCGTCGAGCTAGTTCCCTTAACGGGGATATTACATTTAATATTTTCATTAAGTTATATCTATATCTAGTTGTTTTTATTGATATTTAATCATTATCTATGAATGATGGGTACTGGGTTTCTGCACCGCCGAGAACGCCTTCTAAAGGCAGGTTATAGCGTTCAGCATGTTCCCCCATAAAAGGGTTTTGTCCGGGCAAATAATGCGGCACGAGACCTCGTTCCATCTCAACTTCAGTCAGGTATTCGCAGAGGTAAGGGGCGATCTGCTGACGCAGGTCTAGTTTCCAGTTATTGGTGCGAATAAAAGGCTCGGTCAGGTAAACCGGATCATTGACGATGACAACCTGCGTCATATAGTCGCCTTCTCGATAAAAATATTCGGTAAATTCAGCCAGATCGCTGCGTGGCACCCCGTTACGACGTGACCAGCCCTGTTTCAGGTGTGTGGTTCTGACAACCAGCACATCACCTTCCCAATGACCGGTGGAAAAACCCTGCCAGGTATGTGGGGCATATTCCGGTGGATGCTCCCGACCGTCCATCCAGACTGTCCGTTCGGGTGCCTGCCAGCGTATACGGTTATGGTAAGCAATCAGTTGTTGGGTTTCAGAATCGACTTCTTTCCACCAACGGGTATCACTGGGACCTCGGCTACCATAATCAGAAGGATGTGGTTTGCATTGATGTTCAGGCAGGTTCAATAAAGTAGGACTCCAGGCCAATGCACGACGACGGGCAGCTTCATTGATTGGAATGCCCTGATATTCAACCATTTCCGGGCCGGGTCTGCGTTCATCTTCGTCTTCATGAAAAACGGCGGCCCATTCCCCACTGATATCGATCTGCGCCTGAACAGAAAACGACACCACAATATTCAGTAGTATAAAAAAGACCAGCAATAACCTGCTGATGTGTGGTGAAAGAAGAGTCATGGTTCCTCCGCTTTATTCTTGTTTTTAAGGTTTTACTGCGGAAAGCAGCCGCCCCATTAAATAACAGAGCGGCTGTGTCGAATTACATCCAGCCGTCATCCATGGGTGAATCAGGATCTGCTGTGATATTTAACATGGCACAGTGATGATAGGAAAAACCACCTTCCCTGTGACCAGGGTGGTCAGCCATGAACTGGACAATCTGCAATACACAGCCTTCACAATCAATATTAGGGATTCTGACTTCAGTCTGAATTGGTCCTGTCCGGCGCTCATAATTTTCCAGCAGGCCATCCGCTAAAACCGGTGGTTGTGGATTCTCTTCAATGGGGAAACGGCCTGAAACGGGTCTTGGCTCGGGACCACGGCCACCCATGACCATTTCCAGAGGCATGGCATCAGCCGGCAACAAATTCATACGGCTGGATAAGGCAACTCGATAATGCCCCGGGTGATAAATCGTTTCTTCAATATCGATTGTCAGCATCTGACCTCCAGTGACATCAGTAACCGCATCGGTTCGGGTACCGCCATCAGCCAGGGTGCCTCCGCAAGGGGCAAGTTTCTGGGGGTCACCCCTGTCATCTTCTTCGATCCAGGAAGCAGGAGAATTCAGTTTGAAATGCGCACTGGCGCTTGTTGCAACAAGGCCGATAGCTGCGGCAAGACTTAATTTTTTCAGAATGGTAGTTTTCACAAGGCGATTTCCTGTTGTTATTGTAGAAATTATGGATAAATGATTATTATCTATTGGTTCTGCTTACACAAGATGCAGCAAGCGCATATCAAGTAAAGAAAATGAAATTTTACTTACTGGTGGAAACGAAGCAATACCAAGAAAAGCAACCTCGGCAAGGATATAGAATTATGCCTATGTTGCCTCGGGATTTAATTTATCCTGGGTTTTGGTCTCAAAATCACTGGCATCGTGCCTTTCGTGCAGCTGATCTTCCGGTGGACCGAACGGACGATTAACCTTACGCCCACGTATCACGGCATCCCTTTGTCCGATCTGTTCGGCCCAACGTTGCAAATGCTTGTAGGATGCGGCATCCAGAAACTCCGCAGCCTCGTAGGCTTCATTGTTCAGGACCACGCTGTACCATGGCCAGATGGCGATATCGGCAATGGTGTATTCATCGCCGCACATGTATTCGTTATCAGCCAGATGTTTATCCAGCAGATCCAGCTGGCGTTTAACCTCCATGGCAAAGCGGTCAATGCAGTATTTGATTTTTACCGGCGCATAAGCATAGAAATGGCCGAAGCCGCCACCCAGATAAGGGGCCGCCCCCATCTGCCAGAACAGCCAGTTCAGGCATTCAGTGCGGCGTGCAGGGTCAACCGGGATAAAGGCTTTAAATTTTTCAGCCAGATATAAGAGTATTGAGCCGGATTCAAACACAGGTGTTGGTTTGGAGGTGCTGGTATCAAGCAGGGCCGGTATCTTGGAATTAGGGTTTATCTCGACAAAACCGCTGCCAAATTGTTCGCCTTCCATAATATTAATCATATAAGCATCATACTCGGCACCAGCATGCCCCAGAGCCAGCAGTTCTTCCAGCATGATGGTCACTTTTACGCCGTTCGGCGTAGCCAGTGAATACAGCTGCAGAGGATGCTTCCCAACAGGCAGCTCTTTGTCATGTGTGGCACCGGAAACCGGGCGGTTGATGCTGGCAAAACGTCCGCCGTTTTCATCCTGCTCCCATTTCCATACCTTGGGCGGGGTGTATTCTGCTGCTTCAGTCATGCTGTTCACCTTTTAAAAAAAATATGAAAAAACTTTAAATGTTTAATTTATCTAATTGATTTAATTGATATTAATACTTACAGCTCAAATAACTTTTCAGGCTCGGCTTCATGCGCCAGGTTGTACCAGTCGAGTAATATATCCTGGTAGTAGGTTGAGCTGACCATACGGCAGTTGCCGCTATCTTCTTCGCCGATAAAAGCCGCATCATTTGAAGTCCACAAGTACTCGCCACTGCTGCGGTCTATCAGATAATTCACTTTAAGCGGGTTATTAAATTCATCGCTGGCATCGGCAGCATAACCGATATTGATTTCAGCGCTTGAGGCACTGAAACTGTAATTCAGTGCCTCAGTGGTCAGGTACAGGAAAAATTCATCAAAACTGTCGTATTCACGCCCGAACAAGGCTTCAAGACCTCCCAGCGAAACTGGATCAAGCCAGAGATGGTGCTGAAATGCTCTGCCGGTATCGGCATTCAGAAAAAACAGCGAGCCCAGAGCCAGGTCATCCCGTTCTCCGCAATGCAGATACTGATGTTCATCCAGTCCATTGACTGCATAGAGGTTCGCCGAAGCGCTTAGTAAAAATAATGTGATTAGCTTTTTTAGCATGAATTCTCCCCTGAATATTGAGATATCGACTATATAGCATGTCTGCCGTAAGGTTAAGCACAGGCAGAAAGTATGTTTTATAAGTCGCCCTGCTCTTTATTGCGGTTATCCGGTAAGGGTTTACTTTTTGGATCTTCCAGACCGCCGAAAGCATTAAACAGTGCGGTAAAAAATGCGCTTAACTCCAGCGTCATGAGAGCAAATTCCTGATCGAACTTTTGCGCCGGACTTTCCTCTTCAAAGCTGCCGGACTCCTCTTTGACATTTTCAAAACGCAGGCGTTTCAGACTCAGGTCTTCTGCAATGCTGCAACTGAGGACATTGTTCCACATCACACTCAGTTGTTTGGCTCTTTTACCAGCTTCCAGATGGCTTTTGATTTCATCGCTGACCAGCTCCTGCCCCTTGCAACGAATAACATTACTGCTGTCCAGCGGATTAAACATCTCACAATCATTATGCAGCTCGAATTTATCCGTGGCTTTCTGTTCAAGCAGCCAGCGCGTCATGACATCAGTCGGCGCGCGTTTGCTGTCCGGTAATGCCACCGGAAAGGAACCCAGGGTATCGCGTAATAAATTGATAAATTCTTCTGCTTTACTGGCACTAGCGGCATCAATCACCAGTAGTTTGTCAGCTCGGGAAATATAACCATAAGTGCGTGTTGAACGGGTAAAGGCTCTGGGTAAAAGCGAGGCATACATATTGTCCTGAATTTCCCGTTTTTCCTTGGGATACACCTTCCTATCCTGACTGCTTTCAATGTCCGCAATTTTCTCGGCGGTCGCTTCACGCACAACAGAACTTGGCAGCAATCTGTCCTGCTTTTGCGCACAAAGCATAATGTAGTCGCCGATAATATGTGTCAGCATGGGCGACTGGTCTTCCGTAAGTTCAGGGGCGGCATCACCAAGCGGACTCACCCAGCCTATACGGGACTTTTCATAATTGGCACAAGGGATAAAAACATTTTCACCCAGCTGGGATTCAAGGTCTTCAAAGGACAGATCGAAACTTTGGGTCAGACAATACACGCGGACATTCTTAAACCACATTAAATAAGAACCTTATCAAGTTAAAACAGGTGGGTTAGCAGATGAAAAAACGGAGCTGATTATGCAGTAAAAAGCCTATAAATAAAAATGCAGAGTTTTTATTTAATTTGCAATTGTTCGTTTTAAAAAATCCAGGGCACGTTCCAGCTTGTCCGGTGCAAAAAACTCCATGCCGCCATGTGCAGCGCCTTCTACCACATCGAAATAGACATCCAGTCCCAGTGCTTTATAGGCTGCGTCCATTTGATAACTCTGATCAATTGGCATCTGTATGTCTTCATCGCCGTGAAACAGCAGCAATGGCGGGTCGCCCTCATCCACATGAAATACCGGGCTGGCCAGGTGTGCCAAATCCGCCACTTCATCAGGCTGTGCACCCAATAACAACTGCAGCGCAGGAACCCGTACGCCCAGGCCGAAGTCAGTTGATTGGCTAAGTATGCTGGTTAAATCGTGTGCGCCGTAATAACTGATAATGGCCTGCACATCCGATGAAGTATCCAGGTAATCACCCAGGCCTCCTTCCAGCTCTGCGTGACCATTGGTCACACCCACCAGTGTGGCCAGATGAGCGCCGGAAGAATAACCACTGATAGCGATTCTGTCGGCATTGAAACCAAAACGCCCGGCATTCGCTCTTAAATATCTGATAGCCGCCTTGATATCGTGCACCTGAGCTGGAAAACGCGCCTGGGTGGATTGTCTGAAATCAAGACCTGCAACGGCAAAGCCATGTTCCACAAACTGGACAGGATATTCCGAACGTTTATTGCCAAACTGCCAAGCGCCACCGTGCATAAAAACGACCAGAGGCGGATTCACCACGTTCTCAGGCATATAAATATCCAGGGCAAGATCCAGCCCCTGTACAGAGGCATAAACCATATCAGCATATTCCATATTAACGCTCCCGGATTGAGCTGCCTGGGCAGACAGTTTCTGTGCTGGCATGACGGCAATAAGAGCCAGCAGCATAAAGTGTACTAGCTGTTTTTTACTACTGGTTCTGTCAATAAACCCTGGCATCAAGGTTATTCCTGCTGGTTAATACAATGAATTTGTAAATAATATACCAATACACCATTGTATGTTGCCTGCAGGAATACATGTGATATGAATATCTTGCAGGTTTTATTTTTATGCCGCTTTAAAGCCGATTAAAAAGTATGAATAAGAAACAGCTCGGGCAGTTCGACATAGAAAAGTCTTCATTCTGGTTTCTGATTTAAAAGGCTTTACTTATTTTTCCGAGATGCATTCCACGCTTTAAGTGGCTGGTCTGCTCAGCCGCTATTTGAATACCATGATCCCGATTATCGAAACACATGGCGGCATTGTAGAAAAACTGATTGGTGATTCAACCCTGGCTATTTTCAGGGATAACTAAGATGACATTGGCAGAGTATTATACTGTGCCATTGAAATGCAGATTGCCATGGCAGCAATCAACGACCAGAACCGAAAGCCTTTCAAAAAGGCTTGGGATAGTCAGGTTGTTTGAATGTTAATTACCAGCTGTAACCAAATTCAATTTCAAATTGATGCATCTTCAATTCTAGGGTCTGTGTTGGGTCAAAGCTGTTTAATCCACTTACGCTATTTTTAGGGGCGTACATCACAGATAAACTGTATTCTCTGCCATTACTGACGCGATGTGTAAAACCGGCTGTAATATGTTCTTCAATCACCCCTGGCGCCATCATATTGAATAGCACCTGATCGGATTCGACAGGTTGACTCCCATAGCTGTAGCCAGATCGAAAAGTCCAGTTTGCTAGCTTATTAAACTGCCATTCATAGCCTATTTTGTGAGTAGTCATATCATCCCATCCGAAACCAGCTCCAGCGTTACCGCCAAGGCAAGAGTCTAGTGAAGTACCACCGACAATAGGACAGGAAAAAATGGGTTGAATGGGATTGCCGACTGAATTAACAGCACTAAAACTTGTATACTCGATGTCATAGTGAAATGATCTACTGGGAGAAAGTTTAAAGCTTACTCCAGCCCTTATGCTAGAAGGGATATCAAAGTCTCCCTGTTTAGCAAACAGATCACTGTAATCATCGAGTTCAGTCATGAATATTTTGCTTTGGTAGCTAATTGCTAAATTTAAGCTGTCACTGGCTTCCCATATGAAACCGAGCTTGAGCCCAGCACCATAACTATAATCCCTGTTGTTATTGCTTAGATTCGTCGGGAAGGTTGTCCCACCGGAAGCATTGAAGGTTTGGGTGTAAGGCGCAAAGCTGCCGAAGCCCTTGCCTTCAAAAGCCTGTGCACTTAGCACCAGAGAGGCACCCCAATTTAGCTTGCCTCTGGTTCGAGCATAAGAAAGGTCTAAAAATGCCTGGGTAAGATCAACACCAGCATCGCCGCTACCATAGGAGCCCGGCAAGGTTGATACCGGCGCTGGGCCAATGCCGTCAGGATCGAATATCGCAGATCCCGTTTGGTAGTCCGTATTCATGCCTCCACGGCCATAGAATGAGACTCCAAGCGCTGAATTTTCCTGATAACTCCATGTGCGCGCGATATAAGGGATTAAAAAGTAATCACTTTCACTATTAACGGTGCCCGGGGCAATTGTAAATGCACCCCCTTGACCATTAGCCAGACTGTTAGAGGCTGTATATGACCGTCGAGGTGAAAACAGTCCTAAACCAAACTCAAAATGATCTGCCATTATTATTGTGGCAGCTGGATTAATTGAAGCCGCAATGGCTTCACTTGGCAATGCTGTGCCGGCACCGGCCATGCCTTTATTTTTGACGCCCAGCCCATGAGTGAAGTAACCATTCGTGGCTAATGCACTTTGACTGGTAATTAGGAAAATAGAGAGACTAAGAGAACAGGCTTTAAATGCTTTCATAATGATTGTTTCGTCAAAAAGCGCGGAATTCTAGGTGGGGCAGCTAGCTTAGTCAAACAAATAATGACTAAACATCATGAGCGTCTAGGTCACAATCTGCTTTTTTGTGTGGAAGTTATTGATTTAAATGGTGCCTGGGGCCGGAATCGAACCGGCACGGTATTTCTACCGAGGGATTTTAAGTCCCTTATTAAACACTCCCATATCCGCGTAAAGCCTGTTTATACTGCATTACATAGCTTTCTAAGCCTCTCTAATGCGTATACTGGTAGATTATCAGGTAGTCCAGCCTCTTCCCTACTCTATTTATCCCTAGGGGTGGGTCTAATCAGAGGGGCGGGGGTGTCTTTTTAGGGCTGTGTAGTTTAAGTAGTATCTGCCCAGACACTTTAGAGGGGATTTTAGAAAAAAAGTGAAGTCTCGAACGTCTGCTATCGGCCAAAAGCTGACATTCCCAAAATTAGTAATTATTTTAGAACTAATTATTTTCTCTAATGAACCGCGGGCGTCGAAAAGGGCGGCGGCTCAATATTTATTTCTCCTTGTTCTTCAAGCATCCTCAGTACTTCAGTAACCGCTCGTTCAAGTTGAGGGTCTTCATTATTACTTAATGCCTGGGCATCCTGATAAACTTCAATATCGGGAGTAATTCCTATATTTTCAGCAATCCATCGATTAGCTACCGGATCAAAAACGGCGTTATCAGGTGCCGTTAATGTACCTCCATCAACTAAACTATAATGCACTGAAGATTTTACCAGTCCGCCCCAGGTGCGCTGTCCTAATAAAGGCCCAATTTGTTGTTGCCTGAAAATCCACGGAAAGAAATCCCCTCCTGACATCGACATTTCGTTAACCATCAACAATTTTGGTCCGAGTATCCCGGCAGGCAATCTGATAGGCCTTCCATTTGGCACCTCGTTAGTAATACTGATCCTCAAACTACGACTCATTAAATCAACCATGTAATCGTCTAGCTGCCCTCCTCCATTAAACCTTTCATCGATCACCGCTCCGGCTTTATCCTGTTGCGCGAAAAAGTAGCGATTAAAAGAAACAAAACCGGGGGTTGAGGTATTTGGCACCCAAATGTAGCCTAGCTTTCCATCTGAGAGTTCATCTACCATTCGCCGATTATCTTCTACCCAGGCGCGTTGTCTAAGAGAGTTTTCATTTCGAATAGGGACCACTGTTTCTTCCCAGGCATCTTCAAAATCAGGGGAATCATTAATATGCAATATGGTTTGCATGTCAGCAGTGCCTTCCAATAATGCATAAGGATTTTCATTAGCAGTTAATTCTCTACCGTTGACGCCTACTAAATAATGCCCTTCTTCAATATTTGCTCCAGGCTGGTCGAGAGGACCCGTAAGGCCAGGGTTCCAGCTTTCAGTGGTATAAATACGCTCAATCATCCAGCGATTTCTTACCGGAACTAAATCTGCTCCAAGCAAGCCGACGGTGGATTCCTCAACCTCAGGATAATCTCCCCCACCAACAAAACTATGGCCAACTGACATTTCACCGTTTAGCTGATCAAGAATATAGGTCAGGTCTGAGCGGTGTTTGATGAAAGGAACCAGGGGGGCATAACGCCTGTAAACGTCATCCCAGTCACGCCCATGCATATTGGGATCATAAAAGTAATCCCTTTCATAGCGCCAGGCTTCATCAAACATCTGCTGCCATTCAGCTTCTCTGTCCAGTCGCATTGTTAAATTCACATCAAGATTTGCAGCACTAGCGGCATTTTCACCGATGTAACCACTCTCACTGCCAGTTTCAAGAACCTGCCAGGCGGGCCCTTTTTTAACCAGTAATTTATTGCCATCAGCTGAAACTGACACACTGCTAACACCAGCTACAAATGCTTGGGCTTCTCTTGCTTCTAAAGTGAATTTTTGCAGAGTTAGCTCAGGACCATTAGCTGATTGTTCAGCAATGAAAACTGACCCGGCTGGTCCGTTAACGGTCATCCTGTAATTTCTTTCTGGAAGTGGAAGAGCCAATATTCTTCGTTGAATATTTTCAATATCGACAACTACTGAAACAGCAGCTTCTTCTGCTGCTGAGCCTTCTTCTGAGGAGACTTCATTAGCAGGCTCTTCATTTGATTCTTCATCACTTAGAGGTTCAAACGGAGAATTAGAGTCTTTAGTAAGGTTGATAATATAAGCCGCATAAAGTGGCTGAGCCGCTATGGCACTGGTGCTGGCCCAACTTGACCCCAAAGCCACATCGGTACTCGCAAGAAAATAAAGATGCTTACCATTTCTGTCCCATGATGGAGAAAATGCGTCAGCAAATTCATTAGTTAATGGACTAACCACGTTATTCTCTCTAGACCAAACAACAATTTGTCTGAATTCGTTGCTTGCGGTTTTTGAATAAGCCAGCCAGTTGGAGTCTGGTGACCATCTCAGTCCATTAAAGCCTCTTTCTATATTTGTGCCACCAACATCAACTGTCATAATTTCATTAGTCTCTAAATCAAGCACTCTAATTCTGACATCATCATCAACAAAGGCTATCAGTTCACCATCTGGAGACCAGGTTGGTTCCCATGCCATTTTTGATTCCCCTATAGAAATGCTTTCAAGCTCTGATCGGCCATCCTGGCTGGCTACTATCAAACGATAAAATTCACCATTATCATCAGAAAACCAGGCAATTTTATCTCCCAGCGGCGACCATATTGGCGCACGATCTGCAGCCCCGGAGCTCTGGGTGATATTGCGAGTATCACCGTTTTCAAGCGGCACTGTGAATACCTCTCCCCGAGCTGCCATGATAGCCCTTTGCCCAGTTGGAGAAAGAGATGCCGATGTTGCACTTTCACTAACATCTTCAAATCTGGTTTCAGCCCATGGAAAGTCGCCGCTCACATTAATCTCCAGTTGATTAATGTCATTCGAAGCCAGGTCCAAGGTATAAAGATAACCATTGTGTTCGAAGGTCAGTACGTCACTGTTACCTGAAAGTTGTTTTATATCGCTATCCGAAAACTCGGTTAGCTGGTTTAAAGTTCCTGTTTCGATAGAGTAAGACCAAACATTAGATGTCCAGTCACGATCAGAAAGAAAATAAATGTAGTCGCCAATCCAGATCGGCTCAATATCAGCAGAAGCTTCATTAGGCAATTGAATTTCAGATAAATCATCCAGATCAAGAATAACCAAAGGTGTATTTTGACCGCCCCTGTAATCGCGGAATTCGACATCGCGGCGAGTCATTCTGTCTATGATTATCTGATCACCATCTGCAGAAAAGGATCCGTTAAATCCCCATTGCTCTGTTAATAAATCAGGCGCCCCGCCATCGACGGATACCGTCCAGAGTCTGTTGAAGGCTATCGGTGCTGAACCTCTGCTAGAGGCATACAGTACACGCTCACCATCTGGAGTCCAGCCGCGAGTAATAACCGGCGACGGGTGCCAGGTAAGCCTGGTCACCGGGCCGCCATTAACTGAAACGGTATAGACGCTAGGGGTGCCAGACCGGTTTGAAGTAAACGCAATAGTTTCCCCGTCTGGCGAGAAATGAGGATCACTCTCAACTGCAGCCGTGCTGGTAATTCTAACTGCCTGTGTTTGTCCTAACTCGCTTACCCAAAGATCGCCACCATAAATAAAGGCAATATGGCTATCGCTTATGCTGGGCTGTCTGAGTAATCGTGTCCCTTGGGCATTTGCGCTTACAGCCAGCAAAAGTCCACAGTAAAGTAATATAGATTTGTAAGAGATGTTTTTAAGAAAACGACTATGTAAGTTTTTTATAATTCTTGTCATAAACACACTCGCCTGATAAATAAATGTATTGGTTTTAGTACTGCTATTGTTGCAGGTCATTGTGAAACTGCTTTTATGGCTTGGCAAGCTTATGTCTGCTTTGGATAGAAAGCAGGCATTACTGCTATTTATCAAAATAGTTTATTAATACAACAAACTTATCAGGGTCGGCCTCTCCAAACAGATTGTTCCCAGTGAGAAGGATCGGTATTGCCTTCGGCACAGATAAATTCAAGGATTTCTTCACCAAGAACAAGGCCAAACTCTCTTGTGAAGGTGTAGTTGTCAGTGAGCGCTCCGGGATCTTCCACAGTTAGTTCAACCAAAAGAGTTCCCAGTTCCGGCCGAGTGTATCGCTCAGTCACTATCATCTGGTCTGTATGAATGCCAAAGCCGGGTGTGTATTCATTAAAGCCAGAAGTTTCCACAACCAATGTATCTCCTTCCCAGTGTCCTCTTGAGTGACCTTGCCAGCTGGGATTCCAGATTTCCGGCATGTCCCGGCCATCCATAAATACCTGTCGCCAGCCAGGAGTCTGGAACTCCATGATTTGTATCATTATTTCTGGTGTCTGGGTGATTTGCCATGGAAAACCAATAGCCATGCTTGTGGGTACTGCACTCTGAGGTAAACAGTAAGCTGCTGCATTCTGAAAATTTAATGCACGATATTCAGCATCCATTTCTGCCGCCCAGGGTTGGTAGGGAGGCCTTGGATTTTGCCGGGGGCTATCAGACGATTGCCTTATTACCCACATCCCTGAAAAATCCACATCACCATTGAAAAGCCTAGGGGTTGGGCCAGAAGTCTCTCCCGAGTTTCTTAATATATCCACAGCCAGCATCCCCGGATCATCACCAATGGTGCCAAGATTGATACTCCACTGAATATTTAGATCATGCTGCAGTGTTTCACTGTCTGCGATAAACAAACCTTCCTCGGAATAGGATTGATACATTGCCGTACGAAACAGGAAACTCAGGTTGTAAGAACCTTCAGGTAGCCCGGAAATTGTATAATCACCATCCAGTGTTGTTAACCCCGAGTACTCTTCACCAGTATCAACATTTACTAGGGTCACTGCCTGGTTCAAGCCAGTAATATTGAGGCCATTCGGATCTATCAGACTGCCTGTAATTGTGCCCTGGGCATTGGCAACTGTCTGCATAACAAGCAGAAATAGTGTGATGCTGTACTTCTCAAGTAGCTTTTTCATAGCTCCTCCATACCATGATCTATCAGCCACATACCATTATTTAATTTGATATCGTAAAGACTTTTTGAACGTAATGGAGATAGAACAGCTTTTCAATCGACTATCAGGTTGAAATCCAAGTATACAAGTTGACTTAGATTTTGTATCGATAGCCTGATAGAGTCTGGATTAATTTCTTCCCATTGATCTTCATCAAAGATAACGAGACCCTGATAGCTTTCTCCAGGTTCCAAAATACTATGCCCTAGCATTTTTTCATGTAACGATGATTCAAGGTAAGAAGTCCGAACCTGTTTGGGTGTGTCGCCTTCAGCAACCCGACGGATTCCAGTGGCGACACCCAATGTCATAACGCCCAGCGTTGCATTGGCTATTCCTTGACCAATGGTTGCATTAGGTGGCGAGACCGCTTCTACGATCGCTGGTAAATTCATGGCAAAAACCTGTTCATTGGCACGAGTTGCATTAATATCCCGTCCTAAAACCAGAATACGAACAGTGCTGTCGTTAGTTATGACCAGATGGAAAACCAGGCTGTCATTCACTCTGTCACCCAGCAGTCTGACCTGTTCATCACGCTCTACTCTGTTCCAGCCAACCGAGATTCCTCGTTGCTCGATAACTTGTGGAAGTTGGTTGGCTTCCATCGGGACCAGTTTATAGTCAAAAGCAGCGATATAAGAATCCAAACGCTGAGCCTGGATTGACCAGGAAATTGTCAATAGCACAGTGAAAAACAGCAATTTTTTGGTTATGCATTTAGTAATCATCGTGGTACCAAGCCTGTTGCATCTATGAATTGAGCCAGACGGGTAAAGCTCCCGGCCAGCAAAGTGTCTGTTAAATCATTGAACTCAGTCGGAGAGATTACTCCCTCTGCAGCATATGTGCTTTCGAAACTTTGTACTTCTTCGCCCCAGACGACAGTGCCTGTCGCAACATGCAGAATCTGGCCAATAAATCCCAAGGCTACGGTGGCTTCAAAATCCTGCTCGCGTGCTTGACGTGTTTCAGTTGTCGCAGCGAACCAGCTAAGGTCCTCGACCAGGCTGCGACGTACAAAGTTGAAAGTTGTCAGGTCAGCGAACAGAATCAGGTCTACTTGATGCTGTTCACCAATTTGCCGCAGCTCTGTTGCGCTCATACGCTCCTTTGGCGTTTCATTGATGAATTCAACATTATTGAAGAGACCGCTGCGATTAAGGGAAAAGTAGAGAGAACGACTCAATCCCTCCGGGACCGGCTGCCGAAAGTAGGAATCACTTTCACCAAGAAATGGCGCGAGTCGCTGGTCGCGCATTAACATGACTCCCAGAGTCATCGGATATTTTGGGGTATTCCTGATACGTTGTCCGACATCAATAACCAGGTTTGCCTGATAATCCTCTGCTTCCATTTCCCGCGGCCCGCCAGCGCAGGCTGTCAGGATAATTAATGAGATGGCTGCGCTTGCCCTAAGGAAGTGACTGTGTATTTTCATATATTTCTCCGCAGCTCTCGGCAAGGAAGTTTAATTAATGGGGCAGGTGGTATCGGGAATATCACCGCCGAACCAACTTTGGATTATCAAGAGTTCGGCGCCCCATTCTGTTTTTTCGCGGAGCCAGGCATCGAAGGATTGCTCTCCATTAACACGGTCGAGGTGATAACGAAAAGTTATACCGCAGACTTGTGGGCGGTCCTCTTCACAATGCTCGCACTGAGGCAGATAACAATTCGAGTCACCTGCCCAAATATCTTTAAACTCCCAGTATCGTCCAGGCTCATTTTCCGGCCTTGCGGTGATGCGATATACAGGAAAACCATCATATCTGCAGGACTGGCCAAAAGCAGTATTCGCAGTATTATTGGATTGTCCCCAGGGGGCTGAAGTTGATGAGAACGCCGTTTGTACGTCGAGTGCCGGGTTGAAATTGATGGCAAATGTTTGGTTGTCCTGCTCGTTGCCTCTGGTCTGAGCTGGATTATTAGCAAGAGGATTACCCTGCTGTTCGAAGCTATCGGCGAATGGATCCAGAGTGGGGTAAGGATCGTTAGGATCAGATATCGATAGGCCAGGTCGAGATTCATAACGATTGTTAATATCAGCCACAACATCTTCCATTCGCTGATTTTGGGCTTGGCGTTGCTGTTCCGCGGCCTGATTGAATTCCTGTATTTGCTGCATGGCTGCAGCACTGCCGGCAGCCAATGCCTGCAGGCCCTCCTGCATTGCCTGGCGAGAAGCGATAATTTGCGCTTCTCGTATAGCGGACTCCTGTTGCTGGCGCTGGTCAATTTGTTGCCTGGATTGTTGCTCCCGAAGTGCAAGTTGCATTTCCTGCTGTTGTCTGGCTTGTGCAGCGCGATCCGGGTCAGCGACAACAAACTCAATGGTGCCTGATGTTGCCCATGGGTCTGCATCCGTCTCCGCTTCAGTCGCGCCGGAGCGAGCTGCTATGCGATGTTGCATGGCCCGGTATTCCATTTGTTGTGCTAAGATTTCTTTTTCATGCAGATCATAAGGCCGGGTAAGAGCTTCGGCAGCTGTCCCTATAAGTTTGCCGGTTCCTTCAAGGGTTCCAATCGTAGCGCCATAAGCCAAATCGAATACCAGACCGGTAACGTTACCCACGACAGACAGATATCCGCCAAAAAAGCCACCGGACTCCGCATCGGTAGCCACATCTTCAGCGCGTCGACCAATCTCCCGACCAAGTCCTACAACGACACTGTTTTCCACTACCGCATAAGTGGTTGCCTTGGCCCAGGTGAGGAAGCCGCTATCACCCTCGCGTTCTTCATCCAATGCCTTGTTTACACCTTTGCTAACCGCATCCCAGAGACCTGCGACGTCCCAGAGAGAAGGTATGGGAGCGCCATTCAAGCTGGGACGTGAAGCTGTGATGCGCATATCAACATCAGCATTCAAAGTTGTATGTAAACGCAGCCTACCATCGGCATCCACATTCGCTCCAAGAGTGATATCCGAACCCATTAGAGCGACACCCTGTTGACCATACCAATTGATTGAGTTCGCAGCTTGATTTAGTGCTTGAATATTTTGACCAGTCATTACATTACGGATTTGTCCAATTTGTGGCGGACTATTCTTGGGAGGTATCTGCTCATCCCGGGCAGGTCTGATCCCTACTTCTGTAGATGATAGGGGAATATTGATAGATCCACTTGGAGTACTTGCAGATGCTGACAGTAGCGATAGACTGGCCGGATCAATGACGTCTTCCGGATCAATACTCAGTGTACTCATGGGTAAGTCAATTAATTCAGCTTGGGGATTATCGCGTAGCCAATCCTTTAATTGGTTGCGCGCTGAAGCGTGAGTCTCGACTGCATTCTGGACCTCACCAGCTAGTGATTGCGATTGGGCCATAACAGGAGATACAGGGATCAATACCAGAAGCAGCCTGGAGGCTTGTAGTAAAAGTTTTGTATTCATTGAGTGTCCTCCATAGACCGGCGCCAGTCGACCAGAATCTGGTCTGCTCTGAGACCAAGACGGATTTCATCTAATCGTGCTATGGCCGGGTCTCCTTCACTCATATCTGCGATGCTTGCATCCAGCTGCGCGATTGCCTGATCCGTTTCGTCTAAAGCTGCCATTATTCGTGCCAGCGCACTCCAATGATCCGGACGAGCTGGCTCTTCGGATACACGATTACTGAAAAAATCTTTACCTCTATCAAGCTGACCACTGATCAAATACGCATTTCCAAGCAGCACTACAGCTGCTACTTCTTCATCTTCGGAAATAGATGCTCTATAAGTCTGTGTGGCCAACAGGGGTTCAAGCTCGTTTACCACTTCTATATAGTGACCGTTTCGCGCTAGTAACCCGGTGAGTAAAAGAGCCAGTTTTTCATCATACTCAATCTGTTGGGCTCGGCTCAGGAGATCAATGGCAAGTGCTATATTGGTTTCACTAAAACTTGGCAGTTTTCCACCAAGAAAGCGCAGACCAGCAATATTTCCCGGGTCTGCCTTGACAGCCCGCCAGGCATACTCCAAGGACATTTGCTGCATATCAATGGCAATATTTGGATCGTTAGCTTCACGAGCTGTGGCATCCATGCGCAGGGCATGAATCATGAGTATTTCTGAAAGCGCTTCAAGCGCTGCCTCAGTAGGTGCAACATCAAGTAGCTGCAGAGCTATTGCTTCATCAGGAAAAAGTGGTAGATCCTGCAGATCCTGTGCTTGGAGAAAGCATGAGAAAAACAAAGAAGAACATAAGAACTTGCGTAAGAAGGATATAATCATGCTAAATTTTCATATTCAACCTGATTTCAGGGAAGATTATTTATCAACCACTTTCATTCAAACTGATCTATATAAAAATAAAACTCTACTTTTTCCAACCTAAGTATCTGTAAATGCACTGTAATTATCTCAAGATATTTTCTCCTTACTCTGTTTTGCTGTCAAGTCACTAATTTTCAAAATAATGTTGCAGGATAGATCTGCATTTACTAATCGTATCCGACTTTATATCTGACATTCTCATGTGGCCAATTTGATTGTTCCACCATGAAAGATGTTGTGAGCGCTTCGCTGCGTCTTTTAGCTGAGGTAAGTGCTGATCAGAATACCGTTTGATCGCATCAGATAACGTGTGGTGTGTTTCGGGAAAATACCTACCCGAGTGAATATCAGCTTCTATTCCAGCTGCCCAGCGTTTGGCGTCGGTCTTACGGGCAAACGAAGCGGTGATTTGAGGGTAGCCCTTAACTCGGACTCTGGCTCGGTAGGATGTCTTAGAACAAGATTTGCGTATTTCAATAGTAGCCATACGAAAACTCCTTGGTACGTTAAGCACCAATAAGGTTGGAGAGTTAATATTCGCAAGCTACTTTTTACGTGGGCTGAGCACGTCTCCAGACCAAACAGTAGCAAATCCCACTGCCTGTGTCATTCACTGAAAATTCTCTTAGTGTCCCAGATTTGTCCCACAAAACACTACGCCAGATTAGATGTGGACGCTAAGTCATTGATTTAAATGGTGCCTGGGGCCGGAATCGAACCGGCACGGTATTTCTACCGAGGGATTTTAAGTCCCTTGCGT
>JAYQWA010000020.1:0-37859 GCA_038148755.1 Gammaproteobacteria bacterium
ACTCTAGGAAAGGTTTAACGGAAGACAGGGCTTTATCGAGGTTTTCAACCTGGGTCCCACCAGCCATTGCCATATCAGGGCGTCCACCGCCCTTGCCTCCAACATGCTGGGCTACTGTATTCACCAGATCTCCTGCCTTTACTTTATCAATCAAGTCTTTTGTCACTCCGGCAACAAGGCTGACTTTACCATCTGCCACGGTAGCCAGCAGGATAATTCCAGAGCCCAGTTTATTTTTCAGCTGATCACAGGTGCTTCTTAAATCTTTACTGTCCAGCCCTTCTATTGCCGTAACCAGCACTTTCACACCACTTATTTCAATGGCCTGAGAACTAAGATCGGTACCACTTGAACTGGTTAATCTGGCTTTTAACTGCTGTACCTGTTTTTCCAGTTCCTTGTTCTGTTTTTGCAGCTGCTCTACCTTTTGCTCAATATTGGCACTATCAGACTTCAGCAAGGAGGCTATCGTACGTAAACGCTCTTGCTGGTTTCTGACCAATTCCAGAGCCTTTAACCCGGTAACCGCTTCGATACGGCGAACACCCGCAGCGATACCGGATTCCTGAATAATTTTAAACGAGCCGATATCACCGGTCCTGTTGACATGGGTACCACCACATAATTCCACCGAAAAAGTCTCAGCTTCCGACTCTCCGCCTGCTCCCATACTGATTACACGCACTTCATCGCCGTATTTTTCACCGAACAAGGCCATTGCTCCCTGCGCTTTGGCCGCTTCAATACTCATCGTCTGCATAGTCACTGCACTATTCTGCAATATCTGTTGATTGACGAGAATTTCAATTTGATTTAATTCCTCAGCGTTGACAGCCTGGTTATGGGAAAAATCAAAACGCAGATAATCGGCATTCACCAGAGAACCTTTTTGCGTGACGTGCTTGCCCAACACCTGGCGCAGGGCTGCGTGCATCAAATGTGTTGCTGAGTGATTGAGCATGGTTGCCCGGCGCATATCAGTATCGACACTGGCCTCTAGCCTGTCGCCAAGGGCTATTTCACCTTCGACTAATGCTCCCTGATGCAGAAACTGTTCATTTTGTTTTTGGGTATCCTGGACCGTAAAGCGCGACTGCTGATTGCAGAGCATGCCGATATCACCCACCTGACCGCCCGATTCGGCATAAAAAGGTGTCTGATCAAGAACAATTATTCCGCTTTGCCCACTTGTCATGGTATTAACGGACTGACCATCAACATACAGCGCAAGTACCTCACAGCCTTTGTCTGTCAGATGTTCGTAGCCGTTAAACTTTGTCTGTGGATTATCGTTTAGTTCCAGCACGGCATCGGCTGCAAAACTACTGGCTGCACGGGCACGTTCTTTTTGCGCCTGCATGGCTGCTTCGAAGCCTTCCATATCCAGCGTAAGCTGTCTTTCACGGGCAATATCTGCTGTCAGGTCAACCGGGAAACCAAAAGTATCGTAGAGTTTGAATACAACAGCACCAGGAATAATGGTGCCATCCAAGTCCGCAATGGCTGCTTCCAGTTCCTGCATCCCATTATCCAGCGTGCGTGCAAACTGCTCTTCTTCATTTTTAAGGGCAGACTCTATCATCGCCTGGTTTTGAATGAGTTCAGGGTAAGCATTACCCATGACCTTTGCCAAAGGTGCCACCAGCTTGTAAAAGAAGGTTTCATCAGCACCAAGCTGATGACCATGCCTGATAGCCCGACGAATGATACGCCGTAAAACATAACCCCTGCCTTCGTTGGAAGGCAGCACCCCATCATTCACCAGAAAAGCACAGGAACGGATATGATCGGCAATCACATTCAGTGAAGCAGAAGCTTTATCCTGACAACCGGTCACGTCAGCAACCGCTGCCAGCAGGCTCTGAAACAAGTCAATCTCATAATTACTGTGTACGCCCTGCAACACTGCTGAAATTCTTTCCAGTCCCATGCCGGTATCCACTGAGGGTTTCGGCAAGGCCATCAGCTTGCCATCACTGCTGCGGTTATACTGCATGAAAACCAGATTCCAGATTTCTATATAACGGTCGCCGTCTTCATCCGGGCTGCCTGGAGGCCCTCCTGGTACATCTTCACCATGGTCATAGAATATTTCACTGCAGGGTCCGCAAGGTCCGGTATCTCCCATTGCCCAGAAGTTATCTTTTTCCCCTAATCTGGAAAAGCGTTCAGGGCTGACACCCACTTCCTGCAGCCAGATATCTTCAGCTTCCTGATCTTCATGAAACACGGTCACCCATAGCTTTTCCGGGGGCAGCCCCAGATTGTCAGTCAGAAAATTCCAGGCAAAACGGATAGCATCGCGTTTAAAGTAATCACCAAAACTGAAATTTCCCAGCATTTCAAAAAAAGTATGGTGGCGTGCGGTATAGCCAACATTTTCAAGGTCATTATGCTTACCACCAGCGCGTACACAGCGTTGCGAACTACAGGCACGATCATAGGCACGTTTATCCTGTCCCAGAAAGACATCCTTGAATTGCACCATGCCGGCATTGGTAAATAGCAAAGTCGGGTCATTTGCGGGCACCAGCGAACTGCTGTCAACCACGGCATGACCGTGTTCAGCAAAATAATCCAAAAATGCCTGACGAATCTCAGTGCTTTTCATATTCCCGCTAATGTTTAGCTTCACAAAGGGCGCGAATTATATACCCTCATCAGGCTGTTGACATCTCTTGTCTGTAAATACTTAGGGAACTTCTGCTTAATTCGCTGATGAGCCGAGTTTGAGTTGTATTGGCGATGATCACGAGGCGCAGTTTGAAGGCCGCATGCCAATGCTATACGGCGAGAACTGCAACGAAGTGAGCGCGCCAATACGACCAAACCCTCACGGGACAGGGCCTTGAGCGCACATGGCTGTGTTGGCTTACTTGCCAAGGGTGTCGGCATTGCCTGCGCAATCCGCCTTGCTCTGTGCTCTCAAATGCCTGTGTCTCGGCCATCATGGAATTAATCAGAGGTGCCTTAAAGCTTACATTAAAATTTTTTAAGTGCTAAGACTTTTCAGGCTTTATCGCTGACTAAAGAACATCATTGATTACCTGTTTTAAATGATGGGAAACAAATTAAAACTCAGGGACTATAAATAAGGGGATCCATATGCGTCGCAATAACTTTCGTTATGCCACTTTAGATTGCATTGGAAGTGGCCTACAGGCTCTAAAAAGTCTGATTTATTCATCCAGACCTTTGATCTGACCATCACTGGAAAGCATTACAGCGATGGTGCGGGTCTGTGGCAGGTTTGAAAAAACGATCAAGCTGATAACCAGAAAGGGGACACAGAGGAACATTCCCGGAATTCCCCAGATAAGCCCCCATAACGACAAATTGAGCAGAATAATTGTTGGACTCAGGTTTAAGGTACTGCCGGTAAATTTCGGTTCAAGAATATTACCTATCAATATCTGAATACCGGTCAAACCTCCCGCTACCAGAAAAAACGGTGTCAAGGTATCAAACTGTACCAGGGTAATCAGTGCGGGAAAGATAGTAGCGATAATAGAGCCTATAGTCGGAATAAAATTAAGCAGAAAAATCAGCAAGGCCCAGAAAGCGGCGAAATCGACCCCAACCACCATCAAAAATATATAACTCAGGATTCCCGTTGAGAGGCTGGCAATTAATTTGATCGTGACGTATTTACGCACATCATCACTGACTTTTCGCAGTAACTTTCTGACTCTCTGCTCTTTTTCATCATCCACAATCAAAGCAGAAAGTTTTTTATCCATATTTTTTTGTTCGATAAAAAGAAAAGCCAGATAGATAAGAATGACACCGCTGTTGGCAACAATACTGGTCAGGGATCCCGCGGTCGCAGAAATAAACTGACCAAGATTAATCAATTCAATCAGCTGCTCCAAAGTTGGCGCTTCGTTTATACCAAAATAACCCAATAAGCTGTTCATCTTGGCTTCCAGATTTGCCTGATAACTTGGCGCCACTTCCAATACGCCATCAACATTCATGGAGATAAGTTTTACTGTGGCCCAGAACATGGCAACAAAGCTCAATAGTGAAAGTGTAAAACAAAGCCAACCCGGTAAAGCTTTGTCCCCTATTTTCAGGCGTCCATATGACTTGGCTACCAGATTGATCAGATACCAGAAAACCAGGGCTATGACGATTGGCAGTAGTACATCCTGACCCACAATTAATAAATAAAATGTCAGGATTACCAACACTGAAATCAGGCTGAAATTGATAACCTTCATGTGCTGCATTCCCCTTCAGTTATGTTCAGGCTATTGCTGGAAAATATCGTTGTATCTGTTAGAACAAAAAAAAGCAAGGTGCCATAAAACAGGGGGCCGAGTAAAGCATTGAAGTACTCAATTAATCTTCCGTAAGCGCAAGAAACGGATTTCTTTTTAGGCCTGGGACAGGTAAATTTTCCGCATGCCCAAACACAAAACACAACAGGAACATTATTTACTGGTTGAACGTGCCATCGACTATTTAATGGCGCAACATACCAAGCAACCGGAACTGGCAGAAATTGCTGAACATATTGGCCTTAGTGAATTTTATTTTCAGCGCCTGTTTGTTGACTGGGTTGGTATCAGTCCCAAGCGGTTTTTACAGTTTTTGACACGTGAACATATGAAAACATTACTTGATCAGGGTTATTCAACACTGGAGGCCACCTATCAGGCTGGTTTATCGGGTAACGGCAGAAGCTATGAACTCTTCATAAATACCGAAGCGATTACGCCTGCCCAATATAGAAAACTGGGTAAAGACCTGACTATAAATTATGGTTTTCATGATTCGCCTTTTGGCAGATATTTATTAGCTGTCACTGATAGGGGAGTCTGTCAGATAAGTTTTATCGAGCACTCTGAGGAACTGACAGAAACCGCTTTCAAGGACGACTGGTTAAAAGCCGATATCAGCTATAAGCCTCAACTAACCGGAGAAGTTCACCAACAGTTATTTTCAACAGACGCCTCACAGCATATCAAACTACTGCTGCGTGGCACCCCATTCCAGATACAGGTCTGGCAGGCCTTATTGAGCATCCCTTTTGGCACAGTATCCAATTATGAGAAATTGGCTGGCGCCATTGGCAATAGCGCGGCAACCAGAGCCACAGCTTCTGCCATCGCCAGAAACAGGATTGCTTTTCTAATCCCCTGCCATCGGGTTATCCGAAAAATTGGTGAAAGCGGAGAATTCCGCTGGGGTAAAAGCCGAAAGAAAATTTTACTGGCCTATGAGAGCGCAGTCGCCAGTAACAAGAGATGAGAAAGATTTATTGTGATAACTGCCGGGCAAAGGCAAGTAAAGCAATAAACTCTTCTTCTTCCATCCAGTAGCTCGGCATTACCTTTGGATAACCGGCGACCATTTTGCGATTCGCATAACGGATGGATTCGCGGAAGTACTCTTCATCAACAACAATAGTGCTGCCATCATCCAGTGTTTCCACTCTGCCCATCATGCCAAGCCAGCTCGGGCCAACACCCAGACTGCCATCTACCGTATGGCAGGCAATACAACCTTGCTCAGTCGATATTTCCTGCCCACGTTGAGCAACAACATCATTGATTTCAACTTCCATAGCATCAAAATTGAGCTGATAAATAAGCAGGCCACCACCGATTAACAGGGCTACCAGAAAAAAAGCGACCAGAAGATCAAGCCAGACCCGGGATTTATTTATATCCAAAACGCTACTATAACTCCCAAAGCTATTAATACTTTCTTCATGACAATTCCAATAGTTAAGCGCTTAAATTTTGAAAGATTGTAGCTGATAGCCCGGACTCAGGACAGGGTCATTAAAATAAATTTATATATATTATTGAGAATAGTTATCATTTGTATTATTGTTAGTGTTTTTAAAAAATTAAGTAATCCATGCTTAGAAAGACTCTTTTTTGGGCTCACTTAATCAGTGGTGTCTTGGCCGGTCTGGTAATCTTCATGATGTCCATAACCGGCGTTATTCTGACTTATGAGCGTCAGATACTGAACTGGTTTGAACGTGCCGATTATGTCAGTGAAAAACCACAAAATTCCGAACCTTTAAGCATTGATGCATTGCTGGAGCTTGGTTCAATCAGCAATCCCGGATTAAATCTAATAGCAATCAACATAAGCAATCATAGTGGCGCACCGATTACATTAAGTGCGGGGCGCAGTGGCAGTATGCCTCTCAATCCCTATACCGGCGAAGAAATGAGTGTGGGCTCTGAAGCCCTGGACAATTTCTTCAACGCAGTTACCGGCTGGCATCGCTGGTTTAACGTCAGCGGCGAAGGTCGCAACAAAGCCAGGGCCATAACCGGCGCCAGTAATCTGATTTTTTTATTTCTGATTGTTAGCGGTATTTATCTTTGGCTGCCCCGTATCTGGTGCTGGACTATGTTTAAAACACGCTTACTTTTTGTTAGCAATCCTCCAGACAGCCAGGCACGGGATTTCAACTGGCACCATGTTTTCGGTATCTGGTGTGCTATTCCCTTGTTGTTCATTGTTGCCACAGCAACGGTATTTAATTATTCCTGGGCTAACAATCTGGTTTATCAGATCTATGGCGAAGAAGTACCACAACGAGGCCGGGGTGCGCCTGCAGAAAGCAACCGGGTGTTTCTCACTGCAGAGACTAGTCAGCAGTTCCTCAGTCTGGATGAACTGATGCATGCAGCCAGAAAAATCAGTGAAGAGCAGCTCGGCTCCTGGCAAAGTATCAGCTTAAATTTACCTAAACATAATGATGAGCAAGTAAGCTTTTCGATCAACCAAAGTCTCGGTGGCCAGCCACAAAAACAATTCACGCTGGTACTAGACCGTAGTGAAGGTACGCAAAAAAGTCTGAGTGGGCTATCCGAGCAAAGTCCAGGACGACAAACACGTTCCATTATCCGCTTTTTACATACCGGTGAGGTACTCGGCTTCTGGGGTCAAACAATTGCTGGGCTGGTATCTTTTGCCAGTCTTTTTATGGTTTGGACCGGCTTTGCCCTGGCTTATCGTCGTCTCATTAAGCCTCTGTTAACGAAGGCCTGATACCCTATTATTTAATTAAAGATTAAAGCAAGTGATCAAATAAGAGATTGTGGTAGACTTGCGCCTTTGAAAAAGGCGCTGAAAATTTAAACAGCCAAATAACAAAATAAAGGCATTATTAAAGAGAAGCAGAAACATGAAAAAGTTAATTCCAGTGGCATTTTTATTATTAAGCAGTTTTGGTTTTTCTCAGGAGCTGACTTTCACTGATGAACAGGTTGCACAGGGTAACGACCTCTATGTCCAGCATTGCCAGGTTTGTCATGGTACTAATCTGGATAATGGACAGTTTGCCACCCCAATCAAAGGCTTCTTTTTTGAAATGAAATGGGGCGGAAAAACGCTTGGTGAACTCGCCCGATTCACCTGGGAAGAAATGCCCGAAGGCAATGGTAAATTGCTTCGCGTTGAGGAATATATAGCGACTGTCGCATTTATATTGAGTAAAAATGGCATCGAAGCTGGCGATATGCCAATGAGCGAAGATTTCACTGCCCTTGATGAAATAGCACTGCCGTTTTAAAGCTGCTTATTAAGCAAGCCTTTCATTTAGTCAATTTAGTCTGAATGCTCTGATCAGCATTTAACTCATAAACCACATCTGCTGTTGCAACAACAGTTTGCAGTGCATGCCGGGTTAAACGCTCATAATGTGAAATAAAACGTACCAGAGCTTCTTTATTCATTATATGAGATGCTCCCTGCTCATTTTGCTTTGCCTGCAGCTTTTCTTCTTGCTGTAAACGCCAGTCGATAACGTTTGAAAAATCGGGAGCTTTTAACATCACGAGCATGTCCAGCATGGCAAATAATTCCTGGTATTCAGTTGCAAGTTTTTCATTAACATAGCTACGCCATACCCCTGCCGGATCCTCTTCTGCTTCCAAGCTATTAACCGCTTGCTGTAAATCTGCCTTTTTTTGTGGATTCACTCCCAGGCACCACCCTTCCAGAATAATAACCTCAACCGGCCTCGCAATACGTGGCCAGTCAGATAAAACCGCCCTATCATCAATAGCCTTGTTAAAACGGGGAATAGCAATTTCCTGCTGCTGTTTTAATGCACTTAAGATTTGCATAGCCAGACCCGTATCATGTGTTCCAGGCACGCCGCGAGTAACTAGCAATGGATGGACCTTAAGCGCCAAATTTTCACGTTCAGCACGAGTTAGATAAAAATCATCGAGCGATAAATTAATACTGTGAATATTCAGCACCTCTTGCAAAAGAAGCACCAACAAAGCCGCCAGGGTGGATTTGCCACTACCCTGACAACCATGAATCCCCAGCACAAAAACACCCTGATGACCGGTAATTCTGTTTTCGAGTTCCTGCAACAGCGGGATATACCACTGTTCCACTGTTTGCAGATAAGTTGAGGGCAAATTTTCAGCTTCGACAAAGCCTGCAAGTGCCGCCTGTGCTTTTTGTGACAATAACAATGAAAGATAACTCCGGAGTTGACTCAGATAACTTTAGCATTCTGTTTCAAAAAATTCTAAACTTTGAACATGTCAAAACGATTATTAATTTCAGCGTTACTGTTTTTTTCATTGGCCGAGATAGCTTTCGCCCAGGAAAATACGCTGGCTGGCTCCTGGCTGATTAATGAAGATTTAAGTGAGGCCACTGATGACAAGGTTGAAATCGCTTTGATAGCCTCAGGGGCAAAACCCACCAAAGGTTTTTTTAATCGTGATAGAGAGTATTACCGTGGCGGTCCAGTTGAACAGGAAATGTATGACTACATTTCCTATGAACTGACTCTGGATATCACCGTCGTTGATCAGACCGAATATCTATTTCAGTATGATGAATTCCAGCGACCTGTTTACCTGGATAACCGTGGCAACAGTGTCAGCCTGAGCAGCCTTGATGAAGTAAAGGATTTTTCCTTCGCTCATTGGGAAGACAACCAACTTGTCGTTGAAGGCCGCCCCCGTGATGGTGGTTTTACCGATGAACGCTACAGCCTGAGTGACGACGGCAATCAGTTAACCGTTGAGCTCTATTTACAACCAAAATATTTTAGTGAAGCTATCGAGTTATTGCGGGTCTACGACCGTGTATCAAAAGAAAATATATAATAGCCAACTCAATGCTGTTTTAGTCACAGCAATACCGACTATATAAAAGAAAACCAGTACCGCACTAACAAAAGCCGCGATCTTTTTAGGCCGGGAATATTTATCCCCCAGTGCGATCATACCCAAAACGATATAGACCAGTAATAAACCAATCTTATGCACCAGCCAACCTTGCTTTAGCAGACCAAAACCAAGCACAAATAACAGGGCGAATGCACTTAATAATAAAAGCGTATCAATGATGTGGGGCAGAATTTTAACCGGCTTCAACTGCAACAACGGGGATTCTTGCAGCATCCAGTAACCGCGTAATAGAAACCCGGCAATACTCAATAGCGCGCAACTCATATGGATGGTTTTAAAAATAAAGTAGCTGTCCATCTCTCTTTATCCCGGTATGCTTAACGCTAGCTATAATAATACAAACCAACCATAAACTGACTTATTAATTGCGATACCAACAATATAAATAAAGGTCAGTACGCCACAGAAAAATCCAGCGACCCTGATCTGTTTAGTTCGTCCCCGACTGAGTGTCACACCGACAAAAAACAGATAAAACATTAACAATAACACCTTCATGCTCAGCCACGGCTGATTAAACAAACCGAAGTTCACCATAAAGGCCATCCAGAATCCACAAGACAGAAAAAGACCGTCTATCAGGTGAGGAATCAGGAGCACCAGTTTATGATTCAACCATTTGGAATCAATGAGCATCAGGTAGGAGCGAAACAGAAAACCCGTAAAACTTAACAAGGCAAATGTCATATGCAGGGTTTTAAGTGCTAGATACATGTAAAACAAATAGCTCTGGCGAAAAAACGCTAAAGCCTACTTGAAATAAGGTCAAAATAACAGCCAGACAGCACATAAATAGTGTGTAAATCCTGTGCAATCATCTTTACTCCTTTCCCTGCTCCTTTACCCCTGTCTCTTTATCGAATTAGCCCCCTCCCTGTGCTATATTGCCCCGCTACCAACTGCTACCCTTTTCCGGCTTCAGCCCAGGAGGATAATAATGAAATTCAATAATATTCTGGAAAGTATTGGCAACACCCCGCACATTCGCTTGAATAAACTGTTGGGAGATAAAGCTGAAGTCTGGATGAAAGCCGAACGTTCGAACCCCGGCGGCAGCATAAAAGACCGCATTGCTTTGGCGATGATCGAAGCTGCCGAGCAAAGTGGTGAGCTCAGCAAAGACACTGTCATCATTGAACCAACTTCAGGCAATACCGGCATTGGCCTGGCTATGGTCGCAGCTGTTAAAGGCTATCGTCTGATTCTGACCATGCCGGAATCCATGTCTATAGAGCGTCGCCGTTATATGGCGGCACTAGGGGCAGAATTAGTACTGACACCCAAAGAGCTCGGGATGGGAGGCTGTATTGAAAGAGCCAATGAATTAATGGATGAATATGAAAATGCCTGGATGCCTTCTCAATTTTCCAATCCGGTCAATGTAACAGTCCATAAAGAAACCACCGCTCAGGAAATATTGGCGGACTTTCCCGAGGGGATTGATTATATGATTACTGGCGTCGGGACAGGCGGACACATCACCGGTTGTGCTGAGGTTCTTAAAGAAAAATTTCCTGCCATGCAGGTTTTTGCTGTGGAACCCGTTAAGTCACAGGTAATTGCCGGCATGGTGAAAGGTCTGCACCGCATTCAGGGCATTGGAGCCGGATTTATTCCTGACGTGTTAAACACGGATATTCTTGACGGCACTATTGCTGTAACCGAAGAGGATGCTTTTGAAATGGCTCGCCGCTGCAGTAAGGAAGAAGGCATCTTCATAGGTATTTCATCCGGCGCCACTTTGGCTGCAGTCGCACAAAAGCTTGATGATATTCCTGCTGGCGCAAGAGTTCTGGTGTTCTCCTATGATACCGGCGAACGTTATCTCTCTATAGAAGACTTATTCCAGGCTTAAATAAAACCCACTTAACAAAGGGCTCAGAGTAAATTCACTCCAAGCTCCGGAGATCATCATGTCTGAACCTTACCAAAAGTGGATACCGCCAGAAGGTTTTAAGTGGATTTATGCTTCCCTGCTGATCAGCATGCTACTTGGGGCACTGGATCAAACCATTATTTCTACCGCACTTCCAACCATGGTCGGCGAGCTGAATGGCGTTTCCTACATGGCCTGGGTAATCACTGCTTATATTCTGGCATCAACCATTTCCATGCCTATCTATGGCAAATTGGGTGATCTGATGGGTCGACGTGCCATGATGTTAAGCGCCCTCAGTATTTTTGTTGCTGGGTCTGCTTTGGGCGGCTTCAGTCAAAATGTCGGTCAACTCATTGCTTTTCGGGGCATACAAGGCCTGGGTGGTGGCGGACTAATGGTATTAACCCAAGCCACCATGGCAGATCTGGTTCCGATTCGTGAGCGTTCCAAATACATGGCGCCTATCGGCATGATGTTTGCCATTGCTTCTATTACAGGCCCCCTGATCGGCGGATATTTAACAGACTATGTCAGCTGGCGCTGGACCTTTTGGATTAACCTGCCCATTGGTCTGACAGTTATCGGCATCTGCTGGAAAGGGCTCAGACTCAACAAGCCTGCCAAAGATTTCACCCTTGATATAGGCGGAATCGTCAGCATGATATTTGCCGTGAGTTTTCTGACCCTGTTTTTCAGCTGGGGCGGCACGACCTTTGCCTGGACTTCGGCACCAATCATCAGTCTCGGCATTCTTGCAATCCTTGCTGCACTGCTATTCCTTTATGCTGAGAACCGCGCTAAAGATCCGATAATCCCGATCAGTCTGTTCCATAATGCCACCTTCAATATCACAACCTTACTGGGACTGCTGGTCGGCATCGGCATGTTCTCATCAATCGCCTATATGCCGACTTATTTTCAAATGGTATATGGCTACTCTGCGATTGTTTCCGGCTATCTGATGATACCGATGATGCTCGGCATCATTTTTACTATCAACCTGACCGGGCAACTGGCAGCAAGAACAGGCTATTACAAAAAGTATCCGATTATCGGCTTATGTTTGTGCTCAATTACCCTGTTTCTGTTTTCAACATTACAAGTTGGACAACCTGTCGCACTGGTTTGCAGTTATATTTTTATGATGGGCACTGGTATGGGCTGTATTTTCCAGATATTAATCCTGGCCGTTCAGAATTCAGTCCCCTTTGATGAAGTAGGGACTGCAACATCAGCCAATGCTTTTTTCCGCGAAATAGGTGCGACCATGGGCATTGCAGTAGTCGGTTCATTATTTTCAGCCCGCCTGACTACAATGCTGTTAGAGCGCCTACCGGCAAACATGGTATTACCCATCGATGATGTTGAATCAATCACCCCCGCTATCCTGCGCGCCATGCCTGAATCGATGCAGGATATATTTGTTAATACCTACGCCGACGCCCTGACCCCGATTTTCTTATATATCATGCCGGTTTTTCTCTGCGGTATTGTCCTGGCTTGTTTTTTACCCAACACAAAACTGGAACAAAAAACGCCTGGTATACCCAAATCTCAGCAAAGCGAACTCGTGTCAGAGTAAACCTTTACCCTGACACTCATCTAGATTTGTGCATTCAATTTAGGCACAGTAATAACAATTTCATTATCACTACGCTCTACCTGCATCCCGGCTTCATCTATCGCATCTGATAAAAACAAGGATTGTGAGAAACGGCTCTCCTGCATACTTCTACTGCTAAAACCACTGACGCTTTCATCACGTTCACTTTTTACTGAACCTGAAACCATCAGAAAATTATTATTCAGTTCGGTATTAACTTCCACTTCCTGCCCTTCAGGTATTGCGATAACAATACGGTAGGCATCACTATTTTCCGTCATTGAAATCGCAGGCCCGCTGCTGATCAAACCAAAGCCAAAATCTTCCTGGTTAAAAAACGGAAAACCCTGCGTCATGGAATTCATCAGTTCATCCATACGCTGCTGCATTTCAGAAAAACTACTGCCCGGCCTTATAAAAAAACCATCCGCAAAGGGGTCGTTAAAGCCGGGAAAAGGATCCGTAGAAGCTTGAGCATTATTTGCCTGCTGATTCTGTGTGGCTGGAGCATTTTGCACTTGTGCCACAGGCGTAACTTCTGTTGGGGCAGGACTCTGCTGCTGTGTCACTGTTTGTAAGTTTCTAACTTCCGTAGCAAGATTCCAGGTAAAAACTGATAACACGATCAACAAGCAAAGCACTGCTCCAACAAGAATATCTGAGAGTGGGTATTTCTGAATTTTTTCCATCATCACCTCTTCAAAGTAAATTTAAGGAAGCAGGTCAAAGAAAAATCTTTGTTAATTTATTTATGGGAACGCCTGAATATTTTTCAAGACTATCTTGATTTTTTACAGACAGACCTTATAGCAATAACCACTAACTCTTAACTAAATTACAGGAGGCAATTATGTTATTTAAATCGATATCTTTTTTAGCTGGTTTGCTGATCTGTAGCCAGTTAAGTGCTGCTACTGACATCATCAGGCAGCTGGATGGCACTAACTATGACAGCAAACAGGCTATTAATTCGAAACTGGAAATTCAGATATTGAGGTGGTCATATGAATCTGAACAGGAACTTGTGGCTAATCTTTATGAAGAGTATCTGCAAAACCAGGATGACACTGTCTTCGTCAAAGCCCTGGAAGAACAAATTATTAAAGGTTATCTGCGTACCAGCGAAGTAACCGGCTATATCGTTCACTATGCCTGGAACGAACAAAGAGCAGAGGGTGAAAGACTTGCCTTGTTAATCAGCCCCGGTCTGAAAAGCATCAATCCGACAATATGGAAAGAACCCAATCTGAATCCAGTCGTTTCACTTAAACCAAACCCTGACTATAAAGACTTCACTTTAGTTGAAGTGCTTATTAATAATGGCGAAGGTGTCGTTAAAACATCCCTGGCTTCAGATATTCAGCTAAGAGAAGACAACAAACTGTCACTTGCTGATTTCTCTTCTGCGCATGACTTTGCCGTCATACATAAAGCCAGTTGATAGTTTCTTGGTAAGGTGTCGGAGTAAAAAGTTACTCTGAAACCTTCCTGCTCCTTTCCATTCACTTTTTATTCCCTTCCTGACCACTGACGGCATGAGCAAAGATTAAAAAAATAAAGGCCAAAAGCATTAGCGTCACGAGCGAAGATAAGACAAGGCGAAGCTGAAAATTAATGAAGGCGCATATAATGGCAGTATGTAACTGAGTTAATTTTTAGCTTCAACGAAGTATTATCAAGCGCAGTAGCTAATTTAGTTTTTTAGGCGGTATCCTGTTTTAAAAATCCAGAAAATTCCGACTAGACAAATCAACAGAAACAAGCCAGTCATACTCAGGCTCACCCAAAGATTGACATCAGATATTTCATAAAAACTCCAGCGGAAACCACTCACCAGATATACCACAGGGTTAAACAAAGTCACTTTTTGCCAGAATTCTGGCAACATGCTAATTGAATAAAAGCTGCCGCCCAGAAAGGTCAACGGCGTAATAATCAATAAAGGAACGATCTGCAGCTTTTCAAAATTATCAGCCCAGATGCCGATAATAAAACCCAGCATACTGAAGGTTAATGCGGTTAGCATGAGGAAAAAAAGCATTAAAAATGGATGCATTATCTGCATATCAACAAAAAACGAGGCGGTGATTAATATGATGCTGCCGACTATTAACGATTTACAGGCTGCAGCTCCCACATAACCCAATACAATTTCCAGGGTTGATACCGGTGCCGACAGCAATTCAAAAATCGTTCCGATAAAACGTGGAAAATAAATACCGAAAGAAGCATTGGAAACACTTTGCGTCAGCAAGGAAAGCATCATCAATCCTGGTACCAGAAATGCCGCATAACTGACGCCATCAATATCACTCATGCGGGACCCAATTGCACTACCAAAGACAATAAAATACAGAGAAGTTGAAAGCACCGGCGAAACGATACTTTGTGCAATCGTGCGCCAGGTTCTGGCCATTTCGTATTTAAAAATTGCAATAACCGCTCGATAATTCATTATTTTCTCACCAGATTTACAAATATTTCTTCCAAAGAGCTTTGTTTGGTGGCCAGATCCCGATAGTGGATATTCGCAGCTTCTATTTCGTCAAGTAGTGCTGTAATACCTGTATCTTCCTGCTGAACGTCATAACTGTACTTTAACTGCATGCCATCATCGGCAAGCTGCAGGTTATATTGAGACAGGCTTGCCGGGATTTCGGAGAGTTTTTCAGTCAAGTATAAAATGAGATATTTTTCACCCATTTTTTGTATGAGCGCATCTTTTTCATCCACCAGAATTATCTCACCGCGGTTAATCACACCAATACGATCAGCCATTTCTTCTGCTTCATCTATATAGTGAGTTGTAAGAATAACCGTCACACCGGAATCTTTTAATTCACGGATGGTTTCCCACATTTCCTTACGCAGCTCGACATCGACACCAGCAGTTGGCTCATCCAGAAACAGAATATCTGGCTCATGCGCGAGAGCCTTACCGATTAAGACACGACGTTTCATACCACCGGAAAGTGTCACTAGCTTATTGTCTTTCTTCTCCCACAAAGACAATGACTTCAGCACTTTCTCTATGTGCACAGGATCTTTTTTCTTACCGAATAAACCACGACTGAATTCCAGTACATTATTTACCGTTTCAAAAGTCTCTATGGTTAATTCCTGGGGTACCAGGCCAATCATTGAACGCGCTTGCCGGTAATCTTTCTGAATATCATAGCCGGCTACAGTAATTGAGCCGTCTGTTGGCGTCACAATTCCGCAAATAGTACTGATCAGGGTAGTTTTGCCTGCGCCGTTGGGCCCTAACAGCGCAATGATTTCGCCCTGTTCTATATCAAGATTAATATCTTTAAGTGCCTGGAACCCGCCGTCGTATATTTTATTAAGATTTTTAATGGATATTATTGCTGACATTTTGTTCCTTTGACTAAAGCCCGACTGAGCGGGTGCAGTGGGTAGGCATTCTAGGCAAGATCAGACTTAAAATAAACGCTTATATGTAACCAAAGTGCCAATAACTTGTTATGCTTGCGGCGTTTCAGATTCAGAGCCCGCTTATGAGTATTGTAAAAACCGAGAATTTGCACAAAAAATATCCCGTACCGGGTAAAAAAAATGATTTCTTTTTTGCCGTGAATGGCACATCCCTGGCTATCGAAGCCGGAGAAATTTATGGCATTCTTGGCCCCAACGGTGCTGGAAAAACCACGACGCTGGAAATGATAGAGGGTCTTACTGATATCGATGAAGGGGAAGCCTGGGTAGACAATATTTCAGTCACCAAGAAACCTTACAGAGTTAAGAAAATTATTGGCGTACAACTGCAAGCCAATGAGTATTTTGATCATCTGAATCTGGCTGAACTGATTAAACTTTTCAGTCAGCTTTATGGCCGCCATGACAATCCTCTCGATTTGCTTGCTCACGTCAACCTGCAGGAAAAAGCCCATGCCAAACCCAAGGAGCTTTCCGGCGGACAACAACAACGTTTCTCCATCGCCTGTGCCCTCGTGCATGAACCTAAAGTTCTGTTTCTGGATGAACCGACTACTGGACTGGATCCGCAAGCCAAACGTAATATCTGGGAGCTGGTCAAAAACCTTAATGCCAGAGGCATGACCATCGTACTGACAACCCACAACATGGAAGAAGCCGAATACCTTTGTGACCGCCTGGCAATTATGGATCATGGCAAAATTATCGCTGAAGGCACACCTCAGGAGTTGATTCTGTCACATGCACAGGAACCACCACAAACGCCTTTGCACGGCAATCTGGAAGACGTTTTTCTGGCGCTGACCGGCACCGGATTAAGGGAGTAAGGAAATATGAATTTAACGCTGGTTATGACCAAAGTATTTCTTAAAATCTTTTCCCGGGATCGTCAGGCAATCGTGTTTTCATTGATTTTTCCTTTATTGATGATGATGGCCTTTGGCTTTTTTAATAGTGGGGAAGCAGATCCAATCGCTATTGGCGTCGCAGATAGCGCCGATTCAACGCTGAGCAGGAATTTTATCGCCAGTATTAATAGCAACCCCCTGTTTGATATCACTGAGGGAACAGAAGAAAGCCTGCGTGTCCAGGTTACCAATGGCAATATCGGACTTGCATTGCTGATACCGGAAGAGTTTCGTGGCACTCCCGTCAATATCGACTTGCGTGTTCTGATTGATACCTCACAGACAGCACAAATGAATACGGTTATTCCCTTACTACAACAAGGTCTGGTTGATGTGGAACGTGATTTGCGTAATCTTGAACCCCTGTTTGATCTGGCCATAGAAGATGTCGAAGCAAGGACACAGACCTATCTCGATTTTCTGGTGCCTGGTTTGCTGGCGATGGCCTTGATGCAAATTGCCATGGGTGGCAGTGGCTTTAATCTGGTCGAATTCCGTCGTAAAGGCATTTTAAAACGCTTATTTGTGACACCCATACAACCAAAAAACTTTATTACCGGCCTGGTGTTATCCCGGCTGCTGATCGTGATAATTCAACTGTCCATCCTATTAGGCATTGCGATTTTATTATTGAACATTACTTTTATCGGCAATCTGGCCAACCTTTATGTTTTTATTATTCTGGGCACCACTATCTTTCTCAGTTTAGGTTTTTGCCTGGGCTCTCTGGCAAAAACCCAGCAGGCCATCATGGCCATGAACATGCTGTTGACCTGGCCGCAAATGTTGCTGACCGGTATTTTTTATCCGATAGATGCCATGCCCACCATCATTCAGCCACTGGCGAATATTCTGCCCTTGAGCTTTGTCGTGAGTGGCTTACGCGGTGTCGCTATTGAAGGCGCCAATGTCCTTGAGCTGATGCCGAATATCATTGGCATAGTTATCTGGATAGCTATCGGGCTTGGTTTTGCCATCAAGTTGTTTAACTGGAAAGAAGTGGCGACTTAAATTATAGGCTATGACGATTTTTTTTCGCAGATAACCCACTGATAAAGCTGAATTTTCTCCAATAGTAAACCACCGTACACTACTGCAGAATAAGCAGGGAAAATTGCCCGCTTTATAATGCAGATGACCTCCTAAAAGAAAAAGGCTTTAGGGAGATTCTGTTAGACAGACAAACTAAAACTTAATGGATTAGAGAGAAACTCGCTGCACCACAGGAAACACAACTATCTGCCCTATCTGCAAACGTTCAAAATTGACTTCCGGGTTATATTGACGGAACAACCACATGGGTACAGAGCGTTGTCTGGTCAGATTACTCAAAAAATCACGACGCTTAATACTGTATTCTTCCGTCTGCTGGATACGATAGCTGGCAAAATACTGCTGTTGTAAATCACGATGAAACGCGCGTCGACGATTCTCAAAGGTTGCCTGGTCGACTCTGGAAAAATCCAGTTTCAGACGATCACCAATCATCACCGGATCACGAAAAGCCAGACCGTTCAGATTACGTAAGACTTGGGTTCTGATGCCTAGCCAATCTGCATAATGCCCAAGCGTTTCAATGGCCTGAATCTCGATTGTATTGTCACTGGCGACACTATAGTCTGCCGGGTCGGCTGATAAATCAGTCAGCAGTTGTTCCGCGTTTTCCTCAACCATTACTTCAGCTTCTACGGCTTCCAAAGTAGCATCCAGCTCTGATTCCACTTGATTGCCAGTCTCCACTGCAGCGATTAAATCCATTTCACTGTCTTCCACTGAATCTGTTTCTTGCACTGCTGCCACAAGCTCTGTGGTCTGAACAGCCCCTTCAGCTGCACGCAGGCGCAAACTCTGGCCCGGGAAAATCATACCCCGGTTATTCAAGCCATTTAGAGTAACCAGGCTATCAACAGACACACGATAACGTTCAGCAATAATTGATAAGGTGTCGCCACGGCGGACTTCATAGAGCCCGTTAGTCGGTATTTCAAGTAGCGTATTGTCATTAACCACCAGGGTTGGAATTGAGCCGTCCTGTTGCGGCAGTAATAGCTGCTGACCTATCCTGATGCTATTTCTGTCACGTAATTGATTGATGGCCACCAATTCAGAAACTGTTGTTCGATAACGCTCGGCAATCACCGACAAAGAATCTCCCCGACGAACGACATAACTTAAATCAGGGATCTGTTCGCTGAATAAAGTTGTCAGGGGTAAGGTATTAAGACTGGCGATTAAATTACCTCCCGGTAAAACATCACGCCTGACTTTTATTGAGTAGCCTTTGGGAATACGTTTTGTGCCTGACCAGACAGCTGGTTGTAAGGCCGGATTATCCCGTCTCAGATCAGCGACACTGACACCCAGAGTATTCGCCAGGTCCTGAGCAGAAACATAAGAGGTCATTTCCTCTTCATAGAAACCCGGATGTGAATCAAGCGTGATAGGACCATAGTAAGTTTCATAGTGACTGTCGACCTCCAGTGCAGCCAGAAACTGCGCATAAAAATTACGTGATGCAAAACCAAAACGGGGGCCTTTATATTCAGCAATAATGCGACCTATATCATCAGAACCAACATCACGCACGGCTCGTGCAATACCATTAGCGCCATGATTGTATGCTGTCAGGGCCAGCGGCCATGTACCCAAAGCATTGTAGTTAAATTCAAGTAACTCCATAGCACCATAGGTTGCCGAATACGGATCCAGACGCTCATCTACGACGTAATCAACCCGCATAAAACGCTGTGCCGTTGACCGCACGAACTGCCACATTCCGGTCGCAGCAGCACTGGAATAAGCACCGGGATGAAAAGACGACTCCACATGTGGCAGTATGGCCAGCTCAATCGGCATACCCTTACTGCGTACCACTTCTTCTATATGATTACGATAGGCACCTGCCCGTTGCAGGCCTTCGATAAAACGGTCTCTTTGCCCCAGTTGCCAGCGCACACTGTTCGCCGCTCTGGCAAGCCGCTCATTGGAAACATCTTCGGGCCACAAATCGAGAATTTCCTGCTGTGAAGGGGTCAATCCACTGCGTTTACCACTGGCCAGCACACGCAAATCGCTTGCTATTTCCTCACGGGTGCTATTGATGGTTGTGCGGTCGCGATTCAGTTTGGTGTAAATAACGGCAAGGTTTTCAGAATCATGCAGGAAGCCGCTTTCAGTATCGGCTTCTGTATAGACTTTAATCCAGAAATTAATGGCCGGACGAATATTTTCGGGAACAGGGAAATCGCTCTCTGCAGAACTGGCGGTGGCTGAAAAGAAAAATCCGCCAAGGCAAAATAACAAACCAAGCTGGAAACTCAGAAAGCTAAAGTATTTGCGCATAAAACTTGTGTAATCCCCTGTTTAATGGGACAAAGAGTAATTGAGTCTTTAGCACATTTCAAGAAATTGATACGCCCGATTTATGTGGCTTTGAGCACTTATTCAACTAGTGGGTCATCGCATAGATGACATAATTCAAACCAAAGCGATAGGCCAGCGCTGTCATGGGCTCAGGATAGACCGGATCATCGGCATGTTCCCAGGCGTCACCCATGTCCATATTGTAATTTATCGCCACCATCAGGCGACCGTGATCATCATAGACACCACGCCAGGCCTGAGGTCCACGTAATTCAGCTTGTACGGAACCATCAGCAGCCCGGTACAAGTGACGACGACCTGGTATCTGGGTCAATTGATCCAGCACATAAAGCACATTAAAAACCTCATCCTCGCTACTTAAATCCACAATGGTACGGGTGGGGAATATCTTACTCATCGCATGTTGAAAGGATTGCCATTCAGCAGCACCATGAAAGTCATCAACCACCAGAAAACCACCCCGGTACAGGTATTCTCGCCAGCGTGCGACTTCTTCCGGTCTTGGATCCCAGCCGCCCTGTCCTACCTGCTGCACAAATAACCAGGGGTAGTCAAAGATTTCATCTTCCATAATGCTCAGATGCATGCTGTCCTCGGCAACATCAATGCGGGAAAGCCGACTTAGACCTTCCAGAAAATGAAATTCAGCTGAAGGATAGTCTATCGCCCACCAACCCTGTCCACGGTTGGAAAGCGCAAAATTTCTGCCTCTCGGCCCATAGCCATTATTATAAATAAGCCGGGCCATATGAAATTCAGCCTGGGGTTGATTGCCGGCATTGAACTCCTGGGCAAAACTGTTTGTCACCAGCAGTACTGGAAAAAGTATGGATAAAAACGTAAGTAACCTGAGAGAAAACATCAAACTTCTGCCAGCCTGACAACATCATAGGCAGGCTCTTCGTAAGGGTGTGCCTGTTTTAGAACATCGACTGCTTCGACTATCAAAGCCTCTTCACAAACCATTTCCACCTTGAGCTCAGCGACCGTCTGTATCATCCCCTGCTGCCCCAGATACGGATCACTACCTTCGAGTGCCCGAAACTGCCCCTGGCCTAAAGTTTGCCAGCAACAGGAATCATAATTGCCGATTTTGCCAACACCGATAGCAAACAGAGCAGACTTGACCGCTTCAAGATGGGATTCAGGCACATAAAAGCTAAGTTTGAACATAGCGCTAATATAGCGCTTGTCGAAACAACGGACTAGTGCGAATGTGCAAGCTGAACAATAAAACAAAAAAAAGCAGCCCGAAGGCTGCTTTTTTATTCAACACTATTAATACTGTTAAACGGCAACAATATTTTCAGCTTGCGGTCCTTTTTGACCTTGAGTGACTTCAAACTCAACTTTCTGACCTTCGGCCAAAGTTTTATAGCCAGAGCTGACAATTGCACTGTAATGTGCAAAAACATCAGGACCTGATTCCTGTTCAATAAAGCCAAAGCCTTTTGACTCATTAAACCATTTAACTGTTCCAGTTACTTTATCAGACATAAAAATTACCTTTAAAATTTAAAAAAATATTGTTTCATTAAACATTGTTAAGAAACGAGTTGTAGCATGGAAATAAGCCTAAATTTAGAAACTCTTTAATACTCTTTTAAAAACTGGATTTAAATAATCTGGATTTAAAAATAGAGAACGATGAAAATACAAGATATGCAACGAAAAGAAGTTATAAATATTTAGCTACACTTTCTAGCTGGCTCGCAGATTATAGGCGGGATAAAACAAAGTCAACGATTATTTCTTAAAAGTTTAATAAATTCTGTCCAGCAATAAAGCCAGATAACAATGCCAATTGTTAAGATCAGGTTAACATTTTGCGGATCATTCAAAAAAGCCACAAAAGCATCTCCCCTTGCCCAGAATTTTCCGTATAAACCAAGCGCAACCAGAACGGTGCCCGGCATTTCATAAAGCGCCAAACGAAGCATTTTTTTACTGATTAAATTGTCTGCCTTGTTGATAAAAGCTCCTTATAAACTCCCATTAAGCCTACCCCAACCAATGACGCGCATTTCTGAACATACGCATGGTGGGGCTATATTCCTGCCAATCGTCTGGACGCCAGGCGTTGGTCACTGCACGGAAAACACGCTCAGGATGAGGCATCATGATGGTGAAACGACCATCTTCATTACATAGCCCTGCTATGCCATTGGGCGATCCATTAGGATTAGCCGGATAACTTTGTGTAACCTCGCCTTTATAATCAACATACTGCATGGCCACTGTTGTGCTGTTTAATACCGCCTGTTCCGCTTCTTTAGAACCAAATTCTGCTCTGCCTTCACCATGCGCAATCGCTATTGGAAATACAGAACCTGCCATGCCCTGGAGTAAAACCGAAGGACTGTCCTGAATTTTTACCAGCGAGGTTCGGCCTTCAAACTGTTCGGATGCATTTCTGACAAAGTGTGGCCAGTGTGCAGTCCCAGGTATCAGTTCATGCAGATTAGACATCATCTGACAGCCGTTACAAACACCGAGGGCTAATGTGTTTTCACTCGAAAAGAAAGCTTCAAACTGTTTACGTGCATTGTCATTAAACAGGATTGACTTGGCCCAACCCTCGCCTGCACCGAGCACATCACCATAGGAAAATCCGCCACAGGCAACCAACGCATTAAAAAGTTCAAGGCTAACCTCACCGCTAATAATATCGCTCATATGCACATCAATAGCATCAAACCCGGCACGCTCAAAAGCCGCGGCCATTTCAAGCTGCCCATTAACACCCTGCTCACGCAGAACCGCAATGCGAGGCCTGGCTTTATTATTAATATATGGTGCAGAGATATCCTCATTAATATCAAAACTCAGGTCGACAAACAGCCCGCTATCATTCTCATCCTGAATGCGTTCGTATTCCTGTTTTGCACATTCGCTGTTGTCACGCAGACTTTGTATCTGATATGAAGTATTTGCCCACAGGCTATGATAATGGGTGCGCGTAGCACTCAGCACATCCTTGCCTTCATAAAAGAAATGAATGTCATTACCGACAACCGGCTCACCAATATCAAAACAGATATCAGCCAGACCATAACCTTCTGCCAGTTCATTCAGTTGTGTTAATTTATCCACAGCCACCTGAATCACAGCACCTAACTCCTCATTGAACAGACTGTCCAGTAAGTTCTGCTGGCTGGTAATACCACCCAAGTGAACAGACAAACCACAATGTCCGGCAAACGCCATTTCCATTAAGGTCACAAATACACCGCCGTCGGAACGGTCATGATAGGCCAGCAGCAAACCCTGCTCCATGGCATCCTGAATAAAAGCAAAGAAAGCTTTTAAGTCAGATGCACTGTGCAGATCCGGCACCTTATTACCAAGCTGTTTATAGACCTGTGCCAGGGCTGAGCCGCCTAGACGATTGGAGCCCAGACCCAAATCCAGTAACAACAGGCGGCTATCCTGATCCAAACGTAATTGCGGTGTTAAGGTCTGACGAATATCCTGTACTGGAGCAAAAGCTGAAACAATCAAGGATAAAGGCGAGGTGACACTCTTGGCTTTTTTGCTTTGTGCATCCTGCCAAACTGTGCGCATCGACATGGAGTCTTTGCCGACCGGGATCGTAATACCGAGTTCCGGGCACAATTCCATCCCTACAGCTTTCACAGTCTCATAAAGCTTCGCATCCTCACCGGGAAAACCAGCAGCAGCCATCCAGTTTGCCGATAATTTGATATCACTGATTTTATTGATACGGGCACAGGCAATGTTGGTAATGGCCTCAGCGACCGCCATGCGCCCTGATGCCGCTGCATTAATTAAGGCCGTCGGCGTTCTTTCGCCCATCGCCATGGCTTCGCCAAAATCGGAATCGAATGATTGTGCTGTTACCGCTGCATCCGCCACCGGCACCTGCCAGGGGCCAACCATCTGTTCACGCGCCACCATCCCGGTAATTGAACGATCGCCAATCGTAATAAGAAAACTCTTACTGGCCACCGTCGGCAATTGCAATACACGTTCAGCTGCTTCCTCCAGGCTGATACCTTTGGCATCAAATGCTTTCAGTTTACCTTTGACAGTTTTAACGTTCCTGTGCATTTTCGGTGGCTTACCGAATAATACGGACATTGGCAGGTCAATGGGCTGGTTGGAAAAGTGTGTATCCTGCAATGACAAGTGTAATTCTTCGGTAGCTTCACCCACTACCGCAAACGGGCATCGCTCACGCTGGCAAATTCGCTCAAACCGTTCAAGATCTTCCCCAGTCACTGCCAGCACATAGCGTTCCTGTGCTTCGTTACACCAGATTTCCATCGGTGACATACGGGTTTCTGCATTCGGAATTTCACGCAGATTAAACTGTCCTCCACGCCCGCCATCCTTGACCAGTTCGGGTAAGGCATTGGACAGTCCACCCGCACCGACATCATGAATAAATTTAATAGGATTCCGCTCACCCTGCGCCCAGCACTGATCAATCACTTCCTGGCAGCGGCGTTCCATTTCAGCGTTATCCCGTTGTACCGACGCAAAATCCAGATCTTCATGACTGGTTCCTGAAGCCATGGAAGACGCTGCTCCACCACCCAGGCCAATCAGCATGGCCGGACCACCCAATACAATTAATTTAGCACCTACAGGAATATCTTGTTTCTGTACATGCTGGTCGCGGATATTGCCCAGACCACCAGCCAGCATAATCGGTTTGTGATAACCACGAATATCCTCCTGCCCATGATCTAACAGCTCAGAGTCAGGCATCAGATACTCAAAGCTGCGAAAATAACCACACAAATTAGGTCGGCCATATTCATTATTAAAAGCCGCGCCACCTATCGGCCCTTCCAACATGATATCCAAAGCCGAAGCAACATGATCGGGTTTGCCGTTATCTTCTTCCCAGGGCTGAATCTGACCTGGGATCTTCAGATTCGACACGGAAAACCCTGTTAAACCGGCTTTGGGTTTTGAACCAGTACCGGTAGCCCCTTCATCACGAATTTCACCACCGGAACCCGTGGAAGCACCCGGAAAAGGGGCAATAGCAGTCGGGTGATTATGCGTTTCAACCTTGCTGAGGATATGGATGTCTTCCTGGTGATATTGATAACTGCGGCTCTTGGGATCAGGAAAGAAACGCCCCGCTTTCATACCTTTCATGACTGAAGCATTATCTTTATAGGCCGATAGCACCCCCTCGCTATGACACTCATAAGTATTACGAATCATCGCAAACAGGGACTTGTCCTGGACCTGGCCATCTACTGTCCAGGACGCATTAAATATTTTATGGCGGCAATGCTCCGAGTTGGCCTGGGCAAACATCATTAACTCAATATCGTTGGGATTACGCCCAAGTGCAATAAAACTTTCATGCAAATAATCTATTTCGTCTTCTGCCAGTGCCAGGCCCATGTTCTTGTTAGCGTCGACCAGAGCCTGCTTACCGCCTTGCAGTATATCTATGGTCTGCATCGGACTGGCTTCGGCAGACTGAAAAAGTTTTTCAGCACCTTTGATGTCCAGCACCACTATTTGGGTCATACGATCATGCAAGTAAGGCAATAGTTTATGTTCATCAATTTCTGCAGAGGCATGCAATGTGAACAAGATGCCCCGTTCCAGTCGTTTTACTTTGGATAAGCCGCAATTCAATGCGATATCCGTTGCCTTGGAAGACCAGGGAGAGATAGTCCCTAAACGCGGAATCACTAGATAGTGCTTCGTTACCTGAGCGTTTTGCTCTGATTGCTCTGCTACTTGGGGGCCATATTTAAGCAGTTTGTTCAACAGCTTTAATTCATCCTCTTCAAGCTCTGCCTTGATATCTGCAAAGTGAATAAAGCGGGATTCCAGTGCTGAAACTGCGGGTAGTGCTTGCTGAATATTGTGAAGGAGTTTTTGCGTGGTTAATAGAGAATGGGCAGGAGCACCATGCAAACTTAACATGTCAGATAGCAACCTTATTTGAGGTGAAAGTCATCAAAAAAGAAGGCGTTATGATACTGGAATTTAATCCGTGTTTATAGACAAAGATGTTCTGCTTACGCCTTGAAACTTCTCTTTCTGCTACAACAAAATAACATCTTCTTTAAAGTGCTGTTTGATCAGTTTCTGAAATGCGCCACCCAGTTCACGATAAAAATTACGTAAAGGTGAAGTATTACGCCAGGCTAGAGCGTGAATTCGGAATGTCGCCTCGTCTTCCAGATCAAGAATATGCAGGTTATCACGACCTTTAATTTCAGAGCGCAGATAAAGCGCAGGCATAAAAGCGATGCCCATCTCCATATAAACCATTTGGCGTATGGCATCCAGACTTGTACCTTCGTAATCCCGCAGCAGTTTTGCATGAAAGCGTGAGCAAAGGTCTTCTACCTGTTTATAAAACTGATGATGTTCTTCAATGGTAAGAATTTCTTCTCCAGACAGATCAAGACCTTTAACTGATTTTTCCTTTGAAAAGCGGTGTGTATTACTGGTCACCAGATAAATGGGTTCCCTAAACAATGGCATCACTGTAATTGCAGGATCCTCCAGGGGTAAGGTAGTAAATATGAGATCATATTTGCCATCCAGCAGACCATGAGCCAGATCGGTATACACTTGTTCTCGCACAAAAAGCTTCATATTTTTATATTGCTTATGGATGGTTGGCAAAATCCAGGGCAAGGCATAGGGTCCTATCGACGGTGTAACACCCAAGCGAAAAGTTCCTGTAGGACCCTTAGCCGCAAAGTTTGCTGACTCAGCAATCGCATTTACCGCCTGGATGGCTGTGTTAGTTTCCTTTAATAAGTCCCTACCCAAAGGCGTCAGAAAAATACCGTTACGGTTGCGCTCAAATAACTCAACATCCAGCGCTTCTTCCAACCCACTTAACTGTGCACTGAGCGAAGGCTGGGAAATTCTAAGCTCACGCGCTGCCTGACGCAGACTGTTATGGCGCGCAGCAACCGAATAATAACGAAGCTGCTTTAAGGAGATTTCTTTGCCCGACATTTCACTTCCTCTTTCATATGAAAGGTTATTCCTATCACTTATTATATTTATTCCTATGTAAATAATCACTATATTTAACCTCAACGACTGTTTACTACACAATTATTTAAGGGAGTAATCGATGGAAAAAATTATTTCGGGTTTAAAAGAGTTCAAAAACAAAAGCTATGATCAGCGTAAAGAACTGTTCGAGACCCTGGCAAACGGGCAGTCTCCTGAAGTGCTTTTGATTACTTGCGCCGATTCACGAATTGATCCTAACCTGATCACACATTCTGAGCCCGGCGACCTTTTTATCTGTAGAAATGCCGGCAATATTGTTCCGCCTTATGGTGATGTCATCGGCGGTATGACGGCATCTATCGAGTTTGGTGTTGCCGCGCTGGGTATTGAGCACATTATTGTTTGTGGTCACACCGATTGCGGTGCCATGAAAGGCGCAATGAAACCTGAATCTCTGGGGGCTCTGCCAAGTGTCGCCAGCTGGCTTTCCTATACCCGTGCGGCAATTGCTGCAGTTGAGGGTCGTCACGGCGAACTTTGTGAAGACCATCTTCCGGAAGTCACTGAGCAAAATGTGCTACTGCAAATGACTCATTTGCGAACGCACCCTGCCGTGGCAGCCAAACTGGCCAGTGGTGAGGTGGAAATTCATGGCTGGGTTTATGACATCGCAGCGGGCACAGTACGTGCTTATGATGAAGAAAAACATAGCTTTGTCCCAGTCGAAGATCGTTATTACGAACTTATCCATGGCAAAAAACAGGCTGTGAACTAATAGTTTTCTTTTGAAACCATCATTAACAACATAATTGATTAGGATAAATTTATGTTCAAGTTTGATTTAAGCAATTTAAAAGGTGATATCTATGGCGGCTTGACTGCCGGGGTTGTTGCACTGCCCCTGGCGCTGGCAATGGGTGTTGCGTCAGGACTAGGACCCATATCAGGCCTCTATGGCGCAATTATTGTTGGCTTTTTTGCTTCTTTCTTTGGCGGCACGGGAGCACAGATAACGGGGCCTACTGGTCCTATGACCGTAGTAGTCGCCGGCCTGGTAGCCAGTCTTGCCAGCATTCCTGGCATTCAAGGTGAAGCTGCACTGATTTTCACCGCAATTTTCCTTGCCGGGGTAATACAGGTCATCATGGGATTTTTAAGGCTTGGCGAGTTTATTCGCCTGGTTCCATATCCCGTCATCAGTGGTTTTATGAGCGGTATTGGTGGGATCATTATCATTCTGCAAATTGGTCCCTTACTGGGCCATCCTTCACCAGCAGGTACCGTGGATGCATTACTTAGTGCACCTGCCGCAATGGCTGCAATCAACCCTATGGCTTTAGTCTTAGGGCTTGTGGCACTGGCGATCGCGTATAAATGGCCCAAGAAACTGGCTGCTTATATTCCTGGCCCCCTGGCAGCATTGATTATTGGTACGCTGATTAGTGTGGCAGTTGGTGGTGTGCCTATCTTGGGTGAAGTGCCAAGCGGCTTGCCCGTTTTTACTCTGCCTATCTTTAACCAGGACGCTATTTTCCTGGTGCTGGAAGCAGCTTTTGTTCTTGCCATATTGGGTGCCATCGATAGCTTATTAACTTCACTGGTTGCTGATAACATGACCCGTACCCGTCATGACAGTAACCGTGAACTGATTGGCCAGGGTATCGGTAATGCTGTTGCCGGCCTGTTCGGCGGTACTGCCAGTGCCGGAGCAACCATGCGTACGGTGGTCAATATCCGTACTGGTGGTAAAACCCGTTTATCAGGCATGATCCACGCGCTGGTATTGCTGGCGATCGTGCTTGGCCTTAGCCCTCTGGCAGCACAAATACCCAATGCTGTGCTGGGTGGTATTCTGGTAAAAGTTGGCCTGGACATTATTGACTGGAGTTATCTCAAAAATGCCCATCGTGGCCCACGCTGGGATTTGGGGCTGATGTTAATGGTATTTGGTATGACCGTCTTCGTTGACTTAATCACCGCAGTTGGAGCGGGCGTTGTTATGGCTTCCCTGTATTTCGTGCATCAGGTTGCCAAAGAACAGACTGAACGCATCCGTTCTATTCACACCGTCAGGCACAATGCCACTGCGCGTGAACTGGAACTGCTGGATGAAGCCGGCAATGAATTGATTGTATTTGATTTCAGCGGCCCAATGAGTTTTGGTGCAGCTGCCGACCTGGGACATCACGCGCGATCCATTCTTTCCACTGGCGGAGCAAAAGTACTGATTCTGGACTTTGAGCGTGTCACAAAACTGGATGTATCTTCTGCACTGGCAATTGAAACTGTTGCCAGGGATGCCGTTGCCAGCGGACGTCTTGTTTATTTATGCGACATGAGCCCGGAAGTGCTTTCTGTGCTGGAAGCACTCGAAGCCGATGAGCATTTACCCCAAAGTGGGCACTTTGAGACGCTTGAAGATGCCCTGGAAGCAGCACTTCTTGCTATCCGTGAACTTCAAAAAAAAAGTGACGTGAAAGGCACAATCGAAAGCTCACAACGACCCGCTATCGCTTAATTACGAATACTCCATCCTTCAGGCCCGCTCTACAGCGGGCTTTTTTTTGTAAAACTTCTTTTCTGAACTGCCCCAGCTTAGTGCACGCGCACCAAATTAGTTGAATTTTCCTTTCCATCTACTCTGATATTTTTATTTCTTAACTAAAAATAAAGCCTATCTTATTGATATCTATAAACTTTATATTTTTGGCACGGGTGTTGCTAAGTATCTGCTTGTGAGTACGTTGCATTCACAGGGATGAGAAAGGGTTTTACTGGACTTTCCATAAGAAACCCAGGAGTTAAGGAAATTAGTGCTGACAATAATCAGGCTACACAATTAAAACCTTGGAGAAAATGAATTATGAATAAATCGTTGCTGAAAAAATTTAAAAAGCCTTTGCTTACTTCAGCTATTTCTGTAGCAGCTCTTGCAGCTTCTATTCCGTCTCAAGCAGAAGTTACCGCTAATGCAGGTATTGCTAATAACTACATCTGGCGCGGACTGACACAGAGTATTAACGAGGCGGTAGTATCAGGTGGCCTGGATTATGCCCACGAAAGCGGATTCTATGCCGGTACTTGGGCTGCCAACGTATCTTATGACTCAGACGATGTTTATTCTTATGAGCATGATATGTATTTCGGCTTTGGTGGTGAAGCAAGCGGCTTTAGCTATGACGTAGGCTATCTGTATTACAACTATGATAGCCAGGCCGGTTTCGACTTTGGTGAAGTTTATGGTTCTATCGGTTATGGTAACTTCAGCTTAGGTCTTTCACTGCTGGCTAATGCTGAGCCTGATGAAGGTTTAAAACCAGATGGAAATATACAGGATTTTGGTTTTGCTGAAGCTTCATACTTGTCTGCCGATTATGTATGGCCACTGGAAAGCGGTACTGAGATTGGTTTTCATATTGGTTACCATGAAGGCGACTTCGCAGAAGCCTTTAACGGCACACCTTCAAATGGTTATCTTGATTATAACGTAAGCGTATCCAAAGACGGCTTCAGCTTCATGGTTACTACCACTGACCTGGAGTTTGATGCTGATGGAGGTGCTGGAGAAGACTACGCTGTGCAGGCTCCACGTGACAACGACAATGTGAAGTTTGTAGCTTCTTACTCTATTGATTTCTCATTATAAGTTTTCTTAGTTAAAACTTAATAACAAAAAGCCGGATACTGTTTGCCAGTATCCGGCTTTTTTTATTTCTGCCGTTTCAATTTAAAAAAATCACTGATTAAGCTGGCACATTCCTGCTCCAGAATACCACTCTCATATGTTGTCTGATGGTTCAGGTAAGCATTCTCTAGAAAGCATCCCTGGCTCACGATAGCCCCTGCCTTAGGCTCTGGGGTGGCAAACACCAGGTGTTTAACTCTTGTATGTACAATAGCCCCGGCACACATACTGCAAGGTTCAATAGTCACATAAAGGGTAGTTTGTGGCAGGCGATAGTTCTTTAAAAGTGCAGCAGCATTGCGCAAGGCAAGAATTTCAGCATGGGCGCTGGGGTCATTTAAGCTAATGACCTGATTATATCCTTCACCAACAACAACATTGTCTTTGACTAACACGGCACCTACAGGAACCTCACCTTTAGCCTCAGCTAATCTGGCTAACTCAAGTGCCCGTTGCATCCAATGTTCAGGCTTATAATTATCATTCGATGTCAGCACTGTTTAATGTCTCAGACTACGGCTCTGACGATAAAGAATAAAATTGAAGGCCCCAGCAAACAACCTATCCCCGTGTAAAACGTCGCCGTCATCGCCCCGTAAGGCACCAGCTTAGGATCAGTTGCTGCCAGACCAGCAGCTACGCCACTGGTGGTTCCCATCAAGCCGCCAAACACCATGGCTGACTGCGGGTTATTCAAGCCGATGAATCTGGCAATCACAGGCGTCAAGATCATTACCAATATGGATTTGACCAGTCCGGCAGCTACACTCAAGGCTATGATTTCCGAACTGGCTCCCAGGGCAGAACCCGTAACCGGGCCAACAATATAAGTCACTGCGCCAGCACCAATGGTGGTTATCTCAACCGGATCGGAATAGCCGTATGCCAAGGCAACTAGCGCTCCAACAATGAACGATACGATAACACCGGCAAAAATTGATATAACGCCAGCCAGGCCAGCTTTTTTCAATTCACCTATTTTGACGCCGAAAGCCGTGGCAACAATGGCGAAGTCACGCATCATGCCACCGCCCATCAATCCAACTCCACCAAGATAAGCAAAATCAGCAACGCCATTACTGCCACCGGTATACCTGCCACCGAAATAAGCGGCAACCAATCCCAGGGTTATTGCAATGGCAGAGCCATGAATACGGCCATGCGTCAGTCTATCGGCGATAAGATAGGAAATCCAAAGTGTTGCACCAACTACCGCAAAGGCAACCAGCAGCGAGTTTCGAACGAAAACAGTTTCCAGAATGTCCATCAGGCATCTACTTCGTTATTTTCAGCACTGCTTTTTGTGCCCAGTTTACTAATCAGAGGAACCAGCGCAAAACTGACGATGACTGCTGCAACACCCGCTACTATCGCCAGTACACCCCCTTCAAAAGCAGCAACAACATTCTGTCTGGCAGCCATGGCGACAACAATCGGAATATACATGGCACTCCAGAATTCAATACCTCTTCCGGAGGCCCCTTCAACGAGGCTTTTAAATCGTGATGAATTACTGGCGATGACAAGAAACAGCATGGCGATGCCAACACCACCAACATTGGCTTCTACATTCAGCAAGACGCCCAGCGCTTCGCCAATCAGCATACCTACAATCAAGCAAGCTGATAGTAAAGCAACACCATAAACCACCATACGCTAATCCTTTTTATTATTTTTTCGAGTGCAGCAGTTTTAGTGAAAAACAGTTGCGGTAAAAATTTAAGTTAAAGTCTACAGGGGTGTTCTAAAGTAATAATTGAATGTGTGACCCATTGCCCTGGCATTGGCAAATAAAATCAGCATGCCCTCCAGCTCATGCGCATAACGCACTGGACCTACATCTGACGTTTCAAATCCTATGCCCTCGGCAAGCTCGGCTACCTTAGCTTTTGCAGCTGTATCATTACCTGCCAAGGGTATTGTTACCGGTCCACCTGCACTTTGCGGATCCAGCATGGTTCTGTAATTCAGGGTATTAAATGCTTTCACTACGAAAGCCTCAGGAGCCATATTTTGAATAATCTCCGCATTGGACGTCTCGACTGCGTGAACTCTGAGCCCTCCTTCTACAGTATGAGTGGGATTAGTGACATCCATGATGATTTTTCCTGATAAATCCCCGAGGCCTGCTACCACGGATTCCACGACCAGCCCTGGAACAGCAATAACGACAATATCAGCATCAATGACTGATTCAGCAGGCGTAAGTGCTGATGCTCCATTGCCCGTTTCTCTGACCAGAGCTAACACATCCTCGCGTTGGGGTTCACGTGAGCCATAAATAATTTCATGCCCTAAATCGGCAAATTTGGGCCCAAATGTAGAAGCAACATTCCCTGTACCAATAATGGCAATGGTATCAGCACTGGCTTGTGCAAATAAGCCAAATACCATCAATGCAGGCAAGATAGATTTAACTAGCAAAGCTTTTAAAAGAGAGATATGCATGTATATAAGCCCCTTACAATCTAGCAATAAACTGATGTTCTTGAGTAGCGCATATGAAGACTTCGTAATAAGTGGTGGCTCAAGAGGTAAAAGCAAATGCCTTCTTCATCCATATTTCATCAATTAATGAAATATATCTTAATGCTATGTACGAAATAGTATTTACAAGCCTCTTTTTTGATAAATAAAAATAGCTAATATCGGATGATAAATATTAACAATTGTATTGCAATAATTATGTAATAAATTCTACTCAATCCACCTCTCCTGAATGATTTTTCTAGCCGAAAAGTTAAATATTTCTATGAAATTTAACTAATATTGGTAATTATTCTTGAACTATGTAACAAGATTGTTTTTATATTTTCTATTGCTTTAACATATGAGTGTATCTTTTATTCGGAACAGGCCAAGCCAATTCTCAAGCCTGACTCCATGAACTCGAAATGATCAAGCACCATTTGAGTTGATTCGGTTGCAGCCTTAAGCACGGGGCCGGCCTGCGCGATAACATTTGCGCCCAGCTTAATGGCTTTAGCCGCGTCAAGGCCGTGGCGAATACCACCAGAGGCAATCACTGGAATGTCAGGTAACGCGGCACGAATATCTCTCACCGCATCAGGCGTGGCAATGCCCCAGTCCTTGAATATCTCAGCTAGTGCTTGAAGTCTTGGGTCAGTGTTGCGTTCTGCCTCAACTTTAATGAAATTTGTGCCTCCTTTTCCTGCGACATCAATTGCCTGAACACCTGCATTAACCAGCCTTCTTGCGGTTCCTACTGAGATACCCATGCCAACTTCTTTAGCTATCACGGGAACATCAAGATAAGCGCACACAGTTTCAATCGCATCTAAGAGGCCGCGCCAATTTGTATCGCCGCCTTTCTGAATAAATTCCTGAAGACAGTTTAAGTGAATAATAAGTGCATCAGCCGCAATCATCTCAATCGCTTTTTGGACATCCGACTGCGAAAAATCATCTCGTAGTTGAGCTGCTCCTAGATTGGCGTAAAGGGGTATATCTGGCGCCCATTTTCGTAAGCTTTTAGTCAAACCATTGTCACTTTTACTCAACAAGGCTATGCGTTGTGAACCTACACCCATTGCTATGCCTAGTTCCTGCGCAGCCTCTGCTAAATGGGCATTTATTTTCATTGCCTTGAATGGGCCTCCAGTCATTGAGCTTATTATGAAAGGAAGTTTAAACTGCTTGCCAAGAAATTGAGTTGACAGATCAAATTTTTGTAAGTCTGCTTCAGGCAAGGCATTGTGAGTCAAGATTACTTTATCCCACGGACACACCTGTTCTGCATCAACTAACCGCTGCTTTAGGACCAAGTCAATATGGTCTATTTTACGCTTGAGAATCTCTGTCATTACATGGTCCTATCGTGTTCAAAATTTGACATGGTTATTAGAAGCATATGAGGTACTGTCAATGCTAGCAGACCGACAAATATGACCTGTATAAATTGGTAGCTGACATCAATATTAGGCAAACTTATAAATAATATTGCACCGAGCACAAAACTAAGCACGGTAAAAGGCACTGCGTAGATTAAAGTTTTTTTGACGCCAAGTTTTTTCAGTGACCGGCCAAGGTGTAGTGGACTATGTAAAACGCAAAAGAAAACGGTAAAGTGCGCTATAGGTGGCAGGGCAAATGCACTACAGAACAAAACCGTTAATTCTACGAGTACTGTTTTACTTGGTCTATGAGCCCGAAGACAGAAGGTGCATACGGCTAATGAACTAGCTACCGATACTAATCCCATAGTATCCACTATAATATGGTAAACAGACGGTGTAAGAACTGCAAATATTGCAAGAAGCTCTTCAGGGTAGAATAAAGCCGGTAGAGTAATCACCGAGGTGCTGATGGCTAAGCTTGCCTTTCGGTCAAAATAGTCAAGCCAGTCCTCAGAGAAGTGCCATATGGAGAAAACGAGCATTGGTACGATGAATAATTCGGGAACAATTAGCCATACAGCGATGACTATGACCGAGAGCATCATATATCCTAGTGAAAATATTAGCAGACCAAATGCTCCTTCCCACCAACCAGCATGCCTGGCGATTGCTGGGTCAATTGCACCATGGGGCAGACCAGTCATACCAAGAAGTACCCCAAGTATGATGAGATGCGCCTCTACATTTTCACTTAACCAGAAATTATAAATCGCTATTGCGGCCAGAGTGATAACACAAAAAGAGAGTCGAGCAGGGAGTTTCGCAACAGAACTTCTTGTCATGCAAGGCTCCAATTTAATGCTCTTATCTCGTGATATATTTCTACGAGTGCAGAGTGAAAAAGAGCAAGCTTTGGCAGCGCCAGCATAATAGAAATTAAATCTCTTGTGGTTGGTTTATCAGTAAGAAATCGCAACAAAGTCTCTGGCGAAACTTTATGCGCTAAAGAAAGAAAAAACTGCGGAGCAATTGCTGGATTATTCGAAATGGCCCTAAGAAAAACCTTGTCCATCCACATTAATAGAGAGTTGTCAGGCAAAAATCCATGTACATTTCCGCCTTCAAGAATTTTTTCAGCGCACCTATCTGCCCAATGTTGAATTCGTTTGAATGCGTAACCCGTGGACGGTCTGGCAGCTCCAGCACCAATGCCTGTGTAAACCCACCGGGGATCTTTGGGCTTCAACTTACCTCGAAGTCCCATTGGAATCATGCCATATTCCTCTCTGACTATATGATAGCCAGAGCCTCCACAAACACGGCGAAGTGATTCCATAGCGTCTTTTCGTAGACTTTCAGGCGAAAGAGATTTTTTAGCGAAGCGAGTGAATTCCACAAGAATCGTATTGCTATCTATTGGCAGGACGTAATCAAAAACAAATCCTTTGTCATCGACCCGCATATTTTCCATGACTCTTGCGACATCGGGAAACCGGTGAGATTTATTCATAACAACTTCAAACCCGAAAAATATTTGTTTTAAAACTGCAGAGCTCACATCAACATTGTCAGGAATTCGGGTATCTACAATCTGTTTTGTGGTAACTTTTACGGTTTGAATGCTATTTTCAACAGTGCAACTTTCAACAAGGATCTCAATATGATTGTCTTGTAGATAAACATCGGCAACTCGGCTATCTTTCAATAGCGTCAGATTTGGGTTAAGAGATATATTTCTCTCAGCACTATTATAAAATGAGATAGCAGGGACATAGTGATATTTCCAGTCACGTTTTGAAGCTTGACGGTAGCTTCTAGAATTTGAACTAAATTCCCAAGCATGCCATTTTTTTTTGACCAGATCGCTATCCTTCTTGTCTTCCTTTTCCCAGTAGCACCAAGACCTATCATTTGTATAACAAGGACGAGGTTCGATAATTAGAGTTCGTGGAATAAGATCAGGTTTTTTTGCAAGTCTGCAAAGCGCTAATGCCAAAGAGAGCCCTGAGCAACCCCCTCCTATAATGACCAACTCGAACTCTCTACGACATTTATTAGGTTGAATCATTTGCATGAGGCATGCCCTTTAAATAAATATGTAGACTAGCTGTGTGAAAAGCATAGGGTCTTCTGGTTGTATGAGATATGAAAGCCCTGGATGCAACATATAGCTTTCTTACCAAATTGACATAAGCTCGACCCGAGAATACGTTGTAAGCATTTTCCTCAATTACAACCCCAATTTCCTTATACACAGTAGCAGCAATCTTTATTCCTGTTCGTGCTCGTGAGGGTAAAAATCCTAGCCCGGCATCGCCAGATTCGTAATAAAGATTTGCTAGTGAGAGCAAGCGCTGAACAGATTTCTTTATAGTCTCTTTTTCTGTCGTTGTAGCTCTTGTCAAGCTCTCTGGCAAAATCTCGCCGACCCACTCGCCTGGTATATAACGCCTGCCCATTTCTGCATCTTCTTTCACGTCTCTGGCGATGTTTGTTAACTGCATTGCGATACCAAGATCAATCGCGTGAGGTCTCGCTTTAGGGTCTTTTACACCAAGCACATCACACATCAGCAGTCCCACTGTACCTGCCACTCGGTAGCAGTAACGCAAAAGTTCAGCCTCATTTTTTATTAGGGCAGGTGTTAGATCGGATTCGATACCTTTGACTAACTCTGATACCACGCTAGTTTGCATCTGATAATTTTTGGCAAGCTCAATAAAGTCTTGGACAATAGGAATTTGGCTGTAACCAAGTTCGAGATTATGCTTTAAACGGTCAAGTTTTTTTTGTGCTAGAAGAATATCTGGCTCTTTGTCAACAAGGTCATCAACAAAGCGACAAAAGCGGTATAGGCGAGCACAGTCCTCGAGCTGTTTTTTATTAATAAAGCGACCTGCGAACCTGAAAGATTT
>JAYQWA010000021.1:0-32574 GCA_038148755.1 Gammaproteobacteria bacterium
TAGATGAGGTATTAGGCTATCGTGTGGGCTGGATTGAGCATCAGTTAGCACATGCCTTAAAGTACCCTATTTAAATGTTACTTAATCTTTTTTGCCATAGATTCCATCATAGCAATTGCAGCATCTTCAGTGGCTGATGCTTCTGATGATAAATATGACATTTTTTTTAGATAAAGCAGTTCGCGCTCCAAAGTATTAACTTCATCCCACATAACTGGGGATTCATTAAATAGAGAAAGCATTCTCCTTTCAATATCTTCAATTTCTTCTTCAAGTGTTTTCAATTAAGCGTCTCATGAATAACTAAATACAAATATATATATACTAAAAGCTAAGAACCTATACAACTAAGCAAGATACCGCCAGGTAACCAATTGAATTTAGATATATTTAATTTATCAAATAACTATACATATGGCATTCTCAGAATAGCTAAAAATGCTAGTAGCAAGGTATAAAGCGACTTGCTTAGATACACTAAGCAGTTCTAAAAGGGAAAAATATGCGACATGTATGCCTTGAGCTGCTGAGGCATTTCATCAAAAACTTCGCTAGAATAAACCCCATAATAATAACGGATAGATTTCTATGTCGCGCTCCAGCCTTTCATTACTGATATTACTGGCCTTTTCTATTTACCCTGCATCGGTTTTTGCCCAAACAGACATCTCTGACGAAAGTGTCGATCTGACTGGCATGTGGGCAGCCCTGGTGCTGGAAGATTGGTATGACCGGGTACCCGGTGGCGGACTGGGTGATTATATTGGCATTCCCATCAATGCAGCTGGCCGTCAAAAAGCTCTGAGCTGGGATGCTTCTATTCTTTCTCAACCGGAACGTCAGAATCAGCCACATCCTGCACAATATTCTTTCCGGGGTCCCAGGCCGGACCTGCGCATTGAACCCATTCTTGAACCGCTTACAGACAGACTGATCGGTTATGAAACAAATGGCACTTTTGGCAGAGCTGACCGCACCATCTGGCTTGATGGCAGACCACATCCAGATGAAGCCTATGGTCTACATACCTGGAATGGTTTCTCCACCGGCGAATGGGTAAATGGGGTGCTGGTGGTAACAACCACCCATATGAAATACGGGGTGTATCAGCGCAATGGTGTTCCGGCAAGTCCCTATGGCGTGATGACCGAATACTTTTTCAGACACGGCAATTACCTGACCATGCTCAGCCATATAGAAGATCCGGTTTATCTAGAAGAACCATTTGTCAGAAGTCAGACATGGATATGGAATCCTCCACAAAATGTCGGGCCAAGACGCCCCTTTGAATCTGTGGAAGAAGTCGATATGGGCCGCGGTTGGGTGCCTCACTGGCCACTGGGCACAGTGCATCCTGAGTTGGCAGAACGTCTTGGTGTGGCGGTGGAAGCTACCGTTGGTGGCAGCATCACGCTTTATCCGGAATACCGGGAAACACTGCTGCAGATGCGTGAAGAATTTGATCGCAATCTTTCCGGCCAGGAGCAAGATTAATGACTCCCTTAAATAGAATTTCGGCTCCATTAATCCTTAGCCTGCTCATGTGCTGTTTGACAAGTCTGGCTGTTGCACAAAAGCCTCAACTCCTGGCACCTGATTCCGAACAAATCGTTGTGATACCCGTGAGGGATAACTTCAGCATGATTGCCACCGGCGGCGGCAATATAGGGGTACAGACCGGGCCTTTGGGCATGGTTGTTGTCAACAGTGGTAACGAAGAAGCATCCCCTCAGGTCATTAATGCACTCAATGAACTCAGTGATTTACCACCCAGTTATTTGATTAACACCTCAATTCTGCCTCGCCACACCGCAGGCAATGGCGCCATTCACAGTATAGGACAAGGTACTGGCGGTGGTGCTGTGATTCTGGGCATGCCGATAATCGGGCACACCAATGGCCTGACCATACTGGCGACGCGTTTTGCCGACCAGATACCCTTTGAATACTGGCCTAATAATGCTTTTTTTGGTGCCAGGAAAGATCTCTTTTTTAACGGAGAAGGTATCGAAATGTTGCATCAGCCCAACGCCATCACTGAAGGTGACATCATGGTTTATTTCAGAACATCAGATGTGCTGGTTACCGGCAGCATTTTTGATATCTCTGCCTATCCTCATTTTTATCCAGAACTCGGGGGCTCCCTCCAGGGTGTTATTGATGCCTTGAACAATATCATTGATATCACGATCTCTGAATTTAACCAGCAAGGCGGCACGCTCGTTATTCCGGGCCGCGGACGCCTAGCCAGTGAATCTGATGTCGTGGAATACCGGGATATGGTCGCAATTATCAGAGACCGTATCCAGATGATGATCGATGAAGGGAAATCCTTGGAGGAAATAATCTCGGCCCGCCCTTCTCTGGAATATGATGGAATCTATGGCAGTGAAGACGGCGAATGGACCAGCAGAATGTTTTTGGAGGCGGTTTATAATGAGCTCTTATAAGACAACTACCAATACCGGCAGTTTACGCAGAAAATCCGTCAACATAATTCTGTCGTTTATTTTGATGTCAATGGCATCAATTTGTTGGCCTAATTTCAGTCTGGCGCAAGTGCTTATTCTTGATGGCCCGGTTCCAGTTGCCGCCCCCGGAAGACTGGAAGCCCCGATAGATTTAACCGGAATCTGGGTGTCAGTTGTCACAGAAGACTGGGCTTATCGTATGCTCACCCCTGCTCCCGGTGATTACATGAGTGTTCCTTTAAATGATGTTGCTAATGAAATAGCCAATGGTTGGGATCTTGAAGCAGACAATGCCGCAGGTTTGCAATGCAAAGCTTTTGGTGCTGCCAGAATTATGCGTGTACCAACCAGATTACAGATTTCATGGGAAGATGATTTCACACTGAGAATTGATACTGATGCCGGTTCCCAGACACGCTTACTGAATTTTTCAAAACAAGGCCACCGCCCCTTATTGAGCATGATGCTGGAAGGCGCCACGCTGGAAAGAACGTGGCAGGGATACAGTGTTGCCGAATGGGAAAATGTTTTAATCAATAAAAGCAGAATGTTTTATCGGCCTGACAGTGAAACACCGCCCGGGGGTTCGTTGAAGGTAATCACCACACGCATGTTGCCAGGTTATCTCAGATCCAACGGTGCACCTTACAGTGAAGATGCTATTTTGACAGAGTTCTTTGACCGTTTTACTGCCCCGACCGGCGAAGAATGGTTTGTAGTCACCACGATTGTGGACGACCCGGCCTATCTGATGCAGCCCTATGTCACCACCTCTCATTTCCGTCGCGAAGCTGATGCAGCCAAATGGAATCCAGGGCCGTGCGAAACATGGCCACCTCGTCCTGGTGCCCAAGTCCCTCGCTGGTAAAATCGAATTAATTATCCAGCAAACTGGAGCAGCTTATGAAGCACAGCTACTGCTGCTCAACATGGACGGCATCATCTGCAATGTAAAAGGCTGTAGAAGCTTCAGTGCGTTCATCCCTAAAATATTAATATCACCCTTTTCCAGCAGGGCAACTTCGATATCTTTAAGCGAACAGTTGTCGGCCAAAATCAGTTCATCAAGGATATAAAGTGGCACTTTGTTGACTCTGCCATCTGCCATGGCAGCATAGATATAACGGCTGAAAGTTATTGTGGCGTTTGCTTCAACTGCCGCAAAGGTTGCTTTACTCAGCGTGACATAGCTGGAACCGGTATCAATCAGCAAATCTGCTTCCAGATCAGCACCAAAACCGGCATGTACATACAGACTGCCGTTCTCGGTTTCTGTCAGTATCAATTCTACTTCGTCAGAATTGGAATATGCCGCTGTCTGCAGACCTGTCAGCAACACCAAAAACACCAGAATTTTCTTGATAGATGAAGTGCTCATGCCCATCTCTTTGTCTTTTAATGAGATAAAGCAAAAGCAGTGCCAACAATAAAACGCTGTTAAATCAAGGCGATAGGAAAATCCTTCAACCAACTCTAAAAAATCCATGCACCAATATGGGGTACTATGCACCATATTAGGTCAAGGTACATAGACCCGCAGAACCTTGGTCTTTATTGTTAACTTGAAAATGGAGTATTAATACGATGAATAAAATTAAACGCTCTTTACTGGTCCTTCCAGTTATATTTGCCCTGGGTGCATCCCTTGTGCAGGGACAAACAGTTGTCAGACAAACCTCTGATGGTGATTTAATGGTAATAGAGTTCAGAGGCAAACCACCTCATAAACGCCGCTTCATCAGTCAGGATGATGAACAGGCATATGCACGTTATGTACAAATGGTAGACAGCGTTCTGGTGGCCAGCGAATCAACTCGTCGCTCAGGACCTCCTGGTAAAAACATGGCAACGCGACAAAGTGTCACACTGGAACGTGTTCCACAATCAGATATCTCACGAATCGCGCGCTTTGAGGAAGCCAGTGAAGCTTCAGCAGCCAGTACTCCCTCACATCGACGTTTTTGGCGCGGCGCTCCCGGTAAGGGTCGTCCAGGAATTTCCAGATAACTGAGTAATTCCATCCAATCTAAAACCCTTGAGGGGCAACAGTAAGTCTGATTACTGTTGCCCCTTTTAGGTTATAATACGGCAATAAAACAAGCTGTATTGTGAAAGGTTTAACTTGAGCACCACCCAACACTATAAAACAGATGTCGTCATTGCTGGCGGTGGTATTGCAGGCATTGTCGCTGCACTAAATTTACTGGAATCAGATAAGAAAGTTCTGCTATTAGACCGGGATGAAGATCGTCATTTCGGCGGCTTGGCAAAGCTTTCTTTTGGCGCGATGTTTTTTGTGAATACACCGCAGCAACGCTGGACCGGCATCAAAGACAATGTTGATCTCGCTTATAAGGACTGGTCAGAGAATGCACAGTTCGGTGAAGCGGATCACTGGCCGCGCCAATGGGCAGAGTTTTATGTCAATAACTGTACCGACCTGGGTTATAAATGGTTACGCAAGCAAGGTGTCCGCTTTTTACCTGTCGTCAATTGGGCGGAACGCCGGTCTGATGATAATCCCGGCAATACTGTTCCGCGATTTCATGTTGTCTGGGGTTCTGGTCAGGGGCTAACCGATGCCTTGATTGCCAGCTTGCTGTCACACCGGCATGTCGCCAATCTGACCATACTGTTCAGACACAAAGTCACCGACATTGAGCAGGGAAATGGCCGGGTTTCCGGTTTACGCGGCGTCAATGAATTAAACAGTGAAGAATTCACGGTAGAAGCGGACAACACGATTATTGCATCCGGAGGAATCTGCGGCAGTATTGAGCGGGTGCGTGCCAATTGGTATGGCCCCTGGGGCGAACCACCACAGACTATTCTCAATGGTTCTCACCGCTATGCGGATGGACTTTTGCATGATGCAGCCGTGGAAGTCGGCGCAAAGCTCACCCATATGGATAAGCAATGGCTGTATGCTGGTGGCATTCAGCATCCGAAACCGACCCAGCCCGGCCATGGTCTTAGCATTATCTCATCCAAAACATCACTCTGGCTGGACAGCCATGGCAGACGTTTTGCCGAGCCCACGGTTGGTGGTTTTGACACGCGTCGCATCGTGGAAAGTATTTGCCAGCAGGAACACAAATATTCCTGGCAGATCCTGAACATGAAAATTGCAATTAAGGAATTTGCCATTTCCGGTTCGGAATACAATCGAGCCTTACGTGATAAAAAACTGCTCCGCTTTTTAAGGGGTATCTTTTTTGGCGTCAAAGGTCTGGTGGATGAGATGCTGGAAACCTGTGATGACTTCCTGATCGCCAGTTCCGTTGAAGAAATGATGGATAAAATGCAGGACTATTCCGAAGAAGGCGTGCGTCTGGACCGCCAGGCCATCATCGATGGAATTAAAAGCTACGACGCAGCGACAGACCCGAATGGCCCAAGCGACAAACAGCGTCAGCTTATCAGCCAGATGCGTGAATATATGCTGGACAGATTACGCACCTGCGATAACCAGAAAATTGATGACCCATCCGCCTATCCGCTGATAGCCATCAAACAACACATCCTCACCCGGAAAACACTGGGCGGCATACAAACTGATCTGGGTTCCCGCGTGCTGACTCAAGCCGGCGAGCCTATACCCGGGCTTTATGCCGTGGGTGAAGCAGCAGGCTATGGTGGCGGTGGTATACACGGTCTCAGATCGCTGGAAGGCACCTTCCTGGGTGGCTGTGTAATGTCAGGCAGACTGGCTGCAGCAGATATTCTGGATATTAAGCTTTGATTTAAATTACTAAAGCAACATGGTGCGTAAAGCAGGATCCAGCTCACTGTGCTTATCCCACATATACGAAAACTCATCAGCCAGGCTTTTGCATTCCTGCGCCGCCTCATTGTGAACAAAGCCATTGTAAACCTGATCTTCGTGCATATAGAGCAGATGCTTACGATCCCCGATAACATAGGTAATTGAATCTTTTTGCGGTTTAATCAGTAATTTACGGATTTCTACTTTACTGGATAGGCGACGCGCCAACGCCAGAATATGATGCCCCTGTTCAACCACAGGCTGGATATCTTTCACCAGAATTTTAACCTGCCTGTTACGGTCGGCCCGCGCCAGATCAAGAATCTGCTGGTAAAACGCCTCTGTATTATAAAGTGCCGGATCAAACGTTTTACTTAATATAAGAATTTCACGGCGCGACGCTTCAACAACTTGCAGTGCATGCTTGGCAAAATCGTCAAACTCATCGAGCAGTATTAAATTGGGATCGACTTCCGACGTATGCTCACTCATCAATCTGTGCCTTTTTCTCGTGCCTTGCCAGTCCTTATTTTATGGCGCCCTTTCAATCAGCTGCAATAACATGCCATTCAGATCTTCTATAATCCGCATACGCAAGCCGTTATCCAGCACAATTTCCTGCTGATTATTGGGTGCCAATACGGCACCAGCAGCCAGCGCCTTGGCCATGGAAATATCCAGATCACGCACAAAAATGCGAAAAATGGCTGATCCTCTTGCCGGTAAGCGCTGATGAATTCTCTCAGCCCGGGCAACATCCAGTTCAAGCAATTCCATGGTCAATGAACTACCTGGGACCAGGGCAGAGACAATACGTGAAGTGGCCGCAGGTTCGAGGCCCAATATTGCACCCAGTACCGCGTCATGATTAAACTCGCCGGCAGCAGGCAGATTAAAATCAAAAGCCGAGTTATAAAATGCCACGGTTTCATTCGCATCAGCTACTGTATAGCGAAATCTGCTGGTAAACACATTTCCTGCTGCTTCCATACTGGGCATCCGGCCGAGCTGCAGAATCTCGATAAAGTAACCATCCGGATCCTGTACCAGAATAATACGGCTGCCTGTGGCGGCATTAACAACCGGCTCACCTGTTGGCGTTGCAATAGTGCCGCCATTACGCAGGACTGACTCAATGGCAAGATCGATATCTTTAACAAACAGCAGAAACATGGGCGCACCGTAATCATAAAACGCCGGTCTGGATACGGGACGTCGTAAACCGCGCCATTCAAGAAACTCCATCCCTAAAGCTGTATTAGGCACGGGAATGGTTGCGCCCCTGAACTCAGCACCGACGGCATCGTACATCTGCGCTATCTGCTCAATAACACCAAAGGCCCGGGGCTCAGTGCCACCGCGCGGTTCAGCACCGAGCAAATCCTGGTAAAAAGCCAGGGTACGGTCCAGGTTTTCAACAATATGGATAAAGTTCCCGCTGGCCACCACGTCGCCAGCAGGTGCTACAGGCAGGTTTAAACTCAGATTTTGCGCAAACACTGTGAGCGGTAACAACACGGTCATAAGCATCACGGATAAAACAGTTTTTTGTTTTGTTCTTGCTGGTTTGTTCAGCATTGCGCTTTCCCTCTTATTTTTCAGGAATCCTATCATGTATGTGGATAAATGAACGCACCAGCCCCCAATAATTAGTTATTTTATAGCAAGGAAATTGACCTAAAGAGTCAGGCTTGATCTAATATGCGCCCTTCACTGGGGTGTCGCCAAGCGGTAAGGCAATGGACTCTGACTCCATCATGCGTAGGTTCGAATCCTACCACCCCAGCCATTTCACAGACTCACACCTCCAAAATTGCTTTAAAGATGATTGAGAAGATATTTAGCGACTAAGCTGAGATCCGGCAAACACATCGGCATAAATATCGGCACTTTTCTATCTTTTTTACCTTTTTAAAAATATATCTTACTGATATTTTTGTATTTATTAAGGATAAATATCGGCATGCACATGGGTTCCAATCAGCCATTCCACTTCAAGCTTATGTTCCCGGACATAAGCAATAATTTCATCAGCACCATCGAAGGTAATTGTTCCTGACGGATAATCCAGATTCATCACGGGATCCACTATCGCGCAGGCCTCTGGAATCAGGGTCCTTCACAACATAGGAAAAAGTATTGGTATCTTTATCAAAAAAAGCCGCGACTTCCGGTTTTACTGAAATGTTAGGTGTAAACGGTAATGTTGTCGTCATTCTTAACTCCTTCCTCTTAGCTTCTAAGCTTAACTTGCACTTTCAAATTTATAACACTGTTATAAAAAAGTGAGAGTCAGAACCTTAACTTTAGCCCCGACTCTCACAGCTCCTTCCAACACAACAGCAGGGGAAACAAATATCTCAGACTGCCTGTCCTTTAATAATTAACACTATTACTAATACTGTTGCATAGGTCATGCCAGTTTTTTACTTAGGTATCGAAACAAAGCTATCTTATTGATATAAATTGATTTAATTTATTTTGAGAACAATTTTTCAGGGGCTTGAGCTATCTGACAAACACTGGTTTTTGTCATTTCTGACAATGCAGTTTCACAAACGGCAAGCCAACAAACAGGCCCAGGAATGTCCAGAAAGGAGTTAATGAGTAACAAGCAGTTTATGACAAAACATACCGATGATCACAGCCGCAACGAACAGAAATACCTCAGGACGTAAAGTCACTAAAGCCGTTACGGCAGGGCCCGGACAAAGCCCTACCATACCCCAACCAATACCAAACAGCATTGCGCCACCCAGTAACTTTTTATCTATTAGTGTTTTATCCGGCAACAGAAACTTTAACGCAAAAAATGGCTGTTCTTTACCTTTCACAAGTTGAAAGCCAGGAATTGTAATCAGCAAAGCACCAATCATGACGAAAACCAATGCCGGGTTCCACTCACCAAAGATATCCAGAAATGAAAGAATTTTTTCCGGATTTACCATTTCTGAAATAGTCAGTCCTACCCCAAAGAGCAAACCTGTTCCAAAAGCCACTAAGGTATAAGCGAATGCTTTTCCCTGTTTTATATTAGGCATAAGGCCACCTATAACACATAACGGATCAAAGCCACGGTCAACATGGCACTGAGTATGAAAGTGATCGTGGCGCTTATTGAACGCCAAGAAAACCGGGCTATGCCGCAAACCGAGTGACCACTGGTACACCCACTTCCCATGCGTGTACCAAAACCTACCAGAAAGCCCCCGACTAAAAGCATCGGCAAAGAAGCATTTAACTCAAACACAAAGGGTCTCTGAAAAATGAAAGGCGCAACAAGCCCACCTGCGAGCAGTCCCACAATAAAGGCAATACGCCAAAACATATCTCCTTTGGTCTGAAAAAAAACACCGGAAAGAATACCGCTGATACCGGCTATCCTACCATTCAGCAACATCAGAAAGGTAGCTGCAAGACCAATCAGGATGCCGCCCAGTAAAGCCCACATAATACTCTCAAGCATGTTTACCACTGCCTGTTCACAGTTGTATCTGACTCAGAATCCGGCCACCAAAAAGCAAAGCGTAAAACCAATCGCCACAACAATAAACTTTTTAATTTCACCCTACGTAAAATCTCTTTTGCGGTTTTTACTGTTTTATACACCAATGACCGCGGCCAATGTGCTGACAATCATCTCTAGCCAGCTCAGTTCTGCTTGGTTTTCATTTGTATTAGACATAATCATTCTCTTTACTCGTTTTATTATGACTAGAGCAAAGACCGTACCAGCTAATTACGTTCACTATACCGCAAACTTGCCTGAGCAGCAGCCTGAGCTGAACAGCCTGTTTACACATCGTCGGTATTCACTTCTTCCAGAATATCTTCAAAAATATCCATAGCGATGGATTTAATATCGTAAGAAATTTTCTGAAATAAGTGGCGCGATGGTGTATTTTTACGCCAGGAAGCAACATGCGTACGGTTAATCTTTTCATCCTTTAATTCAAGCACTTTGAGCTTGTCGTCTTCCGTAATTCTGGCATTAATATATAAACCCGGCATGAAAGCAATTCCCATGTTCATGATCACCATTTGCTTCAAGGTGTTCAGACTGTTGCTGACAAATTTACGCTGGGCATGTGCCGTATAACGCTCACATAGTGTAGCAATCTGTCTGTGCAGATGATGCCTTTCATCCATGGTCAGGACATCCTGGTTATATAAATCCTTGCCTTGAAGTATCTCTTTATTTGCCAGTGGATGATCCTGAGAAAGCACGATGGATATCGGCTCAATAAAAAGTGCCCTGACCCGGTTTTCACTTGAATGCATTGGCAGCATGGTGAGAATAAAATCATAGTCGCCATTATCAAGCCCCTGCTCCAGTTCCTGTGGAACTCCTTCACGCACATGCAATTTCAGACGCGGGTAACGTTTGTGCAATTCAATCAGTACTTTTGAAAACAGGTAAGGCCCGATCGTTGGAGATACCCCAATCTTGAAAGTACCACTAAGCTCCCTGTTGCTACTGTCCGCCTGATCCATCACTTGCTGAAACTGCTCAAGTAATTTTCTAACCAGTGGCAATAATTCCCGGCCTGCCGGTGAGAGCAAAGTGCCCGCTCTGGAACGCTCAAACAGTTTGACGCCTAAAGCTTCCTCCAGAGTGGCAATCTGACTGGTTAAGGTGGGTTGGCTGATGTTCAGTTTCTGTGCTGCCTTCCTGAAATTGGACGACATGGCGATATTGACGAAATATTCCAGTTGGCGGATTGAGGGCTGCTTGCTTTTATCTTTCAGATCCATGATTTATCCCTGTTTCCTCTTTACATATAGTAAATAATGTACTGAAGAAGAGTTAGAGTTAAGTTATGATAGCTAAAGACTAATCTTTTTCAATTTATGTTAGTTTAAATTTATTAGCAAGCTTTTTATTGTCTCTCTTATTGTTCCCCGCTGATAACCTGAAACACCCATGAATAATACGTGGAAACTCGTTCATAAAGGGAAATGGAGCCATATGCTCCCTGTTGCGCTGCAAGAGGATTATTGATTTCGCCGAGGGCAACGCCCATTAACAATAAACCATCTGGCGTTTCAACTAATGCCGGACCACCTGAATCCCCAAGCCCTGGCACACCTTCCAGCAAGAGTGCAGTTGAATTGTTATCACGCGGATCATCGAATATAAATTCCAGCCATTTGCCAGCATTCATAACTGTATTTTGTGCTCTGCGCATTTTGCCATCATTTCCAGTGCCGCCTTTCGTTCCTTCACCTGTAAAGCCCCAACCCAGAAAGGTAACAACTTTATCCCTTTCATCCTTTTCCCGGTAAAGGCTGATCGGCGTGATTCCGCTTGGCCGGTCCAACTTGATCAATGCCAGATCGACAGCCTCTAACTGCCTTGGATGTTTATAAGCGGGATGTAATACAAGCTCAGTAACAGCAAACTCTGCACCATCAATCGTGACAGGATAAATACCCCCAGCCCGGATGACCTCACCCATTGGAGTCTGTTCCGTACAATGCCCTGCTGTGATCGCCCACTGTTCACTGATTAAAGTGGCTACACAGATTTTATTGTTAAAACGGGTATGTAAATAAAACAGCTGCGGATATTGCTGGGCATAGACCACATAGTTTGAATCCGGCTGATCATGACGAATGATAATGGCCTGGGCCTGTGACATACCCAGAAATGTGGCAAACAGCGCAAAGAGTAATTTAAAAGCTGAAACAGTTTTCATGGAAAGATAGAATAAGCATGTCAGATTAAAACAGGCATTATTATGAATGATTCGGAAAAAGCCCGTCCAGAACGTCAATACGATAAATCCGGTTTTTATACCGAAGGGAAGTCCTTTCGTATCTGGGCTTTACTGGCATGGTTAACTGGGGCCGTGGTTCTTCTCGCTGTGGCTTCAGCATTGCTTAACATTATTCTGCTCTAGCAGAATTACTCTAAGCAGCATCATCAGCCTCGTTATTTTCAGCACTGTCAGTAGTTTCGTCACTTTCAACATTGCCTTTCGATACCGGCTGCCCCCTGTATGGATGTTTGGATAAACTTATATTGGGCGTATAGGTCGTTTTTCCTATGCCTTTGATTATCTTGACTAATTTCAAGACAAAATAGAGCGAGCCTAGCACAATAAACAAGCCGATAGCCAAAACCAGCCATTGCGCACCACTCATGGCTCCAGGGTTACTCAGTGCATTGATCAGTTCCTGCATTTCCCCCTCCTGAAGAATAAAAGCCCGAATTATGCAGTAATGCTTAAACTATTACCAATGAACAGCCCGACACATCTGGCTATACCCCCCTCGATAAGCCATAAGTTCATACCGCTAAGACATTAACCAGCCATGCCACCAATAATATTTGTGGCACGGTCAGCAAAGGCAGGTATAACGAAATTTTCCAGCTCTTTGTGGTCTCTTTGATCACCATGATTTCAGTGTAGTCGGTCGAAACACCAGTCATCAAAAAAGCAAAACTATTACCCGGCGCATTTGCCCGCGTCAACAAATCAGCCGCAATCGGTGTCGGACCTTCAGAGCAAACTTCGATAATTGTTGCTCCAATAATAGTCAGTCCAAGACCGGCAATCGTGGGTCCGAAAAAGGTACCAAAATTTTCAGTACTGACCAATGCTCTAACCAAACCTGCCAGCAAGACACCAAAAAATATCCAGCGTATTACCTGCGTGATTCTTTTACGCCGTCCACCAGCATAGCTTTAAAAAAAGACCAGGAGTAGCTAGTGCTTGTTAAACCTGACTTTGCTTCTTTCCAGAATTGAAAACCTTCGGGCAAATCAACCTACTGAGGATTTGGCGATAAACGCCAATTACTCACCAAAGCATCAAATATCAAGCCGGTAATTATCGCTATCAATACTGAGCAGATAATAAAACCAAGTGTCCACCAAAGGCCTATCAAGGCAATCAATATTAAAGTCAGTGAAAATGAATTCCACGGACTTGCTATTAAAAATGCCATTACCTGACCGATGCTGGCACCTCACTCATAAAGTTTAGAACCGACCATCAAAATTCCATGGTTACAGAGGTCCAGCAACACACCCGCTGCCGTTGCTCTTAAAATACCATTAAGCCTGCCATGTTTGCCTAATATGGATATCACGAACTCACGAGGAATACGTGACAGGACTGAAACCATCAGAATACCGATGGCAATCCCCCACCATATGGTATTAACCAACTCGAAGATTGAAAGCGCCAGCGTTGCGTACCATTGAGCAAATGTTGTGGAATCTGCCGCTAAAGCATAATGCCCTATAAAACTATAATTAAAATTAAAGAACCCCAGAGCAAATAATCAGGTTTCTTTGATACTGGGTGACAACAATGTTTTTCCATCTTATTCTCTCAATTTAAAACCAGAGCCTGATACCCATCACAAGGCTGGTATCTTTGCTTTCTGCCCCATTGGCATCCGCAAAGTCTGCAGTTTTGCCATATAATTGACTATGCCTGATGCCTATATAAGGCGCAAACTCACGTCTGATTTCATAACGCAAAACCAGCCTTAGTTCGGACTCTGCCAGACCGGAACCTTTATTGATTTCTCTTATGCTTTGTCCAAAAAAATCTATTTCTATTTCAGGCCGTAAAATTAATTTTTGCGTCAGCAAAATTTCGTATTCGGCATTGAAACGAAAAGCAGTATCTCCTGAGTCACCTACGAACAAAGCCGCATCCATTTCAAAAAAATAGGGAACAAGGCCCTGCAAACCGATCACTGCCCAATCCTGAGTCGGCCCAGGCTCTGCATCGTGCCTCAAGCCAGCCTGTATATCCCAATAGGTTGAAATCGCTTTACTATATAAAGCCTGAATTTCAACTCTTTCAGTTTCTCCGTGACTTCGTTCACCTTCCGTTTTAAGCCAGAATTTTCTCAAGCCATCACCGACCCAGGCCTGAGCATTCCAGGATACAGCATTATTATTCGAATCATCAGTTTCCAGTTCATCAGCAATCGCATAAATCAACAACGGATCATCCGCCATCGCCGCAAAAGTCATTTGAGGTAAAGCAAATACCACTAACAAAAAAATCAGTTCTTTCATAGCTAACCTCAACTTACCTTCACTTCCCTGAACATACCCGACATGTGATAAAGCAGGTGACAATGATAGGCCCAGCGCCCCCGGGCATCGGCAGTCACCAGATAGCTGATCTTCTTGCCCGGCTGGACAAGCACCGTGTGTTTACGCGGAATATAATTCGGTGCACCTGTCTCCAGTTCACTCCACATACCATGTAGATGAATTGGGTGCGTCATCATCGTGTCGTTGACGAGAGTAATTCGCAGACGTTCACCGTAAGTCATCTCTAACGCTTCGGCATCAGCAAAGGGTATGCCGTTAATTGACCACATATAGCGGTGCATATTGCCGGTCAGATGTAGCTGAATCTCTCTGTCTGGCTCCCGCCTATCAATAGTCCGTGTTAAATTTTTGATATCTGCATAAGTCAGAACTTTTCGGTTATACCTAGCCTGGTGTTGACGCAAACCAATGCCAGGATCATCCAACCCACTCTGCGGATTCGCACTTCGCATATCTACCCGTGGGCTATATTCAGTTGACGCATGCACTACTGGCTGATTACTTCCCAACCCCGCCATACCCTCTGTTTGCATGGGCATCGTGCTCATTTCCATAGCAGGCATACCCATTTCGTGCATATCCATTTCGTGCATATCCATCTCATGCATGCTCATATCATGCATACTCATATCATGCATGCTCATATCCATATCCATCCCAGACATAGCCATCCCCATGTCTGCCATAGTCAGCACCGGCCTAGGATCCATCGCAGGAACCTCTGCCTGCAGAGCGACATCCGGCGTCAGCGTGCCAAGAGCAAATCCACTTCTATCGATACTCTGAGCGAACAGGGCGTAGGCTCTGTCACCTTCCGGTTCAACAATGACATCATAGGTTTCAGCAACACCTATTCTGAATTCATCGACAGTCACTGGCTCAATATTTTGACCATCAGCCGCTACCACTGTCATTCTTAAGCCCGGAATCCTGATATCAAAAATACTCATCGCGGCACTGTTAATGAAACGTAAACGGATTTTTTCTCCACGATTAAACAATCCAGTCCACCCAGGATCAGGGCTGATACCATTCATCAAATAGGTATAGGTATATGCCGTCACGTCGGCAATATCACGATCACTCATCCGCATCAAATTCCACATGCGGCGATCATTCCAAGTCTGCTCCACACCTCTGGTCTGTATCTCCTGGAAGACATCACTAAAGGTGCGTTGATTAAAATTATAATAATGCCCCATCTTTCTGAGCTTGGAATAAATTGCAGCAGGAGAAGAATCACTCCAGTCAGACAGCATCACGACATAATCCCTGTCATAACTGATCTGCTCTGTTTCTTTCGGATCAATAATGATTGCTCCGTATAAGCCAAGCTGCTCCTGAAATCCGGAATGACTGTGATACCAGTAGGTACCACTTTGATTTATCGTGAACCGATATTCATAACTTTGCCCCGGCTTGATACCCTCAAAACTCAAACCAGGAACACCATCCATATTGCTGGGCAAAATAATGCCGTGCCAATGAACTGAGCTGTCTTCAGCAAGATTATTGGTGACACGCAAAACAACTTCTTCACCTTCGCGCCAACGCAAAACCGGCGCAGGTAAACTGCCATTAATCACTGTGGCGACTCTTTCCTGGCCACTGAAGTTAACTGGCTTGTATGCAATATTAAGATCAAAGCGATTACCGCTGAGCGTTACCGGCCCCGAAACCGCTTGCGTTTGTGCAGTTAATACCAAGGGACTCGTGCCAAATACAGCACCAGCCGCCAAAGCCGATGTCACAAATTTTCGTCGGGATATAAATTGTTTGTTCGCTTTTTCAGGGAAATTACCCATTACTAACCACCCTCATAAATTTATCGATAAACGAATAAAAACATGCAGGATTCGTGTCTGTGCAAAAGCAACAGACGGACTAATCCTGGGTCAGGCGGAAATGGGTGGTTTGTAAGGGCTATCTATGGACACACTGAGAAGTGCAGAATCATCGCTAAGAGGATTAACATTTGTATCACTGACTTTCTGACTGTTGCCTAAGGCAGAAATAGCCAATGATGCGACACCACAAAAACCACATTCCAGTGAGCAACCGGATGCATTGGAATCAGCATGATTACCGGCATCCATGGCATGATGATTATGGTCATCTGGTGCAGTCATCTGGGACATCGAGCTCATATGATCTTGATGCTGGCTGACTTGTGCTTTCATAGCGGCCATATCGGCATTAGAAAATTCCAGACCGTTACAGCAAGGCATCAGCAGAGCAAGCATCATCTGCCCCATATAGGCAAACAATACCAAAGGTATTAAGAAGCTGTATTTTCGCTTGCCAGTCAACATTTTTTGAAGCCAAATTATAAGGTGTACGTAAAAATTATACTCTTCAAGCGTATATTTTCAATGAAGAATATATGAACACAACAGGCCGCATTTTAGGCCGTCGTGAGCGAAGTGCAGACAAGGCAAAAAGAGTTTTTTATAAAGGCTCTTACAAAAAAAGTAAGTAACTGAATAAAAAACTCTTTTTAACGCAGTATGAACGAGCGTAACAGCCCTAAAATTATTGCTGGTTCATGGCAGCGATATATAGTTCTATTTGTTCCAAGCGATTTATCGGATCCCTCAGTTCCAGAATAGCCTGCTTTTCCTTATTTCCAACCGGCAATAACTCGGCCAGACACCAGGCAATTTCTCTTAAATTTTCAAAGCTGATATCGATATTCAAATCTTCCACCATGGGGTGAGCAGACAATCCTTTTAACAACTCAACATATTCCTGAAACTCATCACCCACTTCGATGGCTTCAGCATCAACAGAATCATCCGGACGAAAAGTGACCTCTGCCATGCATAAATTATTTTTTTCACGCCATGATTCAACAATCGTAAAAGTGCTTTTACCTTCAACGGTGATTCCCAGTAATCCATTGGGCAATTCATTCCAGTCAACGACTTCACAGTAAGTCCCTACCCGGTGAATATCCAGTTTCTGGCCCTGATGAGCGACTTCGTTGCCTTCTTCAATCAGGACAATGCCAAATCCTGTCTGTTGTTTCAGGCACTGACGAACCAGATCAACATAACGCGATTCAAATATTTGTAGCGAGATTCTTCCCTTGGGAAAAATAATGGAATTCAGCGGAAAGAGCGGAAGCGTTTCCATAAGCCACTCTCATTCCTGCAGAGCGGTACAAAGTTTTTGGTGAAAACCTTCAAAACCACCATTACTCATAATGACAATGTGATCACCTGTTTGGCTATCCTTGACGAGGGTTTCAATCAGCGAATCAACAGATTCCAGAACTGTAAACTCAGGGACGCTGGCAGACGCTATCGCATTCAGATCCAGTTTGGTATCGGCGTTTTTATACCAGTAAACCTTATCAGCAGCATTCAGCGAGTCCGCCAGGGTATTCTGGTGATAGCCCATTTTCATGGTGTTGGAACGCGCTTCAATAACGGCTATCAGGCGTCCGGCATTTGTATCACCTGACAGAGCAGCGTGCTTGCCATCCAATGTGGTTTTAATGGCCGTAGGATGGTGCGCAAAATCATCGTAAACGCTCACACCCTTAAAAGTACCCAAAACTTCCAGGCGTCGTTTGACTCCTTCAAATTTGGACAAAGCCTTACAGCTTTGTTGGATACTGACACCAGCATGGGCAGCGGCAGCGATAGCAGCAACTGCATTCTGTACGTTATGACTGCCCAGCAAGGACCAGTTAACCACGACTTTTTCATCTGCAGCTTTTACTTCAAAGCTGGAACCATCCTCTTGCAGCAAGCTGACCTGCCAGTCCGCTGCAAGCGGGTTGTCAGCCTGTAAACTAAAAGTCTGCCGTGGTGACCAGCTGCCTTTATCAAATACTTCTTCGAGTGCCTGATTACCTGCCGGAGAAATGGCCAGCCCATTCTCGGGAATAATTTTTACCAGATGATGAAACTGAGTCTGAATTGCGGCCAGATCTGCAAATATATCAGCATGGTCAAATTCCAGATTGCCCATGATCACTGTGCGTGGCCGGTAATGAATGAACTTGGATCGCTTATCAAAAAAAGCTGAATCGTATTCATCGGCTTCAATCACAAAAAAAGGTTGTTCTCCAAGCCTGGCTGATGCATCGAAATTTTTAGGGACACCGCCGATCAGAAAACCCGGCTGTAATCCAGCATAGTCCAATATCCAGCTTAGCATGCTGGTGGTCGTGGTCTTGCCATGCGTGCCGGCAACAGCCAGTACCCACCGCCCCTGCAAGACATGCTCGGCCAGCCATTGTGGCCCTGAACAATAGGGCAAACCTTCATTAAGCACGTATTCAACAGCAGGATTGCCGCGTGAACAGGTATTGCCAATCACAATCATGTCCGGCTTGTCCTGAAAATGAGCAGGATCATAACCTTCACATAGACTGATACCCTGTTCCTGTAACTGGGTACTCATTGGCGGATAGACATGCTGATCCGAACCGCTGACCTGATAACCCAGCTGCTTGGCCAGAATTGCCAGACTACCCATGAAGGTGCCACAGATACCGAGAATATGAATATGCATCGGCGCATTCTATCTTATGAAGAATCGTTTTGCCTTAAGACTCTCAATTTCAGAGCTCTTCAATGATTAAATAATGTTGCTGTTGCCGTATAATCCCAGTCAACAACAAAGTATCTGAATTATTTATGAGCGACAGCGCTGATTATTACCAAAACACCCGGGAAGACCTGATCCCATTCATCCCTGAGCACTATACAAAAGTCCTAGAAATCGGCTGTGGTGAAGGTAACTTCTGGAATCTGCTGAAACAGCAGGAATCCCTGGAAATCTGGGGAGTGGAACCAAATCCGAGTGCCGCTATCATCGCCCGTCGCAAAGCCCATCAACTGTATGAAAGCTCATTTGATGAATGCGCTGAAGGTTTACCCAATAACTATTTTGATTTAATTATCTGCAATGATGTGATCGAACACATGCCGGATCATGACCGCTTCTTTGAACAAATCAAAAAGAAGATGTCTGCTAACGGCCATTTGATTGGCAGTATGCCTAATGTGCGTTACTACCCGGTCTTGCGCAACCTGATTTTCAAAAAAGACTGGCCCTATGAAGATGCCGGCGTACTGGACCGCACCCACCTGCGTTTTTTTACTGCCAAAAGCATGCGCCGTACTTTTGAAGAGCATGACTTTACAATCGAAAAATTTGCCGGGGTGAATTCACCCGGCCGTTTTAAATTTTTTATTCTGTTTTTAAACATACTATTACTTGGCACAGCCATGGATTCGAAGTATCAGCAGTTTGGGTTCAGCCTGACCAAGAAATAGAAAAAATAAAATATTAAGAATTTTAACGATCTTGAAAAACTGATTGAGCGATGACAAGACGAGGCAAAATTTTTTGAAAAAGCGCAGTTTACAGAACCAGTAAATGAGCATTTTGATAAAAATTTTAACGAAGTATTGGCAAGCTCTGCAGTTTTTCCTTACACACTTATAATTGGGAAAACACCAAATGAACAATATTTTCTATGCGCAATCTGGAGGGGTTACGTCTGTAATCAATGCCTCTGCCTGCGGCCTGATCGAAACTGCCCGTGCCAATCCTGAACTGGGCAAAGTCTATGCTGGCAGAAACGGCATTATCGGCGCCCTCCGTGAAGAATTGATTGATACCAGCCTGGAATCGGCTGAAAGCATTGCTGCACTTCGACACACACCTGCCGGCGCTTTTGGCTCATGCCGTTACAAACTCAAAAGTATTGAAGAAAATCGTGCTGAATATGAGCGGCTTATAGAGGTCTTTAAAGCCCATGATATCCGATACTTTTTTTATAACGGCGGCGGTGACTCACAGGATACGGCTAACAAGGTTGCCCAGTTAAGCCAGGAAATAGATTACCCGCTCACCTGTATCGGCATTCCAAAAACGGTCGATAACGATTTACCGGTGACAGACAACTGCCCTGGTTTTGGTTCTGTTGCCAAATATGTTGCTGTTTCCATCCGTGAGGCCGGACTGGATGTCGCCTCCATGTGTGAGAGTTCAACCAAGGTGTTTGTGATGGAAGTGATGGGACGACATGCCGGTTGGATTGCCGGAGCAGCAGGTCTTGCCGCTGAACAGGAAGGTGATGCCCCTCATGTTATCGTATTCCCGGAAGTCGCTTTTGATAAAGCGGCGTTTATGGCAAAAGTGAAAAGCTGTGTCGATAAATTTGGTTATTGCGCCATAGTGGTTTCTGAAGGGGCACATTATGCAGACGGCACCTTTCTGGCTGATGCTGGTAACAAAGATGCTTTCGGCCACGTTCAGCTGGGCGGTGTTGCACCGACTCTGGCCAATATGATTAAAGATGAGCTGGGGTATAAATATCACTGGGCTGTTTCAGATTATCTGCAGCGTGCTGCCCGTCATATTGCCTCAGCAACCGATGTTGAACAGGCCTATGCCATGGGTAAAGCGGCCATGGAATATGCCCTGTCTGGCAAGAATGCAGTGATGCCAACCATTGTTCGCACAAGTCACTCACCTTATGCCTGGGAAGTTGGTGAAGCCAAATTATCTGATGTAGCCAATGTCGAAAAAATGATGCCGCCAGAATTTATTACTGAAGATGGCTTTGGTATCACTGAAGCGGCTAAAGAATATTTCTCGCCGCTCATTCAGGGTGAAGATTACCCCCCGTATAAGGATGGTTTGCCACAGTATGCAAGGCTGAAAAAAATCCTCATTGATAAAAAGCTGCCTGCCTGGTCTGAATAATCCAGATTAAACATTGCCATGTATTATGAAATTTTTTCCATTATTGCGCCGGTATTCGTGTGCGCTTTTATCGGGTTTATCTGGGTAAAACTGGGACAGACTTTCGCTGCAGATTTTGCCAGCAAAATCATTGTCTATATCAGTACACCCTGTTTAATCTTTTCCACCTTCATGGAAGTGGATATTGATAGATCAGCCTTTTTAAATTTGCTGCTGGCGGCAGTTTTAACCACGCTTTGTTCCGGTCTGATTGCCTGGCCTGTGCTAAAAATTCTGAAACAGGATTTACACGCCTTCTTGCCGTCACAAATATTTCCCAACTGCGGCAATATGGGCTTGCCACTTTGCCTGCTCGCCTTTGGTGAGGAAGGCCTGGCCCTGGGGATTACTTTTTTCACCATTAATGCTGTGTCGCATTTCAGTGTTGGCGCGTCGATTTCTACAGGGCAGCTATCCTTTAAAAACCTGTTGAAGAACCCGATTTTTGTCGCTGTGCTAATCACCTTAATCATGGTCTTTAATGGTATTAAGTCACCTGTCTGGTTGTACAACTCCACAGAACTGCTCGGTGGTATTTCGATTCCAATGATGTTGATCGCCCTTGGCGTTTCCCTGGCACAATTTAAAATTTCAAGTTTGAAACTCAGTCTGGCGTTGTCGATCTTCAGATTGGTAACAGGCTTTGTTGTGGGGGTGGGTATTACTTTACTGTTAGGCCTGGAAGGCGCAGCCAGAGGCGTGGTGATCCTGCAAAGCACCATGCCCATTGCCGTATTTGCCTACCTGTTTGCCTCACAAAACAATCGTCGCCCGGATGAAGTGGCCGGCACGGTTGTAATTTCAACGATTTTATCTTTTCTGACTTTGCCACTTTTGCTTTTATATATTCTTCCTTAAATTCTTTGCAAGTCGGAACAGCCAGTCAGGTATTGGAATTTCATCCACAAGAGAGCATGTAAGTAAAAAAATATAAAACGAGCAGTTTGGATTGGCCTTTAAAATAGCTCTAACGAAAACGACTAGTCTCGTAATTCATATCTGACAATGGGTCCAGTTAAGGTTGCTGGCAATAAAGAACCATCTTTCCCAATACTCAATTGATGTCCAAATGCCTGGATTTTCCCCTTGAAAGAGCCATCTTGCTGATCAATTTGTAATAAATATGACTCGGTCATTGACACACCTTTTAGCTCTGCACTCAGATATAACTCACCATCCGGTGAAAATGCGATACTGATTATCCTTCCACCATAATGCCATTCTTTTAGATAACTTCCTTGTGCGGTAAATATTTGTATTCTGCCGTTTTCACGGTCAGCGACATAGACAGTACCATCAGGCGCTACAGCTATACCATGCGGCAGATTGAATTCACCGGCCCCATTGCCGCGTTGACCCCATTCACGTATTTTTTGACCAGAAGGGTCATAAACAACAATACGGCCATTTGCATAGCCATCAGCAACGTAAATTGAACCATCGTCGGCAAAAGCAATATCTGCTGAGGCATGCTGTATTCTTTCAATATCGGGAATACCACCAACACTTATCTCCAAAAATATTTCCCTGCGGAGAGAATTTATAGATCATCGAAGTCATGGCATCGACTGCCCAGATATTCCCTTCTTGATCTAGCCTAATACTATGAGCATAGTCGAAAAGCCCTTTACCAAATGACCGTATGACTGTTCCATTCCTGTCAGTAATAATTATGGCGTCGATATCAGAATTTCGTTGAATAATATAGAGATTCCCGTCTCCATCACCTGTAACAGCAGGGACTCGGCCAATATCCAGAGAGGGAGAAAGGGAAATTTCAAATCGCTCAGTTTCAAGCAGTGGCGCAGCATTAATCAATGCTCTTAGTTTGGCGTCGGTACCATCATCCGGACCAAATATTTCATCATCTACCTGGGCCAATGAAGAGCTTGCCAATATCAATAATGAAATGAAGAGCTTGCCAATATCAATAATGAAATGACACTACCTATAAATATCTGCTTAGTACTTTTCATATCGTTAAAAATTTATAAAAAACCCTAAAACAGTGATGACTGCAAATTCTTCGCTAAGACGTATTTTTACTATACTACTGGTTTTAAGTCAGCATCAAGGTGCCAGCCTTTGAATAGCCCAACTGCCACCTTTCTGCAAAGAATATTCAAAACGGTCATGTAAGCGGTTGGCGCCTCCCTGCCAGAATTCAAACATACTGGGCGTAACTCTGATACCACCCCAGAAATCCGGTAAGGGAATTTCTCCCTTGCCAAATTTTTCCTTCATATGTTCAACCTGGGTAAGCAGCACCTGTTTGGATGTTAAAGGACGGCTTTGCTCAGAGGCCCAGGCAGCCAGCTGACTTTCCCTTGGGCGGCTTAAAAAATATTTTAGGGACTCGGCAGCGGAAATTTTTTGTGCCTGCCCCTGAATTTTTACCTGTCGGTCAATATCATTCCAGGGAAAATGCAGACTGACTTTTGAATTTCCTGCAATTTCTTTAGCTTTACGGCTGCCATAGTTGGTGTAAAACACCAGGCCTTTTTCATCCAGATGTTTTAACAGTACGATGCGTTGTGAGGGCTGACCGTCTGCTGCAACCGTTGCCACTACCATGGCAGTTGGATCATCCAACTGCAGATCAATCGCCTGTTGTAACCAGAATTCCAGCTGCTTTACAGGGTCTGCATTTAAGTCTTCCCTGTTCAGACCACCCTGCAGATATTCACGTCTGAGATTTTCCAGCTCCATCAAAAATCCACTTGCACATCGAATTCAAAAATTCGTTCAGACTTGATCCCAGTGCCAAACTCAAAATAGCCTCTGCCATGTTTCTTGCCAGCAACCCAGCCACCGGTATAGGTAGTGCCATCGGCCCAGCGATATGTGCCTTCACCGTTAAAATTGTCATTCCGAAATTCACCGGAATAATTTTCAGTATTATCAATCAGCCAGATTTCTGAATTACGGTCTTCAACCCAGTCCCGCACCATAAATGCCTGGGTCCCCTGACCGTTACGACGATTATTGCGCCAGTTGCCAATATACACATCGTAAATATTATTAAGACTGCTCCAGCCTGCACTCCGGTTCCACATAATGCCTCGGCCCTGCTTTTTACCCAGCATCCAGTTGCCTTTGTAGATTTCACCACCGTCCAAATATTCCAGACGACCATTACCATGATACTGGCCTTCACGGAATTCACCGCGGTAATGGGTTAAGCCCCGCTCGGTTTCCTGCACAAGAATGCCATAACCGGTAATGCAATCACCTCGCAGACAACCTATTTCATCATCCTCTGCTGCAAAAGCAGTGCAGGAACAAATCAACACTAATACTGACAATATACTTTTCATTAATCCGGACATTTTCTTAACCTGATTTCTATTTAAATCCCTGTTAGCAACGGAATTGTACCTTATACATGCCACTAACCCTAACTGGCAAAGCCGGGTGACTTCCCTTATATTTGCCGTTCGCAAAATGATTTTTCAAGGGGGAATGATGGCTTATAAAGTAGCATTTATAGGACTTGGTGTGATGGGTTTTCCTATGGCTGGGCATTTAGCCAATGCAGGTCACCAGGTCACTGTTTACAACCGTTCAGCTGAAAAGGCATCAAACTGGGCAACTACCTACAACGGTGATACTGCAGCCACCCCCGCAGTGGCAGCTGAAGATGCAGATTTTATATTCACCTGTGTCGGCAATGACGATGATTTACGTTCAGTCACTATTGGCGAGAACGGTGCATTTTCGACTATTAAGGCCAGCGCTGTTTTCATTGATAACACCACAACATCCGCCGAAGTTGCCAGAGAACTCAGCAAGATTGCTGAGGATGCGGGTTTCAGCTTCCTGGATGCTCCTGTATCCGGTGGCCAGGCCGGTGCCGAAAACGGCAAATTAACTGTCATGATGGGTGGCGATGAAGCAGCCTTTACTAAAGCCAAGCCTGTCATCGAAGCCTTTGCGGCAAACGTCCAGTTAATTGGCCCCAGTGGTTACGGCCAACTCTGTAAAATGGTCAATCAACTTTGCATAGCCGGTGTTGTGCAGGGACTATCCGAAGGCATTCATTTTGCCAAATGTGCCGGGCTTGATATAGAAAAAGTCATCTCGGTGATCAGCAAAGGTGCTGCGCAATCCTGGCAGATGGAAAACCGCTATCAAACCATGGCAGCCAACCAATTCGATTTTGGTTTTGCCGTTGACTGGATGCGCAAAGACCTGGGTATTGCCATGCAGGAAGCTGAAAAAAACGGCGCTTCTTTACCGGTCACTAAAATCATTGATGGTTATTATGAGCAGGTCCAGGCAAACGGCGGCAATCGCTGGGATACTTCTTCACTAATCACCCTGCTTGAAAACAAATAAATCTTGAAGCACAGATTCAGCTGCTGCAGGAGCAAAAGGGATGAAATTATTTTCAATAAGCCTTCTTGTACTGATTTTGTGCTCATGCAATTCAACAACTATCTACATGGTAAGACATGCAGAAAATATTGGTGATTTTCACCAGCAACGCAGGAAAAATAAGCAAGACCAGAAAAGCAGGAATAGCAGGAATAGAAGGTGGCAGGAACAGATGGGGAAAAGGTGTCAGAGTAAATAAATTACTCTGACACCGGAACAGATTAAAGCGCGAAGCAATACAACAATCCGAAACCACCCGTATTGATAAGTGCCTGTTGACTGCAAGCCTGGCTGTCATGCGCAGAATTCCAGTTCGGGAAATCGTGATGCCCGACTCTAGCTTTACCATTCCCACTGCTGGTCCAGTTATTACAGGTCATATCCTCACCTGCCGGATAGGCCGTACCATCCGCCTGAGAACCCGTCAGAATATCGTGACGGTTAGGCGCAAAGCCGGTACCCGGAATGCGTTCACCTATTGCAGTAAGGGCAGTAAGCGGCCCAAGCCGGTGATTCAGACTATGTAAATCATCAACATTGGCTGCAATGCGATAACCGTTAGCATTGAACCAAGGGCCCTCACCGATTCGGTCACGGGCATTCACTGCGTTTGGTCCCTGTGTGCTTAAATAGGCACGGAATGTTCTGTCGATACCTGCTGCATCTGCCTGACTCTGGCAGATTGCATCTGCACCCGCCAGACCACCCAAATCAGCACCATTACCGGAACCAACAGCCGTTACAAAGAAACTGACCGGACCCGTGGGAGGTTGAGCCACAGTCGCTGCTGAACCGATGATGCCTGTCAGCGCAAGTGCGGCAAGCGTTAATGTTTTCTTGTTCATTATGACTCCTTATTATTTTTTGTTGGTACATTCTGTTGAGTGATCAGCCAATATAACCGCAGCTGTACGACTAGCACTACTGAACTTTTTCTTGTTCTACTTCTTGTACTACTTCCTGAACTATCTCGCTAGTGAATAACTAAGCTACTGTATTTAGATACTGAAATTCAATCTTTTATGGATGAAATATATCGCTCTCAGGTATTGCCCGTCATTTTACGGTAAGTTCGCATTACCACACGCTGCCACCAGAGAATAAAGCCGGTAATAAACATACCTGCCGGAATCAGGCTGATAAACAAAAGCAGCCAGGTAACCCAGGCTGCGTCAAAACGGCCGAAATGCACATCAACCATGAAATCCAGAAAGCCAGAGCTGCGATCAGCCCTGATTTCACCGAGATTCATAATAAAGGCATTCGGTTCCAGCTCGCCTGAATCCAGCATCGCCTGAATCTCTGGATCCGGCATGCCTATCAGGCCCATATTAAGCGCATTACTTAAACCAAGTGTATCGGTGACAGTACGAAAGGTATCGGGAATAGTTATCAGTATGCCACTGATGCCCCAGGCAAACATAAAAAACAGACACCAGAAACCAAACACACTGTGAAACTGCCAAAGCATGCCACGCGGACTTTTTTTGCTCGGGTAAAATCCCTGACGCCATTGCGCTTTACCGCGCCACCAGATAACCAAGCCGCTTAGCATCATGACTAAAAATAAAACAGCACCCCAGCCATTGATTCGCCGCCCGCCATTATCAATAAAAAGATCATCATGAAAGTCAATCAACCAGCGGTAAACCTTGGCCTCCCAGGGCAAGGAACTCCCCCTATCAAGCCCCCGGTATTGGTCGAAATAACGATTTTGAGTCACCCCATCCTGCCTGAGGACAACCAGCACTGCCCGTTCGGGATCGGAAGACTGATTAAACATGAAGACTTCAAAATCGCTGTAGACCTCTTCGATCTGAGCTTCCAGCTCATCATCCGACAACGGACCACTCGCTGTAGGCAGCACATTGCCGGGAACAAAATAGCGATCCAGTTTATCTTCCAGCAGATAAACCGCACCACTGACGCTTATCATGAGAATGTAAAGGCCAAGCACAATGCCTGCCCAGAGATGTATTTGAAATAATGCTTTATTGAGGAAATGGGTCTTCGGAGCGGAGACCCATCTTTGCCATGTGTTCAAGAGAGTTTTTTAAGCTCACATAAATTCTGGTTCTTTTTCGTAAACAGTAAGATTCTCTGAATCCAGCCAGCCGTTTTCCTGCCAGACAGAAATTCTCGCTTCAGAGTTACAGACGCCATCATTCGGTCGGGCGAAAGAACCATCTTCTTTCTGGACAAAGCATACGGCACCAGCTGGCTCTCCGGAGTTGAGTGGCAACATAACCACTTTAACCAACTCACCAGGCTTAAAGGTAGTGCCATTTACTCCCTGACGCATGGCGTGTACCTGTGCTGCTCCTTCAAAACCCCAGGTCTGTTTGTTGCCCTGCTCATCTTCCACTTCGATATACAGCCAGCTGTGCGGATTATTAAAAGCCCAGCGTAACACCCGGCCAATAACAATCTGCTCTTTTGTCACATCAAACATGGCGAAAGAATGATGTGCGGTAGCACTTTGTAAGGTGGCAAGCATGCCGGAAATAATGATGGCTGCAATTGTTAGTATTGTTTTTTTCATTGTTAAAGCCTCAAATTATTTTTGAAAAACAGACCCTGCTTACTGATTCATCGGATTGAGCGATTGCCCCGGGATATCGGGAAAATCAGTGAAACCTCGGGGATCTTTGTATTCCGGATCTCCTGGCAGGTAGAAAAAAGTTCTGCCGTTTTCATCCTGATAGGAGTTACTGCTGGAGCTACACTCCCAGTTACGAATCCTCGCACCAAACTCAGCCAGTTCAGGACTGGAATTATGCACATAAACAGCGGATTGCGGCGCCTGCAAACCAATAGGATCATAAAAGGTGACCTGGGTAACTAACTGACGTACGCCTTCTGAACTTAACTGCTGCTGCCAGGTCTCAACCAGTTCCATTTGATTACTGGTCAAGGGCATGCCACGGAGATAATCAGCAGGATTTACCCACTTGGTCCATATAATCAGCTTGTCACCATCCCAGAAGCCAATACTGTCACCAGTTGCAGAATGCTTACCATCTATATTGACGTGTTCCGCATTGATATAAACACGACGGGTTTCATTCATAAAATCATTCAACATCCATGTCTGAGTGGGAGTATTCGCAAACTCCTTGACGTAAGGCTCCCATAACCAGCGTACCACTCCTGGATATTCACAGTTGGTCAGACGATCATAGAGCTGCTCACCATTTGCGGTTATTTCAGCCCGACGCTGCCTGAAATGCTCTTCATAAGCTGGTGTTAAAACCCCTTCCTTGACTGTGCCTCCTGGCGACATGGCTACCGCCATTGAACCGTCTTCCAGGAAGATGGAAGGCATACTGTTAAAACCTGCACTCCACAAACCATCCCAGACAGGAATAGTGGCCATTGTATGCTGAGTACCACCATTAGCTTGTTCGAGTAAGTAATTGTAGTGCTCTTCAGCTGTTGCAAAGTCCCGTGGCGGGTACTCAACCGGGGGATCTCCCGGTGCCCTTGCGGTAAGGGTTTCCATTTGAGCCAGACTGCCCGACTGTAGACCTGCCAGTGAACATGCAAGAAGTAGGATTTGTAATAGAGGTTTATTTGTTTTTATTGTTTTCATGGTTTTGATTTTTGTTATTTTCAGTTCCGTCATCTTAGCAATTATCAAAAAAAATGTCTAAATTTAATCTCTGGAAATCACCTTATTTGCATAATTAACAGACCATTTAATACCTCAATTAAAAGACCATTAAAAGATTATTTAAAGTTAGTGTTAAAAAATAAACTTAAATAATCCGGGGCTATTGACGCTATTCATTTTTGTAGGTAATGTATTTGCGTCGTGGCTTTGATCATAAATAAATATGGAATTTGACAACGACCCTTCTCAAGTTCTTCGCTTGAATCTCGCTGGTAATCCAATTGAATGGCTTACCTGGCAGGAAGCCACTACCCTCTACGCTCGTGAACTCGTAACCTGGACCCTTGGAGACACCATCAGAACCATCTGGGGTGGAACTTCACGTTTCAGTGGCGAACGCAGCTTTATCAAGCTACACAGTATCATTGCCTGCGCTGGTGACGTGCATCATAACTATTCAAAAAAACCAGCCCTGAACAACAGAATATTATTCCGCCGGGATCAGCACTTATGCATGTATTGTGGTAAGGAATTCCTAGACAAAGATCTGAGTTGTGATCACATCATGCCAACGTCCCGCGGCGGGAAAAATATCTGGACCAATGTCGTGGCGGCCTGTCGGCGCTGCAATCACTTTAAACAGGATCGTACGCCTGAAGAAGCCCATATGCAGCTACTGGCATTACCTTTTGAACCGAATCCTGCTGAATATTTGGCACTGATGAACAGTTCCAGGATTCGTGCCGATCAGATGGAATTTCTCAAATCACAGTTTTCCAAAAACTGTCGTTTGCAGTAAGTCGCGAACAACCTTTCCTACACCAAAAATTTCTGAACAATTTTGATGAACTGCTCAGGTTTTTCATTATGCACCCAATGACCCGCATTACTTACAACTTTAACGCTGGCATTGGGAAATTGCGCTAGAGTTTGCTCCTTATACTCCGGCAACAAATAGGAAGAACGTTCACCTTTTACAAAAAGCGTGTCACCTGAAAACTGTCGGGAAGTCGTTTGCCAGCCTTTCAGCAAGGTGTAATCCTTCGCAATGACAGGCAAGTTCATACGCCATTGAAATTCACCTGAACTGTTTCGCTGCAGGTTTGTTAGTAAAAAGTCTCTTATTGCTTTATCCGGGACATCTGCCTTTAACAAGCTATCTATTTGTTGACGGCTTGTTGCTGCTTCCAGATTAATTTTCAACAAGGCATTTAATTCCTGGTTCGGCCCATTATCCAATTCCTCTGTATAAGCTACCGGCGCAATATCAACCACAACCAGCTTATTAACCCGCTCCGGAGAGTTCAGGGCAAGCTGTATTGCTATTTTGCCTCCCATGGAATGTCCGATGAAATCGGCATTTGAGATAGCCAGGGCATCCATGGTTTGGGCAATGTCTTCAGCCATTTCCGGATATGACATACTGTCAGCATGCGGAGAACGTCCATGGTTACGCGCATCAAAGCCATAAACCTTAAAATCATCGGCAAAGACTTTAGCCTGGGTAGTCCAGTTGCCATGCTGCCCGAACAGGCCATGTAAAATGATTAAAGGTTTTCCTGCAGTGGAGTATTGCTTATAAAAAAGCTGCATAAAAAACTGACTTAAAAATTCTCTTTGATATAAGCAAGGACATCCTCGTGATGGGATTTGGTATTCACTTTTTCCATGATGTGCTTAAGCTTGCCATCTTTATCAATAATAAACGTTATACGGTTTATCCCCATGTACTCTTTACCCATAAATTTCTTCAAACCCCAGACACCATATTTATCGGCCACGGCATGGTCTTCATCGGATAAAAGCGTAAAGTTCAGCTTATCTCTTTCTTCAAACTTGGCCAGACGTTTAGGCGCATCAATACTGACGCCCAACACTTCAACACCCAGCTTCTTCAGTGCTTTTTCACTATCACGAATACCCTGTGCCTGGACCGTGCAACCGGGCGTCATTGCCTTGGGATAGAAATACAACACAACAATCTTGCCTTTGTAGGCACCTAAACTGTGTTTTTTTCCATGCTGATCTTCCAGTGTAAAAGCCGGGGCTTTATTGCCAATCTTGGGTAATGCCATAAATTCCTCCTTAGTCAGTTTCTGTTAATTCAGACAACGCTGAATCGATATCTATATCGGGATAAGTCTCGGCGAACAGGCTGCGTTCCTGTTCATAAGCCTGGGTATTTCCCGCTTCTGTTAAACGCTGGATTTCAGCTAACCAGCTGTCCGGATTTTGCCGGTAACTGAAATCTGCTGCCGGTGCCAGACTTGCTGCCATTTCCAGCTGCGCTGCAGGCTGCTCTAACCCGCCAAGATCAGATTCCGCTTGAGTAGAAAATGCGGCAGCTTCCTCTAGGTTAGCTGATTCGGCCTGGCGTTCCTGTATCAGGGTTCTGCTTCTCTCCAGACGCGCTTCTGCAGCTACGGCATCTGCATTGGTCTCTGCACTTTGTATATTTGCAGTATTTACGGTGTTTACCGTATTTGGATTGCCGTCAGTCTGAAGAAGCGGCGCTGCTTCGTCCGTTGGCACATCCGATAGCTGAATAGGCAATGCTTCAATCTCGCCAATCTCATTTTGTAACAGTTCAGCTTTATTAACAAGAATAAACAACAGGCTATAAGCCCTGAATAAAATTACTTTCAGACCTATAAACGTGATTAATATGAAAAAGGGGTAAATCGGGCAAAAATTTTTTATATCAGCAGTTTTTCAAGGACTTCAGGAATAAATGGACGGCCCTGAGCATTGACCGCAGCACCGATAACTTCAGCACTTAACAGAGTTTTCGTATCACTCCGGCGGACAATCTCCTGGACAAAAAGAAATTTCAAACGGGACTTTCTGACAAAACGGGTTTTAACAGTAAAGCTATCGCCACTGGTTAATCAGCCTTTATAGTCAAGCTCAGCTCTGATCACGACCAGATTTACGCCTTCTCTGGCAAGGGCAGCAAAATCAATACCCTGCTCTTTCAGAAAAACATGCCTGGCATGTTCCAGATAGTTCTGATAAACAGCGTTGTTGACGACACCCTGCAAATCACATTCGTAGTCCCGTACGCTAAATAATAGCTCACTGATATCACTCACTTTAGTTCTCCTATACAACGAACATTGAAGCTTCTTAATCCAAGCCGGCAAAAGCCGATTTATTCAGAACTTATCCACAATCCGGTTTGATTCTGACAAGCTGTGGATAAAACTGTGAAAAACTTGCTGTATTTAGTTTTGCCAATAACTCAATCCGCAAATTTTAACTTTTTATAAAGAGAAATCTCTATAATATTTACATTATTATCAAATAGTTAGATGAAACAAAAGTTAAAAATGCCAAGTTATTAAAGCTTCTTAAACAGATTATTACGAAATTTCGCTATGTGCATAAAATCATTACAATTATTAATAAATATTTGCATTGTATATACAAATTATTAAAAGTATCGATGCGCAACATCTACAATTTTTTGTTGCCTGAGAGAGCTTATTTGACT
>JAYQWA010000022.1:0-30275 GCA_038148755.1 Gammaproteobacteria bacterium
ATGATCCTGAGAGGTATGACACCTATCTGGAGCAACTGGGTATTGAGTATCCAACTGTGAGATAGACTGCTGACAGAAGAAGAAAGAAGAAAGAAGAAAGAAGAAAGAAGAAAGCAGGAGCCAGAAAAAGAAAGTATCGTTCGTTATTCCGAGTTCTCCTTGTCGAATTTGTACTGGAAGGAACCGGTACAAATTCGTTCTCAATTGGGCGTCGTCAATAAATTCGTCGGTGGATTTTGCTAGATGAAGTTATCGGTTTTAAGCATGAAGGGTTTGTTTTTTGCACGGCGCTGACAGGGCAATAGAGTGGGTGCTGGATCATGTGCATGGCGTCATCAAGATTGCCGGCAAAGACCCGAGGCTGGGTTTCATAATATTTACCCCAGCTGTCTAGCTCATTATCACCGAGTTTTAAGGGATCAGCCTCGCAAAGAGAGCTAATGTCAAAACCCAGCTTAGTGAGGTTGTTATACAGGGCTTTTGTAGCGGTAAAGACTATCCACTGATAACCGGCCTGATGTAATACTGACGTAAACAGTAAAAATAAAAGATGGCTGGCACCACGCTGACTTGATACCAGATTGCCAATTTCGACAATACCGTCACGATTTATCTGCTTTTCAAATTTCTGGGATAGCTCGCTTTCAATGTTTTGATCCAGATATTGCTCAAGAAACAAACTTGTGTTTTTTGCAGTATGCATGCCAGCCGTGCCCGAAAGATTGTCAAAGCAGCGCATACACAGCAGTTCGGAGAAAAATTCATGGATGTCAGCATCGTAACTTTTCTGAAACTGCTGTTTGATAAATTGTTCAGTGACACTTCTGTCAGCGTCTGTTCTGTGGCTTAAACTGAACTCAGGAGCCGGAGATAACAATTTGCTGAACAGTGACTTTCTGCGCGAGGCTTTGCTTTTTATAACATCGGATGTCGTCTTTAGTGCGTAAGTCGTCATAACGAACTCAACCTTATAGTATTTCAGTGCGGTAAAGACTAAAGCAGTAAACTTAAGGGAATCTTAAGGATTCAGAAGAATATTCATGTGCTGCATGCGCTAGGGCACAGGGAAGAGAGCAGATTCTCTTGGTAAAAGGTTTATTATTCTACTTTGTTATGGATAATAACTATTCTTAATAGACAGCTAAAAATAAGAGGTAATAAAAATGAGTGCAAAAAATAACCCGCCTTCCAGACTGCATCATAATGCCTATGTCGTTAAAGATTTGGAGAAAACCCTTGCTTTCTATAGGGCCGCCCCTGGGGGATAAAATATTTTGTGATATGGAGCAATGCGAATGAAGACAGCTTTGCAATCCATACTCACGCTTCTATTGTAAAAATTAGTCAGGATACTGGAGCAATTATGACCTTAACAAACTTTTTGAAAATACTGACAGTTTCAGTGAGTAGCCTCGTCTGTGCAGCAGGTATTGCACAGGAGGTTGATTTTTCGGGTGAATGGAGGCCATTGTTTCATGAAGATGGTCCGGAAAGGGGGCCAGGTCCGCATTTTGGTGATTTCACAGCCATGCCGATTAATGCAGAGGCAAGGATGCGAGGAGAAAGTTACCAACCAGATCGAATCTCTACTGTTACAGAATATATCTGTCGTCCTCATGGTGGAGATTACGCCATGAGAGGTCTTTCCTACATGCGTGTACAACGTGAAATTGATCCACGTACGCAACAGGCAGTGGCATTCAAAACCAGAATGGGCTGGAACAATATGGAGCGCACTATCTGGCTGGATGGCAGGGAGCATCCGCCGGCAGGGACTCCGCATACTTTTCAGGGTTTTTCTACCGGAGTTTGGGACGGTAATATTCTAACGATTACGACAACACATCTTAAAGAAAGCTACCACAGAAGAAACGGCATTCCTTCGAGCAGCGAGCGCACATTTACCGAACACTGGATGCTGCATGATGACTACCTGACCATTGTGACAGTTATTGATGATCCGGTTTTTTTCACAGAGCCTTTGGTACGAACCCAGGACTGGGTCTACGACCCCAGTTTCAGAATAGATTTTTTCAATTGTGACTACTCGGAAGAGTTACCAATTAATCCTGACAATCTGGTGCCAAACTATCTGCCGGGTGAAAATCCTTTCCTTACGGAGTTTGCTGAGAACTATCGTCTGCCCATGAGAGGCGTGCGTGGGGGAGCAGAAACAATGTACCCTGAGTTTCGTGACAATATGGGACCGCTGGTTGGTGACGCAGAATTTTGTAGCACAGAAGAATGTAACTGATAAAACTACTTATCTATCTCTTTTTTAAAGTTTTAAGAAACAGGGCAATTTATGTATACGAAAAAATTTATCACAGAATTAATAAAGTCACTGGCTTTGTTGGTTCTGATTCAGAATGTTGTTGCACAGGAAGACTCACTGCGACTGCTGCATGTGCAGGATCAGGTCTATATGCTCTATGGGGGTGATGTTAATGTGACTGTGCAAATCGGGAACAATTCTCTGGTTTTTGTGGATTCTCCTGATCCCGAGATTGTTCCCGAGATGATGTCCATGATCAGGGAAATTTCGGACAGGCCAGCGCATTACCTGATCACAACTCATCTTGATGCTGCTCATATAGCAGGCAATGACCTCATCAATACACTGGGAGATAACTCGGGAGTTGGGCTCTTCAGGCCGGATAGTTCTGTTGCTATTGGCGGTGCTGTCGGAGGCGTGACGATATTAAGTCATGAAAATGTGCTGAACCGCTTTTACCTGACTGATCACAATATTCCTTCTCTCACTGTCACCAATACCTACTTCTCCAGCAGAAAAGATTTTTTTGAAAATGGCGAAGCAATTCTTGTATACCACATGCCGAATGCGCACACGGATGGTGACAGCATTGTGTATTTCAGAAATTCAGACGTGATAAGCACGGGAGATATTTTTACGCCCGGTTTGTATCCGGAAATAGAATTGGAACGTGGAGGCAGTGTTAATGGTTTGATTGATGCCTTGAACTTTATTCTTGAATTGATGGTGCCGGGGCCTTTTGCAGAAGGAGGAACTTATGTTGTTCCGGGACATGGCCGTATCGGTGATGAAATTGATGTTGTTGAATACCGGAATATGATTTACATCGTCAGAGACCGCATCATTGATCAGATTGAAAAAGGTGCCAGCCTGGAAGAGGTCATCGCCAGTGATCCCACTTTTGATTACGACACTGAATACGGTGGAGCAAGAGGTGGTCCAAGCAATATTGAGTTTGTGACAGCGGTATACCAAAGTTTAATGCAGGAGATGGAATAAGCGTATGAAAAAAAATACTTTGCAATTAGTCGGTTGTTTTCTGATTTGTCTTCCGCTTAATCTGGTTGTTGGTCAGACTGATGAGTCTTCCATGCCGACAGGAAGGGAAGCGGCACTTACCGATATGACTGGCGTTTGGGTATCAGTTATTTCTGAAGACTGGATATGGCGAATGGTGACACCATTAATCGGGGATTTTTCAAGTATTCCGGAAAATGAAGCGGCCAGAGAAATTGCCATGCAATGGCGTCCCGAAAATGATGCAGGAAATGAGTGTATCGGCTATGGGGCTCCGGTAATTATGAGTGAACCTGCCAGACTCAGGATTAGTTGGGACGATAATGAAACCCTGAAGATGGAAATTGATTCAGGTATGCAAACACGCTATTTCCATTTTGATGAAGATGCTCCGCGTGGGGAAGCCTCCAGGCAAGGGCATACAATTGCTACCTGGAGTCGTGGTATCTCAACACCGACAAGAAACTCTTTGGGAACGATAGGCGGGTTTGGTAATAAAGGTCGAACGCTTGTTGCGCATACTGATAATTTGATTCCGGGTTATCTTCGTAAAAATGGTATTCCATACAGTGACCAGACGACAGTGACTGAATATTTCGAAGTGGTTGAATTGGCAGATGGATACACCTGGCTGTTTGATACGGTTGTTGTGGATGATCCTGTGTACCTTATGGAGCCCTATGTGGTTAGCAGAAATTTCAGAAAAGAAGCCGATGATTCCAAGTGGAACCCTCAAGAGTGTTTCGTTGTTCAGGAATAAAGCTTTCGGCTTAGTCTCATGACGATATAACTCACCGACTGTGTTCGGTTTGCTTTTTTATTTCGTGTTGAGGCGCTTTGCAGAATCTGCTTTTTTCATGACACAAGCATTTTTCTTACTGGATGCAGTAACCTGAGGAACAACCAGCAGTTTGCTTAAAAACTAGCGTCTTTGCTGAAGTTGTTGAGTGATATTTAATTGACCAGATAATATGGGGCATCATATTTTATTATCGGTCCTTCCTTTTTTAGTTCGCTCAGCAAGAAATCAATAAAAGCTTTAACTTTGGCCGGTACGTAATTTTTTTTCGGATAAATGGCCCTGAAAATTCTGGGAGGTATTTTGTAGTCATTTAAAATTGTGACCAGACTGCCTTTTTCGATTTCTTCTTCAACCATATTCATTCCTAAACACGCTATTCCCATACCATTCAAAGTCAGGTTTTTTACAGCCAGGGGATTGTTGATTTTTACATTACCGGAAACCTTCACTTTTATTTCATTTTCATCCTTGGAAAAGATCCACTGATCAGGTATTTGATGTGTCGAAGGCAGCAGGCAGTTAAAATTGACCAGTTCTTCAGGAGTTACGGGTGTTCCATATAAAGCAATATATTCAGGTGAGCTGATCACTTTTGTCTCAGAAACGCTGATAGTGGTTGCGCTATAGGAAGAATCTATAAAGTGGGTTGATGTCAGCATTAAGTCAAAACCTTCAATATTCACTTTTGAAAAGACATCAGTTAAATCTACTTCAACTTTTAGCTGTGGGTATTTTTTCAGAAAAGCAGGCAAAAGGTTTGCCAGTACTATATTGCCAAACACAACTGGTGCGCTGATACGCAATAGCCCATTAGGCATATTCTCACTTTCGGTTGCGGCATGTTCCGCTTCTTCCACGGCGCTGCGTGCCTGTCTGGCGTATTCTAGATAACGTTCACCTGCCTCTGTAAGCGCTATCTTGCGTGTTGTTCTGTTTAATAATTTAACGTTAAGGTGTTTTTCCAGGTTTGATACCCGCTTGCTGACAGCAGAATTGGTTAGACCCAGCTTTTCAGCTGCTCGGGTAAAGCTGTTTTCTTCGACAACACTAAGAAATATCGGGATATCGATAAAGTTGGCATCATGGTTATTGATCATGATAATTGTTTCTTTAAATTCAATTAACTGTTTCCTTGTAAGGTCTTTATTAAATATAAGGATATAGTATATGCTTTGAAATCGTGAGTAAATTAACTAAAAGCACTAAAAATAATATCAATAACTAAATGGTGGTGTGATGGTAAAAACAATACGTACTTTTGAAACAATGCTGTTCCTGGTTATTGCACTAATGTCGAGCCAACTGGTATTCGCCCAGGGAACTATTATGGGCAGCCTGATTGACCCGAACGGGGCCAATATTACCGGTTTAAACCAAAATGTGATGCTGGTTAATACAATGACAGGTGAAGAATATACCGGTCAGACTACGCTTGATGGAGACTATCGCATTACCGGGCTTCCTGCGGGGACTTATGATCTCAGCTTTTTATTCCGAACTGCCATGTATCAATCCTATTCAGAAGAGGGTGTCGTTATCAGGGATGGTGAAACGCTGGAATATGACCTAAATATTGAGTGGAGTATTAATCTGGGAACAATTGGTGATGATCCGGGCATGCTGGCTAATGACATGCTGAGAAATTCAGGCGATGTGTCAGGGCCTGCACCAAGACTGTTTAATGGCAATATTGATTTTTCAGGAATGTGGGCTATCAGGCAGACACCTGATGTGCCGATACAACGACCGCCATATCAGCCCTGGGCTGCGCAGATGAATGAGGAATTACTTGCGCTTGATATCCAGAATCCTGGTGCTTATTGCCTGCCACAAAGTGCAGTCATGACCACAGCAGGCTTTCCCATGCAAATTACGCAGACTCCAGACATCATGATCCAGATTATGGAGTTTGTGACGCCAGGCTGGCGTCAGATTTTTCTGGATGGCAGGGACTTCCCGGAATTATGGAATCCAAGCTGGCAAGGGCATTCAAGAGGCCATTGGGAAGGCGATACGCTGGTTGTCGAAACTTCAGGTTTTAATGAATACACCCCGGGTTTTGGTATTCATTCGGATCAGATGGTGGTGACGGAACGCTATACGCGTCCGGAGCGCGGCACCATGCGCGTTGAAATTACAGTAGAAGATCCGGAAGCCCTGACAGACACCTATACCAATATCAGAGAGTTTGGCTTAGTGCTTGGTGAAGAGATTCTCGAATTCATCTGTGCTGAAGGCAATACTGACCCGGCGCAATGGGAGCAGCCTGTCTGGAAAGGCAGACCTTAAAAGCAGATTGTTGAAATTATTATTTACTTTATTCAATTGAGAGGGTTTTATGAATATTAAAAAATTGTTGGGGATAGCGTTAACTTCGGTTCTGTTATTTGGTATTTCTTTCGAGGCGTCATCGCATCATTCTTTTATCGGGCAGTATGATCCGGAAAAATCGACTGTATTAGTTGGAACCGTGAAAGGCATTCGCTGGTTAAATCCGCATGCATTTTTCGTGATAGAAGTGACTAATGAAGATGGCACGACAGAAGACTGGTCTTTTGAACTGGGCAGTCCGAACACTTTAATCCGTTACGGCTGGAGTCGGGATACCCTGAAAGTCGGTGATGTGATTTCTGCAGACGGCTATCTGGCAAGAAGTGGCGAGAAACTTGCCAATGCCAAAATTGTCACCTTGGCTGATGGTACCGTTTTCCAGGCTGCTTCTTCTTACGAACAGGAAAATCAGTAATAAGACCCCGACCTGAGGCTCGACAAGCTATCTTTTATAAATTGAAGATAACTTGTCGGGTTCCGTCTCAATATTCAGCAGTAAAGCCAGCTCTCTTAAACTTACCTGGCCTCAACTTCCGCTTTTGATGCCTTGTCGACAAGATCAACAAAGTCACTGTACAACAGAAAGGCACGCTGCAAACTTTCCTGTGATATGGTTTCCGGCATTGATCCGGAGCTGTGATACCAATGATTGGTTTCTACATTTTGCACAACTGGTACGCCGGCAACAGACAGTGATGTTGATTCTCCCGGCATAAAACGACTGGCTTCCCAGGCGTTTGCAGGCTGAGGATACAGATTGCTTTCTGAAGCCTGTCGCCAGGCGTCTACCAGAAAGGGTGTCGCCATGGACATCTGGACACCATGCCATAGACTATCTGCATTGGTAGGGGAGAGCTCAGCTATCAGGTTGCCATAGTTATCCCGAACTCTGTCCATTAAGTTGGCATCTATGCGAGCCATGCCGGTAGACGCAACATGCTCAAGATTAAGTGACAGCATATTATTGGCAATCAGCTCGGGGTAATTATCTACCAGAAACTGAGAACCTCCTGCGCCGTGGTGGTGCCCTGGTGATGCAACGAAATAAATATCATGCATGGGCTGTCTTGCTCCATAGTATTCAGCCAGTCCCATGAGAACGGACAAACCTGAAGCGTTATCATCTGCGCCGGAGAACCAGGTATCAGTGTGCCCCAGGATGATAATGTTTTCATTACTTCCGCTGGAGCCAGAGATTTTACCGATAAGGTTTCTAGCCTGCCGAACTTCGCGTTCGACGGTCATCTGCAGTGACATGGTCAGTTCATTCAGTTTTCCGGCATTTGCTGCCTCCACCAGAACAGCCTCCAGAAAAGCACTATCTTCACCACCCAGATTGAAGCAGGATATTTCTGGGCAATCACCCAGCTGTAATTGCATATTGCCGGGAGAGTCCCATAAACGTATTACACCCACAGCACCGGCAGCACTTAATCTGCCCATGGCTTCTCTGCTGGAAAAATCATAAAAATGCGGAGCTTCCTCACCACGGATGACGGCAATTTTTCCTGTAATATCCCGTCCTGCCAGGTCGGCTGCCAGGCCTCTGCCAACATAAACCATAGGAGCAGTAACAGGCGCAACCGATTCGCTGTTTCCTACGCCCATCGGCACAGCAGATTGTAACTCTATGGATTCCCCATTAATGCCATTGAGCTGTGCGCTCCAGCGGGTTACCAGTGACCAGGGCGCCTGATCAAAGGTTTCTATAGTGATATCTTCTACTCCCGCAGCTTCCAGATTGTCTTTTATATAATCCAGGACTATTTCTTCTTCAGGAAAACCGGAAAAACTTCCCCAGCGCTGAGGATTTCTTTCCCGGCTTGCTAAAGCAATGTCTACCAGTCCCTGGATATGCGCGTGTAAGGTTTCACTGTCAGAGCCTGGCCGTTCAGTCTGAAGAGCGGGGAGAGGGCGAAAGTCAACATTAGTAAAATCTATTGTCTGTAATGTTGCTGGCCCCGGCAAAGGCAGTCCAAAAAAATCTGAAGTTTGCGCATATAAACTTGAGGAGCTTAAGCTGATTAACGTAGCAGTCAGTAATGCTGAAATTCTGTTTTTATTCTGATTCATTGTTTTTTTCATTTATTCTTTATTTACCAGATAACTGACAGTTTAACTTTATCTGATCAGTGTTGCGTATTTTTGAGCAGATAGTATAGACTCTTTGCAAAGATATGTTATGCAGCATAACACTTAAAATAATAATCGATAATATAAATTTGCAAGGGGGCGCCATGATTAAGCTTAATAGGGAAAGTTTTCGGTCTGCAATAAAAATAGGATTTATACTTGCTGGCCTTGTCCTCAGTCAGACAGTATTGTCTCAAGACAGTGTTACCGCCGGTCAGTTTATCGTCGAAACACCCACCCTGGAAAACCTGGGTTTTGAATGGATGATCAGTGGTGATGACAACAGAAATGCCACTGTAGCGGTTGCCTTCCGGGAAAAAGGTGCAAGAAACTGGCGTGAAGGCTTGCCACTGTTCCGTTTGCAGAATGAAGAAGTCAGATCCATTTTATTCACCAATGGTTTCAATTCCGTTGCGCCTAACATGTTTGCAGGCAGTATCTTTGATTTGGAGCCGGATACCTTATATGAAGCCCAGTTCACCCTGACTGATCCGGATGGTGTTAATGGCGATGCTGTCAGAACGGTCGATGTCAGAACCCGGGCTGAACCCATGCCTGCTGAAGACGGTCATGTGTTTCATGTGTATCCCTTCGACTATGAAGGACCAAGAGAGGAGCCAGCCTTTAAGGGCCTGTTATCAGCTTATTTTATGAGTTCAGCGGATTATGCTGAATTCACTCCGACTGAAGGCGGAGACTGGTATAACGCGTTTCCGCCACGGGTAAGACCTGGGGATATTATTCTTGTGCATGCCGGCGTCTACAAGGATCAGCGTTTCCGCTACGGTCATGAATTACTGTCCGGCTGGACAGAATGCTGTAACACAACTGGCGATGGTACTTATTATCTGACGGCCAAGGGTACTGCTGAACGTCCCATCGTCATCAAGGCTGCCGGTGATGGGGAAGTTGTATTCGATGGTGATGGTAACAATAACCTGTTTAATGTCATGGCGGCTGACCACCATTATTTTGAAGGCCTGACATTCCGTAATACCTTTGTCACCTTCGAAGCCGGACTGAAAGGAATTACAGGCGCCGTAGGTTTAATCTTCAAAAATAATACCTTTGAAGATGTCGGTATCGGCATTCACTCTGACTGGGGTGGTTCCAGGGATTTTTACATTGCCGATAACTATTTTACCGGCAGGCATAATCCTGATTTTCTGGTGCCCTGGTCGGTCAGTCCAAATCGTCCGAACTGGGAGTTCTGGTCACAGATTCCCAATATTATTGAATTGACGAATAACCAGTCGCAGTTTGCGGTCAAGGTTTATGGATCAGGTCATGTGATTGCCTATAACAGTGTTTATAACTTCCATGACGGTATTGATCACGCAACATATGGTGAGCCGGATAACTGGCCCTATACGCCAAGAGATAAAATCCCGGTATCCATTGATATCTATAACAATGATATTTTTAACGTGCACGATAATTGTGTGGAGGCCGATGGCGCCGTTTATAACATTCGTGTTATGCGCAACCGCTGTTTCAATTCGGCATTACAGGCCTACAGCCTGCAGCCATTGATGGGCGGTCCTGCCTACTTTATCCGTAACATTACCTATAATTCGCCAGCGTCAGGTGCGTTGAAATTTTCACAGCGTCCTGCCGGTGGCGTGTTTTATCACAACACCTGGTTCAGTAATGTCAGTCCGGGGACGGGCAATGAAGGGGCTAATATTCACCTCAGAAATAACCTGATTCTGGGGCAATATGATGCGCCGGTTATGGGGATAGCCACCTTGACGAATTATTCTTCGAGTGACTACAACGGCTACTACATTAACGGGAATAGGAGTGTTGCTCCCTTTTTGTGGCATTCACCGCCTTTTGGTGTGGATAAGGAGTTTACCCAGAACGCGCTGGTTGAACGGGAATATAATTCACTGGAAGAGTTCAGTGCTGCTACCGGGCAGGAAAGCAACAGTATTCTGATTGATCCCAGCATTTTTCAGAATGTAACCATGCCAGACCCTGATGCGCCGATTACCACAGTCTATCCACTGGAAGGTGTGGACTATCGCCTGCGTCGTGGTTCGGCAGCGATAGATAAAGCTATGGTATTACCCAATATCAACGATGGCTTTTCCGGTCGGGCGCCTGATCTGGGTGCTTTAGAGTTTGGTGATGATGTGCCGCATTTTGGGCCACGGCCAAGATGAGATAAAGGGTAATTAATGATTAATAAAAAACCGCTTTTTAGCGGTTTTTTATTGCCTGAAAACTGAATTGATTGTCTAGAAAAAATTAAATAGCGCAATATGAAAACTGACATCAGAAGAGCTGTCAGTAATCACATCTTCAGCAACTGCAAAGTCCAGTTTTAAATCCTGGTTTAACTGATATGCACCACCGATACTCAATTGCATGGCGTCACCTAACTGGTTGAGATTGCTTTCGTAGAGCTTGGTGTGGCCATCCACTTGTAATTTAAACTGCCAGTTATCAGAAAAATCTTTTATCAGGCCGAGATTATAGTAAGCAGCGCTGTTTTTTCTGTATTGCGTCAACACCTCACCATCGGCTGTCCATAATGCCCCCACAGAAAAAAAGTAACTGGCCTGATAGCGCTGGAGGCTAAGGTCGTCTCCCATGACAAATGCCAGGTTTACATCAATGCCATCGCTGCTGAGGAAATATTCCCGCTTGCCAGTAGGAATTTTAATGCCGCCTCGCAAAGCTACATCAAAGCGACCCAACTTATCTAACTGGTAAGCGCCGGTTAAGCGGGTGTCACCAAAACCGGAATGGCTGTCGGTGATGTCGATTTGTGGTGCGCCATTTCTGAGATAGAGATACTGAAGCTCATCTCTTGCTACCAGTTCACGTCCACCATTGGGCAGGCCGAACCAGTCATGCCAGCTTTCGATAAAACTGTCGAGTGAGCCGCCTGATAAGCGGGAATAATTGAGGTCAACACCAAATTCCCAGAGATCAAAGCCATAGCGCCAGCGGATATCAAGCCGGGCACTTTCGCCGTCTAACAAAATCGCCTCAGTTGGATTTTTGCCCGTTGTGAAGTTATTGGCCCAGTTGAAGCTGATGTGGGAAGTTTCCTGTCCAGATTGCAGCACAGTCGCACTCTCTGCCGCCGGCAGGCCAAAAAGCTGCACAAAAGGGCTTTGGTTAGTGACTTGCAGGGGCGTTCTGTTCTGGGCGTTAACATGCACAGAACAAAAAAAGAAACTCAAAAAAATTAAATAATGATAAGAGCGGGAAACTGAAAGCACTTTTAATCCGTTTATAAGCATGGTGAAAGTTTAATGCTAATCCACAATGACGACATTTTCATTACGAAGACTCAGGCAAAATACTGATAACTTCAATATACCTTTCGTAAACCTGCCATTTAATGTTGAGATGATAAAGTGTCATGCCGTAACGTTTTGTATCCTGCTCTTTTTTACGCCAGGCAGGGCGGGGGTCTTGTTTCAGTACGGAGCTGATAAAGCTTCTGAGTTCGGGGTAACTCAACTCAAGTTCTTGCAGGCTCAGTTCAGCATCGACGCTGTATCTGATTTCATACTCTGATGATGGAGCTGTTTCTGCAAAGCCTGCTTTAGCCTGGGGCAGTGCGTCGGCATAGGGTAGATATGGTTTTATATCAAGTATTGGCGTACCGTCCAGCAAGTCCAGCCCACCTACCTGCAAGGTCAGCGAAGCACCCTGTTGTTTCCAGCCAAGATTTTCGACAACAGAAAGACCTATTGGATTGGGTCGAAACGTTGAACGTGTTGCAAATATTCCCATGTTTTCTTTACCGCCAAGACGCGGGGGTTGTACTGTCGGGGCCCAGCCTTTGCCAGTTGTTTCATGAAAAACAAAAACCAGCCATAGGTGTGAAAACTGCTCGATACCGCGCAAACAATTTGGATCAGCAAAATCATTTTCGAAAATAATCTCACCGTGGGCTTCTCTGACCAGATTAGGTTGACGCGGAATGGCAAACTTTTGTTTGTACGGCGTATTTATATAAGCAATGGGAGTAATGTTCATTTGTCTGGGTCGTAGTTAATTAAAAGGAATACTGTTCTGTCTATTTTGGCTTTGGATATCGTATAGAACTACTGATATGATGGCTAAGACTTTACGTATATTCGGCTATGGTAATTTTATTCAGGTTAAACTAAAGGTGCTAAGATTTCCTGTAGGTTCAAGCAACTTCCTTACCCTGGGGCAGTATCGCTTGCTTAACCTTTTTAGCTTTAAATTATTGTGGTTTATTCTGGTGGTCTTTCAGAATCGAGCGGCTATTCCAGCGCTTATTATCTTAATTATCTTGAATGTGTGTCATCCCAAAAAAAGACTGGCCTGGAAAACCTTTTTTTTAATTTCTGTCGTTGGCGTATGTACTGATTCACTCCTGAGTATAAGTGGAGTGTTCCTATTTGATCAGAGTCTCCCTTTCTTGCCGATTCCATTATGGTTGTTGCTATTGTGGTTTGCCTTTGCCATGACTTTGCCCTACGGCTTTGCATTTGTTTCAAAAAGTTCACCTTTAATTCAGGCGCTGGTCGGTGCTGCCGCTAGCTTCAGTTACTTGATCGGCATGAATCTGGGCGCTGTGACTTACGGCTATCCTTTGTTGATAACACAGTGCATTCTGATCGGGATATGGTCGCTGCTAATACCCTTGTATTTCAATTTGATTCATCAGGAACGCTACAATGTCATACTTAAATAGAGTGTTCATAACAGTTGGGCTGACCTGTTTGTGTACTTGTGCAGTCCTTGCTCAGTCATTACAGCTGAATGAACGTTTATCGACTATGAATATGGTCGGGTCGGCTTCATTCCGCTTCATGTTGTGGTCCATTTATAATGCAGAGCTGTATGCAGAACAGCCAGTATTTGATTTTGAAGCATTCCCGGAATTTATTCTCAATCTCGACTACCAACGAAGTTTTACTAGTGAACAAATTATTCAGGAAACTGAAAAACAGCTGGCTGTTTTAAATCAGACGAGTACTGAGGATATGAATGCCTGGCTGGGTCAATTGGATGCTTTGCTGGTGGATGTGGAGAAAGGAGACCGAATAAGCCTTTATGTTGATGAAAACAGGCATAGCTCGTTCTATTTTAATGGTTCATTTTTGGGACAAATTCAGGATGAAAGCTTCAGCAGAAATTTTTCCTCAATCTGGCTCGCTCGCAATGATCGTTTTGCTGAATTTTCACATAAACTGACAGGACAATAGCTATGAAAATTGTTAAATGTTTGTGCTTGTTTTTGTTAACGGGTTATTTGTTGGCATGTAGTTCACCAACATTGAAAAACTATGAAGGAACCTTGCCGGCGCTTGATCTTAAGGAATTTTTCAACGGTGAGTTAAAGGCCTACGGCATGTTGCAAAACAGGTCGGGAGTGATGACCAGACGGTTTACGGCAAGCATAGATGCAAGTTGGGAAGGAGACGAGGGAACATTAATAGAAGAGTTCCAGTTTGATGATGGAGAAGTGCAATACCGCACCTGGCATTTAAGGGATCTTGGCAATGAGCAATACAGTGGCACAGCAGGAGATGTAATAGGTGATGCCAGAGGTTCAATCATCGGCTCTGTATTTCAGTGGCAGTATATTCTGGAGGTGCCTTATAGTGATGACACTATCGAAGTTAACCTGGATGACTGGCTTTATCTCATTGATGAAAACCATCTGTTAAACAAAACCAGACTCAGCAAATTTGGTTTTAAAGTCGGTGAGTTAACCTTGCTCATAGAAAAGTTATGAGGACTGACTGTTATAGCGTGATATGGTGCTTGAATAAATTCAGATACTCATCGTCTCTATGACTTGCCATGACGACAGTAGTCAGATGCTGTGAATCAAGGCGCTCAAGAAAATACAGAAAGCGATGGCGGTTTATCTGGTCCAGCCCCTGAGTAGGTTCATCACAAATAAGCAAAGCCGGCTGTTTCACCAAAGCCCTGGCGATTAAGACCAGGCGTTGTTCACCGTAAGCCAGGGCTTTAAAGGAGAAAGACGATTTTTCCTCCAGCCCTACGAGAGCCAGCCAGTGTCTGGCATGATCTCTTTGCATGGGTGAGCTTTCTTCATACAAGCCGATGCTGTCAAAAAAACCACTGAGGGTGATCTCCAGTGCTGAACCTGAAACGCGATGATTGCGATGTAATTCGGGAGAAACAATGCCAATCTGTTTTTTTAATTGCCAGATGCTTTCGCCACTGCCACGTTTAAACCCCAGTATATTAATGTCATTGCCGTAGCACTGTGGGTGATCACCTGTGATCAGATGCAGAAGCGTTGACTTGCCTGAACCATTGGGTCCCGTTAAAAGGGTATGTTCGCCAGTATTAATACTAAGGTTAATATTTTCGAATATAACCGTATCGCTGTAACTGACCCTGGCATTATTAAGCATAACAATCGGGTCTGTTGCCTGAAGTTCATTGAAGGGCTCAGGCCATTCCGGTAGTAAGTCGGCATTGAAATCGAGCAGGGCGTGTAAATCCTGATTGTTCAATATGTCTTCACGCAAACCCTGGGCGATTAATTCACCTTTCTCCAAAATAGCCACATGCGTATGCCAGCCCTGGATTTCCTCAAGATCATTAAGTAAAAAGATCAGCTGAATTTTTTTCTGCTGGGCCAGTTCCCGGAAAAATGCTGATAATTCTGCTTTAGCCTGTTTATCCAGACTGTCATAAGGTTCATCAAGAATCAGATAGTCAGGTTTCTGAATTAATGCCTGTGCCAACAGTGCCTTACGACTTTCACCACTGCTTAACAGGCGGTAACCTCTGTCCAGAATGCCATCCATTTTTAAAAATTTAAGTGACTGTAATTCACTTTCACTGGCGTTTAATAAGGTTCTGACTGTGGTACCGGTATCCAGCCGATCCATAAAATCAGTGTCATCGTTTTTCAGTTCATTCTCATAGAAGGCCTGTTGCTGCTCAAAAGAAATCAGCCTGAACGAGAGTTGTTTATTATCTGAATTGTGCTGCTGATCCAGAAGTGCCTGCGCCAGGTGCTTTTTGCCGGAACCGTTTCTACCAATAACAGCCCAACACTGACCGTGTTCAATAGACCAGTGTTCAATATTCAATTTGTCGGTTTGAAACTGCTGAAAAATCATGAAAATTAAAACGTTAGGGGTATTCGCCTTGACACTTTAAGCTAATTCCAAGACAATTCCCACCCTTCAAAAAGCTGCCTATACGCCATTTTGCATAGGATAAGTGGATAGTTTCAAAATTACGCACCCGTAGCTCAGTGGGTCATAAAGAGAGAGTACCTGGCTAAATAGCCAGTAGATAGAAAGTTTAGAAAAATTACGCACCCGTAGCTCAGCTGGATAGAGTACCTGGCTACGAACTAGGGGGTCGCACGTTCGAATCGTGCCGGGTGCGCCATCATTCAAAAGCCTGCTTATGCAGGCTTTTTTATTTTTAGCAAAGCAATATATTTTTTTGAATTTAACCTCTCACGTAAGTATTAAACCAATCAATAGTACGCGACCAGGCTTCAGTGGCAGTGGCTTCGTTATAGCGTTCAGGTGTCGCATCGTTAAAGAAGCCGTGAACAGATTCAGGATAAATATGTCCCTCATAGGTAACACCTGCAGCCTGCAAAGCTGCTTCATATTCAGGCCATGCCTGTACCAGTCTGGTATCAAGCGCGCCATGCTGGACCAATATAGCTGCCCTGATTCTGGCAACATCAGCTGCTTCCGGCGCGCCACCATAGAACGGTACAGCAGCAGCAAGGTCTTCACCTAGGCGCACAGCTAGCTGATTGGAGATACTGCCGCCATAACAAAATCCGGTTGCGCCTATCTTGCCAGTGCAGTCTGGTCGATTCTTGAGCCATAAGGCTGCTGCCATTATATCTTCAAAGCGTTTATCCGCATCAAGTTCCCGGAACAACTGTCCACCCTGGAAATCATCACCGGGATAACCGCCTACCGGTGTAAGCACGTCCGGTGCAAAGGCCATGAAGTTGGATAAGGCAAATCTGCGTGCAACGTCCTCAGTGTGTGGGTTAAGCCCACGGTTTTCATGAACAACAATAATGCCAGGCAGGGGAGTAGGCGTTTCATTTCGACTATCTGCACTGTAAGGACGAACCAGATATCCCCTGATGTAACCATGTCCCTGTGGGGATGGCACAGTAACATAGTCTGCAACTATTCTTTCATCATCGCGGTCTATTTGCTGCCCCATTGTGTAATCAGGCATTAAAGCCTGTGCTATGGCATTGGCAGATAGACCAAGGATAGCAAATTTCTTCACGCCACTAATGAAAGACCGGCGGCTAATTTCTCCGTGAATATACTGGGTATAAAGCTCTACGGCTTCTGGTGGCACTGTTCTGCGTTCTTTGGATGACATGATGTGGCCCTCTTACTAATTAAAAGTATTAAAAGGTTGAGGCTACCATTTTTTATATTGTAAAAGGAACAAGTCTGCTTTGAATGAAAACAGCTATAACTAGCCGTAATCAAATCACACGATGTCTAGAATCAATTCAAACTGATAAAGGCCGTGTTACTGTAATAACATAGCAAAAAAATCCGGATGCTAAGCGGCAAAGCACTTCTTTAAAGACTGATAAAAGCTTCCGGCTTTGTCTTTTTCTATTCGAATTTACAAGTGCAGTTTCATATACCTTACAGTGAAAATGAATGTAAATAGCTTTGTTGTTCATCAAGGAATTTGACAGACTCTCAAAAAAAGAAGATGCACAATACTGAAATTGAAGCTATAGCTTATGGCCATTTCTCTCAATGATATAGAACAGGCGGCTCAAAGAATTGGGTCGGTAATAGCTGACATGCGTTTTGAAAAATCCCGCACGCTTTCGGAAATTACAGTTGCCGAATTATTAATATCCCTGCAAATAGAATAATCAGCAAGGTCATGATGCGCATGAGATTTCCTTATGAATTTGGGTATGGGATTTTAAATATCTTATCGTTATAGTACGTTTATTAAAATAATAAACAAAACAGATTCATGGTCCATCGACTGTAAGGAGTAAACTCATAATGATATTAGTAAGACTGGTAGTGATTTTTTCTGCAATTTTTAGCGTATCAATACAGGCACAGGAAATTCCTCAAGGGCCACTTGGTGCCTCTTTCTGGGATGCAATACCACTAAGTGTGCCTGCCGGTGCACAAAGAGGAGATATTTACTGGCTGCAGGAACGCAATGATGCGCCATCTAATGCACAAGCCTGGAATGTGATTTATGTAAGCGAAGGAGCCGATGGCGAGCTTGAATATGTCTCGGGTGAAATTTATGTACCACTATTGCCCAGCCCTACAGAAAGAAAATTAATGATCTGGGCCACAGGAACAACTGGTACGCAGGATTCCTGTGCCCCATCCAGAAACGAACTTTATGGTATGGCTGATGGACCCCGAGTGCCAGGTATCGAAACCTTTCTGGCGCGTGGCTATGTTGTTGTGATGAGCGATTATCAAGGTTCCGGTACACCGGGACCAACGGCTTATTTACAGGGTGCACAGCAGGCGATGGCCTCTTTTGATATCGCCCGGGCAGCCAGAAATCTGCCAGAAGCCATGGTGGGCACCAATATTGGTATTTATGGATTTTCGCAAGGTGGTCAAACTGCTTTATGGGCTGCCCATATTGTTGATGAATATGCACCGGAATTTAATCTGGTAGGAGCTGTGCCCTTAGCGCCGGCCTCAAGGCATCTTGATCTATCATTTTATGATCTCGATATTCCGGTAAACAGCGGTTATTTCATTATGCGTATGGCGGGTTTGCAGGTGGGACACCCTGAATTAAAGCTGAGTGATATTTTAACTGATGCCGGGCTTGAACAGCTCACTGCGCAATCATGGGGCTGTTATGAGATTTTTGAATCGGCAGCACAAATGAATGAACCCTACGCCAAACCGGAAACACTGGAACCTGGCACAGCATGGCGTGCTTGGCTTGAAGAAAATGATGAATTTTTACCTATTGATTCGTCCATTCCTTTCTTGATGATACAGGGTGATGTGGATGTTGATGTGCCGGTGGAACTGACCAGAGATGTATTGACCGATTTGTGTGAGCAGGGAAGTCAGGTGAATTATATTGAGATGGCAGGCGCAGATCATTTTGGTGTGTTTTATCCCGGCGGCGCGTTGGCACCTGACTGGTTTGATGCACGTTTTGCCGGACTGCCTATGCAGGAAAATTCCTGTTCTGACTAATGCGAAATCTGGGTTTATTTTATGAGCGAAACCCTTCACTTCACGGTTCTGGATGATTTAACCGAGCATGTAAGGGTTGAACTGGGGGAGAAAGTTCTAATTAAAAGCGGTAATCAAACGCAAACTGAGCTGTGCGACCAAGGGTGTAAAAACCATCAATAAACTGATAATCCTTATCGAATGCATTGCCAATGCGAAGCCGAAAATCTACGGCAGCATTCAAATGATAGGCCAGAGTCAGATCAGTTGTTGCGAAACCTCCAACCCTGGAGCGGCCAAAGGTCAAGGGATTAATGTCTTGATGCTTACTTTGCGCCAGTACTTTTATAGCAAAATCAAAGTCACCAAAGGCCCGCGCCAAGTTCAAAGCCAGAATCTGGTCCGGGCGGCGTAATAATTCCTGTCTGGTGCTTTCATTTTCATGATTCAGCAGGGTCAGGTCTGCGTTGATCTGCCATCCAGCAAGGGCGCTTTTAACCGAAGCTTCAATACCATTGATACGGGTTTTCTGTACGTTGGCTAGTGTCGTAAAAGTGGTGTCGGCTGCAATTAAATTATCTATCTTGTTCTGAAAAATATTAATTTGCCATTGCGCCTGCAGGGCTTCTATTTGTAAACCGAGCTCAACACTTTTGGAGGTTTCAGGTTTGAGGTTCGGGTTGGAAAAAAAGAAAAATGATGGAAAATCAACATAGAGATCAATCAGGTTTGGTGCCTTAAAGGCAGTTCCATAACTGACCCATGCCCGAAAATTTTCACGTAAATCCTTGCCCAGCGCAATACTGCCTGTGCTTTGGTTACCAAAACGTTCATTATTGTCATGGCGTACTGAAAAAGTCAGGTCTGCCAATGTTGTATTACGCAGGTACACAGCATAGATGCCGTCATTATCACGTGAACTATCCGTTTGGATGGCAGCAACACTTGAGTATTGAAGTTTCTGTTCGATATGGTCGAAACCAAAGGCAAGCTGGCTGGCATCACTCAGCACCAGGGAATTATGCCAGTTAATTTTATTGTTTTCAGATTCGTTTTGCGTGGTGCCGAATGCAGCAGCATCATTATTTTTTTCTGCAAAACGTTCTACAAAAAGATTACTGTCCCAGTTTTGGGAAAGCGTAATTGACAAACCGACAGATAATTGACTGGATTCTGTTCCAACGTTGCCATCATCATAATCAACTGATGAGTCAAAGTGAGAGTAGTTGGTGGCAAAATTCAATTTATCATTAAATTGATGATTAAAAGAAAATGTGGCGGAGTCATTTTTAAAGCCGTCAGCATCTGCGCTGCCACTCTCACTAAAATTGATGCCAGCAGTTTCCCGGTGAGAAATATTCAGACCAAGCGTAGTGGATTTATTACCACCTCTAAGACCTAGATTTGTATTATTGCTGTTCTGGCTGCCGACCATCGCACTAAAATTTCCATTGAAACCGGGATCTGTTTCAGGGCGGGTAATAATATTAAGCACACCGCCGATGGCTTCCGATCCATAAATACTGGAACGGGGGCCTCGAACGATTTCAATACGTTCGATTTGATCCAGGGGTAGAAATTCCAGGCGTCCGGCAGCACCTGTGCTGGTGGTGATCTGGGCACCATCAATCAGCATCAGAGTGTGATCCGATTCTGAACCCCGCAAAAATAAACTAGTTTGTGCTCCCTGACCGCCGCTTTGCGTTAGTTGCATGCCTGGTTGGCCGGACAACAGTTCAATCAGATTTTGTGCCTGTGAGTTACGTATGGCATCCCGATCAATAATTGTCGTGGCTGCCATTACGGAATTAACAGACTGCGGTACTCGGTTTGCAGTGATGATGATTTCCTGTGTTGCTTCAGACTGGGTAAAGCCGGAGACAGGGTATAATAAAAAATTCACTGCCAGCAGAGAGATGGGTAAAGATTTCATGGTGTTATCGTCAATGAAATTAATTTTCATGAGGGAGAGGCGTAAGCTGTGGTTTAGCTGTTAAAGCAAGCCATAACGAAAAAACCAACTGCGATGAACCCTCCGCTGCATCGTTTCTGTCGCTATAAGACAACGACCGTTCTGTTACAGGCCGGTTCCGGGCTCACCAATTTTTTGATCACTTACGTGAAAATGAATGGTTTACCGTTGCGGGGGCAGCGCCGGTTTTTCACCGGACTTCCCGTTTAACCAATCTGATTTTTTTTGACTGGCACCTGAAACAGTGGCGTGAATATAGACAAGATAAAGTACAGGTTCAAGCGAAGTTTAAATAAACAATTTATTAAGCTGCATTCTTAAGATTTTTGACGGTTTAGTATAAGTCTGTCTTATAAATCAGATGGTAAGCAGTAAAGCTGGGATTGTTAATGTACTATCCAATTAAAAATAAATAAGATGTAATTTATTGTTCACAAGGCGAAAGTAATGAAAATGGGTTCATAACAATGTCGAATGCTTATAAATTGAAAGATAAACCAGTTTTTATAGCCATCGTTTTTACGCTACTTTTTGCATCGGGTTTTGGTTATGCTCAAAATAATAAACCGCAACAAAACGGAGAAGCTGAGGTGGGAAAAGTCACAGGTATAGGGGGTTGGTTTATCCGGGCAAATGATCCGGTCAGTTTGTCTGTATGATCCCGCAGTGAATCCTATAGAATTATGGGAGCCTAAAGTCAGCGACTAATAATAAATAGCAGTGGTGCAATGATGAAACAAATAATAATTCTTTTTATGTGTTTAACCTTTATGGCAACAACAGCTTTTGCGCAGGATTTTTCAGAAGATGAAGCAGCTGTTATAGCCGTACTGAATGATTTTCATGATGCTGCCGCGAATGCAGATGTTGAACGCTATCTTGGGCATATGACCGATGATGCAGTTTTTCTGGGGACTGATGAGCATGAGCGCTGGCCCATGCAAACTGATTTTATTGACTATGTGAATGAACGTTTTGCTGCCGGGGGCTGGTCTTATTATTCCACAGACAAGCATATTCACTTTTCCAGTGACGGCAAGGTTGCCTGGTTTGACGAAACCAGCATCAGTAACAGTATGGGTGCGCATTTCCGTGGCTCAGGCGTGCTTGAAAAAATAGACGGGGAATGGAAGATTGCACATTACGTGCTTAGCGTACTGGTCTACAACGAATTATGGGAAGATGTGATGGGGCTCATTACCCCGGAACGGGAAAGACGTGAAGCTAACTAGAACAAACAAAAAGAGTAGGTATTTTTCTGATGAGCTTAGACAAAAGATATAAAGCGTTTCTTCATAAAAAAATATTGCTGATTTTTTTAGGGCTGGGTTTCTCGCCTTTTACCCTGGCTGCGGTGAGTTCCTATGAAGTGACTTCCAGACAGGCCTATGCTGCAGGAATGCAGTTTGGTGAGATGGGTGCTTATGAGCAAATTATTGGGCGTATTTATTATGAAATTGATCCGAATAATGCCCGTAATCAGGTTATTGCCGATTTAGCACTTGCTCCGCTCAATGAAAGGGGCATGATTGAGATGTCCGGTGATTTTGAAATTCTGGTGCCGGTCGACCCTGAAAAGGGTAATGGGGTGGTGTTGCTTGATGTGCCTAACCGCGGTCGAGACAGGTTGCTGAATTTTAATCAGGGTTCAGCTGAGCAGCCAGAGGGGGATGGTTTTTTAATGCAACAAGGCTATACGCTGGTGTGGGTTGGTTGGGAGTTTGATCTGGACAGCGGCATAAGGCTACAGGTTCCTGTCACTACCGATGAAGTGAGAATGCCGATAGCAGGACTTGGTTTTGCAGCGGTTAGAGATATTGGGTCATGGATAAAATATTTTGATGATGCGCTGGTTTCCTCTGACACATTGATAGCCTTTGGCTTGTCACAAAGTGGGCGTGTGCTGAGAAGTTTTTTATATTTTGGTTTTAATACTGATGAAGCTGAGCGCCAGGTTTATGATGGTTTGATACCGCATATTGCCGGTGCTTCCATTATGGACATGAATAAACGAGGTGCGGATCCCTTAGATCAAGGACAGTTTAATTCAACTATTTATCCTTTTTCCGATGAGGCTTATACAGATCCAATAAGCAGCGAACGAGAAGGCTTGCTGGAAAATCCCAGAGCCGACCATAATCAGCCTCGAATTTTTTACACCAACAGTTCAACAGAGTATTGGGGTGGTGCCAGGGCAGCTGCGCTGGTGCATTCATCACCGGATGGCAAACAGGATATCAGTCTGGCGGATAATGTCAGATTTTATCTGTTGGCTGGAACCCAGCATGTCCCAGCGCCTCTGTCACTTGATAATAACGGCAATGGTCAGTTTCCAAGGAACCCCTTAAATTACTGGTGGCATATGCGAGCATTGCTGACGGCTATGAAAGACTGGATTGTGCAGGATGTCGAACCGCCTGCAAGTGCGCATCCGAATTTTGCTGATAATACGCTGGTAGAACTTGCTGAAGTAAATTTCCCTGCTATTCCAAATGTGCAATCCACTGAGCATCTACATGGTGGCGTAAGAATTCCAAATTTTTTACTGGAAAGCCTGGGGGGTGCCGGTGCAGAATTGCCTTACCTGTTGCCTCGAGTAAATGAAGATGGCAATGAAATCAGTGGGGTATTAAACCCTGAGCTTGTTGTTCCGCTTGCTACCTACACGGGCTGGAATTTCACCCACCCCGATAAAGGCGATCAAAATATCCTAGTGACCAATACCGGTTCTTATATCCCTTTTGCAAGAAATCGTGAATTAAGAGAAGCTGCTAACGATCCTAGACTTTCGATTGCAGAGCGCTACGCTGATAAACAGGATTTTTTAAATCAGGTCAGTAAGGCTGTTGAGGAAAGCATCAATGCAGGATATATCCTGGCGGCTGATAAAGCGGGTGTTATTGAACAGGCTGGCAGGCACTGGGATTTGTTGATGACACCATAGTGATAACTAGAGTTTGAGAAAAATGAAAAATATCTTTACAAAATTAGCATTAAACTTTTTTTTAGCAGGCTTGTTTTCGTCTTCAGTGTTTGCAGCTGGCAATGAGGTAGATATCAGTGGCCACTGGACCGGCGTGGTGGAGCTGGCAAACGGACAGGAATTGCCTTTTGGTATTACCTTAAATCAGAATGGCACCGAAGTGAGTGGTTTTTTGGATGGAATCGGCGGTCCGGATGTGACGATTATGGATCCCAGGCTTGAAGATAATATTTTATATTACTCAAGTCTTCGTCCAATAAATGGTGAAGATGTTCCCTTTGAGTATATTGCCGTTGTTTCAGGTGACTACATGAATATCACCATCATAAGAGTCGAAGCCACCGGGCCAAATTCTGTATTGAGTACAATGACCCAAAGGCAGTAGTTTTAATATTAAGAATTTGGCTGGTTAAACCAGCCAAATTACTACTGTTTTGTAAAACTAATCTCTGAAACCTGCATTACCATCCATGACGACTACCAGCTCCCGGTAAGTGCCTTCCATGGACCAATCACCAACATAACCAATAGGGACGACGACCGCATGGCCGGGAGTGAATTCATGACGGGTGCCATCCGGCTCAGTCAGAATTAGTTTTCCGCTGAGTACATAAACAAATTCTTCAAAGCGGAATGGAAGATTGCGATGTCTGGTTGTCCCATCGCCAGTCGATTCGAAAATGGAAACATCAAGTTCTTCACCATCAAATAGGGAAGCTACCTTGACATGCATTTCTCCGTCTATGAGGATGTCTTTATAAGTATTGGGAACGCTGGTCAAATCCAGGCCAGCAATTTTATCCGGATCCAGGCGAACCGGGCTGGTGTCGTCTTGTGCTGCAGCTGAATAACTAACTACGCCTAGGAACAGTGAAATTATAACATTAAAGCTTGTACTGGTGAGTTTTTTCATTTTGTTGCCTTCTATTTTGTTTGATTATTAAAATCGTAAAAAAACGCTTAAGATTCCAGCGAATAATCTACTGGCTATTTTCTGGGATTCAATTTCTGAATGATGTTAAAGCAATATATCTTTTCAGAGCCAATTAAAAAAGCTGTGTGATTTATTAAAAAAAGTTAAAGCTTACTTTGTGTTTAATTATTATTTTCAATCTCTTTATCCTCTTCTTCATTGCCGTCCATGGCGCCAATGATTTTAAAAGGAGCGGTAACGATGGCGGCACCAACGGAAATAGTAGCACTTGTCACAGCTGCTGCTGTCATGCCGACAGTTGTCGCACATGAAGTGCAAAATGAAATGGAAAACAAGAGTAAAAAAATTTGTATTGGTTTTTTTATATTTTTCAAAACTGTTTCCTAACTGAAATTAAAAAAATCCACTTCGCCCGTCGCAATAGAATATTCGGCAGCAACGATCATTAATGTATTTTGGTTAATATAATTTTCCAACAAAGGTGATTCATGCCTCAACTGATTCGTTGAAGCCAATATATTTGCGCGAATTGCTGCCTCAAGGAGTTCATCCTCTGTCAAGGATTTCTCCTGGAGTAAAGGTTCCACAGTGGGACGTATCCGGCCAACAATGGAAAATACATTTGAGTGTCTTTGTATGCCAGGGTGCTGTATATCATCCAGCGTGGTAGTTACGGCTCCACAGCTGGAATGCCCAAGTACAACAACCAGTTGAGTGCCAAAATTTTCTACGGCAAACTCAATGCTGCCTAACTGTGAAGGCGCCACAATGTTGCCGGCAACACGGATCACAAAGAGGTCGCCCATGCCCTGGTCAAACACGATTTCAGCGGGAACTCTTGAGTCGGAACAGCCCAGAATGATGGCAAAGGGGTTTTGAGCATTTTTGTTTTTCGGAATACTGTGGATGTGAGGGAGTTTGTTACCTCTGATACCCGCAACAAAGCGTTTATTGCCTTCCTGCAATCTTTGTAATGCTTCTTCAGCGGCAATCATAAAATCTCTCAGACTTAGAACAAAACATGCTTATAGGGCGGCATCTTACCGTATAACGTAGTCAGGACTAAAACAAGAATAATATTCCTGCTAGAAGAAAACCTGATTTTTGGTACAATGTGCCGCTAATTTACTAGGCTGAAAAGAAGTTATGGGTTCAGATAATATAATATCGGAAGGTTTGAGCCTGATGTTGATGGGCATGGGGACCGTATTTGTGTTCCTGACCATTCTGGTATTTGTAACTTCTTTTATGTCTTCGTTAATACAAAAATATTTACCGGAGACCAGCGCCGAAGTGTTGCCAACAGCAGCAGCTTCTTTATCAAGCGGTAAGAACAATCCCGCCTTATTAGCCGTAATTAGTGCGGCAATTCATGCTCACAGGTCGAACGAAAAGCCGGATAAAAGATAGTCGGCATGCCGAACAAAAAGAGCAGCAGATCGGCCAAAAGTTAAGTTAACAGAACATTACAAGAGTAAAGTCATGATTCAAGAAAGAGATCCAGTTGGAATAACTGAACTCGTGTTGCGGGATGCTCATCAATCCCTTTTTGCGACCCGTTTACGTTTGGAAGACATGTTGCCCATTGCTGATAAAATTGACCAGGTTGGATTCTGGTCAGTTGAGAGCTGGGGCGGAGCAACATTTGATGCCTGTATCCGTTATCTTGGTGAAGACCCCTGGCATCGTATCCGTGAACTTAAAAAAGCTATCCCCAATACCCGGCATCAGATGCTGTTTCGTGCTCAGAATATTCTGGGCTATCGTCATTACGCTGATGATGTTGTGATTAAATTTTGCGAACGTGCGGCGACTAATGGCGTCGACGTATTCCGTATTTTTGATGCAATGAATGATGCCAGGAATATGGAAACAGCTATTAAAGCGGTAAAAGAAACTGGTAAGCATGCACAGGGGACACTGTCGTATACCTTAAGTCCGGTGCACAATATTGATACTTGGGTGAATCTGGCCAAGCAGCTTGAAGACATGGGCTCGGATTCCATATGTATCAAGGACATGGCTGGTCTGCTGCATCCCTATGATGCCTATGAGCTTGTCACGCGTTTGAAGCAGGAAACATCACTCCCGATACATTCGCAATGCCATGCCACAACGGGCTTGTCAGTTGCAACAATCCTCAAGCAGGTGGAAGCGGGCATTGATAATGTCGACACAGCTATCTCTTCCATGAGTATGACTTATGGTCATTCACCGACAGAAACCGTGAATGCCATGTTTCACAACCGCCCTGGGGACCCGGGACTTGATCTGGATCTGCTGGCGGAAATTGCCGAATATTTCCGTGTGGTGCGAAAAAAATATGCCAAGTTTGAAGGTGAATTAAAAGGTGTCGATGCCCGAATATTATTGGCACAGGTGCCTGGTGGCATGTTGACCAATATGGAAAGTCAGTTACGCGACCAACAGGCATCGGACAAACTGGCAGAGGTATTGGAAGAAATTCCCCGAGTTCGGGAAGATCTGGGTAATATCGCCTTGGTAACGCCGACATCGCAAATAGTTGGCACACAGGCGGTAATTAATGTGCTTACCGGTGAGCGTTATAAAACCATCACCAAAGAAACAGCCGGTATTCTGAAGGGTGAATATGGTTCAACGCCTTCACCAATGAATAAGGAGCTGCAGGCCAAGGTTCTTGATGGTGCTGATCCGATTACCTGCCGTCCTGCTGATTTATTGTATCCTGAAATGAAAAGGCTGACTGAAGAGTTACGCGAGATTGCAAAGACGGAAGGCATTAAATTGGAAACAGGGGAGCGGGAAGTGGACGATGTCCTGACTTATGCCTTGTTCCCAGAAATTGGGCTGAAGTTTCTTAAAAATCGTGGCAACCCGGATGCCTTTGAACCTGCACCTACCGGCAAGGAACTGGAACCTGCTGCTAAAGCAGTAGAAAGTGCCGGCGGTGCCAGTGTTTATACTGTCAGTGTGGGCGGGGAATCATTTGTTGTTCAGGTTAGTGAAGGAGGAGATGTTAGTGCTATAGCACCCGTTGCAACACCTTCACCAGCGTCTTCAACTCCTGCTCCTGCTGGTAATGCCGAGCCTCTGAATTCACCTTTATCGGGTAATATCTTCAAAATCAATGTCACCGTTGGTCAGACTGTCGCAGAAGGTGATGTGCTGATCATTCTGGAAGCCATGAAAATGGAAACTGAAGTTAAAGCAGCCAAAGGTGGTGTGGTACAGAGTATTGATATTACTGAAGGAAGTTCGGTATCTGTCGGTGATGTTCTGTTGACCCTTGCTTAAGGAATAATTTTGGAAAGCATAAATCAGTTATTCCGGGATTCAGGGCTCTATCAGCTCGAATTTGGACAATTCGCAATGGTGCTGGTCGGCTTATTGCTGATTTACCTCGCTATTAAAAGGGGGTTTGAGCCTTTGCTGCTTTTGCCAATCGGTATGGGTGCAATACTGGTTAATATCCCTGGAGCAGGATTTCTGGCAGAACCAGTTTATGATGCGGCTGGCCATCTCGCTGAGCCCGGTGGAATCCTTTACTACATTTATGAAGCTGGCATTGCGACTGGAATATTCCCCTTAGTGATTTTTATGGGGGTCGGAGCAATGACTGATTTTGGTCCTTTACTGGCAAACCCTAAAACGCTGTTTCTAGGTGCCGCTGCCCAGTTCGGTATTTTTACAACAGTCATAGGTGCTGTTGTATTAAGTGCTACCGGGATAATGGATTTCAGCTTAGCCGATGCTGCTGCTATCGGCATCATCGGTGGTGCGGATGGACCTACTGCTATTTTTGTCTCAAGTCGTCTGGCACCTGATTTGCTGGGTGCTATTGCTGTAGCTGCCTATTCATACATGGCTTTGGTGCCAATGATTCAGCCACCCATCATGAAAGCGCTGACAACACCTGAAGAAAGAAAAATAGAGATGCGTCAGTTACGTCCTGTTTCGCAAGCTGAAAAAATAATTTTCCCTTTGAGTCTGCTGGTGTTGGTTGCCTTATTTCTGCCAAGTGCAGCACCCTTACTGGGAATGTTTTGTTTCGGCAACCTGATGCGGGAAAGTAAGGTAGTAGAGCGCTTAAGTGATACAGCACAGAATGCTTTGATTAATATCACAACGATTTTTCTGGGTTTAGGCGTGGGCTCTAAACTCAGTTCTGAAGCCTTTTTGAATTTTGAAACCCTGGGTATTTTACTATTAGGGGTAGTGGCTTTTGGTATCGGTACGGCCAGCGGCGTCTTAATGGCTAAATTGATGAATAAATTTTTGTCCACCCCGATTAATCCTCTCATCGGTGCCGCTGGTGTTTCTGCTGTTCCGATGGCAGCAAGGGTTGCCAATAAAGTTGGATTGGAAGCCAATCCACAGAATTTTTTATTGATGCATGCGATGGGACCAAACGTTGCCGGTGTCATTGGTTCGGCGGTTGCCGCCGGGGTAATGATTTCCTTTGTTGGCGGTTAGTCCAGTTCCAGCAAAACCGGGCAATGATCTGAACCCATAACCTGATCCAGAATATCGGCATTACGTACTTTCCCCAGAAATGATCGGGAGCATAGAAAATAATCTATTCTCCATCCTACATTGCGCTCTCTTGCGCCTGCGCGGTAGCTCCACCAGCTATATTTAACAGCGTCGGGATTCAAATGCCGAAAGGTGTCGACGAAATTTGCTGCAGTCAGATTATCAATACCGTCAATTTCTTCCTGCATAAAGCCGGCGCTTTTATTGTAATTTGCTTTAGGTCTGGCCAGATCTATTTCCCGGTGTGCCACATTCAAATCACCGCAAACAATGACGGGTTTGCTGGTTTCAAGGTTTTTCAAATATTCAAGGAAGGCTTTGTCCCACTGTTGCCGGTAAGACAAGCGTTTTAATTCACTGCCTGAGTTGGGGGTATAGACTGTAACCAGATAATACTCGGGAAATTCAGCACAGATAACCCGGCCTTCCTGATCATGTTCGGCAATGCCAATACCAAAAGTAACCTCTGATGGGTTATGCCTGGTCAGGATTGCTGTGCCGGAATAGCCTTTTTTTACAGCGGAGTTTACCAGCAATTGATATCCATCAAGTTCCTGTAAGGTTTCGCTGACTTGTTCATCCTGTGCTTTGGTTTCTTGCAAGCATAAGATATCGGGGGCTAACTGTTTGATTTGTTCGATAAATCCTTTTTTAGCAATAGCTCTTATGCCGTTTATATTCCAAGATATTAAGTTCATATAACTGCCAGATTTTAAAGAAATATATAAGTTTTTTTCGAGTATGGAAATACCACAATGAAAGTGTGGAATAACTGTGGATTATGCATGACCTGGATTGAAAAGGCTTGTTTAAATCCATAGTATAGATACCAAGCAAACAGATGCTCAATAGGCTTGTTTTTACAGGAATGTAGAAGGTATCATTGAGCACCTTTTGAGGCAAGATGCCTGGAATAATTGTAAATTGAAGTAGTTAGTATGGTGCCTGCTTTAATTTGCTAGATAAATAAAGATGTTTTAAGACATCATGTGCACCAAACACTATCGAGGAGATTGATTATGAAGCAACGCAAACAAAACTTACTTACCGCGCTTGTTTTGTCACTTGGATTTACTTTGTTTGCAGTTGGTGCAGGTAATGCTCACCACTCATTTCCAGCCACTTATGTGAT
>JAYQWA010000023.1:0-27341 GCA_038148755.1 Gammaproteobacteria bacterium
TTGTCAGAACAGTGGTGAAAGAGCAGTTTTATTTAAAGAAGCCGTGCCAGTGTTTACAGCACCGAAAAGCCAGACAGCCTAGTTTTGGCCTAGTCTTTAGCAATAAGATTGCCCTGGTGCAGACCGCACTCTTTTGCGGTTTGTTCTTCCCACCACCAGCGTCCTTCACGTTCATGTTGTCCGGGATGCACCGCTTTAGTACAAGGCTCACAGCCAATACTGATGTAACCTCTGTCATGCAGACTGTTATAAGGCACATCAAACATACGAACATATTCCCAGACTTGTGCAGAAGACCAGTTGGCCAGTGGATTAAATTTAATTAAGGGCTTGCCCGGACTGGCAAAAGTCAGGTCCTGCTCAATCACAGCAACGTTCGCCCGAGTATCGGGACTTTGATCCTTACGCTGCCCGGTAATCCAGCCATCAAGGCTTAGCAGCTTACGTTTTAAGGGCTCAATCTTGCGAATGCCACAACATTCATGGTGATCAGAATTATAAAAATCGTACAAGCCTTTGGCTTTCACATAAACTTCCAGCTTATCCGCGTCTGGTGACATGATATCGATAGCCAGATCATAATGTTCACGCACCTTTTCTATAAAGGCGTAGGTTTCTGGGTGTAAGCGTCCGGTATCAAGCGTGAATACCTGAATATCCTTTTTCAGTTTAAGAGCCAGATCTATTAAGACCACGTCTTCAGCGCCACTAAACGATATGGCTATCTCAGGTGTGGTCTCCAGCGCTAAAGCAATAATCTCTTTAGGGTGCTTGTTGGCATATTCATTTGCCAGGCGACTTATTTCATCACTATCTAACATCTATTGAACCCGATTTCCGAAACTAAGGAATAAGAGGGCTAATATTGTACTCCTCTTGGCTTTTACTTGAAATCGTCAATTTAACAACGACTTAGCGTTCTATCTTAAAAATCGGATCATCTCATGTTTCACGTGGAAAAAAGCTATATAAATTAGTTAGTTACAGCAACTTTTTTGCTTTATTTGGAATATATTGTGTGGCACACCAGTACCACCACCCATATCTTGTGATGTGTTAGCAAAACAGATCCTTAGCCTGCAATTAAACCTGGCCGCAGCTTTTCGGATTCGAAGGTGGAAGATCAAAATAGCCAGCGAACGACACAGACTCAAAGACAAGGTAAATACTCATTGGGGGTTTGCATGTCCCTGCACAAAGATAGAGAATAAGCGCTGTTTTTTATCCCTCCCATCAGTAGAAGGAGAATTACCTTGGAATTAGCTTGTCTTGATCTGGAAGGCGTTCTTATCCCTGAAATCTGGATCAACTTCGCCGAAAAAACGGGCATTGAAGAACTTAGAGCAACCACCCGTGATATTCCGGACTATGATGTCCTGATGCGACAGAGGCTGCGCATACTTGACGAACATAAGCTTGGTTATCAGGAAATTCAGGAGGTCATTGCCACATTAAGCCCGCTGGAAGGTGCTGTTGAGTTTGTTAACTGGCTGCGTGAACGTTTCCAGGTCATTATTCTGTCAGATACCTTTTATGAATTCTCCCAGCCTTTAATGCGACAGCTGGGCTTCCCGACACTGCTGTGTCATCGTCTGGAAATAGATGAAAACGGCAGGGTAGTTGACTACAAATTACGCCAGAAAGACCCCAAAAGGGCGTCAGTAAAAGCCTTTCACAGTCTGAATTATAAAGTGATTGCTGCCGGTGACTCCTATAACGACACCACCATGCTGAGCGAGGCCGACCAGGGAATACTGTTTAAAGCGCCACAAAACGTGATTGATGAGTTTCCTCAATTCCCTGCAGTGTTTGAATATGAGGATTTGAAGCAGGAATTTATTAAAGCCAGTAGCAGAGCTATCTCAATCTGATGATTCTTGTGCTAGTTCTTTTGACCACTTAAGAGCCAGGGATCTGAGCATCGCTGCAGTTGCTCCCCATATATAATACTCATTAAATTCAAGGTAATAGAAAGTTCTTTTAATGCCATTTCTAGTAATTGTGTCGCTTTTATAAAGCGATATATCCAGTAAAGCATGCAATGGAATTGAAAATATTTCCGAGACTTCATCAGGTGAGGCCGTAAACTCCTGATATTGCGTCAAATGCGCAACCACAGGAAGTACAATAAAGCCTGTAGGCATGGCGTACCAGTCCAGCGTGCCTAGTACCTCAACATTAGTACTATTCAGGCCTATTTCTTCCTCAGATTCCCGTAAAGCGGTATGCACAGGACTACTATCAGCAGCTTCGATCGTGCCACCAGGAAAACTGATCTGACCGGCATGACTACTTAAGGCTTTACTGCGCCGGGTAAAAATCAATTCAGGTCCTTCAGCGCCAGGCACTAAAAGTATTAAAACCGCAGCCGGGCGTTGTGCAGTTTCGGGTAATTCAGTACTTAACCCTTCATGATCATCTAAATGCTTTTTTAGTCTTTTTACATTCATGATCAAAACAGGGGCTAAATACAGTTGGTGGGACGCGGCAAACCGGAAATTCTACAAATGGATTTAAGTGGCGTTTGCGGGAAGAGACTCATCAAATAGGCACTATTGCCTTTATCCTCTCCCAACTCTCCGCGTATCAGTTTAACCAATGCCCGGGTTGATGGTAACAAGCCACTTTGCTGATGAAAGTTGCGTAACAAATTTATCAGCTCCCAATGCGCAGGACTTAAACTTATTTCTTCCCTGAGTGCTAGTGCTTGCGCCACTGATTGATCCCAGTCGCTCAGCTCCTGGAGATAACCGTGTTTATCCAACTGTAACTGTTTGTTCGCTACCCTGAGTGATTCTGCCATTTTTATCAGCACCAGCTTTGTACTTTCTCAAAATCCAGTGACAACTGCACAAAGCCTGTAAAGTCTGTTAAGAGAAAAAAATCGGCTACCGAAGAAGATAAGCCGCGCATTTCAATATGTTCTTTCAGGCAATAGCAGGGCAGACCCAGATTTAGTAGCTGATCATGCAATGCATTGTTTTCTTCACAATTCATCGCGGCATAAACGGCATCTTCAATTAGCAGAATTGCAGCCGGGGCTTTTCTGGCCTGCAATAAAGCCAGGCATTCATTCAAAGCGGAAGATCTGTCTAAAGATTTATTAATGACATGTAAGGTCATGGTTAAAAGTTAAAAACATGATCCGCATTTTCAATGGATGCGGCTATCTGATTTATGGATAAAGCCTCAGCCTGAAAAACTAAGGCTTCAGTCTTGAGATTTATACTGGCAAGGGCAGTTGCTTCGTAAAATATTTGTTCAACATCGTAGAGCTCGAGTGAGGAAATAGCCTTACTGATATCTTTCATGCCAGTATTTGCAACATTCTGATTGTCCAATAAATGCAGCACACCATCCCCCATAAATAACAAACTCACTGTCTGCTCAAAAGCGGCTGCCGTTAGCAGAATATCCAAAGCAGCTACCGGTAGGAGTGTGGAGTAGGGTGCCTGACGGATAATTATGAGTATATTTTTAGGCTGCATGAATAACGACATTCAAGGTAAAAAATTAATCAAACGATCGGAATTTATCAGGCCATCAACAAGCTGGCCAAGGCCGCTAATTTCAAAACCTTCTCTTAAATTACTTGCGGGTAATTCATAGCGTTCAGCTTCAGCGGCATTAACAATGCCACGTTTTAAGGCAGAAGCTACACAGACAACCGCATCGATATTATGTTGCTGAATGAAAGCCTGCCAACGTGCAGGCAGATTTTCTTCATCCTGAGGAGGGATGTTAAAACTGCAGGCATTAAATACACCGTCCTGATAAAAAAACAGGCGATAAATAGCATGGCCACTTTTTAACAGGGCCTGGGCGTAATTTAAAGCCGTACTGGATGCCTGTGAATCCGGAGCAGCGTAAATAACCAAAGTAAAACGTTGCATCTGCTGCTAGATCCTCACAATGAAAAAAGCCCTGCAGGTAATTTTACCAGCAGGGCTTGATAAGCCAATCCCGATTTAATCTCTGCCGGACAAGGCGCTGATTAAATGCAACAAATGGATGAAGATATTATAAACATTCAAGTATAAAGCCACAGTTGCACGAATATAGTTGGTTTCGCCACCATGGATAATCCGGCTAGTATCAAACAGAATCAAACCAGACATAATCATGATAACTGCCGCTGAAATGACCAGACTCAATACCGGAATATTTAAAAAGATATTCAACAACATCGCGACAATGGCGACGATTAAACCGGTAAAGAGGAATCCGCGCATAAAGGAAAAATCCTTGCGTGTGGTCAAGGCATAACCGGACAAGGCAAAAAAGATAAGACCTGTGCCACCTAAAGCCTGCAAGACAATACCGGGGCCGTTAGCGAGTGCGACATAATAACTGAGCATTGGCCCCAAAGAAGCGCCCAGACAGCCCGTAAATGCAAAAATGGCAACCAGCCCCTGACTGCTCTCAGCTGCTTTATGCACCCAGAACAGCAGGCCAAAACTGACCAGCATCAGGATCAATGCCAGACCCTGACCAATACCAATCACCATCGAAACAGCCGCGGTGAATGCACTAAAAAGAAGTGTCATGGCGAGCAGCATATAAGTATTTTTCAATACTTTATTTGTCGCCAGCACAGACTCTTGACTGCGTTCTATACCGTAACCAAATTGATTCATTTTTTAACTCCAATAGTTAATTAGAAAATAAAAGCTCTGTTTACTAAATAAGACCGAAACAGAAGATTTCAATGGCTTACATCATACTAAGCCGCACGTTAAAAGCAAGGATTTCAGGGCAGGGTAGCACTTATAATAGCACTGCAACTGCAGTTGACTGGAAGTATAATTACTGTAAGATTCAACCCCGTCGCGGAGGGGTGGCAGAGCGGTTGAATGCACCGGTCTTGAAAACCGGCATAGGTTAATAGCCTATCGAGAGTTCGAATCTCTCCTCCTCCGCCATTTTTTCTTTGAACTAACTCACCACACAACTTATAGCTAGCTGGCAGACTATTGCTTATAGCTAGCTGGCAGACTATTGCGCTGTCCAGCCACCGTCGACTTTAAGGCTGATACCCGTCACCATCGCTGAAGCGTTTGATGCCAAAAAAATGACTGCATTGGCAATATCCTGCTGGCTTGCAATTCTACTGAGCGGAATACGGTCAAGCACATAATCCCGAAAAGCTTCATCTTCAAACATAGGTTTAGTTAAAGGCGTTTCGACAAAAGTAGGGGCTACCGCGTTGACACGAATATTGTCCGGTGCCAGTTCCAGGGCCAATGCCTTGGTTAAACCTTCAAGTGCGTGTTTAGTTGCACAGTAAACTGTCCTGCTTGGCGAACCTACATGCCCCATTTGTGATGACATATTAACAACTGAGCCGCCATTCCCCGCACGCAGCATGACTTTTGTCGCGGCCTGAGTACAGCGAAATAGCGCTTTGACATTCAAATCAAACAATTCATCCAGCGTTTCCTCACTGACATCAATAAAAGGCTGAGGCTTATTTGCCCCCGCATTATTGACGAGCACATCAAGCGCAGGAAGCTTTTCAATACGTTCGTACAGAGCGGGGTCGGTCGCATCATTAGCCCAGGCTTCTATTTGCCCCGGAAACTGCGCTGCCAACTCTCCCAGTTTCTCTTCAGTCCGGGCAACCGCAATAACTTTTGCACCTGCAGCTGCCATGCTTTCTGCACAACAGCGCCCAATACCAGTGCTGGCACCGGTAATCAGGACTACCCGTCCTTCCAGATTCATAAGTGTGGCAGGTGAGATAGCGATAGAATCAGAAGCCATAAGAAAGGGGATATCTTAAGCCGGCTAATCCAAAAAGCTGCGAAAACCTATCAGTTTCTCTGTTGCGCCATGCTGAAAACATTATCAGATTGCAACTCAATCAGATCAAGCAATACATTGGCGCTTTCACGCAGGTAAGGGTCATCCGTTTGTTCATCGTTGCTCAAATCTTCTGCATCCAGACCAGGCATATTCACTGCAATAGCTTCCTCTTCAGCCTCATTGGCATTTTCCATCGCCTCAATTGACTCATAAGGCTCTTCACCTTTAGCCAGGCGACGACTGTTTTCCAGCTGCAGACGCCAGGCATCATTTTCAGCTCGCTCAGCGAGCAGCGTATCCATGTTAAGACTAAGAGTATTGTCTTCCTGGTTTTCCAGCGCACGGGAAATTTGTGCTTCTATATAATTAAAATCTGGATCATTCTGCAGGCGCTCCTGGTGACGGCTTACCAGAGCTGGCAGTATTGGTTGCAGGTTAGCATATGGTCGATAAAAACTGGTTGTTTCAATCGTATCCCAGGGCAGGGCGCTATCCAGAGCAGCTTCTCCGATATCATCTGAAACATCATATAAATCGGGGAAGTCGATGTCTGGCAAAACACCTCGATGCTGTGTACTTTCACCTGATATACGGTAAAACTTCGAACGAGTAATCTTGAGTTGGCCTTCACCCAAAGGAATCAGCTCCTGAACAGTTCCTTTCCCGAAAGTCTGACTGCCCAGAACCAGACCGCGCTGATAATCCTGAATGGCGCCGGCAAAAATTTCAGACGCAGAAGCACTGAGCCGGTTAACCAACACGGCCAAAGGTCCGTCATAAACCAGACCGGGGTCTGAATCACCATAAACATTGTTGTTATTGTCGGCATCCATTACCTGAACAGTAGGACCGCGATCAATGAACAAGCCTACCAGTGAGTTGGCTTCATTCAGTGCGCCACCACCATTATTGCGAAGATCAACGACAACAGCGTCAACATTTTCAGCTTTCAGCTCTTCCAGTAAAACTCTGACATCCCGGGTTGTGCTTCGGTAATTCGGGTCACGGTTCTGCAAAGCCTGAAAATCAATATAAAAAGTAGGCAAATCGATAACACCAATTTTGTAAGTTTCCCCATTACGTTCAATTTCTACAATTTCACTTTTGGCCGATTCATCTTCCAACTGCACGGTATCGCGGGTAATACTGATAATATTGCGCTCAAAATCATTATCCGCATTATTTGGAATAACACTTAAACGTACGACAGTGCCTTTTTCGCCACGAATCAGTTGCACCACATCATCAACACGCCAACCCACCACATCAACAAATTCACCATCACCCTGGGCAATGGCTGTAATTCTGTCATTCGGTTGCAATTCACCAGCCATATCAGCAGGACCACCCGCAACAATTGATACGACTTCTGTGTATTCATCCTCTGTGGTCAGAACCGCACCTATACCTTGCAACTGCAGGCTCATATTCATGGTGAAATTCTCAGCCGCCTGCGGCAGATAGTATTGCGTATGCGGGTCAATACTAAGGGTCATTGCATCCATATAGTATTGGAAGGCTTCACGCTGATCATTTTTTAAAATCTGGCTTAACTGGGAGCGATAACGTTCACTTAAATCTTCTTTGGCCTCTTCATAGGTCTCATCCGAGAGCAGGGCGCTCAGAACATTGCTTTTGACTCGTTTACGCCATAAATCTTCCAGCTCATCATGGGAAGCAGGCCAGGGCTCTTCGGAACGATCCACAATCAGGTATTCATCCAGCGTGAAATCAAAAGGGGAGCCATCTTCTTCCAGACGCTTTAGAGAAAACACCAGACGTTCAATAACTCTCTTTTGATAACGGTTGTACATTAGAAAGCCCGCGTCAACATCGCCGGCACGCAACATGTCGTCAAGTTCAGTCCGGTATTGTTCAAATTCATTAATATCTGTCTGGGTAAAATAAATCCTAGAAGGATCAAGGCCATCTATGACCCTGTCCAGCAAAGTACTGGAAAAATCATCATTAACCCGGACTTCTGAATAATGATTACGTACCATCTGGCTAAGTACCGAACGGGTTATTGTGGTGTATTCTTCGGAAGGAGTAATTTCCTTGTATATAGCATCAACGTCTAAAGGAATATTTTCAGCAGAAAGAGCAGCCGTTTGCTGGGCAGACAAGGGCAGGGAATAAAGCCAGGACAAGCCCAAGCTTAACAGTGTTGTATAAAAAATATTTCTAGCTGAAATAACTGGTGTTTTTATCATTACTTTTCCCACTCACTTCTCTCTATAAATCGGGCTGCTACTGCGAAAAACAAACTTAACCTATTTATAGGGAACTTTCATCGTTTTTCTAGGTTGAACATTGCAATTATTATGGATGTTTATGAACTGTTCAGATTATGTATCCAGGCAGACTTATTTCTTGATAAGTTTTTTCTTAGCAGAGGCATGGCGAGCTTTCAGTTCAACATCAATATAGCGATCGGTAGTGGCACTGGAGCCATGACCAGCGTCATCACGAACATGTTCACGCGGGCGGTGTTTCACATCTTCTGAGATGCCGGTATGACGTAACCAGTGCACCGTTGCTGCCGATAGTTGAGCGGCTTCTTCAGTGTGGCCATCCTTCTGCATGTTATGTTGTGCCGTATCAAAACATAGCTGAACAATGCCTCGAATCTGACGGGTGCTGGTGATACCTCCCTGACCTTTGGTTTTATGTACCAGCGGGACAGATTCACCAGGCATGGGCAGAGGACTCAAATTACGCGATTCACGATAACGCTTTAAGGCCTCCAGCATGGCATCACTGACTGAAATCTGCCGTTCCTTATTGCCTTTTCCGACGGTCCTGAACCACCAGTTACCCTCCAGATCTCGCTCAAAGTCTCCCATTGTTGGTGTCCAGCGCTCAGTTTCGACCAGCTCGGATATCCTCAGATACATTGCAAACAGGGCCTGCATGATAAACAGGGTTCTTTCATATTGCTTAGGATCCATATCAGCCAGCGTTTCAGCCGCTTCCAGCACATAAGACCACTGAAGCTCCGATAAACGCCGTATTGGCTTCTGCGCCTGACTTTTACGCAAGAATTTAGTTTTCTGGCGAATCTGGGCTACCGGATTCATATCAATATATTCCTCTTGAATCAGGTAGTTATAAAAACTGCTGAGAACACCAAAAATCGCCTGTACTGCGCTTTGTGACAGGGAATAGGCTTGATCCGGCTTATTAAGCACATAGGGTCGCCATTCGGGATTCAACACACGAGCACCCTGTTTTTCAATGAATCTGGCCACATTCTTGTCGCCAATCCAGTTTTTAGGCGGTTTATGCGCAAATTCTACATAAGCTTCTATATCTTCACGCCGGTTTTCCTTGAGCGATTTTCCGGCAATAAGCCAGCTCCAGTGCATAAAATGCTCGATTTCGCGCCGGTAGGTGGAAAAGGTGTCGGGTGATCCACGGTAGGAGTATAGAAATTCACTCGCATGCTGATAATCGCTCACTGCATTTTCAGGCTCATCTTCAAGTAAATGTTTGACTGAGGTAACAGGGTGCCTGTAAGGGTTAGGCATCTCGGAAAGGGTATCAAAGAAAGGAACCGGTATCTTATTGATTGACATTAACTATTGGTCGTAACTATCTGAAAATAAAATTTAATATATATGATTAACGCAAAGCCTAAAGCGGGCATATTATCATACTTCTCATATTTCCGGTAATCTTTATTACCGGAAATATCGTAATATTTCAAAAATAGCTCATTTATGGCTGCTTTTACATTAATTAGAGTGAAGACTGTAAAACTATGCACATCATGAAGTTATTGTGTAATCACAGCATAGATTGTTGTTTTACTTCCTCTCAACTCTCATTGTTACAAATTCTTCCGCCGCAGTCGGATGAATGCCAATCGTGCTATCCAGTTGCTGTTTGGTTAATCCACATTTCATTGCAGCGGCAAAACCCTGAATGATTTCACCGGCATCCGATCCCATCATATGCATTCCTAGAACCTTGTCTGAACCTTGTTCTACGATGATTTTCATGTAAGTGCGTTCATCCCGGCCTGAGATGGTGTGCTTAAGGTGTTTAAAATCACTTTCATAGACATCAATCTGTTTATGTTCTGCAAGAGCCGCTTCTTCAGATAAACCCACAGTTGCCAGGTTGGGATGGGAAAATACTGCTGTGGCGATATTGCTGTAATCGACTTCATAAGCCTGTTTATCGAACAAACGTCTGGCCAGATTCATCCCTTCGGCAAGCGCTACAGGTGTTAAGGATACACCGCCAATAACATCACCAAGCGCATAGATAGATGGTTCCGATGTCTGGAAATTCTTATCAACCTCAATGAAACCTCTTGCATCAAGGGCTACCCTGGTATTTTCAAGCCCCAGATTCTCTGTTCGTGGTTTACGTCCTGTAGCATATAGTACGCAATCATAGGTCTTCTGCGATCCGTCAGCGTAGCTGACGACCCTTTTGCCTGCGCTATCTTCACTGATTTCAGTAATTTCGGAGTTTAAAAGCACCTCCACATGGCGTTTCAGCTCGGTATTAAATTTTTCTCTTAAATCCCTGTCAAAATGATTCAGTGGCAAATCACCTCTGTATGACAAGCTTGTTTGTGAGCCCAAACCGGCAAAAACACCGGCAAATTCAACGGCTATGTAACCACCGCCGACAATTAAAATGGATTCCGGGAATGCTTCCAGGTCAAAGATCTCATTGGAGGTAATGGCATATTTACTGCCAGGGAACTCGGGCACAAAAGGCCAGCCGCCTGTTGCCAGTAAAATCTTATCAGCCTGATACTGTGTACCATCAATCTCAACCGTATTGGAATCTAGTAAACGAGCATGGCCTGTCAGTATTTCCACCCCGGCATTTTCCAGAATTGACTGGTAAATCGTGTTTAAACGGCTTATTTCGACCTTTTTATTGTCTCTGAGAGTCGCCCAGTCAAACTCAGGCGCCTGGACTGACCAGCCATATGCCCTGCTGTCCTCAAAATCATAATGAAAATGACTGGCATAGGTATAAAGCTTTTTAGGCACACAGCCAACATTGACACAGGTTCCTCCCAGATAATGATCTTCAACAATGGCAACCTTCGCACCAAAACCGGCAGCCATTCGTGCAGACCTGACGCCTCCTGAACCGGCACCAATTACAAAAAAATCATATTTCGTCATAAACTGCTTTACTCCTGACAATACAAACAAAAACCTTGATAAGTTATTTGAGCTTTAATTTAACAAAAAACATACCTTATTTTGGCTGAAACCGTTATGATTAGGCTGTTTGTGGAAAAAATTACTATTTGACCAGAAAGAGACGAGGAATACACTACGTGAGTGACTCTACCAAAAACACCCCTTCTTTGGTTGAAAAATTTGTTATTCGGCTACCCAACGGTTTACGTGAGCAGATAAAAGCGCTCTCTGAACAAAATCGTAGAAGCATGAATTCTGAAATCATCATGTTTTTTGGAAAAGCATATTCAGCAATTCAGCTAAGAAGACATAAATGATTTTAGTACTGAGCAGATTCTGCAGGAAACACAGACTGTGCAGGATGACAGCCAGAAAGATACTGCTGCGACAGATAAGGATCAAGTCTTACAGGAACGACTTGAAGCACTGCTTGAACTGCTAGGCTAAATTCTCCAATTCAAGATTAAAGTGTGGGGAAATTAGACAAAGCCCCCTCCTTTGTGCGTTTGACGCCTTTACTATTAACTAACGCATTTTAAGCCCATGAAACAGGCGCTATTACAAAAATTACTGTTCATTTTCATCCTGCTGTTACCGGCATCATTACTTCATGCTGAATTTCAGCGTGCTGCTAATGGCATGGTTAGTTCACGTTCGGATATCGCTTCAGAGGTTGGCAAAGACATACTGGAGCAAGGCGGCAATGCAATCGATGCAGCAGTTGCTGTGGGTTTTGCTCTAGCAGTTGCCTACCCTTCTGCCGGCAATATCGGCGGTGGTGGTTTCATGGTTCTCAGAACTGCCGAAGGTCAGGTCTATACCCAGGATTCCCGTGAAAAAGCGCCACTGGCTGCAAGCCGGGATATGTTTCTGGACAATGATGGTAATTTTGATCGTCAACTTTCCAGAAACAGTCTGCAGGCAACAGGCGTTCCCGGTTCAGTTGCCGGTTTGTTGAATGCACTCGAACGTTTCGGCACGATGTCACGCGAACAGGTACTGGCCCCTGCTATTCAGTTAGCTGAAGCAGGGTTTATTTTGAATGAAGATCTCGCCTCACAGTTTCAGAGTAATCTGGATAACTTCCGGCAATACCCTGCAAGCCTTGCGTTATTCAGCAAGAATGGTGCAGCCTATCAGGCTGGTGAACTGTGGCAGCAACCCGAGCTAGCAGAGACGCTTAAGCTCATTTCAGCTTATGGCAGAGATGGGTTTTACAAAGGCCCGGTAGCAGACATGCTGGTTGCCAGTATGCAGGCTAATAATGGCCTGATTTCTCATCAGGACCTTGAGAATTATGAGCCCGTATGGCGAGAAGCCATACATGGCAGCTATAGAGATTATGAAATCTGGTCCATGCCTGCCCCTTCATCCGGCGGCGTCTTATTAATCCAGATGCTGAATATGCTGGAGCCCTACAACCTATCCGAGTCTGGTTGGGCTTCGGCTGAATCTGTTCATCTGATGGTTGAAGCACAACGCAGGGCCTATGCTGACCGAGCAGAACACCTTGGTGACCCGGACTTTTATGCTGTTCCCACTGCCATGCTGACATCCAAAGCCTATGCCCGACAACGCTTTGCTGATTTTGAGCCCTATACTGCAAGCCGCAGTGATGACATTGGAGCTGGTAGCTGGCCACAGGAAAGTACGCAAACAACCCACTACTCTATTATTGATGCGGAAGGAAATGCTGTTGCTGTAACAACAACCCTGAACGCATCCTATGGCAATAAGTTTGTTGTTCCCGGCGCTGGTTTCCTGCTAAACAATGAAATGGATGATTTCTCCAGTAAACCTAATACTGCAAATGGCTTTGGCTTATTGGGCGGTGTTGCTAATGAAATACAGCCATCAAAACGTATGCTGAGCTCCATGACCCCTACCATTGTTACCAAAGGCGACGAAGTAGTTTTAGTTACCGGTTCTCCTGGGGGCTCAACCATTATCAACACCGTGCTTCAGGTTATTGTGAATGTAATTGATCATGGCATGAACATAGAAGATGCAGTCAGCAGCCCGCGTTTCCATCATCAATGGCAACCTGACCTTATTCGTTATGAAAGCGGCGCCATATCAGAACAGGCTTTAGCAGAGTTAAGAGACTGGGGACATCAGGGCATTTCAAGATCACGCTTTCCACTTGGCGACGCCAATTCAATCAAGGTAAACGGAGATATGCTTGAGGGCGTCTCGGACCCTCGCAATGATGGTGGCACAGCTGGTTTTTAACTGGCTTTCTTTGATAATGCTTTACAGGGTATGTGTGCCTTTACTGGAGTTAAGCATTCCAGTCAAATAAGTTTCAATTTTGTTCTTGGCTTCACTGTTCTTTTCTGAAAACTGCACGCCGATTCCTGGTGGTCGGTTAGCCTGAGCATTAGCCGGTTAAGCCAAACAACTCTGCCATTAACGGGAATTTTTTCTTTCTCATCCAATATATCCAGCAACAAAAAAACTTCATCGTTAATTTCATATTGTTTACTGTCGGGAATAAAGATTCCGCCGTTTTTTAAAAAGGGCATATAGGAAGCATGTAAAACCGCAAGCTCCCTGATGCTGACCGACAAAACAGCGTGGTCATGTGTTTTCTCTTCGTGTTTCCTTCTTTATTTTTTATAGCAACTTCATTCACACTGCCAGGCACTCAAGTTCATGCTTATCGCTTACCTGTTTTATCTGTGCCCAGTGATAGCATAACGATTCCAGTATTAATTGCGGATTGGGGTTCGCAGTACTTTGTAACATTTTTCGCGCATGAAGTATTTCATTATAAAACTGATGCAAAGCCTGAAGATTATCAGAAGACAGTTCGGCGACAATGGCATCTAATTCTTCCGACTCCAAATTCGTTGCTGAAGTTTTAACCTTCGAATGAATATGACGAACAATTTGTTGCACATTAAGCATGAAGTTTTCCAGCACACTTTCTATTGGGTAAGCTCCCATGAACTTCGCTGCATCAGTTGTCACTATTTGTGATTTCAATAATTCTAGCAGTCTTTTCTGTATCCCTCTGCTTTCTTCCAGTTTTTCCCTGCCTGCATAATCCAGGGCCAGTATAGGAGCGCCATAAGCCAGCTGCAGATTCAATTTAGCTTCTTCTTTATCTAGCTGTTGTTCCAGCCATGACAAAGCCAGCTTTTCATCCGGACGGGAAATTTTTATTTTCTGACACCTGCTTTTTATAGTAGGGAGTAATGCGCCAGGCTGATGACTTAATAAAAATAAAAGCGTTCCCGCAGCAGGTTCTTCAAGATTTTTTAACAAGGCATTCGCTGCATTGATATTCATTTTTTCAGCCGACCGAATAAGCAGAATTTTATATTTACCCATCATCGCTGTGTTGGACAAAAATTCTCTGCTGCTACGTATTTGTTCAATTTTTATCTGACTGGCGCTCTCTTCCGGTGCTATGTATTTAAAATCAGGGTGCGTCCCGGCTGACAATAGATGACAAGACTGGCACTCGCCACAAGCTTTCTCCTTTTGTGGATTCTGGCAAAGCAGATAGGCTGCAAAATTTCTCGCCAGACTTTCTTTACCAACGCCGTTCTGACCCTGTACAAGATGCGCGTGACCAAGCTTCTGTTCAGCCTCTATTTTGACTAAATGCGCAAAGACATCCTGATTCCAGGGTAACTGACTAAAAGCATTCATAGATTCAATTCCAGTCGTTGATTTACCGCTGCTTTTATTTCCGCCTGTATTGCTTCGATGGACTGACTGGCATCAACTAACACATGGGTTTCTGTCGATGCCTGTGCAATCTGTAAAAAACCCTCACGGACTTTCTGTTGATACTCCAAGCCCTTTTGTTCAAAACGGTCTTCGGTTCCGCCACGTTGCTCAGCCCTTTGCAATGACAAAACCGGATCAATATCCAGCACTATAGTCAGCAGCGGTTTAAACTGTCCAACGACAATCTGATGTATTTGCTCAACGAGATCCAGACCAAGTCCTCCGGCATAACCCTGAAACGCTCTTGATGAATCAGCAAAACGATCTGAAATAACCCAGGTTCCCAGTTCCAGATTTGGCAGAATGGTTTCCTGTAAATGTGAACGACGAGCTGCATAAATAAGTAACAATTCACTGATATCATCCCAGCGTCCGGTATCACCTTCCACGATCAACTTTCTGATAGCTTCTGCAGACACAGAACCACCGGGTTCCCTGGTCAGGATTGTTGGATAACCTGCTTCCAGCATGGCCTCGTATAAGGCACGACTTTGTACTCCTTTACCGGCACCATCAACACCTTCAAAGACAATCAGGCCTGGCGTTTGTACACTAAGTTTACTCATTCACTTTCTCTTCCCAGCTGAAATCTCTCTACTGCAGCATTATGTTCTTCCAGAGTGCTGGAAAAATAATGACTGCCATCACCCTGAGCAACAAAATACAAGTAATTATGTAAGCTTGGATTCAAAGCCGCCCGTATGGCTTCTCTGCCAGCCAAAGCAATTGGTGTCGGCGGCAGACCATTTATGCGGTAAGTATTATAAGGAGTCATCTGCTGTAAGTGAGCCCTTGTCAAATCGCCCTCAAATTGATTGCCGAGTCCGTAAATGACAGTCGGATCTGTTTGCAGGCGCATATTATTTTGCAAACGATTAACAAATACACCGGCTATCAGTTCACGCTCAGCAGCCTGGCCCGTTTCTTTTTCTATAATAGAAGCAAGGATTAATGCCTCATAAGGATTTTCCAATGGCAAGCCAACGGCTCTGCGTTGCCATTCTTCATCCAGCACCTGCTGCATTAGGCTGGCAGCCCTTTCTACAATTTCCCTGTCTGTAGCCCCAGTGGTAAAGTTGTAAGTATCCGGAAACAATAAGCCTTCAGGGTAGTAAGTCGTACCGAAAATACGCTGTAATTCTTCATTATCATTAACATCAATACTGCTTTGTATATTAGGGTGGGCCTGAATTTCCTGTAAAGCCTGTAACAGGGTCCAGCCTTCCAGGATTCTTACCCGCCGATAAAACACGTCGCCACTCACCAGTTTATCCAACAGATCCAGCGCATTAATACCCCTGTCCAACTGATACTCTCCAGCTTTTATGGCGCTGGCTTGCCCGCTCAAACGGGCAAATATCCGCAGATCAAACGACGAAGAGATTAATCCCATGTCAGCCAGTTGATTTGAAATTTGAGAAAAACCCTGACCATTGGTTACCGCAAACAAAAATACATCTTCACCATTATCAGGAATATTCAAAGGCTGATGTAAATTCTGAAAAAAGAATGCCCCTCGCAGCAATAAACACACAGCAAGAATATAGCCCCATAAAAGCAACTGCTTTGACCAGCCTGATTTGTTAATGTCGTTCGAAGGCTCCAAGTGCTTTCCTAAAAAATCTGTTTTGCTAACTGTCTCAATTCACCCAACTTTAACTGCGAATTTTATCGGCCTTGATGAGTTATTTTGCCAATCAGACAGCATTCACACTATTACACAGGAAAAGCTCATCTGCCAGTAACAAACGCGCTAATGCCCCCATCATCAACAATTATTTTTTGCGTGCGTTTTGGCTAGTAAAAGTTGTTTCATTACACCGTTTTCACGAGCATGTTTTAAAGCCGGACCAAGGGTTTAATATGATCTTGTAAGTGCCATTAACCAGCATAAGCCTGGCTAGTTAGCGTAGGTAAGCAGGAAGATAAAGCTAGATTTTTGAAAAGATCAACGTGCCGTTGGTGCCACCAAAACCAAATGAATTGCTCATTGCTGTATCAATCTTCATGTCTCTCGCTGTGTGAGGGACATAATCCAGATCACAGCCTGCGCCGGGGTTATCCAGATTGATCGTTGGCGGAGCCACCTGATCTCTCAGGCTCAGAACACTGAATACCGCTTCAACAGCCCCGGCAGCGCCTAGTAAATGCCCAATCATTGATTTGGTAGAACTGACTGCCAGTTTTCCAGCATGCGCACCAAATACAGAATGGATTGCTCTGGTTTCAGCCAGATCACCGGCCGGTGTCGAAGTCCCGTGAGCATTAATGTAATCAATTGCTTCAGCATTGATCCCAGCATCTTTCAGTGCATTTAACATGCAGTTTGCGGCACCTTCTCCATCTTCAGTAGGTGAAGTAATATGATATGCATCACCCCCCATACCAAAACCGATTAATTCCGCATAAATTCGGGCTCCACGCTTTTTGGCCATTTCATACTCTTCCAGTACCAGTACACCACTGCCATCACCCAGAGCAAAACCATCCCTGTCTTCATCCCATGGCCTGCTAGCAGCTTGTGGGTTGTCATTACGGGTCGAAAGCGCTCTTGCCGCTCCAAATCCACCAATACCTATTGGTGAGGAGGCTTTTTCCGCACCTCCGGCAATCATGGCATCAGCGTCACCATAAGCAATCATTCTGGCTGCCAGACCTATGCAATGTGTTCCAGTACTGCAGGCAGTGGAAATGGCCAGATTAGGGCCTTGAAAATTAAAATGGATGGAAAGATTGCCGGAAATCATATTGATGATGGAACCCGGCACAAAAAACGGAGATATTCTTCTTGGCCCTGGGTCATCAATAGTATGAACGGCATCTTCGATATTGGTAATACCACCGATACCTGAGCCAATAAAAACCCCTATGCGGGTCGGGTCATAAGAGGCATCTGGTAAACCGGAGTCTGTAACAGCCTGTATCCCGGCAGCCATGCCATATTGCAGGAATGTATCCATACGCCTGGCTTCTTTTAGCGGGATATAGGCAGAGACATCAAAATCTTTGACACAACCGGCAAAATGCGTGGTATATGCACTTACATCAAAGTGCTCAATATCGGCAATACCACTCTTGCCTGCTTTGAGATTGCCCCAGGTTTCTTCGACAGTATTTCCGACTGAGCACAAAGCGCCCAGGCCGGTGACAACAACTCTTCTTTTGCTCAACTTTTTCTACTCAATTTTAGCCCCTAAAATATAGGCCATAAGTGCTAAAAATCATTCAAAGCAATAAAAAAGCTACACCTGAAATATCCAGGGGTAGCTTTTTTAGCTTTTAAAAGCGTATTTTTTAAAGATTGGCGTTAATGTAATCGATAGCAAGTTGCACAGTAGTGATTTTTTCAGCTTCCTCATCAGGAATTTCAGTTTCAAATTCCTCTTCAAGAGCCATAACCAACTCAACAGTATCAAGAGAATCTGCACCCAGATCTTCCACAAAAGAAGCTTCGCTTTTTACTTCTTCCTCTTTGACGCCGAGTTGTTCAGAAACTATTTTCTTTACTCGTTCTTCAACACTACTCATATTTTTTGTGCTCCTGGTAGTTTTAAATATGTGAATAAAAGCAGTTTAACAGTTTTAAACCTGATTTATTCAATGGGTATTTACGTTTTACTTTTATGAATTCTTATTTTCTGTTTTTTTTTCTTCAGTTCTTTACATTTAAAGCAAGCTGAATATTTCGTGCGCGATTTTACCTTTTTTAACACAGATTGTAATCTAAATATCCGCTAATTATATGTTTCACTACATATACATGCCACCATTCACATGCAGAGTTTCTCCGGTAATATAAGCAGCTTCTTCCGAGGCAAGGAAACTCACCGCTGCGGCGATTTCTTCTGGCTTTCCATAGCGCCCCAACGGAATTTTACTAAGAAGCAATTGACTATGTTCTTCACTGATTTCTTTGGTCATATCAGTATCTATGAACCCTGGAGCAATACAATTTACCGTTATATTTCTGGATCCGAGTTCTAGCGCCAGAGCCCGGGAAAAGCCCTCTATACCCGCTTTGGAAGCGGCATAATTAGCCTGGCCCAGATTGCCGCTGGAACCAACTACCGAACTGATGCTGATTATCCTGCCCCAGCGCGCCTTGGTCATTCCTCTCACCAGAGCTTTTGATACTCTGAAAATGGAGTTCAGATTGGTATTAATAACATCTTCCCATTCTTCAGTTTTCATTCGCAGCAAAATATTATCTCTGGTTATTCCGGCATTATTGACCAGAATTTCCGGTGCCCCAAAGTCCTTTTGAATTGCCTGACAAAAATTTTCTATTGAATTTTCATCAGCCACATTTAAGCAATAGCCTCTGCCATCTATCCCTGCTTCTGACAGATAAGCGGTAATATTGTCTGCACCGCTTTCTGTCGTTGCTGTTCCTAGTAATGTACATCCACGTTGTTGGCCTAATTCCAGTGCAATGGCCTTGCCTATTCCCCTGCTGACTCCTGTAACGACTGCAATTTTGCCTGAAATACTCATAGCTTGATTCTCAAATTTAGTTATTGATTATTTTGTAAAGCGGCACTTAAGCTGACACTATCGTTTATTGTCAGCGCCTCCATGTCCGGTGCTATGCGCTTATTCAAACCACATAAAACTTTACCTGGGCCTACTTCAATGACACGTTTAACACCTGCTTGTGCAAAGTGGCCGATTGTCTCAACCCAGGGTACAGGGCTGTATATCTGCTTGATTAGGTTTTCCCTGATTATCTCAGTATCTCCCGTAGTGAGCTGCAGACTGTAATTTTGCAATACAGGGATTACCGGAGCATTCAAGTGTATGTCAGCAAGAACTTCTGCAAAGCGGTCTGCTGCGGGTTTCATCAGTGCTGAATGAAAAGGAGCACTGACTGGTAACGGTAGTGCTCGTTTTGCACCCTTTGTTTTACACAGCTCAATAGCTCTGTTGACGGCCTCGACATGCCCTGCAATCACTACCTGTCCCGGTGAATTAAAATTCACAGCAGCTACGACCTCTTCCCCAGCCGCTTCCTCACAGGCTGCAATGACATCGGCATCTTCCAGGCCAACAATTGCAGCCATAGCTCCCACCCCTACCGGAACTGCTGATTGCATAAACTCTCCACGTTTTTGCACCAGCATCACAGCATCCTGAAAAGCAAGTACACCGGCACTAACCAGGGCTGAATATTCTCCAAGACTATGTCCTGCCATTAAGCCTGGCTGAGAGCCGCCCTGCTCCAGCCATAAACGCCAAAGCGCAACAGACGCTGTCAGAATAGCTGGTTGTGTAATGTGGGTAAGTGCAAGCTTATTATCAGGATCACTCTGACATAAGCCCCACAAATCGTAGCCTAAAATTTCAGAGGCTTCATGGAAGTTAGCTTGGATTGATAGATGCTCTGCTGCCAACTCCGCCAACATACCCTCTTTTTGAGAGCCCTGACCAGGGAAAATAAAGGCTAAATCTGACTGCATTATTGCTTCCTGTAAAATCGATAAAAATATTTTCTGGGTTGGACCGCTGATTTAATAAACACCCAAAACTAAAAGCAGCCGTTTAAGCTGCTTTTAGAAGAAAATTCAGGATTTTTACTTTCAACCGAAACTAGTCGTCGTTAGTTTCTATGACCTGACGTCCTTTGTAGAAACCATCAGGAGTCATGTGATGTCTTCTATGACGCTCACCGGTTGTTTCATCAGTCGAAATAGTTGCTTTCGACAATGAATCGTGGGAACGACGCATATTACGTCTTGATCTTGTTACTTTACTTTTTTGGACCGCCATGCGGGCTACTCCTCTTTACTTGATATTGCTTTATACCACTTTAAATTTATATGACCGAATTATATCCGGCCATTCTACTAAATAACTATTAATGCTTCTATTACTGCTTCTATGGACGCTTCGGGTTTCGTATCCTTAGTTGCCTGACTTGCCACCCTTACTACCCTTGCTGTCCTTACTTTCATCGTTCTCATCTGCCGCCAGTTTCAGCTGTTTTTTCAAAGCTGCCAATTCAGCAAAAGGCTTGGCTGCAGTTTTTTGCTGTGCACTTGACTGCATTTCCACTAGAGTCTGGTTACAATCCTGCTCTTTGTGATAAATCACCAAGGGCAGACTCAGAATTAACTCATCCTCTATTAGCGCTAGTAAATCCAGTTTTCCATCAACACTGACAACCACGTCCAGCTCATCTTGCGCTAATTCTCTGTCACCACCGGCTTTCAGCTCATCAACAACCCGAACTATAAAATCCGAAGCCAAATCATATTCAACTGCCTGCAAACAACGCTGGCATGTAAGCGACATTCTGCCCTGCATTGTACCGCTTAAAATAAATCTGCCTTCTTCGTCCTGAATAAGGTTCAGCTCAACGTCAATTTCAGAGCCATTACTGGCTTCAACTTCATTTAAATATTGTGCCAGTCTTTTCAACCGGCTCTGGGATAACACAAAGCCTAACGGTGACTGCCTCGAGAAAAATTTCTTAACATCAACTATCTCGGGGAACGGCTGCTGCGACATAGGCGCGCATAATAGGGATTGAGCTACGCTCTGTCAAAGGAAAATGACAGTTTTTCTCTTAGAAGCTTTTGATTATTCGATACTTTTTTAATTCAGGCTCAAGTCTCAAATTGCACCAAGGGTATTCAGGGCAAAATTAAACTTATCATCATAGGGTGCACTCACTTGCATGGTTTTGCCTGATACAGGATGTATGAATTCCAGCCTATGTGCATGCAGACAGAGCCTTGCTATTCCCAGCCCTGCAAGCTGCTTTCTTTGCAAGACGCTACTGTACTTTTCATCACCACATAGCGGATAACCTGCAAATTTGGCATGGGCCCGGATTTGATGAGTTCTGCCTGTCTCTGGTTGTGCTAAAACCAGGCTGTGCTGACTGAAGTGCTTGATCAAAGTAAAAATGGTTACTGCCTTTTTCCCTTGTTCAGAAACAAATACCCGACGTTCACCTCCTGCTTCAGCTGAACGTTGCAAGGAGACATTAACTTCATGGAGCTGCTCAGGCCAAAGACCATGGACAAGAGCATGGTAATCCTTTTTTACGGCCCTGCGTTTAAAATCTGTCTGTAACTGTTTTAAGGTTTTAGCAGTCCTGGCCAGAAGCAGACAGCCAGATGTTCCCTTGTCAATACGATGCACCAACTCCAGATATTCATCTTTGTAGATATCCCGCAATACCTCAATCAGGCTGATTTTGACCCCTGTTCCTGCATGCACAGAAAGACCGGAAGGTTTATTGACAATTAACAAGGCGTCATCCTGATAAATAATCGAAGCCTTGATTAATTTGACCAACTCAATGCCAGGAACACGCTTTTCAGCTTGCGTGACTCGGACCGGCGGGATTCTGATGAGGTCTGCAAGCTTTAACTTATAGTCAGGTTTTGCACGTTTAGCATTAACCCTGACCTCACCTTTACGGATAATGCGGTAAATACGTGTTTTCGGAACGCCTTTTAATCGGGAAAGTAAAAAATTATCGAGCCTTTGATTGAGACTGTTCTCATCAACCTCTACTAGCCGAACCTTTGGAGCCTTTTTGTCAGCCGTCATATGAGCTTAATTCACCTGCACAAGGACCCTGAATTGTAACAAAGCCATCTGAAAACCTCAGATAATATTTATTGCCAGAACATTCAAACCGATATTAGTAATGTTTTATAAATGATTGAAGTAACAAGATATTACTGATATATTGCAGGCGTTCGGACTTACAGCCTCGCTTTAAGTTCTGATAAAAGATTCAGACAAGAATTAATATTACTGAATGTTTCAATTATTAGTTCATTTGTCATTTTGATAGACAGGCAACAAGCAACGATATACCGCAAGATTGAGAGATCTTACACCCAAACCGGATTAATTATCCAAACAAAGGATTTTGTAGAAATAAACTAGAAAGAACATAGAACACAGAATTAAGTAGAAATTTAAGCGCCAGTTCCATCTAGCTACCTAGTGAAGATGATCCTGCTAAAGTCTTGATCAACAAAGAAACGGAATCTGCGCAAACTAAATACAGCCCTGCTAAGGCAGGTTATTAACTCGGTTAGACCGGGTAACAGAATTAATAATTTAACAGTTATAGGTAGATGAGGCGGTTTGAAAAACCGTAAACAAGTTTAAACCAGCACTTTAAAATCGCCAGTCTACGGGCTGTCGTGAAAGTGTTAGAAGATGGCTTAAGTTATAAATAGCACGAATTAGCACCTAGCTAGACGTCAATAAAGAACGCTACATTTTATGACCTAAGCAACGATGAGCAAGGCGCGCCTTAAGTGATTGCTCATAATTTAAATTTGTTATTTTATAATAAAAACAATTAGTTATTATTAAAATCTCGCCTATTTTATAATATTATCTAAGCTTTTAGATATATTATTTTCAGTTATCCGCTTCTGCCCCAACAGAGAAACAGCGGAACATTATGAAAAGAATGCTAATTAACGCAACTCAAAAAGAAGAGTTGCGGGTCGCCTTGGTTGACGGCCAACGCCTTTATGATCTGGATATTGAAAACCGTACCCGTATCCAGAAAAAAGCCAACATCTATAAGGCCAAAATAACCCGTATTGAACCCAGCCTGGAAGCGGCTTTTGTGAATTTTGGCGCAGACCGCCATGGCTTTTTACCCTTGAAAGAAATTTCCAAGGAATACTTCACCAAACAACCTTCTGAAATCAGCGGGCGAATCAATATCAAAGATGTCATCAAGGAAGGTACTGACATCATTATCCAGGTCGATAAAGAAGAGCGTGGTAACAAGGGGGCTGCATTAACCAGCATGATAAGCCTTGCCGGGCGTTATCTCGTGCTGATGCCTAATAATCCCAGAGCCGGAGGGATATCCCGACGCATTGAGGGAGAGGACAGGAATGATCTGAAAGAAGTACTAGGTGGCTTGAACCTGCCTGATGGTATGGGCGTTATTGTCCGTACAGCAGGTGTTGGGCGCGCTACTGAAGAATTGCAATGGGATCTTGATTACCTGTTAAAACTATGGGACTCCATCACCAAAGCCAGCGTTGGGAAAGAAGCCCCATTCCTGATTTATCAGGAAAGTAATGTCATTATCCGCGCCATACGAGATTACTTACGTCAGGATATCGGCGAAGTCATTCTTGATACGCAAAGTAGTTATGACGAAGCCAAGAGCTTTGTGCAACAGGTAATGCCTCAATATGAAGACCGTATAAAACTCTACGATGGTACAGTACCCCTATTTACCAATTTCCAGATTGAAAGCCAGATCGAAAGTGCTTTTCAGCGTGAAGTTAAACTGCCTTCTGGCGGTTCGATAGTCATTGATCCTACAGAAGCGCTGATTTCAATTGATATCAACTCTTCCCGTGCCACACGCGGAGCCGATATAGAAGAAACCGCCCTGCTTACAAATCTGGAAGCGGCTGATGAAATAGCCCGTCAACTGAGATTGCGTGATATGGGCGGACTGGCTGTCATTGACTTTATTGACATGCTGTCACAGAAAAATCAGCGAGAAGTTGAAAACCGTATGCGTAGTGCACTCGAAATGGATCGTGCGCGAGTCCAGGTGGGCAGGATATCTCGTTTTGGCTTACTGGAAATGTCACGTCAGCGCCTGCGCCCTTCTCTAGGTGAAACTCAGGCCATAGTCTGTCCGCGTTGTGACGGTCAGGGCAGCATCAGGGATATTGAGTCGCTGGCTCTGTCCATTCTGAGAATACTGCAGGAAGAAGCCAATAAAAATAACTCGACTCAAGTTCGGGCCATTGTTCCAGTCAGCGTCGCCTCTTATTTATTAAATGAAAAACGCGATGTTATTTCCAGCATTGAGAATCAAAGTACAACGAAACTCGTTGTGGTTCCAAGTACAGCACTGGAAACACCGCACTACGAGATTCAAAGTGTGAATGATGAGGAATTACCCCGTAGTTACACGATAGAATCCCAGAATACTCCCGAAGTTGATGAGTTTCTGCCACGTCAGGCTGTAGAAGCTGATAAAGCTGCAGTTCAGGCGCCACACATACAACCCGGCCCAATAACTGAGGTTAGCCAGCCTAAAGGTTTCGCAGCGACTATTTCTTCAGCATTGAAAAGCCTCTTTACTGGAGCCGATGATGAGGTTAAATCTGAAACACAGGCAAAACCTAAAAAGCCCCAGCAAGCATCAGCGCCTGCTCAAAAAGGCAAATATGGCGGCCAGAAGCAGAATAAAAAATCTGCTCAGACTGGCGCTGATAACCAGAAAAAAGACACAGGAAAAAATAAAGCTCAGGGTAAAGATGGTGAGCGCCCCCCTCGCAAGCCTAACCGCAACAATAAACCTTTTGCTCAGGCTAAAAATCAGAACACGCAAGAAAACAGTAATAATAGATCTGATTCAAAGGAAACTCAGGCTGGCAATAAAAGCAAACGCCGCCCTGCTGACAAGCCAAAACGCAATATGCAGGAAAGAAAACGTGGCGAACGCCCCAAGCAATCTGCCCCTGCTAATGATGCTCCTGTAGAAGCAACGACAATAAATAATACCAATGAGTCGGCAGCACCAGCAGTTGTTGCGGAAAAAACCGCAAATACAACTAATACCGAAGCGACCCAAACTGCAGATAACAATACTCCAAACATACCAGAAGCCAAAACTGGGGCTGGTGATTCTAGCGAAAAAACCAACCGGGACAACAACAATGCAAATACCCAGTTTAACGCTGATGAGCAAGGGTCTAAACAGACAGCTCAGGTAAACAATGCGAAGGCCAACACGGTTAATGTCCAAACGGCTCCCAACAATAAGGGAACTAACAAACCTGTTGCCAATAATGAGAGTGTTTCTGCTAAACAGACGGATGTTTCAAAAAAGAGTTCCGGGAATGAAAATACTGCAAGCTTGGAAAAATCTGAGCAGAAAACGACTACAGAGAAAGCGGCAAAACCACAGCCCTCTTTAACTGCTGTAAATTCTCAGCCCGCAAAGCCAAAGGTAAGTGTAGAGGCAGAAAAATCAACCGAGCCTGCACCTAAAGCGGAAACAGAAGCCAAGCCTGAACCTCCAGTGAAACGGGCTCCTAATGACCCCAGAAATAGAGCTGCAGCTTCTACTCCAGCAAATGCGGATACTTCAGCTCAGTCACCTGGGATTCAAAATGAGCCTTCCGCATAGGAAAATAATCCCGGTTTATCCTGATTCATTTTATAGCCTGGTCTGTGGACAAGAGTTTTTTTGGCTGCCGGTAGAAATTCCGGCACGCCAGAAAAGCTTACTGACGGTCTAAATCCGCACAAACTGCTAAGCAAATCAGGGGATAGATAAAGCCTTCAGAAGCAATTATGTAATACACTATCCTCATGCCTGAAACTTCAGCCGACATACACGTTCTGGATGCCGCATTGCAAGATGGCTGGATTATTCTGACACCCAATCACCGTACAGCCGTCCAGGTTCATGAAAATTACGGTACTCATTTAAAACTTCATTCACAAGTTACTATCAGGCCCAGCCCGAAAATATTCCCAATTGATATCTGGCTGCGAAGTATTTCCCAGGACTTGCTTACCAATGAAAATACTTTGCAGCCTGATACTGTACTGGAAAGTTTTCAGGAGCTGATTCTATGGAAAAAAATTATCGCTGAAAGTGATTATGCAAACCCTTTACTCAAGCTTGAAAATTCTGCCTCCAAAGTATTAGAGGCACACCGCCTGCTCATACAATGGCAAATCAGCGTTGAAGAACTTAAGGCTTACCAGAACAAAATCAGTGGATTCAATCATCTGGATGATTGCACGGCATTTCTATATTGGATCAAGAAATATCAAGATTACTGTCGCAAAGAAAAACTCATTAGTTTTTCAGAGCTTTTAAGAGACCTTTTACCTTCAATTGAAAAAAATAATGCTTTGCTGCCTGAAAAAATAATATTGCTCGGCTTCACCGATCCTCCACCACTCTACCGGCAGTTATTCAGCATTCTGAAAAAAACAGTAAAACTGAATGAATTGCAGTTGAAAAGCATGACGCCCATGATAAAAAAACAGAGTTATGCTGATATGCTTGCTGAAATAAATGCAGCAGCTAAATGGGGCAAGGAAGTTTTAGAATCAAACCCTAATGCAAAAATTGGCATTATCAGTAGTGAACTGACTTCACAACATTCCCTGTTTCAAAGTATTTTTAGCAGCACCTTTTCCCACTCTGAAGATAAAGCTGCTTCTTTCTTCATTGAATCAGCCATTAGACTGGCAAGCGATTTCCCGATTTTTTTAGAGCTTGCTGAATTGTTAAAGCTCAATCAGGAAGAACTACCGACTGAGGAAGTATGCCATATTCTGCGCTCACCATTATTACTTGCCCAGGAAGAAGAAAATGCCAGAGCAGCGCTTGAAAAATTCTTACGTAAAAAACAGCAATCAATAATCCGTAGTGCTCAACTACGCAGTTTACTTAAAAATGAGCAACGCCAATGGCATTCACCCGAACTGGCGCAAGCGCTGGAAAAATGTGAAAACCTTCGACGCCAACAAAACAGACTTCAGAATATACAAAACTGGGCTGATTTGTTTGCAAAACAGCTCGACATATTAACCTGGTCTAAGAATGAAAGAAGTCAGCAGGCACAGTTTCGGTTTTCG
>JAYQWA010000024.1:0-23405 GCA_038148755.1 Gammaproteobacteria bacterium
ACTCGCGCTGGGACATTAAAAATTTTGATGTTAAAAATTTATCCGCTGAACTGGCACTTGTTAGTTATTGGGCAAAAATGTCAGCCCCCGTGGTGTCAGGGTCCAAAGGAACTTTGCATAGCTCACTCTGGAAAAGGTGTCAGGAAAAAAGATGGCAAATGGTCTTCCATCAGGCGACTAAAATTTGCTCAGCTACAAATTAACTAGTGCCGAAAATAAATTTTAAAATATAAAAGAAAACAATCGCCAGAACTGCACCAACCGGTAAAGTCACAACCCAAGAAATTAAAATTCGTTTGAGGATTTCAAGGTCGATAGCTTCGCTGCCTGCTCTGGCAAGACCGACGCCGAGCACCGCTCCCACGAGGGTATGCGTTGTTGAAATTGGAATGCCTGTTGCTGATGCTATGACCACTGTAGTTGCAGCGGATAACTCTGCTGAAAATCCCAGCGTAGGTGTCAGGTGAGTAATTTTTTTACCAATGGTGGCCATTACCTTATGACCATACATCATCAGCCCGGCAACTATGCCAATACCGCCGAGAAAAAGAATCCAGATCGGCATGGCAGACTCCTGAGCAACTGCACCTGAACGCACAATAGCATTCACAGCCGCTAGAGGTCCGATTGCATTGGCAACGTCATTAGAACCATGTGCAAATGCCATACTACAAGCGGTAAAAATCATTAAGGTGGCGAATACTTTTTCCACCCGGTTTAAATGAAGATGATGATCTTCATCTATATGAGGCTCAGTTTTAGCTTGCATATAGATACCTATTACCATTACAGCTAGGCCAATAACAACTGAAGCGAGGGTGGATTCCAAAAAACTGGTATCAAGGCCGATATGAGTCAAACCTTTTAGAAAGGTCACCATGGAAATCATGAAACCAACCAAGAACATGTAGATGGGGATATATCGCCTGGCATTGTGTAAGGGTTTATCTGTATTCAGGATTAATATATGTACAGAACGGTAGATTATGAATGCCAGAGTCGCCGCTATTACCGGAGAGCTCACCCAGCTCATCACGATGGTTACAACTTTCATCCAACTGACTGAATTAGCGCCGACACCGACGGTGGCGAAACCTACAATTGCGCCAACAATTGAATGCGTGGTGGAAACTGGCCATCCTTTCATTGAGGCAATCAATAACCATACGGCAGCAGCCAGTAGTGCTGCTATCATGCCATAGATGAGTAATTCTGGAGTTCCTGTTAGTAAGGCTGGATCAACAATGCCTCTGCGAATGGTTGAAGTTACTTGACCACCGGCCAAAAAGGCACCGGAAAATTCAAAAATTGCTGCAATGATAATGGCCTGTTTTAGAGTAATAGCGCCTGATCCTACTGAAGTGCCCATGGCATTGGCGACATCGTTTGCGCCAATTCCCCAGGCCATAAAGAATCCAAACAGTATAGCCAAGGTTAATAAGATAATGCCGTATTCGCCAAGAATATCCATTGAGAGTTTCTATAAGTGAATAATAAGTAGGGTGGGGTTAAGGGATAACATATAATGCTGTCCTTGACTGATCTTTTACTAAATTGTTCCAATCATTATACATTTCACTAAGTCAGAATCTACGACAAGGACATAGTTATGGTGAAAATATTCATAATAGTATTTCAAGTGGATTATGGTTGTAGTTGATAGTGATATACATGAGATATAATTACTTTATCAAATTATTTTTTTAATTTATTGAATGAGATTTTTTTGCGAAAACTGGAACAAAAATTTTTAGAGCTTGAGTTAGACAAGCAGTTATTAAAAGCTTTAGCTAGGCTTGAACTGGAATTCTGCACATCAGTACAGGCTGATGTATTGCCTGTTGCACTTGCCGGTAAGGATGTTCTTGTCAGTGCAGAGACGGGAAGTGGGAAAACAATAGCCTATTTATTGCCAGTGCTGCAAAAAATTATTCGACAGCCTTCTCCTGATACAGCTACACGATGTTTAATCTTGGTCCCAACCCGGGAACTCGCTGAACAAATTGAAACTGCTTGCAAAGCACTTTGCCGGTTTACTCAAATTAGCAGCTTAAGCCTGATTGGCGGCCTTTCATTTAAAGAGCAAAAAGCTGAAATCAGAAAAAATCCTGAAATTCTGATAGCAACCCCGGGACGCATACTTGAGCATCTGAATAAATCATCTGTTGATTTAAGTGACCTGGAATTTTTAGTGCTTGATGAGGCTGATCGAATGCTGGATTTGGGCTTGCGTGAAGATGTGCTGAAAATATGCCAGACCTGCAATTCAAAAAGACAGACTTTTTTACTGTCAGCAAGCCTGCAACAAGGTGCTCAAGAAAAAAGTATGGAAGACATTGCAACAGAAATTCTGCATGAAGCTGTTTACATAACAGATGGGAAATACAGGCAATCTAAAAATAATATTCTGCAAAAAGTTGTTTTGGCTGATTCTGTCGAGCATAAAAAACTTTTGCTCACAAAAATTTTACAAGGTGAGCGCTACCAAAAGGGTTTAATTTTTACTAATACCAGAGAACAGGCCATGCAACTGAATGGCTTTTTACAATACAAGAAAATTAATACCATCTATTTGCACGGGGAATTAAGTCAGGAAGACAGGAAAAATATTATGCAGCAATTCCGGCAGGGAAAAATTAATACCCTGGTTGCCACGGATTTAGCAGGCAGGGGGCTGGATATTCAGGATCTTGATCTGGTAATTAACTTTGACATGGCACGTTCTGCCGATGATTACCTGCACAGGATTGGCAGAACTGGGCGGGCGGGGGAGGCAGGAACAGCTATCTCGCTTGTTAATGCCAATGACTGGAATCTCAGCCAAAGCATAGCCAGGTATTTAAATACAGAGTTCGAGTTATTTACGATTAAAGGTTTAGAGGCCAGATTTACAGGAAAGATTGTTAAAAAACCGAAGAAAAAAAATAACACTAAAAGTAAAGCCGATAAAGCCAAGCCCCCTCTTAAGGTCAAGCAAAGACAGCGCAATAGAAAAAATATTGGTAAACGCAGGAAGCCGACTAATGAGACAAACCCCAAAACAGGAGATGATGGTTTATCACCACTAAAAAGAAAGGGAACTTAAGTTTTTCGTGATATGATTTCGCCATACCGCGATCAATTTTATAACTAGTTGAGATACAACGATATTTAGGAAAGTATGGCTTTAAAGCTTTTCAAGCCAGCAGACGGAAGCAGGGTAGTACTGGGTAAACTAAAAGCACTTTCAGATTGTCAGCTCTTGAGAATTCCGAAAGATAAAATTGACCAGTTGATACAGGATGTTCCACAATTTTCTTATCTGATTAGAAAATATCGCCTAGATACTGATGCCCCGGAGATCAATTGGTTATGTGGATCTGTAGAAATTCATTAACCTGTCTCTTTACATTTTCTTAACAGCAATATGTTAGCTTCACTCGTATTATAATTTCTTATCAGGGTAGCGAGAGTTAACAACATGGCTAGGAATAAAATTGTCATCATTGAGGATGAACCCGATATACTGGAAGTTCTCAGTTACAATTTAAAAAGAGAAGGTTTTATTGTTTTAGCTGCATTTGATGGCAATGCAGGTCTCTCTCTGGTTAAAAAAGAAAAACCTGATCTGGTGCTTCTGGACCTCATGTTACCAGGCAAAGATGGTATTGATATTTGCGCAAGTATTAAAAATGATACTGACCTGATTAATACATTGGTTATTATGGTTACTGCCAAAGGCGAAGAGAGTGATGTCGTCCTTGGGCTTGGGGTAGGTGCTGATGACTATGTATCCAAACCATTTAGCCCCAAAGAACTGGTTGCCAGAGTTAAAGCAGTGTTGAGAAGGGGAACCTTGCTGGACATCAATCCCGAGAAAGAAAAAATAGAATGTGGCGATCTCATTATTGATGCCGATAAACATAAAGTGTTAGTAAAAGGACAGGAAATAAAACTTACTGCGACAGAGTTCAGAATTTTGCATTATCTGGCTAGCAATTTGGGACGTGTGTTTTCTCGAGAACAGTTGCTTAATAAAGCATTGGGAGATGCTACGATTGTCGTTGACAGAAATGTTGATGTGCATATAAGGGGAATTCGGAAAAAACTCGGAATGCAAGTTCCTGTTATTGAAACCATTCGAGGAGTTGGATATCGTTTCAAAGAATAAAAGAATAGCTTTATGCCAATAAACACAACCTTTTTTTTTCGAGTTTTTCTCAGTTATTCCAGTCTGTTTATTGCTGTCATATATTTTTTTAGCATAATCCTGTCAAACAGATTTATAGCCATCGAAGAGCTTAGGGTAGAAAATGAGCTTGTTGCCCAGACAGAAACACTGGCAGAAAGATCAAGGCCATTTCTGCAGTTATCAGACAGCGAACAATTATCTACTTTAGTTCAGATTTTTTCCCAGACTACCAATAACCGGTTTACGGTAATTGATTCACAAGGTGTTGTACTCGCCGATTCTCATGAAAATCCGAGGCAAATGCCAAACCATCTGCAACGCCCGGAAGTGCAGAGGGCTATAAGCAGTGGTAGTGGACAGATCTCCAGGTTTAGTCAAACAGTTGCTGAAGACCTTATATATTATGCTTTGCCTATTTATGAGGAAGAGATACTGACAGGCTTCGTTCGTTCCGCTTATTTTATGGATGCCATAGAAAGTCAATTAATGTTAGAGCAGAAAGAAATTTCCCGGTTGGCTTTTACATCAGCTATTTTGGGTATTTTTCTAATTGCTTTGTTTGCTTTATTGCAAGCCAGATCAGTTGAAAAGCTGGCATTAATTGCGGCTGATATTTCTGACGGAAATTTTAAAGGGAGAGTGCCGGAAAATAATGGCTTGGGCCTGAAGAAACTGGCGAAAGTCATTAATCAGTTAGCCAGAAACTCAGCTGCAAATATTTCAGATATCACGGCGGACAGAAACCGTCTGGCAACTATTTTTGCGGGGATGGTGGAAGGCGTGATTGATGTTGATCAAAATCAGAAAATACTTCATATCAATGAGGCAGCTTCAAATTTGCTGGGCGTTAATATTTCAAAGAGTACGGGCAAAACTATCTGGCAGGAAATCAGGCAGAACGAAATTGTCCAGGCACTTGACCAGGCCATAAAATCTCAAGCAGTTGTTAAGACTCAAATAAAGTTATTTTCTTCAGACTCAGATAATAATGAAGAATCTATTGTTGATATTTATGCCGCATCATTAAGTGATGATTCCGGGCAGCCAATTGGAGCCGTTGTTGTACTGCATGATATTAGTGAATTAAAGAGTCTGGAAAGAATACGCACTGATTTTGTTGCCAATGCTTCGCATGAATTAAAAACACCTATAACTGCAATCAGAGGGCTGTCTGAAAGTGTTATAGATGATAAAGATATTGACTCTGAAACCCTGATGCATTTTATCAGTCGTATACATTCCCAGAGTATCCGTTTATCACAACTTGTCGGTGATCTGATGGCCTTATCCCGACTTGAAGTTGATTTTGAGAAAAAGCAGTTTTCTGTCATTAACATGAATTTGTTAGTTAAAAACTCAGTAAAACTGGCTGAAGTGGCGATTGAACAGAAAAAACAGCAACTAGTGCTTAATCTAGGTAAAGAGACTATTTATGTTAATGGCGACAGGCAAAATCTCAGTCAGTTGATCGATAATTTGATAGACAACGCTATTAAATATACCCCTGAAAATGGCCAGGTCAGTGTCAATTTGAGTGTGGAAAATAATACGACAATGCTGCTTGAAGTGAGCGATACAGGTATCGGTATAAGCCCTCAGTTTCAGCAACGAGTATTTGAGCGCTTCTACCGAGTAGATAAAGCGAGATCAAGAAGTCTGGGAGGAACCGGACTGGGTCTTGCGATAGTAAAAAATATTGCTGAGAAACATTCCGGCAGCATACAACTTAAAAGTCAGCCAGGTAGAGGATCAACTTTTAGCTACCGTATGCCAATAACTAATGAAGTTGATTTGGATAATCCTTTAGTCAACTAACACCTTCCGAACTATTTAATATTTCTACCTTGTTCACTGTTTTCAGTTTATTAAGATTTGCTGCTTTTGGGTGCGTATTAAGAAAAACTTAATAATATCTTTACCTTGTCTTAAAACCTTAACACCATCTTAATCTTATCTTAACAAACCTTTGGAAGAATGCCGCCAATCTTCTTCTGGCTATCAAAAAATTATGGGGTTCCAACCAATGAAACGAAATACCAAACTCAAGTACTTCGTACTGGCAGCGGCATTGACTCAGACAGCAACTCTTGCAAACGCTGCAGATCAGGAATTGCTGGATATATTGCTTCAAAATGGTGCTATAACCCAGGAGCAATACGATAGTCTGATAGAGCGAGAATCAATCAATAGCGAAGATATTTTGAGTCAGCCGCAACCTTTAGTTGAAGAGCGTGTGATTGAGGAAGTTGTTGCTGCTGAGGTTGCTGAGCAGCTGGAAAATGAGTTTCCGGTGGTTGCAAGCCGCTCCAGCAGTGGTTTTCGACTGGAAACTCGCGATGGTAACTGGCAGACCAATCTGCAATGGCGGGCGCAAATGCGCTTTACAACACCTTACCGCTCTGATCCCAGACAGCTTTCTAGTTTTAATGCAGATGAGCAATCAAACTTTGAAGCACGCCGTTTGCGTATGAAGATCGGCGGACATGGGTTACAGCCCTGGATTCAGTATTACTTCGAAGTGGACCTGCAGCCTTCCAGAGATGTGGATGATAGCAGCTCTTCATCAAGTGCCAGAGTGATCGATTATCGTATAGATCTAGCTAAGTGGGACTGGGGCGGTATTCGTATCGGGCAGTGGAAAGTCGATCTTAACCGCGAGCGAGTGGACTCTTCAGGTCGACAGCAATTTGTCGAGCGTTCAATCGCCAATAGAGTATTTACAATGGATCGCCAGTTGGGTGTACAGATCAGAGGTCATCTGTTCCAGGATACACCAGCTGATATGCGTTATTACGCAGGCGTTTTTAATGGAGAAGGCCGTTCGGTAAACAATACCGATAACGACCTATTATATATGGCCAGATTGCAATGGAATTTTATGGGCAGAGACCTGTCTTGGCGACAAACCGATGTTGAATATACGGAGCAGCCAACAGGCAGTTTTGCAGTGGCAGGATTTACTAATACTGGTAGCTGTACTCGCTGGTCTTCTTCGGGTTGTGGTAACCTTGATGGCTTCGACTCTCCAGCGACGGCAACACCTGGTCAGTTCGACATTGAACAGGTTGTGCAGGAATTTGCATTCAAGTACAGAGGTTTCTCGGTTCAGCAGGAATTTCATAGAAAAGTCATTAAAGATCGATCTGACAATAGTAGACACGAGCTGACAGGTGGTTACGCCCAGGCCGGATACTTTTTTCATAACCTCTTTCCGTCAGTTCCAGAAGATCTTGAGTTAGCTATGCGCTATGCCTTTGTTGATGAGCCGAATGCGACTAACAGGCTCTTTGAAAATGAACGCAGAGAATTTACGCTTGGTGCAAACTGGTTTATCAATGGCCACGACAGCAAAGTGACGCTGGACTTTTCCCGTTTAAGCATAGATGACGGTCTTTTACTGATGGATGGCTCAGATAGCCGCATGCGTTTGCAATGGGACGTCCAGTTTTAACGTATTCTTCATAACCGAATGCGGTAAATTGAACATCTTTATATGAGCTTAACAATCCTTTGGAAGAATGCCGCTAGAATTTAGTCTGGCCACTTTTAATTAATTACAATTGCTGGGAGTAATCTATGACATCATGTGAAAAGCCTTTCACTTTAAGAAGTACACTGCTGATCTCAGCATTAATACTGGGTTTGACTGCCTGCTCTGGTGGGGATCAGGAGGGTGAAAATACTGATTCCGGTAGTTTATCCGGTGTTGTTAGTCTGGATGGATCAAGTACAGTTTTTCCGGTCAGTGAAGCAGTAGCTGAAGAGTTTTTGGCTGTTCAACCCAGGGTCAGAGTAACTGTCGGAGTTTCTGGAACCGGAGGCGGTTTTCAGAAATTTGTTGCCGGTGAAATTGATATCAGTGATGCATCTCGGGAAATCAGGGATTCAGAAGCAGAAGCTGCCCGTATTAATGGCATTGAGTATCTGGAAATTCCGGTAGCATACGATGGTCTTTCAGTGATAGTTAACAAGAATAATACCTGGGTTGATTACCTGACTATTGAAGAGCTAAACATGATCTGGGCTCCAGGCAGTTCTGTGGATTCCTGGAATGATATCCGTCCAGAATGGCCCGATCAGCCTCTGCGCCTTTATGGCCCTGGCACTGATTCAGGTACTTTTGATTATTTTACTGAAGTGGTTAATGGCGATTCAGGGGCTTCAAGGCCAGACTATACCGCCAGTGAAGATGATAATGTATTGGTACAGGGCATAAGTGGAGATGTTAACTCTCTTGGTTTTTTTGGTTACGCCTACTATGTTGCTAATGAGAGTGTATTAAAGCTGGTTCCAATTGATGGCGGAAATGGCCCTATCAGCCCTAACAGTGTAACTATTAATGACGGTAGCTATAGCCCACTATCAAGACCGATATTTATCTATGTGAGTAAGCCGAGTGCTGCAAGACCTGAAGTCAGAGCATTTGTAGAATTTTATCTGGATCAGGCTCCTGCACTTGCTGCTGAAGTAGGCTATGTAGCTATGCCTCAGGTTGAATACCAAAAATCCCGAGAAGCTTTAGCTTCTTTTTGATATTTCACTGAAGGTCGGGAAAATTACATATAACTTTATAGTATCTTTAAAGAGTTGTGTTTATATTTCCGGCCAGGGTAATCGTGTTAGAATCGCGCCCGAAAATTACTGTTTGTTAGACTACCAGGGTGTAATAGCATGGCCGAGGCCGAGATTACCAGCCAGTCAATAAAGAAATCCGGTAGGCGTCTGGGGGAGTCATGCATTATAAGCTGGCTCAGTGTTTGCGCAGCTGTTTCTGTCATTACAACAGCCGCTATAATAGGCCTGCTACTAAAAGAATCATTCGCTTTCTTTGAAAATGTCAGCCCTGCAGAATTTTTCTTTGGCACTAGCTGGGTCCCCATCCTTCAGCCAAGCTCCTACGGTGTTTTACCTTTATTATGGGGTACTCTGCAGGTCACTATAGGAGCAGCTATTGTTGCCATCCCTCTAGGCTTGGCCTGTGCTATTTATTTAAGTGAATATGCCTCGCCTAAGATGCGCTCATACATTAAACCTGTGCTTGAACTGCTGGCCGGTATTCCTACGGTTGTTTACGGTTACTTCGCTTTAACCTTTGTTACACCTATCCTTCGAAGCATTTTCCCTGATGTGCAGGTATTTAACGCGCTTAGTGCAGCCATTGTTGTTGGCATAATGATTTTGCCGATGATTGCAACATTAAGTGACAATGCTTTGCGCGCAGTTCCCGACAGCTTGCGTCAGGGCGCTTACGCTCTCGGTGCTACATCTTATGAAGTGACAACAAAAGTTGTCGTCCCGGCAGGCTTGTCAGGGGTTATGGCTTCATTCCTACTGGCAATATCACGGGCTATTGGTGAAACCATGGCAGTTACCATTGCTGCTGGTCAAACCCCTAATCTAAGTCTCAGCATGTTTGAAAGTATTCAGACCATGACGGCATATATTGTTCAGGTAAGTTTAGGTGATACGCCTGCCGGAGGGATTGCTTATCAGACTTTGTTTGCTGTAGGTGCATTGCTATTCACGATTACGCTTTTAATCAATATCGTTTCACAATTTATTCTGAATAAATTCAGAGAGGTTTATGATTAATGTCTTTAATCTCTGAAAAAGATAAAAAGAACCTTTTACGTCGGCAAAGGAAATCCGATTATTTCAAAAAGCTCTGTGCGCTAGTCACCTGGTCTAGTGTGTTGTTACTAGCTGTGTTGTTATTCCAAGTGTCAGTAGACGGGTTTAGCTGGATAGACTGGCAGTTTATTACCAGTTTCCCTTCACGTTTTCCGGAAAGAGCAGGAATAAAGTCAGCACTCGTAGGCACATTTTGGCTGATAGGATTAATTGCCATTATCTCTATTCCCATCGGAGTTTCTTCAGCATTGTATCTGGAAGAATTTGCTAAACCAGGAAAATTAAGCAAGTTCATCGAAGTCAACATTTCGAATTTGGCTGGCGTGCCATCAATTGTTTATGGGATCTTGGGTTTGGCAATTTTCGTACGTTTTTTTGCCCTTGAACGTTCCCTGCTCTCGGGAGCGCTGACAATGAGTTTGTTGGTTTTGCCTGTGATTATTATTGCCAGTCGTGAAGCAATTAGAACAGTGCCAATGAGTATTCGACTTGGGGCTTATTCTCTGGGAGCTACACGCTGGCAGACTGCCTGGGCTCATGTTTTGCCGGCATCTTTCCCAGGAATTATGACCGGAGTTATATTGGCTTTATCACGAGCGATTGGAGAAACGGCACCATTAATTATGATTGGCGCTTTAACATTTGTTGCATTTTTACCAGAAGGGCCTATGGATTCTTTCACTGCAATGCCAATACAAATTTATAACTGGATATCTCGCCCGCAACAGGAATTTCATGAGCTGGCTGCTGCGGGAATTATTGTCCTGCTGGTAGTGTTGTTATTAATGAATGCCACAGCGATTTATATCCGTAATAAGACTGAACGGAGGTTGAAGTAATGTCAGAATTATCAGCTGTCGGAAGCGCACCAGCAGTCGCAGGTGAGAAAGCTGAAGCTGTTACGGAAAAAGCCCTTGAACTGCAAGAGGTGAGTATACTTTATTCAGGAATACCGGCCGTGAAGAAAGTATCCTGCAATTTTTTACGCAATAATATTACTTCGATTATTGGCCCTTCAGGTTGCGGTAAAAGTACATTATTACGCTCCTTAAACAGAATGAATGATTTTATTCACGATGTAACTATTGAGGGTAAAATCATGTTTTCGTCTGAAGATCTTTATGGTGCTGGTGTTGATCCGGTCGAAGTAAGACGTCGGATCGGGATGGTATTCCAAAAACCAAATCCTTTTCCGAAATCCATTTATAATAATATTGCCTGGGCTCCAGGTATTAATGGATATGAAGGATCAAATGACGAGCTTGTCGAACGTTCTTTAAAACAGGCAGCATTGTGGGATGAAGTAAAAGATCGGCTGCATGATTCAGCCTTAAATTTATCAGGTGGTCAGCAGCAACGTTTATGCATAGCTCGTGCACTTGCTATGGAGCCGGAAATTTTATTAATGGATGAACCTTGTTCGGCGCTGGATCCTATTTCCACTTCTCATATTGAAGACTTGTTATTTGAATTGAAATCGCGCTATACAATCATTATTGTGACTCATAATATGCAGCAGGCATCACGTATATCAGATTTTACCGCATTTATGGAAATGGGGAAGCTGATTGAGTTTGGAGAAACGGAAGAAGTTTTTACAAATCCAAAGGTAAAACGCACTGAAGAATATGTGACGGGTCGTTTTGGTTAAAGTATAAAAAGAGCAATTTATGTCATTACATTTTCAGCGTGATCTTGAAGGTCTAAAAAAAGAAATTTTACTTATTGGTGGCTTGGTCGAAGAAGCAATTAATGATTCTATTCGTTCCCTAAAAAATCGTGACGCAACTTTAGCGGAAGCTGTCATAGAAAAAGAATATATTATTGATGAAAAGGAAGTTCAGATTGAAGAGGAGTGCCTGAAGATACTTGCCTTGCATCAACCTGTCGCGACTGATTTGCGTTTTGTGGTTGTCATACTCAAGGTGAATAATGATCTGGAGCGCATGGGTGACTTTGCGACCAATATTGCTCAAAGAGCGCTTTATCTATCAGAACATGATCCATTGCCAGATTTAATAGAATTTATCAATGAACTGCCAGTCATGGTACAAAAAATGGTCAGGGATACGCTTGATGCGCTTGTGAAAATGGATACTAAGCTTGCGCGTAAAGTTATATTAGCTGACGATGCCGTTGATGACATTAACCGGCTTATGCATAGAAAAGTGACTGAAACCATTATGCAAGACAGCAGTACCGCTGAAAGAGCTATTAGCCTGCTTTCTACCTCACGTTATCTGGAAAGAATTGGTGACCTGAGTACCAATATTGCGGAGGATGTTATATTCATGGTTGAAGGCCATGTTATAAGACACGATTTCAATCATGAATGAGTTTGTATAGGCTCAGCACATTGACTTATTAATGAGAATCATTATCATTAGTAAAACTTATTTTAGTTCAGCAGATTAAAAATGATCAAAAAACTAGGGATTACAGTAAGTCTTACTTTACTGACTGCCTGCTCGACTTTGCAGCGGTCTGAAACGGTATCACCTGCAGAAATAGTTGATACTTATATAGCCATTGCCCAAGCCTCCTATGAGGATTCATTGATTTCTGCAAGAGTCATGGAGGAGGCTATCAATGCTTTTCTGGCTGATCCTAACCAGACTACGTTGACTTATGCCAGAAACGCCTGGTTGGCTGCACGTGTTCCTTATCAGCAAACAGAAGCTTTCCGTTTCGGTAATCCAATAGTTGATGAGTGGGAAGCCAGGGTTAATTCCTGGCCACTTGATGAAGGATTGATTGACTACACGGCAGCTTCTTATGGCACTGAATCGGATAATAACTATTTTTACACGGCCAATATTATTGCCAATCAGTTAATAGATATTGGTGGGATCAGTGTTGATGCTGCACAAATTACTCCACAACTGCTTGCTGAGACTTTACACGAAATAGATGGCGTGGAGTCTAATGTGGCAACAGGCTATCACGCGATAGAATTTTTATTATGGGGTCAGGATCTGAATGGCACTAATCCTGGCGCCGGTAATCGTCCGGCGACAGATTATTCTCTGATGAACTGTAGCAATGGCAACTGTGACCGCCGTCGTGATTATTTATCAGCTGCAACCAGCTTGCTGGTTTCTGACCTGGAAGAGATGGTCTATAACTGGCAGCCAGGTGGCCCTGCGTATGAAGCTCTATTGCGTAAAGGGCCCGAAGGTGGGCTTGCCACCATTCTCACAGGTATGGGCAGTCTGGCCTATGGAGAACTAGCCGGAGAAAGAATAAGACTGGGTTTATTACTAAATGACCCTGAGGAAGAACATGACTGTTTCTCGGATAATACACACAACTCTCACTATTATGATGCGCTGGGTATTAAAAATGTTTACCTCGGCCATTATGAAAGAATAAATGGTGATGTCGTGAGAGGCCCTTCTCTGGCGGAATTGATGGAACAGGAAGCGCCAGCCTTAGCAGCCCAGATGCTGGCCAGAATAGAGAGTACAGAGTTAGCGATGGAAGTGTTGCTTGATGAAGCGGCTAAAGGTAATACCTTTGATGTGTTGATTGCGAGCAATAATATGGCAGGTGAGGAAATCGTCTCTACCATAGTGGATTCCCTGATGGAGGAAACCCGCACCATCGAAAATATTATCCGCCAGTTAAATTTACAAAATGTGAGTTTGACTGGTTCAGACAGTCTAAGTGGGTTGTAGTCTCCAACCAGCTTCTCCTGTGATTACACTATTAAAAATCACTCGTGATAGAAACCTGCTCTTTCTATACTTAATTATAGCCACTGCTGGTAATGCACAAGTTAATCCTTTTGGTGTTTCTGATGCCGGACTTGATTATTTAACTGGTCAGGCATTGTTCGAAAAAACCTGGGTAAGCGCTCCGGCGTCGACCCAGGCCAGTGACGGTTTGGGCCCGCTTTACAATGCCCGCTCATGTGCCCAGTGCCATATTGAAGCAGGTAAAGGAAAGTTACCGGACGCATTAACGATCCGGTTAAATGACCCTTATTTCGGTAGACAAATACAGACCAGAGCTATTTCAGGCTTAGCAGCAGAAGCACAAATTGAAGTTAACTATAGTGCCCGGCTAGAAAGACTGGCTGATAGTACAGAAGTATTGCTGCATGAACCTCACTATGCTTTTAGTGGGCAGCCAGAGCTAATGAAATTTTCAACCCGACTGGCACCCTCTTTAGCAGGCCTTGGCTTACTGGAAACAATTCCTGCAGAGGAAATAGCCGCAAAGGCTGATCCGGAAGACCACGACAATGATGGAATTTCGGGAAGAGTTGGGTCAGGCCGTTTTGGCTGGAAAGCAGATATTAATGATCTGGAGCAACAAACAGGACTGGCTTTAAGTTTAGACTTGGGCATCAGTTCTGAATTGTTTCCTGCATCAGCCGGTGACTGCACGATGCTACAGGAATATTGTCTGGCTTCACTCGAAGGTGATTCAGGTCAGGGTGAAGGACCGGAAATTTCCGGGCCTGCATTCGCCAGTTTGCTTAATTTTGTCAGAAATATTCCACGTCCTGACGATAAAGAAAGCGCCAGGAAAACCATGGTAAAAAATGAAGTAGAAGCTGGTGAGGCAATTTTTAAGAATATTGGTTGTCTGAACTGTCATCAAACCGGTTATTTACAGGGGACCATTAGTCCTTATTCAGATTTGTTGTTACATGATATGGGTGAAGCATTAGCAGACAGTCTTGATGAGGACTTATCCAGGGAATGGAGAACGCCACCTTTATGGGGACTTTCGGTTTACAGTTTGAGGGAAGGGCAGTTTTATTTACATGATGGTAGAGCAAACAGCCTGCCGGAAGCCATATTGTGGCATGGCGGCGAAGCTGAGAAGTCAAAACAGGCCTTTATGGCCTTATCAGCAAAAGAGCGGGACGATTTAATCAACTTTCTGCAAAGCATATAATACGATGATGAATAAATATTTTAGAAAACTACTGGCGGGATCCATCCTGGTTTTATCAGGTGGCCAACTTGCTTTTGGGCAAAACCTGATCACGCGTGATGAGGACTGGACGTCGATTAATTTAACTGTAACCGATGAGCTCGTGATACCGGCTTATCAGAACCTGGAAGCACGATCGATGGCGTTGGTTGGTGCAACTGAAAATTTTTGTTCTGATTTAAATGCTGCAAATCTGCTTGTTTTGAAAGATGCTTATCTGCAATCCATGGCGGCCTGGCAAGCCGTTCAACATATTCAATTTGGCCCCATTAGCTATTTCAACTGGAATTACCGCATGCAGTATTGGCCGGATGAACGGGGCACCAGTGGTCGTCAGCTTGATGCAATAATTGCTGCCGGGGACGAAGCAATCCTGAGCGGTAACAGTTTTGCCAGGCAGAGTGTTGGCGTGCAAGGCTTACCCGCGCTTGAAAGAATTTTATATGCAGATTCTGAGCTAGTGGAATTTCAAAATAATGATTATTTGTGTTTATTGAGTGCGACAATTGCCAGCAATATCAGCGAGATCAGTTCAGGTGTAACTCAGCGTTGGGTAGATGAATATCGAGCGCTGGTGCAGGAGCCTGCTGCTGATGGACTTTATGAAAATGCTGAAGATTTAAGTATTGATTTTTTGAAAGCCTTGCAGGAAAGCATCGCTAAAATTCGCGACTTAAAGCTTGCGCCGGTTATTGGTGAAACATTTAATGCATCCAGAAACCGGGCAGCAGAGTCCTGGCGTTCTGAAAATTCGCTGGCCAATATTAAAAATAATATTGATAGTCTGGAGCTGCTATTTTCTGCCTATATGGCTGCATTCCACGAAGAGGATGGTGCCGCTGTAATGAGCGTTTTTTCCGAGCTAAAACAAATATTAAACGATTTGCCGGATTCATTATCAGCCGCGTTGGAAAGTGAACAACAATATGCTCAGCTGCAGACATTGTATGCAGAGGTGGATGCGTTACATGAAGCGCTTGAAACGGCGTTAAAAAATACGGATTTATACCTGGGCTTTAACAGCCTGGATGGAGACTAAATATGTCTTCTTCGATTAAGTTCTCTGCTATTCCAAGACGTTCATTTCTGAACCTAGCGTTATTACTTGCAGCCAGACCAGTATTTTCAAAGTCACAACAAATAGAGTCCCCGGTATTTTTAAGTGCTGCTTCGGATAGTGATAACCAGCATTGGGTCAAAGCCTTTACCGTTGAGAATGAGCAGATAAAGGAACTTTATAGTCATCAATTAAGCGCACGAGCTCATGCTGTGGAGTTGAACAACAAAGCTGATTTATTTGTTGCTATAGCGCGTCGACCAGGCAGGTTTATGGTTGTTGGCGAGGTACAAAGTGGTCGTATTTTGCAGGAAATTGAAGCAACTGAAGGCCGACATTTTTATGGGCATGGTGTTTTTTCTGCAGATGATGAATATTTTTACACAACAGAAAGCGCTTATGAGGATTTGCAGGGAGACAGTGGTCGCATAGGTATCTGGCGCAAGTCCGTATCAGGCAAGCTGGAACGCATCGACGAATTTCCAAGCCATGGTGTTGGACCGCATGAAGCTTTACTGATGCCGGATCAGGAGACGCTAGTTATTGCTAATGGCGGTATTCGCACTCACCCGGATCAAGAGCGTGAAAAACTGAATATTGATTCAATGCAGCCCTCTTTGGCTTACATTGATAGAACAACGGGTGAGCTGTTGGAGCAACGATATATGCCCGCAGAATTTCATCTGGCGAGTATCCGGCATATTGATGTCAATGCGCAGGGACGTGTAGCTATTTCCATGCAGTTTGAAGGTGAACCTTTTATGCGGGTGCCTTTGGTGGCTACTCATCAGCGTGGTGAGGAAATCCGTCCCATGCTGGCGCCGGAACGTTTTCAATCACAACTGGAGCAATATATTGGCTCGATACGATACGATGATAGTGGTCGATATATAGTGGCTTCCTGTCCACGGGCAAATGTACTGACTTTTTGGGATGCTGAAAGTGGTGACTTTCTCAAACAGGTCAGGGCCAGAGATGCCTGTGGTGTGTGTGCCTATAAAGATGGTTTTCTTTATAGCGCAGGAACTGGGCAAGTTTGTTATTACGATCTGGCGCAACAAGCCATTACGACTTATATCGCTGATGATGATTTTACTCATGGATTGTTTTGGGACAATCATTTAGTGGTGGCCTAAGTGCTAAGGTTTTATGGTCTATTGTGTTTTCTTGCTGGCTTGACAGGCATAGTGCTTGCGGCGGATGACACTGATGTCAATAAAAGTAAAATGGCTGACCTCGGTGCTGCTTTATTTTTTGACGTAAACCTTTCTCAAGATAGAACTCAAAGTTGTGCAACCTGTCATGACCCCGCAAGAGCTTTTACGGACTGGCGCGACAGTGGCGTGTCTGCAGCAGCTTCTTTAGGGGGAGACTTGATGTCTCTGGGTGATCGAAATGCACCAACTATTTCTTATGCTGCACTGACGCCGGAGTTTCATGTTAACACAGAAGGTGAATATGTAGGAGGCATGTTCCGGGATGGCCGTGAAGCCAATTTGGCTGGTCAAGCTGGAGGGCCACCTTTAAATCCAATAGAAATGGCTTTTCCGAATAAAGCAGCGGTTGTTGAACGTCTGCTGGAAAGTCAGATTTATGAAACAGCCTTTAAAGAAATTTTTGGTGAAACTATTTTTAATGATATCGACATAGCCTATCAGGCTATGACGGAGAGTATTGCCGCTTTCGAGAAGACGGAATTTTTTTATCCCTTTGACTCTAAATATGATCGTTATTTACGTGGAGAATATGAATTAACAAGAGAAGAAGAGTTGGGCATGACATTGTTTTTTTCTGAACAGTTTACCAACTGTAACCAGTGTCACCAGTTAAATACTCTACCTGGCTCCAGTGGAGAAACATTCAGCAATTATACTTATCATAATATCGGTGTTCCGGTGAATGAAGTCTTGCGTGCAGCTAATGGTCTGGGGGAGGATTACCTGGATCAGGGATTGCTTGAAAATCTGCAGGTCAGTGATGCACTGCAGGCAGGTAAATTTAAAGTACCGACATTAAGAAATGTCGCTATTACTGCGCCATATATGCATAATGGCGTGTTTAAGGATTTGAAAACAGTTGTGCTTTTTTATAATAAATTCAATACCAGAAACAGCGCTGCTCAGATAAATCCTGAAACGGGAGAAACCTGGAGAGAACCAGAGCTTGCAGAGAATATATCCTTGACTGAGCTTGAATCAGCCCCGGCTCTTGATGACAGAAGAATAGATGCATTAATAGCCTTTATGCGACTATTAACCGACAGTCGCTACGAAGCCCTCCTTGAGTTAGAAAAATAATCCAAAGATAGATACAAGACTGATGAAATTTGTTGATACAGAATTAAGTGCGCGTTTAAAAAATCAACCCGACAGAATACTGGGAAGATATTGTACTCTGGTTGGAATTAGTGAAGAGTCCATTCCTGCTACCAGAGCTTTTTTTGACATTTATAACATTGAAGGCAACCGCTTGAGTGGAAGTAGTAGCGGTGATCATATTCTGCAAAATATTTTTAAAGGTGAAACAGGTAAGATTTTTACCAAGGCCGTTGAATATCGCCCCTTTCAGGATGCAGAACTAATTACCATGATTCAGGGCCTGGTGGCTTCCAACATTCCTACAGAATTTAAATATACATCCCGAGGTGACCATTTTGCATTTTCCAAACCCAGCGACAGTGAAAAAGCCGCCGATAATATTCGGATTGCCCATGACAAGTATGCTTATTTCCTGAAAATGCTGGTGAATATAGAAAAGGTCATTACCAGTCATGGTGAAAGCTTCAAGCAGTGGAGCGGGTTAAAAGATATTGAAAAGGTTGCGAATAACATCAAGGTGCTGGAAAAGATAATTCAGAATCTGGCGATGGAACCGGACGGCTCAGAAACGATAAAAACTTCAGGCCTTACCCTGGATGATTTGGGTATGCGGGTAACCCTGGAACCTGCCGTGGCAAAAGAAACGGCCATTACCCAGACAGAGGTCAAAACACACTGCCATTTGCCGGGAAATGCGGCAGCGGAATATATTCAAAGTTGTGGTTTGCAAAAATATGCACAGGAAGCATTGGTTGTTGCACAATTAATCGAATATGCCGAAAGTGTCAGGAATATTGATGCTGCTTTTTATGGCACTTTTCCTAAAGTACTGCCACCTGATGGTAAGGGTTTACGATTTTCTTTCCATAAATTTCATCATGCTTATCTGTTACGCGAAGGGCAGGGAGGCGTACCTGGCGTTGATATTTCCGTAGCGATGTATAAAGAACTCGGTGGCACAGAAAGTCTAATAAAACATCTGCAGGAGCAGGGTCTGGTTGCGGAATTAGTGAAACGTGACAATGATTTTCGTCGCGGTAGAACCAATAACCTGCGCTGGTCTGAAGCAAAGTCTTTAGTAGAACTTGAAGACGCCCTCGACGCTTTTGTTGATACCGAGAACAAGGAAAGTGCATTGCGAGTGCAGCTTATAGAGCATTTTTTAAACAGTGTCAGCGAAAATTTTGGTGATTTTTCTCTAGGTGAAATTGATCCAGACAGTGGTGAAGCAGTTACTGTTGTTGTCTTGCCTTCTCCAAATATGGCAGGAAAATCGACGTCACTAAAAGCCCTGGGCTTGATTTTACAAGGGGCTTTAATGGGGCGAACAGTAGCGGCTGAAAGCGCTGAACTGACTGTGCCTGATCAGATATACCATAATTTCAATGTTGAGGATGATCTCACCCATCAACGCAGTACCTTTAAGGCACAGCTGGAAAACATCAAAGACTTTCTGGATAACGCGACCATCAATAGTCTGGGATTGTTCGATGAACTGTTTAATGGCACCAGTTCAGATTATCAATTGGCGCTGGCCTGGGCATTTCTGGAAAAATGTTCTGAACGCAGTTTGCGTGTCATGATTTCTACTCATAACCGCGATCTGGAATACTACAGTGATCCACTGGGTTATGAGCACATCAAAGGTTCACACGGACGCCCCAATGAAGCAATTAATCCCAAGGGCGGTCGTAATGCTAAAACCGTATCAATCGGCCACGATCATAAATTTAAATATGGGTCAGAACGAGACAGTGAGGCGCTGGTTATTGCCAGTGAAGTCTTAAGTCCGGCACATGATGATATTTTAAAACGGGCTGATGATATTCTGGCGCATATCCGTTCAGCACGAAATTAGCCGCTTATCCAGAAGTCAGTATGTAGACACTGACACCTGAGCTGTGCTTATAACTTGCTGGATAAAAAGTTCAGAATTTCCTGATTCAACTCGATATGAAAAGCTTCGCGATCGAAACCGTCGGGGTCGGTTGATGGCAGAAAATCAGGACTTCTTCTGGATTCCGGGAAAGGGCTTAAAAAGGAAAAATGGCCTGAATTCTCAACCACCCTAAACTTTATCAACTTTTCATCGATCTGACTGAACACTATATTCGCTGTTCTCTGATGCCAGCCGGCAGGCAGGGGCGCATCATGTTCTGCAGTGAGCATTAAGATTGGCGTGTTAATTTTTTCCAATGAGCTGGGTGGGGCGTACCATTCAGTTGCCGGTGCCAATAGAACCAGTGCTTTGACTCGTGAATCTGAATTGATATCCAGGCGTTCCCTGTTGAAATTCCATGGCGTTCCTCCCGCTACTGCCAGTGCAGTATAACCCCCCATTGAATGGCCAATAAGGGCATAATGTTCTGGCTGAATATGGCCTGAAATTTTAGGATCATTGAGTAGGGCGTCTACGCTTAGGCTGATATGTCTGGGGCGAGTTATTAAATTTTCGTCTGTATTTTCGAGACTGTTGTCGTTGCGATTATTTTTATAATGTTCCGGCAAAGCGACGATAAAACCGTTTTCTGCCAGAAACTCTGCAATTGTGCGGTAACCGAGATTAAAGCCACCGGTTCCATGTGAAATAACCACCAGGGGATGTGTACCTTCCGCAACCGGTGCGTCATTAGCGGCCCGGACGTTTACCCCTTCTAACACCAGCTGTTTGGGTTCGCTGGTAGTTGGATAAAAAAGATATACAGGAAAGGAGATATCCAGCTCTTTATCTTCACTCAACAAAGCGCTGACGCCTGCGAAGTATGTCATTTCTGAAGCCCCATCAGTCTGTGCGGTTAAAATTTTATCAGTAGATGTTAACAGGCAAACCAGAAGTATTACCTGAAAAACACCTTGTATTTTTTTGGCGTAAATCAACTTCTTTTAACCTCGGTATTTGGTTAAAGATGTTGTCACATTATGAATATTACAGTTGGAAACTGCCTGACTGATCTTGCTGGATGTTTGATGTTATGTGAATCAGGAATTAAATTCTTTCGATGGCATCAAGCACAACACCGGTTGTTAAAATCTGTGGTAGTACTTCTGCCGGTAATGATGGGTCTGATGGATACATCAGGTAGAGTGGCACACCGCTGGTCTCATAGCGTCTCAAGACTTCAGTAATTTCAGGGTCATTATTGGTCCAGTCGCCTTTGAGATAAGTTATATTGTTTTCAGCCAGAGCTGTTATTACAGCTTCCGAGTTAAGCGCAACCTTTTCATTCACCAGACAGGTGATACACCAGCTGGCTGTCATATTGACGAACACGGGCTGACCGTTACTTCTTAATTCAGCAAGTCTTGCATCACTATAAGCTTCATACGCGGCGTCTTCAGAAATGCCAGAGGCTATTGTTTGAGTTTCCAACAATGGTGACCTGACTACGCCAATGGTGACTGCCAGACATAATAAAATAATCAGGGCATTGGCATAACGCCAGAACGCAGATTGAATATCATGACGACGTTGATAGAGCCAGGCTGCAGCAGCTAATAGTACGCAGCAGGCGATGACGAGAGCCATCCCGTCAGTACCAGTTTGATTCCCCAGCACCCAGAGTAGCCAGACCGCAGTTGCATAAAGCGGGAAAGCCAGTATCTGTTTAAACGTTAACATCCATTTTCCCGGGTGAGGTAACAGTTTTGAGAGCGTTGGATTAAATGAAACCAGCAGGAAGGGGAGAGCCATACCCAGGCCCAGAGCGACAAAAACAGTCAGAGCTATACTTGCTGTTTGAGTGAAGGCAAATCCCAGCGCTGCTCCCATGAATGGAGCTGTGCATGGACTGGCAACGACACTGGCTAAAATTCCGGTAAAGAATGAACCGGTATAACCTTCTTTATCCTGCAGTTCGGTGCCAACACCCATAATGCTTGTTCCAAATTCAACGACGCCGGACATTGAAAGTCCCATGATGAAAAACAGGAAGATCAAAAGGCTGATAAACCAGGGGGACTGTAAATGGAAACCCCAGCCGATGAGTGCGCCACCCGCCTGCAGGCTAAGTAATACAGAAGCCAGAATTAAAAAAGCGACAATAACGCCAGCGGTATAAGCTAAACCATGCAAGCGTTTTTCCTGCTGTGAGGATTTGCTGTTTGAAGCAAGACTCAGTACTTTTAACGACAATACAGGGAATACACAAGGCATCAGGTTAAGAATCAGACCACCCAACAGGGCAAAAGCAAACACCAGTAACAAATTCATCTCAGAAACAGCCGTTGCATTTGTGATGCCCTCTGCATTGGCCGCCAATAGTCCAGCCAGATCAGATGCACTGATGCCATCTGGAGTTGCAGCAATTTCGTAAGATATCTGTTGGCCACTTTCGTCTGTGACCAGTAACAACCCGGTAATTTCTTCAGGCGCTGCACTGAAGCGGGGATGGTGTTCCTGAGTCAGCTGTAAACTGGAAAGCTGATAAGTGATTTCCTGAGGTGACACATAATTAAACACCCTGTGTTCTCCCGGAATGAAACTTATCTCACTGGCATCAGCAAACACTGCTTCCGTTGCCTGTACCAGAATGTTTAAGTTTCCTTCACTGATGGAAAAAGTACTATCGAAGCTGACATTACTCGTGGGTATTGAAGCACGGGTTAATGAGAAGGCTTCAACCCACTGCTCATTCGGGGTAATTTGTGTTGCATCCATAACCGGCAGGGATAAAGACACAACCGCACCGCCTGGAATACAAATGTCCTCGCATTCCAGCCATTGTGCATTGGCTGTGATGTCGAGACTTTCACCCTGATATGAAGCAGGAATACTAAGTGGAACCAGCAAAAAGATTTCATTTTCATAACCGAAGTCGACCAGGTCAGCAGGTAGCTCTATACGTTTTGGGGTTGGCCAGACAATGTCGCCGGCTGTAACACCTTCAGGCAGTGTCCAGGTTATTTCCGTGGCGCGACCGGCGTCTCCGGGGTTTTTCCAATAGGTATGCCAGTTCTCCATATGATCCAGGCGCAGGGCTACCCAGGTATCCTGACCTGGAGCAATACCCGTCATTTCTGCGACCAGTTCGGCATCAACATGACCTCCGATAACCACTTGTGCCTGAGTTGAGCAAGCAAGCAGGAGCAGTATGGAAATCAGAATTTGATTAAAAGCAATTTTCATGGGTCATTTAAGACTCTTGTATTACCAGTATGTTACAGATATTACTGATTTTTACGGTTTTTTTCAGCTTAATCAAAGCGTTAAATATGAAAGAAATATGTATTTGTAAAGGGCTTATTTATTCTTTTCCGATGGTTTTTACTCCATAACTACTTG
>JAYQWA010000025.1:0-21304 GCA_038148755.1 Gammaproteobacteria bacterium
AGTTTTTTTTAATTTTCCTTGGGCTCAACGGGCATTGTTCTTTTGGTGAGAAATTCATCAATCAGACCATATTGAAGTGCTTCTTCTGCATTCATGAAATTATCTCTTTCAGTATCCCTGCTGATGGTTTCAACACTCTGACCTGTGTGCTCTGCCATAATTTGATTAAGCTTTTCCCGGTTTTTCAGAATTTCCTGAGCATGGATATGTATATCAGAAGCCTGCCCCTGGTAACCACCGCTGGGTTGATGGATCATTACCCTTGAATTAGGCAAGGCATAACGCTTGCCTTTACTACCACCTGCCAACAAAAAAGCCCCCATACTGGCAGCCTGACCAATACACATAGTGCTGACATCTGGTTTGATAAATTGCATGGTATCGTAAATTGACATCCCTGAAGTCACGACGCCACCTGGGGAATTAATATAAATATGAATATCTTTGTCGGGATTTTCCGATTCGAGAAAGAGCAATTGAGCGACGATGAGGTTAGCCATATTGTCTTCCACAGGGCCAACGATGAAAATCACTCGCTCTTTTAATAATCGTGAGTAAATATCATAAGAGCGTTCGCCGCGGGCAGTCTGCTCGACAACCATCGGTATCAAGGTTGACTCTACCAGCCCATTGCCTCTTTCCAAATCAGATTTACTCATAATTTAATTCCACTAGTTATATATTCAATCCACATTCAGGCTTCAATATTAATCGTCAGATGTCTCTGATTTAGAAGGAGATTTTGGCTTCTCATCAGCTTTTTTAGCTTTAGGTTCCTTCTTTTCGGCCTTCTCGGCTTTACTTTCTGATTTTTTCGCCGACTTCTCTACAGGTCTAAGGGCCTCTTCGTAGCTGGTTTTCTTTTCATTAACCTGCGCCTTATCCAGTATCAGGTCTATTGCACTTTCTTCAAGCGCCATACCTTCAATCTGTTGCAATTGTTCATTTTCACTATAGTACCAGGCTATCACATCTTCAGGATTTTCATAACCAGCGGCAAGCTCCTCAATAATTTCACGCACTTTCGCCGGGCTTGCCTTTAGCTCATTTTGCTGGATGATTTCATTAATAATCAGACCAACAGCAACTCTTTGTTCGGCTTGTCCTTTAAACATCTCAGAAGGAAGCAAGGACTCATCAATTTGTCTGTTGCCACCATAACGCTGTATGGCCTGCTGGCGTAGATTATTGATTTCAGATTCCACGACCGAGGCTGGAAGGGTTAATTCAGTAGCTTCCAACAAAGCCTCTAATATCTGCGATTTAACATTATTTTTAACCGCATGATCCAACTCACGAGTCATATTTTGTTTAACTTCAGCTCTAAAAGCTTCTTCGCCGCCTTCCTTGATATCAAAAGATTTGAAAAAGTCATCATTCAACTCGGGCAAATGTACTTCAGCAACTGAATTTACTGTGAGATCGAAGACACAAGCTTTGCCGGCCAGATCAGCCTTGTGGTAATCCTTTGGGAATTCAAGCTCTAATCGCTTGCTTTCTCCCGGCTTCACACCAAGCAGGCCATCTTCAAAACCTGGGATCATGGTGTTTGAACCCAGAATCAATGTGCTGCCTTTGGCCGAACCACCCTCAAATTCCTGACCATCAATTAAGCCCGTAAAATCTATTTTTAGCTGGTCTTCATTTTTCGCGGCACGTTCTACGTTGTGATAATGCTTTCTCTGCTCGCGCAAAGTCTGAATCATATTATCGATATCCTTATCGGTAATTTCAGCTTGTCTTTTTTCAACCTTGATCTTGGAAAAATCTGCCAGAGTGATTTCAGGAAACACTTCAAAAGTAGCTGTGAAAGCCAGGTTTTCACCTTCCTTTATATTAGTGGCTTCTATCTTCGGTTGGCCTGCCGGTCTGACCTTCTCTTGAGCAAGGGCTTCATAGTAGGATTGATTCATAACATCACCCAACACTTCCTGCCGCATGCCCTTGCCGAAACGGTTTTTGATAACACTGATAGGGACTTTCCCTTTACGAAAACCTTTCATCTGAAAAGTTTTTGCTGCTTCGGCCAGGCGGCTTTGCACCTGCTTATCAATTGTTTCAGCTGGCACTTCAATGGTTAATTTACGCTCCAAGCCAGACAGCGTTTCAAGAGAAACTTGCATTTATAAACCTCAAATATGGAAAGCAGGAATTTAGACGATGAAGTCAAAATAATATTTTAAAATCAGCAGCTTATTCAATCCAGGAAGCTGAACAGGAGCGGATTGTGCCATAGCCCCAAAACACTTTCAATACTTACATAGTTCGCTTCCATCTGGATTTTGGACAGTGAGTAAAAACAACAAAGTTAATTGCTGCCAATTAAAAAATTAAAAATTTTTTTTAAAAAAAGTAAGTTATTAAGCGATAAGGATTTTTTCTCAACAGAACGACAATTTTGTTAGCAGGATTTTGAAAAAAGTCGAAAAATAATTGCCTTAGTTTGATTATCTAAGTCGTTGAAAATAGGTCAGATTCAAAAAGCCTATAACCTAAAAATGAATTGTAACTTATTGTATATTAGGATTATTTATATATTTTCAGGCAGGCAGCCTGATAAATTCATGACTCAAGACTGGCATAATTTTTGCGCTATTTATTCCCCAAAATAAGGGCTTTATCTTTTGCCCACTCGCTAGTTCAGGACGAAGCAGAAATGTTAGTTTCTGGCCAAATTAAGAATAATTCGTCTTGAACTAGCGGAGACCAAACTCTTCAAAAGCTTGGTTTCCAATCCCCTCTTCTTCAGCTCTTCAAACAGGCTGTTTCAATGCTGCTTCCTTTGCCAGGGGCTTAAAGGTTATCAGTAACTGTGGCAGAAGCGTCAATGCACCTGTTAAGGCGATAAACATCGCCAGACTGGTAAGCAGGCCAAAATAAATAGTAGGAATGAAGTTTGAAAATACCAGAATTGAAAAACCCACGATAATGGTAAAACTCGTGTAGTACATTGCCTGCCCGATACTGCCATGACAGTAATACATGGTTTTTTGATAATTTTGATGTTGAGGATACTGCTCCTTGAAACGGTGGATGTAGTGGATTGTATTATCAACACCTATCCCCACTGAAATTGCCGCAATCGTAATGGTCATCATGTCCAGCGGGATATCCATCCAACCCATCAGACCCAGCACGGTAGAGGCCGCCAGAATATTCGGCAGAATGCCTAAAACAGCTAATTTCAGCGACCTGAACAATATTATGAACATGACAAAAATAACGGCCAAGACCAGGCTTAAGGTTAGAATCTGAGAATCAAACAAGCTCAATAGCATGTTGTTATATAAAACAAACATACCTGTCAGTTGTATCTGATCAGGCGCCAGGTCAAATTCCTCTTCGAGTCCTTCCCTGATTTTGATCAGTAGCTCATTTCTTACCAGATCGGGGTTAGTCTCCAATACCCTGATAGAAAAACGCACCTGGTCATTTTCGATAGAAACATACGGCGTTATCAAAGTATCTTTATAATCCTGCGGGATCAGGCTGTAAAGTACAGCCAGCTCAAGATTGTCCAAAGGTTCGTTATCATTAAGCTCATAGACAACCTGTAAAATAGTGCCCATAGAAAGAATTTTTCCGGTTTCCGGCATCGCATCCAGATAATTGTGTATGGCCAGGATCAACTCCATTTTATCAGTGGTAAACCAATAGCTTTCTTCATCCTCCTGGCTAAATTCCTCTTCAAAAAAGAATTCGTCTTCTTCCAGGGAAAAGTCATCTTCTGGCAATTCATCATCCTGCTCTTCAATTGATTCTGCATTATTGACAGCGTTATTCGCAGAAATTTCATCTTGCGGATATAAGTTGATGATGACATCCAGTGGTGTCGTCCCTCCCATATTCTGATCTATGGAGACCATACCCTGATAGATTTCAGTACTTTCATCAAAATAGTCAATGAAACTGTTTTCAACCTCAAGGCGATTCAAACCTGCCACACTGAAAATAAACATCAATACCGCCACAATAAGTATGCCTCTGCCAAAGCGAGCGGTAAGAGCAGCCAGATAAGGTGTCACATCAACAAAACGTTTACCTGACGATGACTTATTCTCCTGTAACAGGCTCATCAGGGCCGGGAAAACCAGGAAGGTCAGGACAAAAGCCAGTGCGACCCCCATGACCATCATTAAACCAAAGTTAATAATGGGGGGGATTTCGCTGCTGACCAGCGATCCAAAAGCAACAATAGTCGTTAAGCTGGTATAGGCACAGGGTTTAACCATGTTCTGCAAGGTCATTCGAATCCGTTCCTGATGTGACATAGCAGGCTCAGTGGCCTCCAGTTCACGGTAACGCACTATCAAATGTACGTTAAGCGAAATGGTGATTATCAACAGCAAAGAAATAAAGTTCGAGGAAATAACGGTTACTGGCCAGTCCAGCAGACCCAATAGACCGACTATGCAAATTGCTGTTACCGCACAGGACAGTAAAGGAATCCCTATGTAACGAATTTTTCTAAACAGATAGCCAAGAGTGAAAATAATAAAAATCAGAATTGCGAGTCCAAATGTCTCTAAATCATTTTGCACGAAGGTAACCAGATCATCAGCTATCATTGGTACTCCACCCATAACTATCACTGCGTCAGACCGGTACTGATCCAGTATCGAACGAATTTCTAGAATATCATCGTGTCGATTGATATCAGCAGTAGTATTCAGTTCTCTGTATCTGAGTTCCAGAACAGATAATTCCCCTTTTTGCTGTGGACTTCGTTCAGCTTCAGGAATAGCTCTTAAATCTGCCCGTTGACTGGCAACCTCATCTAATTCAAGCGTCGGAGTAAAGTTTACGATCAGCGCTGTAGTTTCAGCATCTTCACTGAGCAGCACGTTACGATAAGCAACGCTACTGGACAAATCATCGCGTGCTGCCTGCAAATCGACATCAGGATCATTTAGTGTCTTGATATTATCAGCAAGCTCGGCCAGAGGGACATCGGCTACTTTTAATAAGGGAACGCTCAAAATACTATCAACCGAACTGACTCTGTCCATCAGTTCCAGCCTGTCCTTCAGCTCACGTAACCTGTTTAGGCTGTTTTCCTCAAACAAAGGGGCATTGGGACTATAGGAAATAAAAACAAAGTCGTTCGTGTTATAGCGATCATTGGTCTGTCTGGCGAGTTCCAGATCTGCATCCCCCTCCACTACCAAAGTGTCTGAAGAAGCATCAAGTCTGAAATATTGAGTAAACCAGCCCAATGACAATGTGACTAAAAGTACCAGCAACAGACATAGCTTTGGCTTCTTCAAGACTAATTGAAGATAAAAGTTAATCATGTCATGAACATCCCGGGAGAAACTGCATAAAATAAAGCTGCGGATTATAGCTTAAGAATTGCTGAAATGCTTAACAGGCTTGCAATTCAATTACTTAAAAAATCATAAAAATTCTATAAAGAAGCCAGTAATCTCTTAGCATTCGGAAAAAATTAAGGATAATGTCACGGTATTATTTATCTGACTGTGAAGCCAGTCGGATTTTCTGGGTTTTCATTAGAAGTTCTAAGTTATTACTGAATAAGATTTATAGGCCAAGATGAAGCGATTCTTCTACATTATCCTGCTTCTTGTCATTCACTCATTTCCTACAGGTTCAGCCCAAGCTGCTGAATCTCAAGCAGAGTTAGTCGCTCAAATGAATGCTTTAATTGAAATGGGGCGTTATCAGGAAGCTTATGTCCATGGGCAAACCGGCCTGTTTGACTATGAAGGTGAAGCAAATTTTTGATTTTGCCTATGGCCTTGCAGCACTTGAATCGGGCAGACCCGATGAAGCTGTATTTGCTTTTGAAAGGATTGCTGCCAACAACAGGAACCAGCAGCGTGTAATACTGGAACTGGCCAGAGCCTATTTTCTCAGTGAAAACTATGCAGCCGCCGAAACACTTTTTCTCGAAGTTCTCGAAAGTAATCCAACTGCCAACGTCAGAGCAAATATACAGGCCTCTTTAGAATTGATTGATCAGGCACAAAGTGCAAGCGAAAATCAATTTGCCTGGAATGTGGGCATCAGCACCGGAACAGACAGTAACATTAACAGCGCTACTGAACTGGGCGTTATTGACACACCCATCGGTGATGTGACCTTAAGTGCCGGTGGTCAGGAAATTGATGATACCTTTACTGAATATCGAGGTGGCTTCAATTGCCTTCGGCCTATTGATAACAATCGTAATGTTTCATTTCAAGTTAACTACAATCACCGAAATAATCATATCACCGATCAATTTGACTTAACCATAAACTCTGGCCAGATTGGCTATAACTCGGGCTTAAATTCCAGACTGAGATACTCTCACGCCCTACGTATACAAAAAGTGGATCTCGACAGAGAGAAGTTTCAAAGTAGCGCCACCTTTTTAAACACAGTACAACGTGCAGGAAACAATGGCTGGTCCCAGGCTCTAACCTTGTCCGTTATGCAACCGGCCAAAACGCTAACGCCAATTTACGAGATATCAATCAGATTTTATTATCTGGTGTACTGACTAAATCAACCAATAATAATCAACTCAGTGCCAGCATTTTCTTTGCCGATGACAATATTCAACGGGATGTAGGTAAAAATAATGAAACCCAAATGACGGGTCTCGCAATAGTTGATCAGTATTTACTCGCGCCAAGACACCTGCTTTATGGGCGTGCCTCTTTGCAAAACAGTGAACATCAGGCTGCTGACCCAATTTTTGCGGTTAACCGCGATAACGAAACTTTTTCAGCATCCGTTGGCTGGATATGGCAGTTAATGCCAACATTTACAGTTACAACTGATTTCACTTTCACCGACAATGAGAGCAATATTGACCTATACAGTTTTGACCGACAAAGGTTCCAGGTCGGATTCAGAATTCAGATATAAAGTCGATTGCTATCGTGGCACTCGGATTCTGCAGACTCAGCTTTCTTCGCTGCCCTCTTTAAAATCCAGAGATGCCGAATTAATGCAGTAACGCAAACCTTCTGGCCCAGGTCCATCTGGGAACACATGCCCCAAATGAGCATCGCACTGCGCACATAGCACTTCTGTTCTCACTCTTTCCAGACTCGTATCAGTTGCTTCAGCAACATGCTCATTCAATATGGGTGTAGTAAAACTTGGCCAGCCTGATCCAGAATCAAATTTATGTGCGGCATCAAATAAAGGTAGCCCACAACACCGACATTGATATTCACCCGCACTATGGTTATCCAGGTACTTGCCGGTAAAAGCTCTTTCCGTCCCTTTTTCTCTGGTGATCTGATATTCCTCAGGACTTAAGCTTTGTCTCCACTCTTCTGCCGTTTTACTTATTTTTTTCATAACCTGGTCATTTCCATTATTTAGAGTCATTAATACTCAACAACTCAATTGTTAATATGGTGTTTAAGACAGTGTTTAAGTACAATTCGCAACCCCTTATTGTAAGGACAAGCGGCTTAAACGCTAAGCAGTATAATCTGTCTATATAGATGACTAAAGTATCAATAGACAGTCGATGGTGAAACAAAAATGCATTCTATCAAGCAGTCTGACAAATTAAAGCATGTCTGTTATGAAATCAGAGGGCCTGCCCTGCAAGCTGCTAAACAGCTGGAAGAAGAAGGTCACAAAATTACCAAATTAAATATTGGTAATCCGGGGGCGTTTGGCTTTGATGCACCCGATGAAATTCTTCAGGACGTTATTTATAACCTGAGTGAAGCTCAGCCATATTCTGATTCCAAAGGCTTGTTTTCAGCGCGCAAGGCTATCATGCATGAAACCCAGCGACTCAATATTAAAGGCGTTGAAATTAATGACATCTATCTTGGTAATGGTGTCAGTGAACTGATTGTCATGTCCATGCAGGCATTACTCAACAATAATGACGAAGTTTTAATACCGGCTCCTGATTACCCTCTATGGACTGCAGCAGTCAGTTTGAGTGGCGGCAATCCTGTGCATTATATTTGCGATGAAGGCGCAGACTGGTTTCCGGATATTGACGATATTAAAAGCAAGATCACCGAACGCACAAAAGCTTTAGTTGTTATCAACCCTAATAACCCGACAGGGGCTGTATATAGTAAAGAACTATTACAACAGATCGTTGAACTGGCTCGAGAGCATGAATTGATCCTTTTTGCCGATGAGATATACGACAAAATTTTATATGACGATGCCAGGCACATTCCTCTTGCTTCACTCTGTGATGATTTATTGGTGCTGAGCTTTAATGGCTTATCTAAAAATTATCGTCTGGCAGGTTTTCGTTCAGGCTGGATGATCATCAGTGGCAACAAATCTGTCGCTACCGATTATCTCGAAGGCCTGGAAATATTATCCAACATGCGCCTGTGTTCAAACGTCCCTGCACAGCTCGCTATTCAGACTGCGCTAGGTGGCTACCAAAGCATCAATGAACTGATCCAGCCAGGAGGGCGGCTACGTGATCAGCGCGATCTGGCTTATCAGATGTTAAACGACATCCCCGGCGTAAGCTGCACACTGCCTAAGGGCGCCATTTATATGTTTCCGAAACTGGATTCTAAAAAGTTCAAAATTCAAAGTGATGAAAAATTGATTCTGGAATTTTTGTTGCAGGAAAAGGTATTAATGGTTCAAGGTAGCGGGTTTAACATAAAAGACCAACAACATTTCCGAATTGTTTTTCTACCTAGAGAAGATGTTTTGGCAGACGCTCTCAAAAAGCTGTCGCATTTCCTTAGCAAATATTCGTGATCCTGCTTAATTAAAACCCAATAACCTTAAAGTTTTTTCAGCAGAAGCGGTAAAGGCGGCGTAATCCAAACGATACGACTGAAACTCTCGACGCAAGGGATAGTGCTTGCGTAAAGCATCAAAACTGACAGATGGATTATTGGCTAATTTCAGCATCTGCAAATAGTCATCTTGTATGGCATAGGCCGCCAAAATCACCTGATTGATTTGTTCAAGCTCTGAGCTGCTCGCAGGAACCTCCAGTAGCCTGGTGTTGTTATCCAGCGGATAAGCTTGCACGTTTTCAAAACCAAAGAACTCCACAAAGGCCTGATAAATTTTCGCACTGCCCTGCTCTTTGCCTTCATAACTGTAACCAGCAATATGGCTGGTCCCCAGATCAACATCTCTCAATAAGGGAATAAAAATATCCGGTTCGTTTTCCCAGACATCCAGCACACATTTCCAGGAATGACTTTCATATTCCTGATGCAGGGCTCTATTATCAAAAACAGCGCCTCTAGCGCTATTAATCAATATCGCATTTTTACTCAAACTATGAATCACCTGCTTATCAAATAAATGATGTGTTGGAAAAGCACCTTTAGTAGTTAAGGGCGTGTGTACGCTGATAACATCCTGTTGTTGCACTTCATTGAAGGTTGCAAATCTATCGCTATAAGGATGAGTCGCTGGCAAAAAAGGGTCATAGATAGAGAAGTTAATTCCGAGTTTGTCTAGATAATCCGCTAACAAACCGCCCACATGACCGGCGCCAACTATGCCAAAAGATAAGCCCCGCCAGTCAAAATCATACTTTTGGGAAAGAAAAGCCAAGCTGGCAAATACATACTGCACAACTGAATTGGCGTTAGAACCTGGCGCATAAGCAAATTGAATATTATTTTTTTGCAAGTAATCAATGTCGACATGATCAATGCCACTGGTAGCACTGGCTATAAATTTGATTGCGGTATTTTCCAGCAACTGCTTATTGATTAGTGAAACAGATCTCACCAATAAAGCATCTGCATGCTTTATATTTTCCCGGCTAATTGCACGTCCTGAAATTTTTGAAACAGCTGCGATTTTCTCAAAATGCTCAAGACCGCTGATATTTTCATCAGCAACCACATGAAGCTTTTTATTATGCATTGCAACAGATATCAGACATCTTCACTGCTGCCTGCTTTAAGTATGACAAAGAAAAACTCATTATCCTGATTTTTGCTTTCAAGCAGTTCATGACCCAGGAAATGGCAAAACTTGGGAATATCCCGGGTTGTTGAAGGGTCTGTTGCTCTAACTGTAACTTTTTCACCACTTGCAATTTCTCTGATTTTTTTATGCAACAACATCACAGGCTCCGGGCAAAACAAACCTCTGGCATCAAGTATGTGTGTTTTATCCTCAGACATCTGACTCATCTATTTTGTTAGCTTTTACTATGTTTTTTAGACTTTATGTTCTTTTTACAATATTACAACTGCTTGTTTCCGCGTCGTAATCTATATAAGCACTGCCCTGTTCCAGTTGTCTCATCACGTGCCTGACTTTATCTTGCATGCTATAAACTTGCACACCATAGTCCGTACCCTCACGACTAACAAACTCTTCAATAAGGTTTTCAAGGGTGTTCTGTTGCAGTTCTTTATATGGAATTTCCACAAATTAAAAAAGATTAACTGTGTTCAATAGCTTACTTTTATCTTGTTTACTATTTGCCGACTTTTGTCGCTCTACTTCAAGGTTATTAAAGTCGAACAATGAAGTATCTGCCAGGTGCGAAGGAGCAACATTAGTGATACTCCTGAAAATTACTTCCAGGCGCCCTGGAAATTTTTTACCCCAACTGTTCAGCATCTTTTTAATTTCCTGACGCTGTAAATTCTCTTGATTTCCACATAGGGTACACGGAATGATCGGGAATTTTTTCAGGTCAGCAAACTCTGCAATTTCCTCTTCTTTGCAGTATGCCAAAGGTCTTATAACAATATGTTTTTTGTCATCACTCAATAATTTCGGCGGCATCGCTTTTAACTTGCCACCGAAAAACATATTTAGAAAAAGGGTTTCCATGATGTCATGGCGATGATGGCCCAGGGCTATTTTACTGGCGCCAATTTTCTCTGCATATGAATATAAGTTCCCTCTGCGCAGACGTGAACATAGCCCACAGTAACTTTTACCTTCAGCCGTTTTATCAACCACTACAGAATAAGTATCTTGTTCGATTATGTGGTAATCAACTTCTATCGACTCCAGATATTCAGGCAGTACATGCTCAGGAAAACCCGGTTGCTTCTGGTCAAGATTAACGGCATGTATGGAGAAGTTAATTGGTGCATGCTTTTGCAGATTTAAAAGAATATCCAGCATGACATAGGAATCTTTGCCACCCGATAAACAAACCATAACCAGATCGCCTTCTTCAATCATATTGAAATCAGCAATGGCTCTCCCACACTCTCTGCGCAGGTTTTTCTGCAGACGATTTAGACGCAAATGACTTTTTCTGACAGTATTGCTCACATTAATCTCATCAGTAAATCTAGGTAAAACTTCAAGTGCGACAGTATAATTCTCATTTCTGAGCAATGCCATGACAGAAAATAGGCAAAAGAGTCAAACTATGGATAATTTAAAAATAAATCAATTTGGCGCAGGACTTTCGCATTTTATTTGCCTGATTACATTACTCAGCTCCTGCTATGGCCACGCTGCCAGTGCTCAAGGCAGCCCTGAAAACAAGTCACAGGCCGTGATCCTGCAATATCACCATGTTTCTACTGATATGCCGCCTATTACCAGTATTTCACCGGGTGATTTCCAACGCCATATGGACTATCTATCTGAAAATAACTTCACAATTCTCCCTCTTGAGCAAATCCTGAACAGCCTGCAAAATGGTGAGCAGCTCCCCGAATATACTGCCGCCATTACCTTTGATGATGGATACCTCTCCGTTTATACCGAAGCCTTTCCTGTGCTGAAAGCAAAAAACTGGCCTTTTACCATCTTTGTGACGACGGGTTTGTTGGAATCGAATGAGCAGTTGTATTCCAGTTGGCGTCAAATCCGGGAAATGGCCGAAGCCGGCGCGACTATAGCCAACCATACTGTCAGCCACCCTTATTTTCTGGAGAGGAAATCAGGGATATCAGAATCTGAATGGCTAAAAAGTATCAGCGATGAAATAACACTTGCTGAAGATAAAATCCTGCAGGAAACAGGACAGAGTCATCGCTTACTGGCCTATCCCTATGGAGAATACGAGCCCAGAATTCAGGCTTTGGTTGAACAACTTGGCTATATTGGAATCGCCCAGCATTCAGGACCAATTAATGCTGATTCAGACTTTACTGCATTACCCCGATTTCCGTTTTCCGGTATCTATGTCTCAATGAATACTTTCCCCAATAAAGTAAAAAGCCTTGCTTTTACGCTTGATAATATCAGTCCGGCTTCGCCAGTAACTGCTGAGCAAAGTCCTTCTGCTGAATTAGACTTTGGTGGGGAGATCCCGCGCATAAATCAGCTGAGCTGTTTTAACAATAATGATGTGATTGATGTAGAAATTTTAAATGCAGAGGAAATGCGCTTTCAGATTACCACCCATATCCAAAACCGTAGCCGACGCTTTCGCTATAACTGCACTGCCCCTGGTGACGATGGCAGGTATTACTGGTATTCAACTCCCTGGGTTAATCCGGCCATACCTGAATAGCTATAACGATTATGCATCATTGTTAGTACGGTCAAATTCCAGCAAATTATTTGAATAAATCATTGATTGCAGTTCAAAAATATAGTCATCACCCCGTGAAGAGTAAGTATCCAGCCCTTCAGAAAGGCTAATGCCATCTATGCTTCGTCCACCCTGCCTTACCTGTTGTCTGATATCCCGTAATTTCTGGTAGTTAGGAAAAGTATTCAAATTCATAATATAGGCCTTTACCGATTCAAAGACACTATCGAAACTTTTTACTTCATGATTTGCTCCTGCAATACGTCTTGCCGGCACAATGCCGCAGCCTTCGGTATAGCACCATTGCCCATAAAAGTTATTTCCTTCTACAGCAAAACGTGAAGTCCCCCAGGCTGACTCATTTGCTGCCTGAGCCAAAGCCAAAGAACTCGGGATAATATCCACCCTGCGAAGCAAACGGTTAACCAGATTGGCAGTATTTAATACTTCATTCTCCAGCTCATACTCTACTCGTAAACCCGATAAATAATTCATTTCATTTCGGGTAAGCGTTGAACCGTTATTTATTTTTTCCCTAAATGTGATCAGGCGCTGGCGCTGCGCCAGAATCTGCTGGTTTACTGAATCAATATAAGGACTGAGAAATTCAAAAAAACTGGCTTTTTTTTCTGTAACATCCTGTATTGCAGCAAAATCAGGAATGCTTTGTGGCAGTTCCGGTGCCTCTATGACGATTTCAGTTAAAACGGGTTCGGGTAAGTCAATACGTTCTGGCCGAAAAACGATTGCAGCGACAAACAGAAATAAGAGAATGACAAGATAACTTAACTGGGGACGATTACTTTCTGATGCTGTTCTCATCTTATTGTTGTCCTTTATTCCTCTTACCTTTCTTCTTAGCCTTCCTCTTTGCCTGACCTTGCCAGGTCGGGCTGTCATCGGAATTGCGCCTAGAACTTCGTATAATTCGCCAATATAAGTCTGGCAAATCTTACCATAATTGCATCCCTACACAAGCTTATTTTAATTATAAATTACTTTAATACATTACCTTAATATATTGTATTATATTAGTTTTTACCCTTACAATTTGGCGATTTCTGAATTTCCTTATCTCCAGCTTTCCACTCTGCGGGGCTATAGAGATGCAAAGCCAAAGCATGCACCGGCCCTGCCAGCTCTTGCTTCAACAACTTGTAAACAGCCTGATGTCTTTGCACCTTTTTTAAGCCTGTAAAAGCCTGACTGACCAGTAGCAAATTAAAATGTGAATCGGTTGCTGGACCTGCATGCATATGACTTTCATTTAAGAGTTCAAGATGCATTGGTTCAAAGGCATCGGATAGTTTTAATTTTATCTGCTCTTCTAAAGTCATTGCCTACCTCTAAGTTCCAGTCATTCTATTGAGTTAATTATGTCCACACTACTTACATAGCACTTCTGCACTACAATAATTTTACAATAGCTCTACAATAGCCCAACTTTTAATTATTGAGAATATATATGACTATTGGCTGGTATCCGGGCCATATGAACAAGGCCCGGAAAGATATCACTAAATTACTCCAGCAAATTGACCTGGTGGTTGAGCTGGTAGACGCTCGCCTCCCATATTCCAGTGAAAACCCCTTATTAAATGCGCTGATAGCCAACATTACCCATCTGAAAGTACTCAATAAGTCTGATCTGGCTGACCCCGTGGTTACCGGATTATGGCTTGAATATTATAAGCATAGAAATATTACAGCCTATGCACTCGATAAAACCCAAAAAGAAAGCATTAAAAAATTAATGAAAACTGCCCGTAAACTTTCAGATAAAAAAAGCGATCAGGTATTGCGTATTATGGTTGTCGGCATCCCAAATGTCGGCAAATCCACTTTTTTAAATATCCTGCTGGATAAAAAAGTTGCTAAAGTCGGCAATGAGCCTGCTATCACCAAAGCGGCTAGCGAAATCAGCTTGAATGATTCAATCAAACTCATTGATACGCCAGGAGTTTTATGGCCCAAAATTGAAGATCAGGACTCCGCTTATCGTCTAGCAGTTACCGGCGCCATCAAAAATACAGCCATTGAATTTGAAGACATCGCACTGTTTGCCGTCGAATTTCTCAGCAAGGCTTATCCCGAAAGTTTAATTCGGCGCTATCAGCTTGATGATGTTCAACAGGAGGCAAGCCGCCTGCTTGAAGCGATAGCCAGACAACGCGGCTGTCTGCGAAAAAGTGGTGTTGACTTTCATAAAGCCAGCGAAGTTTTGCTTAATGACATTCGCAGTGGAGCGCTTGGTAAAATAAGTCTGGAAAAACCTGAACCAGCACTTTAAGCCTCATCCTGAAGAGACAATTTCCTGATCTTTAATAATGAATACGCTAGAATTAGCGCTTCGTAAACTTTCGAGAAAGCATTAATGCAGTCAGAAGTAGACCACAACCCAAACTCATCTTTTTCACTAATCCGCAGCCGGTTCCTCGAAACGCTGAATATCACGGTTGAAGAGTATGACCACAAAGTCACCGGCGCCAAGCATTTCCATTTAGCCAGTGACAATCCTGAAAATGTTTTTATGGTTGCTCTGCGTACCGTACCGATGGATTCAACAGGCGTTGCTCATATCCTTGAACATACCGCGCTATGTGGCAGTAAAAAATTTCCAGTTCGGGATCCTTTTTTCATGATGATCCGTCGCTCCATGAATACATTCATGAATGCCATGACCAGCAGCGACTGGACCGCTTATCCTTTTGCCAGCCAAAACCGAAAAGATTTTGATAACCTGCTGCAAGTTTATCTGGATGCCGTTTTCTTTTCCCGGCTTGACCCGCTGGATTTTTCCCAGGAAGGTCATCGTCTGGAGTTTGCAGAAGCCTCCAATCCTGAATCAGAGCTGGAATATAAAGGTGTTGTCTATAATGAAATGAAAGGAGCCATGAGCTCTCAGAACAGTATTATCTGGCAGCATTTATGCAAACACCTGTATCCAACCACAACTTACCATTACAACAGTGGCGGCGATCCTGCAGACATACCCAAGTTGAGTTACGAACAATTACTGAAATTCTACAAAACTCACTACCACCCCAGTAATGCCATTTTTATGACTTTCGGCGATATTCCGGCTATTGAGCACCAGGAAAAATTTGAAAACCTGGCACTTGCAGAATTCAGCAGACTTGATGTCCACATAGCCGTCGGTGATGAAAAACGCTATCAGTCACCACTCAAAGTCACTGAATACTTTCCTTTGGAAAAAGGTGAAGCTGAAACTGATTTAAATAACAAAAGCCATGTGCTGATGGCCTGGCTATTAGGTAAAAGCACCAGCCTGGAAGATCTTTTCAAAGCTCAACTGCTTTCTTCTGTGTTGTTGGATAATAGTGCCAGTCCCTTATTACAGGTTCTGGAAACAACCGAGCTGGGGATGTCACCCTCCTCTTTGTGTGGTCTCGAAGATTCCCATCGTGAAATGACTTTTATCTGCGGTCTTGAGTCCTGTGATGCAGATGATACCGGGGCTATCGAAGAGCTGATTTTAAATACTTTGGAGAAAATCGCAGAACAAGGGGTAGAACAAAGTATGGTAGAAGCCGCCTTACACAGCCTTGAACTTCACCAGCGAGAAATCACAGGGGACAGTTACCCTTATGGACTGCAGTTAATACTATCTTCACTTTCCACAGCTACGCATCGGGGTGACCCTCTGGAACTGCTTGATATTGACCCTGTACTAAAAAACTTAAAACAGGAAATACAGAAGCCTGATTTTTTACCCAAGCTGGTGAAAGACTTTTTGCTAGATAATCCACATAGGGTCACCTTAACCGTTAAACCTGATCCTGAACTGGCCAAGAAAACCAGAGCTGAAGAAAGGCAAAAGCTGGCCCAAATAAAAAGCAGACTCGATGATGACAAAAAGAAAAAGCTAGTTGAACAGGCTGAGGCCTTAATCAGGCGTCAACAACAGGTTGACGACATGAGCATCCTGCCGAAAGTCGATCTTGATGACGTTCCTGCTGACATTAAATGGCCACAGGCCGAGTCCAGCTACATCAATAAAATACCGCTGGCTTTTTATTCGCAGGGAACGAATGGTTTAAGTTATCAGGATATTATTACCACTCTGCCGTCCCTTCCCGAGGAGCTTAAATCCTTATTACCGCATTACAGCAGTTGTTTGCCTGAACTCGGTGTTGGGACTTCCTCTTATCTGGAAATTCAGGCTTTGCAGGCATCAATATGTGGTGGCATTAACGCCCATATCAGTATGCGCAATCACCTGCAAAACGAGCAAAACATAGACGCCTACATGATTCTCAGCAGTAAAGCACTGTATGGCAACCAGGATAAGTTAAGCCAATTAATGAAGGATATGCTTGATTCATGTCGTTTTGATGAGCTGAATAGAATTAAAGAACTTATGCAGCAAATCTCCAGTCATAAGGAACAAAACATAACCAATCAGGGGCATGTTCTGGCTATGGGCATAGCCACCAGCCAAATGAATGCAATTGCTGCATTGAATTATAAAAATTCAGGCATGCAGGGGATAAGCAAGTTGAAATCTATGGTTCAGGCGTTTAACGACCAGACCCAGTTGTCTGCTTATGCGGAAAAGCTGCAGACATTGCATGAGTTAATTATCCAGGGGGATAAACGGCTGCTTTGCATCGCTGAAGAAAGTGAAAAACCGGCATTAATCAGTGGTCTGGATGAATTATGGCATCACACTGACAATACCAATAAGACTAGCCCCTTTAGCATGGATCCTGTGCGTGGAAGAGTCAGCATAGCCTGGCTGCATAATACCCAGGTTAATTTTTGTGCCACAGCTTATCCGACAGTTCCGGCTGCCCATGAAGATGCAGCTGCTCTGACTGTACTTGGTGGCTTCTTGCGCAATGGCTATCTGCACGGCGCCATCAGAGAACAAGGTGGTGCTTATGGCGGTGGTGCCACTCAGGATTCAAGCTCAGCAAGCTTTCGATTTTACTCTTACCGGGATCCACGCCTGTCAGAAACACTGAACGACTTTGAGCGTGCAATCACCTGGCTTCATGACAGTACTCACAAGCAGAGTCAGCTGGAAGAAGCCATTTTGGGGGTAATAGCCAGCCTGGATAAACCCGCATCTCCGGCAGGGACGGCCAAACAGGCCTATTACAATGAACTATTTGGCAGAAACAAAGAACACCGGGCTAGATTTAGGCAACAGGTGCTTGAAGTTGATATCCCTAAACTTCAGGAAGTGGCCGCCCGCTACTTGACCCCAGAGAATCGCAGCACTGGTATTATCAGCAATTCTGAGCATGCTGCTGAATTAGAAAAGCTGGAAGTTGATATAAATAAACTTTGAATAATCAATTAAATACAATAAATACTTAAAGTAATCTCTATTTTCTGGTTTCTTTAATTAACTCGTAGGCTGCTTTAATATCCTGGGTTTTCTGGGTGGCTATGTCCATCATTTCCTGGGGCAGTCCTTTTGACACCAGCTTGTCAGGGTGATGCTGATTCATTTGCCTCCGATAGGCTTTCTTTAACTCTTCGTCACTGGCTGAAGAGGATATACCCAGTAACTTATACGCATCAGCTAAATTTAGCCTGCCACGATCTGAGCTACGCTGGGATTGCGAGCGCCGATTCTGCTGATAGTGCTGTTGTGCCTGCCCTCTTTGCAAAATGTGCTGAAAAGCAATTTTGGAAAACCCCAGGGTTCGGGCGGCCTGCCAGAGTGCATTTTCCTCACTTTTATGCAGGGCACCATCAGCAAATGCAGTCATTACCAGAATCTCCAGAAACATCTGCATCAGATTGCGCCGTCGATGGCATTCCTTGCGGAACTGCTCAAGAACCTCCACCACCTCAACATCCTGATTTTTACCCTGCTCAAATAAATTAATGGCGGCTTTTTTCTGCTGCGCATTCAAATTCATTTGCCGCATAACATGCTGAGCAATATGGATTTCATCCTGAGACACTCTGCCATCCACCTTGGAGATGTGCCCCATCATGAAAAAAGTAGCTGTAAAGAAAGCAGACTGAATAGTCTCTACTTGTTCTGCGCCCTTATTACCATTTAAGCGCCCCATACCACGATCAAAATTATGCCCGAGTGATGCACCCAGCAAGGCCCCTAGAGGCCCGCCCAGCATAAACCCGAAAGTTCCCCCGAATACTTTGCCCCACCAGCTCAGAAGAACAGCCTCATAAACCAGTTTCGTCCCAGTTCACGCTCACAACTTTGATACTGATTCTGATACACGTTAGCCGTATTCTGAACATTACGGGCAACATCCATCAGCCAGCCTTTGCTGTTATATGAACCTCTGGCCCAGCCGCCATTGCCCTCATGGTAAGCTAAATAAAGGTTGTATGCATCATTTCGCGCAATGCGATTACGGCGGGTTGAGCTATTGGTATACCAGCCGACAAAATCCATCGCATCGGAAAAGCTGGAACGCCGTGCTCCCCAGTTTCCGGCGTCTTCCTTATAGTCTGTCCAGGTTTCATCAAGTACCTGGGCATAACCATAAGCTGAAGATGGTCGACGCCAGGGAATCACCCAGAGTAATTTAGTTCTTTCCGGCTTGGCCCGCCCCTGAAATGATGATTCCTGTTCTATGATTGCCATACTGACATAAACAGGTGTGCCCCAGCGCTTTTCTGCTTTCTTGGCAGCCTTGTACCAGCTGCGACGTTCTTCAAACATACTGCAGATATTGGCTGTGTTTTCTGGCGGCGGTGAAACACAGGAAGACAGTATAGTTAGCATCGTGAATACAAAAATCAGGCGCATTTTTGAATTCCTCTAATCATGTTAATGTCATTAAGCCCAATAAGTACTGGCTTTACTAGCTTATGGGGCTATACTTTACACTGTTATGCCGTGTTGTGTAAGCAATGACACAAAATCTTTTTCGTCAATCACTTCAATCCCTAATTCCTCAGCCTTGCTCAGTTTACTGCCTGCACCGGGGCCCGCAATGACACAGGAAGTCTTGCTGGAAACACTGCCAGCGACTTTTGCTCCAAGCTGCTGCAAATACTGCTTTGCTTCTGATCTCCCCATTAATTCAAGGGTTCCTGTCACGACATAAGTCAGGCCACTTAAAGGCAAGGTTTCACTCGCGTTGATTTCGAGCTCTGAGGGACTCACGCCGGCTTTTATCAAGGCTTCGATCACAGACAAATTATGTGCTTCCGCAAAAAAAGCCACAATATGCTGTGCCATAACCTCCCCTATGTCTGGTACCTGAATCAAAGCTTCCATATCAGCCTGCATGATGCCTTGTAATGAGCCGAAATGCTTTGCCAGGGCTAAAGCAGTGGCTTCCCCTACCTCCCTGATTCCCAAAGCATAAATAAAACGCTGCAGACTGATATGCTTACTGTTTTCAATGGCTTCCAATAAATTGCTTGCTGATTTTTCTGCCATCCGCTCCAAAGCTGATAGCTGAGCCAGATTTAAACGATAAATATCTGCAACATTATTGATAAGCTCTGCTTCGACCAGCTGCTCAATTAACTTCACGCCCAGACCATCAATATCCATCGCTGCCCGCGACGCAAAATGAATAATGGATTGCGTACGTTGCGCCTTACAGTAAAGCCCGCCTGTGCAGCGCATAAGCACTTCACCTTTAATTTGCTCAATATCGGAATGACAGACCGGGCACTGCAGTGGCGCAACTATCTCTCGGGCATCGACCGGTCGTTTCTCAAGTACCACCTTGACCACTTTAGGGATCACATCACCGGCACGCCTGATAATGACAGTATCCCCTATTTGTATTCCCAGCCGTTCAATTTCATCCAGATTATGCAAAGTTGCATTACTTACCGTCACGCCTCCGACAAAAACAGGAGTCAACCGGGCAACCGGTGTAATTGTTCCGGTTCTGCCTACCTGAAATTCCACATCCTGTAAGACTGTGCTTACTTCCTCTGCCGGAAATTTAAAGGCAATAGCCCATCGCGGGGTGCGTGCATTAATTCCGAGCGTGTCCTGTAAAGTAAAATCATTAACCTTCAGGACAACACCATCAATTTCATAATCCAGATCATTACGTTTAGTTAAAATCTCTTCACAATAGCTGTAGCAGGCATCGATACCTTCGACAGCTTTGCGAATAGGATTGACCGGCAGCCCCCATTCAGCCAATAGAGAAAAGACTTCACTCAAACGGGAAGGTAAAGCAATACTGGTTTCACCCAGGCTATAACAAAACATTGTCAGGGGTCTTTTTGCTGTAATGCGGGAGTCAAGTTGTCTTAAGGTGCCAGCAGCCGCATTTCTCGGATTAACAAAAGTTCTTTCGGTTTTTTTTCGGGCCGCTTCATTCATCAGGGCAAAACCTGACTTGCTCATAAATATTTCGCCCCGTACTTCCAGCACATCTGGATAATTCTCCCCCTTTAGCTTTAGCGGAATGTCTTTTATTGTTTTTACATTATGGGTGATGTCTTCACCTGTCGTGCCATCACCTCTGGTCGCTGCCTGAACCAGTATCCCTTTCTCATAACGTATGCTGACAGCCACACCGTCTATTTTAGGCTCGCAACTGTATTCAATAGTTTTTACATATTCGGGTAATCGTTTTCTTAAACGGATTTCAAATTTGCTCAGGCTTTCAGCATCAAAGGCCTTTTCCAGAGAAAGCATGGGAATCTTATGGGCTACCTGCACGAAACCGGATAAGGGTTCACTCCCAACACGTTGACTCGGTGAATCTGCTGTTACCAGTTCCGGGTGTTGTTTTTCGATTTCAAGGAGACGATCAAATAAACGGTCAAATTCCTGGTCAGGAATTTCGGGGGCATCTTGCTGATGGTAGAGTCGATTATGTGGTTGAATAAGTTGTCGGATTTCGTTTAGGTAGGACTTCAAATAATGTG
>JAYQWA010000026.1:0-16214 GCA_038148755.1 Gammaproteobacteria bacterium
GACAATATCGTTTCTGATTGAAGTGATCTGGTCATCATTCAGATCTTGCGAGTAGGCTGTAGTTACAAGTGCAGCAGCAAAAGCTACTGCACTTACAAACCCGGACACTAATTTAATATTAAACATTTAATTGCTCCTATCAATTTGAAAAATTAGTCTCAGGTTTTATTAGAACTCAAACCGTACACCTAAGCGGTAGTTTCGACCTATCACATCATTCAGGTTTCGGTTGGCTGGCTGATAACCTGCCCGGTTTTCTGAACCCTGATTAAGCGGGTAAGCCACTAAGGGTGGAGATGTATCAAGCAGGTTTTTTATCGAGATAAAAACCTCTCCCTGCCCATCAGCAAAACCAAGATTATATGAACCATAAAGATCAAAATACCATTCACCCTCTATACTGTTATCATTGATGGTACGGTTGCTGGTGTTGGTAGATACCGGACAGCCAGTTGTACATTCAATCCAGCGATTATCAATAACACCATCACTGTGGCCACGGGCCGTCAGTTGCAGGGCATAATCTGCAAAGCTGTATCGTGCTGTCGCCCGGTAAACCCAATCTGGTGTATTACTGGTATTTTCACCTGCTCTTTCCCTAATTGTGACACCGTCATCTGTCGCGTTAGACATATAGTGAGTCGTCATAAAGCGCAGGCTCATATCACCTGGCCCCATAGCAAAAGTATAACTGGCTTCAATATCAACCCCTTCTGAAATCAGCGAAGTAAGGTTTTCATATTTCAGATCAATAAACTGCAAATTGCCGCCAGTATCATAACGTAACTGCGAACAGTAATTGGTCTGGCCAAACAGCAAACAGGCATCAGCCACTTCCTGAGCAGTTAGAAAACCGATTACACCATCCACCTCAATGTCATAGTAATCAATGGAGCTTGCAAAGCCAGGCAAGAAGCTAGGCTGAAATACAACGCCAAAACCAAAAGTATCTGCTTCTTCAGGCCCGACCGTTGGCGTTCCCTGCAGATTCTGAATGAAAGGTGTGGAAGCACCGCCAATTGAGACTGAATTACTTCGCGCTGTACCGGCATCAAAAAGTTCACTCAGGTTTGGTGCACGAATATCTCTTGACTGAGTAACACGTAAAGTAATGTCATCAATCGGCATATAAGTGAAACCTGCTTTCCAGGTATTAACGCCACCAGAATTACTATAATCAGTCCGGCGTGCAGCGCCATTGAACTCTAACATCGACAGCAAAGGTACACTAACCTCACCGTAGATTTCTTTGACATTCTGTTTGCCGGTAGTAACTTTATAATTACCATATTTCCAGCCGCTGGTGTATTTAGGATCAACAAAACCATCAATGGAATCCTGACGCCATTCAATACCGGCTGCCAGACCAATCGGGCCGGCCCAGCCTTCAATATCTGAAGTAGTAATATTGAATTGAGCGACATCCTGCTGAAATTCCTGTTCACGGCGAGGACGTCCCAGTACAAAAGCAAGCGCATCGTCACTGGCAACACCCACGCCAAATGAATTAAACGGCACACAACCTGTTACTGCACTACGGCAAACTATCTCGCCGGTAACGGGATCAAAGATAGCATCTGATGCAGCACTCAGGTTTGCAAAATTCCAAGTGGGATTCTGATGTTCATCGGTGGAAGTTGTACCTCTCTGCAAATACATATCCCAATCCATACCTTTATCCTGGAAAAGAAACATGCCCTCTGCCCCAAGCACAAAACGACTGGTTTCACGTTTATTATTAGCTCCAGCTAAAGGAATATCCTGTCTTGCACTGCTTAAATTGAAAGAGGTAATGCCTTCAACAATCATTTGATCCCGAATAACCTGAGGCAAAAATGCATTATCAATCTGTATGGTACGGTTACGATCAGTAGGACGGATGTAATCACTATCTCCCTCATAACCTGCCCATGAGCCCTGAGCAAATACCGTGATGTCCGGTGTTAACTCCCAACTGACACGGCCGAATGTACTTTTACGGGTAGAATCCGCCTGTAAGGAATTTGTGCCGATAATGGAAGACTGTGCATACCGCCAATCACCGCCAATCATCCAGAGGTTGGATTCAGTACCATAATTTAACTGGCCGATAGTTCCCCCCTCACCAAAATAAGTCCCACGTAAGGGGCCGTTAACGATAAGACCACCAGGGGTATAACCACCAATACCTATATTGTCGCCAACATAATAGTAAGGCGCGCCTGGTGTTCTATCCGGGTTTACAATGCCTTGAAAACCACTAAGCTGCCAATCAGCAACGGTATTGCGAATACCATCTTGACCATAATATTCTGCGCTGAATAAAAAATGCCCTTGACCATCCGCAAAGTCATTCCCGATGGTAAATTCCATGCGCTCATTAGGAGCATTATAGTCGCTGTCTCCAAACTCATAAGCCGTTTTAATACCGGTATAGTCTTTATCCAGAATAAAATTAACAACTCCAGCAATTGCATCTGAACCATAAGCTGAGGATGCACCACCGGAGACTACTTCAATACGTTCGACCAAGGATTGTGGAAAGGTATTCGTATCAACCAAACCATCAGAAGACGAAGCAACAGAACGTTGCCCATCAAACAATACCAGAGTACGGCCTGTTCCCAAGGCTCTAAGGTTAAGTGCCGATATGCCTGACTGACCATTACTCAATGAACCGGAGTTAGTAGTTGCTGTGGTACTGCCCTGAATAGAAGGTAAAGTCATGGCAAACTCTGCAATACTGGCAGGGGCCTCCGCATTAATTTCCAACTCACCCAGAACAGAAACCGGCGTTGGCATATCATAACCATCACGGACAATTCTTGTGCCTGTAATATTGATAGCTTGTATTTCCGGCGCTCTTTCCTGCGCATTCGCTAAGTGAGTTGTAAGGATTGCGCTTGCTATACTGGCAGCAAGCACACTGACCATTCTCGATTTATAGTTGACCGGGATGTGCATTGATATTTCTCCTGACTAAGAACGCCCTTACTTGGGGCATAAAAAAAATATAATTTTTTACACCACTTAGAAAATGCATTAAATATGCCAAGAGAAATCGAAAAAAAGACCACGTCATCTATATAAACAGTATTCTTATTATATAACGCCATGTCTAATTATTTATTTTTATAATATTAATATAAATATTTATACGATATTTATAGATATTTTTTATAAAACAGCGTTGGTATTCTGATATTTAAATAAAACCAATATTGAAAATAATTTATTTTTGTAATTTATAATTCAGAAATTCACATCCCTAATATTTCTTGTCACAAAAACGTCAAAATTGCCTCATTAAGGAGCTGTTTTATTTTATTGTGCACCACAGCAAAGCACTAGCCAAAGGCAATTCTTTATCCATTATTGTGCATTTTGTGATCCAATGCTGCGCATGACGCGGAATTCACTCAGCCATGATGCTCATTGGACAGGCCTGCGACCAGCACTAAAACTTGAAGTATGCAGGGATATAAGACAGGGGAAATGTCTGCGATTTACTGACCAGGATGAAAGGAAACACCGGTACTTATATTGTTTACTGGGAGCAGACGATCGGCAATAAAGGCAGAATTGATTAAGGTTTGAGTTTGCCGTGGGTAAAAGGGTCAGCTTATTCTGACCCTTATGGTAAAACTCCAGCTATTTATTTAGCACCTATCAGTCTGCTTGCAATATCGGCGACATGCCTGCCCTGAAAACGCGCAATATCTAGCTCCAGCTGACTCGGTTGTCTTGAACCATCACCGTCCGCAACGGTTGAGGCACCATAAGGGGAACCTCCATTTATTGCGGTCATGTCCAGTAACTTTTGCTCCGTATAGGGCACGCCAACGACAACCATCCCGTGATGAATAAGTGTTGTATGAAAACTGGTAATTGTCGTTTCATGACCACCATGTTGACTGGCACAACTGGTAAAAACACTACCAACTTTTCCGACCAGAGCACCGTTCATCCATAAAGCACCGGTTTGATCCAGAAAATTTCTCATCTGGGCACACATGTTACCGAAACGCGTTGGTGTGCCGAAAATAATGGCATCTGCTTCAGCAAGTTTATCCGGTTCGGCAATAGGGATATCTTCAAACTCCTTGCGTGTATCTCGTGCACCACTCAGTAAAAGTACATCCTCAGGAATCAACTCTGGAACTTGCAACAGTTTTACTTCCGTGTTTTCAATATCGGATGCGCCTGCTGCTATTTCGCTAGCCAGTTTATGAACATGACCATACATACTGTAAAAAACCACCTGAATTTTAGTTTTCATTATTTGACTCCTTCCATTTCAGCCGAAGCACCAGACTCAGTAATTGTATTTTCCCTGAACAGGATTCGGCTCATAGCATTTTTTAAGTTATTTTCACTATCGTTAGTACAGTTTTTTTCTCGCCACGCAACATAACCATCGGGTCTTACCAGAACGGCGCCATCTGGTGTAATGCCGTAGGCTTCTGAAAACGGCAAGGTAAACGGGCTCGAAATTTTGTCCCGATGTATCGGTAAATCAACATAGCTGGTATTTGAACCAGGCGGATCAATCAATCTGCAATCAATTCTGATATTTAAGGCTTCTTCAGTTTTTGCCGCAATATCTTTCCATTTCTCACCATAGTGAGACGTTATCAGAACAAATCTTTCACCGTACAAATCCAGGGTCGATCCGAGTTTTCCATTTATGAATAATTCTACATGCGGTGCTCTTGTTCCCGGCAAAGCAAATGATGCCCTTGGATCAATATCTGCTGCTCCATCATCTATATAAGCTTCATCAGGAATAACTGCATCTGATCTGTAACGATTAAATTCAACATGCACATCCGGAATCTGTTTTTTTACACCGTCCATACCCAAATCCGGATCCGAACGGGTCACATATCGCTGGTAGCCCTGCTCTATCATTTGCATGGCAGCAGGTTGCCTTTCATCGTTATACGATTTTAACAAGCCTTCATTGGCCTCCCCTCGTAAAACTGAAGCCAGTTTCCAGGCCAGATTGTGCGCATCCTGAATGCCGGTATTACCGCCATAACCGCCCGTAGGAGTAGTGACATGCGCGGTATCCCCGGCCAAAAATATTTTTCCTTCCTGAAGTCGTTCAGCTGCGTGACAAACAGCCTCCCACTTATGAATATCTTCTACCTGAACATCCAGATTCTGATCTCCTACAGCATCACGCACATATTGCGCTGCCTTTTCTTCAGTCACGCCTTCTGCCGCATTACGTGCATCACGATGATTAATATCACCGACAGTAAAAATAACAAGAAACCCCCCAAGCCCGGTTTTTTCGAGCCTGAAAAAGCCTCTGACATGCTGGTTATTTACATAGATAACGCCCAGATTTCTGCCACGCAGTGCCTTAGAGCAATCAGCCCGAAAATAAACAGTGATGCTCTGCGACATCACCGGATAACCCTGCATTTTTATGCCCAGCTGATTGCGTATCGGACTTCTGTTACCATCGCAGGCAACCAGATAGTTACCTTTAAATATTTTCTCCTCACCACTATCAATATGCTTTGCCCGCACCGAAACGCCGGCTTCATCTTGCGAAAATTCAGTGACCTGGTGTGAATAAAGAAACTCAGCTCCCAGCTCCTCTGCCCTGTCCTTGATGATCGGCTCAAGCACCTGCTGCGGCATGAACAACCTGCGTACCGGCGTCAGATCCTGTATTCCCTGATTGATATCCGGTATGTAATTGGCAATTTCCCTGCCTGCAAGTGACTCTACCGCATTCATGCCTCCATTGGGGTCATATAGAGCATGTGCAGCTTCCACCACTTTTTGCTCAATGCCAGCCTGCCTCATCATTTCCAGAGTACGCAACTGAAAATAACCGGCTCTTGGGTGTATGGCTGTGCCACGATGTTTTTCGATGATCAGACTCTTTATTCCATGCATGGCTAAAAACATTGATGTTGATAAACCAACCAGACTGCCCCCGACAATCAACACCGGCATTTCAACTTCACTACCATGACTTTCATTGTTTTTTTGCAGCGTCATTTTCGATCCTCTTTTTATTTATTTTTTAGGCTTCATAGACCCGGTATCTTTTTAGAAAAGTATCCACTACCTTTTTTGCATGCTCTTCAATTTCCCTATCATTTGGCGCCTGCTGCGCACCAACAACCTGGGCAACCAGTCTCTCCCAGAACAGCAAACCCTGAAACTCATGAGCTGCCCATTCAGGATCATCCACATCCAGAATATTTGATCCTTTTTTTGCAGAGAAATATTGTGTTAAGGCAGACTGCGCCGTTTTAGCCCCTACCTGATAATAAGTCGGGCCTAATTCCGGATAGCGCCCGAGGGACGATATTGTTGCCCGTACTACAGCAATATGTTTCTCATTAAGTATTTTGGAGAGAGCAAGTTTTGCATACATCAATAAAGCTTCCGCGACATCCAGTCCCTGCAGATGAAAAGCATGCAGTGCCTGCGAAATTTCCAGTGCAACATCCTCGGTGAGAGCAGCGAGTAAGCCCTGTTTATTTCCAAAGTATTGATAGATCGCTGACTTGGAACAACTCGCACGCTGACAGATCGCTTCCAGATTCGTGTCTTCGTAACCCAATTCAATCATTAACTCTGTTGCTGCCAGTTTAATGGCTTCGCGTTTTGCCAAAGACTTGTTAGCTTTTGCTGATTTTTTATAGTCGGACTGTCTATTTATAGTACTCATAAGTATTATATTTTTAGATATAATTTAATTAGTTAATTTTATTTATGTGTTATTTTATAAAAAATAGTACCGATTGGTACTGTTTTTAGCAAGTATCATTGATAACTCAGAGCTAAAAAGTATTTTGCAGAGCAAGTTCGCAAGCTAAGAAGGGATTTAAGAAGGGATTATTGTTTTAATGGATATTGAGCTGTCTGCTACAAGAGAGCACTGTCGCTGTAGAAGAGAATAAAAGAGTCAAATTGCTCTGACTCTTTTGATTTTCAATGATTTGCCTTTGATTTTTTATTACTGTTTAAAATTCCACCAGTTCAACCAGCAGACCATCCGGGCTACGGACAAGGATCGCTTCACTGTTGTTATCCAGTCGGACAGGCTGCCCTCCCGGAGTCTCAATAATATGGCCTGCTTCATGTATCCGGTTTACCAGTGCCTCAATATTCTCTACCTGTAGAGTGATGGCCGACGCGCCAGGATCCTGAGGATCGGGAGAACGCTTGGTACGGACAATATCCCTGAACTCCCAGAAGAACCAGGGGTTAGCTGAACCCGGGGGCATTGTTCCCATATTACGTGCACGTGCCCGCGGCGTCCCTTCAAGTGCCAGGACAGCATCGCTGACATAACCTGGTTCCCGGGTTGCAACAAACCCGAGAATTTCACCGTAAAACTCCATGGCACGTTCGATATTCTCTAGCGCCAGGGATGAACGTGCATCATAAATATTACTGCTTTCCGGCACTTCCGTTTGAATGGGGTTACCTGATTGCACAAACTCAAAAACAAAGCCATCCGGGTCACGCAGCATGACTGCACGAGTATTGTTTCTGGGTCGTTGTGTATAAACCGGACCGGCACTTATTGTATCCACGCTCATAACTGTATCTTTTACCCGTTCAAATGCCAGATCAATATCACGTACCTGTATGGAGAAACGTGTGACACCAGGATCATAGAGTCTTTGCTGAAAAGGTCGACCTTCAGCACCTTCAAATTCAATCAATTGTAATGACAGCGCGGAACCGGGAATCGACATGATGGCATATCTGGCCTGTGCTGCTGGTGTTTCCGCTACCACCTTTTGTAACAGGGCTGAAGATGTCAGTCGTGCAGGTCCTTCTGCCACTTCGAACTGCAGCCCCTGTCTATAGAAATCAATAGAAGATTCCAGATTCTCTACCACATGCGTGAGTAAAAGAGGTCTGAGCATACGGCCTTGAGCAGGTGCTTGAGCCCAGGATGCATTCAGAAAAATGCTTAATCCAACAATGGCGGGAAGCAATAAATAACCAGACCGAAACATGTATTTGAATAAGAATGATTTTGTAAAAGCTAGCTGATTCATAAGTTTGCCCCCTTCAACTATCTAAATATTTTTTAAAAAATAATGCAGTAAATTTATGTAAATCTTTAGCTTCAGGAAGATCGTGCATGGCAGAAAAAAGATGATGCATGCCTTCAAAGACAAAAAGCTCCGCTTCATTACCGACTTTCCTAAGTGCAGTGTGCATTATTTATTGTCAGTACCAAACTGATAGTTTACCTGCCGATAACATTACGGCAGATATGCACCACCATTGATATGAACAGTCTGACCTGTGATATAGCGCGCTGAAGCGCCTGCCAAAAACACGACTGCTTCTGCTATTTCCTCTGGTTGACCACGTCTTCCCAGCAGGTTTGTCCGCGTGGCATGATGATGAGGTCGATTGTTTTCATCTCTGATTGTTTCTATCAGTCCTGGCGCGATACAGTTGACGGTAATACCTTCCGGTGATAACTCAGAGGCCAGCGCTTTTGTGAACCCTACGACACCTGCCTTGGCCGAGATAACATGGGCCCGATTTGAGGCGCCTGTATGGGCAGTCAAACCACCAATATTTATGATTGTCCCTTTTGTGCTTTGCCGAAGCTGATGAAGTGCCGCTTGAGACATCAGGAAAACAGCGTCCAGGCATACCCCCATAACCTTGCGCCATTCTGCATAGCTTATGTCGGCAATGGGTGATTCCGGTCTTATCGCCGCATTATTCACCAAAATATCGAGTCGGCCGAACTTTGCAATTACTTCCTTCATGATTCGAATCGCTGTGTCAGGCTCTGACAGGTCGCCAAGCGTTACCATGCCGTTCACACCATAGGATTCAAGCTGTTTTAAGGTCTGTTCAGCTTGCGATTGATCCTGCGCAGCATGTACAACCACATTAATGCCGTTTTTGGCCAGGGCTACCGCGATGGCTCTGCCAATATTTCGTGATGAACCGGTAACCAGAGCGACCCGATCCGTATTTGGTGACTTTGCTGCCGTCATACAGTCTCTCCCAATTCACGGATTAATTGGTAGCCAGAATGCATCGAGGCAATGGACTTACAAACATCCAGCAATTTATCAGGATCAGAATGTTCGCCATACTGGCAGTTAGCGTAAAATTTTTCTGTTATTTCATCCTGGCTAAGCGGTGCATCTCTCCCGCCACGCATAAACCCCTGCCTGGCTTCTTTGTAAGTGCCGTCTTTAAACAATAGCCTGACGTGACCGGTAAAGGCTGCCGGATAAGGATTATCCAAATCAATTTCATAATTAACCTTGGCGGCAATATTCAACAAATCAGGATCAACAATGGACGCTTCACTGTAGTCGCCGAGATTTGCATGACCCCGCAATAGCCCCAGAGCGACACCAAAAGGCACGCTGAATTTGGCTGCATATGAACTTGGTGGTGCACGCTTTATTGTTTTTGGTTCCCACAGCCTGTGGACATAACCTTCTGCGGTTTCACAAAGAATTGACTCGATATCATTGACATTAATGCCTCGCTCCCTGAGTTGGCGGGCACAATCTATATAGGGCTGAATCATGGTGCCACAGGGATAAGGCTTGAATGAAATGGTATCGCTGACATATTCCTCTCCGAGCTTATCAAACAGGCAGTTCAGCTTGGGTTCTACCGATGAAGCAAACACTTTGAAAGCCCCATGCTCACCTTCAAAGACAAATTTGGGTCCCTGAAATCCGGCCCTGGCCATGGCAAATGCCCGCAAACCGGATTGCGCGGCCCAGCCCGGATGCATACGTTTGGTCCAGCTGCCATCTCCCAGGTATTCAATAATGCCCGAGGCCATGCTACCAGCGATACCAAGCGCATTAGCAATAATCCTGCTGTCTGCTTTACAGGCCACGGCGATGCCAAATGCCGCTGCAAAAGAACCCAGTACAGCGGTAGGATGAAATCCTGATTTGTGAATGCCTTTGGGCAAGGTCAGAGCCAGTCGACAAAGAAGCTCATTGCCAGCTGCAAGTCCCAACATGATTTCTGCCGAATTCAACTGATAGCGTTCAGCCGCGGCTAGCATGGCTGGCACCATGACCACACCGGAGTGCACAGGACCACCTTCAAAGGTATCATCAAAATCCTCGCCATGAGCTGCTGTACCATTAACAATGGCAGCACTGGCTGCTGATGCTCGCAGGCCATGACCAATCAGGGTGTGCTCTCCGGGTTCCGATGCATCAACCACCGCCCTGACATAGTCTTTATTGCGCGAGGCTATACACAATCCAACGATGTCCAGCAAAATGTCTCCATTTTTTTGCAAAGTCGATCTGGACAAACTTGTAGGCTCTAGCTTCTCACCCCAATTACCAAGCCTTTGAGCAATACTTTCTTCAATCATGGAGTCTCCTTTTTAACGACCATCATTATCAGCAAATTTACTTGTAAAGCCAGCAAACAAAAAAACAATCAAACGCCTGGCAAACGAACCAATAATAAATAATGCAGCAACAGATAAAAGTACCAGCGAAATCCGGTCATTGAAAAATATACTTAACTCATCGCCGGACAATAATAATGATCTGCGGAAATTACTTTCAATCATGAAGCCAAGCACCAAACCCAAAACGGTAGGCAAAAATGGAAATTTTAGTAATCTCATAAAATAACCAATTACACCTGCTACCAATACAACTGAAAGTTCAAACAGACTATTATTGATTGAATAAATTCCCGACATAATTAATGCCATAATAAAAGCATTAAGATAAGGTCTTGGCTGGTTCACCAGCCAGATACACACAGGCATAATAGCAATGCCAATAAAAAGCAAAGCAATAGCCGCGAAAAAAAGACCTACATATAAATCAGCCACAATATCGCCTGAACGGGCAAATAACATAGGGCCGGGTATCAGGCCATGAATCAGAAACCCTCCCAGTAAAATTGCCGTGGAATTGGAGCCTGGGATTCCGAAACTCAACAAGGGAATCAGTGAGGTTTCTGCAACAGCATTATTAGCCGTTTCCGGTGCAGCAATTCCTTCTGGCGACCCTTTACCAAATTCACGCTTCGACTTAGACCAGCGTTTAGCTTCATTGTAGGACATGAAGGAGGCAACGGTTCCACCGGCGCCAGGCATAACTCCCTCAAATACGCCAAATAAAGCGCCTATGCACTGCGGCAGGACCAACCTTTTTTTTAACTTATTATCAGGAAACTGGATTCTGGGAATAGCCTTTACTCTTGATTCATTTAGCGCCGAAGCCTGTTTCAGCAATTCACTCATTGCAAACAGGCCCACCATGATCAGGATGGGTTGAATGCCTGAAAGGAGATCTGAAACCCCGAAAGTAAAACGGCTGATTCCAGACACAGGATCAGTTCCTATGGTAGAAATCATCAAACCCAACAAAGCGGCAATTAGCCCTTTTACCAGAGACTCCCCTGATAAACTGACAATAACACTAAGGCCGAGTACGCCCAGGGCAAAATAAGCTGGCGGGGTGAATGAGAGAGCAAGTCTGGCCAGGGGCTCACTGAACAGGATCAGGACTGACAAACCTACCAGACTGCCGATGACGCCCGAATACAGCGATATGCCCAGAGCAAGACCGGCTTTGCCCTGTTTGTTCATTTCATAACCATCGATAACCGAGGCTGCGGCAGCATTGGTCCCCGGGGTACGGATGAGAATGGCGGGGATCGATCCGCCATATTCTGCACCCACATAGGTAGAGGCCAATAAGACGATAGCAATCGATGGCTCCAGCGCATAGGTAAAAGGCAGCAGCAAAGCCATCGTGATTGAAGGGGATATGCCGGGCAGAGCCCCACCGACAATGCCCCAGACAACACCCAGTATTGCAGCGAGGACTAGATAAAATTCCAGATTGGCAAGTGAGGTGAGTATCGCGTCCATATCAGTCTTGGAACAATATGCCGACGGGCATAGGAACATCCAGCAGGATCACAAAAATCGCCCAGAGCATCGCTGCCCCTGCTGCTGCGATAAGTATCATTCGCCAACTGATGGCCGCACCTAAATAAAAAGCAAGGCTTGCAAGTAACAGCGCTATCGATAATACATAACCCAGGAATGCCAGCATAAAAAGATAGATCACAGCAATAACTACCAGGCCGAATGCACGGAAGATTTTTCTGGCTTCGCCATCCCATTCTGCTGATGCCGGTACAACAGATTTTCTGCTTTGATAGATAGCCTGAACACAAAGTATGAAACCCAAGGCCACCATTAGAATGCCCAGCACTTTTGGCATGCCTGCCGGACCGATGGTATCGGCCAAGGCACTTACCCTTTGCCTGAATGAAAAAAACAGATAAAGACTGCCCAGAGCAATAGCAACCATTCCACCAACAAAATCTCTGGACAACATATCAACTCACTTTTCTAGTTCACACGCATAAATTATGAATTATGCAGCATCAGAAGCACTGCACTAAACTCTTATTCTATAAGCCCCACACTTCTCAGGTAGTTTCTAGTTTCGTCTGCAAATTCATCAATGAAGCTCTGGTACTCAGCATGATTGATGTAATTTAATCTTAAATTGTCAGCAAGGTAAGACGCCTGATAGTCCGGGTTTTTCAATACATTTTGAATAGCCTGCTCCCATTGACGAATTAATTCGGGCGCCAGGCCTTTGGGCGCTGCAATTCCCCTGAACTTACGGACTACAACTTCATAGCCCAGTTCCTGCACTGTTGGTATTTCAGGAAACTGCGCCAAACGCGTATCACTCAATGTAGCCAGAAGTCGTAAACTGCCAGCCTGAATTTGAGATTGCAATTCCTGAGCCTCACCAACACCGATGTCCAAAGTGCCATTAAGAACATTGATTATTAAATCACCGCCCCCTTCATGGCTAATTACTGCTGCATTCAAGCCGGTAGCCAGTTTCAACTGCTCTAAAGATTGTCTTTCCATGGAACCAGGATTTGCAGCGCCCCACAATCCACGCGAGTTTCTGGCTTTATCTAGCACATCTTCCAGCGTTAGAAACGGGCTGTCTGCCGCGGTGTAAATGAGTTCAGGATCAAAAAACAAATTAACCAGCGGATCTACATCCTGATAGGTATAGGCAGGTTGGGAAAGTAACGAGGTATAGATAAATGTCGGCGTAGTTGCGTAGAATTTTGAACCATCAGGTTTCGCCCTGGACAATTCAGCAATTGCGCTAGCCCCGGATCCGCCTGTTACGTTTTTAACTATAATATTGGCGCCCAATTCAGGTCCGAGGTAGAGAGACAATTCTCGAAGAAATACATCGCTTCCACCCCCTGGCCTTGAATGTGTCAGTATCGTTATGGTGTCGACAGGGTATTCTTGAGCATAGCAATGAAAACTATAACTGAGAATTAATAAAAGGATAACTGCTGCTTTTTGATTTTTAAAAATCATATTATTCGGTTTTAGTCTCGCATTAATCAGGTTTCAAGCTGTTGCTGTCCAGACTCCTCAAAGTTACTGACAAGTTAAGGCCCATATCCTCACCGTGGCAGTTCAGGCAATGCTGGTAATAAAGAACCTGCCCCTGAATGGCCTGTGCCTCGCTATAAATGCCATCAAATACAGAAGGCCCAGTTGTTGATTACGCCATCAGTGACAGGCTTGTGCCTGCAGAAAAAGCGACAAACAACACCAGGCATACTGGCTTCAACAAAACCCTGGCGTAAAACATTTCAGGGCCCTTCTGAACCTTCGATTGGAGCCACACCAGCTGGCTCTCTCTGCATGGTACTGCCTTCCAGCGTCAGACGAGCGCCGTTTGTTATAAGTACTGATTCAGGCGGCCCCTGGAAAAAGCTATAGCCGTCCCGTGTGTCCTTCCAGGCTAATGGGCCAGCCACATATTTACCGGCGTTCAGCGTAGCCTCTTTGATAGCCGTTACCATCGCTTCGTAATTCACGTCTCCCTGGCGCAGACCGGTAAAACTGCCCAGGTCAGTGCTGGCAACAAATACGACATCCACCTCTTCAAGACCGGCGATTTGATCAGCAATTTCTACACCGGCCGGATTCTCAACCATCGCGACAATCATGATGTTATCGTTGGCTGTCTGGCGATAGTTGCTGCCCCACAGTGTGCGGTACTGGCCGCCGCCCTGGCTGCGCTTCCCAATGGGAGGATATTTGGCATAAGTGATTGCGTTTTCGATTTTCTCAACAGTGTCGACCATGGGCACAATGACGCCAAGTGCTCCTATATCCACCGCCTTCTGAATATCTCCCTCATTGGCATCAGGGACACGGATAAAAGGAACCGCAGGTCCGGGGCAGGCACGGATCATAGTCGCGACTTCCTGATAGGTCAGCGGACTGTGCTGCATTTCAATCCACAAAAAGTCAAAACCTGCATTGGCCATGGCACAATAAACGTTCAAGTCTGCTGTGCTCACCGTACCACCGACAACCTGTTCACCCCGTGCAAGTTTCGCTTTTACTGTGTTGTACATGGTGTCGCTGGCTTCGGCGGCAAATACGCTTGAGCTGCAAAATACTATCAGTAGCGCTGCATAGCCTAGTAATTCCAAGGGACTGTTGATTGGCGTTTTATATGATTTCATTTCTATTTATCCTCTGGTTTGTCGATGCTGTATTAGTTTAAAAATAAAATTGCTTATTACGGAAGCTCCAATTGGTAAATGGCATTCCCAGTAAAAATCTCATGCTAGCAGATATGTGCGCCAGGTATGGCGAGGTAAAGTGAGTAAAGAGACTGGCTTGCCGTCATAAACAGGCGATTCCTTTTTGGGCCACCGAAGCAGACATTGGCACAGATTTCCGGAAGCCTGATCATGCCTATGGGGTCGCCTTCCGGAGACAACACCATGACCCCAGGATTGGCTCCCGCCCAGACATTGCCAAAGCTATCACAGCGAATACCGTCTGGCGCAGAACGTCCACCATCCGGCAGAGTGATCTGTGCAAAGGTGCGGCCATTACGCAAACGTGTCCCATCGATATCCCAGACTTTAGTCTGGCCGGAATCTGCTACATACAAACGGCTATAGTCAGGCGAAAAACACAGGCCATTTGGCTGCCCAACCTCATCGGTGAGTACTTCAATTCGGCTATTGGAACCATCTACCCGGTAAACCGCCTCTTTAAGCTCGGACTCAGCGGGGTTGCCTTCGTAAAGCCCCCGGATGCCAAATGATGGATCTGTAAACCAGATGCTGCCATCAGGGTGGACAACCAGGTCGTTTGGTGAGTTCAACCTTTTCCTATCATAACTATCGGCAATGATGGTAATGCTGCCATTCTGCTCATAGCGGACAACCCGACGTCCACCATGTTCTGCTGAGAGCTGGCGTCCCTGAAAATCAAAGGTATTGCCATTACTGTTTCCCGATGGGCTACGAAAGCTGGTAACACGAGCATCATCCTCTATCCAGCGCATCTGTTGATTATTTGGTATATCACTCCATACCAGAAAACGCCCTACCCCGTTCCAGGCAGGCCCTTCAGCCCAAAGCGTCCCTGTGTGAAGTCGAAGAATGGGAGAATTGAATTGTAAACAGCGGCGAAAGCTTGGATCGAGTGTAATGATATCAGGGTCAGGATAACGAATCGGATTGTTGCCACTCCAGTCCCGGCTGGAAGCAACGGTAGAGATATCATCAGGGATACTCTGCGATCTGGCCAGGTCTGAAAATAACGGCAGGACTGCAGCCCCGGTTATTGTCTTGATCAAACGCCTGCGAGTTGGGTCAGGTGTAATACTTTTGAGTTGATCGGCATTATTGTTCATGTCTGTTATTTTTTTATTCATGAAACTACTCCCGGTGTAGCCTGTTATTTCCCAACTAATCGATACGCTCGATCCGAGTATAAAAAACTAAATTATTTTTGAACACTCATTTGTTCCGTTCTCCAAGAGAAGTGATTTATTGAAAGAGTGCCAACCATTCCTGTAACGAATTGGTACAGCGCTTTGCTTTGAACTGGCACAAACAAATACATTCAGGCAATCGTCAAAAGTTTTTACAGCCAAGCAGCTAACGCGGTTTCTTTTATGGCGGAGAGGGAGGGATAGTTCACTTCGTGAATCCCTGCGGGACGACCCTAGAAAATGGGTCGCGCTGCGCTTACTTTCGCGAGCTTGTCGAACCCTGACGAGGCTTCTCACCCACCCTTGCCTGACGGCCGCTCATAAAAAAACCGCTTTCGCGGTTTCTTTTATGGCGGTGTGCGGAGTCTTCTGCGAAACCCTCTTTGTTTTTCCCTAATAACAGGG
>JAYQWA010000027.1:0-16200 GCA_038148755.1 Gammaproteobacteria bacterium
TGCGTATGCAGAGCCTGGAAGTTATCGATGGTGACTTCGTATGGCAGGGTGACTTCGATTAATAGAGCGTTTAGACTCTAGTTGAATTATATAAACACTAACGGTCTTCTAAAGCCGTTAGTGTTTTTGCTTTTTAAATACAGCTTTTAGAATAGCGACGCTTCATACCTGTTAAGCATTAAGGGGTTTTATTCTATGTCCTTTCACGCAAGAAAAGTTTTATCCGGATTACTGTTTTGCGCACTTAGTGCACCAGTTCTCCAGGCCCAGGCCGGTATTGCTGGTTATTGGGCGCCAATATTCCATGAAGATTTCGAAGAACGTTTGCCTGGCCCTGAAGCAGGCGATTACGCTGGACTGCCAATTAATGATGCAATGAGATTAAGAGGTGATACCTGGCAGTCAGGCCTTTTAAATGTGCCTGAGCATCAATGCAAACCACATCCGTCTACTTATGGTTTTCGTGGTATTGGTAACCTCAGAATTCTCGAAGAAGTTGATCCACAGTCACAGGAACTAATTGCTCTACATACACATATTGAATGGCAGGCACAGAAGCGTACCATCTGGATGGATGGGCGAAACCATCCAGATGAAATAGCTCCTCATACCTGGGGTGGTTTTTCAACAGGAGAATTTGTTGGAGATACATTGGTAGTGCACACTACCCACCTCAAAGCAGGATGGATTCGCCGCAATGGTATGGCTTTAAGTGATGAAGCGACATTGGATGAATTTTTCTTTTTAAATGATGAAGGTACTTTATTAACTCACGTTTCTATCGTAACTGACCCCAATTACCTGACAGAGCCTTTTGTAAGGTCTAATGGTTTTGAGTGGCTGACCAGAGCTCAAATGGGCCCTTATCCTTGTCGTCCAGCGATTGAATTGGATCGTGAAATAGGTGAAATTCCTCATTGGATGATTAATTCAGAAGAATCAATGATGGGCAGGGAAGAGTTTGCTGAGCGCTGGGGGATTCCTGTAGAAGCAACTCGTGGTGGTGCACATACAGCATTACCTGAATATATTGATGTGGTTAGAGGTGAATAGGTAAATAGGTTTTGGAGAATAAAACAATGATTACTAAAAAATTAATAAGCTGCAGCAAAGCGAAAAATCATATCCAAAAAGCACTAGGAGCCTGTTTGCTGACTTCAGCTCTTGCTGCTGGGACTGCATTTGCTCAGGATTTGTCTGATGTTGAAGTGAAGTCTTATCACGTTGCAGGGCAGGTTTGGGTATTAACTGGTGCTGGTGGGAATGTCACTGTGCAAATCGGCGATGAGGGCGTACTGGTTGTTGATACTCAGTTTGCCGAAACAGCACCTAAAATTCTTGCTGAAATTGAGCGTCTGGCTCCGGGCAAGATTATTCGTTATGTGATTAATACTCATGGTCATGGCGATCATACTGGTGGTAACCAGATCATTCGTGATGCGGGTGAAACTATTGTTGCCGGTAACGAAGCCAGAGATGTGACTGAAACTTTCGCGCCAGGTGCTGAAGTTATCGCACATGAAAATGTGATGTTATCCATGGCGACAGCTACTCCCGAAATTCCTTTCGATATGTGGCCGACAGAAGTTTATATTGGAGATCAGTATGATCTTTATTTTAATGATGAACCTATCGAGTTACTTTATCAGGGCAGAGCACATACTAATGGTGACACCATGGTGTTCTTCCGCAAGTCTGATGTGATAAGTACTGGTGATGTTTATGTAACCGAAGGCTATCCATTTATTGATGAATCAAACTACGGACATATTAATGGTATCGTCGATGCCTTGAATGAAATCCTCAAGATTACAGTACCCAAAGAACAGCAGGAAGGTGGAACGATGGTTATTTCAAGCCATGGTCGTCTTTCTGATGAAGCTGATGTCGTTGATTACAGAGATATGATTACAATTATCCGTGATCGTGTGCAGTATATGATTGACCAGGGTATGAGTCTGAATGAAGTGTTGGCTGCACAGCCTTCACGTGATTATGATGGCCGTTACGGATATGGCTTTGTCTCTGCTGAAGCCTTCATTACATCCGTTTACAACACCTTGAGCGAGTAGGAGCGAAAATAATGAAATTAAAAACATTTACTAAAGTTGCCGCTTTTTTCGGCATATCAGTACTGGCTACTGCTACTGTTGCTCAATCTGGAGATATGGCATCTTCACCAAGGGATGCTGCTCCAATTAATCTTGACAGACTAGAAGGGCAATGGGTTGCCATCGTCAATGAAGATTGGTTATGGCGTATGCGTGTGCCTGAAAGGGGTGACTTCACCAGTATTCCTTATAACGACCATGCGCGTGAAGTAGGACAAGCCTGGGATGAATCCATGATTGGTTCATGTCTTGCTTATGGTGCTGCTGGAATCATGCGTCAACCACAGCGTATTCGGATTGAATGGGAATCTGATTCAGTTGTTAGACTGGAAACTGACTATGGTCAGCAAACACGTCGTTTTATTTTTAATGAACCAGCGCCGGAAAACACACCTAGCAGTCTGCAAGGTTACTCTATGGCCAGTTGGGAATATGATGCAGCACCTCCAGGGGGCTTTGCCGGTTTTACCCGTAACTCTGCTGATTTACAGCATGGTTCAATGAAAATTGAAACCAGCCACTTAACTGCTGCCTGGTTACGTTCAAACGGTGCGCCAGTGAGTGAGAATGCAACTGTTACTGAATATGTTGATGTATTCGCTGATCCTAATGGTAATGATTGGGTTGTTTTTACAACTATCGTTCATGATCCTGAATATCTGAATACTGACTTTATTACCAGCTCGCACTATCGACGTGATAATGATCGTAGTGCCTGGGATCCACGTCCCTGCGGCATGTAAGCATACCCATGTGAATGCACATGAAGATACACATGAAATAGGACGTAGAAAATAACGTTACTAGAAAAGGTCTCACGGAGTGAGGCCTTTTTTTTACTTCAATTTTTCGAAATATACAGCCACAAAAAAAGGAGCTAAGAAGCTCCTTTTTGTTTTATCGTTTCAGTTCTAAACTTTTTCGATAATAGAAGCAATACCCTGACCAACCCCTATACACATCGTACAAAGTCCATAACGTCCATTTGAACGTTCAAGTTGATTAAGAGCGGCAATAACCAAACGGGCACCACTTGCTCCCAGGGGATGGCCAATTGAGATAGCTCCGCCATTGGGATTAACATGACCAGCGTCATCTGGCAGCCCTAAATCGCGTGTAACCGCCAAGGCCTGAGCGGCAAAAGCTTCATTAAGTTCTATGACATCCATTTGATCCAGCGTTAAACCGGTCATTGCCAAAAGCTTTTTAGTGGCAGGGGCAGGGGCAAAACCCATGATAGCGGGTGCAACACCAGCTGTAGTCGAAGCGGCTATGCGTGCACGTGGGGTCAAACCATGTTTTTTGACAGCTGCTTCGGAAGCAACGATAACTGCTGCTGCACCGTCATTAATACCTGAGGCGTTACCTGCAGTGACTGTTCCGCCTTCCCGGACAACCGGGCTGAGTTTCGTTAGCGCTTCCAGGGTTGTACTGGCACGGGGATGTTCATCAGTATCAAAAATAATAGGATCAGTTTTACGCTGAGGGATGGTTACCGGGGTTATTTCTTCTGCCAGTCGGCCTGACTGTTGAGCATCTGCTGTTCTTTGCTGGCTACGAAGTGCAAAGGCATCTTGATCTTCACGGTTTATGGAAAACTGATCTGCAACATTCTCAGCTGTTTCTGGCATGGTATCAACACCATGCATGGCTTTTAATAGTGGATTGATAAAGCGCCAGCCCATGGTCGTGTCTTCCAGTTTCATGGTACGGGCAAAAGCAGATTCACCTTTTCCCATAACAAAAGGCGCTCGAGACATGGATTCAACCCCGCCAGCGATGATTAATTCAGCTTCACCGGATTTAATGGCTCTTGCGGCTGTTGCTATGGCATCAAGACTAGAACCACAGAGGCGGTTCATGGTGGTGCCTGTTACTTCAACGGGAAGACCAGCCAGCAACAGGGACATTCTGCCGACATTACGATTATCTTCGCCAGCCTGATTGGCACAGCCGTAAATAACGTCATCAACGGCAGCCCAGTCAACATTGGGGTTTCTTACCATCAATGCTTTAAGAGGCACAGCACCGAGGTCATCAGCACGGATAGTGGATAAAGTCCCGCCATAACGTCCAAAGGGGGTACGGATAGCGTCACAGATAAATGCGTCAGTCATATATAACAGTCCTATATTTCGTAGTCAGCCATACGTCTTTCGACGACGTATGGACCTAAATATTCTTTGAATTGCAGATGAACAGGGTGCTGATTGTAATGAGCCAGAGCCTCCCAGCTTTCAAATTCTGAGTACAAGACGATATCTGCAGAACTTTCAATGCGACTGGCATCAGCATTTAGTTCAAGGGTAATCAGACCTTCAATTTGCTCACGCATTTGTTGTATCAGCTTAGCCCCGTCATCACAGTATTGCTGACTTAATTCGGGCTTATCTACTTTCCAGGAAACGATATGTTTAATCATAATTTACTTTAAATATATATTTTAATTTATTGATATTATTATACTTTTAATCAGGATTACCCAGGTAGGCAATCCCTTCCTTGATATCAATGGGAATAGTTTCCAGCTTGCTTCCCTGAGGCGGACCTTCAGTACAAAAGCCATCGTGCAATCTGAATTTTCCCATATGGTGCTGACACATGAACATGGTTTTATCCAGATTCAGAAATCTGCCGGGATCAAGATTCAGCTTTATCTGAAAATGCGGACAGCGGTTCAGATAACAGCGTAAAGTCCCTTCGTCATTATAGATAAAAAGATTGAAGGGGTATTTTGATTCCGTTGCAAAGCTGACCTCTCTGGTATCCCCGGGCAGAATATCATCGACTCTGCATAGTTTCGTACCAAATGGGGGAACATTTCTCTCTTCGTGCCAGCGTCTCATGGTTTCCGGTTTGTATTAAGGGCGAATACCGGAATAGGCATTTTTCAGTAACTCTTTAACACCCTCCAGAGTAACTTCACGCGGATTGTAATAAGGTTTGGATAATGCGATTTCTGCTGCTTTATCCAAATCTTGTTCCTTCATGCCAATAGCTTCGAGAGTTGTTGGAGCACCGACTTTACTTAATAAGTCGAAGAGGGCACCAGCAGCATCATCAGGTGTTGTGTTTAATGCCCGGGCAATGGCAGCCATGGCTTCCGGGGCATCTTCCTGATTGTATTTGGTGGCATGCGGGATAATTACGGAATGTACCTCTGCATGTGGCAGATTAAAGGAACCACCCAGCGTGTGACAAAGTTTGTGATGTATTGACATGCCTACCGTTCCCAATGCCGTTCCTGCCAGCCAGGCACCATATAAAGCTTTGCTTCGGGCTTCCATATTGTCAGGTTCTACGACGACAACCGGTAAGCTTTCAGCCAGTGCTTTGATACCTTCTTCGGACATCAGGGAAATCACCGGATTCTTGTTTTCGGCATAGAGCGCTTCAACACAGTGAGCGATGGCATTGATACCACTTGGGCCGGAAATAAAGTCAGGTAAAGTAACTGTCAACTCAGGATCATAAATTACTGTTTTAGCCAGTACTTTCTGATCACGACCAGTCGTTTTTATGCCATCTTCCGTAATGCCCCAGATCGGAGTCATTTCTGATCCGGCATAAGTTGTAGGAACAACAATTGAAGGTAGGCCTGTCTCCAGAGCCACTGCTTTGCCCAGACCGATGGTTGAGCCACCACCAACACAGACACAGCCGTCATTATTGTTGGCCTCAATTTCGGCCATAATGGCATTAATAGAGTCTCTGGGCACATGCATGACTGCTTTCGCAAAAATGCTGCTCTCAAAACCTTCACCAAGCAGTTCCTTGGTTGATTCTGCCATGTCTTTCTGAAACTCAGTAGAGATGATCATGGGTCTTTTAATGCCAAGCAAAGCAACTTCATCAGGAAGTTGCTTTAAAGTGCCGGCACCAAAAATAATACGTTGAGAGTTGGGCTGATAAACAAATTGCATATGTTTTGCCTCTTTTTAGCTAAATTCCTAGCTTAAAATCTACGCGAATACAAAGCCATTAGTCTGGCTTGAAAGCCATTAGCGTGGATAAAAAGGTGGAATTTTAGCGTCAACATTAACCCAGATGGATTTGGCCACTGTGTATTCACGCATGGCTTCAAAGCCCATTTCGCGACCGTATCCAGAACGACCAACACCACCAAAGGGGCTAGCTGGATTGACGCGTTTGTAGCAGTTAATCCAAACCATACCGGCATGGATTTCACGGGCAAATTTATGGGCCCGAGCAATATTGCTGGTCCACAAACCACTACCCAGACCGTATTCAGTTGCATTGGCCAGTTCCATGGCTTCTTCATCAGTTTTGAAAGTCGTAACAACAACAAAAGGACCAAATACTTCTTCATGGAAGACTCTGTCAGTCGGCTTACATTTAACGATAGTCGGCATCACGAAACAGCCTTTTTTCAGTGTTTCATCATCTGGCTGGTGTCCGCCGGTTAAAAATTCACCACCTTGTTCTTTGGCTACTTTGCAATATTCAAGTACGCGATCCAGATGCATTTGCGAAGTTAAAGGTCCCATTTCAGTCGTTGGATCAGTAGGATCACCGACTTTGATGCTTTTCGCCAATGCGGTGAATTTTTCCAGGAATTCGTCAACAACATTTTCATGAATGATCAAGCGGGAACCGGCAATACATGCCTGTCCCTGGTTGTGGAAAATAGCAAAAGCGGATCCGCCAACTGCGGCCGGGATATTAGCATCTTCAAATATAATATTCGCACCTTTGCCACCCAGTTCCAGTTGAACTTTTTTAATGGTTTTGGCAGATGCTTCGATAATTTTTTCGCCGACAGCGGTAGAACCGGTAAAACAGATTTTGCCGATACCTTCATGTTCAGCCATGTGTTGACCAGCGATGCTACCTCTACCAACCAGCACATTGACGACACCGGCAGGAATGCCAACTTCCATCATCAGGTCTGCAATACGCAGAGTCGATAGTGGGGTCAATTCAGCAGGTTTAATCACAACCGTATTACCAGCAGCCAGGGCAGGAGCCATTTTCCAGCTGGTGAACATCAAAGGAAAGTTCCAGGGAACAATCTGGCCGACAACACCAATAGGCTGACGATCCATATAGTTTAAAAAGCCAGCATCGACAGGGATGACTGAACCTTCGAGTTTGTCAGCCATGCCACCGAAGTAGCGAAAGCAATAGGCTGTACGCTGGACATCCAGATTGCGGGTATCGCGGATTGGATGTCCGGTGTCCATGGTCTCGAGCTGTGCAAGTTCTTCAGCATTTTCTTCAATTTTGTCAGCCAGTTTCAATAAATAATGACCACGCTCAGAAGCACTTAATGCTTTCCAGCCGACAAATGCAGCCTGAGCAGCAATAACAGCTTTATCAACATCAGCTTCTTTAGCTTCTGCAACTTTAGTAATCAGGGAATTGTCATAGGGGTTTAGTACGTCTATGGTAGTGCCGGCTTCGCCATCTACCCATTCGCCATTAATTAATAATTTGTCGATAATTTTCATAGTGATCCAGGTTTATTTGTTGAGAAAAAAAGCTGCTGCCCAGAATTGGACAGCAGCTATTTTTGAAGTAAAGGAAGTACTGCTAGGCCAAGAGTTTTTAGAACTCAACACCTACTCTGGGTACAGTTCCATTCTTGATTTTTTCCATAATTTCAGGTGAACCGTTTTCCCATACGATCAACATTGAACGTTTAGGAGAAAAGCCCTGATGACGGATATCGGCAGGCATACAGGCAACATCACCAGCACGCATGATTAATGAAGCACGTGGCTTGCTGCTTTTGCCATCTTTGATATCCCACACGATTTCATCAGAAACCTGAAGGAACCACTCAACACGGTCATTACCATGCTCTACTGGCAGAATGTATTCTTCAGTAGTAGGGCAGAGCAGGCTCTGTTTGCAGATAGATACGATAGATGGGTTCCAGGTAACGTCAGATCGTGACAGGTGAGCCCACAGGTTGAAGCCGTGAATCTGGTCTTCAAAACCAGGTTCAGCATATACTTTAGGCTGTGACTGATCAACGTCTTTGAAGTGACGGTTAACAGTATAGCCGGTTTCGTCAGAACGGATTTCTGTGTCGCCTGGCATACCGATCATGCGTTGGGCAACCTGACGGGTGCGCGAAATGGCTTCATCGTTGTTACCATTTTTTGGTCCCCATGCAGTACCAGTTTCCTGTGGTGCTGCGAATGGGTCAAAGCCTTCAATAGTCCAGTCAGACAGAATAGCCTGAAACACCTCCATCAATTCTTCTGAAGGGAAATTTTCCATAAAGTCTTTACCATTATTGACATACTCTTCGTTCGTGGCACCGATGAAAAGGTCAACGTTGCCGTAATGGTTGGTTGTACCAAAAACTTCATCAAAGTTTACGGTGCCATAGAAGAAACCCCAGGCTATATCACGCATGAGTGCTTTCAAAAAAGCATCAATTGGCATTACATATTCACCATCAGGATAATCAACATAGGCAAAATATTCGTTACGACGGAACGTGAAGCTGCCGATTGAGAAGTCCTGATATCCAGTCTTAGCGTTGTCTATTGTTGCTGTTAGATTAGTCATTTTGATAATCCTATCTTTACTTACTTAAGATGTTGTTAATGTATGCTTTTGGTTAATAAAGTCAATAGTTTAAGTGAGACAAATTTCATTCCACTTTTCGTTGGACTCGTCACCCAAAATAGCCTGTAAAACCAGCGTTGCAGGTTTTTCTGCTTTAAATTGGTAGGCAATCTTTTCAGGCAGTAATGCCTGATGACCGCGGTTTAATATGATTTTACCCATGTACTGTCCTGCAGGCTTACCTTCTAGTCTGAAAGATCCGTCTTTCTCATCATCTATAAAACTGGTGTCATCCATTTTTATGTAATGCACTTCAACGTCATAGTCGAAAGCAATGGCAAATTCGTCGTGTGCACAGGTGTACCATGGGGATTCCCCTTCTGCACGGCAGGATTCCAGTGTATAGACCAGATTTTTTGCGACTACAACGCGTTCATAAGGTTTTGAATTTGCTGCAACTTCATAGACATTCGAGAAGACATAGTCTTTGATGTTGCCGCTAACCATCTGAACTCCACCTTTGTTGTAGTTATCAATGGATGCAAATGTTGTTTTATATTCCACAGACATGGTTGTCTCCTGTTTATAAATTATTATTTCTCTTACGTTGTAATGTGGGTACTGCTTGTTGTTCAGCTAAGTTAGATCAGTATACCTTCATCTGCATTGACAGGGATCAAAAATAAACTTCCTTGGATGAGGCAATCTAGGCAACCTTACACTATAAACTTGACAAAGTTCATATAGCGAACTAACGTAATCAATTGCGAACTCATTTGAAAGATGATGCTAAAAGAGTCCAAATATGTCAAGTATTATCAAGGCTGACAGCAAAGACTATGTTACCTCATTAGCACGAGGATTGGCAGTAGTTAGGTGCTTCGATAAAGATTATTCCAAGCAAAGTTTGACAGAGGTTGCCAAGCGGACAAATCTGGCGCGCGCGACTGCCAGAAGGTTTCTTTATACCTTGCAGGCCCTGGGATATGTTGAAACAGACGGTAAGCTTTTCTGGCTGACACCGAAAGTGCTGAATCTGGGTTACGCCTATCTAAGCTCACAACCGCTGGTCGAGCTAATCCAGCCCTATATAAAAGAGGTAAGTGATCTAACCTGTGAGTCCTGCTCAGTGTCAGTACTTGATCTGCCGGATATTGTTTATATAGCACGCAGCCTGACGCAGCAGATTATGTCGGTTAGTCTGCATATTGGTACTCGCTTGCCCGCTTTAAGTACCTCAATGGGCAGGGCGTTGCTGGCGGCTTTGCCAGATGAAAAAATTGAAAATCTTATCGATTCTGAAAAAATAAATATACATACAAAACATACGCTTACAGATAAAACTTCAATAATGAATGAAGTTTTGAAAGTCAGAAAAGAAGGCTATTCACTGGTGAATCAGGAGTTGGAACTGGGCTTGTGCTCGGTCTCTGTACCCATTCTGAATAAGGAAGGCAAAGCAGTCGCTGCGATCAACATCAGTTCACAGCCACAAAAAATGGACAAGAAGCGTTTAAAAGACGAATTAATACCCAGTTTGCAGGTAGCAGCCGGAAAAATCTCCGAAGTGCTACCTACAGATGAGTGTTTACTGATTTAGCTTAATCTTCCAGGTCAACGCGGTATTTGGCCGAGGTTTTTTCAGCAATTTCTTCCAGACTAGAACCTGGCATGACTTTTACCAACACCAGTTCACCTTCTATGAAGCGGAACACCGCCAGTTCGGTAATGATCACATCAACAACACCGGGTGCCGTTAGCGGTAATTCACAGCTAGGTACGATCTTAGGCGAACCGTCGCGACTGGTGTGAGTCATTGTCACGATCAGGCGTTTGGAGCCCGATGACAGATCCATGGCGCCACCCACACCCAGCAGGGGTTTACCGGGGACAGCCCAGTTAGCCAGATTGGCTGCTTCATCAACTTCGAGACCACCAATGACGGATACATCAACATGTCCGCCTCTAATCATGCCAAATGAAATACAGGAATCAAAATAACTGGCTCCAGGCAGTTCACTGACAGGAATTTTGCCGGCATTCACCGGATAATCCATGGCGCCACCGGAGTCAGGACGAGGCCCCACACCCAACATGCCATTTTCCGTGTGCATGAAAATACCATGTTCCGGCGTGATTAAATCAGCAACCAGTGTAGGGATTCCAATGCCGAGGTTGACGACATCGCCGGGCTTGAGCTCCGCCAGCGCAGCGCGTGCAATGTTCATGCGGGATTCATCCACATTATCATCCTTGGGAGGAACCGAGGCAGAAGAGCCGAGGTCTTCCAGTGTCAATTCGGCCTGTACCAGATAATCCACAAAACATCCCTGGGTATGAATAAAGTTCGGGTCGAGTTCTCCGACCGGCACTATCTCTTCAACTTCGGCAATAACGATTTTGGCTGCCGTGGCAGCAGCCTGATTAAAGTTGTTTTCTGTCATGCGATACTGCAGATTCCCAGCAGTATCTGCTTTCCAGGCGCGGATCAGTGCGACTTCACCGTACAGGGGTGGAATCAGTACCATATCCTTGCCATTGATATTGCGGGTCTCGCGTCCTTCCGCTAATACCGTGCCGGCGGAAGTGGGCGTAAAAAAGCCGCCCAAACCTGCACCGCCAGCCCTCATGGCTTCACACAAAGTACCCTGGGGAAGTAATTCAACTTCCATTTCGCCGGCTTGAGCTGCCTTAACTGCTTCAGGGTTGCTGGTAAAAAAGGAGCCAATCGCTTTCTTGAGCTGGCCATTTCTCAGCAAACGCCCGCCACCCAAGCCAGGCTCACCAACATTATTACCCACATAAGTCAGGTTTTTTACATCAGTTTCAGCAATGGCATGCAACAAATGCACGGGATTTCCCGTCATGCCAAAACCGCCGACTATCAGGGTATCTCCATCGCAGACTTTAGCTGCGGCTTCTTCCAGAGTAATTTTTGGTACTACCTTCATATTTCCTCGCTATTAATAGTTATCAATATAATCAGCATCTTGTGAGCTGATTATTTACTTACCATCAGCGTAAAATCAAAATCAACTTTTTCGAAAGGTGTTTCGATATTATATTTTTTGGCCAGCTCTTCATCATTGCATTCTTTGTATTCGCCAACAAGATTAGTCTTGGTTGCAAACACAGCATCAGAATCAAGGTATTCATCGCCATTGGTGAAAATCTGTGTGACTAAACGGTCATGCCCGGGAGCCGTGAGAATAAAGTGCAGATGACCAGGGCGCATCGGGTGGCGACCGCAAGCTCTCAGCATATCTCCCACAGGGCCATCGACTGGGACCGGATAAGCGGCAGGCTTTTCAGTAACAAAAACATATTTGCCATCGGCACCGGTAGTAAATTTACCACACAGGTTATATTTCGGCATGTTTTCATCCTGCATGTGATACAGGCCTTCGCTGGAAGACTGCCAAACATCCAGTACAGCGCCTTCAACCGGGTTGCCTTCGTTGTCTTTAACTGTGCCGCTGACTAAAGCTGTAATACCATTCACCGTGGCTTTTTGCACGGTGTTGGCGCCCATAGGCAGATCAGGAGCACCGGAAACATAGAAAGGACCCAGAACAGCATTCTCAGTTCCTATACCACCGCGGTCATTATTCAAAGAATCAACCAGCGAGGAAACACCAAGGGTATCGGAAAGCAAAATAAATTCCTGGCGGACATCGTCACACTTTTGTCCAACCGCAGTTAGAAATTGAATGGCTGTGAACCACTCTTCTTCAGTGAGTTTTACATCTTTAACAAAGCTGTGGAGGTGAGTAATCAGGCTTAGCATGATTTCCTTCAAACGCGGATCCGGGGTTTTATCACCATATTCTTCCAGTACCGCTTCAGGCAAGTTGCTCACGGAGAAGTCTTTTACATTCGCGCTCATAATTTCTTCCTTCTTTTTAGTAGTTTAGAAAATTTGAATACCTAACCATTGATTTTGACAGGATTTAACAAGGCTAGCATTCAATCAGGATACTGACCTCTGTGCAAGAATGATTGTTCTCTTGAATCAAGCCCATTACAAACAGGAATTTATTGTTTTTAGATGTTCGAAATACGAACATTTAAATCTCTATGCGAACATTTTCAGGAAAAAATAGCAGGCTGTCAAGGTGAAAATGTTGAGGCACTGGATCATCAGATGTTGCTTAGATCTTAAATAACCGTAGTATTGGGGCTATCGTAATAAAAATTCACGTTAGGGGGCGACAATAATGAAAATATATCCAGTAACTCTGTCAATATTAATTGGCGTTACAGCTACTGTAGCCATGGCGCAACAACAGCCGGTTGACCTTACCCGGACTCAGGGTGTACAGGCCAGTGGCGATCCAAATCGGGAAGCCTTTGTGCTCGCTAACTGCTCGAATCCGGCAGAACCCATCGGTGGGGGTGGTGGTTTGAGACGCTTTTCCAGAGATGCAGAGCCTTTTGCAAATGATGCGGTTGCAGGCATTCCCGGGATTATTTCAGCGGGTGAGCAGTGGCGTAAGATATGGGAAGGCAGTGGCAATAATACGGATAGTCCTATTGCTACAGATAACGGCATTCTGATGGCTATGAATGACATCAGCCAGATTTGGGAGATCCGTCTTGATGGTTCTACCCGTGTCATATACACGGATACCTATACCGGTGGCGCGATGGCACTAACCCCGGATGGCACACTTTATGTTGGTGAACGTGCCTTGAACCGTGGCATCTGGCAGCTTGAACCCAGACAGTTATTTACCAATACCATGGATGGTGAGCCACTTGAATGTCTCGGCCCTGCCGTTCTCAATGACCTGGTTGCCGATGCCAAAGGTGGCATGTATATGACCATGGGTGGTGTGTATTACGCCAATGCTGATGGTGAAGTAAGTGGCCGTTACGGGCAGGTAGGTGGCAACGGCATTACGATCAGCCCGGACGGCAGCACTTTATACGTTACCGGCAGGTTGCCTGGAGCAGTTCCACCAGCCGACCTGCAATTACCGGAAGGGGCGTCAGAGCCTACCGGTGGTATCGTGGCCTTCGATATTCAAGCAGACGGTTCGCTGATCAATGAAAGACAATTTGCCTGGGCTGGCAGGGATGGCATGCAGGTAGATACAGAAGGGCGCATCTATACCCCAGATAATGGTGCCTGGGTAATCGACCCAGATAATGGAGAATTTATTGGCTATTTCCCTGCGCCTCCCGGTACACATGGACTGCATTTTGGCGGTGCGGACAAGAGCACTTTATTCGCCATCACTCTGGCCGTGGAAACAGCGGTGTATGTTATTGATACCCAAGTGCAAGGTTTCCAGGTGGGAGAGTGGAAGAGATAAGTACAAAGTTTTCAGAAATTTAAATCTAAAAAAAGTGCCCGATTTTTATTTGTTTGACTGTATTTTTTTGTTGTTGCTACTTGGCATCAAGCATGCGCTATCATAGAATTTAAATAGATAAAACTTCTCACTCTTAAAGCTAAAGCCAATGATGTGTAAATCCAGAAATACCAGAGATTTTTTGTGTGTAAAAAACTTAATAAAATAAGGCAGAAAAAACAATGAAAAACTAATGATATTAATTTTAGCAACTTCTCTGACAGCATGCGGTGGAGGCAGTAGCGGTCCTATGCTAAGTGCTTCGACGTCTCCTACGCCAAGTGCTTCGACGTCAACCACCTTGGAAGGCAGAGTCATCGACGGATACATCAGTGGCGCGACGGTTTGTCTTGATCTTAATAATAATTACCTCTGTGACATTAACGAGCCTTCCGCGGTAACAAGTACAGGTGGTTTTTACGAGTTCACATACGACGGCATAATTCCAGCTGGCACCCAGATCCTGGCAGATATTCCCATTACCGCTTTGGATGAAGATCTGGGTCCTATTGAAAAGCCGTATACCATGATGGCTCCTTCGGACAACCCCAGCGTGGTTACTCCTCTGACAACCCTGATCTCGCAGGAAATAATCGATTCTGGCAAGGAGATGAATTCTGAAACAGCAGAGGCGACGATAAAAAGGTCTCTTGGTCTTTCTGAGACAACCAAGTTACTCAACAACAATTTCGTGGAAAATAATCAAGCTGAGCTGCAAAAGGTTGCCGAGGTGCTTGCTGTTGCCTTTGCGGAAACAAAACAAGCACTTGAGCTTAGCGACGATCTTCAAGGTATTTCAGTAGGAGATGTTACTAAAGCAGCTATTAGAGCGGCTAGCTTGAATGTCACTGAGCTAGTGGTCAATGGTCAAGCTATCGTAACTAGGGAACAAGCTAAACAAACAACTTCGACTTTGATTTCAGGACAATTGCAGAATATAGTCACCTCGACAAAATCGGGTGACGGAAATGTTGTGGATCTGCTGGATGAGTTTATATCAGGGAACATATTCATCCTTTATGAAGGAGAGTACGGAGCCTTAGACGAAAATAAAAATGGCGTGCGTGATGATGATGAAGAAAATAAATACCATGATTATCTGGTCGCTGAGTGGCTATACTTTCCGGAGGCTGCTACACCAGACTTGCTAGTGGATGTCGATAACGATTTGAGAATTGCGGTGCTTGTTGGTGAAGAAGATGGTGAATGGCTGCGTTTGTTTGATGACTTTGATTCTGAGAGATATCTGATCAATAATCTGTGGAAGGCTGATGAAACGGATCGGGGCGGAAAAATTGAAGAGAACTGTATCAGTTTTTATGATTCCGATGTCCCATTGCAAAAATATTGCTTAGTGAGAAAAGATGTCTCGAGTCTTGCTATCGACGATATATTGCCGGGTATCTGCGAGGATGACAATGGAGTGGCTGTGTCCGGGTGCGATGCCGATGCGAAATTTCCCGTAGAGTCCTACGTTTATGACATAGCCCTAAGCGTTCCTGAAAACGAATACGGTGGTATCTATGAGCTTTGGACGAGTGATGATTGGTCTGGCTATGTATCCTACAGCAACGACCAAACCATTCGGGGCTTTATCGATGAACACACCGATTTAAAAACTTCCTTTGTTGGTGATAACTGTAATGTTGCCTTCAGAATTGCTTCTTTCGATGCCGAGTTAAAAACTGGCGTTATGCAATGGGCTGACGCTAGAGACTTTGGATGCAGTCGAATGTTTTACTTCGATGCAGTCGCTGAAAGTGAAGTCGAAGAAACAGAGTTCGAAGTCGTAACCTTCGGTGAAACAGAGATTCTCAAAGTTCTTACGCCATTGGTGTTCCGGGAAAATAACCCAGATGAAAGAGAGCCTTACATTATCTTCTCTGCAGCCATGAACGATTTAGGTGTCATGGGAGTTTATAGTGGAGTGTTTACGCCGACGAACACCGTAATCAAACTTCCTTTCACCGGAGACACGGAGAACCAGATTGTTATTTCTAGAGCCGCACTCGATTTTGCTTTTGAGCAGCGAGGTATTACCCCCTTCGCATACGAGCTCTTCTAGGAAGATTAGTGCTTCAGTGTTCCAAACTGAGTGCAGAATAAGCAGGCTTCTTAAGAAAGTTAGAGTCAATAGCTGCCTAGATTAAATGTTACAAAAACATGCAAAATCTTCAGCTATTGACTTG
>JAYQWA010000028.1:0-14496 GCA_038148755.1 Gammaproteobacteria bacterium
AAAATATTTTCACAGTATAAGACATTGTCAAACGAATATCAACATTAAATAAAACTTTAGCAGAGCAAGCAGGTTTGGAAACGGGATCCATTAAGAACTTCAAGATGAAGTTTGTCGATATCAATATGGCTTAGTGAGTCAGATTCCAAAGGGCCGGTCTTATAGTTTGAGTAGCAGCGTTCCTGTATTTTCACATGTCAGTGAGCATTATTCACATAATCCAATGCTTGTTGAGCGGATTGGAAGAGCTTGAAGCTTAAACACTTATTAAGCATTAAGCTGACATCTTCTAGAAAATCAGGGTCGTCGTCCAATAAAATTACCTGGGTAGGAAAATAAAAAGGGTGTCCTACGCTGATCGTATCATCTGCCATGATTAATCTTCATCTTCATTGTCTTCCGGTAATATGTGCTGCGACTGTTTTTGTATTAAATCTGTATAGGTTCCCATTTCAGGTTCCAATAAATAAGCCATAAAAGACATGTTATCAGTGGGCATTGTGATTTCAAAACTATCAGAGGTTTGCAATCGTTTATCAGCACCTGCCTGTGTGTAAGTCGTCGCACTGATTAGAAGCTGGCCGGGTCGGCTTTGTTTGCAAAGGAAAAAACTGGTTTCCAATGATTTTCCTAATATAGTCTGTGCTTTTTTGTCATCAGCATTAATTGAGAAAAAGGTTTCGCCACTGTGAATGGCAAGTTTAAATTGTAAAGCCTGTGCTTTTTTTGCATGGTGGATCTGGCTTAACTTCTGCATAAGTTTTAAAAATAATTGTGCACAGCATACAGCATTAAAGCTGTGTTCTTCACCACAGCTAATTGTATCGAAAGAGACCAGGGCTGAATCACCGTTAAAGCGTTGTAGTGAACCACCATAGAGTTTAGCGGCTTGCTTCAGATAGAAATTATATTCATTCAATAACTTTGATAAAGTGCTGGGATGTAATAGTTCAATCGCAGTATTTACATTGACTACTTTAATAACAAGCAAGCTTGCCATTACCTTACTTGAGGGTTCAACCACTGAGTCATTACTGCTTAAGCCTGATAGGCTCAGTTGATGAGTGCGATTTTCCTGATATTTTTCCAATAAGGTTTTACAGGCAACTTGCAAGTCTGTGATTTCATCCTGCCTGTAACTGTCAATTTCTAAAGAACTCTCATCTGCTTCCTTGAAGATCCTAACAATAGTCGCTAAAGGCTGTGTGATATGTGAAGCGAGAGCAAAAGCGCCAGTGAGGGCTAATAGCAGCCCGAAAATTATTACGCTCCAGAATAGCAGTTGAATGTTATTCATCTCTGTATTCAGATTATTAGCATTCAATTCCAGTAATACCGATCCGGCGACAGCATTTTGTAAAGTGATGTCAGCGCTGTAACTGGAACTAATCAAATTATTTGCAGTATTTTCTCCGGCACGCGCCAGAATATTATTATCGACATCAAAAACAGTAACCCGACTGATGCTGTCACTACTTGCCAGTTGGCTGATAACAACATTCAAGCCTAATAAATCATTAGCCAGAACCAGCTCTATGACGGAGTTCGCTGCCTGTTGAGTTAGCGTTGCCCCCAATTCATCTGCTTGTAACTGCAGATTGGCTTTAAAATTATTGATAGTAAGTAGCCACAATGCACTTAGTGTTAAAACCAGCATGCTGCTGAAACAGAGGGCTATTTTGTATTTCAGCGCTAGTTTTTTTATTAAGGGTAGGTGCATAGTCTCGGGATATGATCAGTATAGATAGAGATATAGGCTTACAGTGCTTGCTTGTGTGTCTGGGAGCTTAAAGTCAGCTCATGGTTTTGAATAAACGCATAATTCATGGTTTGTCTTGGCCGTTGCAGGCAATAGCCTTGTATAAAATCTGCGCCAAGCCTACATAAAGTAGACAGGATTGAAAAATCCTCTACTTGCGGCACGGCTACCTTGTAATTCCTGTTATGCAAATCGGTAAACAAGCTTTTTAGTTCATTTTGCTGGTAGGGATTATAGGTAATATCCCTTACCAGATTTTTGTCTAGTTTAACGTAAACTGGCTTAATATCATCTAGATAGTGAAGCAGATTTACAGTGCATCCATAATGGCAAACGATAGTGCCAATTCCCAGCTCTTTAAGCCCATTGCTGAAATTTGAACAATATTCTGGATTGTTACAGATTTGGTTTTCGCTAATCTGGAACAGCAGCTTATCTGTGGTGATATCTCTGGATTGTATAGTCTCGCTTAGCCAGGGTAAAAAAGTCTTGCTGAGCAAAGTATCAGGAGTAAGGTTAATAATAAGACGCACATAAGTAGCTTCTGTCTTGTGCAGGGAAGACAGCGCCATAGCTACAACAATTTTGTCCAAATCTTCACCCAGGCCATTGAGGTTGATTAATGGCAAAAAGTCAGAGGGCGGCATGTCATTGCTATCTTCATCCAACATGCGGCTTAACACTTCATAGTCACGAAACTTTTCATCTCTAAGTCCGAGTATGGGCTGGAACAGCAATTTAATACGCTGTTCCTCAAGTGCCAGCTTAATATAGGCAGCCAGCGCATCAATGTCCTGCCTGTGTGAGGATTCTGATTGAGGCTCGCCTATATTGGGTATTCCCTTATGCAGATTGACCCTGGCTTTTTTCAGTAGATCTTCTGCATCAAGCGCATTCTCATTGATACTGGCGATTCCGATTGAGCAGCTTAGCTGTAGGCTGGGCAAGGCAGTAGTCGTAATGTGGTTATTTATTTTGCTTTTTATAAAGTTGGCAAGTTCAATTGAATCAGCTAATTTACAGTTATCTATCAATAAGCCAAATTGATAAGCCTCAAGACGCCCTGCTGCAAATTTTTTCTGGATGGATTTATTTAAAAAAGCAGCAATGTCATTTAAAACCTGGTTGGCTTTACCAATACCAATGGTTGATTTGATATCCAGAAATTCATTAACCTGAACGATCAATAAAGAAGAAAGCTGTTGCTGTTTTATCGCTTTAGCGATAGACAGCTCAATTTTTTCCAGAAAGAAGTCTCTATTGTAGAGACGAGTCAGTAAATCCTGATTTTTAGTTGTTTCAATCATAGTGGAATAGGCGGGGTTTCCACTGGCAGGTTTTACAATTAGCTGTAAACAAGCCTGGCCATTGTAGCTAACAGGAATAAAGCTTAGCTCCAGTTCGGGGTAAGCGAAGCCAGCATGTTTATTTTTTTCATCAAGCCGCAAAGTGAGCTTGAATTCTTTTTCTATTTTTATACTTAAAGCTTTTTTTAATTGCTCCCTGCTGTTGCCTTTAAATAAATCAAGCAATGGGCTCTGTTGCAGGGAACCGGAATCTTTGCGAGGAAATATCTGAGCGTAACTTTTATTGCAATGAAGATGCATGCCTTCCTGAATGTAAGCCAGTGCAGAGCTTGATGCATCCATAAGGGATTGATGGCACTTTTCCAGTTCCTTGAAATCAAGCTGTAGCAGACGGTGACTGTGTTTGAGTCGACGAATGCCAACTTCCCGTTTAATTGCTGTTGCTATCTGAACTTTCTGATGAAGGGATAAGCAGTTCTGAATATCAGATTGAAATAATTTTGCAGTGTCGAGCTGAGCAATATCATCACTAAGAAAAATAATGGGCAATTCCAGGCCCTGTGCTGCTAATGTTTCTTTTACAGCAATGGCAGAAAAATCGCAGCCTTCACAAAAAAGGATTAGATCCCAACTCTGTAATTTAAGTTGTTCATGCAGTTCTTTTTTAGCTCTGACAGCCCGCGCTTTTAGCTCAACACCTTCATTACGCAAGACAGCTAGCAGACTATTGATAGCTTGTATCTGGCTAGAAAGAATTAATATCCTGATAGGTTCCGGGCTGTCCATAGCACCTACTTATGGCTCCTACTTATAGCGTTATAGCGTCTACACTGCTTAGCTAAATGTTTTGTATGCAGTGTAGTCCAGTCTCAGATTTTTGGCTGATATTTTGTGTTTAGAAGAGTGGAGTTTTATTTGCTGATGCGGCTTCTTCCCGGACCAGTCTGGGCACCAGATAGCCTGGAAGCTCTGCTCGGAGTCTGGACATGAGCGACTTTGCTATTTGCAAATCAACGTCAAAGTGCGAGCTGCCCTTAACTTTATCCAGCATATGTAAATAGTAAGGCATGATGCCACAGGCAAATAAACGCTCACTCAACTCTATCAAAGTACGTGGATCATCATTAATGTTTTTTAACAAAACACTCTGGTTAAGTAGATCAACATTGGCTTCTTTTAATCTGTCACAGGCGGCTTTGACTTCATCGTCCAGCTCCTGCGCGTGATTAATGTGCATAACCACGATAAATCTGAGTGGATAACGTGTGAAGAGGTCGCATAGTTTCTGGCTTATTCGCTGGGGGATCACAACAGGCATCCGGGTATGTATTCTGATGCGCTTTATATGCGGCATTGCTGCCAGATGTTCCAGCAACCATTCCAGGTGCTTATCAGAAATCAATAAAGGATCTCCGCCGCTCAGGATGACTTCGGTAAGTGACGGGTCTGAGCGGATATATTGCAGGCTTTGCAGCCACTGTTTTTTATCGGGACGATTTTCCGCGTAAGGAAAATGCCGACGAAAACAGTATCGACAGTGAATGGCACAGCTGCTTGTCGGCAACAGCAATACCCGCCCTGCATATTTATGCAATATTCCGGGCATGGGGTTAAATTCACGCTCCGCCAGCGGGTCTGAGACAAAGCCAGGAGAGTCCAGCAGTTCACTTTGCTGAGGTAAAACCTGCAACAATAAGGGGTCATTTGGGTTTCCCCGCTGCATACGCTGGATGAATGTTCGTGGCAGGCGCAGAGGGAACTCACGTAATACATCCAGACTCAAGTCAAGCTGGTCGGGATCGAGATCCAGCATATTCAGCAGTTCCATGGGATCAGTCACCAGGTCTGTCAGACAGTCCTGCCAGCTACGTTGATGTTGTAAGGGAATAGTTTTCAGCATTTGTCCATGATAGCTGATTAATGGGCCCGGGATTAAGGCAAATTCTATCTGCGGCTGGAATTCTTTTAGCTAAATACATATCATGCCTGCCTGAAGTAAAGTCTCAATGAGGTAAGACATGGCAAGCTTTTCAACCAATGAATTTAAATCGGGCCTGAAAGTATTATTGGAGGGTGATCCCTGTTCAATTTTAGAGAATGAATTTGTTAAACCGGGTAAAGGGCAGGCCTTTAACCGGGTGAAGTTGCGCAATTTATTGAATGGCCGTGTCTGGGAGCGCACCTTTAAATCGGGCGAATCCCTGGAAGGTGCGGATGTCATGGAACTTGAGATGGAATATCTCTATAACGATGGCGAATTCTGGCATTTTATGAATACCGATGGCAGCTTTGAACAGGTCGCTGCCGATAAAAATGCGATTACGGAAGCACAGGATTGGTTAAAAGAGCAGGATGTTTATACGGTGATTGTATGGAATGACTCGCCGATTTCGGTCAGTCCGCCAAACTTTGTTGAGCTGGAAGTTACCGATACTGACCCGGGTCTCAAAGGTGATACGGCTCAGGGCGGTACCAAGCCTGCCACCTTAAGTTCAGGCGCCGTGGTTAAGGTTCCTTTGTTTATTGAAATTGGCGATGTCCTGCGAGTCGATACCCGAACCGGCGAATATCAGAATCGCGCCAAACAATAACACTGAAGTCATGCCATGTTTAATCTTGAGCCATGAAAGCTGAACATTGGCGACCAAGCGCAGCTAAAGACAAGTTACTTGCGAGATCGGTTTTATTAAAAAATATCCGATCTTTTTTTGAGCAAATAGGCGTACTTGAAGTCGAAACGCCTGTTTTATCCCATGCAGCTGGCAGTGATCCTAATCTGGATGCCATCTCCGCCAGTTATCAGACCGGCTCCCTGCAAAAAGAAAAGACCCTGTTTTTACGGACATCACCGGAATTTGCCATGAAGCGTTTGCTGGCTGATGGTAGTGGTGCGATATTCCAGATTTGCAAATCATTCAGAAATGCTGAACAGGGAGCCAGGCACAACCCTGAATTTACTTTATTGGAATGGTACCAGCCCGGCTATGATGAACATCAGCTCATGGATGAAATGATGACTTTGCTGCAAAGAGTCTGTCCGCCAGATTTTTTTTCTGCACAGCAATGGCAAAAGTTAACCTACCAGAGTCTGTTTGAGCACTATCTGGATATCAATCCCCATACTATTAGCCTAAGGTCCCTGGAAGCTCTCGCCAGGGCAACTATTGATATCAATATGGAGCAGGCTGATAAAGATGTCTGGCTGGACTTGTTATTCAGTCACTCGATAGAACCGCAGTTACAGGAGCCGGTGTTTATTTATGAGTATCCGGCTACGCAGGCGGCATTAGCGGCAACAGGAAAAACTGCCGAAGGTTATGAAATAGCCAGACGCTTTGAACTGGTGATTGGCGGAATGGAGCTTGCCAATGGTTATTATGAACTGACTGATGCGGATGAGCAGCGCCGACGTTTTTCGCATGAGCAGACAATCAGACAGGATCAGGGAAAGAGTCAGGCACCTCTTGATGAAAATTTGTTAGCAGCTTTGGCGCATGGTTTGCCAAGCTGTGCAGGCGTTGCCTTGGGTCTTGATCGTTTATTAATGTTAATTTGTGGAAGCGCTTCAATTGATGAGGTGCTGGCTTTTCCCTTAGACAGGGCCTGAATCGTTTTACTGCCGTATTTGCTCCTGAGTAATGCTGCCGATTTTTTGTCCTAACTGAATACTGCTGGCTGTCTGCAATAAAGAATCCCAATCCATCACATTGGCAGGAAACAGAACAATAGCGGTGGAGCCCAGTTTGAATCTTCCCATTTCTTCACCGCGCCGAATCGTAATGGGCGCATGTTCCTGATAATGCTCTACGTGTTTGTCTAATTTACTGGGTGCAACCTGACCGGCCCAGACGGTTTCTATGCTTGCGACGATCATTGCGCCAACCAGTATCAACGCCATGGGGCCAACGCTGGTTGAAAAAATACACACAACTCTTTCATTACGGGCAAAGAGTTCATCAATATGATCAGCAGTGGTTTGATTGACGGAAAATAATTTTCCCGGAATATAGATCATTTGCTCCAGTGTGCCGGTAAGCGGCATATGGATGCGATGGTAATCCCGGGGAGAAAGGTAGAGTGTTGCAAACTTGCCTCCATGAAATACATCAGCAAGCTCTTGATCGCCACCTAATAATGCCGGCAGCGAAAATGATTTGCCCTTGGCCTGAAAAATCTGTTCGACATCAATATTGCCGATAGCACTTACTGCGCCATCAACCGGGCAAATAACGGTATTAGCTCCGGAGTCTAGTGGACGTGCATCAGCCTCAAGTTTTCGGGTAAAAAAATCGTTAAAACAAATAAAGTCTTGCGGATCTTTGGTCTCGGCTTCTGCCATATTAACGTTGTATTTTTTAATAAAAGTTTTAATTAAAAAATTTTTAATAAAGGGAGTCTGACAGTTAGCTAATAAACCTATGGTTCGCGATAAAAAATGCTGAGGAACAATATGTTGAAAGAGTATAAATAGCGTTTTCATTTAACTATTGCCGGGTTATACAGGCTTATGGTGCAGAAGGGGTTTCAATGGGCGTATCCGGATGGTTGCCCCATTCTGACCATGAACCATCGTAGGCTTGTACTTCGTAGCCTAGTGCTTTGGCAATTAAATAAGTCAGGCCGGATCGATGGTGACTCTGGCAGTGCGTAATAATTTTATTACCGGATTCAATGCCTAAGATATTGAGTTTTTTTTGTAATTCATCGAGTGGCAACAAACGCAGGTTATTGGATTTATCCATGGTATGCAGCCAGTCGAGATTCACAGCTCCTGGAATATGACCATTGCGTTGAGCAGTTACTTTGACACCGGCATACTCTTCAGCAGAGCGGGCATCCCAGATTTTTGTATTGGCATCATTCAGAGAAGTCAGCACGTCATCCAGACTTGCACGTACATCGTTATGTAAACTTAATTCAGGCGCAGCAGGACTTGTTTGAGGAAGTTCATCACTCACCGTGTGGCCTTCTTTTAACCAGGCGTGAATACCGCCATTGAGATAGGAATAAGCCTTGTGTCCAATAACATCTAGTGTCCAGATAAAACGACCTGCCCAACCACCACCTTCATCATCATAGACGACGATGTGCTGCTTGGGGTCATAACCGATTCTGGCAAACAAGGCTGTTAATTGCTCAAGGGCAGGCAGCTTTCCAGTCGCCGGAGGGATGCCGCAGACTAATTCCGATGGCGTGATATGAACTGCGCCGGGAACATGTACTTGGGCATAGGTTTGATCCTGGCTCAGGTCAACTATTTTTAACTCAGGTAGTTCAGGTTGCTTGAGATAAGCCTCAAGTTGTTCAGGTTCGATAATGAGGTCAAGTTTCATGAATTTAAAAGCCGGTAACTCAGGGACAGATAAGTTATGTCATTCATTCAAGGATTGCAAAATCTGTTGATAGCTCTGCATGCGTAGCGCATCGATTTTGCCTTCAGCGACGGCGGCTTTAAGTGCACAACCGGGTTCCTGTTTATGCTGACAATCCCGGAATTTACATAAGCCGGCAAAGTCTTGAAACTCAATAAAGCCTTTAAAAACTTCTTCCGGTTTCATATGCCACATACTGAACTCCCGAATACCGGGGGAGTCAATCAGGTCTCCGCCCCCGGGGAAGTGAAATAAGCGGGCCGATGTTGTGGTGTGCCGGCCTTTGTCTTTTGCCTTGCTCAGACTACCTTCCAGCGTGTTTACGCCGGGTAATAATGCATTCACTAAAGCCGATTTCCCTACCCCAGACTGACCAACAAAAATACTGGTTTGCCCTTTCAGGCAGGTTTGCAGTGCTTTGATTCCCTCACCTGACTTGCTTGACACCTTGAGGACCGGATAACCAATTGCAGCATAACAATTCAAGAGAGTAAGCAGTTCGTTATTGTTGCTGTCGTTGAGCAAGTCAGCTTTGTTAAGCAGAATCAAGGGATACAGCTGACTGTTTTCTGCTGCCACCAGATAACGGTCAATTAAATTAGCGTGGGCCTGGGGTTCGGGAGCGATAACGATAATCACTTTATCAATGTTGGCAGCAACTGGTTTCAATTCACCAAAATTATTAGGGCGCTGTAATAATGAGCTGCGCTGCAAGTTGGCAATCACGATGCCGGTTGGCTCTCCGCGCTGCCAGATAACATGATCTCCGGTCACCAGGGGTTCCAGGTTACTGCGTTGATGACAGCGGAATATTTTACCGGCGTGTTCGCCTTCAAGGGCTTCTATATCCAATTGTTGCCCAAAATGAGAAATGACCAGGCCTTTTTCTTCTGGCCCTAAAGCATCAGAAGCCACCTCAATATCGGAAGCAACAACATTACGCCTGGCACGAGCGGCATAATCCGCCTGTATTTTTTGAATGCGCCAAAGCTGGCGTCGGTTTAGGTGTTTTTTCTTCATGCCAGGGTATTTAAGTTTGCGCTGTCAGCATACTAAGTAAGTAAAGGCTTTGCTACAATGCTGCATGGATAAAAAACAACACTTAATTTGGATTGATTTGGAAATGACCGGTCTGAGTCCTGAGTCAGACCGGATCATTGAAATTGCAACAATTGTTACCAACACAGATCTACAGGTTGTTGCGGAAGGTCCTGTTCTTGCAATACACCAGAATAATGAAGTGCTGGCAGAAATGGATGAATGGAATCAGCGCCACCATGGCAGTTCAGGATTAATAGAGCGGGTAAAAGTCAGTCCAACCAGTGAAAGTGAGGCTGAGCAACTGACGCTGCAGTTTCTTCAACAGTATTGTGATAAAGGCTATTCACCAATGTGTGGCAACAGTATTTGCCAGGACAGACGTTTCCTGGCCCGCTACATGCCAGAACTGGAAGCCTTTTTTCATTATCGCAATCTTGATGTCAGCTCGCTTAAGGAGTTGGCCAAACGTTGGCGACCGGAATTAATGGATGGATTAAAAAAACAAGGTGCACACCTGGCGCTGGAGGATATCCGGGACTCTATCAGCGAGTTACGCTACTATCGCGAGCATTTCATTAAGACTGAAAGAATTTAAATCCAGCTAAAAAAAAGCCCTACCGGGGAAGTAGGGCGTTAAATGTCTGAAATTTCTTCCAGCAGCGTATTCAGAAAGGGGAAAGTTGAATGCGCTACTCTAACTAAAGCAATTCCGATGCCAATTTTAAAAATGGCTATTTAACTTATTGAAAAGTAAAGAGAAGAATTGCTTTTCTGAGATCAAGCTTCAATCATTCACATTAATATTTAGCGCAATTTAAGGGCATCATGCCCGGCACGTGCCCAACAACGGCGCATAAGTGGTTAGTAAATGGATAGATAGGTGTATAGATTGATGAATGCGGAATAAGCGTTCTATACTGCCCGTCTGGTTAAAAATGGAGGCATCCCCAATGTATAAAATTTGTCCTGCTATTTTATTTACGGTTTTGTTATTTGGCTGTTCCGGGCAGGAGGCTGCAGCGCCTGTTGAGCCTGCTAGTCAGATTCAAGATCAGGAACAAGTTCTGACCGAGTCGGCTCTGGGTTCCGGTATCGACCTGCAGTATATGGATACTTCGATTGCGCCTGGGGATGATTTTTACCGTTATGTGAATGGTATCTGGCTGAGCAATACCGAGATACCGGCAGATCAGTCAAATTATGGTGCTTTTACAGCACTGGCTGATGAGGCCGAAGAAAACTTGCGCACGATTATTGAGGAAGCTGCCGCTACAGATGCGGCTGTAGGCTCTGACTTACAAAAAGTGGGTGATTTCTATCAGAGCTTTATGAATGAGAATTTAATTGAAACGCTGGGTATTAACCCACTGACAGAAAGTCTGGCTGAAATTTCTGCCGCCGATGATAAAGCTGAGCTGATGCAGGTGATAACGGCGCTGAATTATATCGGAGTACAAATGCCATTTGGTTTTTATATTGATGTTGATGAACGGCAAACCGATCAATATGTTGCTAACGTCTTTCAGTCAGGTTTGAGTTTGCCGGATCGAGACTGGTATCTGGTTAGCGATAACGACAGCTATTTAACTGCGCGGCAGGCTTATTCTAACTACATTAGTGAAGTCATGTCGCTGGCAGGATTCTCTAATGGAGAGGATATTGCCGATTCTGTCCTGCAGATTGAAAATCGTATTGCTGAGGCGCACTGGGACAGAGTGCAGAACCGGCAACGTGAATTAACCTATAACAAACTCAGTATTGACGATCTGCAAAATCTTGCACCGGCCATCGACTGGGCTGCAACCATGCAGGGCCTGGGGATGTTTACTGATGAATTCATTATCAGCCAACCCAGTTACTTTGAAGCTTTAAGCACAATCTGGTCAGAAGTTGGCCTGGCACAATGGCGCAATTACATAAGCTTCAAATTAGTTAATGCTTTTGCATCCTATCTCAGTCAGGATTTTATTGATGCCAAATTTGCTTTTGAAGGTGGCGTATTAAGTGGATTGGAAGAAAACCGTCCTCGCTGGAAACGCGGTGTCGATGCGGTGGATAGCGCTTTGAGTGAAATAGTCGGCAAGCTTTATGTTGAACGCTATTTCAAGGAAGAAGCCAAAGAGCGGATGGATGTTTTAATTGAAAATTTGCGTGATGCCTTTCGGGTTGGGATAGACGAACTTGAATGGATGACGGAGACAACCAAAGCAGAGGCGCAGGCTAAACTGGCTAAATTCACCACCAAAATCGGTTATCCCGATGAATGGAAAGATTACTCCGGCGTAGATGTTCTCGAAAATGATCTAGTTGGTAATGTCATGCGCTCCAGGCGCTTTGAACATAATCGGGAAGTCAGCAAATTAGGCCAACCGATTGATCGTGGTGAATGGTTTATGACGCCACATACAGTGAACGCTTATTACAATCCCAATATGAATGAGATTGTCTTTCCCGCGGCTATTTTGCAGCCGCCATTCTTTAATGTCGAAGCGGATGATGCCGTAAATTACGGTGCCATTGGCGCAGTCATTGGGCATGAATTCAGTCACGGCTTTGATGATCAGGGACGTAAATCAGATGGTGATGGCATGCTCAGGGACTGGTGGACAGAAGCAGATGCTGCTGCTTTTTCGGAACGCGCCAATGCGCTGGTCGCACAATATAACCAGTTTGAAGTATTACCTGGTAAATTCCTTAATGGCGAATTTACACTGGGCGAAAACATTGGGGATCTAAGTGGTCTGGCGGTTGCCTATAAAGCTTATCAATTATCACTAAATGGTGAAGAAGCACCAGTCATTGATGGCTTCACCGGCGACCAGCGTTTTTTCATGGGCTGGGGACAGGTATGGCGAAGACTGTACCGCGATGAAAATCTGGAAGTTCGCATCACCAGCGATCCACATTCTCATAGTGAAGCCCGGGCCAATGGCACATTGCGTAATATTGACAGTTGGTATGAGGCATTTGATGTGCAGGTAGGCGATGCCCTTTATCTGCCTCCTTCACAACGTGTAAAAATATGGTAGCAGTTGGCTATTTGAATTCAGGACAGGAGAAAGGTTATGAGTGAACCCATAAGAGCGTCAGATACACCGTTTGCAGCAGAGGTAGAGGCAGGCAAATCTTATTATTGGTGCGCCTGTGGACGCAGTAATAAACAGCCATTTTGTGACGGCTCTCATCAGGGCACAGAGTTTTCTCCCATGCCCTATAAAGCTGAAGCAACAAGAAAAGTTTTTTTCTGCGGCTGTAAAATTTCGGGAAATAAGCCATTGTGTGATGGCAGCCATAAGCAGCAAAATTAAATATCACTTGTTATATAGCTTCTTTATATGCAACTAAAAATGTTTCAGATAGATGCTTTTACCAATAGAAGCTTTGCTGGCAATCCGGCTGCCGTAGTGCCACTGGATGAGTGGATGGATGACAGCTTGATGCAAGCAATTGCCGCTGAGAATAATCTGGCAGAAACAGCCTTCTTTGTCCCTGATGGAGATGCTTTTCAGTTGCGCTGGTTTACGCCTAAAGTCGAAGTCAAACTTTGTGGTCATGCAACGCTGGCAACAGCATTTGTATTATTTAATGAGCTTGGCTATGGCAAGGAAGAAATTATTTTCAATACTTTATCCGGCCAACTAATGGTGACTAAAGACGCAGAGATGTTGACACTGAATTTCCCCAGTCAGAAGCCTGAACCTTGTTTACTGCCGCCGACTTTGGAAAAGGCTATTGCGGCAAAACCACTGGAATGTTTAAAGAACACGGATTATGTACTGGTGTACGACAACGAAGAAATCATCAAAAATATAACACCGAACCATGACTTGATCAGGAAGACGGATGCCCGAGGTGTAATAGTCACTGCACCAGGCAAAGACTATGACTTTGTCGCACGTTTTTTTGCAGCGTCTTCCGGAATTGATGAAGATCCCGTGACAGGTTCTGCCTATACAAAACTGACCCCTTACTGGGCAGATAAGTTAGGAAAAACATCCTTTAAGGCACGGCAATTGTCTCAACGCGGTGGAGATTTGTTTTTGGAGCTTAAAGGTGATCGCGTATTTATTTCAGGTAAGGCAGTTAAATATCTCGAAGGCATAATCGAAGTTCCTTCTGAATAAGTAGTAAGAAATAGTAAGAGAGGATGCAGCCGTGCTCAAACAAGTAGGTGACACTAAAATTCTTCCACAGCATAAAGCTACCTGCCATTGTGGTAGCGTTGAGCTGTTGATTAATCTGCCGGATGGAATTGTTAGCCCCATGCGTTGTAATTGTAGTTTCTGCCGACGTCGCGGCGCAGTTATGGCACCAACAAAGCTGGAAAATATCACCATCATTAAAGGCCAGGACTCACTTGCCAAATATCAGTTCCACACTAAAGTTGCTGAACATTTTTTTTGCAAAAACTGTGGTATTTATACGCATCACAGGCGTCGAGCAAACCCGGATGAATATGCTTACAATGTCGCCAACCTGGAAGGAGTAAACCCTTTGTTGATAGAAGATATTATTATTCTTGATGGCATAAATCATCCAAAAGATCAGAAAAATGGATAACAGATATTGAGTCTATGATCGTAAAGGCGTTGGTCAAAGGCAAAGAGGAGCTTAAACCATGAGTGACACTATTGATGCCAAGGGGCAATGTTTATGTGGTGCTGTGGAAATCGAAGCCAAAGCGCTGCAAAAAAGTGTAGTCGCATGTCACTGTGGCATGTGTCGTCATTGGGGTGGAGGACCTTTTCTGGTACTGCAGTGTGAAGGGGAGGTTGAAATTGTTGTGAGTAATCAGGTTTCGGTGTTTGATTCATCTGAATGGGCGGAACGTGGTTTTTGCAACCATTGCGGGACACACTTGTTTTATCGACTGAAGCAAAGTAAGCAGTACTTTTTGCCCGCTGGAATATTTGATCTGGATGATGAACTGGACTTTGACCATCAGGTATTTATCGATAAAAAGCCGACTTATTACCACTTTGCCAATAAAACAAAAGACATGACCGAAGAAGAAGTG
>JAYQWA010000029.1:0-13256 GCA_038148755.1 Gammaproteobacteria bacterium
TTTGAATATCGTCGTGGTTACAAATTTTCTACCTATGCTACATGGTGGATTCGCCAGGCGATTACCCGTTCCATTGCCGACCAAGCCAGAACCATCCGCATTCCGGTGCATATGATTGAAACGATTAACAAACTTAATCGCATTTCAAGACAGATGCTGCATGAAAAAGGACGTGAACCAACACCGGAAGAACTCGGTGAACGCATGGAGTTGTCTGAAGATAAAATACGCAAGGTTCTGAAAATAGCCAAAGAACCTATTTCCATGGAAACACCAATTGGTGATGATGAAGATTCCCATCTGGGTGATTTCATTGAAGATGCCAACATCGATTCTCCAGTGGACTCATCTCTGGATGAAGGGCTTAAAGAAGCGACTAAAGATGTGCTTGGCAGTCTGACTGCACGTGAAGCCAAAGTATTACGTATGCGTTTCGGTATTGATATGAATACTGACCATACCCTGGAAGAGGTGGGCAAGCAGTTCGATGTAACTCGTGAACGTATCCGTCAGATCGAAGCTAAAGCCTTAAGAAAATTAAGGCATCCATCCAGATCTGATCACCTGCGCAGCTTTCTGGACGAAAATTAATAAATCTAGGCAAAGCTGGCATGAATATGGGGGGCGCACTATAATGCGCCCCTTCTTTTTTGGGATTTCAAATAAGCAAACCTTTTAAAATTCCAAAAAGGATTAGGCAAAGCCAGTTTTTCTCAGACTAGGAGAAAATTTTTGAAACAAGGGAGCATACATTTAAGTATGTGGCCGCAGTTGAAAACTTTTTCGACGACGTATGAGGAAAAATGGTGAAGCATAGGGCCCATAGCTCAGTTGGTTAGAGCAGTCGACTCATAATCGATTGGTCGTAGGTTCAAGTCCTACTGGGCCCACCATTTATTTATACCTCAAGTTCGAACCACCCTTTCCACTTCTTCAAATTGCTTGATGACTTTTTGATTTGTTTCCGGCTTAAGCCGGGTCACCACAATAATGGCCAATGAAGCAAAAATAAAACCTGGCGCCAGTTCATAAAGATCAAATAAACCTCCATCCAGTGCAGACCAAATCAACACAGTTAGCGCGCCAACGATCATGCCAGCAACCGCTGACAATGCCGTCATCTTTCGCCAAAATAAAGACAACAAAATAACCGGCCCAAAGGCGGAACCAAACCCGGCCCAGGCATAGCTGACCAGATTTAATACTCTGCTCTCTCTATCACTGGCAATGACCAGCGCCATGATAGCAATCACAATAACAGCTGTGCGACTGAGCATTAATAATTCTTTTTCTGTTGCTTCGGGACGAATAAAAGCCCGATAGAAATCTTCACTGACTACTGAAGAGGAGATTAATAACTGAGAGTCAATAGTCGACATGATCGCCGATAAAATTGCTGCAGTAATCACACCTGCTACCCAGGGGTTAAATAACTGCTGACTCAAAGCAATAAAAACAGTTTCAGGATTATCCAGCGGCTGTTGCCCGAAATAAGCAATACCTGCCAGACCTGTTGTTACAGAACCAAACAGCACAAGTACCATCCAACTCATGGCTATTCGTCTGGCTGCTACCAGTTTTTCAGTATTTTCAGCAGCCATAAAACGCGCCAGAATATGTGGCTGCCCAACATAACCCAAGCCCCAGGCCATCAGGGAAAGAAAACCAAGCAAACTGATATTACTGAACAGCTTGATACTTTCGGGTTTGACATCTCGCATTTGAACCCAGACAGCGTCTACTCCGCCAGCTCCCATAATTACCGCAATTGGGGCTATTATCAAAGCAGCAAACATCAGCACTGCCTGTATGGCATCGGTCCAGGAAACCGCCAGAAAACCGCCAAAAAAAGTATAGGCAACGATAATTAAGGCGCCAGAGATCAAAGCGGTTGAATAATTAAGACCAAAGCTGCTTTCAAAAAGTATGGCGCCACCAACCAGGCCAGATGCCGTGTAGAAAGTAAAGAACAGCAATATCACAGTCGCCGAAACAAGACGCAGTATTCTGGTCTTGTCGTTAAAACGACTCTCCAGATAATCGGGTAAAGTGAATGCATTGTTGGCATGTTCACTGTAAACGCGCAGCCTTCTGGAAACAAAAAGCCAATTGCAATAAGCACCTATCAGCAAGCCAACACCAAGCCATATTTCACTAATTCCAGCCAAATAGATAGCGCCAGGTAAGCCCAATAAGAGCCAGCCGCTCATGTCTGAAGCGCCAGCACTTAATGCTGTGACGACTGACCCCAGCTTGCGTCCGCCTAAAATATAATCGCCAAGGTTATGTGTGCGTTGATACGCCTTGAACCCAACGATAAAAATTAGAAAAAGGTATGCGGCGAAGGTGATCAGTAAAGGTAGATTAACATTCATTTGTGGCTTACTTTATTAAACAGGCGCAACTTTGTGCTTGGCCAGATCGCGTAATAGTGAAATCCATGCTAACCAAAGACAAGATTAAATTACATTAAGAATTAGATAAGCCGTGGATAAGAACATTTTAAAGCAGAAAACTCCTAGCATTAATGTATAATGCCACGCCTTTAAAATGGACGAGAGCTCATCATCTGCTCTACGCCTGTAATAAAGATTGTTATCCCTTTAATCGAGTCTAATTGACTCAAACGCAGTAACCCAATGAGCAATCAAACCCAATTTGAAAAAATCACTATGCCGTTTATTGCATTAATGGCAGTTCTGATGTCATTAACCGCACTTTCAATTGATGCTATGTTGCCGGCATTGAGTCAGATAGGGGAAGACTTGGATGTCCAGAACCCTAACGACGTCCAGCTCATCATTTCCAGTTTATTTGTGGGTTTATCGGTTGGGATACTTTTTTTCGGTCCGTTTGCCGATTCCTTTGGGAGAAAAAAAGCGATTTATCTGGGTATTAGTATTTTTCTTGCTGGCTGTATGGCGTCAATAATGGCAACAAGTTTTGAAGTCATGTTGTTCGGCAGAGTATTGCAGGGCTTTGGTTGCGCTTCATGTCGTATAGCTACCATGTGCATGATACGTGACCGCTTTGAAGGCAATACCATGGCAAAAGTCATGTCATTTATCATGATCATCTTCATACTCAGCCCGGCCTTAGCGCCATCTCTGGGTCAGATAATCTTAATTTTCGCCCATTGGCGTGTAATTTTTATCGTAATGTTTCTTATCGGTATGACATCAGTTGTCTGGCTAGCTTACGCGCAGGAAGAAACCTTAAAACCAGAGAATAAACATCCTTTCAAAATAAAACCGATTCTTCATGCTGTCCATGAAACCGTGAACAACAGAATATCCAGGGGCTACACTATTGCGTCAGGCATAATCTTTGGCGCTTTTGTTGGCTATCTAAATTCTGCTCAACAAATTTTGCAGGAACAGTATGCCTTGGGCAGTGCCTTTGCCATCGTTTTCGGTTTCTTGGCATTAGCCTTGGGCATTGCGTCCTATGCCAATTCAAGATGGGTCTACAAATATGGCATGGAAAGAATCTGTCATACAGCCTTGCTGGTTATGGTGGGAACTACAACTGCGTTTTTGCCAATTAGCTTGCTAACTGGCGGGGACCCGCCACTGCTTCTCCTGATCAGCTATCTCTTAGTCATATTTTTCTGCTGCGGTTTGTTATTTGGTAATTTCAATACAATGGCGATACAACCCCTCGGTCATATTGCAGGGGCTGCCAGTTCAGTAATTGGCTGTCTGCAAACCCTAATTTCTGCCAGTTTAGGAGCCGCTATTGGTTACTTTTATAATGGGACTATCAATCCTTTGGTTATTGGCTTCTTTGTCTTGGGATTTTGGTCATTTTCGCTGGTTTCAAGCCTGAACAGAAAACCACAGATTCAGTCAGTATAGGATATCTCTCTGCCTGTACAGCGACACGAATTTTACTGTTGTTTTATCTCAATTGTTGCACAATTTAGCATTAACTCTGCTTGTCTGATAATGATACTATCCGGGGTGAAATGCCTTTGGCACGAATAGAATATAAGAGTAGTATTAACCGTTGTGTAAAGAAGAGGCGTTAATAAAGCTCTAAAAGATTTCCTAGAAATCAAGTAAGTGCAATTTAAACAATTATTCTGACATTTCCTGAACTAGGAGATTCACCGCTTAAAAGGGGTATATGATGAAAAGACTACAAAGTATGAAAACGAAAACTTATGCTTTTATCCTGGCACTAGGGTTGGCTCATCCTGGGTATGCTGCTCTGGTTGATATGGCTGAATATCAGGATTGGGAAGGAGTTCAGGCTTCTATCTCAACTGAAGATATCAATGCCCTGCAGGCAGATGGGATGAGTGCATTATTCTGGGCTGTCTATTATGACCAGGCTGATATTGTAAACCTGTTAATAGATGCAGGTGCGGATGCAAACATCGCAAACCGCTATGGCCTAACCCCGCTTATTCAGGCTGCTATCAACGGTAACGGTGAAATTATGTCTTTATTGGTTGACGCCGGTGCTGATCCAAATGCAAGAACACTTCAAGGTGACACTGCATTGATGAATGCCTCTAAAACAGGCGCTCTGCAAGGCATACAGGCTCTGCTTGAAGCCGGAGCGGAAGTAGATGCCAGAGACAGCTACACTTTCCAGACTGCTTTAATGTGGGCCACAGCCTTCAATAATGCTGATATTGTCAGCACCCTGATTGAAAACGGCGCTGATGTTAATGCCCGCTCAGCTGAACTTATATTTTCTGGAGTTCAGCAAGGTGGCGTAGCCGGTGACCAGCCAAATGGCGGTCTGACTTCTGTCCATCATGCAGCACGTGAGAATGCTATAGAAGCTCTTGAAGTGTTGCTAGCTGCAGGTGCTGATCTCGATATCCTTGATCCACAAGGGATTTCACCATTACGTGTTGCTATCACTAATGAAAACTGGGATCTAGCTAAAGTTTTGATAGAAAGCGGCGCAAACCTGAATGATGGTGCTTTGGTTGACCTGATGGAAGCCCCTTACAAAAAATTCGCTTGGCAACATGCTGCGAAAAACTATGAAGACAAAACAAATGTAGAAGAACTGACTGCCCTGATGATTGAGATGGGTGTCGATATCGACGCTGTTGTTGAGGGAGCAATTCCTTATTTCAGTACAGGCTTCGTCGGTGATAAAGGCACTGAAGGTCAGACTGCACTTTATAATGCAGCATTAGGAGACCGCACTGAAACAGTTGCTATGCTGCTTGAGCATGGCGCGAATCCTAATTCCTTGAATAAAGGTAATACCCCTCTGGCTGCTTTATTTAATGTCTACACTGGCTTCCGTCCACCGAATCCAGCTGCTGGAGACATCGTTGTTGAAGAGCCAACATTTGAAGAGAAAATGGTTATAGCTGATATGTTGTTTGAACGCGGTGCCGATGTTAATACTACTGTAGGTACTGGTGGCAATATCCTGCATCAGGCTGCTGCATTTGGCGAGGATGAAGTTGTCGAATACCTGATTGAGAAAGGTGTTGATTTATCTAAAAAAGACGACAGTGGCCGTACTGCACTTGATGTTGCTAGCGGAATTCCAGCAGTCGGTGGTGAAGCTTGTGCCAGACCTGGCAGTCCTGAATGCAGAAGCGAAACACCACCTGAGCTGCCTGTATACGAATCTACTATAGCTATATTGACAGAAGCGATGAATGCTCAGGGTATTGCTATTGAAGAATATGTAGCACCTCCTTCTGAAGAAGAATCTGGTGAAGCGTAAACCCTCGGCTCTAAGCAACTGAAGGTTATAAATACTTAAAAAGAGAAATAGGTATTAAAATGAAAAAACGAACTTTATCCACAACTATTGTTACCTGCCTTAGTCTAGGACTAAGTGCCTGTAACAATTCCGGTGAAGACGGCATGTCTGCTGAAGCAGAAACCCGAGCTCCGGCTCCTGCTGCTCTCACTCTGGCTGATCTTCCACCACTGGAAGATCAGTGGAATATGATTTACGACTATTGTGTCGATTGTCATAACGAAACTGACTACACCGGCGGGCTTTCCATTGAGTATGCCTCACCTGATTTTGTACATGAGGACGGGGAAATCTGGGAAAAAGCCATTAAAAAACTTACCACTGGCCAAATGCCTCCTCTTAATGCAGCAGCACAACCAGATCCTGAGCAACGCCAGACTTTTATTGCAACTCTGGAAGCAACGCTAGATCAGGAAGCCAGAGAAAACCCAAATCCGGGTGCACCTGTTCTTCCACGTTTAAACCGTACAGAGTATCAGAATGCTGTTCGCGATCTGCTCGCGCTGGAAATTGATGCTTCAACCATGCTGATTTCAGATGACTCAGCAGAAGGTTTCGACAATATGTCAACAGCATTGCAGGTTTCACCTGCGTTGTTGGAAGGCTATGTCGCTGCTTCCGGTCGTGTTGCTGCATTGGCAGTGGGTAATCCAGATATGCAACCAGATTTTTTTACCTACCGTGTATCTCAGGATGCCAGCCAGGACAAACATATGCCTGGCGCTCCAATCGGAACTATAGGCGGTATCGTCTTTGAGCATTATTTCCCATTGGATGGTACTTACGAGTTCAGTCCTGCATTGGCTAGAACCATTCAGGATGAAGCACGTGGCATCGAGTTTCCAAGTACACTTGAAATTACAATCGATAAAGTCCCTGTACATAGCGCCAACTTTGGTGGATACCAGGATACTGAAGAAAGTGAATTCGGTAGTAACAGCTTCCAGTTAGCTGAGGAAATTGATGAGCGTTTCAAATTCACTACCTTTATGACAGCTGGCATGCACACTATTGCTGTTAACTTCTTGCGTATTCCAGGTGGCCCAGACGGTGAAATCTGGAGACAGCATGAGCGTACTTCGCTTGACCTTGACCCGTTAAAAGGTCCTCCTCACCTGAAAAGTGTGGAACTTCGTGGTCCTTTCGAAGCTGTAGGTACAGGAAACACAGCGTCTCGTGAAAAAATCTTTATCTGTGAGCCTGGTGCTTTGGAAGATGAGCAACTAGCTTGTGCCAACGAAATTCTGGCCAACCTAGCGAAACAGGCTTACCGCAGACCCGTTACCGAGAATGAAGTTTCCGACCTGTTAGGTTTCTATGAAATCGGTAACGAGATTGGCGGTTTTGAGAAAGGTATCGAGACCGGTATCCGTCGTATTATTTCAGGTCCTGAGTTCCTATTCCGATTGGAATCTGCTCCCGAAGGAGTAGCTGAAGGGCAAGCATACCAGATCAGTGATATGGAGCTGGCTTCAAGATTATCTTTCTTCCTTTGGAGTTCATTGCCTGACGATGAGCTAATTAATCTTGCTGCTGAAAACAGATTGAGTAATCCAGATGTCCTTGAGGCTCAAGTTACTCGTATGTTGGCTGATCCTAAAGCAGATAACCTTACCAATAACTTTGCTACACAATGGTTTACCTTGCGTAACCTGGAGGCAATTGTTCCTGACCCTCTGACATTCCCTGATTATGACGACAACTTGCGCCAGTCATCAATTATGGAAACTCAGATGTTATTCCAGAGTGTTGTTGATGAAGACAGATCTGTCCTTGATTTAATCAATGCCGATTACACCTTCGTTAATGAATCTCTGGCGAAAGTCTATGATATCCCTGGTGTCCTCGGTAGCCGCATGCGTCGAGTCCCTGTAGAAGATGAGAATAGACGTGGCGTACTGGGTCACAGCAGTATCTTAACTTTGACTTCACTAGGTATTAGAACCTCTCTGGTAACTCGTGGTAAATGGTTCCTGACCAATCTGGTCGGTACTCCACCACCCGAGCCACCAGCCAACGTTAATACTGACCTTGAAAGGTTTAATGACGGTACCCCAAGATCATTACGCGATCTGATGGAATTGCATCGCTCTGATCCCGTTTGCTCTTCATGTCACTACATGATGGATACTATTGGTATCGCCATGGAAAACTTCGATGGTGTTGGACGTTTCCGTACTATGGACGGAGAAGTGCTAATCAACCCTGTAGAGACTTTATTTGACGGTACTGAAATTGGCAGCCCTTCTGCTTTGCGTGAGTGGCTGATGGAAAGACCAAACATCTTTGCCAGTACTGCAACTGAGAAGTTAATGCAGTTTGCATTAGCCAGACCAATTGAGTGGTCTGACATGCCTCATGTACGAAAAATTGTACGTGAAGCAGCTCAGGACAACTATAAATTCTCAGACATTGTTATGGGCATAGTAGAAAGCGTGCCATTCCAGATGAGAATCAATGAAGTTTCTTCTGAGGCAGTTGCTTCAAACTAAAAGAAGTACCTAATAAAAAGGCAGCCAATTGGCTGCCTTTTTTTATGCATGTCCGAAACCTTAAAAGTTTCAAACAGTATTTATCATTTTGATCTAGAATTTATAACCTAGTCCCAGCATATAAACCCATGGATCAATTTCCAGATCTACTCTCAGCGTATTGGCAACTTCAATCGTCGTTCCAATATCCATTTTCCAGATAGCAGCATTTAACATGACCCTATCATTCAACTGATAGTCAAAACCTGCCTGAATTGTTAAACCAAAGGAATCATCAGCATCAATACTGTAATTCCCACCTGTACCAATAACATCCATCACTGCTCTACCATTAGCTGTTGATTCAGTTTCCAACAGCATAAGGTAATTGATGCCTACGCCAACATAAGGGCTGAAATTCCCTTCTGTATTGAAAAAATATTGTCCGCTCAACGTTGGAGGCAGGTGCTTAGCGGTCGCAATAGAACCCATGCCACTTAGTTCGCCGGCAAAATCAACAGTATGTGTAAAAGGTGATGAAGCCAGCAACGACAGCCCAGTTATCAGTAAGCATGTAGGTAAAGGTCAGACCTAACTGTGTATCACTATCAATGCTTACTTGGCCGTTTGGTGATACAGCGGTGGGGCGAATAACACCACTGTCTTCTGAAGGATTTACTGAAGCAACTCCGCCTCTGACAATCCAGTCACCTGCTTCATGTGCCTGAGTGCTAAAAGAACTAAAGCTGGCCAGTCCAATTATTCCAGCTAAATATTTAAGCTTTATCATGATATTTCCCCTAATATTTATTAGAAGGAATCAAGATAATAAAATTTTATCTTTACCTCATTGATTGAAATCAGTAAAACCTGACTCAATAAAAAAAGGAGGCTAAAGCCTCCTTTTTTTATTGAATAATTATCGCCCAAGATTAGGACAAATCACTCTATTCTCTTACTGGGAAAATATTACCATCGCCATTACGTTCTTCTGCCGTCATATTTTCTTCTCTCCAATCTCTTACAACATCCATATATTCAGGCAGCATGGTGATTCCCCCACCACGACCAGCTTCAATCGGAACGCCCAGCATTTCAGAAAATTCTACTGCATAAGTTGACTCACCAGGAAGGTTATGAGGTACTTCTCCCGCTGGTCTGATAATCTCAGTTGCGGGTCTGCAAGGATAGGGGTCCATTGTTGTATTGGCCCTTTTGGAAAAACCATTTGATTTGAAAAACACATCATCCAGGTAAATCGGATCCTGCACCATATAAATATGCAAAATTGTTTCACCTTCACCTTGGGGTATAAAGCGCTCAACCATTGTTGCCTGGTCACTCAAAGCCAGACCATTTCGACGCATCCAGCCTGCTTTTAAATGTGTAGTTTCTACCACTAAAGTGTCCCCTTCCCAGTAACCTGTAGAAAAACCCTGCCAGGTATGTGGTGCCATTTCATCAGGATGTGGACGTCCATCCATCCAGATCTCACGACGTTGAGCCTGCCAGCGGATGTGTGTGCCAATCTTTACCAGCTCAAGAGAATCGGGATCCAGCTCCTGCCAGATATATAAATTACCAACACCACGGAACCCATAAGTTGAAGGGTGTGGTTTACATTGATGTTCTTGAAGGGTCAATAATGAAGGTTGCCAGCTATCTGCTCGTAAGCGGGCAGCATCATTGACCGGAAGCCCGGCATAGTCACCAACAAAAGGACCAGGGATACGCTCTTCCATATCTTCATGCATTATGGGATCCCAGTGCCCGAATATTCCTTGCGCCTGAACTGAGCTTATAAGGAAAAACGCCGGAATCGAAGCAATTATAGGTTTAAGCAAACGATGCATTCTAACCCCCTGAATATCGTTATATTTATCGTTAGATACCTCAAAATATACCTCAAAATGACTCTGAATGCACAAAGATAATTCAGGAATTCTTCCTTCAAGTCTCCTGAAAATTAATGCCCACTATCCGATGAGACGGACTTGCAATTTTAATTATTTGAATTTACACAGCCTATATAAGAACGGGTATACTTGGGAACCCCTGTGCATTGACGGAGAACTATTTTCATGAAAACCAGAGTTTCTATCTTATTGTTTCTATTCAGCTTTTCTGCAAATGCGCAGGTTAGCCAGACCAAGGGAGATTTCGAGGATAAATTCCGTCAGCTGGATGAAGTGCTACCGACAGCAAATAGCTATCGTACAGCCTCTGGAGCACCGGGCAACGAATATTGGCAGCAACAGGCAGATTACTTGATTGAGGCAACCTTGGATGAAGAAAATAAGCGCATCCTGGGTTCCGAACGCATTACTTATACTAACAACTCTCCTGATACACTGAGCTATCTATGGATACAGCTTGATCAAAATCGTTTCCGGAACGATTCGATTGGACGTGCTTCTGAAACGGCAGGCGATAGTGATCGCCTGACTTTCTCAACGCTACGACGTGAAAGGGCCTTTGACGATTTTGAGGGCGGTTTTCAAATCAACCGGGTGCAGGAAGTCCAGGGAAGTGAACAGAATACGCAAATAATCCGTGGTAGCGAATTAAATACGCAAATAAACGGCACCATGATGCGTGTGGATCTTATTGAACCTCTGGAAACAGGCGATAGCATTATTTTCGAAATCGACTGGGAGCACTACATCATTAATCAGAGTGTGCTCGGTGGACGCGGTGGATACGAGTACTTTGAAGAAAGTGATACCTACCAGTTTGCCATATCACAATGGTATCCCCGCATAGCCGCCTATACAGACTACGACGGATGGGTGAACAAGCAATTTGTTGGGACAGGTGAATTTACACTCGAATTTGGCAACTTTGAAGTGCACTTAACAGTTCCAGCTGATCATATTGTTGCTTCAACTGGCACCCTCCAGAACCCTAGTGATGTGCTAACTGACGAACAGCTTGAGCGCCTGGAGCGGGCTCAAGATTCAGATATACCTGTATTTATCGTAACGTCGGAAGAAGCGCTAGCTAATCAGGAACAAGGCACTGATGACACGGCTACCTGGATTTTCAGAGCCGAAAATGTCCGTGATTTTGCCTGGGCCAGCTCACGCAAATATATCTGGGATGCGCTGGGCCACCGACAGGAAGGGGCGGCCAATCCTCTGGTTATGGCTATGTCTTTCTATCCGCCTGAAGCAGAGCCCTTATGGTCACAATATTCAACACATTCGGTTGCTCATACCATGAATGTGTATTCGCGTTTTTCTTTCGATTATCCCTATCCTGTAGCGATTTCCGTGAATGGTTGGGAAAACGGAGGTATGGAATATCCCATGATTACCTTTAATGGTTATCGTCCTGTGGAGGATGAGGACACAGGAGAAAGGACTTATTCAAGACGTACAAAATACGGTTTAATCTCAGTGATTATTCACGAAATTGGTCATATTTATTTCCCCATGACTGTGAATTCCGATGAGCGGCAATGGACCTGGATGGACGAAGGGCTGAACACCTTTTTACAATTTATGGCCGAACGTGAATGGGAGGATGATTATCCTTCGCGGCGTGGAGATCCAGCCAATATTACAGGCTATATGCTTTCCCAAAACCAGGTTCCGATCATGACCAATTCAGAATCTGTCCTGCAGTTAGGCAACAATGCTTACGGCAAGCCAGCAACGGCGTTAACTATATTGCGTGAAACTGTGATGGGACGTGAATTATTTGATTTTTCTTTTCAGGAATATGCTGAACGCTGGATGTTTAAGCGTCCCACACCATCCGATTTTTTCCGCACCATGGAAGATGCTTCAGCTGTTGATCTGGACTGGTTCTGGCGCGGCTGGTTCTATACAACAGACCATGTAGACATTGCCCTCAGCGATATTCGGGAATACAGTATTTCAACACAGGACCCTGATATAGAGTTCCTTATTCAACGTCAGGAAGAAGCCGAAGAGCCTGTCTCTTTGACTCAGATAAGAAATGCCGATTTACCCAAACGTGTAGAAGAGTTCCCAGAACTACTTGATCTCTACAACGAAAATGATGAATTCACTGTATCCAACGCTGACCGTAATGAATACACCAGTTTCCGTGAAAGCCTTGAAGACTGGGAACTGGAATTACTGGATCAGTCAATCGCAGAGGGTTTGATGATTTACTTCATGGATTTTGAAAATATCGGCGGCCTGGTTATGCCTCTGCCTCTAAGGATTGAATATGCCGATGGTGTAACCGAAGACATTATGCTGCCAGCTGAGATCTGGCGCAGAAGTCCGCATAAAGTCACGCGTATGTTATTAAGTGAACAGGCAATCGTCTCAGTTGAACTTGATCCTCTTCAGCAAATTGCCGATACCGACAGAAATAACAATCGTATTCCACAGCAAATTCAGCGCTCCCGTATTGAGCTCTACCGTTCCGATAATCCCGATCGTAATCTGATGGCTGATTTGCTGGTTGAACTGGAAGCAGCAGAAACCGGCGAAGATGTTGATACAGGTAACGACGTTCCCTTGGAACCAACCGGGGACTAAATGCGCCTGTTCAAGTTCTTTTGTTATGCATTACTTGCCAGCCAAAGTGTCATGCAGGTACAGGCGCATATTGAACAAACCCTGTTAACAACCATTTCTTATAACCCCCGGACTCAAAGAATGGAAGTTATCCATCAGATATATGCCCATGACATTGAGCATGCATTTGGTAATGCAGTACAGGCAGACGGTGGACTTGACAGTATTCTCGCTCAGGCAAATGTCGGAATCGAATTGAGTAAGGCATTTAAATTATGGAATGCCGATGGTGAAGAAATTCATCTGGCACTGGTTGGCGCTGAACTGGAAGCTGAATTCTTTTACATTTACCAGGAAGCAGATGTCGCCAGTATTCCGGAAACAATGAGGGTTGCACATAACGTGTTAAGAAATTATTGGCCGGATATGCAAAACTACCTCAATATTGATTATGGCGACTCCATCAGTAGCCTAATTTTTTCAAGTAGTGATGTCGTAAAAACCAAAGGCAAAGAATAAAAAAGCCCATACCAAAAACATATTT
>JAYQWA010000030.1:0-10478 GCA_038148755.1 Gammaproteobacteria bacterium
GTGATAGCCCGTCCACGACGACCATTATCCAGAAGCGCATCAACAGATTCCTGCAACATACGTTTTTCATTACGTACAATAATGTCAGGCGCGTTCAAATCCAGCAGGCGTTTTAAACGGTTATTTCGGTTAATAACACGGCGGTATAAGTCATTCAGATCTGAGGTGGCAAAACGACCACCATCCAGTGGCACCAGCGGACGCAAATCAGGTGGCAACACCGGCAAGACCGACAGCACCATCCACTCAGGCTTATTACCTGAATTAATAAAACCATCCAGCAGTTTCAGTCGCTTGGACAGTTTTTTCAGTTTGGTTTCACTGTTGGTATTTGGAATTTCTTCACGCAAGGTATTCGCTTCATCTTCAATATCCAGATCTGTCATCAAATCCTGAATAGCTTCCGCACCCATTTTCGCCTGAAAATCATCACCGAATTCTTCCAGAGCATCATAATACTGTTCATCATTTAACAGTTGGCCACGCTCAAGCGTGGTCATGCCCGGATCAGTAACAACAAAAGATTCAAAATATAAAATTCGCTCAATATCACGCAAAGTCATATCCAGCAACAAACCTATACGGGATGGCAAGGATTTCAAAAACCAGATATGCGCAACCGGACTAGCCAGTTCAATATGGCCCATACGTTCACGGCGTACTTTAGACAGGGCAACTTCCACCCCGCATTTTTCACAGATGACACCTCTGTGCTTGAGGCGCTTGTATTTTCCACACAAGCACTCATAGTCTTTCACCGGGCCAAAAATTTTGGCGCAGAACAAGCCTTCTCTTTCTGGTTTGAAAGTACGGTAGTTAATGGTCTCAGGCTTTTTAACTTCGCCAAACGACCATGAGCGAATTAATTGTGGCGATGCCAAGCCAATTCGAATTGAATCAAAGTCTTTAGCTTGTGATTGTGATTTCAATAAACCTAGCAGGTCTCTCATTCTAATCCTCCACCCAAAGGGTAAAAGGATTCAGAGCAAAATTTTCACTCTGAATCCGAATTCTTAATTGTCGGTTTCAAGTTCCATGTCGATGCCTAAAGAGCGAATCTCTTTAACGAGTACGTTAAATGATTCAGGCATACCAGCTTCCATACGATGATCGCCATCAACGATATTTTTATACATCTTGGTTCGACCACCAACGTCATCAGATTTCACTGTAAGCATTTCCTGCAATGTATAGGCTGCGCCATAGGCTTCCAATGCCCACACTTCCATTTCACCGAAGCGCTGGCCACCAAACTGGGCTTTACCTCCCAGCGGTTGCTGGGTAACAAGAGAATACGAACCGGTTGACCTTGCATGCATTTTGTCATCAACAAGATGGTTCAGCTTCAGCATATACATGATGCCAACGGTAACTTTACGATCAAAAGCATCACCAGTACGGCCATCATAAAGAGTAATCTGACCATCCTCGCTCATATCGGCAAGTTTCAGCATTTGTTTGATTTCTGTTTCACTGGCCCCATCAAAAACAGTCGTTGCCATAGGCACGCCATCTTTCAGGTTATGCGCCAGTTCCATAATTTCAGCATCACTCAGACTGGACAAATCTTCTTGTCGCAAGGCATCACCAATACCGTTATAAATTTTATCCAGCAGTTTTCTGATATCCGCAACTTTTTGCTGTTGCTGAACCATGGCATCTATTTTTTCGCCAAGGCCTTTAGCAGCAGCACCCAAATGCGTCTCCAGAATCTGACCGACATTCATACGGGATGGCACACCCAAAGGATTCAATACGATATCAACCGGATTGCCTTTTTCGTCATAAGGCATATCTTCAACCGGCATAATGACAGAGATAACACCTTTGTTACCGTGACGCCCTGCCATTTTGTCACCTGGCTGAATACGACGTTTGATAGCCAGATAAACCTTAACAATTTTCAATACACCGGGGGCCAGATTGTCACCCTGAGTTAATTTGCGTTTTTTATCTTCAAAGCGCTCATCCAGCTCTTCACGACGCTCTTTTAATTGAGTGGCAGCATTTTCCAGCTGCTCGCTCAGCTTGTCATCAACCAGACGCAGCTTAAACCAGTCATCAGCATTGAGCTCGTCAAGGTATTCAGCGCTCAGGGTGTCGCCTTTCTTAAGTTTAGGGCCACCTGAAACTTCCTTGCCAGTCAGTGCTTTGCGCAAGCGCTGGAAAGTAGCTTCTTCAACAATCCTGTATTCGTCTTCAATATCCTTACGAACCTTGGCAAGCTGAAGTTCTTCAATTTCAAGCGCACGCTTGTCTTTTTCCAGTCCATCACGCGTAAAAATCTGTACATCTATAACTGTACCTTTAACTGAACTTGGTACACGCAAAGAGGTATCTTTTACATCTGAGGCTTTTTCACCAAAGATTGCTCGTAATAATTTTTCTTCCGGCGTTAGCTGTGTTTCACCTTTCGGCGTCACTTTACCGACCAAAATATCACCAGCATTAACTTCCGCACCAATATAAACCACTCCGGATTCATCCAGACGGGACAAGGCACTTTCGCCAACATTTGGAATGTCAGCCGTTACTTCTTCAGAGCCCAGCTTGGTATCACGGGCGATACAGGTCAATTCCTGAATATGAATAGACGTGAATCGGTCTTCTTTTACAACACGCTCGGAAATTAAAATGGAGTCTTCGAAGTTATAACCATTCCACGGCATGAAAGCGATACGCATATTCTGACCTAAAGCCAGTTCTCCCATATCAATAGAGGGTCCATCTGCAAGAATATCGCCAACAGCTACCGTATCACCTACCTTCACCAGGGGACGCTGGTTAATACAGGTATTCTGGTTAGAACGGGTATATTTGGTCAGATTATAAATATCAACACCGGCTTCGCCCGAGACAGTTTCCTTGTCATGTACACGAACAATAATGCGTGCCGCATCAACGCTATCAATGACACCACCACGTTTGGCCACAACACAGACACCGGAATCACGTGCAACATATTTTTCCATACCGGTACCTACCAGTGGTTTTTGTGCCACCAGGGTAGGAACAGCCTGACGTTGCATGTTTGATCCCATCAAGGCTCGGTTAGCATCGTCATGTTCCAGGAAAGGAATCAGGGAAGCGGCAACAGAAACAACCTGTTGTGGACTCACGTCCATGAAATCAATCTGATCATTATTAACCAGGGTAAATTCGTTCTGGTGTCTTACAGACACCATATCTTCAGTGAATTTTCCTTTTTTATCTAAGGGTGAACTTGCCTGCGCGATAACATAGTTACTTTCTTCAATCGCAGAAAGATAAACAATTTCATCGGTTACAACACCGTTCACAACTTTTCTTACCGGACTTTCCAGGAAACCATATTTATTGGTTTGGGCATAAGTTGCCAGAGAGTTGATCAAACCAATATTCGGCCCCTCAGGCGTCTCAATCGGACAAACACGGCCATAGTGAGTCGGGTGCACGTCACGCACCTCAAAACCTGCTCGTTCGCGTGTTAAACCTCCAGGCCCCAAGGCTGAGATACGACGCTTGTGTGTTACTTCAGATAAGGGATTATTCTGATCCATAAACTGAGACAGCTGACTCGAACCGAAAAATTCTTTAATGGCAGCAGCAACAGGTTTGGCATTGATCATATCCTGTGGCATCAGCCCTTCACTATCTGCCATGGATAAACGTTCTTTAACAGCACGTTCAACACGAACCAGACCGACACGGAACTGGTTTTCAGCCATTTCACCGACAGAACGAATACGACGGTTACCCAGATGATCAATATCATCCACTGTGCCATAACCATTACGGATATTGACCAGAGTCTTGATAACGTCGACGATGTCTTCTTTACTGAGCACACCGGAACCTTCGGATTCTTCCCTGCCTAGGCGACGATTAAATTTCATGCGTCCAACTACTGACAGGTCATAACGATCTTCTGAGAAAAACAGATTCGCAAACAGGTTTTCTGCAGACTCTTTAGTTGGTGGCTCACCCGGGCGCATCATGCGGTAAATTTCCACCAGCGCCTCAAGTCTGTTTTCAGTTGAATCAGATCTCAGGGTATCTGCAATGAAAGGACCACAATCCAGATCATTGGTATAGATTGTTTCAAATTCCTTAATGCCTGCATTAACCAGTGTTTCTAATATTTCCTCGGTGATTTCAGCATTACAAGGTACTAATATTTCACCAGTTTCCTTATTAATGACATCCGTCGCCAAGGCATCGCCTAACAGGAATTCAGAAGGCACATCCAGTTTGGTTAACTTGGCATTTTCAATTTCACGAATATGACGTGCCGTGATTCTTGAGCCAGCTGGCACAATCACTGTACGCTTATTCTTGATATCAAAATTCAGTACAACACCACGCAGACGCGAAGGCACCAGTTCGATAGAAAATTCACCGTCTTTGCCAATAAAGTATTTATTATTGTCATAGAACATTTCCAGAATTTCCTGGGCACTGTAATCAAGTGCTTTTAACAGTATGGATGCTGGCAGTTTCCTTCTGCGGTCAATCCTCACAAAGACCAGATCTTTGGGGTCAAACTCGACATCCAGCCAGGAGCCTCGGTAAGGAATAATTCGGGCGGAATACAGAAGCTTGCCCGAGCTATGTGTTTTACCTTTATCGTGATCGAAGAACACACCTGGAGAGCGGTGCAACTGGGAAACCACTACGCGTTCGGTTCCATTGATGACGAAAGTACCACTGTTCGTCATCAATGGAATTTCACCCATGTAAACTTCCTGCTCTTTGATATCTTTAATAACTTTGGCAGTTGATTCTTTCTCGTAAATAATCAGACGCACTTTTACGCGCAGGGAAACGGCATAGGTAGCACCACGCAACATACATTCGCTGACATCAAATTCCGGTTTACCCAGACGATAACTCACATATTCCAGTAAAGCTTTACCGGAATAGGAAACGATTGGAAATACTGATTTAAAGGCCGCATGCAGACCCTGATCCAGACGCTCCTCGAGTGGCGTGGAAGCCTGGGTAAATTGTTTATATGAATCAATCTGGATAGCCAGAAGATAGGGTATATCCATAACGCTTTGCAGTTTGCTAAAGTCTTTACGGATACGTTTTTTCTCAGTATATGAATATGCCATCAGTGGTACCTAATCAGCGAATTTTCTGAATCTCGTTACTCTTGGTCCTTCCAATTGGTCTTCCTAAAGTAACCCCAGCATTTTCTATTGCACTTGCCAATAAACTGTTTAAATCAACCTATTGCTAAAGCGCAGAAAGGTGGAAGGCCATTTAAATAAAATGCCCTTCCACCCTGCAAATCAACTTTTAGCGTTGATTTATTTAAGCTCGACTGTCGCACCAGCTTCTTCAAGCTGTTTTTTGAAGTCTTCTGCTTCTTCTTTGCTCGCACCTTCTTTGATTGGAGATGGTGCGCCATCAACCAAGTCTTTAGCTTCTTTAAGTCCAAGTCCGGTAATACCACGAACTGCTTTAATGACATTCACTTTCTTGTCACCAGCAGCAGCCAGAATTACATCAAACTCGTCTTTTGCTGCAGCAGCATCACCACCGGCATCACCGCCAGCAGCTGGAGCAGCAACTGCAACAGCAGCGGCAGCAGAAACACCAAACTTTTCTTCCATTGCTGAAACTAGTTCGACCACGTCCATGACCGACAGTTCAGCGATACCTTCCAATATTTCTTCTTTAGATAGAGACATTTAGACTCTCCTTTTCAATTTTATTTAATTAACTAAAACACTAAGTGTTTTACGTGTCTTTTACGCGTTAAGCTGCTTCCTGTTTCTGATCACGAACAGCTGCAACTACACGGGTAACCTTCGCAGGCACCTCGTTCACTGTTCTTGCCAGTTTGGTCACCGGTGCCAGCATGACACTCATTAAGGTCGCAATTGCCTGATCGTAAGTTGGCAACTTCGCCAAAATATCGATCTGGTCTGCAGCCAGCAGGTTTCCACCAACAGCCAGGGCTTTAACATCAAATTCATCATTCTCTTTGGAAAAATCCTTAAGTACGCGTGCAGCAGCACCTGGATCTTCCTGCGAGAATGCTAAAATCGTAGGACCTACCAATGCTTCGTTGAGACACTCATATTCAGTACCTTCAATAGCACGTTTCAACAAAGTGTTTCTGACAACTCGCAGATAGACTTTATTTTCGCGCGCTATTTTTCTCAGCTCAGTAAGCTCACTAACAGTAACTCCCCGATAATCGGCAAGCACTGCTGATAAAGCACCTTTAGCAGCTTCGTTGACTTCGGCAACTATTTGCCGTTTGTCTTCTATACGAATAGCCACTTTATATACTCCTAAGTTTTGATTGCCGTAATAGCTACTTCAAAATGCATTAAAGCGACAACCAGTTAAGAAACCGGAAAACCGATTTCAAACCCCTGCTTTCTTTTCGGAAAACAGGCTCTTATTCGGTGAATAACTCCTCTTTACTGCCGGAGTCGGGTCTTCACCATCTGCGCAGGACATTAAGCTCATGGACAATACATCAACATCTATAAGCACCTGCGGTCTTTGACGGCCTTGCTTTCTAATAGAAAACAACACCCCAAAGTCTTCAACTGGGGCTAGAGTAAATTGAGAATCAAGGTACTCTAACCCCGATATTTCTTTAAAAATCCAGTGAGGATTGATCTATCTGGATGCCCGGCCCCATGGTTGAAGACAATACTATTTTCTTCACATAGGTACCTTTGGCAGACGCTGGTTTGGCTTTTTTCAAATCAGCTAATAAAGCCTCTAAATTGCCTTTTACAGCACTAGCATCAAAATCTGCTTTGCCGATGCCACCATGGATTATTCCACTTTTATCTGTTCGGTAACGTACCTGACCAGATTTAGCATTTTTTACAGCGCCTTCTACATCAGGAGTCACAGTGCCTACTTTAGGGTTAGGCATCAAACCTTTAGGGCCTAAAATAGTACCAAGCTGACCAACTATACGCATTGCATCCGGGCTGGCAATCACGACATCAAAGTCCAGGTTGCCGCCTTTGATGCTTTCAGCCAGATCTTCGAAACCAACGACATCTGCACCAGCTGCCTTAGCTTTATCTGCATTCTCACCCTGAGCAAATACCGCAACGCGTACATCTTTACCTGTACCATGCGGCAAGGTCGTTGCGCCTCTCACTGCCTGATCAGATTTACGCGCATCAATTCCCAGATTAATGCTGACATCTATTGATTCTTTGAACTTGGAAGTCGAAAGCTCAGCAATTAAAGCTACTGCCTCATCAATTGAATAAGACTTCCCAGCTTCTAGTTTCTCGGCGATTAATTTTGCTTTTTTAGTTAACTTGGCCATTAGTTCACCCCCTCTGTTTCAATGCCCGCACTTCTGGCACTGCCTGCCAATGTACGCACTGCTGCATCCATATCAGCCGCAGTCAGATCAGGCATTTTAAGCGTCGCTATCTCTTCAAGCTGGGCACGGGTAACTTTGCCAACTTTTTCCGTATTAGGACGACCACTGCCTTTTTTCAGGCCCGCTGCTTTTTGTAACAACACGGCAGCTGGAGGTGTTTTAGTAATGAATGTGAAGCTTCTGTCAGCATAGACAGTAATCACAACAGGAATCGGCAAGCCAGGTTCAACACTTTGAGTTTCAGCATTGAACGCCTTACAAAAATCCATGATATTGACACCATGTTGACCAAGAGCCGGACCAACAGGTGGACTTGGGTTAGCTTTGCCTGCGCCAACCTGCAATTTAATATAAGCTAATACTTTTTTAGCCATTTTACTTACTCCTTTGGGTCTAACGCCTTTCGGCTCCCCTGGCGCTGCTTCTAACAAGAATGCAGCGACTTTAATTTAAGAGGTTTTCACAGGAAAACCTCCACCAAATACTTTTAACCTTTCTCGACTTGCGAGAATTCAAGCTCAACAGGTGTTGAACGACCGAATATCAGTACAGCCACTCTCACCCGACTTTTCTCATAATTCACTTCTTCTACCGTACCAGTGAAGTCATTAAATGGCCCATCAGTAACCCGAACCATTTCACCTGGCTCATAAACAGTTTTATGAGTAGGCTTATCAACCGACTCTTCGAGGCGGTTCATAATTTCATTCACTTCACGTTGCGTAATCGGTGCTGGTTTGTCTGCTTTACCACCAATAAAACCCATCACTCTCGGTGTATCTTTTACCAAGTGCCAGGTTACATCATTCAATGCCATGTTTATTAACACATAACCTGGGAAAAATTTACGCTCACTTTTGCGTTTCTGCCCACCACGCATTTCAAGGACTTCTTCTGTTGGCACAAGTATTTCGCCAAACAGTTCAGGACTGCCAGATAAAGCAATCCTTTCTTCCAGCGCCTGTTTTACTTTTCGCTCATAGCCTGAATAAGCATGAATCACATACCAACGCTTATCATTTTCAGAAGCTGACATTCTTATTTTTCCCTAACCAATAATAAACGTGATCACGAAACTTAAAAGTGAATCCAGAGCCCAGAGAATTAAAGCCACAATCATGACAACCACAACAACTATTAATGTTGTCTGAGTCGTTTCTGTTCGGGTTGGCCACACTACCTTTCTAATTTCTGTTTTAGCCTCCAGGCACAAAGCAACAAAAGCTTTACCTTTTGCGGTGAGCGCTGCCAGCCAACCGGCAACTCCGGCTAAAACCAATAACCCTAATACTCTGTAAAGCATGGACTCCGCAGCAAAATAGCTATTGCCATAAACGCCTGCTATCACAAGTAGCAGAACAATTACCCAAAGCACTAAATCCAGACTACCGCTATCCTTGCTGTTCTGGTTCTTCAGCTTCGCTGCTTTTCCAACCTTTTCGTTCATTTCACTGACTTTCAATATTCATTTAATGGCAGGCCAGGAGGGAATCGAACCCCCAACCTGCGGTTTTGGAGACCGCCGCTCTGCCAATTGAGCTACTGGCCTATACAACTACTTAATCACCGAACGTCTTATTTCAAAAGACGAGTAAGCCGAGAAGACCGCAAAGCAGTAATCCCGGCTTAACTTAAATGCTTGTTAGCAGTTTATTCGATGATTTTAGCGACGACACCAGCTCCAACTGTACGACCACCTTCGCGAACAGCAAAACGCTGACCTTCTTCCATCGCAATAGGAGCAATCAGTTCAACTGACATCTTCACATTATCACCAGGCATTACCATTTCTACACCTTCTGGCAACTCAACTGCACCAGTTACATCAGTGGTTTCGAAATAGAACTGAGGGCGATACCCTTTAAAGAAAGGGGTATGACGTCCACCCTCATCTTTAGATAGTACATAAACCTCACCTTCAAATTTGGTATGTGGTGTAATTGAACCTGGTTTAGCCAGAACCTGACCACGCTCAACGTCTTCACGCTTGGTACCACGCAACAGTACACCAACATTCTCTCCGGCACGGCCTTCGTCAAGTAATTTACGGAACATCTCTACCCCAGTACAGGTAGTAGTCTGAGTATCTCTAATACCGACGATTTCGATTTCTTCACCAACTTTAACAATACCTCGAGCTACACGGCCTGTTACTACAGTACCACGACCTGAAATTGAGAATACGTCTTCAATTGGCATCAGGAATGGTTTTTCGATATCACGCTCAGGCTCAGGAATATATTCATCCAGTGTTTCCACCAGTTTCTTTACAGCAGGCATACCGATATCAGAAGTATCACCTTCCAGTGCTTTCAGAGCAGAACCGATAATAATTGGCGTGTCATCACCTGGGAATTCATATTGATCCAGTAATTCACGGATCTCCATTTCAACCAGCTCCAGCAGTTCTTCATCATCAACCATATCGGCTTTATTCATGAAAACTACAATATAAGGTACACCAACCTGACGAGATAACAGGATGTGTTCACGCGTCTGAGGCATAGGGCCATCAGCTGCAGAACAAACCAGGATCGCACCGTCCATCTGTGCAGCACCTGTGATCATGTTTTTAACATAGTCAGCATGGCCTGGGCAGTCAACGTGAGCATAATGACGATTTAGAGAGTCATACTCAACGTGAGAAGTCGCAATAGTAATACCGCGCTCTCTTTCTTCCGGCGCATTATCAATACCAGCAAAGTCTACCGCTGTACCACCCCAGGTTTCCGCACATACGCGCGTCAACGCTGCTGTCAGTGTTGTTTTACCATGGTCAACGTGACCAATCGTGCCCACATTTACGTGGGGCTTATTTCTTTCAAATTTTTCCTTTGCCATCGAAAATGCCTCCGACCTTTATTAATAACTATTTTATAAATATTTTCTAATCTTTCTTTCATCATTCTCTGTATAAGAGAGATGGTGCTCACACCCAGAGTCGAACTGGGGACCTCATCATTACCAATGATGCGCTCTACCACCTGAGCTATGCGAGCTTTCTTAAAGATTTACTCACATCATCCTGTTTCGATTTTGCTTAATGCCCAATCTAAACAGCCCAAGACTCGACTCTGGAGCGGGTAGCGGGAATCGAACCCGCATGATCAGCTTGGAAGGC
>JAYQWA010000031.1:0-10230 GCA_038148755.1 Gammaproteobacteria bacterium
GGCTGAAATACCCCCACGCTGAGCGGCTAGAAACAGGGAGTCATCAATACTGGCTTGTTTAAATACCGGGATGATATCTGGTTCACGAAGCTGATGTTCAACTTGGAAGAGGTTGCGCTCATCCCGTCTGAAAAAATAGCTTTCCTTAGGGTTGAGAATTACTTCCAGTTCTTCCAGGCGATTTTCCTCCGAAATATTAAAGGCCAGCTGGTACCCAGGATATAGCCGAGTCAGGATATTGCTATCATCGCCACTGCTGGATACCCGATAAACATCCTGGGGACTTAAACCAACACGGTTAAAAATTAGTGATAAATTATCACCTCTGCGGACTTCTTCAATTAGCCTATTATCTGTATGAAGCTGGAGCTCAGCTTCTGCCTGGAAGGGTTCTGAGGACGGTTCTGCTTCGTTAAAGGCGGCTGTCTCGAGCAGTTCGGTCAGCAGGGGGTTAAAATTGGAGTTGGAAAAATTAGAACTGCCGCTTGAGAGAGTGGATAAACCTGAAGGCTGTGTGGTGCCTGATTGGGATTCGGGCATCAGAATCAGTAAAGCAAGGGTGGCAAGCAGCCCCAAACAAGCCAATTGGTGTTTGCGGGGTAAGCGGTCACCGACTAACTTATGGAATAGCTGTTCAAGAAAATCAATAAGATTCATATTATACTTATAGCAGCTTAGTTGGTTTGTGCGCTAACTAACTAAAATTACTTAGAATTCTAGCCTTATGATTCTAATCTGCCAAGTATTAATTTTCTGTTTTGAGACATGGGCTTAGCCTAATTCAGGTGCTGCTGGCGAATTTAAACCTTGAAATTACGGGCTTATCTTGTAAAGTTTGCGCTTTTGTTGGTGCAGGGGTCTTATGTCTGTAGCACGCTTGAATATTGTCAATGATCTGCGCGACCGAGGTTTGCTATTTCAAACAGCGGGGGAAGAAACCCTGGAAAGCCATCTGGCTGAGGCTTGCCGAACAGTTTACTGTGGATTTGATCCGACAGCAGACAGTCTGCATATCGGAAGTCTGGTGCCGCTACTGGCTTTAAAGCGCTTCCAGCTGGCCGGACACAGACCCATTGCACTAGCCGGTGGTGCAACCGGAATGATTGGTGACCCCAGTTTTAAATCAAAAGAACGACAGCTGAATACTTCTGAAATTACACAGTCATGGACCGAAAGTATTAAGAAGCAGCTTGAGCAGTATATCGATTTTGAGTGTGGTGAACGCTCAGCAGTGGTCTTGAATAACCTCGACTGGACGCAGGGTATTGATGTCATCACATTTTTGCGTGATATTGGAAAGCACTTTTCCGTCAATGCCATGATCCAGAAAGAAAGTGTGAAACAGCGTATCGAGCGTGAAGGTGAGGGCATATCCTTTACCGAATTCACATACATGATTCTGCAGTCCTATGATTTTGTTGAACTGAACCGTAGACACAACTGTACCGTGCAGATTGGTGGGAGTGACCAGTGGGGTAACATCACCGGAGGTATTGATCTTACCCGACGAATGAATCAACAGCAGGTCTTCGGTTTGACCCTGCCACTGGTCACCAAGGCCGATGGCGGTAAATTCGGTAAAACCGAAGAAGGAACCATCTGGCTGAATGCCGCCAGAACATCCTGCTATGCCTTTTATCAGTTCTGGATAAATACAGCTGATGCAGATGTTTATAGGTTTCTTAAATATTTCACTTTTCTGGATATTGCCGATATCAATGCAATTGAAGAGGCTGACAAAAATGCGCAGGGAAGACCGGAGGCCCAGGGTATTCTGGCTAAAGAAGTCACTCGCTTGGTTCACGGCGACGAGGGTCTGCTAGCAGCAGAACGTATATCAAATGCCCTGTTCAGCGGTGAACTTTCCAGTCTGACTGAGAGTGATTTCGAACAACTCAAACTGGATGGCATGCCACGGATTGAAATTTCGGATGATCAGCCCTTAGTTGAGGTGCTGGTTGCCAGTGAACTTGCAAGCTCCAACAAAATGGCGCGTGAGTTCATAGTTAACAATGCAGTAAGTGTGAATAGCCAGAAAATCAGTGATATTTCAGCCCGTCTGGACTGGAATTCAGCATTCTTCGGCAAATACTTTGTGCTCAAGCGTGGTAAGAAATTATTCAGCCTAGCCTTCAGGGAATAACCGCGAATCCAAGCTTGTCTGGCGTACGAGTATCTGTATAATGCGCGTTCCTGAAAATTTGCTCTTGCAAGTAAACTTAAGGTTTTACGCTCAATTGTTGGGAGCGTACCCCAAAAAAAAAGGGGTGAGGTCGCTAAGTCGACCCAAGTAATAACATACCAAATCGTTGAATTTGGGTCTGTAGCTCAGTTGGTTAGAGCGCACCCCTGATAAGGGTGAGGTCGGTGGTTCAAATCCACCCAGACCCACCAGTTTCAAACTGGTTTTTTAGTTTCCTTCCTGATACTAAGTCCTAAACCTGAGTTGTGGATGTATCGAAATGTAAGATTTATACGCGGTTCCTCTACTCTTAATTGCTTAGGAATCTGGTGCAGCCAGTATTCCTGAAAGCTTCCTTGCATAATTAGTAAAGATCCCGGCTGAAGTTCAATCCGCTGTTTAGAGCAACTTTTATCACGCCTTCGGTAATCAAAGAAGCGGCTGGCGCCTAGCGAAAGTGAGTAAATTGCAGGGTCTTTACCCAGTTCGGGTTCGGAATCGGCATGCCAGCCCATAGAGTCCCTCCCATTTCGGTAGAAGTTTCCCAGAACGCTGTTGATCCGTGCTGCAAACTGCTCTTTGATTTTTTGTTTGAGTATTAAGAGCGCCTGATGCCAGGGTAAGGCCTCATGAGTAATACTAGAATATCGATAGTTGATACCCGGGTTGCCATACCAGGCGACCAAACGTGGAGACAGTACTTGGCGGCCGGCGATCAATAGCTTCTCAGTTTTCCACGCCAGCTCCCTCTGTAGCAGGGAAAAATAGTACCGCTGTTCTTCTTCAGATAACCAATTCGGAAGACACAAAAGTTCACCTTTTCCCTCGACCAGCCTGATGATGGAAGAATTATCCTTTTTGAACAGATCTGGCATGATTGTTTGGTAATCCTTAAGCTTGCTGAAGAATAACATAAGGCACCTTACATATATTCCTATGAGTTTTAAAATGATGGTAATGAGATACTAAGAATGGGTAAATTAACGTGCCAATAACTCGTGGGTGTAGGATGAAAAATATAATTAGAAGCCTTGTCGTGACAATATGCTTTCAGGTGAGCAGCCTGAGTGGCCAGCAAGTTAGTGAACTGAATGAGATTTTTGAGACTTTTTGGCAGGCCGAAACGAAAGCGCAATATGAAGATAGTGTTGCGGCAATTCTTGCATCCGGCATCGGGTTCGAAGAGGCTTATCAGCGTCTTCAATCAGGTCGAAACTATACAGAGGCTGAGACAGGCATTCTGCTTCGTTCGTACATCTCTCCCGCCGGAGTCGAATATTTTTATCATCTCAATGTCCCTAAGGATTACGATCCAGCACGGGAATATCAGGTACGCTTCGAGTTGCATGGAGGTATCGGAGCTCGACGCAATAATGAACCCGATGCTAGGGGGAGTGGCAGAACGCGGCTTGAAGGAGCAGAACAAATCTATGTGATGCCTTATGCCTGGACAGAGTCTCCCTGGTGGGATAACAGCCAAGTAGAAAATATTCGTCAAATTTTGGATCGTATCAAGCGTGAATACAATGTTGATGAAAATCGTGTCGTCTTAGGTGGAATTTCTGATGGAGCAACAGGTACCTGGTATATTGCCATGCGTGAAAGCACGCGTTTTGCTGCTTTTTATTCCTTCATTGGTTATGCCATGGTGCTGGCGAATTCATCTATAAATGACAACCGGTCTTATCTACAAAATTTGATTGGGAAGCCATGGTATACAGTCAATAGCGGGCGGGATCGTCTCTATCCAACTTCGCGGGTGACTCCATTTATTACCTTTTTACAAACGGCTGGTGTCAGTATCGATTATCACCCAATTTCCAATGGAGAGCACAATACGCGTTGGTGGCCTGACTGGCGTGATGATTTTGAGGAATTTGTAACAGAGCATCCACGCGATGCTCATCCGGCCCTGATCAGCTGGAAAGCTGTGCCGGAAATTAACCACCGTTCACATTGGCTTCAGATTGAAACAATGGATTTAAATCAGCATAGTCCGATTCCATTATATGAGGTAGGCGTGGATGCCAGAACAGGAAATCAGATTATCCCGATGCAAAAGGCCGCAAGGGTTGATATTGTAAGGGAAGGCAATAACTTCCAGGCTCTCAGTGAGCATGTTTCTTCCTTTCGATTATTGTTATCACCTGATGTAATTGATTTTGCATTACCCATTACAGTGACGGTTAACAATGAATTGAAATTCAGCGGCACTTTGGAGCCCAGTCTAACAACCCTGCTGAACTGGGCCAGAGAGGATAAGGACAGAAAGATGCTCTATGCTGCTGAGTTGTTGATAAGCCTCTAAAAGTGATGTTACCGCAAGTCTATGCTTTATAGATTAAAGCTTTTCATTACTCTGGTAGCGCAATAAACTCTTCATGATCGCCAGGTATTTGTCTGAAACGGCCCTCGCGCCAGTCTGACTTGGCCTTTTCAATCCTAGCCTTATCAAAGCCCACAAAGTTCCAGTCAATATATGGCTGTTCGGGCCAGGCTTTGCCACCAAGGATAAGAAAACGTGCTCCTTTTCTTGCTTCAATAAGATCACTTTTTTCTAGTAAAGCAAATTCTCCAGCTTGAAAGACTTGTTCACCTATTTTTATTTCTGCATCCACAACAAAGAGAAGAGCCTGGTGCTGAGGCTCTGGATGTCCTAGCTCACATTCCTGACGCGCAGTGATATCTATAAAAAATAGGGCCTTATTAGAAGTTATTGGGGATTGCATCTCATAGGCTGCTCCGGCAATCAGATTAATAGAGCGCTGAGAATTTTCATCACACGGGATGCTGGCAGTTTCTAAATGAATAAAATCAGGCGCGCTATCGGCCTCTTCCTTTTCCATAGCAAGCCAGCATTGCAGGCCATATAGTCTATGAGGGGCCATCCTGTGACCTTGCGTATGGCGCTCGGAGTGAGTAATTCCCCTACCTGCTGTCATCCAGTTGACCTCACCAGGTCTGATCACTAATACATTGCCTAGGCTATCCTGATGCAGGAGTTCACCTGCAAACAAGTAGGTTAGGGTACAAAGGCCAATATGGGGGTGGGGAGGTACATCTAGACCCTCTCCGGCAGCAAAATCAAGTGGCCCCATTAGGTCGATAAAAATGAACGGGCCGATCATTCTTAAATGAGGACGAGGCAAGACCCGGGTTATAGGGTGGCCGTTGAGCCATGTATTGCGTGTGTCAAACTTCTTAGCCATAAGCTTTTAATTATTAAGAGTAAGCTGCAAACATTTAGCATTCATATCTTTTTAGTCACAGATATAATCTCTCACACATTCTAATTCGATTGAAACTAAAAAAATCGAATCTTTAATTGATGACTATTTACTGTTTGAAAATAGCTCCCCTGCCTTAATTGTAAACTCTCATAGTATGCTGGATTTTATCTTACTCAGCCTTTATGCTGATCAATACCTAAGTTGAGCATTCGAGTATTTTTGTAATGTTCATAAATTAGCCGGCGATAGATTTTGCAAAAATTTATTTATCTACTTTTGCTACTTTTGGCTAGCTGGCTCACCAGCTCGAACAGCTTTGCTCAGCAATTAATGTTTTATGAACGATTGCCAACCGATATTCTACCTGTAAAAGCTCCCTCTGATCGTGTCAGTGGTAATCCCGGGGTCATGCAGATTGTTGACAGAAGTTGCAATTCCATACCCCGTGATCAGATTCGCAGGCGTATGGTCGATATAACTGTTCAAGAATGGGCATACTTTGGATTAGTTGAGATGGATTTGACGACCATCAGTGAACAGGAACTAACACCCAGGGATGCGCAGGGAAGGAGGCGCTTTATCCGACCAAGTTTTGAGGAAGCCTCCCGTGTCGCTGAAACCATTGCTGGCTACTGGTCTGCTGCCCCTGACAGTTCATGGATACTAAACAGACAGAATCAGAATTGGCAGCGTGAAGGTATAGGGGCAAGGTGGCAGGATTTCTGGTCAGCAGCGTTTATTTCTTGGGTAGCCTGTGAAAGCGGACTAGATGATATGAATGAATTTAATAGAGCCATAGCGCACCATACATATATTGATCAGGCTATTCGTGCTAGGGATGAAATGGAGATTGATGCAGCCTATAAGGCCTTAAATGTTGGAGAAAGCTCAATAAATCCTGGTGATATGCTTTGCCAAGGTTCACGTCCCGAGTATAGGAATCTTGAACAGCGTCGCGATCATATGGGTCAGGGGGCAAGAACCCATTGTGATATTGTAGTGTCCATGGATGAAAGCGCCGGTGAAATACGTGCGATAGGTGGTAATGTGAGGGGCTCCGTTAGGCTGAAAGTATTTCCAGCTGCCATTCATGAATCTGGTCATTTGGCCCCTTTGCCTTTTGCTGGGCGACAGATTTTCACTCATTTGCAGTTGCAGGCAGCCCCGATAGAATTGGATGCGCTAAATAGTACGCCTACCATTTTGAATATTGAGTCTTTAAGCAATACCGCTATCTTCACTCGCTCCAGTGCTAACTCGGTTGACTAAACAGGGATAGCTGGAAATTCTAATTTTTTTGCCTGGATCAGGCTAGTCATAGTAATAGAGGCATCTTGACCATAAACTGTTCAGGTAATTCCATGATTATGAGTAAAGGAATCTTTGAGGGGCTGGGTGGGCTTTTCTGACATCTATAAACCTTTTTATTATTAGGACTTAGATTTGGGGTTTTGTGCCTGGCACCCCGGCTAGTTTTCACATTTTGATTTGCTGGCACGGGTGATTCATGCCGATTAAGTGCCATTGAGGATCACCATAAATTAGATTTGATCAAAAGAATCCAGCGATAAAAACGCTAAAAGCTTGAATTAAGTCAGCAATCTGCTATCTGCCATGTTTCTGAAATTTGTCAATTTGTACAAGTCTTCCAACAGCGGTATATACTGATGCGCTTATAAAATTCTTAAGATAGATCAAAGAGGTAAGCATGGGTTTATTGGTAAAAGGTGAGTGGCACACTGACTGGTATGATACTAAGTCTTCCGGCGGGGAATTTATTCGGACAGATGCCCAGTTCAGAAATCAGATTGGAGATGAGAAGTATCCAGCCGAAAAAGATCGTTATCATCTGTTTGTATCACTGGCCTGCCCTTGGGCACATAGAACATTGATATTCAGGAAACTAAAGCAGCTGGAAGGCATTATCGGAGTCACCGTAGTGGATGCTGAGATGCTTGAGCATGGCTGGGTTATCAGTGAAAAAGAAAGCTTAGATAACGGCTTCCACTCCTGCCCTATACCCGCTATTAAGTATATGTATGAGGTCTATACTGCGCATCAGGCCGACTATTCTGGACGAGTTACTGTCCCGGTCCTGTGGGACAAACATACTGGCTCCATTGTTAACAATGAATCTTCGGAGATAATTCGAATGCTAAACTCTTCATTTGATGAGTTTACAGTGGTCAAGGATGACTTTTATCCGCTAGCGCTGCGTGAAGCGATTGATGAGATTAATGAGTTGGTATATCACAATATCAATAACGGGGTGTATAAATGCGGTTTCGCTACTAGGCAGGATGTATATGAGAAGAACTATACCAAACTGTTTGAAGTTATGGACAAAGTCGAAGCGATTCTGGGCCGTCAACGCTACCTTGTAGGTGAGAAGCTTACAGAAGCCGACTGGCGATTATTCACCACATTGATCCGATTTGACTGTGTGTATTATGGCCATTTCAAAACCAATAAATGCCGTATTGAAGATTATCCTCATATTTCAAACTATGTGCGAGAGCTTTATCAGTACCCTGGCGTGAAAGAGACGGTTAACTTTCGTCATATCAAGGTGCATTACTATTACAGTCATGACATGATCAATCCGACACAGGTTGTTCCGGTTGGCCCTGAAATTGATTATGAGAGGCCGCATAATCGAGACTCATTTTGAAAAATAGGAGGGGGTAAAACACTAGTTTTGCTCTATTTCCCTAATTTTTTAACGTTATTTTGCTAATATATTCTGTAAAATATTGTTTTATATAGATAAAATTTAAAATACTAAAATGTGAAATGAATGTGTATTTCTTAAATTATTTACTGTAAGTGTTGCACTTAACATTTCTATTGTTGATAATCGGGAAAGTTATCTATAAATAGATAAATTAGTTAGTAAATCAATAAATCAAAAAGACTACCTAAGGTAAAGGGGGCTTTAAATGTTTATAACAAAGAAACACCTACCGAGACGTACTGTTCTTAAGGGCGCCGGTGTAACGATGGGCTTGCCTATGCTGGAAGCCATGATTCCTGCTGCCAGTGCACAGAGTGCTGATGCACAATTGCGTGCTGCATTTGTCTACACACCACATGGTGTCATCCTTGACCAATGGGTGCCTGAAACTGAGGGTGCCAATTATGAGATGACCCCTATCTTACGTCCAATGGAACCATATCGTAACCAGATGCAAGTATTCAGCAACATGAAGCTGAACACCAACAATCACACTGGTTCTGGTCACGCAACTTCAAGCTGCACTTGGTTGAGCGGCGCGATTGCCAAAGATACTTCCGGTGCAGACGTATTCGCTGGTAAAACCATTGACCAGTATATCGCTGACCAAATTGCCGGTGATACTCCATTGCCCTCTCTAGAGCTGGGTATTGAAGACGCCAGCCACATGATTGGTGCCTGTGACGGAACCAGTAGCTGTGGCTACATTAACGCTATTTCCTGGAAAGAAGCTGACCAGCCTCTGCCAGCAGAAATTAATCCGCGAATCACTTTCGAAAGAATGTTTGGTTACGGTACTACGACTGAAGAGCGTCTGATCCGTGCACAGACTGATAAGAGTATTCTTGATTCCATCATGACAGCTGCTGCTTCTATGGAAAATCGTCTGGGCATTCAGGACCAGGCTCGTATCGGTGACTTCCTCGAAAATGTGCGTGAAGTTGAGAGACGTATCGGTAACCTCGAAAATCGTATGAGAGATCAGGGTTCCAACCTCGCTGCAGCGCCGATTGAGATTCCTGAACTGTATGATGACCACGTCCGCCTGCAGTTCGAGCTGATGGCTCTGGCTTTCCAGACTGACACCAGCCGAGTTGCTAGCTTGATGTTGTCACGTGAGCTGAACCAGCGTACTTATCCGCAGATCGGTGTACCTGAGCAGCATCATGGTATTTCTCACCACGGGTATAACGAAGAAAGAATGGCACAGCATGCATTGATTAATACATATCATGTCAAACTGTTTAGTGAGTACTTCATCTCCAAACTAGCCGAAACTGATGATGTCAACGGCTCCCTGCTGGACAACAGTATCATCCTTTATGGTGCAGGTATGGGTGACGGTAACGTTCACAGTAAAGATCCGCTGTCCAACTTCGTCGTTGGTGGTGGTGCCGGGACTCTACGTAGCGGTCATCACACTGATCTTATGACTGAAAGCGGAGAAGCTACTCCTAATGCCAACTTGTTGTTGAGCATCATGGATGTTGCAGGTGTCCACCTGGATGACCTGAACGGCTTTAGCACTGGTAGAGCTAATATCACTAAAGCTTAAGCAACAAACTAGCAAGACCCTTTACCGAAAAAGCCCGTTGAGCTTCAGCTCAACGGGCTTTTTTTAGGTCATAAATTATGTAAGTCCAAATTCCTTAGTCTAATTTTAATCATAATTTAATATTTTGCCTCAGATGAAGGGGCAGAATTTACCTGCTACTTTCCAGTCGCCAAGCCTTATAAGCTTAGCTATATATAATATGTATATATTTTTGAATAATTGAAAATATTTTTCATGCTCGCTATTGGTTAAAGAAAATAAAAATAAGAATAGTCAGTTGATTATCAGACTGAACAAGGAGGTAAAAGATGCTTTTATTGATCTGTGTAAAGACCTAAATAATAGTACAGCCAGAAAAATATGACATTTTATCCGCCGATTTTTAAAACAGCATGAAAACGATTTGATGAATGTTCTAAGCAGTTAGTCTCAATCTAGGGAAGTTAAGAATAAAAAAATTGAGTATAAATTTATAACCAGTAATAAAACTAATTTGAAATTTCACCAGCTAAAAAAAACCAGGTAATTC
>JAYQWA010000032.1:0-4238 GCA_038148755.1 Gammaproteobacteria bacterium
AGAGATAATTTCATGAATGCAGAAGAAGCACTTCAATATGGTCTGATTGATGAAGTTCTCACCAAAAGAACCAAGCCCGTAGAGCCCAAGGAAAATTAAAAAAAACTCTCTCCAGGGCTTGTATTCTCTACAAAATACCTTCATCTTATTGCGAGGAGCTTGTATTCTAATAAGCTGTTTGTATATACACCTATGGGGCTTTACAAATGTCAGATAAAAACGGCAAAGATGATTCAGGTAAATTACTTTACTGTTCATTTTGTGGGAAAAGCCAGCATGAAGTCAGAAAACTTATAGCAGGCCCTTCAGTTTTTGTTTGTGACGAATGTGTGGATCTTTGCAATGATATTATTCGTGAAGAAATCCAGGAAAAGACTGAAGATACTGATCACCGCCATTTACCCAGTCCTGAAGAAATCAGAAATACACTGGATGAATACGTTATTGGTCAGGACAAGGCCAAGAAAACTCTGGCTGTCGCTGTTTATAACCATTATAAGCGTTTAAATTTCCAAGCTGAAAAGGATGGGGTAGAACTCAGTAAAAGTAATATACTGATCATTGGGCCGACTGGCACAGGTAAAACCCTATTGGCAGAGACGCTTGCACGTCTGCTGGATGTTCCTTTCACTATAGCCGATGCGACAACCCTTACTGAAGCAGGCTATGTGGGTGAAGATGTCGAAAATATCATCCAGAAGCTGTTGCAGAAATGTGATTATGATGTTGAGAAGGCCCAAATAGGCATTGTTTACATTGATGAAATAGACAAGATCGCACGTAAATCTGATAACCCATCCATAACCAGAGATGTGTCAGGTGAGGGCGTACAGCAGGCTCTGCTCAAGTTAATTGAGGGAACAGTCGCTTCAGTTCCACCTCAGGGTGGGCGTAAACACCCCCAACAAGAATTTCTGCAGGTTGACACCTCTAATATACTGTTTATTTGTGGTGGTGCATTTGCTGGTCTTGATAAGGTAATCCGAGACCGATCAGATAAAAGCGGTATAGGATTCGCAGCAGAAATACGTAGTGTCGAGCAACAGAAAAATGTTGGCGAAGCTCTGCAGGATGTAGAACCGGAAGATTTGGTCAAATACGGGCTTATTCCTGAATTTGTAGGCCGGCTGCCGATGATTGCCACGTTAAATGAGCTGGACGAAGAAGCGCTGGTCAAGATTTTGACAGAACCAAAAAATTCTTTAACCAAGCAATATGCAAAGCTATTTGAAATGGAAGGTGTGGAAATTCAGTTCCGCATAGATGCCTTAAAAGCTATTGCACGTAAAGCCCAGGAGCGCAAAACCGGCGCCAGAGGTTTGCGTTCAATTATGGAAGCTGTGTTGCTGGATACAATGTATAACATCCCCTCACAAAATGGTGTGACTAAAGTTGTTATAGATGAAGCCGTTATTAACGGCGAATCTGATCCTCTTTTGATGTATGAATCAGTCGATGAGAAGCTGCCGAATAAGACGGCTAACACTGATTCATAAAAAAAGCACTTGAAAATGGATTTTTCGTAAGCACATTAGGGTAAGCAGTTTAAGCAAGTGTGGCATAAGCAAATGCGCCATTTTCAGTCTATCCAACCAACGCAGGTAATAGAGAAGGTAATATGAGCACCGAGGATCAAGTAAACATCAATAAGCAATTACCCTTTCTGCCTTTGCGTGGAGTTGTGGTTTATCCGCAAATAGTGCACCCCCTTTTTGTTGCCAGAGATAAGTCAATAGCCGCTTTGAAAGCTGCTATGGACTCCGGCAAACGGGTTATCCTAGCGGCGCAGAAAAAACACTCTGAAGATAATCCAGGCAAGGAAGATATCTATACGATCGGGACGATGGCATCTGTGCTGCAGCTCATGCATGTTAACGATGGTACAGTCAAAGTGCTGGTTGAAGGAGTAGAGAGGGTCAAGATCAAGCAGCTGCATTTTAATGAAGATTATTACACTGCCGAAGTCAGCCCTATGAGCGGCAGTGTTATGGAAGAAAAGGATACTGATATTCTGGTGCGCTCATTGCTTTCCCAGTTTGACCAATATGTCCAGTTAAGCAAAAAAATATCACCTGAGGTTATTACTTCCATCACCAGTATCGATGAACCCAGTCGACTGGTTGATACCATAGCGACTCATATGTCTCTGCAGCTGGAAGAAAAGCAGAATATTTTGGAACTGGCAAAAATGAAGCCACGGATCGAGCATCTAATGGCTTTGATTGAAGCCGAAATTGACGTTTTCCAGGTAGAAAAACGTATACGTGGCAGAGTCAAGAAACAAATGGAGAAAAGTCAGCGCGAGTATTACCTGAATGAGCAAATGAAGGCCATTCAAAAAGAAATGGGCGAGCTGGATGATGTGCCGAATGAAACTGAAGAACTGGCAAAAAAGATAGAAGAAGCAGGCATGTCCAAGGAAGCGAAAGAAAAAGCTTCTGCCGAGTTAAATAAACTCAAAATGATGTCGCCTATGTCTTCGGAGGCGTCAGTTGTCCGTACTTACCTTGATTGGATGATCAATATCCCTTGGAAAAAGAAAAGTAAAATCCGCACCGATTTGAATCGAGCAGAAGAGATACTGGAAGCTGATCATTATGGCCTAAAAGAAGTTAAGGAGCGTATCCTTGAGTATCTGGCGGTTCAGAAAAGGGTCAAAAAACTTAAAGGCCCCATCATGTGCCTAGTGGGCCCGCCGGGTGTCGGTAAAACCTCGCTGGGTGAATCCATAGCCAGGGCTACAGGCCGGAAGTTTCTGAGAATGGCGCTTGGTGGCGTACGCGATGAAGCTGAGATTCGTGGTCATCGACGAACTTACATTGGTTCGTTGCCGGGAAAGGTGTTGCAGAAACTTGCCAAAGTGGGAGTTAAGAACCCATTAATCCTGCTGGATGAAGTCGATAAAATGGGTATGGATCATCGCGGGGATCCTGCTTCGGCATTGCTTGAAGTATTAGATCCTGAACAAAATCATAGCTTTAACGATCATTATTTAGAAGTTGATTATGACTTGAGTGATGTCATGTTTATCTGTACTTCCAACTCCATGAACATTCCTGGACCTTTATTGGACCGTATGGAAATTATTCGCTTGCCGGGATATACGGAAGAGGAAAAAATGAATATCGCCAGCCGTTATCTTGTTCCAAAACAACGTGCTAATAATGGTTTAAAAGAAGATGAAATAGATTTCCCTAAACAGGCATTGCTTGATTTGATCAGGCACTATACTCGTGAAGCAGGTGTCAGGGGGCTGGAAAGAGAGATTGCCAAAATCTGCAGAAAAGTTGTAAAAGAAAACTCTATGGATGACAAGGTTGGCAAGGAAACTAAAGCAGATAAAGCCAAAAAAGAGCAAACTGTACTAATCGACTCTGAAGCTCTGGAACATTATGCAGGGGTGAGAAAGTACGATTTTGGCAAAGCTGATGAAGAAGACGTTGTCGGTCAGGTTAATGGTCTGGCCTGGACCTCGGTGGGTGGTGAATTATTGACTATCGAGGCTGTAGCAACATCTGGTAAGGGAAAGACCACGATGACAGGTTCTCTTGGCGATGTGATGCAGGAGTCGATACAAGCTGCATTGACAGTTGTCAGGAGCAGGGCAAATGCACTTGGAATAAGTAATAACTTCCATGAAAACAGGGACTTGCATGTTCATGTTCCTGAAGGAGCAACGCCCAAAGATGGGCCCAGTGCAGGGATTGGTATGTGTACAGCGATAGTATCTGTGTTGACTGGCGTACCGGTTAGAAAGGATGTCGCCATGACTGGGGAAATCACTTTGCGAGGACAAGTGCTTCCTATTGGCGGGTTGAAGGAAAAATTATTGGCAGCTCATCGCGGCGAAATTAAGACAGTTATTATTCCAAAAGAAAATGAAAGGGATTTAAAAGAAATTCCAGATAACATTAAAGCTGATTTAACGATTAAAGCTGTCAAATGGATAGATGAAGTTTTGGAAATTGCATTACAATTTATGCCTGAACCTCTGACAGAAAATAAATCTGACGATATTGAAAAAGCAGCGTCAGAGTCAAAAGAGAACCAAATCAAAGACAAAGGCAAAAAACAGATAAATACGCATTAATCATAGGGTATTTCTTGACATTAACTTTCTACAGTTGGTATAAAGTCAGATAGCTTAGCGCTGCTAAAGCAGTTGTTACAAACGTAAGTTGCGTGAGCTGGATAGCGAACAAAGGAATGTAAATAACAACAAAATAAATTCGTAATTT
>JAYQWA010000032.1:4338-8009 GCA_038148755.1 Gammaproteobacteria bacterium
GTAATTTTATCGTTGTTTTGTAGAGAAAGATTTCCTATTAACTATAATTTTTAAACTAACTAAGAGAAGGGTGATAAAGTGAATAAATCAGAACTAATAGATGCAGTAGCTGAAAGTGCCGATTTACCAAAAGCCGCCGCCGCGCGAGCAATTGATGCAATGACTGATTCAATAACCGGAGCGTTAAAAGCTGGAGATTCAGTAGCTTTAGTCGGTTTTGGCTCTTTTAATGTAAAAAATCGTGCCGCTCGTACAGGCCGTAATCCACAGACTGGTGCTCCGATTCAAATCGCCGCAGCTAAAGTCCCTTCTTTTAAAGCAGGTAAAGCCTTAAAAGATTCTGTGAATTCTTAAAGATAAAACATTTATAGACGTTTAGATATTCTATAGTAATAAAAATAAGGGGCGCATCTTTGATGCGCCTCTTGCGTTTAAGAGACTACTCCACACATGTTGCAGAATATTAGAAATAACACACAAGGTTTAATAGCCAAAATATTTGTTGGTTTTATTGTTTTTGTTTTTGCAATTTTTGGGCTCGACAGTATCGTTGGCACTATAGTTAATATTAATTCAACTGTTTCAGTTAATGGTGTTGCCATTGATGAGCTTGCAATTGAAAGTGAATCGCAGCGCATTATACAAGATTTATTGTCTTCACTGGGAGCGCAAATTGATATATCAAGTATTGATACAACTCAATTTCGTGAACAGGCTATTAATAACCTTGTGGAGCGTGAGCTTTTGCTTCAGACCTCAATAGAAAATGGCATGCTCATTTCCTCATCGACTCTCGACAGACAAATAGCTCAAACACCGGATTTTCAGGTTAATGGCGTTTTCAGTAATGAAAGGGCTCGAGCTTTATTGGCCAGTTTTGGGCTGACACCGGCCTCGTATAGAGCTTCATTACAGCAGCAAGGTCTTTTGAATCAAATGTTAGATGCATACTCGACATCCAGTTTTGCAACACAGGCTGAAATGGAAAATCTGGCGAGAATTAATGAGGAAAAACGTAATTTTCGCTATATCAGAATAAGTGCCGCTGATCTAGCCCAGACACAAGTAATCACTGAAGAAGAGCTTTCTCAGTATTATGATGCTAATTCAGCACTTTTTATGCAGGGCGAACGTGTTTCACTAGAGTATCTGGAATTAAATAAAAATGACTTGCTCGCTGAAGTAGAAATCACTGAAGAGCAAATTCAAGCACAATACGCTGCTGAACTAAGCACATTGCAGGCTCAGACAGAAAGAAGAGCATCTCATATACTCTTGCAGGCGGGAGATGAACTCGATGAGGCTCTTGCACAGGCCCAGGAATTAAAAAACAGAATAGATAATGGTGAAAGTTTTGAAGATCTCGCGGCAGAGTTTTCAATAGATGGCGGTTCTGCTCAATTTGGCGGGGACGTTGGTTACACTACTGGCGAAACATTTGCTGAAGAATTTGAAGCGGCACTCAGTCAACTTGAGCTTAATGAGGTATCAGATCCGGTAAGGACTCAATTTGGTGTGCATTTAATCAAGTTAACTGAGATTACAGAAAATGAAGGTCCCAGTCTGGAAGAAAGTAGGGAAAGAATTGAGAGAGAATTACAGGATCAGGCAGTAGAAGATATTTATATCGCAAGGGCAGAAGAACTTAATAACCTGAGCTTCGAATCTATAGATTTACAGGAACCTGCCAATATTTTGGAGCTGGATATTCAGACGACAGAACTTTTTGATAGTGCTGGGGGGATAGGCATTGCCTCAAACGCAGATGTCATAGCTGCAGCATTCGGCGCTGATGTACAGGAAGGGCTTAATAGTGAGCTGATCGCCCTGGATGAATCACGCAGTGTTGTTATCAGATTACTGGAGTCCAGAGAACCCGAGCTGAAGACTCTGGCTGAAGTCAGAGGCGAAATTGAAAGTACGCTCAGAAGGCAGAAGGCTGAGGAACAGGCTGCTTCACTTGGAGAAACTTACCTGAATAATCTCAATAATGGCCAGAATATAGATAACTTGCTGGCAGTTCAGGGGCTTGAGTGGAATAGAGGTCAAAATTTAAGTCGTACAAGCCCGGGTCTTGAACCTGAAATCAGACAGCTGGTTTTCTCTATGTCCAAACCCGAAGGCGATCCGCTTATTCAGGGACAGCAGTTAGCATCTGGTGATTACATAATTGCAGAATTACAGGAAGTAATTCCAGGTTCTCTGGAAGAAATGTCAGAAGAAAATAGACTGGCTTTACAAAACTACCTTATGCAGTTGACAGCGAACTCTGACTTTACTGCTTACATGACTGGAATTGAGGCTGATGCTGATATTGAACGTTAGGCAACCACAACTCTCTAATATCATGAAAAGCTTATAAATTAATTGCAACCAGGCTGAATCCCTGAGATATTCATTTACCAGATTTGTGTAAATCTATAATTTAAATGCGGAACCAAGCTATGAAAATAACTCGTCTATATTGCCTTTTACTATCTAGCTTAATACTTACAGCTTGTGGTGGAGGATCCAATTTAAGTCGGGTTGAACAAGGTACAATTGATGGCGTTTTACACTTTGGAAACGGCACAAACATACAAACAACTGATCCGCATATTGCTACAGGCATACCTGAGCATCATGTTATCACTTCCATTTTTGAAGGTTTAGTTACCAAAAACCCCTATACACTAGAGCCAGAACCGGGCGTGGCAGAAAGTTGGGATATCAGTAGTGATGGCCTCACATACACCTTCTATCTAAGAGAAAATGCCCTCTGGAGTAATGGTGATTTGATTACGGCTGAAGATTTCCGCTGGTCCTGGGAAAGAGCACTCACCCCTGAGTTAGCGGCTCAGAATTCATACATGCTATATCCAATATTAAATGCCGAGGCTTTTAATACCGGAGAGATAAGCGATTTTAGCCAAGTCGGTATTAAAGTAATCAGCGACCTGGTGCTGGAAGTGCAATTAAGAGCCCCGACACCATTTTTTCTGCAATTGATGGATCATTATATTACTTACCCGGTTCACAGAGTAACGGTTGAGTCATTTGGATTGTATACGGACAATCTCTCAAGATGGTCAAGAGAAGGCAATATCGTTTCTAACGGCCCATTCGAGCTTACAGAGTGGCAGGTTAATTCCCATGTAAGAGTTGAGAAAAGAGAGAATTATTGGGATGCAGATACAGTCAAATTAAATGCCATTGTATTTTACCCGACGGAAAATCTGATAACCGAAGAGCGCATGTTTAGAGACGGCTTGCTTCACAGAACAGAAGAAGTTCCTCTGGATAAAGTACCTGTATATCTGGCAGAAGATCCCGACTCGATAGTAATTGCTCCTTATTTAAGCAGTTATTTTTATTTAATTAATACGACCAGAGAGCCTTTTAACGATGTGAATGTTAGACGTGCTTTGTCGATGGCTGTTGATCGGGATTTACTGAATGAAACTGTGCTGGAAAATATTATGCAACCAGCCTATTTCCTGACGCCTCCAGGCACGATAGGTTACGAACCACCTGTAACTTTTGGTTATGACCCGGAGCAGGCAAGAGCTTTGTTAGCTGATGCAGGTTACCCAAATGGTGAAGGTTTCCCGACTTTTGAAATTTTATACAACACACAGGAAAATCATAGGAAGATAGCTATCGCTATCCAGGAAATGTGGCGAGAACAGTTA
>JAYQWA010000033.1:0-7229 GCA_038148755.1 Gammaproteobacteria bacterium
AACCTCCGCCTCCTCACTATTTTAAAACCCCAATCCAATTCATTGACCCCCAAACCCAAAAAAACCCAAACACCCACACCCAACCCCGGGGGAACCCCCCCCCCCCACTTAGCCAGATAGGTTCCATAACCGGCGAAGTAAAATTATTCTGCTCGAAGTAAGAGCTACTGTTTCCCATACTCTCTAATCCTTTAATTTGTCCCTCACCGCATCTTAATCATACTTAACCAATTGTATTTAATAGGTTTTATAAAAAATGACTACCGATCTATTCTCGACATTGGGTGGACGGGTCACCTGCATACAATGTAATTCCCTCTCAAAACGCTGAAAACGCGCTGTAGGGCTCCTGCGATCAAGGGTAAGGCAAAGTGCCGGTTTCACGGGGGGCGCTCTACAGGCCCCAGAACGGCCGAGGGACTGACTAAGATAGCTGCGGCAATTCCCGCTCAATAGTTACTTAAATATTACCTTAGTAAAATTAGATATTTAGAGGGAGTAAAATTAGTTTTTAGTATCTTTGTAGTGCTTAGATGAGTCATCTTATATTTACAGCTTTTTTCTCAAGATCCACATCAATAAAAAAGTAAACTATTTTTTGCTTTAAATCTGAACTCTTCCTCCATTCAATGTTATATTTTCCTTTCAATTGGTATTTAATTTCGTCTTTTTGCTTCCCTGTGGGTTTATATATAGTATTTTCGAGTGCTATTGATTGAAATTTATTATCAAAAGATGAGCGAAAATATTTATATATTCCTTCATTTTTACCAACAACCTCAAAGAATGATTTACCTTGGTATTCCTCGTCAACTAAAGTAATTTGAGTAGCTTTTCTAAAACCATTAGAACTTAACTCCTCACAAAATTTAATGTCTTCAACAATTTTAAACATCTGCTCAGGTGTTTGTCCCTTTCTTGGAAATTTCAATTCAATAGCCCATAAGAAATCTTTTTCTCCTTTTGGCAAATCATTATAAACAATGACATCTATCTCTTTCTTAGTAAAGATATCTTTATTTTTATTGAGAATTTCAACATTCCTCTCAAATTCAACTTTAAGTTTTGGAAACTCTCTCCTTAAAAAAATCCCAAATTCAAATTGAAATGAAAACTCATTATATAAATTTAAATTATTCTTCCTAATGAAATCAAAAAAGCCTTCAATAATTTTTTCAGTTGTTTCAAATTTATCTATTTTGTTTTCAGGCATAATCAGTACACCTTATCTCAAATAAATCCTCATCAATAATCTCATTGTTTAACTTGAATACAATAAGTCCTCGCATGTCTCTACAACAATAGTTAAGCCCTAAAATGAGTTCATGTTGAGACTGCTCATCAAACTACCCTTGTATCTCGGGGAAACAAGGGCCAAGAAGCCTCAAAACACCCATCCTTTGCCAATAGTTAGAACACTTTCTGCGGCTGCGTAAACATCAAATTTGAAGCCTTTCTGAACACAGCAGTCTTCTGCAACTAGATTTTTTGATTTTATTCCCTTTAGGTGGGCAACAGATATGATTATGTTGATATAAAATTAAGAAAACTCCCAGACCATTCTCTAAATTTTAAATAATCAGAGTCTCTAAAAAGCCGATAATATCAATACGTTGTAGCGTTGAAATGCAGATGTGCCATAAAATGCGCCTTGGGAACAATTCTAGCGTTTCTCAATTCTTACAAAATACCTACTCTCATGATATCTAATAGACCCTCTGATCATTGACTAAGATAATTTCTCCCCACTGCGAATAAAGCTCATTTGATATGGTTTCGTCTACAGTGTTTAGCAACTCTACCAGCTTATCAGAAATATAATCCCTAGTTTGCTCAAGGGATTGTTCGCTTATTGCAGATGCTTCACCTTCAGTTGTGATTCTAACAACCAGATAGGGACCATCTTCAGTATCGTTAGGTGGAGTAATAACCTCATAACGAATTGAGACGTCAGCTTCATTGTCGCCAGTCAAAGTCGTTAAAATCCCTGTTTCCATAAGTTTGTCTTCAATTGCATACAACCCATCTAAAATCTTCTCATTGCTACCAGCATCTAAGTATTTTTGATACATTCCCTCTGCCTCATTGTTAGTAGATTGAATTTGAAAAGAGGATTCTGTTGATGCCTCAATTTTTTTAGATAACGATGGAGAGCTAAATAATCTTGATTTTTGCCAACCTGCTCCACTGAAACCTTTTAGTTTAACCAATATTTCGTTATGAAGATGAAGCATTACGTTTGAACTAGTTTTTTGCGGTTTTTCCAAAAGTTGAAATTCAGAAATCACTTCTTCATTATTTGATGCGCAAGTAAACATAAAACCACTGTGAGTATGCTTCTTGCTTGATACATTTATATATACGCTATCACCTTCACCAGCCACATTTCTAATTACTATGCTTTCAAGTTTGATTGGGCCAGACAATGACTTTTCTCTTGATAATATTTTTTTGACTGGCTCATAAATTGAAAAAGCACCCGAAAGTCTCGCTAATTCTGGAGGTAAAGTTGGCTTAAAGCTTACTTCATCGTGCGAGCTAAATAATCTATAGAGCAAAAAATAATTTGTGGGGGTGATTATCCCGCCACTATAAAAGAAAAGACTATGATTTATCCTTGAATCTTTTGCATTCAAGATGGTGAAAATAGACTGTGATGCTGCAACCATGACTTCGTCTGACAACACAACAAGTTGAGACTCTATTATGATCTCTTCATTGGCTAATCCCATTACCAAAAGCTCAGCGTCTAAATTATAATACCCATTAGCGAGTTCACTTAAAGATGTCGATTGACTAGAAGCAATATCAAGTTCCATCTTGCTCATTTCTCTATTAGCCTCTTTGTACTTCTAAATTATTAATTAAGGGTAGTTCTAGCCATTTTTCAGCTTCAAAGAATATAAATTCACAGACTAACACCTCAGATCCTTCTACATAATTTTCTTTGAGGCATAAATACGGCGATTGGCAATCTTCTTGTACATAAGTGTTGTAATCATCATCGTTGTATCTGGCGACCAAATTGATTTCATCCCAATTTTTTCCTAATTCAACGTTGCTTGAAATTAAAAATTGTCCATCACTATTATGAACAAGTATTGACTTAATTTTATTTCCGCCAGCGCAGTTCCATTTCGGTCGCCCAAAAAAAGATTTTGGAGAAGTACTTAGTAAAGCAGAGCCCATATTCCCTGGTAAATCTGGCTTAGCCAGCACACTATCGATTTTTCTGAAAAATCGATAATGAAGTTTGTATGAATCCGGAAGAGCATCTCCATCAATCGTGCCCGAACTATAAACAGTTAACACATTGTTACTCTCTGAAAGAAAGCATCTTGTGATTTCTGAAATTAGACAAATTTTTCCTTTTCTCTTGAATTCGACGAATGCATTTACTACTATTCCAGAACTTATAACGCCGTTTAGCTCATAAGTCAGTTCGCCGCTGAAATTACCGAATTCGTCTATATCAAAACTTTCACTACGAAAGAATAATTTTTTCTCAGTGTTTTTTTTAGACATTCGATTACCCAGATATTTTAAAATGAAAACATATTTAGCAGTTTAGAGTCTAAAACACCAGATGCAAGGACAAAGTCAAAACGGTGTTCAAGCCCTACGTGAAGGAAGTCAGCGAGAAGATGAAGGAGATAACCAAAACCTTCATGGAGAACATGCGGGAGGCCAGCGACAAGGCCGAAATCACGGACACTGTGACCCTAAACAGCTGGCAAACCAAGGGGGCAAAAAGCCAGACTCTGATTTTGAACAGCCAGCTAAAGCGGGAGCTAGGTCTATACCTAGCAAAATTAGATTTTGACACGCCAGGTAAGCTTCTGATAAAAAGCCAAAAAGGAGAGGGATTCACCAATCAGACCATACAGAACCTGTTCCGCAATCTGTACCGTGCTGCTGGGGTACTGAACGCGAGCAGTCACAGTGGGCGACGTACTTACATCACGACGCTCAGTGAGCGGGGCGTTTCGGTGCGAGTAATACAGGCGCTGGCACGACACAGCAGCTTGGTCACAACCCAGCGCTATATAGATGTCAGTGTGGACAAGTTGCGGGCGGCAGCAGAGCAGGTGCTGATCTGATTACTCTAATTTACGTTTGACGCTGGATTCAAAGCTGTCGTCTACTTGCCGTAGGGTGGTCGGATCTCTGGATACGGTGCGAAAATGATGACCTGATGCCATTTGCCATGGCAATTAGACATTTATTTGCTCACGGTCAATGGACGCCAACAGGTTCAAATGTGTTGACCAAGAGAGCTGTGGACGCTCTCGACTCGCTGCAGCAAGGACTACGTCTTGCAGGACAAAATCTTTTCGACGGATATTGGAAAGAGAAAGCCAATATCATCTGACTACATTATGGCATTTCGCAATGTTCAAAGAATTCTCGACAATGATTTAGGCAGATTCTGAGGATTTGCGCGTGGAAGTCCTAAATTTAGTACTGCACTGATAACGAAAGTAATCCGCAAACAAAAATGAAAAAAGCGAGATTGACCCGGCCATGGCAAAACCTATTATTGTTCTAGCTGATGGTGCTGAGGCCAGCTTTGACATTGTCAAGATTGACCGAAGCAAGATTTACGGCAGTCGCAAGCGGGTGGCCACGGATGCACAGGGCAACCCGTGCGTGCGTGCGTCTCTGCTTGCAGACGGCTCGGAGCTGCTACTGCCTGGTATGACCGCGCAAGGTTATTTTACCGAAACTGGCAAACCGGTTAGCCGGCAGGAAATGGTTGGCCTGGACGAAAACGGCAACGTGGTGGAGACTCAGCCTTCAACGCTGGGCGTGGCGCAGGCCTTGGAGGGACCGGTGGACCCGGCTGAGGTGCTGGGCTTGGATCTCGACAGCGTCTTTTACCTGGAAGCCGTCGCCGGGGCAGACGGGATTGGCGCCCGGTTAAAAGGCGGCGATGTATTCAAGTTTGCCTTCAACTATTCCGCCGGACTTGAAACGGGTACCGCTTACCTGGTGGGCAATGACGAAGGTTACTTTGCGCTGGCAGGCGCAAGAGCCGCGCCAGAGTGGGTGGAAGAGGCGGCAGTTTTCTTCGCCGAGGAATCGGTAACGGAAGATGCCGGCGATCTTGACTTTGATGACCTCTGAGGTAAGCCATGGGCACATCCATTCATATTGCAAACGCCAAAGGCCGGGACGCTACCCTAGGCGCAGCGCCAGTCAAGCGTCCGGAGCCTCCACGCCTTGGCGTGCCTGGGACCAAGATCGAGTTTAAGCGCTACCTTGCTGCCACCGAGTGTGGCACGCATAAAAAACTGGCGCAAAGCCTGGGCGAAGACTACGGGGCAAAGCTGCTCGAGGCCGACCCCGAGGTTGACATTGAGAAGGTGGGCAGGTTGGTTGGGCAAACCCAGACAGTCTATCTGGCACCATCGGGCGAGTTGCTGCATGAGGACCCCAGCTTTGTAGAGGTTGTTTATGCCGCAGACGGCGAAGAAAAAGAGCGCCGCGCGCCTGTTGACACGGTCTCCAACGTCAATGCCGACCTGCCGGTGCGCTGGACAGGACGGCTGGTACCGATCAAGGATGCGGTGCGCAAATTTGCCTTCAAGCGGCGCATGCAGCTGCGACATGTCGACGGGCTGACTTTTGATTTCCTGTTTGATATGGCCAAGGAGCTAGAGCAGAAAAGCTCGTTAATGCTGGTGGGCACGGGCGACAAAGGTACCTCGGCATTGATCTTTCAGGCTAACGGGAGGCCCTACCGAGGCTTTCTGGAGGGTAAGACCAAGGGCAAGAGCTACCAAGTTATCTTGCACCTGAGCGAGATGGAGCTGAAGAAGCCCGTCCCCGCAAAAAAGAAGGGGGCGAGCGATGGACAGTGAATTCGTTGGCGGCCGGCCGCTTGGTAAGGCTGTTGCCGATGCCAGCTATTCGAACAAAGCGCTTGTAGACGAGATGGCAGCCTACAAGCGGCGGATCGCCGGCAATTACCGCCCATTAAGGCCAGACGAAATTGCCACGCTGCCCCCCACGGGCCTGCTGGCATCCAGAAAAATTGACGGCGAGACGTGGTTCCTGGTGTCAAACGAGCAAGGCGTGTTCCTCTTGAGTCCCACTGGCAAGGCCATTCATGGCCAGATGGAGGCTGTACGCTCTGCCGAAGGGCTTGCTATTGGAACCGTCATCGCTGGCGAGCTGTATAGCCATAGGGGCGGCGCCAGGGAGCGCGTAGGAGACTTGGCAGCCGAAATGGCCAAGGGCGAAAAAGCTGCCACCTCTGCCATTTCATTTGCCGCATATGACTTGGTGAAGGACGCCGGCACACTGCCATCACCAGCCTACAAAGAGAGGCATGCGCGCCTACTGGAGCTGGTACCGACGACTCCCCAGCTGTCAGTGGTGGACGCAGAGGAAATCAAGCCTGACGGGGTCAGAGCCCGCTACGAGAGCGAAGTGGCATCTGGAGCCAGCGAGGGGCTGGTGCTGCGCCTGCCCACTGGGCTGATCTACAAGCTCAAGCCAACGATCACTATCGACGCTGCCATCATCGCCTACACAGCCAAGGCCGACAGCCCCGATATGGCCCGCTCAATCCTGCTGGGTCTTATGCACCCGGAGGGCGAATTCCAGGTGCTGGGCGGCTGCGGTAACCTCGGCTCTGATGAAGACAGGAAAACCTTGCTGCTAAGGCTAAAGGGCAGCAAAGCAGACTCCTCGATTAGATACGCCAGCGACGGTGGCGGACTTTACACTTTCGTTAAGCCAGAAATGGTGGTCGAAGTGCGCGTGACAGACTTGCAGGCAGAAAAGTCGGACGGCAGCGTGTCTACCACCACGCTTGCTGCCTATGGCGCTGACGGATGGAGGGGTAAAAAGTTCAGCCCCTGTCCCAGACTGATCCACCCTGTGCTTGAGCGGCTGCGGGAAGACAAGAGCTTGAATGCCACGGATATCCGGTTCAGTCAGGTTGAGCCCTACATGGCGCCACAGGCTGGAAATGACCATGCTCCTGCACTGCCGGCCAGCACCGTCATCAGGCGCGAGGCTTGGACCAAAGAGTTCAAGGGACAGGTCGCGGTGCGCAAGCTACTAGCATGGAAGACCAACAAGGAAGCGATAGACCCGTCATTCCCCGCTTATGTGGTCAGTTGGACGGACTACAGCCCGGGGCGAGCTAGCCCTCTGGACAGGGAGGTGAAGATTGCGCCAGACGAGGCAACTGCGATGGGCATAGCAGAGAGGCTAGT
>JAYQWA010000034.1:0-7148 GCA_038148755.1 Gammaproteobacteria bacterium
GCTTATTACTGTCAGCAAGGTCTGCTGATCCTTACTAGATGAAGAAAGTTTCTCTACCCCATTTACCCCATTGAGGATCTCTTCACTGACATATTTTTGGACTAGTGAAGACATCAACGATGTTACAATGACCAGAACAGAAAGGAATACAAACACTGTCCCCATTCCCAAAATCATCAGGCCAATACTGTCTGACAATAAATTTTCTGACCCCACTGAACCCCCCAGGACAGTTAAAGTGCGGCAATTGTACCAGAATTCTGTATCTCTTCTAGCGGTAAACTCTTTGTGAAAGATTAAAAAGCCGTTATAGTTTCGACATTGATACCCAGTTTTCTAACTCGAGCAAGCACCTTGCCGTCGCTATAGGTGATTAAGAAAAAAAATCGGCTGATGAAAAACGCTCAAAAGGCTCTAAAACTGCTACAGGAGGGTAACAAACGCTTTGTTGCCGGGATCAGAAATGAAGACTCGCCTCACATTAGTGATCTTATCAAGGTTAAGAACCGACAAAACCCAATTGCTATCATTCTTGGTTGTTCTGACTCCAGAGTTCCTGCAGAAATCATTTTTGGTCAGGGAATGGGCGACCTATTTGTCATCAGAATTGCAGGTAATATTGTAGCCCCCTCACAACTGGGCAGTATTGAATTTGCCGTTGAACAGTTTGGCACTCCGCTAGTTCTTGTACTAGGACACTCAAATTGTGGGGCCGTTTTGGCAACATTGGAAGACATTAAAAATCCAATAACAGAAAACAGCTCAAATGTGTTTTCTATAGTTAAACGAATTCGCCCAGTTGTCGAAAATCTATTAGACATAGAATCAATGCAGGATGAGCAAAGCGTTCTGGAGGCGGCAATAAAAGCTAATATCATGGCTTCGGTGGATCAACTTCAAACCGAATCACCTTTATTGAAGACATATATCGATAAAAAAAAATTGCTTATTGTCGGTGCCGAGTATTCACTAACTACCGGCGAAGTTGAATTTCTTAACACAACTACCTAAAACAACAAATGATGGCTAAAAATAATCAATCAAATCGAATCAAAATATGCTGTATTTTTCTGGCTTGCTGCCTGTGTTCCTCATGTGCAACCTCTGTTGGAATAGCGACAGCAGTTGCGACGAGCGCAACGCTTAAAGTTGGTACTGCTATCGTTAAAGCACCATTTAAACTAGTGGGTATGGTGCGCAATGATGACGAAGAAAAAAAAGAAGAAAATAATGAATGATAATATGATCAGAAAGAGAGATTTAATAAATAACCCGTAATACTTTTTTATTTTTTTCGCAACATATTTTAGCCTTTATTTATAACGCGCTTTATATCGAGCTTCGGGATCATTGTAACCAAGTAAACTTCTTATGATTTCTTTTAGCATCTGAAAAGGTTCTTTTACTGGTATTATTTCTACATACTGATTTTTTTGAGCTTCAAACCAATGAGGAAATGAATTCTTCGCCCAATTCATATCTTCAGCTGACATAATTGCAGATGTTTCATTCTTGAAGGGATTGATATAAACAAATTCTCGCGGGACGTCGATTTTTTCCAGCGGAATATGCCAGGAGTTTCCATGCCATTCAATGTTGCCTGCAGATAAGTCTTTTTATCCTTATTTATCTTTTTATAAAGACTATTGTAAATCTTTAATGGAAGAAAAAATTTGAGACTATAGCTTTCCCAGCTATAGCTTATTTTTTTGTTCAACACCGATAAAAGAGACTTCCAAGCTTTTTTTTCATAATTAATAGCAGGACATACCATATTTATGACTTCAAAACTATTTAAAAGAAAGCGCTTAATTTTACTACGAGAGAGAATATCTGCTTCAGGGCAAAAAATACTATAATGATTGATAGCAGAGAAATTTTCTGATGATGTATTCTCTTTTTTTGAAATTTCAGGAAAAGGCTTTCCAGTTTGAGTTGATTGTATAAAGCCATCTTGGAGACTCAAATTTCTACATATAAATGTCTGTTGATGACTTAGCTTTTTAAGAGTATATTTTTTTATCATAATTACTAAAGAAAAACTCACTAAATTTATTAGTGTTGTTTTTATTAGTGAAATAAAAAAGATGTTTATTCATTTTTTCAAGATGAACTTATAATTAATGGTTTTTCATTGGTTATTAAATTTGAGAAATTGGAATAAAATTTCCAGCTATACCTAATATTTTAATTTCATTCGGAAGTTCTGAAGAGAATAAAGCAATAATACTTAGATCTACTATATAAATCGAAAATAAATAATAATCTTTTCTATATGTGCTATTGGCGGCAATTTCGGATACAAAATTACCAGCCAGGCTATCAACAATAGCCTCACCTGAATTTGTGTTGTTCCTAGTATACTCCTGCGCAAACCTATTGAAATCATCTTGCGTTGGATTCGTTATAAACAAAAAGATCGCTGCTATAAAAACTATAAATTTCATTAAAAAAGTCCTTAAGAAAGGCTTTAGCCTTCATAAGCAAGGCCTGATACTTTTTGGTTAAAGAAAGATTAAAAAATTTGGTCGGAGTGAGAGGATTTGAACCTCCGACCCCTGCCTCCCGAAGGCAGTGCTCTACCAGGCTGAGCTACACTCCGAATACTGATGCATGCATGAAATCCGAGACGCAGATTTTAGAGCAGCCCTCCAAATGTTTCCAGGTGAAATTACGGCTGGCGAGAAGTCATGGTATTGAGTAACGAGTTGGGGCCAGTTGCGCCAACTCGAATGATGGTGAAGTTAATGTAATCACCTACGTGCGTGCCAATATAATCAAAGCGCACATCCTCTCCCTGGATAACCCGCACACCCGCAAAACGCACTGTGTCGTTCTCAATACGCCCGTCCATGATGGTGACATCCGGGGCCCCGCCAATACCCTGCAGAATGCCGGAGACAACATTTCCCTGTTGCTCCAGAATGGCCACAAAAGGAAGCTGATTGCCGTTAGCCAGGCTCACTGAGCCAGACCAGGTGCCGCTGACACTGTTATTTTGTGCCAGCACAATATTCATGATTAAGGCGCTGACCAAGAATAAAACAAAATGATTCAGGATTTTCGAAGGCATCATCATATCCCTATAATTTTATAAGAGTATCCAACAAAGCTTCTACAACTTAAAACAATTTATCTAATTATGCTGATTTATTTTGACAGCACCAAGAATCAGCAAGTAAATTTGGGACAATAAAAAATAAAAGGTCTGACCATGTACAAATTTAGCACTCTTTTATCGACGTTAAGTTTCGCTCTCTTCCTGACATCTACTGCCCAGGCCCAATGGGATTTGCATATGGATGGCGTCCCTCTTTTGTCGGACGGCAGCCCCGACATGAATGCGCCAGCACCACGCAAGACAGATGGCACACTGGATCTGTCAGGCACCTGGAACTGGATTCACTATAATCCAGGTGGCGTACAGGGCCGCTCCGTCGGTGAGCCAGTACAACCACCACCTGGCGTGGCACCCTATGCGACGTTCTGGGATCAGGGATTTGGCTACGAAAATGGACTGCCCTATCGGGACTGGGCGCGTGAAGAACGTGAACGACGTGTTGTCAATTTCGGAATCGAGAATCCGGACTCTCATTGCCTGCCACTGGGACATATGCAGTTTCATACCCACAACCAGCCTCGCGAAATCATCCAGTCCGAGGACCGTCTCATTATTCTTTATGAAGCCAGTGCTGGCGTCAGAGAAATTTTCCTGGATGGTCGTTCCCTGCCGGATCAGGGAAGTGTCCTGCCTTATTGGTATGGTTATTCTGTTGGGCGCTGGGAAGGCGACACCTTGGTCGTGGTCAGCAACAATTTCCGAGATGGTGGCTGGCTGGATTTTTATGGCAGCCCGACGACCGACCAACTGGTGATTACCGAACGTTTTAACCGCCCCTCTTTCGGCAAGCTGGAAATTGACATCATTATTGATGATTCCGGTGCCTATACAGAACCTTTTGGTCTGCGAGTCGACCAGGAAATTCTAGCTGGAGAACAGTTGATTGAGTGGGTTTGTGAAAATGAGCAGTCAGTCCAGTACTTTAACCAATAACAATACTGATTAAGGATATCTCATGAATAAAATAGTTTTGCTTGGCCTGAGCCTGATGCTGGGCAGCCTACCTCTCTCACTGAGCGCCCATCACAATTTCCTTGCAGAATTCGATCCGGAACAGCCAGTGCAGGTCACCGGTACCGTTATTCGTATGGCCCTGACAAATCCACATGCGCGTCTTTATATCGAAGCCGAAGATGAGAACGGCGAACTGGTCCAGTGGGATTTTGAATTGGCTTCTGTCAGCGCTCTGTTTCGCCGCGGCTGGCGTCGAGATTCGCTGGAAGCAGGTGATACCGTCACTGTACATGCCGACCGCGCCAGAAATGCGCCTCATGTCGCCAATGCCCGTTTTGTTAGCCTGCTTGATGAAAGTGGAGAAGAAGCCTTTCGTTTTGGTTCTCCTCAGGAATAAAGCCCTGCTATCAAACTACTGACTAGAGGAGACTCCGGGTGAATACTGTGCGTTTTGTTTTGAATCTCAAAAGACTGTTACTGGCATTTCTTTTGCCCTCACTATCTGCTCAGGCTGTCGTTAGCGGCTACGACATCGAAATTGACCGGCTTTATGCTAACGGCGCCAGCTTTGGTTCAGTAGGCCAATTTCGTGAAATACGCGGCACCCTCTTTTTCGAAGTAGATCCAAAAAATAGCCAAAACCAGGTCATTGCCGGGTTACAGCAAGCACCGCTGAATAGTGAGGGCCTGGTGACATTCTCCAGCGACTTTTTGCTGATCACACCGCTTAATTCCGAAAACGGCAATCAGGTTGCAATTGTGGATATTCCCAATCGAGGCAACCAGATAATGACACGCCTTAACAATCCCGGCATTGATAGTGATGGCGGCGATGATTTTTTGATGGTCGAGGGTTACACCCAGCTCTGGCTTGGCTGGGAAGATGATATCAGCAGCGGTTTCAGAATCAGCTTGCCACGCACTCAAGATAATGAGCTGTCCGTCTCGGGTCTAGGTTTTGCCGCAGTGCGTGATCTAGCTAGCTGGATTAAGTATTCACCGGATGCCCTGGCATCCTCCTCTTATCTCCTTAGCTTTGGACTCTCGCAGAGTGGCCGCTTTTTGCGCAATTACCTCTATCTGGGATTCAATACCGATGAGCAAGGCCGTCAGGTCTTTGACGGCATGATGCCGCATATTGCAGGGGCATCACGCATTGATCTTAATCGGCCAGGCGCATATCCAGCTTCGCAGGGGCAATTTACTGCAACCAGCTTTCCATTTACCGACGCTGCGTTAGTTGACCCGGTCAGCGGCATTCGTGAAGGCGCACTAGAAAATGTTCGAGCAAGTAACAATCAACCCAAAATTTTTTACACAAATTCGTCAGTTGAATACTGGGGAGGCGGCAGGGTTGCCGCTATGATTCATACCACGCCGGATGCTCAGCAGGATCTTATTTTGCAGGACAATGTGCGCGCTTATCTTCTGGCTGGTACCCAGCACGGACCATCGGCTTTTCCGCCCGGGCAATCCGTCAGCCGGCAACTCCCCGATAACCCTTTAAATTATTACTGGCGGCTGCGTGCCCTGCTGTTAGCGCTAACCGAATGGGTAACAAGTGGCGTTGAACCCCCGGCCAGTGCCTATCCCCGCTTGTCTGATGCAACCCTAGTACCGGTAGCCACCTTCGACTTTCCGGCAATCGCGGAAGATGCGCCCTTAAACACTCTAAATGCGGGCATTCGTGTCCCCAACCTCTTGCTAGAAAATGGAGCAGGTGCCGGCGCAGCACTGCCCCTACTGGTTCCACAGGTTGATCAGGATGGTAATGAAATTGGTGGGATTCCGGCTCCAGAGTTGCTGGTTCCATTAGCCACCTACACCGGCTGGAATTTTAATAGCCCTGCTGTCGCTGATCCGCTCCGGCTTTTCCCCCTTGCGGGTTCTTATATACCCTTCCCTACAAATGCCGAGAATCGAGAAGCCAGTAAAGATCCTCGCCTATCGATCGCTGAGCGTTATAGTAGTAAAACAGAATTTCTGGGTCTGATTAGGCAGGCTTCAGAATCGCTGGTTGCTCAGCGGTATTTACTTGCGAGGGATGTCGATGCCGTCGAACAGCGTGCCTCAGCTCACTGGGATTACCTGATGGGTGCTCCTTAAATATCCTGAGGTTTACCCAGATCATTCAAGTGGGTGTTGTAAGTCTCCCTGGCACTAAGAGCACTAAGTGCAGAGATGATCGTAATTCCCAACGTGCATGCACCAATAATCAGTGGAATATTACTACTACCTGGTGGCGCCAGTGCCACAAACAAGGCCGGGAAAAAAGCGGTGATCATGGTGCCTAGATTCTGTGAAATAGCCATAGCAGAAACCCGTGAGCGAGTTGGAAACAGCTCTGGATAGAAACTGGGAAAGATCGCATTATAGCCCTGGTAGACCACACCCCACATCAGCAGCGACATAACAATGGCCAGCGGCACATGGTGAATGCTGATGGCATATAGATACATAAAAGATAGCAGACCCGAAAATACGGTACCAAACAGAATGGGCGGTCTGCGACCGATATGGTCTGACAGTCGCCCGACCAGTGGAATCACGACAACAGCCACAATATTACCCAATACGGGTATCCATAAGTAAACCGTATTATCAAATCCAATTCCATAACTCTCCTGCACAGCATAAGCCGCTCCGAATACTGTGGTCACCACAGGAATAACATTCATCAGGGACATCAGGATAACGCGCAGCATATCTCTCCAGTGAAACTGCAAAGCCTCCAGCAGAGGAGCCTTGGGAATATCACCACTTTGTTGTTCCTGGGCAAAGGCAGGCGTTTCATCCACCTTGCGGCGAATCATGTAGGCAGCATAAATGACAAGAAAGCTCATCAGGAAAGGTACTCGCCAGCCCCATGCCAGAAAAGATGATTCATCCATGTAATAGGCCAGCGGTAAAAAAACGGCTGCAGCAAAAATCTGCCCTGCCTGAACCCCTTGCAGTGTAAAACTGGCATAAAAGCCGCGCTGGCCGAAGGGCGCATGTTCCAGAATCATGGTACTGGCACCTGAAATTTCACCTGCAACGGCAAATCCCTGAATCAAACGCAGAACCACTAGTA
>JAYQWA010000035.1:0-6304 GCA_038148755.1 Gammaproteobacteria bacterium
GTACGGGAGAGGGTTATATGTTTTTCTATTACAGTAGCGCCCTGACCTATTGCCAATGCAAGGTGTTCAATCAGTCTTTCATCATCGCCGCTAGTATGATCTGCGTATCCAATTTTAAGATCGAAGATTGATTTAAGGGTGTTAACTCTTGACAGATTAGTATCTTCTAAATTCGTGGGGTACCTCTGAAATCCATGCATCAAAGTCACATCATCAATGCCTCGACTTCTAAAACTATAGATAACATCAAAGATTTCATTTAGGCTCGCACCCGATACTGACAAAAACACGGGCTTGTTATGTTCAGCGATAGCCGAAACAAAACTCAAATTTCTGATGTCTGATAAATGTAGTTTAAATGCGTCACAACCCAACTCAGTAGCCAAGTCAAGACTAGATTGACCAAAAACATCACAAAATATATTTAGACCAAACGCCCTTGATAATTGAAAGAGCTCCTCCCAGGCCTCACGGGGCAATGTTAGCGTTTTGAAAAGGTCAAAAGCTTCGTCAGTCTGTTTATATAACTCGGCTGGCTCAAATATTTGGAACTTTACGCATTCACATCCAATACCACTTATCGCTTTTACCAAGTCAAGAGCTTTGCTCACCGAACCAGCATGGGAGTTTGCAATTTCAGGTATAACCAATAACTTGTTATCAAACATGCTTTTTTAACAAATAAGAAATCTTAAAATATGGCATTCGTGAGCCCATGCTTGACGAAAGTGTATCTGAAAAACCGTACGTGAAGCATCACTAGAGGCGTTTATCAATTAAACTTCAAGTTCTTTTTTAGAGCCTAAGGGCTTTAATGGCAATCAAAGCCTAAATAGGACTGGTTATGTCAACCGCAGGATCTTTAAAATGTAATTTCTGGGACAAACTGGTGATACATGTCTTTTGCTACCATTATGACCTTTAATATTTTTTGGCAACTTTTGATAGTTGGCAGTAAACCAGCTTGAGTGTCGAGGCCGCAACGACTTTTGGTGTTCCGCTTGGGCTACTTTTTCTCCTCAGTCAACGGAATTTTTTTAGCCAATGGAACGATGTGTTTAAGATGAGCCCTGTCGGTATTGCCCCCGCCTAGGCAAAAACGTTAGGATCGCAGTTGATTAAACAATCTATCGCGCGCCTATCCCCGCCCGATAAATGGCATTTTCGATGCCATAATGGTCATGAACTGAACATTAGCATCAAGCGGCAAATTTGCCATATGCAGAACCGAGGAAGCAACCAATGCAACGTCCATGGTTGCCTCTGAGCAGATTCTGCCATCAGGTTGCGGCATACCAGTGGTCATATCCTGCGCCATATTGGTAAGGGCATTACCAATATCAATTTGTGACGCACAAATGTCAAAGGGGCGGCCATCAAGCGACAAGCTTTTAGTGAGACCGGTGATTGCATGTTTAGTACTAGTATAAGGGCTAGATCCTGGGCGTGGCGCGTGCGCCGAAATTGATCCATTGTTTATTATCCGACCTCCTTGGGGTAATTGTTCGCGCATGATTTTAAAAGCAGCGCGCGCGCACAAAAATGATCCAGTTAAGTTGATTGAAACAACATCAAGCCATGTTTGCACCGGAGTTTCGTCAATGGTCGTCGAAAAACTGCTAATACCCGCATTGTTAAAAAGTACATCAAGCCGTCCCCAAGCCGCCATCGCTTTGGCAAACGCACATTCCACCGAAGCGGGGTGTGAAACGTCACATGGCAGAACTAGCGCGTTCTTATGGTTGCCAGCAGTCTTTTCCAGTTTTTCTAAACGCCGCCCAATTAACCCCACATGGTAGCCGTAATCCAAAAAAGCCTTAGCTGTCGCGGCACCAATACCACTTCCAGCGCCAGTGATAACAATAGTCTTTCTCATAATTTAATGTTCCTTACAGTGATCATAAAAAAGCACTTATATATTACCAGTTTCTTGAGAGTTAAGCAGAATATCACGGCTCGTTTACCAGCGAGGCCTCCTAATAGATCAAGGTTGCCTCTTGGGTGGCAGGCTAGGAAGTAAAAAAGGCATTCAACATTTATATCTGGCATGCCTGATAATTAGGTTTTTCTTACTATTGCTCAATCTATCCAAAATATAGATCACTCTATTAACATTACATAAAAAGTCACTTTGGAAAACACATCCTGGCTCTGTAAAGAATTGGCAATTGTTAAAAAACTTGATCCGAAAGTCCAGCAACGTTGACAATAAAATGGTTCAGCGATATCCCAACTCTGGTAAGTTATTGCTCTGTTTATGCCATGGCAGAAATAAAAAAGCGTTGACAATGTCGAAAAGTAGTTTCCCTGTGGCTTTCAAGTCTATCGACCTCTTTCCTAACACATAATTTGAGGCTATTTAAATTATCTACCAATATCCAACCACTATACAGTGGCGGCTCGTTAAAGCACTGTTTGAACGAAAGACAAAACATTTAACTTTTTGCCAATTCATATGGGAATTAATGAGATAATGACTGAACTTCCTATTTTATTGAATGGTCTCTTTGTTTCTTTTTTTATTTCAGGCACGATATGTTATTTAACACGGTCAAATCTTAGATTTGGATGGAATAATGCTGAAGGTCCACAAAAAGTCCATCTAGGGGTCACGCCACGCATCGGAGGCGCAGCGGTATCCCTAGGTGTTTTTACTAACCTATGTTTGGTCTACAGTAGCATTGGATCCCTGTTTTTATTGTTAGCAATAATTGCCGCTCCAGTTCTGATTGCTGGCATTGTTGAGGACTTAACAGGGGCAGTTACTGCAAAGTCACGCTTGGCGGCATCGGTATTTTCCGGGGCACTTTTCTGTATATTAACTGGATATCAAATCACAAATTTTGACATCAGTGCACTAAATGAAGCGCTGACCATTCCGATTGTTGCATTTGTTTTAACATCTCTCGCAATAGCTACCATGGTGAATGCTCTTAATATTATAGACGGGTTGAATGGATTAGCTTGTGTGACCGCCATTCTGGCACTCGCCAGTTTCGGATTTTTGTCCCGACAGTTTGGCGATACAGAGCTTGAAATTATATGCTTCTCAATTCTTTTTCCTAGCCTTGGTTTTCTGGTTTGGAATTTTCCGTTTGGAAAAATTTTTTTGGGAGACTGTGGAGCCTATTTGTTGGGATGTCTAGTTGCCGCACTCGCTGTTCTTTTACCAGAGCGCAATCCCCAAATATCTCCATTTTTTTCGCTACTGTTAGTGTTATACCCGTGCTACGAGCTTGCACGCTCAACAATAAGGCGATTTTTTAAAAAAAATGCATCCGCATTCGAGCCTGACAACAAACATCTGCACAGCTTGATTTTTCAGTCTGTACAGAGACAAACTCAAAAGATAAACCCAATACACAACAGTCTTGCCTCAGCTATAACAATGATCCTGCCATCGCTTTGTTGCTTTTGGGCTTTATCTTTTCCTCAAGACCGATTTTTGCTTCTTTTGGGGATTTTTGCATTCATTATCCTATATGAAACTGCCATCAGGTTAGCGATTTTGTTCTGTAACCGAGCATAGTAAAATGAAAAGCTATTTGCTTGGAACAAACCTCTTGCAAGTTTTGAAAAAGCTCTCTTTTGGGTCATGCTTCAGTTTACGTTAGCAGAGGGTGGCGTACAAATTTATACTCATGCGACTCTTATGGGAAATATACCCGGACCGCATCAGTCGATTAAAATACCGTCTAAGAAAAGACAAGGCAGAAGAGGCTAATTTGGATTAGGATCAGCTAGAGCGGTTTGTTAATAAATTCCCAGATGAGTTTATCCGTAACTTGACAAGTAATTGAATTTACAGTGAACCAATTTTTAGCTCCCTTGACTTGAAAAACTTTTAAAAAAAACAGCGCCCGCACTCCAACACAATTACTGATCCGTGTAAAATGACCCTCTGCTTAAGCCACCACATGGCGCATGAAGACTAAATTATTGACATCTGACTGATCTGGTTGAAAGCAATAACCATCAGCATTAAATTTCCTCAACTCTGCACTTTCCCTGAGCCGATTTTTAACTATGAAACGCGCCATCGCCCCGCGCGCCTTTTTTGCATAGAAGCTGACAATTTTAGCTTTGCCATTTTGGTTCTCCAGAAATACCGGGGTCACCACGGGCAATCTCAGACTGGCAAGATCAACCGCGCCAAAATATTCCTTAGACGCGCAATTCACCAACAGGCTGGAGTTCGTAAGCGCCGCCTGCTCATTTAGCGCGCCCGCAATTTTCGAGCCCCAAAATTGATAGAGAGATTTGCCCCGCGTCGTAGCCAACTGGCTGCCCATCTCAAGCCGGTATGGCTCAATCGCATCAAGCGGCCGCAATACCCCATAGAGGCCGGACAGAACGCGCAGATGATTTTGCGCCCACGCCATGTCTTCAGGTTCCAGCGTCGTCGCCTCAAGCCCTTGATAGGTGTCGCCGGCAAATGCAAGTGCCGCCGGCTTTTTATCCTGCGCACCAAAACTGGCGAACCGATCGGCGTTCAGCTTGGCCAGGTTTGCGCTGATCCCCATCAGAGACTGCAACGCATCAAGGCTGAGTTTCTGCATCACATGCGCCAGTTCATCGGCTTCTTGGCCAAACATCGGCTGGGTTGGCTCGATCGCCGGCGATGGCTGCATGTTTAGTTTTTTGGCAGGCGAAATCACAACCAGCATAAAAGTCTCCTTAAATCCAAATAATATCCAGTATCTTTTACCATAAACGCGCGCGTTGCTATTCTGGGCGCATTACCGCATGATAGAAAAAAGGTGCAGTAAATTCTAGGATGTTCTTTTTAAAGGACACCCCACAGGCTAAACGTGGCCTCGTCTACACCATACGCCGCTAGCTTAGGCCATGCAGTTTTTCTTCAGCCTGCTGAACCGCCTGCTGCCGGCTCCACATTTTCTGATAAAGGCCTTTTTTCGCCATCAGGTTTCTATGCGTCCCACGCTCGGCAATCTGTCCTTGATCCAGCACGATGATTTCATCCGCGTTCACAATCGTCGATAGCCGGTGCGCGATAATAACCGCAGTGCGCCCTCTGGAAACACGGTCCAGCGCCTGATTTATGTCCTGCTCTGTTTTCGTGTCCAGCGATGATGTCGCCTCATCCAGAATAAGAATTGGCGGTGCTTTTAGAACTGTCCGCGCAATCGCCACCCGCTGTTTTTCGCCGCCCGACAATTTCAACCCACGCTCGCCAACCTCGGTTGCAAGCCCGCCTGGCAACGATTTTATGAAAATGTCAATCTTGGCACTTATCGCGGCCTTCCAGATCTCGTCCGCACTCGCCTCCAGCCGCCCATAATGAATATTGTAGCCGATGCTGGCATTGAACAGCACGGTATCTTGCGGCACCACACCAATGGCCCCGCGTAGGCTGGTTGCTGTCACCGACCTTATGTCCTGACCGTCAATAGTGATGCTGCCCGCCGTCACGTCATAAAAGCGGCACAGCAACCGCGAAATGGTCGATTTTCCGGCACCAGACTGCCCCACGATCGCCAACGTCTTGCCCGCAGGTACATCAAAGCTGATACCGCGCAGAATTGGCCGATCGGCAGAATAATGGAAATGCACACCATCAAAGCGGATCGCGCCGGATTGCACCGTTAAAATTGTCGCATCGGGCGCATCGGTAATTTCTGCGGGCGTCTCCAGCAAGCCGAACAACAGCTCGATATCGGTCAGCGATTGCCGGATTTCACGGTAAACCCCACCAATAAAGGCAAGCGGCTGCGATAGCTGGATTAAAAACAGATGGATCAAAACAAAGTCACCAATCGTCTGTTCTCCATGCATCACCGCATTTGCCGAAAGCAGCATCGAAGCCATCATCCCAAGCGAGAAAATCGCAGCTTGTCCGAAATTAAGCCATCCAAGCGATGTAGATGTTCGTACACCGGCCTTCTCATATTGCGCGATGGCCTGATCAAAGCGCATCAGTTCAGTCTTTTCATTGGTGAAATATTTGACCGTTTCATAATTGAGAAGCGAGTCAACCGCGTGGGTGTTTGCCTCGGTATCAGCCTGGTTCATCTCACGGCGAATAACGGTTCGCCAATCACTCGTTTTCACCGTGAAAACACTATAGCTGACAACAGTAATCGCGATCACCACTACATAGGCGATGCCGAAATTATAGAAGAAAATACCGGCATAAAGGGCAAATTCAAAAATTACTGGTAGAGTCGACAGAACCGTGTAGCGCACGACGCTTTCAATGCCTTTGGTGCCGCGCTCAATGACCCGCGACAGGCCGCCAGTACGCCGCTGTAGATGAAACCGCAGTGATAATTGATGCATATGC
>JAYQWA010000036.1:0-4817 GCA_038148755.1 Gammaproteobacteria bacterium
AATCATAATCCCTTGGTCGGGGGTTCAAATCCCTCCTCCGCTACCATGTTTCTTCATAAAACTTGTTTTCAAAGAATTTTATTTCTGACGTCTTTAATGACCCCACGCAATTTAGTTCCTTGAAATAATCAAGTCTGCGAGTTTGTTTTCGCGCTGGCCCCCAGGGCGACTAGAGCGTTGTGCATTATTAATGCTTAAAGCTTCCAGCCCACCGTTAGTTTTTCAGAGTAAGGGGATCAAACATGGATTATATTAGATAACCAATCACTAACAAAAATCTCAGCTAATTCACTCTATCAACATCAAATAAAGAAAATGATTGAAATCTATGCGGCGTGAGCTCCTGAAGACTTGGTTGTCTGAACAAGTATTTCCAACCTGGGCCACACGTGGTGCTGATCCCACAAATGGTGGTTTTTATGAACTTTTAAATTCAGATCTTACTGCCGTCGAACGCCCGCGCCGAGCGCGGTTAGTAGGTCGCCAAATCTATTGCTTCTCAGTGGCAAAAGAGATCGGGTGGAAGGGAGACTGCAAATCATTGGTAGACAATGGTGTTTCCTTCTTACGAAAATATTTAATTAGGGTGGATCAAACTGTTCGATGCAGTGTCTCTAAGGACGGCGAACCTGCCAATGACAGTGTTGATTTATATGATGATGCTTTTGTACTTTTTGCCTTAGCAACTGTAGTTAGCGTTTTTGGACGAAATTCTGACCTCGAAGAGCTAGCGCGCGGCATTGCCGATGCAACTATCTCACGCGCTCGGCGGGTCGATGGGGCTTTCCAAGAACATGAAAACGTCATTCTTGCAAACCCAAACATGCATTTAATGGAAGCTTTTTTAGCTTGGTCCGAAACAGCATCAAGCCAGGATAACTATTGGATCGATTTGACCGAGCAACTAGCAAATTGTGCACTCAATCATATGATTGAGGAAAACATCTCATCACTACCAGAATATTTCGACGCAAACTGGGTTCCTATACGTGATGAAAACGGACTGCTGATCGAACCAGGACACCAATTTGAGTGGGCCTGGTTGTTAGCACGCTGGTCCTTTCTGAATGGTAACAGAGAAATGTTTAGTAGCGCCATGATAATAGCAAATATTGGTGAAAAATTTGGCGTAGATCGCTCTCAAAAAATTGTAATCAACAGCATAAATGAACACCATCGACCTCGTGATAAGAGTGCAAAATTGTGGCCCCAAGCAGAGCGTTCAAAATTTTGGCATGCCGTCTCACTGCACCCTTTTGCAACACTAGAGGAAAAAATTATGGGGCGAGCGAAATGCGAGGAAGCATTAGAAGGGATGTGTCTATTCCTTAAGGACAGCCCCCCTGGCTTATGGCATGAAGTACTTTCGTATGACAATGGCTTGGTAACAGAACCCACTCGAGCTTCTAGCCTATATCATATTGTCAGTGCTATTCTTACGGTAAACCGACCATATGTTTCTGCTGGTTTCAACTTATGAATGAAGCTAGCAAGAAAGTGCTCATTGAAGGCATAGCGCAATTCGGAAAAGTCCGCGTATTGTGCCTCGGAGACTTGATTTTAGATACGTACAACGAAGGGTCGGTAAATAGGATCTCCCCTGAAAGCCCAGTGCCAGTTTTCCATTCGAACCGAGCGGCTAGTGTACCTGGGGGGGGCGCAAATGTTGCGAAAAACATCTCGGCTTTAGGAGCACACTGCGTTCTGGTGGGGTTAGTAGGCAATGATTCCGCTGGCGAGTTACTATCAAAAACTCTTCAAGACCTAAACACGGTCATTCCTGAACTGATAATGGATAACAATCGCCGTACTACCCATAAAACTCGTTACATCGCTCAAGGGCAGCATGTGGTCAGAATAGATATGGAAGATATTAAGCCAGCTACGGAGTACATCGAGAACCAGTTAATTAAGAGCTCAATTGAGGCAACATCTGCGTGTGATGTAGTTATCCTGTCGGATTATGCGAAAGGTACTCTTACCGACCGAGTTCTAAAAGAGGTTATAACTGCCGCCAAGTCGAAAGGTATTCCAGTTGTTGTTGATCCTAAGTCAGCAAACTTTGCCCGGTACTCGGGTGCCACTGTTTTAAAGCCTAATCTCAAAGAACTCTCCGCTGCTTATGGAACCGAAGTCAAAGAAGATACCGAAGTGCTCGGCGCAGCTATGAACCTTTTAGAGAGTGGCAATTTTGATAACCTAGTTATCACGAGAAGTGAAATGGGAATGACGCTTGTACAAGCGGATGGAACACATTTACACGTGCATTCTCAAGCACGCGAGGTATTCGATGTTGTTGGGGCTGGAGACACCTGTGCGGCAATCCTCGCACTTAGTATTGCAAGCGGCCTTAACCTTGCTGATTCGGTGTATCTCACAAACATGGCGGCAGGTATTGTTGTCGCAAAAAAGGGCACCGCAACCTTAACGCCCAGAGAGTTAATTCATAGCCTCGAGCAATTAGATGCGCCCCGCGCCCCGCCTAGCCTCCCTGCATTCTTATCTCGTAAGGAACTAGTCGACTATGCAAATCAAGTTCGCGCGAAAGGCAAACGCATAGGCTTCACCAATGGCGTATTTGACATTATCCACCCGGGGCACATATCGGTGCTGAATTTTGCCAAGAATGAATGTGACCATCTAATTGTGGGTATCAACAGTGACAGGTCTGTTAGAAATCTCAATAAGGGTGCCGGACGCCCCATAAACTCACAAGATGATCGCGCCATTGTAATCTCCGCTCTGAGCTGTGTGGATGCGGTGACTATTTTTGATGAGGAAACCCCGAAGGAAGTCATCGAGGCGATATGCCCGGATGTCTTGATAAAAGGTGCTGATTACAGTGTCAGTGAGGTAGTTGGTTCAGACTTTGTGAAAAGCTATGGTGGGGCTGTGAAACTGGCTCCAATCGTTTCAGGAAAAAGCTCAAGTAATATCATTACACGCATGAAATCTGTCTGGACTAAAGAATGATATTAGTTACTGGAGCAGCTGGGTTTATTGGATCCAATATTTTAGCTTGCCTAGAGGAGGCTGGACTTGGCCCCATAGCGGTATGTGACTGGTTTGAGTCAGACACAAAATGGATGAATGTCGCTAAACGTGAGATTGCCGACTTCATTAGTCCAGAAAATCTTTTAATATCACTTAGACGGCGGCAAGACGTGAAAGCCATAATTCATATGGGCGCGATCTCCGCAACAACAGAACGAAATGTCGACCTCCTGATAGAAAGAAATATACAAACTACTGTTAATCTGTGGGATTACTGTGCTGAAGCAAATATCCCATTTATTTACGCATCTTCCGCAGCAACATACGGTGCACTAGAACACGGACTTATAGATGATGAACGCCCCGAGGCGCTTGCAAAGCTCCGGCCGCTGAATGCTTATGGATGGAGCAAAAAGGCAACTGACCAAATTCTCATAAGCCGTTTAGCCCAAAAGAAAAAGGTCCCTCCTCAGTGGGTTGGACTTAAATTCTTTAACGTGTACGGGCCCAATGAGTATCACAAGGGCTCAATGATGAGTGTTGTGGCAAAGTTTTTTGACCCGGTGCGGGCAGGTGCACCGGTTAGACTATTTAAGTCTGATAGAGATGATATAGAGCATGGGGAACAGAAGCGTGATTTCATCTATGTAAAGGACTGCTCCAACGCAATAGTCTGGCTTCTTCGGAACCCTCAAGTCAGTGGAATATTTAATCTTGGCACCGGCAAGGCCCGCAGTTTTAGGGATGTTGTATGTGCCATTGGACTTGCGATGAACAAGTCAGTGAACATCGAATATGTTGATATGCCAGCTGAACTGACTGGTAAGTATCAATACTTCACTCAATCCGAAATGGAAAAGTTTAGATTGCACGGTCTTCCCTCAGATTTCCACTCGGTGGAACTCGGGGTTCGAGACTATGTACTAAACTATTTATGTAAAAAGGATCCATATCGTTGAGCCGCAAGGTTGTTTTCCTTGATCGCGACGGAACTGTTATCATTGAAAAGAATTACTTGTCCAACCCTGCAGAAGTTGAGTTGGAATTCGGTGCCGTTGAGGGCTTGAGACGATTTACAAGCGCAGGTTTTCAACTGGTTATTGTATCAAACCAATCAGGTATTTCCCGTGGTTACTTCAACGAAAGGCAGTTGGATGACGTTAACAACCGGCTGGCTGATATTTTGTCATCCTACAACCTGCACATTGCTAGCTGGCATCATTGTCCCCATTTGCCTACAGACAATTGCGCATGCAGAAAGCCAAAACCCGGCATGCTAGACATCGCAAACGCTCTGTCACCCGTCGACTGGGCTTCTTCTATGTTAATTGGCGATAAACAATCTGACGTCGGAGCAGCGCATGCTCGCGGAATGCAGGGGTTTATCGTAGGTACAGGGCAAGGTTTCAAAAATGAAAAATGGGCTCAGAAGAAGGGTATAAAATTTTTTAATAATTTAGTTGAAGCATCAGAATTTGCTTTAAAGACTTAATTTTTTATACATTTTTCTCAGGTTAGTTATGTTTTTTAATGTTTTTGTTTACTGATTAGAAATATCTTAGACGCTTTTTAGAAAAATAATTGATACTCTGCTTTTCGCCTTTCACTTTAACGCCGGAATTTAAATTCCGTATATCCTCCTGCAGCTACCTCTTCTGCTTTTTTACGGTAACGTGGCGCTCCGCCATTATACCCCAGTGGACGAGGAGTACTTTTCCCCTCGACATTCCGATTAACACCGGTTTGCCAGCTGGGAACTTTTGAAGAAAGCAAGAGAGCATCCACGTCTAGAACTTCTTGAGTATAGGCTTCAACGGGGCCAG
>JAYQWA010000037.1:0-4726 GCA_038148755.1 Gammaproteobacteria bacterium
GCGGGAAACGGAGATTCCCGAGGGTGAAAAATCTTATGCCTTCAATTACAAACCTCTGCCACAAAAGACTGCAGTGGTGGCCGCGGGCCCACTGGCGAATTTTTTTCTTGCCATATTTGTTTACTGGTTAATGTTTATGACAGGAGTGACTGGAATCGCCCCAGTGATAGGTGGGTTAGATACAGATTCGTCGGCACAACAGGCAGGACTCATGCGTGGTGCGGAAATCGTCAGCGTAGACGGTGAAACAACCAGTACCTGGCAGGAGGTCAGGGTTGCCTTGCTTGAACGCCTAGGGGAAAGTGGTGTGCTCAATCTGGGTTTTCAGCTCGAAGGAAGTGATCTGACTCAAACTTCGGCGATCAGGATTGATCGCTGGCTGATGGATCAGGCTGAGCCCGATGTGCTGGCTGCGTTGGGGATCAGACCCTGGCGCCTGGATATTCCAGCAGTTATTGGCCAGGTTGTGTCGCAAAGCCGTGCTGAGGCAGCCGGATTACAGACAGGCGATGAAATCGTCAGTGTCGATAACATGCAGATCAATGGCTGGCTTGAATGGGTTGAAATTATCCGCCAAAACCCTGAGCAGTTAATGCAGATAAAAGTCAGGCGGGCAGGGTTACTGGTTGATCTATCTATTCGCCCTGAACTGAGTATCGATAATAACGACGAGATTAGTGGTTATATTGGAGCAGGGGTCTTGCCGCCTGAGAGGATGCCTAGTCTACCTCAGGAGATGAACCGTTCCGTGCGCTATTCACCCTTGGCTGCTATCCCTTATGCTTTTGCGGAAGCCTTGAACAACAGCCTGTTTATTTTGGACTCCATCAAAAAAATGATAATAGGACTCATTTCAGTAGAAAACCTCAGCGGGCCGATAACCATTGCACAAGTTGCCGGTCAAACTGCAACTTTTGGCTTCGAATACTATCTAAGTTTTCTAGCGTTGCTTAGTATCAGCCTGGGCATATTGAATTTATTGCCCATTCCAGTGCTAGATGGTGGTCACTTGATGTTTTACTTCATCGAGGCAGTGATACGACGTCCGGTGCCGGAGAAGGTGCAGGCTATGGGAATGCAACTGGGCATCTTTATTATTGTTTCTGTCATGTTTATAGCCTTTTATAATGATATAAACCGTTTACTATAAAAGCTTTTTTAGTTAGTCAATGATGTCAAAAATTTTAGTGCGAATTTTGTTCTCTTGTCTGTTGCTGGTCCCAATTCCGACAGTAACACTAGCCCAGAGTTTTACAGTTTCTGAAATATACCTTGAAAACCTACAGAGAGTTTCGTCAACCACTATTTTCAGCCTTATCAATGTCAATATAGGTGATGAAATTGGGCAGGCTGATTTTGCCAATATCATCCGCGACTTAATGGCAACAGGATTTTTTAATGGGGTTGAGGTCTTGCAGGGTGAAAACCAAGAACTCATCATCAATGTCGAAGAGAGACCCTCTATTGCTAGTGTAGAGCTTGAAGGTAACGACACAATCCCTGAAGAAGTGCTGATGGAGAATCTAGTTTCAGTGGGCCTTGCGGTGGGAGAGTTGTTCAATCCTTCTGTGCTTGAAAGCATGCAAATCGCTCTGGAATCCCAGTATGTCTCCCAAGGCTTGTATGGCGCACTGGTGGATATCGATATACAGGAGCTTGATCGTAACCGGGTAGCTGTTCAGATCAATATTACTGAAGGAGATCCTTCCAAAATTGTTCATATTAATATTGTTGGTAACGAGGCATTCAGTGATGAGGAATTGCTAGAGCTTTTCGAGCTTAAAGAATCTCATCTAACCTCTTTTTTCCTCGGTGATGACCGTTATTCGCGTGAGCAGATTACTGGCGACTTAGAAAACCTTGAGTCTTACTACCGTGATCAGGGTTATGTCAATTTTGTGGTAACCCTCCCGGTTGTTTCACTTTCGCCTGATCGCAGCGAGGTCTACATCACCATCAACATTTTTGAAGGTGAAGTGTATCGTATCAACGATGTGTCACTTGCTGGAGACCTGGTCGGCTCAGAAGACCTGTTAACCCGGGTGATGAGTTTTATTAGGCCTGGACAAGTTTTTTCCCAGATTCTGATTACTCAGGCAGCGGAAACTATGAACAGCATTCTCAGTAATCGTGGCTATTTCTTTGCCGAAGTTAACGGAGTGCCCATCATTGATGAGGAAAATGGCACGGTAGATGTAACTTTTATTGTTGTGCCTGGCAACAGAACTTATGTCAATCGTATCAGTTTCAGCGGTAACCGATTGACGGTAGATGAAGTTCTTAGGCAGGAGATGCGACAAATGGAAAATGCGCCAGCTTCTGTTACCGCACTAGAGCAGTCCAAAGTTAGGCTGGAAAGGCTAGGCTTCTTTTCATCAGTAGAGTATGAAACTAATGAAGTGGGGGGTGTTACTGATCAGATTGATATTAATTATACTGTAGAAGAACAATCTTCCGGCTCCATCAATTTCGGTGTGGGTTATGCCCAGGTTCAAGGGTTGACACTGAGTGCTAATCTCCAGGAGAGTAATTTTCTTGGAACCGGCAATCTTGTCGGAATTGGGGTCAATACAAGTGACTTCGCGACCAACTACAGTTTTAACTTCACTGACCCCTACTACACAGTGGATGGTGTCAGCCGAAGTTTTGGTATTTCCTATAGCTCATCAGACTTTGCTGAATTGAACCTTACCAGTTATGGAACCGATCAGTTTGGAGTGAATGTCGGATTTGGTTATCCGATCAATGAAATTCAGAACCTGAATTTTTCATTAGGTTTTACAAATACTAAACTCAATACAGGTTATGGTCCTGTTCAGGAAATCTTGGCTAGCCCCAGGCTTGATCCGGCTATTACGAAGTACATAGTTTCATCGGCGCGGACTACTGAATTTGTTGATCCGCTCACCAACATCATTTATCCAATATCTGATGCAGTGATTGTGCCTTTGAGCAATTTACCTGACACAGCATTTCGTTCCCCAGATCCCGGTTTTATTGATATAGAGGGTGATAAATTTAATGATCTGACGCTCACAGCGTCTTGGGGTCGCAATAACCTTAGACAGCAGGGAATGTTTGCGAGGGGTGGGGATTCACAAAACCTTTCGGTTCAGCTGGCTTTGCCTGGCAGCGACATGTCTTTTTATCGTGTTCAGTTTTTTGCGGAAAAGTATATTCCCCTAAACCGATTCATCCCATTCTTTTCAAATGCTTGGAACCTGCATTTAGATATGAATCTAGGCTATGCGGATGCTTATGGTAGCTCTGACCGTTTGCCCTTTTTTAGAAACTTTTATGCAGGTGGTCTCAGGACAGTCAGAGGCTTTAGGGCTAATACCTTAGGTCCCAGAAGCACCTACGCGGAAGATTACCTTACCCAGTACACTGAACTCTTAAAAGATACGGATGGTAATTTTGTTATAGATGCTTCTGGTAATCCTATCTATGATACTACTTCAGAACGAGGATATATTCTGACGCAGGCCGAGGATGCTAATGGCGATCCCGTATTTGATGCTACCGGGCAGCCAGTATTTATAGATGAATTATTTGCTAGAAGTCTTTATGTGGGTCGGGCGCAACCCTTTGGCGGCAACATTCAGGCTGTAGGTACTGCTGAGATAATATTTCCCTTTGGCTTCATGGAAGATCAGTCGCGTCTTAGATCTAGTGTTTTTATTGATGGTGGGAATGTGTTTTCTAGCTATTGTACGGAACGACAAATTTCGCAAAATAATTGTTCAGATTTTTCTTTCAATGAGTTCCGATACTCCGCCGGGATCTCGGTAAGCTGGTTTACCGGCATCATGGGGATAATGACCTTCAGTCTTGCCAAACCGTTTAATAACAGTATCATTGATGAAACTGAAACATTTCAATTCGACGTTGGGACTAGTTTTTAAGCGAAAAAATATGAATTTTTTTGTAGTGTAAGAGACATCTGCATAATATTTTCGAATCATAAAAATCAATTATTTTTGTTGTAGGGTATTTAAATGATAAAGCTAACAAAAAAAATCATCCTTTTAGTCGTTTTGTTTTTTAATGTCATGATGGCATCAGCTCAGGATTTAAGTCAGGCTGCAGCTTTAAAAGTTGCCGTTTTGGATATGGCAACTGCACTTTACAACTCTGAACTTGCTGCGGTTGTCCAACAGCAACTTAGCAATGATACTGCTGCTGATTCTCAAAGAATTAGAGACCTTGCTGCAGAAGGAACCGCTTTGCAGCAGCGGTTACAAGTTGATGCAGAAGTGATGAGCGAGACTGAGCAACGCCAAATCATGGAGCAGCTGGAAGAAATTGGAGTTCAATACCAGTTCTTGGAAAACCGTGTGGAACAGTTGGTCCAGGAAAGGAGAGGTATTTTCGAGCAGACCTATTCATCTAATCTTATTCAGGCCATCACTTCCGTTGTTGAAGAAGAAGATTTTGACATTGTCTTGCGAGCTGAAGTCGCTCTTTTCTATAAGGATGCCCTGGATATTACTTCCCGTGTAACTGCAAAGTTAAACGAACAGCAATAAATACCTACAGTTTGAAAAATTTCCCTACTTATGATCTGGTCAGCTTAGCTGAAATACTTCAGGTCGAGTATCAGGGCGATCCTGCAGTTAGAATTTCAGGTCTGGCAACACTCGGCAAAGCTGGCAGTGAAGATTTAAGCTTCTATCACAATCCGATTTATTTTCGCGATCTGCAAGAGAGCAAGGCTGCTGCCGTG
>JAYQWA010000038.1:0-4694 GCA_038148755.1 Gammaproteobacteria bacterium
TGTTGCAGCGCCTAGTTGATGATGGGCTGGCTGCTGCGGTTTCAGCAAAAGGGACAATGCTGCGCGCCAAGCTGGAGGCGGTGTTTGGCCAGCACCCGAATATTGGTGACATTCGTGGCCGCGGTTTGTTTTTGGGGCTTGAATTGGTGGAGGACAGGCAATCAAAGAAGCCTTTTGATCCCGCCTTGAACATCGCTGGGAATATCAAGAAACAGGCTATGTTAGCCGGACTTATGGTCTATCCTGCTCAAGGTACAATTGATGGTCGGCACGGCGATCATGTGCTTATTGCACCACCATTTATTATTGCTGAAAACGAAATGGATGTTTTGGTAGAACGCCTAAACACCGCGGTGTCGGCAGCTATAGTTTGCTGACCAACCAGCCAAACAGGAAGATTCCGATGGATATAATCATTAAGGGGCTGCCAATTTTTTTGAACAACGGCGCCGAAGGACTTGAAGAACCCTTCTTTAACGCACGTCGCTCAAGCTGTTCACCAGAAATATAAAGCCCATAGCCGATTGAGGCCGTTATCATAAGAAGGATTGTTTCTGGGCTTAACCCGCTTCCTAGTTGTGTCATATCTGTCATCAAAGTGTTAACTCTGGGGTTGCATTTGTCAGCCTACTGCCTTTTTCTGTTTCCTGATACAGCGTCGCATGTTCTCTTCTAATAAAAACCACAATAATCATAATATTCTAATGAATCTCGGCTTGATGCTGCCTCTCTGTATCGTGCAATGTCATTTCATCATTGGTTTGTGAAATAAAAAAACGAGAAATATTATACCAAATTTACAGTTAATTTATGCTTTACAAGCACCAAAACTTCTTTCTAGCTTAGTGTCCTAGAGTAAAAAAAATCTTTGAATCAATCTAAAAGCTGGGAGAGAAATTATGAACAAAAACCTTTTGGAACGGCGTTCCTTTTTGAAAACAGGCGCGGCTGCGGCTGGCGGGCTGATGCTCGGAGCAGGAATGTCCAGTCAAGCTTGGGCAGCTTATCCTGATCGAAACATAGACGTGATTATCCCAACTGCTGAGGGGGGTGGTGCCGACCGGCTGTTCCGTGCTTTCACTTCAGTTTGGAAGAACTATCTTAACACAAATTTTGAACCAGGGTTCTTCCCGGGCGCCTCAGGCCGTGTTGGCTATGAGGTTTACATGGGAAAGTACAAGCCTGATGCGTATAGCTTAATTTTTGGAAACATGGGGCCTGAGGTTCTGAACTGGGCGGTCAAAAAGCCTAGTTTCAATGTCAATGACTATATTTATTTTGGGCGCGTTGACACTGATCCCGGCGTAGTGTTTGTCGGTGCTGAGAGTAAATTCAAGAGTATTGATGACATCATAGCTGAAGGTAAAAAGCGCAAACTAAATGTGGGTACGAGCCGTTTAGCGCATCCTGCATCAATAGGCATCCTTGCGCTTGGCGAGCATACGGGGGCTCAATTTAATCTCGTTCCTTTGAAAGGTGGAAAAAGAACCGTGGCGGGTGCAGTCACGCTCGAGATGGATTTCTCTGTCTTGACGTCAGGATCAGTTATTGCTGCTGGCGATTCATGTCGCACTTTGCTTGTCTTCAATGATGAGAACGCTGCTGGTGAGAAGCTTAATAACGCGCCGACTATGAATCAATATTTCGGCACAAAACTGCCACCGATGTTTTCAGCGCGTGCTTTCGGTATCCACAAGGCTGCCGTGGATGCACATCCTGACCGGTTTGATCTGCTACAAAAGACATTTAAGCAAACCTTCGCCGATCCTGGATATAAGGAGGCTTTCCTGAAATCAAAAGGGTTTTGGCCATATTCTAACTATGGTGGGGTAGAAGAGTGCGAGTCTTTCAAAGCTGCAATGCTTGAGCTTGGTGAGCGCTACCGCCCATTGTTAGCTGGGAAGTAAAAAGAATTGGAGAGGCGTGCTGTAGCGCGCCTCTCCCTAATTTCGACTTGCACACACATTTCAAAATTCTTGGAAAATTATCATGCAGAATGAAGATAATCAGCTGCCCGAAAAAGATCTTGGGCGGCCTAACGTGGCTGGCGAGCTTTTAATTCCGATTTTAGGCGTGCTTTTCACAATCTATTATATTGCAACAGTTCTAGATTCGCCCTGGACTGCACAAGTTAATGCTTACATGGTTGGGACAGTTCTTTTGTTGTCTTCAACACTTTTATTTGTTGTCAAGGGAATGGCATTGCTGAAAAAAGAAGCAAAATTTGAAATTCCCTTCCAGGCTTTGTTGGGATCTTTAAAGTCTTCCCAATTTTTTTTCATACTGATGATTTTAGCCTATCTTGCAGCGCTTGAGCTGGTCGGTTTTGTTCTCGCATCCGTACTATTCTTTTTTTCGTCTATGCTGTTTTTGGATAAAGGGAAGGCGCCGACAATCAAGTTGGTGATTTCCATTATATTGGCCTCGATCGGGTACTTAGTTTTTATCTTGATGTTTGAAACACGACTTCCCAAAGGCGTGGTTGAAACTTTTTTAGCTGGTTTAATTAAATGACTGAGATTGATTTTTCATTTTTTGCAAATTTGTTTTTTCACCAGTTTGCACTTTGGTGGGTCATTATTCCGAGTATTGTTCTTGGTCTGGTTGTAGGTGCAATTCCGGGTTTTAGTGCTGCCAATACGATAATAATCTTGTTGCCCTTTACATTTCTTATGGAAGTAGAGGTTGGGCTTGTTTTTATGATTGCGCTTTATTGCTCTTCGAGGCTTGGCGCAGGCATCCCTGCAATTTTGGTCAATATTCCTGGGACTGCGGGAGCAGCGGCAACACCTTTGGATGGCTATCCGATGGCAAAACAGGGGTTAGGCCAGCGCGCTCTTTCCATATCCTTTGTTTCCTCAATCATTGGTGGTCTGCTTACTACTATCATTGCTCTCATCACTATGCCATGGCTGGCCCGCGTTGGCTTTTATATGCACAGCGTTGAAATGGTGGTTGTCATGCTTTTTGGTATTTCTTTGATCGCCTCTGTTGCGGCTAAAGATACGATAAAAGGATTGATAGCAGGTTTTTTTGGGCTGATGATTGGATCAATTGGTGCTGATCATGTGTATGCAACTCCACGTGGCACTATGGGGTTTCTGGAGCTTTATGACGGCGTACCATTGATCCCAGCGCTTGTTGGGCTGTTTGCAATTTCCGAAGCGATCATGGTTATTGAGTCTGGATCTTTTCTGTCAAAGGATCGAATTCAACAAGTTCGCGATGCCAGTTGGTCTGAGACGATAATAGGCGTTAAGCTAACTTTGCAACGTTGGTGGCATGTTACTTGGACAGGTTTGATAGGGCTTGTCATCGGTGTTATCCCGGGCGCGGGTGCGGCAATTGCATCTTTTGTTGCTTACCAGCAATCACGCACTTTTTCAAAAACGCCTGAAGCCTATGGTACCGGCCATGTTGAAGGATTGATTGCGCCAGAGTCGGCAAACAATGGTGTTACTGCTGGCACTCTTATCCCACTTATGATTCTCGGTATTCCCGGTGGTGCAACCGCGGCTATCATGATGGTGGTAATGCAGTATCAGGGTGTTCCAACGGGGCCAAGGTTGTTTATCGAGCGTCCTGATCTTGGTTACGGCGTCTTTATGGCAATGTTGGTCACCTATATGCTCATGGCTCTGACCATCTTGCCAATGTCACGTTATATGTCGCGAGTGACACTTGTTTCAACAACCTATATGTCGCCAATTATTATTGCTTTTACACTTGTTGGGTCATTTGTACCCCGCGAATATATGTTTGATATGTATCTTGCTTTTGCCTTTGGGATTTTGGGGTATATCGCCCGGAAGACCGGCTATCATGTCGCGGCGATCCTGATCGGGGTGATATTGGGACCGTTGCTTGAGCAATATATGTTGCGGGCACTGAAAATGTCTGACGGTGATGCGATGGTGTTGTTCTCGTCAAACCTTGGTAATGTGCTCTGGCTGATTTTGCTCATCACGATGTTTTTGCCAGTCTGGTTAAGTAAAAGAAAACAAGAAAAGGGCCTATCATGACTGCAAAACATGCCAGGCCGGTTTCTAAAAATATCAGACTCGTTGCGCGGCTCGACATTCCGGGTGGCGGTCAGGTAACGGTGCAGAACGGACTTGCCTTTGTTGGTCACATGGATGCGCCGCATGGCACGACGATCATTGATGTAAAGGATCCAGCAAATCCGAAGATATTAAAAAAGATTATGCTTGATGATGATCTATCTCATACGCACAAGGTGCGCGTGGCTGGCAATATAATGATTACAAATGTTGAGCAAGCTCAACGGCACCAGTTGCGACGTGGCGAGAAACTTCCTGAAGTAAGCAAAAAGCTTGAGGCGGAACTTGGTCGGCCACCGGTAGATTCTGAAATTGCTGAAGCTCTTGGACTTGCGGAGTCTAAGCTTGCTGCGGTGCGGCGGTTTCTTCAAAATGGCTATAACGATGGAGGTTTCAGGGTTTGGGATATTTCTGATCCAGCCGATCCTAAGTTGCTGTCATATGTGCGTACACATGGTTTCGGTGTCCATCGTTTTGATATGGATGAAAACTACGCTTATATTTCCACTGAAATGGAAGGCTATGTCGGCAATATTCTTGTGATTTATGATCTTGCTGACCCGCGTAATCCAGTTGAAGTGTCGCGCTGGCACATGCCTGGCCAGCATCTTGCGGGCGGTGAAACGCCAACAT
>JAYQWA010000039.1:0-4499 GCA_038148755.1 Gammaproteobacteria bacterium
GATATAAAAAAAATAAGTCATTAAAATTTTTTTGTTGCAGAATGTATATTATGCGTAAATAATGTTCGCAACAATGTAACCATGGAGGCGAACGTGAAGAAAGTATATTACGCGGTGTATGATCGAAAAGCAGAGATGTATATGCCACCTTTTCTAGAAGTAAAAGACGGAACAGCAATTCGCGCATTGCAAGACGCGATTGCCAGTAAAGATCACCCTTTTGCAAAACATCCGGCAGATTTCAGTTTGTTTCAACTCGGCGTGTTTGACGACGAAACTGGAATGATTTCAGCAAACGAAAAGCCGGTGAAATTGCAAGAAATTGAAAATTTGATAGTGGAGTAAAGAGCAATGCTAGGCGGTGCAATGGGGTCCCTCCCCACAACAATGAAACATGAGTTTAGTCGGGTTCCGCGTGCGGAAATCCAGCGGTCAACGTTTAATCGAGTGCATGGTTTAAAAACAACGTTTGACGCTGGGTATTTAGTACCGATTTATGTGGATGAAGTGTTGCCCGGCGATAGTTTCAGTATGAAAGCGCATGGGTTTGGCCGTCTAGCAACCCCTATTTATCCAATTTTTGATAATATGTATATCGAGACATTTTTCTTTTTTGTCCCAAATAGATTGATTTGGGATAATTGGGAAAAGTTTAATGGCGCTCAGGATAATCCAGGCGACAGTACAGATTATTTAATTCCACAAGTAACAAATACAACAGTTGCTGAAGGTTCTTTGGGAGATTATTTCGGTCTCCCAACAAAAGTAGCAGGTTTGGATTATAATAATCTGCATGGCAGAGCTTATAATTTAATATGGAACGAGTGGTTTCGTGATCAAAATTTGCAAGACAGCGTAGTAGTGGACAAAGACGATGGGCCAGATTCAGCGTCAGATTATGTGTTGTTGAAGCGTGGTAAGCGTCACGATTATTTTACTTCGTGTTTACCATGGCCGCAAAAAGGCGAAGCAGTGTCTTTGCCTTTGGGTCAAGATGCTCCAATTCAACAAACACAAACAACAGGTAATTATCTTTATACCTTAGATCCCACAGGCGTTACATCTGCGAGAATAGATACAAGTTCTACAATCGCTATTGCCGGCACTGGCGGATATACATACACGCCAAATTTGATTGCAGATTTGTCGGCTGCTACGGCAGCGACGATTAATCAGCTGCGTGAAGCGTTTCAAATACAACGTTTATATGAGCGCGATGCACGTGGCGGTACGCGTTACACAGAGATTTTGCAATCGCATTTCGGTGTTACGTCACCAGATTCAAGATTGCAGCGTCCAGAATATTTAGGTGGTGGAAAAACTGGGTTGGACATGCAACCAGTACCGCAGACAAGTTCTACAGACGCAACGTCACCACAAGGTAATTTGTCAGCATTGGCTACAGTCGGTGTACAAGGACACGGATTTACAAAGTCATTTGTTGAACATGGTGTGCTAATTGGCCTTGCTTGTGTGTTTGCAGATTTGACATACCAGCAAGGTATTAATCGTATGTGGTCACGCCGTGATCGCTGGGATTTCTATTGGCCTGCCCTCGCCCATATTGGCGAGCAGCCTGTATTGAATCAAGAAATTTATTATCAGAACACAGCAGACGATCAGGCTGTGTTTGGATATCAAGAGCGGTATGCGGAATACCGTTATAAGCCTTCTCAGGTAACAGGAAAGATGCGTTCAAATGCAACTGGAACCTTGGATGCTTGGCATTTGTCTCAGGATTTTGCATCGCTTCCTGCCCTTAATGCGTCATTTATACAAGAAAATCCACCAGTTGACAGAGTTGTGGCAGTGCCAACAGAACCAGATCTGATTTTTGATTGGTATTTTGATCTTAAAACAACAAGACCAATGCCTGTTTATTCAGTACCTGGGTTAATTGATCATTTTTAGGTGGTGTTATGGATAGCATTAAATGGGCTGCTATTGTTGCTTTTAGCCGGAGGTTTATTCTTCCGGCAGCCTTGGGCGGTATTGTGGTTTGGCTTATTGCTAATGGTCTCGCTGCTTGGGTTCCAGCTGTCTGCGGTGTAGCAGACGCGTTGGCGGTGTTCGTTACTGAATGTAACAATGGAGTTCAATAATGGATCCAGTAACAGGTGCAGCAATTATTGGTGGTATCGGTGGAATACTTAAAAACCGATCTGATCAAAAAACATCAGCGCGTCAAATGGCATTTCAGGAAAGAATGTCAAATACGGCTCACCAACGCCAAGTTGCAGATTTGAAAGCGGCAGGACTTAATCCCATTTTGTCAGCAAAGTTAGGTGGTGCAAGTACACCAGCAGGTAGTCAGTACCAAGCAACAAATATAGGTGCAGCGGCAGTTCAAGGTGGCCTTACAGGCGCACAAGCAACAACAGCAAGATCACAGGCTCAAATTGCAGCTTTAGAGGCAAAGGCAGCAAGTCATTTTGGAATGCCGTTGTCGCATGTCCCTGAAATTTTGAAACAGGGTTATGCGTATATGAATACAGGTAAATCAATTGCTAAAGCGGTTGGTATGGATAAACCAACAGGTAGTAAAAAGCCAGAAAGAGGTAATCCAGCACCGGTAAAACGTTCAGAAATCAAAAGAATAATGGGTTTAAATACAACGGCTAAAGGCCGTGAAAATGTAATTGGATTGATCAAATCAGTTGCGAGAAAAGCACGGATACCAGTCGACAGGTGGAGTAATTAAAATGGCAAAAGAAGCAGTAAAATTTAAAACAGCATACGGCGATCGAAGCCGCGTAACTACAGAAACAAAAGGCGAAAGCCTCACTCAGCAGCATTTTGCACATGATGCAGATGTGCGGAATATCATTAAGCAGTATGACAAGACAGGATTGATTGCGAACGTAAATCGCGGAGTAGCACGGTATGGCGATTATTCAGAAATCAACGAGTATCGCGAAGCGCTTGATCTCGTTATTTCAGCACAAGAAAATTTCGGCGAATTGCCAAGTAAAATTCGCGAAATGTTTGGTAATGATGCGGGCAAATTTTTCGAATTTGCAACAAATCCAGAGAATTCTGAAGAAATGGTTAGATTGGGGTTAGCAGAAGCCCCAGAACCCGTTGAGGAGGCACCGAAACGTAAGGAAAGCCCTGCCGAGCCTCCCGCTCCCGAGCTAGCTGGGGAGTGAAGGCAGGGCAAGTCCCAGTTACTCACTTGATGTAACTGGGACTACTGACACCACAAAGGAGGCAAAAGGTGGATATCAACTATAACGTGGCACAAGGCCATAACGGCAAAGATGGAAAAAGTTACTGGAAACAATTAGGCATCGGAAAAAAACATGGGTCTGGTTTTTGGATAAAATTAGATGCGCTGCCGTTACCGAATAAAGACGGCGAAGTTTGGCTCCAACTTTACGAAAGGATCGAAGATAATGAAGTACAGAAAAAAAGTTTCACGCGGTAAAAGTAGGAAGATGTTCACCAATGGCGCAATGCGGGTGAAATCACGCAATTTTACAAAACCAATGCGTGGAGGCATCAGACTATAGATGCCTTGTTATCATCCCCTGCTCGCTTACAAATGCGATGGCAAGGTGGTGTTTGATAAGCCCTTTGCTTTTGCAAAGGGCTTTAATTTACCGTGTGGACAGTGCATAGGGTGTCGCCTCGAATATAGCCGTCAATGGGCTATGAGGTGCGTGCACGAGGCGCAAATGCACGAAGATAATTGTTTTATAACGTTAACGTTTAATGACGAAGCGTTAAAACAAAGACGTAATCCGAAGTCGCTGGAGGTAGATGAATTCCAGCGGTTCATGAAAAGGTTGCGTAAAAAGTATGATCATAAAATCCGATTTTTCCATTGCGGTGAGTACGGCGATCTTAACGGCCGGCCGCACTATCATGCCCTATTATTTGGGCATGATTTTAAAGATAAAAAATTATGGTCAAAAAAAGGCGGATTTAATCTATTTATAAGTGAAGAGTTAATGCAGCTGTGGCCATATGGTTTTTCGACCCTTGGGGCAGTAACATTTGAAACAGCTGCATATTGTGCAAGATATGTAATGAAAAAGGTGACAGGGGAGGGCGCCCCTGCTCATTATAGAGAAGTAGATTTAGAAACTGGCGAAATAATATCAGAACGAAAGCCTGAGTATTGCACGATGTCTAGGATGCCAGGTATAGGATATGATTGGTATCTGAAATACGGGTGGACAGATTGCCATTTACACGATTTCGTAGTTGTAAATGGTAAAGAAGTTCGTCCACCAAAATATTATGATAAGTTGTTTAAACAGGCGCAGCCTGAAGAATATGAAAAGTTAAAGCAGCAGAGAATTGAAGCTGCTGATGATCCGATTATTAACTATGATAAGCGGATGGATGACCTTTGGGTGTCAGAAGAAATTAAGATAAAAAAGTTAGAAAGGTTGATTAGGAACCTGTAAATGTGTAAAAAAACGCACATTTACAAAAAGATATAAAAAAAATAAGTCATTAAAATTTTTTTGTTGCAGAATGTATATTATGCG
>JAYQWA010000040.1:0-4383 GCA_038148755.1 Gammaproteobacteria bacterium
GTCTAATGGCAGTGTTAACGGCTCCATACCCATCATAATTCTGTCGCTGTACGACTTCAAAAAAGAATCTATCTGCAAAAACTTGGGTATAAAACTGCCAGTAGGAACCGACATCATCTTTGTCATACAAAATATTTAGTTTGCGCATCCTGTCTAGTGTATTTTTCTCGAAATCGAACTTTGCTTCGAGATCGTCATAATAGAGATCAGGAATTTTCAACAGAGCCAGACCTGATAAGAGAGCCTGTTCTGCCGCAAAAAATATATTCTCACAGGCGAAGGCAATATGCTGAACGCCGGCACCCATATAGGTCGATAATAATCTTGAAGGCATGGTTTGCAGGGCTACCGAGCTGTTCATGGTAAGCCTTAATTTTCTGCCTGGATTTTCGACGGCTTGGCTCTGGATGACGCCAAGTGGGTCGGTAATTTCCAGTTGTGCTGTCTTTTTCACATCAAATAGAACCAGGTAATAAAGTAGACAGGATAGCATTTCCTCAAAAATCATGGACTGGGCAATATGATCGACACTATCAAGACGATGCGTCCGTGTGGAATTATCCAAATTATTGAAATCATTTTGCCAGATGTCCGCATGTTCTTTTTTATCAACAAAATAAAAAAGCATGCCGCCGACTCCCTTGATAGCCGGAATCTCGTACTCACCTTCAGCAATAGATTGGCTGAATGCAGTTATCAAATATTTTTTTGCCCGCTGAAATGCTAGTCCAGCATCTTCAACTTTCAACCCAATAGCGCACACTGAACAGCCATGCACTTCATTGTGCGAGCGGGCAAATCCATTTTCATCGATGTTTATCAGTAGGTTGATATCTCCCTGGTGCCAGCGTGATACAGACTTGCTTTTGTGTTGTCCAGCATGAACAAAACCAAGCCCGCGAAATAATGCTTCGAGTTGTTGAGCTTCTTCTTCATTAGCAGAAAATTCAATAAAAGAAATACCTTCGCATTTCACCCAAGATGGTGAAATTTTATGTCCCTGCTTTCTACTAACCTGGTCTTCCAAGTAAAGTAATGAACGGCGGCCATCTAATGCTACCTGGCTGGAAGAGGCTGAGCGAAAACGATCATTGAATATTTCTAGACTCAGGGGGCCATCGTAGCCAATTTTATCTAGGGTCTCGACATAATTCACCAGTGGTAAATCACCCTGGCCGGGCATGCATCTAAAATGACGGCTCCAGTATAGTGAATCCATATCCAGCAGGGGGGCATCTGCCAGTTGCACAAGCAAGATTTTTTTTGGATCGATATCTAGCAGGCTTTCCGTAGGGACTTTCCTTACAAGGCTATGAAAACTATCCAGGATTATGCCAACATTTGGGTGATCCACTCTTCGGACAATATCCCAGATATCGCGGTGGTCCCAGACATGTCTGCCCCAGGCCAGCCCTTCATAACCAATAGTTAGATTGTGCTTTCTGGCCAGCTCGCCAGCTTCGATAAAATCTTCTATTATTCTGTCTTTATCGTTAAGGCTATCCCGTGACACATTGGAACAAACAAGAATGACTTTTGCTCCCAGCTGTTTCATGATTTCAAACTTCCTTTCTAAGCGGTTAAATGTCTTTTCCCTTAGATTGTCAGGCATTCCTTCAAAATCACGGAAAGGCTGAAATGCTGTGCAGATCAATCCGAGGTCATTCATCAGCTTAGCGATATCGGTAGCTGATCCAGGAAATGTGAGCAAATCATTTTCAAAAATTTCAACGCCGGAGAAGCCGGCAGCGGCAATAGACTGCAGCTTGTCTTCAAGGTTTCCGCTGATAGAAACTGTTGCGATGGAATGCAGCAAAATCTTTTCCTAGTTTATTTATAAGATAATTTGTGAGTTTATATTCACTTTCATACAGGTATACTAATTTAGTATGCAAAAAACATCTAAGATTGAATTTAAAGCATACAATCCAGAAAAGCATTTAACTTCAGGTTTTAGGTTAGTGAATTATTAATTTTTCACAAGGGCTCGGAATTTCTATTTAATTTATTTATGTTTAAAAAGAGAGTGGTTTCATGTTGACGAGACTGGGTTTACTGGGTTCAGGAATTCAGAAATCCAGAATGCCGCGTTTACAAATGTATCTAGCTGAGATAAGTGGTATTTCTCTGAGTTATACCTTGCTTGATGAAGCTGATACTGCAGGCTTTGATACCGCTAATAAAGTTCTCCAGTTAATAAACGAGGGTTTTCAGGGAATCAATGTTACCCATCCTTTCAAGCAGCGTGTTCATAAACTAGCATCCAGCTCGCTTATCTCAGGGCACGAAAAAATAGGCTCGTATAATACTCTGAAGTTTTCTGGCCATGATGTTTATGGAGCCAACACTGACTACATGGGGTTCACTCAGGCATATAAATATAAACGTGGTGTGGTAGCTCCCGGCAAGGTTTTTTTGGCTGGCGCCGGAGGTGTTGGCAGAGCTGTTGCCTGTGCTCTAGCCGACTTGGGTTGTGACGAAATTTATATTTATGATGTGTTGGCCTCTCAGTCTGATTCTCTGGCGCTGCATCTGCATAACAGGGGAGTGAGTGTAAAGGTTGTCAACGAATCCAATAAGGATTCATATATCATCGCATCGGATGGTTTGGTAAATTGCACAAATATTGGTATGAGCCAATATCCCGGTTCTGCCTTTGATCCAGCCTTAATTAATGATCAGAAGTGGGCTTTCGATGCAATTTATACGCCTATAGAAACCAATTTTATTACAAATGCTCGAGAATCCGGGTTAGCATGTATTTCTGGTTTTCTACTTTGGCTATTTCAAGGACTTGAAGCATTTATGATTTTCACCGATACCAAAATTAAACTTGAGCAAGACCTTCTTGATGAAGTGCTTGGCTGGTTTGATCCTATGCCGGATCAGATTGCAGAACAGCTCCTGCAACCAGCTAATTAATAGAGAAAACCTCTAAATGTCTAAATTCAGATTACTCACAAGTCTCATGATGTTAACCATTGTGCTGATATCCTGCAGTGAAGATATTAGCCAGACGGAGGGGCTGACCCCCGTCCCTGACAATAATATTGTCGCGGCTAGCGTCTGGTCTCTGGAAGATGTGCCGATAGCCGATGCAGTAGTTATGGAAAACCGATTCCCGCAGGCAGAGATACAATTTATGGGCGGTGTTGTGGGTTTGCCTGATATGGTTTACAACCAGATGAATGGTTATCGACAGTTACGCCTTGATATGTATCTACCTCCCGACAGAAACACTGCGCACCCCATGATTATGTATATTCACGGTGGTGGCTGGCAGGGTGGACATTCTAGAAATTCAGGTGCTTTTGATAACTGGCCGGCAACGCTAGCAATGATCGCATCCAAAGGCTATGTGGTGACATCGATTAATTATCGTCTTGGTGGTGAAGAAAAATTTCCTGCGGCTATTCATGATGTGAAAACCGCTTTGCGTTGGTTGCGGGCAAATGCCGAAGAATATGGTATCGATAAGGAAAGGTTTGCGGTTTGGGGTGCATCAGCAGGAGGGCATCTAGCGGCCCTGGCGGCCACCACCTGTAATGTAGAAGAGTTGGCGCCACCAAATCTGACGGATGATCTGGCTGTTGAGTCGGATTGTGTTCAGGCGGCCATTGGCTGGTATGGGCTTTATGATTTGCGCGAGATGTCACAGCAAAGGGGAGCTCCCAATGCTTATTTTGCCGGCCTTGAAATCATTGCAAGCCCAACTACTTACGTTGATCCTGCAGACGGCGCTTTTTTGCTCATTCATGGTAGTCGTGACAGTATTGCCGATCCCAGTCAGTCGATTAATTTCAACGAGCAACTCTTGGCAAATGGTGTGAGTTCTAGCCTACACATGATCCCAGATGTTGAGCATAGCTATATCGGAGAAACTCCGGCTGTCACTCGTGCTGCCAGCATTAAGGCGCTGGAACTGTCTATCGAATTCATCGAGGATGTATTCAAGTAACAGCCCCATCCACCACAAAACTTTTTTTATATAAGCATAATAAGGATGTCAATGGTATCTTCTGACTTTAATGAGCCCAGAGGTGAACGCCAGACTAGGCGGGCAACTGCAAGTGGCTGGATAGGTTCAGCCCTTGAGTATTACGATTTTTTTATTTATGCCACGGCCGCGGCCCTGGTTTTTCCACAAATTTTCTTTCCTTCGGAAGATCCTCGTATTGCTATCATAGCTTCCCTGGCGACTTATGGCGTCGGATATGTGGCACGTCCTCTTGGTGCTATTTTTCTAGGCTACTGGGGTGATACCCATGGTCGTAAAAAGGTACTGCTGCTATGCATGTTTATGATGGGATTTTCCACACTGGCGGTGGGCTTGTTGCCAAGCTATCAGCAGATCGGTTGGATGGCCCCTTTATTACTAGTGGT
>JAYQWA010000041.1:0-3972 GCA_038148755.1 Gammaproteobacteria bacterium
CCAAGTCGAAGGCAACGACCTGATTACCCTTTTTCAGAATGTTTCTGGCCATGCCACCGCCCATCACGCCAACGCCGACGATGCCCACCATAGTGTCTCTGCTTGCTTCAGCCATTTTCCCGTTCCTTATCAACCCTAGGGCGCCATTTCAGAAGAGTAGATATCAAAATGCAAGCAGGAGCCCTTTACGTTCTTAAAACGCATCTTTAGGCTCTAAGCATTGAAACTCTGCCTGTAGTGATTGGGGTGGAACCATAGCTGCTGTGATTATTAGTATCCAAGTAAGACAAAGATGCTGAAGGCAGTAGCACAATGAACAAGGAGGAGACGCAAATGCGTAAAGCGATGATTTCTATTGCGGTTTCTGCTGTTGCCGCGGCTGGTATAGCCGCCAGTGCTGCAGCTGCCGAAGTTAAACTTCCAAAAAATCTTTCCTGGACAGCATATGGCACAACTTCCTCCGGCTATGCTCAGTCGGTTGGACTTGGAAACATGCTGAAAGCGAAATACGGATCTGAGGTCCGCATTATTCCTGGAAAGAATGACGTTTCTAGAATGCTCCCTTTGAAAGCCGGCCAAGCTGAGCTTTGTGCATGCGGAATAGCAGCCTATTTCAGTGCTGAAGGCGTACTAATGTTTGCTGATGAAAAGTGGGGTCCGCAACCATTGCGTAACCTTTTCAACAACAATGGCAGGCACGGAACCGTTAGTGCGGCTATCGCCGATGACGTAGGCGTTAAGTCACTAAAGGACTTAAAAGGTAAGCGTGTTGCGTGGGTTAAAGGCTCTCCTGCTCTGCAGACGAACATGACGGCTATCCTTGCTTACGCAGGTTTAACTTGGAACGACGTTGTTAAAGTAGAGGTCCCTGGCTGGGGACAATCCATGCAAGCTGTTCTTGATGGCCAAGCAGATGTAGCGATGGGGAGCTCTATTTCTGCAATTTATAATCAGATTGCAGCCAGTCCTCGCGGGTTGTTTGTGCCCAACTTCCCGCATGACGACAAGGAAGCCTGGGCTAGAGTTCATAAAGTTGCACCTTACGTTGCAAAAACAAAAGTTGCTCTTGCCATCAATGGTGAAAACAACCCTTCGGGCAAGCTTCCTTATGAAGGGGCAGGATATGCCTACCCAATCTTCGTAAGCTTGGCGCCAGTTAGCAATGATGTTGCATACGGTTTGACTAAGGCGGTAATGGACAATTACGAAAACTTTAAAGACGCTGGTCCTGGTATGGACGGCTATAAAGTTGAAAGTCAGAACTTCCAATGGGTATTCCCATACCATGCTGGAGCAATTCAGTATTATAAGGAAGCTGGGGTTTGGACGGCAGAAGACCAGGCTCATACAGACATGCTGCTGAAGCGTGAAATGATTCTTGCTAACACCTGGAAAAAGACTCAAGCTGATGGCTTCTCCAGTGAAAAATGGCTTGCTAATCGTGCTGCTGCGTTGAAAGCAGCTGGCATGGATGCACCGTTTAGCGAGTAGGGTTATTAAAGGCCTAACTGGGCTTCAATTTTTGCAGATCGGGCGCGGCGTGGCCGCGCCCGATTTACTTTTGGGAAGAAGCACTTTGGCTGTCAAAGATGTTTTACATGGTGAAAATATAATCAATATAGACTTTACCGCTCTCCAGAACCCACCTACGCTTTCTTCAAACATAAATGCAGTTGATGAGATCTAAACGTTAAATCACCTGCATAAAAAATACCTTTCCGCAGATCGGCAAAAGCCGGCGCATGGTGAAAGGTGTGCATGGGGAAGAGCCTTATGAGCGCAAGTGATCAGCAACAGCCTACTATTACTGCTGAAGAAGCTGTTGAGCAGTCAGAGGCAAGCGTAAGCAGGCATCGGCAGCTATCAAGTCTTTGGTGGACTTGGCTATTAATTGCTTCAATCGGTTCAGTTGCTGTTTCGATTTATGTGATTTTTGGGCTTGGTAATCGGCTCGGCACTTATGTGCCTTTGGAGACAGAATATTTCTATGTGATGCTTGGCCTGTTGCTGCCACTAGTTTTTTTGCTTTTCCCATTCAAATCAATTGCTCCTGGTGCAATCGAGTCTGGCAGAGTGCCTTGGTATGATTTGCTCTTGGTTGGCGTCACAATAGCTCTGTCAGTTTATTTTGTTTTGCATGGGGAAGAGATACTGCAGGATGGCTGGGAGTTTCTTCCGCCTGAAACAGCCGAATACTGCGCCTACGCAATGTGGCTGATAGTATTGGAAGCCACGCGTCGGACAGGTGGCACCGCAATTTTTGTAATATGTGTGCTGTTTTCTGTTTACCCGGTTTTTGCAGACGTAATGCCTGGCGTCCTTAACGGCCAGCCGACAAGCTGGACGATAGCATCAGCCTTTTACATCTATGGTACCGAGGGTGTTCTTGGGATACCGATGCGAGCCTTTGCCAATCTTGTTGTTGGCTTCCTAGTTTTTGGTGTTGCGCTGCAATACACAGGGGGCGGTGCTTTTTTCCTCAACTTAGCTTTCGCACTCCTCGGAAAGTTCCGAGGTGGGCCTGCAAAAGTTGCGATTTTTGCCTCTGGTTTGATGGGGTCTATGTCGGGTTCGGTTATCACAAACGTGTTAACTACTGGTGTGATGTCTATACCCGCTATGAAACGTGTTGGCTTCCGCGCCACTTATGCTGGTGGTGTAGAAGCTTGTGCCTCAACGGGTGGGGTTCTGATGCCTCCTGTTATGGGGGCGACTGCATTCGTAATGGCAACGTTCTTAGAAGTTTCCTACGCGGAAATAGTCATTGCAGCTGTCTTCCCTTCACTGCTCTATTACTTTGGCCTCTTTATGCAGATTGATGCGTACTCGGCACGCTATGGCTTGAAGGGCTTGCCAGTGATTGAACTGCCGAAGGTACTAGATGTACTGAAGACTGGCTGGTACTTCATTTTTGTGTTGGTAATGCTGGTTGTCATGCTGCTTTATATGCAGCGAGAAGCCCAGGCTCCTTATTACGCTACTGTAACCCTTTTGGTCATAAATCAACTTTCTAAGCACCATCGCTGGAATATGGCCCGTTTAATGGATTTCCTAATGGGCGTAGGTAAGCTCTTCACAGAGCTTGCCGGCTTATTAGCCGGTGTAGGCCTGATAATCGGCGCTCTCATGCTATCGGGTAAGATCGGAAGCCTAGCTTTTGACCTGGTACAGTTAGCGGGTGAGAACGTCTTCCTACTCCTAATAATGGGAGCTGTTACAAGCTTCATTCTTGGCATTGGTATGACGGTGACGGCTGCGTACCTCTTCCTGGCGGTGACGGTTGGTCCAGCTCTTATTCATGGTGGTTTGGACAAGATAGCCGTGCACCTCTTCCTTCTTTATTGGGGCATGATTTCGTTCATCACGCCTCCTGTTGCAATTGGTGCGTTTGCTGCTGCTACAGTGGCGCAGTCCAACCCTATGAAAACGGGGTTAGAGGCCATGCGGCTCGGTAGCATTATCTACTTCGTTCCCTTCTTCTTTGTGCTCAACCCTGCATTGATTGGTCGTGGTGAGCCGATGGAGGTACTGGTTACATTCGGTGCCGCGGTTATTGGTGTCGTGTTGGTGGCAGCCGCCTTGCAAGGATACTTGATAGGTGTTGGGCGCCTAGGGGCGGCGGATAATCCAATGAGTTGGCTATGTCGTCTATTACTAATGGCTGCTGGTGTCCTAATGATGATGCCAGGCGGGGACCTTGTTGGAGTGGATCACGCTACCCTAAATATTATTGCGGCAGTGCTTGCAGTGGTATCTGTGGCTCTAGCCCGTCTTTTCCGTCGGCGAAAACTCGCAGGATAGGGGAGAAGGGAGCTAGCAAAGTGGTCGGAGAAGTTTGGCGCATCGGCGATGTAAAAATTAGTCGTATAGTGGAAATAGAAGCAACTGGAGGTATGACCCGCATCATTCCGGATGCTAGCCGTGAAAGAGTTATGGGTATCCGGTGGCTTTATCCTCACTTTGCGGATGAGG
>JAYQWA010000042.1:0-3447 GCA_038148755.1 Gammaproteobacteria bacterium
ATTGGTTTAGTTTTTAGTTCAGATAGATTCATAGTGCAATAACGCTTTTATAGAAAGGGAGGAGTTTTAAACAGTTAAATTTGGCGGAACAATTATCAGATTAAAAGGAAATTTGCTTGTGGCAATAGCCTGTTTCAGGGAAATTATTGAGTATTTCTGAATTATTTTTCGCCCTGGAACGGCGTTTGAAATGACAAGCTGGCGAGTAATCTATCACCCGCCATTTGTCGTGTAAAGTAAAAATTATAATTTTCGCCGGTATTATTGCGCTCTATCGAAAACTTAAATTGTACTATCGATGAAGGCAGATAATTGTGCTTTTGACAGGGCGCCGACTTTTTTTCCTACGGCGTCTCCGTTATTAAAAATAATCAAGGTTGGAATGCCTTTAACATTGTACTTTTCAGCCATCTGTTTGTTCTGATCGACATCAATTTTGCAGACTTTCATTTTGCCGGAATACTCACCAGCCAGATCTTCCAGTACAGGAGCTATCATCTTGCAGGGGCCGCACCATTCTGCCCAGAAATCTACCAGTACCGGGCTGCCTGCGTTAATTACGTCGTCTTCAAAACTGTCATCAGTAATATGACTTATATTCTCACTCATGGTTTTTTCCTTGGATATGAAAATATGGGGTTAGTAAAACTAGTCGTGATGAGCCAATGATGGGGTTTCAGCAGGCCTTATTCAAGTTTTTCGGCAACCTTTTTTGCAAAATAGGTCAGAATCGCATCAGCACCGGCCCTTTTAATGGATAACAAGGATTCCAGTATGACCTTGTCTCCGTCAAGCCAGCCATTCTGAATAGCTGCCATGTGCATCGCATATTCACCACTAACCTGGTATACAAAAGTTGGCACGCCAAACTCATCTTTTACCCGCCTGACGATATCCAGATAAGGCAATCCAGGCTTGACCATTACAATGTCAGCTCCTTCGCTTAAATCTAAGACGACTTCCTGTAGGGCCTCATCACTGTTGGCCGGATTCATCTGGTAGGTTTCCTTGGAACTAGTACCGAGGTTTCCAGAGGATCCAACAGCATCACGAAAGGGGCCATAATAAGCTGAGGCATATTTGGCGGAATAGGCCAGGATGCGGGTGTTGATATGCCCTTCTGCTTCTAGGGCTTCCCTCACGGCGCCGATTCTGCCGTCCATCATGTCAGAGGGCGCTACGATATCAGCTCCAGCCTGAGCATGAGACAGCGCCTGCTTAACAAGAACTTCCACGGTTTCCTGATTCAATACGTAGCCCTTGTCATCGATAATGCCGTCCTGGCCATGTGTCGTAAACGGATCCAGTGCGACGTCGGTAATAATTCCCATCTCGGGACAGGCATCTTTGATGGTTTTGATAGCGCGTTGGGTTAATCCATCTGCGTTGAAAGCTTCACGACCATCTTCAGATTTGCTAGTGGCGTCCGGAGATGGAAACAGTGCGAGGGCGGGAATTCCCAGTTTGCTAACTGCTTTGGCTTCTTTCGCCAGTTCATCAAGGCTTAGTCTCTCGATATCCGGCATGCTAACGACCGCTTCACGCTTTGCTTTCCCTTCAATCACAAAAACAGGGTATATCAAGTCGCTGGAATTCAAAGTATTTTCCTGCATTAAACGACGACTAAAATCATCCTTGCGCATGCGCCGCATACGTGTTGCAGGAAAACATCGGGAATATGTCTTGGTTACCAATTTAGGCTCCTAAGCAAATTTTATTGCACATTAGCTGTTTATTTCCTAGTAACATTTATCAAGCTCAGGACTCCCGCGGGGAGCAACTCCTTTCAATTATGGCATATAAGGGAATAAATGAATAAAAAACAAATCAGCCTTCTCCTGCTTCTAACACTTGTCCTGAGCAGTTTTTTCCTGTTCGATCTGGGCGTTTTTTTCAATTTATCCTATTTTCAGCAACAGCGGGAGATCCTACTGGAATATAAGAATAGCCATTTCCTGCTAAGCAGTGCAGCCTATTTTTGTCTTTATACTCTGATAACAGCTTTTTCACTGCCGACAGCTGCAATTGTCACAGTTATTGGGGGAGCAATTTTTGGTTTATGGTGGGGGCTATTGCTGGTTTCTTTTGCCAGCAGCATCGGCGCCAGTGCCGCATTTCTGATGGCGAGGACCTTGCTAAGAGACTGGGTGCAGGACACATACGGTCAGCGCCTTGGCACACTTAATGAGGGTATCGAAAAAGACGGTATTTTTTATCTTTTCACTCTACGACTTATACCGGTTTTTCCTTTTTTTTTGGTCAATGTCCTGATGGCCCTGACACCGATTCGCTTGCGGGATTTTTACTGGGTCAGCCAACTGGGCATGTTATTTGGCACCGCGCTTTATGTCGAAGTGGGTGTACAACTGGGTCTGGCTGAAAGCCTGCCGGCAATATTCAGTGTCGGCATGATAAGAGTATTACTTTTACTGGCCGTGTTTCCCTGGATTTCCAGGGCGTTGCTACGACTGCTTCGTCAACAAAAGCTGTACCGCGAATTTTCCAAACCTCAAAGCTTTGATGCTAACCTGATTATAATTGGCGCTGGATCCGCCGGTTTGGTGAGCGCCTATATCGCTGTACTGAGCAAGGCCAAAGTGATCCTCATTGAAAAAGATAGAATGGGAGGGGATTGCCTGAATACAGGTTGCGTACCAAGTAAGGCATTGATCAGACGAGCAGGGGTGAAAAATTTAATTGATCGTGCGGAAGAATTTGGTATTGACAGCCAGCCAGCAAAAGTTGATTTTCCAGCCCTCATGCGTGGCATAAAAGACAGTATTGAGAAAATTGCTCCGCATGATTCCGTGGAAAGATATAGCAAACTGGGTGTCGAGTGTGTGCAGGCAGATGCTAAGATTCTGTCGCCCTACAGGGTTCAGGTCGGAGATCAGGAAATTACAGGGCGTCAGATTGTGATTGCCAGTGGAGCCAGTCCACTCATACCAGATATTCCAGGTCTACAGGAGATTTCCTATGTCACCTCTGACAGCATCTGGAATTTGAATGAATTGCCAAAACGTTTTCTAGTGCTTGGCGCTGGGCCTATTGGCTGTGAATTAGCACAGGCTTTTGCCCGTCTGGGTTCGCAAGTATGTATAGCGGATAAACAGGCCTTGCCTTTATCCAAAGAAGATGAGGACGTTTCACTGGCAGTACTGCAGTGTCTGGAAAAAGATGGTATCTGTTTTCTGGGGCAGCATGAGCTATTGCGTTTCAAGCGTGAAGCGGAAGTGTGTCGGGCAATTTTCAGATATGAGCAACAGGAGAGGCTACTCGACTTCGATGTAGTGCTGATTGCACTGGGTAGGAAAGCCAACACCGAAAATCTAGGTCTTGAAGTACTAGGGTTAGAAAAAAATCAAAATGGCACCATCAAGGTTAACGAGTATTTGCAGACAAGCTACCCCAACATTTATGCCTGCGGTGATGTCGCGGGGCCATATC
>JAYQWA010000043.1:0-3244 GCA_038148755.1 Gammaproteobacteria bacterium
CCTAAACAGGCTGCACCAGCACCTAAACAGGCTGCACCAGCACCTAAACAGGCTGCACCAGCACCTAAACAGGCTGCACCAGCGCTTGATGATCCTAATGATAAAGTTAGCACCATTGACTTCACCGGGCTTACAAACCCAATGCCAAACGTAATTGATGGTTACCGTTTAACGGCTAGGCTGACATACTATTTTGGACTCTATGAGAGCATGCCAAACCTTGATGACAATATGGTCAAAAATTTGAAAGAGTTATTCAATAAACCTGATCAGAAATTTGCGGTCGAGGGTTTTGAGAATATCTCTGACAATCCAAACCAGGATATTCAAATTGCCCAAGGAAGAGCAGTGATGATGAAGGATGAATTGATTAAGCTTGGGTTAGCAGAGGATAGAATGCTGGGGGTATTTTATAACGTGCCCCAAGAGTCTAAGGGTTGTGTTGAGATGGGTTGTGCGAAGGGTAGAAAAGTTGTTATTAATTTATTTAATAAATAATGCCCCCATAAATGCCCCCAATATAGCTATGCCCTTTTTACTATTAACTAATTGTTTTTTTTATATTTTTTATAGTTTTTTAGGTAAAATGCACATAAAAAAATGTCTATGAAAAAATTATTAAAATCGCTATCTTTAATGGCTTTGCTTGCGTCAATGCAAGTTAACGCCGCTCAGCCTGATGCGGGTCAAATCATCAAGGAGATTGAGCTTAATCAGCCCAAGGTTTTAAAAGATAAGATGCTCATCGAACTCAATAAGCCCATCATCGAGGAGCAAGATATTCCTAAGATCGAGATTAAGAAGTTTTACCTTATCAACAATAAGGAAATTTCATCGGATGAAATATTAACTTACCTGGATAAATTTGTTGGAAAGCAAGTCACGCTTAATGGGCTTAATAATATTGTTAACGAGCTCACAAATTACTACCGTGAACTTGGCCTCTTAGCACAGGCATCCTTACCTGATCAGGACGTAACTGAAGGCAACGTGCTTATTAATATCACCGAGGCTAATTTTGCTGGTGTTGAGGTTGTCAACGTGGACGGCGAAGAATCACAAATTGATCCTAAGTACGTCAAGCAATTCTTTGAATCACAGGGCCTTAATAGGACCTTGAGCCTGCAGGTGGTCGATCGAAAGTTGCTTATTTTTAACCGAAACCATGGTATAGAAGCCAAATCCTCGTTGGCTGCAGGTGATTATGAAGGTGATTCTAAGGTATTGATTCAATTAGAAAATTTACCCAGATTCGAGTCTGTATTTAGCATGGACAACTATGGATCAAGGACCACGGGACGTACTCGAGGAATTTACAGCCTTGATTGGAATAACCCCATTGGTATTGGTGAGCAAGTGCAGGCCATTTACATGAAAACGGAGGGCGTTGATTTTGTCAGTCTAGGTTACGATGTCCCTATTGGTTTCGATGGGCTTCGAGCCAATTTAAGTGTGGGTTACATGGAGTATGAGGTGATCCATGGTGAGTATGAAAACCGTGATTTAAATGGTGACTCACTCTCATTCCAAGGCAAATTTAACTACCCGATTAAAATTAGCCCGCAAGGGTTTATGGACGTGGTAGCCCAAGTCAGTACAAAATCATTTGTTAATGACGAAGGCAGTGCTACGCTGAGTGATTACGACACCAAGGTGGCTAAATTTGGTATTGAGGGCTCTTACACCGACTATTTGTTGCTTGATGGGGCATTCAATGACTACGAGCTCTTCTTGCACACCGGTGATGTTGATTACGCAGGCTCTAATTACAATGGACAATTTACAAAGCTCACCTTTGAGTACGAGAGGCTGCAATACATCGATAGCTACTGGTCAGCCAGTCTCAAGCTATCTGGCCAGTATGCTGACAGCAACATGGATTCATCTGAGAAATTTTATCTGGGCGGCCCCGGAGGCGTCAGAGCCTATCCAACCAGCGAGGGTGGGGGCACGCAGGGCATCTTGTCCACCTTTGAAATCGCACGATCCTTACCCTACGCGCTGGAGGCTAAGGCCTTCTACGATATGGGGGCAATTAAACAGCTCAAAGACAGATACTCAGGTGACAATGTCACCAACAACTCATACAACCTTAAGGGCTATGGCGCAGGACTCGAATGGAACGGCCCAAATGATTCCTTCTTAGGCATATCATGGTCGCATCGCATAGGGGGCAATCCTAACAAGCAGTCAGATGGCAGCGATCAGGATGGGGGGCATAAAGAGAACTTTATATGGCTCAATGGCTACATTACCTTCTAAATCATCGTGCCCCTTTTTTTTTAAAATAATGCTTGCCTTTTTGTTTTTTTCGGGGGCATAATGCACTTTACCTCTTAATATTAGGATATTAAACAAAGCTTACGCTTAGCTAACCATGAAGCTTTTGTACAACTTAAAAGCCGTATTGAAGTATACGGGCTTAAGCCTGACTGCGTTCTATTGCTCGGTTAGTGCTGAACCCTTGGCGAATGCCCTACCCCAAGGCGGGTCTGTTGCAAGCGGCAATGTTACCATTTCAAGTGACGGTTCAAGTGATGCCCCAGTCTTAAATATTAATCAATCCACGCAGAAAGCCATCCTTAACTGGAACTCTTTTGACGTTGGATCTAAGTCGACTGTTAACTTTAACCAACCCAACTCATCGTCCTCAACCCTCAACCGCATCCACAGCCAAAACGCATCGGAAATTCATGGACGCATTAATGCTACCGGCGAGGTCTTGCTCGTTAACGAGAACGGCATTCTTTTCGGCAAAAATTCGCAGATTGATGTTGGATCCATTGCAGCGAGTGCGAATAGCATCAAAGACGAAGACTTTTTAAATGACAATTACGTGTTTGAGGAGGGTGATAAGGAATCCACCATCAAGAATCAGGGTAACATCAAGGCAGGGCTCAATGGCTATGCCGCACTTTTAGCACCCCACGTGATTAACGAGGGGATTGTCACTGCCCAAAAAGGTACAGTCGCTTTTGCATCAGGCAATAAAATAACCCTTAAAATCAATGATGGCTACCTCACAGCCCTGACGGTCAGCCCAAGCAAGTACAATGCGCTCATTGAGAACAAGTACATTGTCGAGGCTCCTGGAGGTCAGGTCATCCTGTCAGCCAGCGCGGTTAATCAAATCAAGGGCGGTGTCATCAAGCAAGCCGGCATCATTAACGTGGGTAGCACACCGACCATGAAGGTCAGCCAAGCGGGACGTATTGTTATATCCAGCAACCACTTTATTGCCACA
>JAYQWA010000044.1:0-2685 GCA_038148755.1 Gammaproteobacteria bacterium
GCTACTGAATTACGGAATGCGAGCACCGTTTCTTCTAATTCCTTTTCAGTATGGGATGCTGAAATTGTGCCACCGGGCCAGCCATTTATATCTACTCCATTAAGCAGCATGGCTTGTCTTAGCTTCGGTACAACGCCAGTCGCGTTTTCTTTCAACTCCATAAATGGAAGTTTCAGTGGATCAAAGTTATCTGGTGTTATTGATCGACCTTTAGGATTAGTAAAAATGTGAAGAGCTGAATGTTCACCATAAGCTGCCCAGTTAAGGCCTAAATTTAAAATTTCATTGTTTAATCTTTTGCGAAGAGCGTCACCAAATGCATTTGCGTTTTTGCAGATATCTTCGTTCTCAATGATCTTCAATGTAGCAATACCTGCTGCCGCTGCTACAGGATTGGCATTGTATGTTCCCTGATGACCTATCTTCTCGAAACCCTTTGCAGCCGAAGCCTCAAAATCTAAAAGATCAAAAATGTCTGCTTTTCCAGTTACAGCACCACCTGGTAACCCACCGGCGATAATCTTGGCGAAGGTGGCAAGGTCTGGAGTAATGCCATAGGCCGCCTGAGCTCCCCCAGGAGAAACCCGAAAACCGGTTACAACTTCATCAAAAATTAGCAGGCTCCCAGCCGCTTGGGTCTGCTCCCGCAAAAAACTCAGGAAACCCGGTGCTACTGGCACCATTCCGGTAGATGAACCGGTTGGCTCAAGCATCACAGCAGCAACATCACCAGCAGCGAGTGCATCTACTAATCCATTTTCGTCATTTGGATCTACCAGCACTACGCTTGCTGCAATACCACTGATAACGCCTGTTGTTGGTGTCCCATCAAAGTGGTTAGCCTGACCTGGTGCCATATGATCGTTCCACCCGTGAAAATGCGTGCGAAACCTCACTATTTTTGAACGGCCAGTATAGGCACGGGCCAAACGAACGGCCATTAAGGTTGCTTCGGTGCCTGAAGAAGTGAACCGAACCTTTTCTGCGCATGGGACCATGCGTGTTACTTGCTCGGCCCACTCGACTTCGAGGGCGTGACTTGCTCCAAAGTGAGTGCCTTTTCTATAAGCACTTTGAACAGCATCCGAAACAACCGGATGATTGTGGCCGAGGATTAACGCTCCATGGCCTCCAAAGTAATCCACATACTCATTACCATCGACATCCCATTTCCTGGGTCCCTCAGCATGATCGACATAAATCCCGTAGGGATTCATATGTCGAGAGTCGTGTGTTATTCCGCTGGGAAATACATTCCTTGCTTTTCCAGCAAGGGCAGCCGAGCTCGGTGTCATTGCTCGGTATGCTGCTTCAATCTGTGAATTAGATAAGGCAGATTCAGGCATATTAGTTTTGTTGCTTCCCTGCATTTTACTAGTTAGTTGCATGTGCAACTTTGATAAAGAAAGTTTAAACCTAAAAAACCTCAGTGTCAGTTTGCAAATTTGGGTTTTGCTTACAGTTATTTCAGTACCTCGGGGTTTTTTGAAGGCGCTGGTAGCACCTCTCGAAGAATACCGGGAGCAAATGTGCTTAGGCTGTTAAATGTAAACTCTGGCTCTTCCAAACGACCAAATGCTCGATAATTTGTAGCAAAAATGCCTTCCTGATTAGTTCCTATAACCATTTGACGAAGGACGGGCAGGAGGTCGAATACGGGAAATGAGTCGATAGCGCGAGTGATACCGTAGGCGGGCGAAACAGCCCCTTCTATTTCAATTGTATCATCGTTCAAATCAATAAAGCCCTTAGCAGTTAAACCCAAAGCTGTGCCTTCGGCCCTGGCGTTATGGATATTTAGCCGACCTGATTTGAAATCACCATTTAGTTCTAATTGATCAAATCGGATGGCATCACCCCCGTCTATTGCCGACAGGATAAGAGATCCAGCAATGCCGCCAAGCTCTCTGAGCCCGGATAGGAGACCAGTATCTTTTTCTCCTCCAAATTTCCGGATTTCTTCTTTACTAATGTCAAAATCCTTAGCTTCAAAATTGGTGCCGTAGAAGCCGTCAGGTTCTTCACTGACAGTTAACACTGCCGTGCCAGATTCTGCTCCAGAAGTTATGCCCACTGCGTTTAGAAGATGTCCAAAGTTCGAAGCAGTTGCTGTTAAGTTTCCCTTGCCATCGGGGTATGCAGTTACTTTTAATTCACCACCTTCATAATCTGCATGAATATCTGCGCTGATCGGCAATCTGTTGCCTGTTTGAATGTTTGCAGCCAGGTTCCGAATGAAAAACTTTTCCGAAACCCTGGCCTTAGAAATATCAACCTTAATATTACGGGTTCTTAATTGCGGTTCGATACGATTGTCTTGAACATCATTAACTTCAGCCTGTTTGTTTTGCTTTAATAGGGGGCGAATGTCTAAACTAGATCCTGAGATCTGGACATGCTCTTGGCCGTCCTTAGAGACGCGGAGGTCAGCTTTCAGGTCGTGGCCTAGACCAAAAAGCTTATGTATTTTTGCGTCTATTAACGACTTACCAGTCTCATCAAATTCAAGAACTGCTTCAAATTCTACATCTGGCGAAGCCAGTTTAATTTGATCAATTTTTTGTAGTTTATTGTTCTGAATATTTAATATTGCAGAAAGATTTCCGGAAATGCCCCGTGGTTTAAACCATCCAAGTTCATGAATTGATACTTCTGCATTCTTCAAGTCTGAGTCGACTAAAATTT
>JAYQWA010000045.1:0-2673 GCA_038148755.1 Gammaproteobacteria bacterium
CTACAGATAATCAAAATAACGCTGCCGTACAAGCCCTCAGCGCTAGCCTTACACACTCTGTATTCTCCACTGTATATGCGGAGGCTGCCAGCTCTCCTGCATGGGATCGAGTTGTAGTGGCTAAAAATCTAGTTTACACCCTTGAAGCTGCTCGTGCCGAAGGGCAATCGGATTGGTATGCATGCTCTCATGATGAGTTCGTAATCGCCTTCGATTATGACGTCGAGGTTCATTACATAAAACTAGATGACGCTAGCTTCATTAATGATGAGAAGGATGGCGCCGTAAAAATTGGAGACAAACCTGCTGGACAATACATGGGTAAAATTACCCTTAAAAGAGGACATCAGGCACTTCTTCCAGAAAAAACAGCCTATAGCATTAAGGCTGAAAAGCCAGCAACTATCGTATATCAAACCATCATTGGTGAAGAATCTGTAGAGAAATGGAGCGAAATTTGTCTTACCGAAAAGGATGCTCTATAAGGTAGGCTTGGAAAAGCCTAAATCAATACTGCTATTAAACCAACATAAGTAATATTGGTAATAAATCAACAATATTTGATCAAATAAAGGAATGTAAAATATGAGCAACTTACAAGCTTTTATAAATAATGAAAATACTGGTTATCAAAACTTTAGCGTAGGTAGTTTTACTTTTCGTCGTGATGAGTATTTCGCATACGTTGATTACCCAGGTGGCGAGTATGTTATGCCTATTGATGCTTTCCTGAAGGCTTTGATGCGCGATATCGCTTGGGGCTTTTTTTATGGCACGGTGAATTTTGATTCTGTTCTAGGCACAACCAACCACTATGGCAACGTTGATTTATTCATTGGTTCCGAAAACGAAGAATATGTAAATAATGGCAAAGATTTTAAAGAAAATTTTCCTTCTGATGAATTAATGGAAGTTTTTAATGCTATGCAATCGGATTGGACAATCGAAGGTTTTGATCCTTTTGCCGCCCCACAAGAAACTGGTACTGCTTGGGGGCCAAAAAATGGCAACAACGATGATGCAATCTCTCGTAAACGCCAAGTAGCCAAGCGCATGATTGGTATACCGGGTGATACCGAAGTCCGTTCTGATGACACAGGTTATCCAGTTAACCGCCATTTTAAAGATGTGGATCAGTCCCAGCCAGTGGTTGAAGCTGAGCCAGGTTTCGAGAATGAGATTCATGGCTTTAATCTGTGGGCACATCTGTCTCGCTCGGATGTAACTTGGAACCCTTCAGTTGTTTCAATTTGTAAGCAGAGCCTGCTCTGTCCCACCTCTGAAGAGTACATTCTGCCGGTTGAGCATGGTAATGACCGTGTTGAATGGTTTATTCAGGTCAGTGATGAAATCATCTGGGATATCAAAGATGGTAAAAGTAGCAAACCACGCGCTTCTGTTGTGATGCGTGCTGGTGACGTTGCCTGTATGCCTGCTGATATTCGTCATCAGGGTTATTCGCCCAAGCGCTCTATGCTAATTGTTTGGGAAAATGGTTCTCCGGAAATTCTGGAAATGATTAAGAATGGTAATACACCTCGAGTTGGTGTTGAGTTCTAAACTATACTCAATTCCTAGCAGTACTTAATCTTTTAATTTCAAATAGCTGCTGCCCTCCCCGGGCAGCAGCTTTTTTTCTAAATCTAAACCTCCTGGATCACTATGAAAATTATCGACAAATTACTGATCAATGGTGAGTGGGTTGACGGCGAAGCTGGCACCACTATTGATGTACTGAACCCCTATGACAATTCACTGATTACCAAAATGGCAGAAGCTCGTGAAGCCGATGTCGATAAGGCTGTTGCAGCAGCAACGGAAGCCTTTGCCGGATGGAAAGCTCTCAGTGCCTCAGAACGAGGTCATTATCTGTTGAAACTAGCAGATAAAATTGAAGAACACGCTGAAGAACTTGCCCAGTTGGAAACCATGGATACTGGTCATCCGATCCGGGATACTCGTAATCTTGATGTGCCTAGAACTGCATATTGCTTTCGTTATTTTGGCGGGATGGCAGATAAGTTTGAAGGTTCTGTCATTCCGGTTGATGCCGGTTTTCTGAATTACCTGGATCGCCAGCCTATCGGGGTAGTCGGTCAGATTGTGCCCTGGAATTTTCCGCTCATGTTCACCAGTTGGAAAATGGCCCCTGCTCTTGCTGCAGGTAACTGTGTTGTCATCAAACCTGCTGAATTGACGCCTCTGACGACTCTACGTATTGCCGACCTCATGATGGAAGTCGGTATTCCCAAAGGTGTCGTTAATGTTGTAGTTGGTCGCGGCAGCGTTGCCGGTCAGCACCTAGCAGAGCATGAAGGCGTCGGTAAAATCTGTTTTACCGGATCCACTGCGGTTGGAGAGAAAATCATTGAAGCTTCCGCTAAAACCATCAAGAAAGTCCAACTTGAGCTGGGTGGTAAAGGCGCCAATATTATTTTTGAAGATGCCAACATTCCTGCTGCCGTTGGCGGTTCAGCCTTTGCTATTTTCCATAACCAGGGACAGGCTTGTATTGCAGGTTCTCGCCTGATCATTCACGAGAATGTTGCTGATGAATTCCTGAGTAAATTTAAAGCACTGGCAGAAAGCATCAAGGTTGGTGATCCAACAGATCCCTCAACTGAAATGGGCCCCCTGACTTCTCAGATGCACCTGGATCGCGTACTGCAATAT
>JAYQWA010000046.1:0-2582 GCA_038148755.1 Gammaproteobacteria bacterium
GCTCAAGTATCCTAGTATCATTGAAATTTCCTTAATTCCTTAATGAAGATTTTAAAATAAAGAAATAATTATTATGGAGAATATATGAAAAACACAAATAGTTTATTGATTTTTTTACTAGTAGTTAGTTGGATTTATATAGGTTATTTGCAGTATATTTTTTTAGGCTCTATAAATACTGAAAATTCTCAAAGCAATAGAGAAGTTAGAATGATTTTAAATGGAGAAGAATTAAATCCAGCTCAAATCGAAGAAATAATGACGGACAATTTGGGTGATTTAAATATCATTCGAAGAATAGAGAGAACTTCTGAGTAATTCTTTTACTTATAAATTATAATCGCCATTTTTTGCTAAAAATAATAATAATTATAAAAAATAAATGATTTTTTTCCTGAGCTATCGCTTTAAAATTACAATTTTTTTGACGCGTTATCTTATTTTATATTCATGTGCAATCAAGATTGTCATTGCGCAGCCAGTATCTGCTCTATCTGTCTTTGATGGGGTTTATAATGAACAACAGGCGACGCAGGGGCAGGCCCTTTATTACCAGCATTGTCTCAACTGCCATGGTGATTATCTCGCTGGTGTTGATAAAGCTCCGCCCCTTTCTGGACCTCAATTTTCTAGTACATGGAACAATTCCTCTCTCGAAACGCTAGTTGGTCGTATCCAGGATATGCCGCCGGGTAAACCCGAAAATCTGTCACGGGAAGAAAGTGTTGAGATTCTTAGCTACATGCTCTGGTATAACGGTCTGCCAATCGGTGAATCATCTCTAGTTACTGAACCATCTGTACTTTCTCAAATAAAGTTCCAATCAGAGCAGGTTCGCCAGTAAAAATATGATCCTCAAGTTGAGAATGCTATGTTAAAAAAACGCAACCTTGTTACATATCTTTACTTAATCGGCTGTGCTATGACAGTAAAGTCAGCCGAATTCGCGCAAACATTTATAGAATCAGAACAAATTTTTGGGGAGTGGCCCACTTATGGCGGAAATTTAGCAAGTCAGCGCTATTCTTCTCTAGATCAAATTAACAAAAATAATTTCAAAGATCTAGAGATAGCTTGGCGTTTAAGTACTGATTTTCTTGGACCTAGACCGGATACCCTGTATTCATCTACCCCGCTTTATGTAAACGACATGTTGTATACCACTGCTGGGACACGGCGAGATGTTATTGCTCTTGACCCCTCTAATGGGGAAATGCTTTGGATGCATCGTGAGGATGAAGGTGCTCGAGGAATGTCAGGTGCGCGGCAGGGTGCAGGCCGAGGGCTGTCCTATTGGGCTAGTGAGGATGGCCAACAAAAGCATATTATTTTTGTAACCCCAGGCTATCGAATGATAAAGCTAGATGCTGATACAGGAAAACTGGTCAGTTCATTTGGTGACAATGGTGCGGTAGATCTGAAACTGAATTTTGATCAGGAAGTGGATCCTGATGGTGGTAACATCGGGCTAAATGCTGCTCCTCTAGTCGTGGGGGACGTCATCATCGTAGGTGCTGCCCATGGTCCTGCTGGTAGCATGACCTCCACCTGGGATGTTCGCGGTTATGTGCGCGGCTATGACGTCCGCACTGGTGAGCGCTTGTGGATTTTTCACACCATTCCTCTAGCGGGTGAGTTTGGTTACGGCAGTTGGCAGGACGGTGCTGCTGACCGCAATGGCAATACCGGCGTGTGGGCTCAGATGAGTGCAGATGAAGAACTTGGGCTGGTATATTTACCAGTAGAAATGCCTTCCTCTGATTACAATGGTTTTCACCGGCCTGGAGATGGCTTATTTGGTGAGTCTTTGGTGGCTGTTGATGTACGTACTGGAGAACGTCGCTGGCACTATCAGACAATACATCATGGCCTCTGGGATTATGATTTACCCTGCGCGCCTATATTATTTGATATGCAGATCGATGGCAGGACTGTCAAGGCGTTAGCACAGCCAACAAAATCTGCTTTTCTTTTTGTTCTGAATCGTGAAACCGGAGAACCAATCTGGCCGATAAATGAAGAACCCGTTCGGCAATCGCAATCACCTTTTGAACAAACCAGTCCAACACAGCCGATACCGAGCTGGCCATTACCATTTGATCGCCAGGGTGTATCAGAAGAAGTCCTGAATGATCTGACACCTGAACTTTTTGCAGAAGCTCAAGAGCTTATGACCCAGTTCAATATCGGCCCCTTATATACACCACCAGGTGTAGAAGGTCAGGGGTCTGATCTTGGAACCCTGATGCTCCCAGCCGATGTAGGAGGTGCTAACTGGCCGGGTGGCAGCTTAGATCCAGAGACTAATCGGCTTTATATTCATTCTCATACGGCTATCTATACGATGCGTAATATCCCGGACGATATGGAGCCTTTTGATCCAGGTCCAGAAGGAGAGGCTGAAAGAGCGCTGGTTACGCTTCCATTGTCTGCTCAAGGAGTAAGACTGGGAGGATTGGGCGCTCAACCCGGAGGGCTTGGTGCTCCACAGCGACGACCCAGTACCTTTATTCAGGGTACGATTCCAATGATCAAACCTCCATATGATCGTATTACTGCCTATGACATGAATACGGGTGGAA
>JAYQWA010000047.1:0-2435 GCA_038148755.1 Gammaproteobacteria bacterium
CTCGCTGGGGAAGCTGCTCAGCCGACGGGCGTCTTTCCTTCTCTTGGCGCCTAGTAATGGCTCCAGAACACGTGCTGGATTATGTCGCTGCTCACGAAGTCGCTCATCTTCAACACATGAACCATAGCCCTGAATACTGGACCCACCTGGCAGGATTGTTTCCTGAATTTAAGGTTGCCGAGAGTTGGCTGAAGGAAAACGGCCCTAGCCTTAGAAGCTACGGTTAAAGTGCCGTTTAGAAAGGACCTTCATGAAAAAGCATATTGTAATCGCTGGAGCCCTGGGCACAGTTGGAAGAGCAGCACTTGAACATTTTGACAAGCTAGATGATTGGGAAGTAACCGCGCTTTCCCGCCGACCTCCCGATTTTGAAAATCGGGCTAATTGGATATCCGTAGATCTTCAAGATCCAATCGATTGCCATTCAAAACTTGTTGGGCTCAAAGGCATTACACATATTGCCTATGCTGCTGTTTATGAAATGCCAGAAGTAGCCCGTGGCTGGCTAACCCAGGAGCATGCTGACGTAAATCTGTCCATGCTTCAGAACCTGTTTCGGCCGTTATTTGAAGCTTCACCAGACATACGCCACATTTCCATTCTACAAGGAACCAAGGCCTACGGGGGTCACCTTGGCCCATTTAAGCAGCCCGCCAAAGAAAATGACCCCCGTTATATGCCTCCCAACTTCTATTACTTACAAACGGATTGGCTTGCAGAAGAACGAATTAAAACGGGTGCTAAGTGGCGTTGGACTGTCCTGCGCCCTCAGATTGTTTGCGGACTTGCTATTGGGAGTCCAATGAACGTTATTGCTGGCCTAGGTGTATTTGCAGCGATTTCCAGAGAATACGGCATGCCTCTTCGCTTTCCAGGTGGAGATGCACGGATCGGTGAGGCAACTGATGCTCGGATTATCGCAAAGGCTATCGAGTGGGCCGCTTCAGATCATCGAGCAGCCGACCAGGTCTTCAACATAACAAATGGTGATGTTTATCAATGGGAGGTTATTTGGCCCCACATAGCGAAGCTGTTCGATATGGAAGTGGGCGTTCGTCACCCAATATCCCTAGCGCGAACAATGCCTGCCAATGCACATTTATGGCCAAAAATTGCAAAAAAGCATGGCCTTGCTCAGTACACTTATGAACAAATGGTCCCGAGTTGGGGATTTATCGACTTTGTTCTAGGGCACGGCCAGCGCCCCAATCCACATCATATGAGCACAATCAAAGCCCGAAAAGCAGGTTTTCATGAATGCATCGACACTGAGGAGATGTTTGTAGAGCTGATCCAAGAGATGCAGGCTCGAAAATATTTACCTTACTAAAATTAATGTAATTTTTTAATTTTTTTTTATATCTTACTGTCAAACAAAAGAATATTTACCTCTTTTTCTATTGATGCAAAATAGCAACACGGTCAATTGTCGGTTGCCTTAAACGGTTTTTTGTTGCTGCAAAGGCTATTGCATCAAGTTGAGCAAGACGTTTCGCTTCCTCGATCGCTTCGATCAACACATCACCTTCTGTGACATGATCAAGATAACCAGCATTTACTGCTTCATCAGGGTTATATAATTTTGCCATTATCGTGGCTGCTTGAAGTTCTGAAGGACTTAAACGGTCGCGGGCAAATTCAAGCCCTATTTGAGGAAGCGGCAAGCCAATCGCAGTTTCATTTAAGCCGATTTTGAAATCACCTCGCCTGCCAATCCTTAGATCTCCAGCCATAAGAAGGATTGCCCCAGCTGCTACAGCGTGACCAGTGCAAGCCCAAACAATAGGTTGAGGTGATAAATACAGCCGCTTCATCAACTCAGTCCCGAGAGCACGCATCCGATCTCGCTCAGCATTATCGTCACCGCGAATTATTCGAAGATCATACCCCCCACACAAAACACCTGGCCTTCCAGTAAGAACAATCGCTTTTGCATCGACCGCCGCGATATCCAAAGCAGCACCAATAGCATTAGACATAGCTGGAGACAGCGCATTAGCCTTGCCATCGTCCATATGAATAACGGCTATATCATCCCTAATTTCAAAGGTTACGATATCAGGCATTAATCCCCCCAATTTTGCTCATAAATTCACAATAATAAGACATCGTTCAAATTATCCTTTAACCAAGATAGCGAACCCAATTAGGAATCTAAATTTCAAAGAGGTGGCGATTTCTTCAAAATTGCGGTGTTATGCCCCTCTTTCGATCAATCAGCGGGTCTGATAGCTGAGCCTTCTCTAAGCGTGAGTTCTGTGTCCTGAACATCGATATTGAAACAGCTGCAGTCATCGCACTTGCATTCTTTCTGGGAAGCCTGGTTAAGGGCGTAGCGGGTATTGGATTGCCATTGGTGGCAATTCCAATCCTAACATTCGCTATGGATGTTCGAGATGCTACGCCCATGATTGTGGGCCCCGCTATCGTTACAA
>JAYQWA010000048.1:0-2388 GCA_038148755.1 Gammaproteobacteria bacterium
CCAGTTTCTCCCAGTGATTTAACACAGTCGTTCTGGGCCAGCTGGCGAAATTCCTTTTCTATATCGGAACTAAAATGACTAGCTTCATGTGGATGCAGGCCGACGGTACTGACTAGCAAGTGCGGATTACGATGGCACAGCTCTATGGCCAACCGTGAGCTTTCCAGATTTGTTCCTGTGACCACTATTTTTTCCAGACCAGCATCTTGGGCTCGTATCAGTAATTCATCCATATCATGAAGAAAGCTCTCATGACTAAGGTTGGCCCCTATATCAATAAGGGGGAAAACTTCTGGTATTCGATCATGAGAAATTGTTTTTTTATGCAACATATCATTCATTTTTTAGTGTTTAAAAATTCTACCAGGTTCATGTTATTCGAAAAGCTAGCTTGTAGCGGCTTCTTTAAAAAAAACTGTGTGAATTTGTCCTGTCTGGCTATAATGACTAACTTTTAAGATAAAGGGTTGTGTTTTGCTCGCTTCCGCAAAAAAAGAGCTTGATTGGACTAACCTAGGCTTTGATTATATCAAAACCGATTTTCGTTTTTCTGCAAATTGGGAAAACGGTGAGTGGTCCGCCGGTGAATTAATCGATTCTGAATTTATACAGATTCATGAGGGAGCGCCGGCCTTGCATTATGCCCAGCAATGTTTTGAAGGACTCAAGGCGCAAAAAGCCAAAGATGGCAGGGTACTTTTATTCAGGCCTGAGCTGAATGCGCGTCGTATGCAGAACACCGCCGAGCGACTCTCTATGCCTCCTGTCCCAGAGGCATTATTTCTCAAGGGAGTGATTGAGGCTGTTAGAGCCAACCAGGCATGGATTCCTCCTTATGGCAGTGGCGCCTCACTCTATATTCGTCCGCTCTTGATCGGTATTGGTAAAAACATGGGCTTGAAACCGGCTAAGCAGTATGAGTTTAGGGTCATGGTCTCGCCTGTGGGGCCATATTATAAGGGTGATGGACTGTCATTGATTAGTCTGGCTGTTTCCGATTTTGATCGGGCAGCACCTCATGGAACCGGAGATATCAAAGCTGGCGCCAATTATCCCGGCGGTCTTTATGCAACACGCAAGGCTAAGGAACTTGGCGCTAATGAAGCTCTTTATCTGGATGCCGCCGAACATCGTTATCTAGAAGAGGCCGGTTCAGCCAATATTATTATTTCGCTGGCGGGAAATAAATTGATCACTCCGAAATCAGCAGCTATTCTGCCGAGCGTGACCCGCCGCTCAATCATGAGTATCGCAGAGCAGGAAATGGGTATGCTGATCGAAGAAAGGGCCATTGATTTACGTGCTGAAATTGACAGCTTTGAAGAAGTTGCTGCCTGCGGTACGGCTGCTGTTCTATCTCCGGTTGGCAAAATTTGGTTTGATGATAACTGGCACAGCTTTTATGGCAAGGGCGAAAGCGTAGGACCTGTCATGCAAAAATTATATGACCTGCTCTGTCAGTTACAGAAGGGTGAGCGGGAAGATAATTACAAGTGGACCCTGGACATACCTCTATAAGCTGTAGTTTTTTTCCAGCCTCAGTTTAAGGCTAAGCCGCTTTCCTTTTACCAAAGTCAGTGCTTTAATTCCCACCTTTTTTAGAAGCTAAAGCTTTATAATACTTGGTATTTAGTTGAAATTTATCTACGTGCCAAGTGACCTGCTTGACAGATTTCAGGTTACTTTAAAAAAATTTATCGAGCCAATTTACCAATAAAAACTTGACAGGTCGGATACTGAACCTTTATTTATGTTGCCCCTATAAGGCATCACTTTTGAATTTATTGCAGTCTTAAAGCGAGCTACATGGAAAAATCTCTGGTCATTGTCGAGTCACCGGCAAAAGCAAAAACGATTAACAAGTATCTGGGAAAAGCCTTTATCGTCAAGTCCAGCGTTGGTCATATTCGTGACCTGCCGACCAGTGGCTCCGCCAAACCATTGGATACTAAGGCCAGAGCCAAAGCAGCTGCAGAAACTCGCAAACTCAGCCTTGATCAAAAAATCATTCACAAGGCACGCAAGGCTAAAGAGCAGCTGATAGCCCGTATGGGCGTCAACCCCGAAAAAGGCTGGCAGGCCAATTACCAGATCCTGCCAGGTAAGGAATCTGTATTAAAAGAGTTGAGAAAGACGGCCAAAGAGGCCAACACGATTTATTTGGCTACTGACCTTGACCGCGAAGGAGAAGCTATTGCTTGGCATCTACAGCAAGCCATTGGTGGTGATCCCGAACGCTATAAGCGAGTGGTTTTCAATGAGATCACTAAGAAAGCCATTGATGCGGCTTTTTCTGAGCCCGGTGAGATCGATATGAAGCGAGTCGAGGCCCAACAGGCCAGGCGCTTTCTGGATAGAATTGTTGGATTCATGCTTTCACCTCTCTTA
>JAYQWA010000049.1:0-2268 GCA_038148755.1 Gammaproteobacteria bacterium
ATTGGTGAGCGTTGGGTAACAACGGCGGATATAAATCGCACCTCACAAGATACATTTATGCGCCGTTATGGCATTGATGATGCCACCAGACTCAAAACCACCTTCCGGTCTGAAAATATTGGGAAAACCACTTACAGCCGCGTAGAGAGCTATGATATCCAAGGCCTGGCGAGCACCGAAACCACAGAAAAAGAGCCTACTGTTCTGCCTTCAGTGTTTCATGAACGCTATCTTGCTAGCCCACGAAATAACATGGCAACTCGGCTTCGGTTTAATGCTAGCCAAGTTGATAATGATGAAGATTATGATATCAACCGCTGGTCAGGTGAGCTTTATACCTTTGAGGAATTCCCAACATCTGTCGGTCAGTTCAGTCTGGAAAGCCGGGCAGCACTACAATATCATATGATTGAGCATAGCCCCGATAGCACCACCTATACAGGAGAATTAGGACAGGCCAGCGGCACGATTGGCCTTGGCTGGTCACAGCCATTCACCACAATGGTTGGCAGCTCCACTGCCCTTATTCAACCTAAACTCAAGCTGATTAGCATCAAGGCCACCGACCGTACGGACAGCATTCCCAATCGTGACGCGGCAGATTTCCATCTGGATGAGGCCAATTTGTTTCTTTTGCATCGTTATCAGGGGCAGGATTATATCAAAACGGGAACTCATATGGCTGGCGGTATCAGCGCAAATATGATGAAAACGCCAGTTGGCAATATGTCGGGCTTCCTTGGGGCATCTTATCGCGTATCAGGCGATGTCCAATCGGGGTTAAATGCCACCAATGATCAAAAGCGGCTTTCTGATATTCTTGCCAGCATCCGCATGCAGCCAACAGACAACCTAAGCTTAAGCTTTACTGGCCGCTTTAACCCTGATGATTTTTATCTGAATGAGTCTCGGTCAACATTAGCATGGAGCCAACCTGGCACATCCTTTAGCACCACTTATACCCAGCGCTCAGAATCCTATTTTAGTGCTGCTAGCATTGTGGAAGAAAAATTGATCCTTGGGCTTGATCAGGTGATCGATGATGGGATCACACTTAACGTGCAGCAAACTTATGACCTTAGCAATGGGCAAAACTTTCAGGATAAGTCCATTATAGGGCTTAACATCACGCGTGGGCTTCAGGATTGTTTGACCATTACCATGCAATATACCCGCGATGAAACTGCTGACCGGGATATTCAACCCGTGGATGAAATTATGCTTTTGCTTAATTTCAAATATCTCGGCGCCTTTGCTAATTCCACTGGCGGCAATTAGGTTTTATCTATTCAGATAACTGGCTAATCACCCAAGCTGCATCAGAATTGCTAGGAAAGACGGGATAATGCACACGCATTATGGTGCCTTTATCAGCAATCATTGTGACCCGTTTTAATAAACGCATGCCGTTGACCTCAAAAGTAGGTAGCCGCATGGCCTGACAAAAAACAAAATCAGCATCACTAAGCACCAAAAACGGTAAATGAAGCCGTTCTGCCATTTCTTTCTGATAATCCGTATTTTGTGTGCTCAATCCAAAAACATCTGCCCCTAAAGCAGATAACTCAGCGTGATGGTCCCTGAAGGCACAACTTTGAGGAGTGCATCCTCTGGCACCAGGAATATCATCCCACCCTTCAGGCAAGGGCACCCCTGGCTTTCCCGTCATGGGATAACAGTATATCACTGTCAATCTAGATAGAACCGAGAGATTAACTGTGGTCCCATCAGTTGCCATCAAATCAATGTCAGGCAATTTCATTCCAACCAAATGATCACAAGCACCATCATCAATGGGTCGCGGAAGGTCTTCTGGCATAGTCTCAAAAGATGTCATTGCAAGCCTCAATCAATAATTAGCATTACAGGAAATACAGCTTATAGAAACGTCTATAATGTTATTCCACGGTGAACAATTTGTGGGGTTGTGTGGGTTTTTCTTAGTACGGTATTCCCTCATCAAGTCTCCTCTTTTTTATTTGATTTTCATCAAGGTTTAACTTTTTCACTACAGGGTGTTTTTCATCAACAACTCTCCAGTAAGGGAAATTTACATTATCTTTATGCTGTTCAATTGCCATCCTCAGAAATATCCCAGTTGTTACTGGACAAGTATTATCTGCCCCTGCCTTTAATGCTAGGTCGCGCCTAAGTTCTTTAATGCTTAAATAAGAACCCTCGGGTATCGAAAAAATAAACTCTGAAATTTTCTCCGGCGAAGAGATTAGCATTTTCTCGCCAGCAGAAATATCGGAAAACCCTTTATCT
>JAYQWA010000050.1:0-2235 GCA_038148755.1 Gammaproteobacteria bacterium
AGACAGCACTGTCACAGGGTTTAAGCGCTTATTTGGTGGGACTCTCGCCGCAGTCAAAGCGCTTGATCTCGCCGGTGCTGAGTTTGTTCAGGCCACAGGGGCTTCTCGTGACTTTGCAAGAGCAGCATTTGAGACTAGAGACTCCTTGGGTCTTATGGGCATCAGCGGCCAAGACGCCGTTAAAACAATGGGTAGGCTGTATTCAGGGTTTAGCGAGTTTTCAGAGTTGTCACGAGGCTCACAACAAGACTTTACAGTGTTGTCTGCGCAAATAGAAAAGCTTGGTGGCGACGCCGCAGGTATGGCACAGACATTTACAAAAGTTGCAGGAATGTCTTTGACTGAAACAGAAACGGCAATGAGAGAAGTCGCCGGCGCAGCAGATGCTCTCGGCATACCTCTTGAGCGAATATCGAACGACCTTGTTGGAATGGGCGAGTTGTTTGCAAAGATGGGATCCGGTGCCATGGATGTCTTTTTGGAGTTGCAAGCAGCTTCAAAAGCAACCGGATTGTCCGTTCAGAGCCTTTATGACATTGTTGGTCAATACGACACCTTTGAGGCTGCAAACCAAGCAGCCAGCCGCTTAAATATGGTTTTAGGCGGCAACTTGCTTGATACGTATTCTCTTTTGAATGCCACAGAAGACGAAAGAATAGAGTTGCTACAAAGAGCAATGGAACAATCTTCATTAACTTTTGACGAAATGGACCGCTGGCAAAAAATGGAAGTTTCAGCTGCTCTTGGTATTTCCTTGGAAGAAGCGGCACAACTTTTTGGAACAACTCGTGGCGAAGTAGAGAAAACCGCCGCAGAGCTAATGCACGCCGGGATGACTCAAGAGGAGTTAGAACAAAGAACAAGAGATGCCTCAACCGCAATGGATAAGTTTAATGTTCTTATGGGTAACTTGGCAATTGCTGTTGGACCTATTGTTGAAGGGATTAATGATATAATTGATGTGCTTATAGACATGACAGAAGGGTGGACTGCGACAGGGTTCGCAGTTGCAATTGCGATTGGTGGTATTGCTCTAGCTCTTCTGAAAGCAGGCGCTGTCGGCCTTCTTTTCGGCGTTAGAATGAGAATTGCTGCAAAGGTTGCTGGCTCGGCCGGAAGATCAATGGCCGGCGGCATAAGATCTGTAGGTAAAGTTTCGCAACGCTATGCTTTAGGGATCTTGGCACTTGGAGCGGCAATTGGGGCGGCAGCATATGGCTTTTCTTTCTTGGCTGAACAACTTAAAGAAATGACGCCAGGTAAAATTGCTGCAACAGCTGGCGCCATACTTGCTGTTGGTGTAAGTGTTGGTATCCTTGCTCTTGCGCTTAGTAGTATGGGCAACCCACTAGCGGCTGCGGGTCTTGGGGTGTTAACCGGCGCCCTTATTGTTCTCTCGGTAGCTGGGTTTGCTCTCTCAGCAGCTGGGCTTGCGGCCGCTGGGGCTATTGGCAGGATCGCTAATAAAATTAACAATATCGATACAACAAAAATATCATCACTGGCTGCAGCTCTTTCCTCTATAGTGCAAATTGCATCAATGTCTCTCACAGGAACAGGAATACCTAGATTCATAAGGGAAGTTGGAGAAGCTTTAAATGAACTTCCAGACAACACAGAAAAAACGGTTGCTTTTAAAGCAACAGCAGATTCGTTGGCCAACTTAATGCAAATTGGCTCGTCCGTTGAGGCAGAACAGTTAGAAAGAATAAAAATGATTATTGATGCTGTCTCAAACGCTGAAGGCGCTGAAAGCACTAACAGACTAGCAGATGCAATCAACAGTCTGGTTAGAGGGCAGGCCAACAATCAAGGAACAACAAACACAATAGAACTTGATGGCCGAGTGTTGGCTAGATGGATTGACAGACATGATGCAACACGGTTCAGGGCCGCAATTGGAGACTAGGAGAAGCAAATGACAGATTATATATCCAACTATGCGAGACGGAAGCAATATTTATTTCACTTCTACTCTGTGGTTTCCGGTGATACGGTTTCATTCCCAGCTTTGTTAACTCAACTAGACAATAAATTTTCTCCGAGTTGGAACTCTGAAAAAGTCTTTGGTCGACAAGATCCGATTTTAACTTTTCAAGGAACTGAAAGAACAATGAACGTTGCTTTTGATGTTCCTTCCGAAAGAAAAAGTCAAGCAAAAACAAACTTAGTTGCTCTTAACAAACTAATTAACTTTCTTTATCCAGCCTTCAACGAAGAAGGATACGCAAATAC
>JAYQWA010000051.1:0-2084 GCA_038148755.1 Gammaproteobacteria bacterium
CAGATGGTGCAGTGCTCTGAGATTGTATTGTCTCTACACCACCACCGAGCGCTGGTGTATATGGTCCAGAGCTTTTGGTGATTTCGGAACTTTCAAAAGTGTGGGTCGCAGGTGGCGTTACAACAATGTCATAAACACCTGATGGAGCTGATCCATTTAAAATGAAATTATATAAACCGTCAGAACCAGTCGTTTGTCCACTGACACCGCCCAACGACTGATCTAACTCGCTATCTAAAACCTCTCTCCTGCTGCCACCGCTGTCTGGGAGCACAAACAATTGAACAACTGCATTTTCGACAGGCGAACGAGTATCCGAGTCGTAGACGACACCTGAAGGGTCGATCAGGATGCCATCTACATCCGTTAAGTCCTCCTCACCCGATATGGTGATTGACTCAACGTATCTGCCGTTCACTTGGCCGCGATCACTTCGCCCTTTGGCTGCCTTTGTGGTTGGCCTGAACTCGACGATGTAAGTTCCGGCCGATCGTCCGGAGAATTCGTAGTCGCCGTTCGCGTCGGTGGTTGTGGTGGCTAACAGGGTGTTGGAGCTATTGTAAAGTTTTACTGTTACACCAGAAACCACCGCTCCAGTTCGTGCATTGGTAACAGTACCCGCTATACTGCCAGTCACATCTAAAACAGTAACGGTGACTGTTTGAACAGTTGTATTCCCTAAACTGTCCGTGGCGGTGATTTCAAACACATAGTCATTATCGGTGTTACTATCACCGGGGTCTTCATAATCTGGAGCGGATGAGAAGGTTACTACGCCAGTAGAGCTGTTCACCACAAACAAAGCTGAGTCAGCACCTCCCGTAATGCTCCAGGTGACGGTCTCACTTGCGGTGAATGAAAATACTGATGTCTGTTCTTCATCGACTGACAAGGATGCTGTGGATCCCGTCGAAGAGCCTGGGCCGGTGATGGTTGCACCGACTGTATCGATTATTAGTTCCGACGAGGTGCTATCAGAAAGTACGAAGCCATCATCATTCAGGATTTCGGCGTCGACGTTGTATGTGCCATCACTGGTGGACGGCAACGTAACTGACCAAGTTGTGCCAGATACCGTCAGCCCATTTGATGTTGTGTATGTGACCCCGTTGATAGTGACTTCGAGGTGCTCTCCTGACTGAAGGGTCACACTGCCGGTAACGGTTGGCGTGCTATCGTTAGTTGTTTGACTAACCACGGATACAGGACCGGACGGCGCACCGCTGCCTGATGTAGCTAAATACGTGTTCAGTGAGTCAAGAACACTGGACAAATTGGCTGCATTACCGGAAACATCGTCTCCATTCACAACATTAAATGTGGCACCAATGACGGCAACTCCAATATTCGAGGTTGCCACACCATCGTCTGCAATGGTTTTAAACGAGCCGTCGGATGCCAATCCAGTAATGGTGTAAGTTGTACTATTATGTGTCCAACTTTTGGAAACATTCTCGTTAGGTATGAATCCCAGAGAGTATGGCTCTGAACCTGTATTAAGTCGCCAACGCCAAACAATGGTGCCCGCAACATCTACAGCGCCTGAGGATGTTATAAACCTTAACGTTCCAGGAATGTCATTACCTTGAATTTGGAACTGAGAAGTATCAGAGCTCTGTGAAAAGATTATGCGGGAAACGCCCATGGAGGACAGAAGCGTGATGTCATCTGCTTGTTGAGCATTATTTCCAACATCACCAACGAAACCAAGATTAAAGGGCACTGCCACTGTGCCTGCAAATGCAAAAGACGTCATTGCTAATAATAGCGACACCGCAGCAATGAAAATTCGTAATGGCGAGGAATAGTTAAATATTTCAAGGCACCTATTAAAAAGATACTTGCGGATATCTGATCTCGTTCAAATCCACAAGGTATGCCTCGTTTCAACACTTATAAGAATGAATACGGCAACGCTTTTGAAGGTGTGATCTCACAAATTTCGAGCACTCAAGGCATGCTTCTAGATAACTCTTGCGCTGATACAGGCATCGAGGCAGATACATTTTTGGGATAAGTTGTTTCTAAGGATTTGAACCGTCGACCGGTCTCCTGTAAAAGACCGTCTCGTCAATTTAAATCTG
>JAYQWA010000052.1:0-2048 GCA_038148755.1 Gammaproteobacteria bacterium
GTGTGAAATGCAACAGTAACTCTGCATCTGCCGCACTCAACAAATGGATCAAACAGGTGGCAGGATCAGGTAACGTCATCCATGGCTTTAGACACAGCTTCAGGGACAGGCTCAGGGCTGTTTCAGCACCCATGGATATGATTGATCAGTTGGGTGGTTGGAGTTTGCAGAGTGTTGGACAAGGATATGGAGATGGTTAAAGCTTAAAGGCTATGCTCCAAGTCACTGGGCATATTTAAGCCAATAATACAGCCTCCCTATGTACTCTCTGATACCGTTAGATGTGTCCCTAAAAGCATCTGCACTGGGGATAAAGTGGAGCCAAGTTACATCCCTACTAGAGGCTTTGAAGTCTGTTGGGTACGGATAAGTATCAACCCCGGCTTGGTCAAATAAGACCTTAGCTCTGGGCAGATGGAAACTTGAGGTGACTAATATAATCTTGTTCAGTCCATACTCAGCCATTAAGTCTTTAACAGCTAGAGACTCCTCAGCCGTATTCGACACTATTGAAGTCAGCAATATTTGTTGCGGAGGTATACCCATTTCTAAAGCCTTCTGCTTGAGTAACTCCCCTTCTGGAGGACTATCACTCCAAGGCATTTGTCCACGTGTAAAGATTAGTCGGTTAGCTTTACCCAATTTGACTAACTGCAGACCTACAAAGAACCTGTCTGGATCACCCCATTCCGTTACATATCCATCTTCGGTCTCAAATCCACCCAACATACCGCTAAGAACCAACACGGCATCTGCTTGAGGAACTGTAGTTGGAGATTGGTATTGATATCCCGACTCCAAGCCCACCCAGATAGAACGTGCAGTTAATGGGAATGAGCAGATCAACAAAATCACCAAGGCCCAGTACAAAGGCCAGTGGCGTCTCAATACAAGCGTAAGGAGCATTAGGATTATTAGCAGGCCGAGAGGTGAAACTATTAGAGGTAGTAGTTTGTGAAGATAAATCATTGTCTACCACCATCACAGCCTTAGGTAGGAACCTTCACAGGCCACCGGCACCAAAAAAATCGCTGCAGAGCAGCGGCCTGGTGTCACTTAAGGCCTCATGCCTCCAACCCCGATCCTTCGAGTGCCTCAGCGTCGATAATCCCCCACAGGTTATGTAACTGAAACAAGCGCACCTCAATAAGCTTGTTATGCGTCGTAATAGTAAATAAATTAATTGCTGGTTGGAATAGGTATTCGACTAATTGATTGAATTTTAATGATTTTTTATCTATTCTTGCAATGATGTAAGTTTGTACCGCAGAAATTTGAGCGTCGCTCGCCAAAGTTGGATTATTGCTACTTGCTGCCTTTTTTGTGGCGTTCAGTTAACGATGCGATGATGGCTCGCGCATGTTCTTCTGAGAGGTTGAATTCCTGTCTAAGTCGGTCAATGTGTGCAGCCTCATCGGAGGTGATAATGCCGTCAGAGAGCGCGTGATCGACTTCAGCTTCGAAGATGGCTTTCCGTTTTTCCAGTTGGTTTGCAAATGCATTGCCCACAATCCCTGTTAGGAGGGCAACTGTGCAAACACCCATCAGTGCTGTTAACGCGCCGATGAGCTTGCCAAGAGGCGTGACTGGCGAGACGTCACCGTATCCGACAGTAGTCAAGGTGATGATGGCCCACCACATGGTTTCTGGAATCGAGGAAAAAACATCCGGTTGAATCTTGTTTTCTGCAACGTAGATGAGAGCGCTAGCTAAAAATAAAGCGATACCGAGTAGATACAACGCAGCACCAAAGGCTCTGCGCTCCTCGTAAATCGCTGAAATTAAGTCTTCAAGTGCTGATGAATAGTGGCTGAGTTTTAACAGACGAATCATCCTTAGCACACGAAGCCAGCGCAGATCGGCTCCAGGTATGAGCCATTGTAAAAAACTGGGGAGGAGTGCGAGTAAATCGACAATTCCCGTGAAGCTGAACACATAGTTGATGCGCTTGCCTGTCGCCGAGTCTCCCTCGAGGTCTGAGCGCATGGGCGCGGACCAAAGGCGCAAGACATATTCAATGGCGAAAACCGTGACAGAGATTATCTCGA
>JAYQWA010000053.1:0-1882 GCA_038148755.1 Gammaproteobacteria bacterium
ATCCAAGATTGAGACAAAAACACAAAAGTCAATACAATTAAATACTTCATATTAAGCCTCAAACTTATATCTAATCGGTTTTTTTATTAGCACCTATTTTTGTCAAAAAGAAAAGCAAATTTGTTATCAGTAAAAAAATCATTAAAGATATGCCAGTAGAAATTATTTTCTAAGGGGTGGTTCAAATATGCTATGTGGCCAAACAGCTGCCATTAGCGACCAAGCAACAAGTGATAAATACCGAAATGCCTCAACAGCCTCCTTTAATGTTGGGCTGTCGTGCTTGGCATCATCGCTATTGCCGATAAGAAGGTGAATGGCGGGAACATCCATCTTTTGCAAACGCAAGCCAGACCAGTAGTCATCGAGCCGTTGAGAGATTGAGCCAGCAGCCCGAAATGCTGCGGGTGCAGATTTAGTTCTGAGGCTCAAGCAAATGCGGTCAGACCGGTAATGGCTTTGAAGGTCGGCCGGAATACGGCGAATAAAGTGATAAATGCCATCGCGATTACGTAAATGTGATGGGCGTGTTTTGTACGTCATTTTGAGCGTCACCAGAGCTGTTAGCACGATAAACGCTATGATTTCAATGTTTTGAGATAAAAATGGCGCACTCGAGAGGATTCGAACCTCTGACCTCTGCCTTCGGAGGGCAGCGCTCATACAAGCCGACTACAACGGGTCGTTCTTTGTTTATTCATGTTATCAATGGTTTAAGTGTAGCACAACGATTGTGAAATCTACTTGCCTGCCTCTTGTCACATGGTTTGTCACAGGAGTGTAGAAATGAACAACATCAGGAAACGGGGACAAAGCTATCAGGCACAGGTGCGCTTAAGTGGCGGAAGATCAGCGTCCGCAACCTTTCGGACTAAAGCTGAAGCACAAAGCTGGGTTAGGGAACAATCATACAAACTTGCCCAACAGCCCAGGGATATGAACCTGCGCATTACCATTGGTGAAATTGTGACAAGATTTCTTGACGAGAAAATCCCCCTTCGTCACTCAGCCAAGAATGAAGCGATCAGACTACGCGCATTCAAGAGGGATGCCCTGGCTGACAAGCCTCTTGCAGAACTCACCAAGTATGATTTGAGCAGATATACTGACCAACGCCTGAAACATGTAAAAACCAATACTGTGGTGCGAGATTTAGGCCTTCTACGGACTGTGGTAGGGACGGCGATCAATGAGTGGGGCGTGAAAACAAATAACCCCTTCGATGACTTTAAGTTGAAGAGAAGGCCAGACCAAAGATATCGAAGGGTATCTCAATCCGAGTTGACCTTATTGCTGGATACAGGGTCTGGTAGCCCCTTTGTAAAACCTGCGATATGCATCGCGATAGAGACAGCTATGAGGCTGGGAGAGATACTATCCTTGACTTGGGATAAGGTTGACTTGGAGCAGGGATTTGCTGAGCTAAACAGGACAAAGAATGGGCATGGCCGCGTTGTACCGCTCACTGATAGAGCAATCGCGGCAATCGGTTGCCTTCCAATGACAAACCACCACTTGATCCCAGTAAAACCTGACTCGTTAAAACAAGCATGGAGACGTTTAGTCCTCAGGGCTGGAATTGAGGATCTGAGGTTCCACGACTTGCGGCATGAAGCCATATCTCGGCTACTCGAAAAGGGTCTCACAATACCTGAAGCCGCTAGTGTAAGTGGCCACAGAACCGCTTCGATGCTTGCAAGATATGCTCACCCGGACCCACTCAAGGTGCGTCAGAAGATGATGGAGAATGGCTAGTGGCACGGCAATTGCCTATAGGTAAATGAAGAACCTAAATGCCAAAGAACTGACACCCTTCAAGAGGTGTCGTTTCCTCCCTTGAGACTGCCCTCGTCAGCTGAGGCTCGGCGGGGGTTCTTGTTGA
>JAYQWA010000054.1:0-1874 GCA_038148755.1 Gammaproteobacteria bacterium
ATCTTGGGATGATATTACCCAGGAAGTTACTATCCCGAAAGTAAACGACCGGATTTTTTTAAAACTATCTTCCTGTTTCTATCGCTATACTACTTATTTTACTATTTCACACCCCCGGGAGGTTAACTGTTCCTCTATCGTGCTGCCTCTATCCAGTCCGGTTACCGCTTTTAGAACATACCGGTTAATATTTAATCACCTCCGTTCTCTCTTTGGTTTATCTTCACCTGCCTGGAGAAGTTATTGTGTCAATTGGATCCGCGCAATATTTAAGCCTGTCGCGTTTTGCAACATGGTAAAAGGATACCGGCATAAAAACAATAAGGGAACGCTATTTAATGGTTCCGGGATTTTAAAGTTTTTAGGGGATGAAAGCAGCGATAGAATATAAAAGTCTTCAGCAATTAGCAGTAGCAGAAGAAAAAAAAGAAAGCCCTGCAGGGGGAAAGGTAATTTTTTCAGTTGCTTTTGGTAGCGGCCGAAGGGATTCTGATTTAAGATGTAAGCCGGTTGCCTGGAACGATATCCTTGCTATGATTAGTGATAAGAAAAAGGGTGGAAAAATCCAGATTATACCGAAAAAATTTGAGGAATTTGAGGCGCTTCCGAAAATACAGAAAGACCGGTTAAAAAACGTACCCTGGTGGATTGTTGGGGTTAAGGGGACGCATCGGAGCGAAAAAGGTGTTACGGAACGCACAGCCATCATGTTGGATATTGACCACCTGGGTAACGAGGGTATGATAAGGGTATGGAAGCGGCTGAAGTGGAACAACCTCCAATATGCGGCCTATACCAGTGCCAGCCATGCGCCCGATAGGAACGCGCCGCGCTGGCGGATTATTTTGCCACTTTCCGAGCCGGTTCGGAAGGCGGAAGAGTATGCCGCCCTGTATATTTACTTAACGGATTTACTGGAAGCGGGCGAGGGTATGGATACCGCCTGTCAGGATTGGAGCCGGCTGATGTACCTGCCTTCGTATTGCAAGGACCGGGCAGACGTTTATGAAAGCCGTACCGGGGAGGGAGAGGCGGTGGATATGGAATCAGTTAGGGAGGTTATAGAATATACTAAAAAAGCAAAAAGAGATGTAGTAAAAAAGCCGGCAGAGGATTCCGACTACTTTACCCAGGTGAACCATCTTGACGGAAGGGAGCTTTGTAGACGGTTTACCTCCCACGTTTGGAAAGAAGAGCGGGGTGGCCGCTGGACCTATATCCCGGGCGAAGGCGCAGGCGGGGGTGTATGGTTTACCGACAAGGCGGTACAGATCTTTTATTCACACCATGCGTCAGACCCGTGGCACGGAAGGGGACAGAACATCTGGCAGTTTGTGGCGCATTATCTTTTTAACGGAAATACCCGCAACGGGGAGGTACAGCAGTTTTTTAGGGAACAATACGGTATTGAGTACGTAGCAGAGGGGGCTAAAAAAGATTTAAAAGATGAACAACTAAAAAAACAGAACAACATTGCCTTTTTGAAAGAAGTATCCCGGGCAGGTTCACCCTATCATTACTTTGTCCATACGATTCCCATTCCCGGGGAAAAAGAGTATAGTAAGGATTCCCTGTATACCGAAATCTGGGGAGTACTTGACCGTATTCGTAACATCTTTATTCCTGCCCGGGAAAGGGAATACAATAGGGACTGCTGGCAAATGGTGCAGCTGGTGAGTAACCTGGCAACCAGTAGCCGGGGAGATGGGCTCTCTGGCGCTACAGAAACGATTATAGACCGGATTGTTACGAGTGTCTGGCGGGGCGAGTGGATGCGGCGCAGGTATGATGCCCTAAACAGGGATACAGACCCCGGGGGACTGGAGGAAGCCCGCCGGCGGTGCGCCGGGCTCTGGAACTGGTGGGATGAATCA
>JAYQWA010000055.1:0-1827 GCA_038148755.1 Gammaproteobacteria bacterium
CTCCAAATTTATAAAACATTTAGAGCTTAAATCATTTTAACGAGGAACGTTGGCTAAACCCTAGTTATAGACGCCTCATCCAGGGTTTAGTTTTCGGCAAATAATCTTTCGATCAATAGCGTTTAAACCAAAAAACTCACATTTCTCGCTGAGCCCACGAAACATACGCCGGGCATTTTTTTAATTTGCACAAGGAACATATTCATGAAATCGCTTTTCCTAGTTTCCGCGCTCTCAGCAGGGCTAATTGCTTGCGGTGCCTATGCTTCTGAAGGGAAGGTTGAATTAAACGACTTGAATAAAGCCAATGTTGTTATTGCACTTACCGGGCAAGGTTATGAGGTAGGTAAGATCAAGATCGAAGACGGGTACTACGAAGCCTATACCCGCAAAGACGGAAAGAAACTGGAAGTCTTTCTCGATAGTGATTTCAAAATCGTCAAAGTTGAAGAACAAGACTGATTTTTGTTGCGACTGGCACTCTTATCCTCGGTGCCGGTCGCAATTTTTTGCGCGGAGCCCAAGTTAATGCACCGAATTAAAGTCTGGGATCCATTCGTCAGGATCTTTCACTGGACGCTGGTATGCCTATTTGCGGGGAATGCGTTGATCATTAATCATCATAGTAAGGTGCATCGGTGGGTTGGTTATGTGATAGTTGGATTGGTCTTATTTAGAGGCATCTGGGGCTTTCTTGGGACCCGCTATGCTCGTTTTGATAGCTTTCGCCCAAGTGTTTCTGGGGCGATCGAACAGGCACGAGGCATGCTAAGAAAGGGTGGTCCGGTTCATGTTGGGCACACTCCACTCGGTGCTTGGATGATCTACAACTTACTGCTCTCAATGCTGGTTATTGGGGTCTCAGGCTACGTCATAAGACTAGATGCATTTTGGGGTCTTGAATGGCCGGAAAGGTTGCATGCGCTGGCCGTAACCTGGGCTGAGATTTCAGTTGCTGTTCATGTTAGTGCTGTTATTTGGGAAAGCCGACGGTCAAGGGTTAACCTACCGCTTTCAATGGTGAATGGTTACAAGGACCTTCCTGACGAACATTTATGACATGGAAGTTGGATTTATATGGCCCTTCAGCTTGGAAAGACCGCGCGGTGGCCATATGGCCTGTTAGTTTTAATTGTAGCTCAGATTGTCTGCGCAATTATATTTTTTGGTGATGTAGTAGGTGATTTTCAGGAGAAAGCTCCCAGCTCAGCGGAGAAATGGGGACTACTGTTTCAAACTACAGCAGCTTGCATTTTGTTTTTGACAGTAGTTGTTGAGGTGGGGCTCATCAGGTCGATGCTCCGCCGACAATCAAAGCTAGAGGAAAGCATTTCCATAGCGGCGGCAGCCATGCATGAAGCAATCGATGCTCATTTTGAACTCTGGGCACTAACACCAGCAGAAAAAGAGATTGCTACCTATTTAATAAAGGGCAGCAGTATTTCTGAAATGGCTGCTTTTAGAGGAAGTGCTGAGGGTACAATCAAGGCTCATTTGAACGCGATTTACAAGAAATCGGGTGTTAGTGGCCGTGGTGAGTTGATGAGCCTTATCCTTGATAGTGTATTAAACTTTGAAACCCAGTGAGTTCCCGTATCTGACAACAGGCTCAAAATTTTAATCACCGCGGCTGTTCAGCTTTTTTTGGGAAAATTTTCAGCTAGCAGTTCTACTGAAAACTAATAGGATTTAACCCAACTGCTAAGATTGGCCTGTGAGGTGATGGTTAAACCGTGCTTCAGCCCAAGATTTGGACAACGCTAAGGACCTATACTTTAGCGCAATTGAAATCAGATATTTTTGCCGGTGTTACTGTCGCGATGGTGG
>JAYQWA010000056.1:0-1735 GCA_038148755.1 Gammaproteobacteria bacterium
TAGCGCGCGCCAGTTTATGCTGTGATGCGGTGTGCAGGCTGAATGTCTGGAAGCTATCCCGCCAGTGCTTGTCGAGCAGGCCACCAGCGATCAACTCACGCTCCATCTGGCGAAGCTCCTTGCGAATCTGCCGTCCCCTGGCAGCGTTCTCGCGACGCTTCTCAAGCTTGTCCTTGATAAACTTCCCATGACGAAGGTTCGCCGCCGAGATCCGGGCCAAACCCTCCTCGGTCCGTGCGCCAGTGCTAGCACCGCCATGTAGTCGGCAGCGGCCATTCTTCTTGTTCGCAGGACGCTGACACGCGGTGCCCCGCCGTGTCTTCGCACCGCATCGCTGGCCCGGCCAGTCCGGTCCGAACCGCCATTCAATGCCGATGGCCACATTGTCTTTTGTCAGCATGAAAACACCCCCGATCCTGAGGTGTCATTATACCACAAAACAATAGAGCTTTCCTCGGTGCCTTATCCAAGTAACGCAAGTTTATTGGATACCAAATTAAAAAATATTTAATGGGTAATTCGCGTCTACTAAAAATTCGTGTTCCAAGGATCCAGATCCACGATCTAAGCGTCTCGGAGCGCCATCCTCTGGCCTTATTCTGTAAACTAGTGTTAGCTGTTTTTACTGCTAATATCCATTGGTAGAGACTGACGATTCACCAAATGTCCATAATTGATCAAGCGTCATTAACCATGGGGTCAGAGGAGTCTGTGGCTAAAGAAAATTGAACACAGAAACCTTAATCAAATTTTACTCAATCGCTTCAAAATATGCTGAAAACGGGGCGCTGGATATCATTTTAACCTTTCCAGGGTTTGCGTCCGTGTCTTCATCCACTTCTACCTGAACGCCATAATCCGTAAGAACAAAGTTAAATTTAACCATCCTGGTATTGGGAGTAATGGTAAATGGGTTGCTTAAATCAAAGACGCCCACCAACCGTGTTTGACCAGTACAAATATTGGTGTTGCCTGGCGGTGCACCAGTATAATCAGCATCGTCTCTTCTTACCAAGGCAGTGTTAGTTAAATAACCATCAATTGTTCCAACACCTGTAGAGCCATTTATATAACCAGAAACACATTTGCCGCTTCCGAAATTAGAAAGGGGGCTTGCAAAATCCACTCCATTACCACCAGCAGTTACGTCAGTATATGATCCATCAGCAGCAGTCGCATAAGTTTTTGTTGCAAACGCCGTCCCCACCTCGCCTTTTACTTTCGTGTTAACCGTAAAAGACGTGCCCATAATCGCATATGGGTATTTGAAGGTTCCTTCTGGTGGGGGAAAAGAGTCACCTTCAAGGGCATCTTCACCGCCGATGCTGCTCGCAATATCTGCAGTTGAACCAGCTGTATTCGAAAAAACGACAGAACAGGTTGATTTGTCCATTGTCACGCCTGTTCCGTTGGCAAACGGATGGGCTGTACACAAGCCCATTTCATAAATTGTGACTTTAAAAACAGTTGGCGTAGTGCGGCATACCGCATCAGAGAGCAGATTAGTTCCTGCTGGCACAGCACCGTTAGCACATGCAGGCATGGCACCATCGCTGGATGCATCATAATTGGACACACCGGCATATACTGTTGATGAGAGTGTCAAACTAGCTAAAAATGCCAGAGAATATGTAACAAGTTTTCTCATTTTACACTCCACCAACTGCAGCAACGAACTTGGTTTGGATTACAATTGCGTTATTACGCCGAACCTTATCGAGCATTTTGTCTTTCA
>JAYQWA010000057.1:0-1669 GCA_038148755.1 Gammaproteobacteria bacterium
CGACAGTCTTTGCATTCATTATCTTGATCAGGAGCTGGGCAAGTCCTCCCTGATCCGGATACAACCGTTGAAGTGTTTGGCCAGCTGGCCGCTGCTTCCTGGTCGATCATCGGCATTGAAAATCTTAAAACTAGATTGTCAGGTTTATTTTGTAAATGGTCCTTGGTCCATGCTTCACGCGTTGGCAACCAGTGCTTGGTGTCAGGCGTGAGCCTTGCAACTGTGAAGATCTTCTCCAGGTGATCAACGTCTTGTACGTCTCCTGAATCGTGCCATCTAAACCATTTTGATTTTTTAGAATTTATTAATGCAACCATTGCCCGGACCCAGTCCTTATGCTTAATGCTGTTCAGGCGTCTGTATTGAGCTGCTTGTACAACTGGAAATACATAACAACCTTTATCAGCGTAGCATCCGCTGCAGGTGCTGTTTGGAATTAATTTTAGTTTGCCTCCAGTCTTACACTCGGCCGCTGGTATACCATAGGCCCAGCCAGGCATTTTTGAGGGCTTACTTAAACCGCCCACTAGTTTTAATGCTTCACTTGTTTTCATATTATCTCTTTCTGTTAAATCTGTTTTTAACACGTGTACCCGGTTTATGCAAGTTTTTTTGATTCAATGCTTGCGGCTTGATGCTTGCGGCTTGCAGCTTTATGCTATCAAAGAAGCTTCTGCAGCTCTTCAGGTACCAGGCCGGCAGCTGGTCATGCGGCCTGATAAAATAATCTATTAAATTATTTTTTGTAATCCTCATGCAACCTCCTTCGTAGATCCAGCAGGTGATGTGTCTGTTACAGTCACCTCCGCATCTGTTTCGATCCAGACTCTGGCGCCGCAGCTAAGAGGCTTGTCAGGACTGTAGACCACGGTTGATGGTCCGTGGATCTGGACGCTATGTCCATACGTATTTGATTTATATGTCTTCACCGTTATCACCGGCTCATTGTATCCATTAGATTTATTTCTTCTAATGATGTGTTGGTTTATGTGTATATATTTTTTCATTTTTACCTTTCTGTTAATGCTCAGGTCCGTGCAGTCCTGCGCGCTACGCACGGCTTATGAACCAGTCTTCGGGCCTCATCTAGTTTCAGTTGCCTCCCGTCCTGAGCTGCGTTTGCAATAAACGCCATATTCACTGTATATAGGATAATCCTATACATGTCAAATTCTTTTTTCAAGTTATCCACAGCTTGCAGCTTGGAGCTTGAAGCTAAAATAATTTAGAATGAAACTTAGAATCATTCTAAACTGCAATCATATACCCAGGCTGCCATCCTGGCCAAGGAACGCCGGCAGGCCTGGTCCAACATCGTCGCTACCTTTCGGATTATCGCTAACGTACAGGGAAACGCCAGAGGCAGAATATGGACGCCTAGTTGGTCATAAATTCTACTATCAGTAGGTGCGCCGGGAGAGGTCAACGCCCTTATCTCAGTTGACATTCGGGGATCCCTTACGCACTCATCCTGGTATAGTGTTTAAACTCACCGCTAACCCTACTGATACCAGGACCTAGTTAGAGCGGTTGTAAACAGAGCCGTTAACTCAGGTCCAGGCATCAGTCCCTCTCATAACTCGATACCAATTGGTTCAGTCAGCAAGGGACTAATGACTTGATTGATAGATATTATGTTATCTATAAATCCTATATAATCCTATTGACA
>JAYQWA010000058.1:0-1647 GCA_038148755.1 Gammaproteobacteria bacterium
CAAAAACCGGTTCTTAAAGGAAACGAAAAATGATCACAGAAGCTGGTCATTTTTCATTGATTTCAGCATTTATTCTTTCAGCCCTGCAAATGAGCCTGCCCTTGTATGGAGCGCATAAAGGCGAGCTTAGGTTTATGGAATTAGCCCGAACAACCGCCATAGTGCAGTTTGTCCTGGTTTTGCTTGCCTTTGCTGCCTTGATAAACGCGTTCGTTACAAGTGATTTTAGTGTCTTGAGCGTCGTTCTAAATTCTCATTCTGACAAACCATTGCTTTATAAAATAAGCGGTGCTTGGGGAAATCATGAAGGGTCTCTACTGCTCTGGGTCCTAATTTTAACGCTCTTTGGGGCCATGGTCGCAATTTTTGGGCGTAACTTACCTCCACAGCTTCGCGCACGAACACTCGCCATTCAGGGCATGATAGCGTTTGGTTTTATTGCTTTCATGCTTTTCACTTCAAATCCGTTTGAACGTGTATTAGTTCCGCCAGCAAACGGACAAGGGTTGAACCCGTTGTTGCAAGATCCTGGATTGGCGTTTCACCCGCCATTCCTTTACTTCGGCTATGTTGGACTTTCGATATCATTTTCATTTGCCGTTGCTGCATTAATTGAAGGGAAGGTGGATGCTGCCTGGGCAAGGTGGGTCCGTCCTTGGACTCTTGCGGCCTGGTGCGGTCTCAGCGTAGGCATTGGACTAGGCTCTTGGTGGGCTTACTATGAGCTCGGTTGGGGTGGTTTCTGGTTTTGGGATCCAGTTGAGAACGCCAGTTTTATACCCTGGCTTTTTGCCACGGCACTTCTTCATTCTGCCATTGTTGTTGAGAAGCGAGACGCTCTGAAAAGCTGGACAATATTGCTTGCCATTTTAGCGTTTTCGATGTCGCTTCTTGGGACCTTCTTAGTTAGGTCTGGTGTGTTAACGAGCGTTCATGCTTTTGCCACTGATCCGGAACGCGGCGTGTTTATTCTTCTGCTGTTGATAATAGCAATTGGTGGTTCGCTTACTCTTTACACAATTAGGGCGCCAAATCTGCAACCAGGAGGACTGTTTCGACCTATCAGTCGTGAGGGTGGCCTTCTTCTCAATAACTTGTTTCTCTCGGTTGCAGCGTTAACCGTTCTTCTTGGCACCCTTTACCCGCTTTTTTTAGATGTTATGGACGCCGGAAAGGTTTCAGTTGGCCCACCTTATTTCAATGCTACTTTCGGCCCGCTTATGGTTCCCGTTTTGGGCGCGATGGCGGTTGGTCCTCTGCTTTCATGGAAGCGTGGTGAGCTGCTGAGCGTGATTAGTGCTCTATGGTTTGTTGGGCTCGCGGCACTAGGGGCTACTGCCATCACATTAATCTATTCAGGCGTAGAAGGTATTTTACCCGCAATCGGGGTTGGCGCTGCTGTTTGGATTATTATCGGCTCTCTAATGGAATTAGCCTACCGGGCGAAGCTTTTTCGTTCATCACCTCACGATACATGGCGCCGACTATTACAGACCCCTAGAGCGGTATACGGTATGACCATTGCTCATTTAGGTGTCGGAGTACTGCTTGCAGGAATTATTGGCACAACAGCTTTCAAAACTGAGTCCATACAAAATATGAATATTGGGGATTCAGTGCGTGTAAGTAATTACACGTTCACGCTTG
>JAYQWA010000059.1:0-1557 GCA_038148755.1 Gammaproteobacteria bacterium
CCCATTTATCTTGCCATTTTTTCTCAATGGCAGGGGCGTCGTAATGGTTCATTCTAAATCTTCCCTTGAGCACCTTTCAGCTGTCTAACAGTTGCCTCAGGCCGGCTTGCGACGTGATAGCCTGATAACGCAAGACGAGTGATCCCAGATACGTGATTATTATAAACATAATTATGATCAGGTTAGCCAATCACGCTAATGGCCTTATCACTAAAACGTCATTGGGGTGTTGGTTATTGCATTGTCTCGGATACTGATACGGCGCGTAATTCACGGGCCCGTGTCAGGATTAAATCCTCTAGCTTGCGTGCCAGCGCTTCGTCACGGCCGCTATCAACCCAATCATTACCAACTTTTTTCTGGATATACGTTTGAACCTTAACCGCATCAGACCGTAATTCGAGACCCAGCACAAAGAAAGTTAATTTTAGCCGTTGATCGGGCCTGTTTGGAGACTGGTACCACTCTGTGACGATGCTACCACCAAATGTATCGACATCATCAATTGGCACAAATGAGGCGACGTCCAATGCTGCTCTCCATAAAAGCGCATTTACCGGAATACTGTGACTGGGTGCATTTTTGCTACCAAATTCTAATAACTTTATACCACCCGGCTTTCCAGTCAAAATGGAAATATCATCTGTCTCAATATCCTGGTTCCTAGGGATGTTCCCTTTGTTTGTTTCGCATGCTGCCAATAGTGAACAGATAATTATTGCCATTCCTATAAATTTTATTCTTATGGCCAATCTAATCTCCGTGTCGGCTAATATAGGGGATTAGTAGTGCAGCAAACTGTGAATTTTGGCAATAAAAAAGGGGGCAATAGCCCCCTTTTTCATGATTAATTTTTTTAGAAGTTTACGCGTACTTCCATACGAGTTGCTGAGCCGTTCTCACTTGAAGCTGCGGCTCCAGCGTCTGTGAAATCATAGTTTGAGTGAATCAAACCAAACCGTAATCCACCAGCGATATCATAACGTACACCGATAGTATCTGATGAAAACTTATCACCAGTATCGGTTGTGCCATCTTGGTCCATCTCTTGGCGATAGTAAACGAGTTTTGTTGCGTCATTAAGGTTATATGTCGCACCAAAAGTTGTGCCCTCTTGGTCATTTGTCTTAACGCCAGCGGCAGTTGTTGTTGTTGTATTCTGCTGGAGGGCATAAACCCGGCCAAAACTGCCAGAGTACTGAAGGCCAATTTCCTTGCCAGCTGATTCAGTTTTAGTAGCAGACTCAGCGTCGGTATCGATGCTGGCGTACAAGGCTTTGAGTTTACCACCAGCCAATGGCATTGTGTAGCTAACTGCCATTGCAGTTTCGTTAGCTTCGCTGTCGGCACCGGCATCGGCAAGGCCAATCGCAAAGTCGAGGCCGCCAATTGAAGGCATGTGGTAGTTTACTTTGTTAGCTGTGCTACCACCGATAAAACCTGTTGTGTTCATGGCAGCAAGACCTGTCGCAGCGGCTTTGGCACGGGGTGTTACTGCTACACCGGTTGATGACAGTGCGGCAGTGACACCATCGCGAGCTGCAACAGCTTCACCGT
>JAYQWA010000060.1:0-1551 GCA_038148755.1 Gammaproteobacteria bacterium
AAAACCATACATTTAACGATCATTATCTCGAAGTCGATTTTGACTTGTCTGAGGTCATGTTCGTTTGTACGTCTAACTCAATGAACATGCCTGCGCCGTTGCTGGACCGGATGGAGATTATTCGGATACCTGGATATACAGAGGACGAAAAGCTTAATATCGCCAAAAAGTATCTCGTTCCGAAACAAATCAAGAATAACGGCCTCGGAAGGAAAGAGATCGAAGTTCCAGATCAAACACTGACAGATTTGATTCGTTATTACACGAAGGAAGCCGGTGTGCGGGGGCTTGATCGCGAAGTATCGAAGCTTGCGAGAAAAGTCGTCCGGAAGCGCATTGAGGAGGGCCACAAGAAGGTGGGTGGTAATGACGGTGAAACAGTGGTCATTACTCCTGATGTTCTCGAAAATTTCTCAGGCGTTAGAAAATATACATATGGCCTCAAAGAGACGGAAGATCGTATTGGTCAGGTGACAGGCCTAGCATGGACAAGTGTCGGCGGTGAATTGCTGACAATCGAAGCGGTATCAATGCCGGGTAAGGGCAAGCAAATCCGCACGGGTTCTCTTGGCGATGTAATGCAGGAATCAATACAAGCAGCTATGACAGTAGTACGTAGTCGAGCAATAGCACTTGGAATTGCTCCTAATTTCCACGAAAAGACAGATCTTCATATTCATGTCCCTGAGGGTGCGACACCTAAAGATGGCCCCAGTGCTGGTATCGGTATGTGTACTGCTTTGGTGTCAGTCCTAGCTAATGTTCCTGTGAAAGCAGACGTCGCGATGACCGGCGAGATTACTCTTCGGGGGCAGGTACTACAGATTGGTGGATTGAAGGAAAAATTGCTGGCTGCTCATCGTGGCGGAATCAAGACCGTGATTATTCCTGAAGAAAATGTGCCTGATCTGAAAGAGATTCCAGATAATGTGAAGGTGGATTTAGCAATCAAGCCTGTTGCTTGGATCGATCAAGTCTTTGACATTGCACTGGCTTATATACCAGAGCCATTCGTCGTTGCAGAGGCTACAAATAGTTCGGAAGTAGAACAATCAAAGGAAAAAAACACACAAAGGGCGCATTAACGGGTTGTTTCGGCCTAAAACGCTTGGTATAACTGTAAAGCGGTAGTTGGGGGATGCCTCAATATAAGAATGTACAAGGCGCCGCTATATTTTAGAAAACTGATAGGGGTACTACGAGTGAATAAATCAGAATTAATCGATGCGATTGCTGCTGATGCAGGTTTGTCTAAGGCTGATGCTGGTAAAGCGCTGGATGCGACTTTGTCTGCTGTGACAGGTGCTTTAAGAAAAGGGCACACTGTGTCATTGGTTGGGTTCGGTACTTTCCAGGTGAAAGATCGTGCAGCGCGCACGGGCCGTAATCCACAGACTGGTGCTACTATCCAGATCGCAGCGGCTAAAGTTCCTGGCTTCAAGGCCGGTAAGGCTCTCAAAGACGCAGTTAACTAAGCTAACTAGTGTCTTTTTTACAAAGGGGCCCTAGGCCCCTTTTTTGAATCTATAGGTTACAACTCAAAATGCTTCA
>JAYQWA010000061.1:0-1535 GCA_038148755.1 Gammaproteobacteria bacterium
TGGACGTGCAGCGCTTCAGATCCGAATTTTTGATGCAATAAATGGTGCCCTTGCGCAGGCAATGCCCCATAGAGCTATGGGGGCCTTTAGCCACTGGAGTAATCCAAATATTGGTGGCTTAGATCCTGAAACTGGTAAGCCTTTTGTGATGTATGATTTAATGTTTGGTGGTTATGGTGGCCGAGCTGATAAAGACGGAGCCGAAGCTCTAGCGCCAGTCATGAACTGTCGCAACATCCCGGTAGAAGTTCATGAAACCTACAATCCAGTGCGGATACATCGTCTTGAATTAATGCAAGATACAGGTGGTGCAGGAAAGTATCGAGGCGGTCTAGGTCTGAGAAAGGATATAGAGCTTCTTGCGCCAGAAGCCGTGATGACTGGTTTGGGTGATCGTCATATTTCTCAGCCGTATGGAATTTTTGGCGGAAGGCCCGGCGCACGGGCAGAAACATTATTAAATCCTGATGGGAAGGCGGAAGCTCTTGGCTCAAAAGATGTAACAACGCTTCGTAAGGGCGATATTGTGAGTTTTCGACTGGCCGGTGCTGGTGGATATGGTCCTGCCTTTGAAAGAGATCGCAAAGCTATTATCCGAGATATTGCGGACGGTTATGTATCCGCTGAGGCGGCAGCTCGTGATTATGGAGTAGAAAATGAATAAAGATCGAATTGAATTGGTTGCACGCCATTTATTTCAAGAAAATCAGCGGCGCGCACAGTTTGAGTGGCTCAAAGGTAATCTCGCACCAGCCTCACTGGATGAAGCATATGCAGCGCAGACCCGTCTCCATGAAATTTGGGAGGAAGAGGGTATAGGAGTAATTGGTGGCTGGAAGATTGCGATTACTTCGCCAGCGATGCAGGAATTATGTGGAATTAATCAACCCTGCGTTGGTGCAGTTTTACAAAAAAACATTCACCAGGGCCCGCTAAGTGTAAAATTAACCGACTATGTCCGACTTGGACTTGAATTTGAACTTGCCGTAATTCTTGCAGAAGACATAGACCCCTCACGAGCACCATTTAACGCCACTTCCGCTATGGCAGTGACTTCTGAGGTGGCTCCCGCATTTGAATTAATAGAAGACAGAGCTGCCGACTACGCTGGATTTGAAGCTCAATCATTAGTTGCCGACAATACTTGGAACGCTGGTGTGGTTTTAGGTCCCAAATTGCTAGGTTGGGAAACCATAAACTGGGATAATTATCCGGTGCATCTAACTTATAATGGTGCAGAAGAGAGAGCGACCACCGGGGAAGCAATGGGAAATCCATTCAATGCTTTAGCCGCTGTTCTTAATAATTTAAGCCAAAGAAAGGTTGCCGCTAAAAAAGGGCAGGTGGTGATTACGGGATCAACGTTAAAGACTCGTTTTGCTGCGGCTGGCGACCGCGCCCGTTATTCTATTGGAGAATTGGGCGCGGTCGAAGTTGCGGTCGATAAATAGCCTATTTGGCGTCAGCCGCGACTTGCATTTTTAAAATTTTATCTGGGTTCTGTACCGAACCATTCATTGCAGCATGCCCTTTCT
>JAYQWA010000062.1:0-1532 GCA_038148755.1 Gammaproteobacteria bacterium
TTCAGTTTTTCTCGTTGCTTCAAAATAATCCACGTGTGATGGCATTTTTGGCGCGGGTGCTAGGGCAATCGCCATACCTAGCGGGCTTGATCAGCAGTCGGCCAAACGTTCTTGATGTAGTTTTGACAGATGAGTTTGAAGGTCCGCCAGGTGATCGGGATAAGTTAAAAGAGACATTAGAACGTGACGTTAGAGAGGCTCACGATTTTCAAGATCTACTCGATTCCTGCAGGCGTTGGTTGAATGATTTACGTCTCAGATTAGGGGTTCAGACTTTAGAGGGGCAATTAGAGCCAGGTGAAGCAAGCATGGCTTTGGCAACAGCAGCAGACATTATTTGTTCAAAGCTTCTGACATCGATTTTATATGATTTTGCAAAAGAGCATGGTGAACCTCCAGGCACCTATGCTGTGATGGCGTATGGAAAATGGGGCAGTAATGAATTGAGCATTGGCTCAGATTTGGATTTAGTTGCTGTTTACGATGCTGATTTAGATGCCAAATCGATAGGTCAAAAACCTCTATCAGCTCCTGTTTATTTTATGCGAGTAACCCAACGCTTGGTAACAGCATTGACTGCGCCAACTGGTGAAGGGCGGTTATTTGAGGTTGACCTTCGTCTTCGACCATCAGGCGCCGATGGGCCTCTAGCAAGCCAATTTGATAGCTTTAAAAAATATCTCTCAGAGTCCGCGTGGACTTGGGAATTAATGGCGTTGACTAGATCCAGAGCTGCTGCTGGCAATGATAATCTGATGTCACGGCTTGAAGAACTCAGGGCTGAGGTGATGAGAACAGCGGTTCTCAGGCCTAAAATAATTTCGGATGTAATCAAGATGAGAAGGCGCATTTCTGCCGAGAAGGGGAATGGCGGTGTTTGGGATGTGAAGCGTCGGGCTGGTGGAATGCTTGATCTTGAATTTCTCACCCAAGGATTGGCTCTCATTCACGGGAATATGGACGAGGTCATAAACTCACGATCGCCTTGGGAGCAGGCAAGTGCTCTAAAGTCATTGGAGCCAATGTTTCCCTCTGGGGCTTTATGCGAAGCGGCCCATTTTTGGCATAAAATCCAATGGTTGTTGCGTTTAGTGGCGCATGATCAAGAAAATAGCAGCGAAATTATTCATGTTGAGACACAAAGAACTTTAGGGATAGCTTTAGGGCTGGAAGAGTATGAAAGTCTGACCCATATGAGAGAAAGGGTTAGCTCGGCTGTCGCCGATGCGTTTCAGAACCATATACTTGACCGTTTGGTTTAATTAATGAGGAACTTAAAATGCTCGAAATAGGCGATATTGCACCTGATTTTACTTTGCCAACCGATGGTTCTGGTGAACTAACATTGTCGAGTATTCGTGGACAGCAAGTTGTTCTTTATTTTTATCCTAAAGATGACACCTCTGGTTGTACAAAGGAGGCCTGTGATTTTCGAGAGAAAATACAGGAGTTCGAAAAGGCGGGAGTGGTTGTTTTAGGGCTTTCACCAGATAGCGTTCAACGCCACAACAAGTTCAAGGCAAAATATGATT